>NZ_MZGX01000023.1 GCF_002051585.1 Ruminiclostridium hungatei | reverse complement strand
AGATAAACAAATTATTTGTAGATATTTATATAAAGTTTCATAATCAATAACTACCTCTTCGCCACTATGTAGACCAAACTCAACACCTTCAAATATGCCTCCTGTCGCAATATCATAATGTGCTGAGACATTGTATGCTTTTCCCGGCAACAGCACCTAAAGCACCTATCCCCGCAAACGCAGCTCCGGTTATCGCTCCCGTAACTGCTCCGCCTAAAGCACCGTCCGCAGACTTTTAAACGAGCTTTTTATATCTTGATTATTTCTGCAAAGCAAAGGTATTCCATAGATTTCACCACTATGGAATGCCTTTTGTTTTATGTTTGAAAAAATTAATAATACAATAGAATTCAACTAAGTTTTGTATAAAGTAAATTTAGAAATTATTTTTATCGATTAGAGATTTAATATTATCGGATAACTCTAATATGTTTCTCCATTCTTTATTATTTCTAACAGACTCTACATTACAGGCTTCTGTATTTTGCATTGCTAAATATTTTTCCCTTAACTCAATACTCTTTTCTACAATTTGTTCTGATATCAAATTCGCATCTTTAAGCTTAGATAATGTATTTTGATGAAGAAATGAAACTACATTTATATCAAATTCTTCAAATATATTGTATTCTATATCTTCATCCTCCATGTCTAAAAGATATACACCACACTTTTGTAATGTATCCATATAGAAATCCATGAGCTTATCAATAGATATATTGGTATCCATAAAGCACCTCCTTTATTTTCCTCCATAAATAATCGTAGCTTTGTCACCAGGTATTGGTATATAATCCGGTCCAACTACTTTCACTTTCCCTGTAGCTGCACTTGAATAGCCATAGTAAGAACCACCATGTCGTCCTCCTCCGGGATGATAGAAAATAGATTGATCACCTTTGGTAAACTTCCAACCAGTTTTATTCGAACCATATGCGCCTTCAGTCCATCCTTCGCCTAGTATCTTTGCTATGTCTGCTTTAGTTTTTCCTTGTAAAGAAGCAGGATTTTTTATAATATCATTAACTGATTTTATAGTCTTACCGCCACCCTTATTATAATTCGCATTATGAACCAATACACCATTATTGCCAACATGATATGTATGAAAATCATCGACTTGGAAGTTGTATACCTTGGTTGGTTCATTAGTAATTTCAACTTTTATGTTTTCTACTAATAAGACGTTACCGCTTGAATCAAGCACTTCATTGCCAACTACCAATTCTCCGGCATTAACGAAACCGACATCTTTAACATAAAACGGATGTTCAAAGGTTGTTTTGATTAACTCACCGCTGATTGTCAAATGCACAAGTTCTGTTGTTTCTCGTATGTAGGTTTCAATTACTGTTTTTTCGGCAACTTCAAAAGAATCAATATTTGTCGAAATAACTCTGCCGCCTGCCTTGATACTCTCAATTGCAACTAAGCCAGTTGCGGTTAAAATCATCGTACCTGCAACAAAACACTTCAGTGTAGAAGCTGCTCCCGCGGTGAAAATAGCAATGGCATTAACGGTAATTTGTAATCCATTATAAAGTGCATTGGAATGAAACTGCTTGTTAAATTTAACCAGTGGATTAGACGGCTCAAACAAACCTATGCCCATAGACAGTATATCCAATCCATCCAAGCCGAGGGAAATCGCCATTGTCACTTTTGATGTGACCGTTATCACTTTCCCTAATGTGCTAAGACATTGTATGCTTTTCCCGGCAACAGCACCTAAAGCACCTATCCCCGTCCGCAGAACCATCTAAGAACGAACCTCCACTCATCGCGGAGGTAATCCCGCCCATTTTTACTATTAGACATAAATAGACCACAGCAGCCGAAACTTTGTGGCCCCATGGATTATTTTACATTAATCTTTTACTAAATCAAACCCAATTGTACATTATTCATATGATATGCTTACTCTGCTATTTTCTTCGATAGATTTTTTTAATAGTTCAAGTATTTGCTCAAGTATTTCCTGTTCAGTAGTATCAAGTTTATACTTATCTATACCTTTAAATTGTTCATATGCATCTAAAATATTATCTATTAACCACGGACTTTCATCATACCATCCTATATTAAGGTTATAATAATATGCTAATGCTGTCCATCGGCCTTCTACTGGTTCAATTTTCTGCATTATATTATTAAAATATCCAGACCATAAACTAATGCCTGATTTTTCATCATTTTGTTTAATAACCGTAAAAATTATCTCTGGCTCTCCTTCAAATCCAATATAATACTTTTTATTTATTTCACTCATAGTTCCTCCTTATTTTGCCTGATAATGGCCATCTTGCAACATCTGTTTTTGTGCCTCAGTAGCTGTTCCTGCTTGATTTGCCTTAACAGCTTGGTTCCAAGTTGATTCACTAACACAAGAATCTCCAACTTTAACCTCAACTACTTTTTGCACTCCATTTGCATTGCCGGGTGTTGTTTTTGTAGCTACCCATGTTGTTCCATTATCATATTTTGCTGCTCCAGGTGTTTCTGTATGCCATCTTGCTTCATAACTATATGTTCCATCATTCCATTTATATTTTACCTGCTGATATCCACTTTTAGATTGTGCAATTGCAGTAGCATTGTCAGGAATCTCAATCGGTGAGCCACCATTTGTTCGAATATCAGTTGTTACTTTTGTCAAATCATTACTTGACAAAGAATCAAACTCAATATTATCATATTTAGTCTTACCGCCACCCTTATTATAATTCGCATTATGAACCAATACACTATTATCGCCAGCATGATATGTATGAAAATCATCGACTTGGAAGTTGTATACCTTGGTTGGTTCATTAGTAAATTCAACTTTTATGTTTTCTACTAATAAGACGTTACCGCTTGAATCAAGCACTTCATTGCCAACTACCAATTCTCCGGCATTAACGAAACCGACATCTTTAACATAAAAAGGATGTTCAAAGGTTGCTTTGATTAACTCACCGTTGATTGTCAAATGCACAAGTTCTGTTGTTTCTCGTATGTAGGTTTCAATTACTGTTTTTTCGGCAACTTCAAAAGAATCAATATTTGTCGAAATAACTCTGCCGCCTGCCTTGATACTCTCAATTGCAACTAAGCCAGTTGCGGTTAAAATCATCGTGCCCGCAACAAAACAGACTGGATTCTTCATTCCAACACTGAAGCCCGCGGTGAAAACCGCCAGCGCACTGACGCTAATTTGGAACGTATTATATAATTTGCTGGAGTGCAATTTCTGATTAAGAGCAACTATCGGATTTGTAGAATCGAAAAGGCCAATACCAAAGGACAACAAGTCAAATCCAGCCATGACCGCTGTGATTCCGCCAGAAATCTTTGCAATGTGCGGAATTATCTTTGCAATGTTTCCTATTTTGCCTAACACTTGGCAAGAGTTACCGAGCATCTGACCAGCTCCGCCGATTCCTCCAAATATTGCCCCGGTTATCGCGCCTGTAAATGCTCCATCCTCAAAACCTTCAAAAAACGAGCCTCCAGCGGTAAGGCTTGATACCCCACCCATTATTCCGCCAGTTAATGCACCAACTATTGCACCTTTTGCCGCGAGCAAAAGTAACGGAGCAGCAGCTGGAAAGAAGACAATTACTACAATTGCAGCAATTACAATGATTACAGTCACAATCAGCTTCCAATTATCCTTGCACCACTCGTAAGCCGATTCACAAACATTGCAAAATAAGTTCGTTTTTCAGAAAGCAGTTAAACACCAAAATTAATCGCTACATCATTTAATTTAGTTCTATTTCTCAACAATTTCAATAATATAAGTTTTAATTAAGTTTATATCAACCTGTTCATTAGAATCCTTTGAATATTTTATTTCAAGGTAGTTCAATAATTTATCTGCCAAAACGTTATCCAAATATACTTGATCAAAATTTGTAATAAAGCTTTCGATAGTGTTATAATCAACGCTTTCAATAGTTTGTGGAAGATACTTCTCTTTATTATATTGGTAAGCTTCCCATATTGTATATGCCAGAGCATTTCCTATACAAATCCATACACTTTCTCTTTTTTTATCATCTTCAATTTGCATGTATGTCATAACATCGTTTTCATCCATATTCTCCAAATAATGATATAAATTGTGTGGCTCAATATTTTTAAATTTTACCCATTCCCAACACTTTTCTATTGATTCAACAGCTACATCATAACCCTCGGAGTTTGAAATATTGCTAATTATTAGTTCAGTCAATGATAAAAGATATGTAACTTTGGCATCCACACTTAAATTATCAAATTGATTCATTATATCACTCCCTAATTAGTATATATAAGTACCATTTTTCACTTTAAGCATACGATTATATCAGCCATTCCGGGTGTCTATTAAATCGGGGTAGGGTCATTCATATCAAAGTTTTAGCATTTCATGTAAAACTTGTTATACACTTTGCTACATTTCTTAAACCCAATTTCAATTTTACACCTTGAAATCCGATTGTATACCCAATGCAAATTTTTTTGATAAAGTCTCTTAATTCAATATCATGGATTACGTCACTTCGTGAGAGCCATGATATTGAATTAAGAGACTGGGATTTATGTAGTTGGAAGTCCTAAAGTATAGCCATAATTAAAATAATACCATTTTATTAGTCTGCGATTCTTACCCTTATTTCTCTCGCTGCTATAAAAAAGTTTGTTGCATTATCATCAATTAATAATTTAAATATATAGTTTCCTTGCTCAATTTTATATTTTTTATTCATTTCTATAGCTTCTTCCCCTTCTATTATAGAAATAAAATTTCCATCTTCGTATGAAAAATTCATTAAACACGAAGCCATAAAGGGTTGAATAAAAGAAATCTCTATTACTTCTTCATCTAGTTCATCCAACTTTCCACTTAGTACTATTTGTCCTTCATTCATTCTACATATTTCAAAATCCATCCATTGGTTTTCTTTTAAGCATCTGTTAATTCTTTCTATAATCGCCAAATAGTCTTCTCTACTCATTTAATTACTTCCTCCTACTGGAATATGTGTCATTTTTGATGCCGTTTCATTAAATAATGGATTTTTACTTCCATCCTTATAAAATTCTTTCAAAACTGATTCTGAATACCATTTACCATCAGTCCCTAAATATTGTAATCCATTACCTTGACCATTTGCATCTGTAACTGTATTTTTTCTAGATACTCTGTAAATAGAATCTGCATCTGTATAAGCAGTATTGCCCTCATGAACTCTTACTGTATATTTATAATCTCCTTCTATCCATGTTTCTTTCATTCGAGCAGGCATATTTTCTACGTCCTGATTTTTTAATGCTCTTTGTAAATATGATTGTGGATTATTAGTTTTTAAGCCCTCCTTATTATAATTCGCATTATGAACCAATACACCATTATTGCCAACATGATATGTATGAAAATCATCGACTTGGAAGTTGTATACCTTAGTTGGTTCATTAGTAATTTCAACTTTTATGTTTTCTACTAATAAGACGTTACCGCTTGAATCAAGCACTTTATTGCCAACTACCAATTCTCCGGCATTAACGAAACCGACATCTTTAACATAAAACGGATGTTCAAAGGTTGTTTTGATTAACTCACCGTTGATTGTCAAATGTACAAGTTCTGTTGTTTCTCGTATGTAGGCTTCAATTACTGTTTTTTCGGCAACTTCAAAAGTATCAATATTTGTCGAAGTAACTCTGTCGCCTGCCTGGATACTCTCAATTGCAACTAAGCCGGCTGCGGTTAATATCATCGTGCCCGCAACAAAGCACTTCAGTGTAGAAGCTGCTCCCGCGGTGAAAATAGCAATGGCATTAACGGTAATTTGGAATCCATTATAAAGCGCATTGGAATGCAACTGCTTATTAAATTTAACCAGTGGATTAGACGGATCGAACAAACCTATGCCCATAGACAGTATATCGAATCCATCCATGCCGAGGGAAATCGCCATTGTCACTTTTGATGTGACCGTTATCGCTTTCCCTAATGTGCTGAGACATTGTATGCTTTTCCCGGCAACAGCACCTAAAGCACCTATCCCCGCAAACGCAGCTCCGGTTATCACTCCCGTAACTGCTCCGCCTAAAGCACCGTCAGCAAAACCGTCTAAGAACGCACCTCCACTCATTGCGGAGGTAATCCCGCCCATGACTCCACCAATCAACCCTCCGGCCAAAGCGCCCCAGAATGCACCAGCCAGTATAACTCCTAAAATGCCGCCTGTCAATGCTGTCGCAATTCCCAACGCTGCGACAATGACAACAGTAATAAGAATTTTACCGATTGCTTTCCAATTATCCTTACACCACTCGCCAACTGATTTGCAAGCACCGCAAAACTTCTCCCAGCCGCTTTTTTCACATTCCGGCTTTAAATAATTGTATTTGTCGTAAAAATCATCTTTACGCTTTTTAATAATATCAGCTGCATCGCTATCAATGCGAACAGCGTCTGATATGAACTCTTCGCTGCTATTGTTAAAGGTGTCAAGGGAAGTGATTTTCTGTTCCTGCGTTTGCGAAGACGTTTGTATGGAACTGATGATATCATCCAAATTACATACGCTTTTATTGATTGTTAAGGATTTTGTCTTAAGCGCGGATAATTCAGATTTATAATCGGTTACAGATTTTTTAACGTCCTTGATTAACCCGGGCATCTGGTTGATTTTATTGGCATATAACGCTATGGTCGCCACACTCTCACCTCGTTCAAAGTCAGCTTAAAAGCAATAGCCTTTTTGTGTTGTCGGTTAAAACCAATTCTACTTTATCAAACTTATTTATCAACTTGCAATCCAATTTATCTTTAAAGCTATTATATTGCTAATCAATCCACCTTTTTGTCGGAATTTCTGGTCTTTCTGAATTACTTAATAATTTAGCAGAAGTCTTCCATTATCCTGGTTCAATTTCTCTTAATGTTGATAATAGTTCCCAGTTATCATTATAATTCTTTGTACCATTTTGTCTGGCGGTAAAGCTTTCAGGATATTTAGGAGCATCCTTAACAGAGTTATAAATGTTCTTCGGAGTAAGCAGAGTAAGTAGCGAAGGCTGTGAACCCTCAGAATGAACCGTAGTATTCAGGTTGAAGGCTCATTTGGAGAGCTGAAGCAGAATGTGGGATTTCGTAGATTTTTATGCAAGGGAAAGCAAAATGTCTTGGCAGAAAGTATTCTTTTGGCAATGGCACATAACATAAACAAGCTTCACAACAAAATCCAGGCAGATAGAATTAAAACGCACCTATATCCATTAAAAGAAACAGCATAAATCCCAAAATCCAAAAAAGAAAGTGATTAAAAATGCAGTGGTATTAAATGGCTTATTAAAGTGCGCCTTTTTCATAAAATCAATGATTTTACCCCTATAAAAACTATAGTAAGAACCTATTTATCCAATGAAAAAGGAGCTGTGCACAACTATTTTTCAATAGCTAATGCGACAGCCCCGGCAAGGCAGGGGGGGCGTTACTGTACGGTATTTTTCTCATAGGCCTTGTTGCGATAGTATAAAAGAATATCCGTGGAAACCATTAACAGGTTGATTATGTAAAGTACCATGACAATGTCCCTGCTGTATAATATTTTATGGATAATTCCCGACAGGTACCCTAAAATTACTATATAAAGAAACAGTACACTTTTACCCTTGGTACTTTTGGAGGTGTAGGACTTAAAAATCTGTGTGGGCCAGGCCGCCCCGAAACTCAGCAGCATTAGTGCTTCAAATATACTCATATGTCAGACTCCCGGTATGTAATATTCTGCAGGCCTCCTTAAAAACTTCAAAGCACCTGCGGACTTAATTATTATACACCATTGGGCCTGACAAATAGCAGTCACGGACAAAATTTTTTAAAAAAGGCCTGGGTTGCCACTCCATGGGGGCGGTTCTTCCGCTTAAGTCCGAAAAGCACATTCTTATTGTCCCTGTTGATTAAATTCACACCCTCAAGGCAGGATAAGGAGGCCTTAAACCCCAGCTCCCGCAGGATGGTATCAGATTCCCTGCTGACTGCACCAAAGGGATAGGTAAAGGTATTGGGGATTATGCCGCAGTATTCCCTGAGCTTGCCTTGAAGCTTCATGATATCGGAAGTCAGCATATTGCGGTAGCTCTCAATGGTCTCTCCCTTTCGCCGCTTTGCCCCGTTTCTCTTATTAATGGAGTGCAGGTTGTAGGAATGATTCTGAATCTCAAAATAACCCGAAGCCGCCATTTCCTTTATCTGATCCCAGGAAACATGGGCATAGGTGGGGTCTGCGGTGGGGTAGGGGGGCTGTGAGAAGGCTTCGGTATAGGAGCCTATAACCGAGACGACAGCCTTCATCTTGTACTTTTCAAGTATGGGCCGACCATATATATAATTATTCAGATTGCCATCATCAAAGGTTATTATAACAGGCTTAAGGGGGATATCACCATTGTTGTACACATAATTTATCAAATCGGTCATGGTGATGGAATTATAATTGCGTTCACTCAAGTATCTTATATCCTCTTCGAATTCCGCAGGTGTTATCACATATTTGCCCAGGTGGGAATTCTTGAGAATACTGTGATACATGATGATTGGCACTGCAATGCCATCTTCGGTTATCTGCCCGCCCTCCACGGCATTGAAAACATCCTCCGACATGGTGACCCCCAGTGTAATGGACAGTGTGAGGGTAAAAGCCACCATGATTATCAGGGATAGGTATTTCAAGGTTCTCTTACCTGAAAAAATAGTCATTGTAAATAAGCACCTCTAGTCAGTTAATAAAGTCGGTATATCAAAAGTCATATCCGCTGTTCTCTTCCATGATATCGTATGCCCTGTAGTAATCACGGGTTTCTTCATCCTTCACCACAGAAGAACGGTTTTTCTGTAAAAGGTTCACTATTTCATAGACATTGATCCAGAGCTCGTTTACACATTCCTTCTGGGACTCGTCAAAAATTATCTGCATCCCGAAATGAAGATGGGGTGTTGTAATATTATTTACATTCTCTCTGGTACTGTAACCTGTCATTCCCAGATAGCCTATGACCTCACCTGCCTTGACCGCCTTTCCCTCATAGAGGTCGGCATGGAAGGGCCTGTCTTTTCTCAGGTGGGCGTAATAATAGTACCTCTTCTGGTCAAAGCTTCTGATACCGATTCTCCAGCCTCCGTACATATTCCAGCCCATGACTTCTACAATGCCTGACTCCACTGCGATGATCGGCGTCCCTATGGAACCCATAAGATCGTTTCCCAGATGCTTTCTGGCATAGCCGAAGGTACGGCCGTTGCCAAAGTCGTCGTAGTGACTGAAGCTGTAACCCCTTGCGATAGGGGAGAAGACCTTCAGCCCGTATTTTTTTTCCCATCTCAGGCTGTCGCCGTTGTCAGGGTCTTTAACCTGAACTTCATATTCACCTACAAAATTGCCCAGGATTGCGTCGTAGGCCTCGTGATAGTAGCCGTAATACTTCATGTTTTCTGTCAGTTGCTCCATGGTCTGGCCTTTGTTGAGCTTTGAAACCAGCTCATCCATATCCTTGGACTTGTACTTTTTAAAATTTCCTCCGTATTTTGCAGCCAGGTAGGAAAGCAATTCCACCCAGTTCAACTGCACCTCCTTGCTGCGGGATTTGACATCCAGTGTCAGGGCCCTTTCCATAGCCTGATAGCAGGCATTGAATTCCACCCATTTAATGAATTTTTTTTCACCGGTAGAGTCGGCTGCTGCTGAGATTGCCAGGCCGCGGTCGTTGAACACCACAAAGGTAGATGCGGCAAGTATAGCCGTTATTAATGCAAAGGCTATGAATACTTTATATATGCGCTTATTTATTTTCAAAAAATAAAACAATAGGTCCACCTCTCAAATAAAAAAATGAGTCAAGAAATCAACTACTATAAAATTTATGCTATTTGGTCAAAACATATCCTCGATAAACGTAAAATTAAGTTGTAATATTTTTCAATTAATTAATGATTTACTTTATTAAAGTTATGAAGTAAAATACCATATGTGAGTAATTGCTTGTGGGTTACAGGCAATCTATGCTATAGAGAGAAACGGCCATACGGTAAGACCGGATTTAATTGTGAAGGGATGGATTAAAATTGAAAAAGAAAGCATTAGTAAAAGTATTAATTTTAGCAGTGGCAGCCACTTTCGCGTTGGCGGGCTGCGGGGCAAACGGAGGTGCATCAAATGCATCGGATTCTTCCGCACCGTCAACATCAGAGGTATCCTCAGCGGTAGACTCCTCAACTTCCGCAGATTTGTCCTGGGACAAGGTTAAAGAAAAGGGTGAACTCATTATGGGTCTGGATGAAAGCTTTCCTCCCATGGGCTTCCGGGACGATAACAACAATATAACAGGCTATGACGTGGATCTGGCTCAGGAAGCGGCAAACAGGCTGGGTGTAAAACTGAAGCTGCAGCCCATCAACTGGGAGACAAAGGAACAGGAACTCAATACAGGAAACATAGATTGCATATGGAATGGCTTTACCATTACAGATGAGAGAAAAGAGAACATACTCTTCTCACAGCCCTACATGAACAACCAGCAGGTGATAGTCGTACTTGCAGATTCAAAGTTTCAGACCCTGGCGGACCTGAAGGACAAATCCCTGGCTTTGCAGGCAGCCTCAAGTGCGTCAGACGCATTGGACAGCAAGGCGGATTTCAAGGCCACTCTTAAGGAAGTCGTACAGCTCAAGGACAACAATCTTTGCCTGATGGATTTAAAGACCGGTAATGTCGACGCTGTTGCCATGGATGAAATAGTTGCAAGATACTATATCCAAATGAAGAGCGAAAAATACAGAGTACTTGATGAAGGCCTTTCCAAGGAGGAATACGGCATAGGTTTCAGAAAAGCCGATACACAGCTTATGACCAAGGTGAATGAAGCCTTGAAGGAAATGGCCGGAGACGGCAAGATGGCTGAAATTTCAAACAAGTGGTTCGGCAAGGACATATCAACCATAAAGTAAGTAAGTGCAGACGGGCATTCGACTGCCCGGGTAAAGCTGTCTGTTTGAATTTGTTGGCTCATTATATTGTTATTTTATCGTAAACCGGCATGGTGCGCGGGTTTGTGGCCAGGCAGCAGAAATGTTGGAGGGCTGAGGCGGTAAAAAACATATGGTGGGCCATTACCATTGGATGGATAATTTGCAGGCTGGGGATTAAGTTCAATAAAAATAATTATTTTGTAGAATATCCTTGAAGAATCTTGTATAATTATGTGTACATTTAAAGCTGTCTGGAGAGGAGATTTTTTGTGAAGCTTATCTTGATGCTGGGAGAAGGGATGATTGTATCCGTTCAATTGTTCCTGCTGACTTTGCTTTTTGCAATTCCGCTGGGACTGGTAGTAGCCTTTGGAAGAAGATCAAAAAGCTATATTATCAGGGGTATAACAGGTATTTACATATCCATTATGAGAGGGACCCCCCTTATGCTTCAACTGGTGGCGGTATTTTACGGCCCCTACTATATTTATGGAGGAAAGATAGACCGGTTTGCCGCTGCAATCATAGCCTTTACCCTGAACTATGCGGCGTACTTTGCCGAAATATACAGGGGCGGAATAGAATCCATCCCCAAAGGCCAGTATGAGGCCGGTGAAGTTTTGGGTTTTACGCGGCCCCAGGTATTCTTTAAAATAATACTTCCCCAGGTGGTCAAGAGAATACTTCCGGCAATAAGCAATGAAGTAATAACCCTAGTTAAGGATACTGCCCTTGCAACTGTTATCGGAGTTTCAGAAATGTTCAGAGTGACAAACAACGAAATGAGCAGAATAGCTTCAATCCGGCCATTGTTTGTTGCCGGAGGGTTCTACTATATAATGAACCTGATAGTTGCACAGCTTTTTAAATTTACTGAAAAGAAACTCAACTATTACAGGTAGGTTGATTCTGAAAGGATGATTGACTGGAAATGAAGATGATAGAAGTTTTGAAAATATATAAGAGTTTCGGCGGAAAAGCCGTGCTGTCGGGCATTTCACTTGAGGTTAACAAGGGTGAGGTGGTTGCGGTTATAGGACCGTCCGGTTCAGGAAAAAGTACGCTGCTCAGATGTATAAATCTTCTTGAAAAAATAGACAGGGGCACCATAGCTGTCGAGAATGAAATAATGGTCAGCACCAATGCAAACGGAAGGGCTGAATATGCCGACAAGAAAAAGCTCAGGGATATAAGGCTTAAGCTTGGCCTGGTTTTTCAGAATTTTAACCTCTTTCCCCATTTCAATGTTTTGAAAAACATAACGGAAGCGCCTGTGAGTGTTGCGGGCACCAGAAAGCAGGAGGCACTTGAAACAGCCCTGCAGCTTCTTGAGAAAATGGGGCTTGAGGACAAGGCAGAAGCTTACCCTTTTGAGCTTTCGGGAGGCCAGAGCCAGAGGGTGGCTATTGCCAGAGCCCTTGCACTGAACCCTGACGTACTGTTCTTTGACGAACCCACCTCCGCCCTTGATCCGGAGCTTACCCTGGAGGTAATGAAGGTAATCAGAAAACTGGCTGAGGAGCATATGACCATGGTGGTTGTTACCCATGAGATGGGTTTTGCCAGGGAGGTTGCCGACAGGGTAATTTTCATGGATAACGGGGTCATAGTCGAGCAGGGCACACCCGAAGAGCTGTTTACAAATCCTAAGAATGAGAGAACTAAAATGTTCATTAAAGGCTTCAATTAATTTGATGGCGTATACAAGTTGAGGCATATTTGCTGGAGTCCTTAGCCGGAAAAGGCTGCAGACAGGGATTCAGCCGATATGCTTTTTTGTCTGCGGCTTTTAAATTAACCTGCAGTGCTGTTTAATTTGACAGATAAGCTTGCATGCCCCGTGAGGACGACTTTAAAGAAATGCGCAGCACCCAGGCAGCTTTGGCCTGTACCACATTTTTAATCAGGTACTACAGGTTAAATTATAGGAAAAGGTGTGCACTTTTTGTGCTTTGTTATTATTGACTTATTTTTTGGAATGTGATAATTTATTTCTTGTTTAACAAAAGTAAACAAAAAGTTTACTTTGCCCAAACACAAAAGCTGCCGCCATTGACGGCAATTTTTTAAAATAATAGGCAAACACTGAAGTTTTGAAAATAAGAGGTACATAATGAATATCGGTGAGAAGATCAAGCAGCTTCGGATAAAAAACGGGCTGACGCAGGAAGAACTTGCCGGCCGTTGTGAGCTTTCAAAGGGTTTTATTTCACAGCTTGAAAGAAATCTGACGTCTCCTTCCATTGCCACGCTTATGAATATACTTGAATCCCTGGGAACCGATCTGAAGGACTTCTTCAATGAGACGGTAAATGAAAAGGTTGTTTTCAAAAAAGACGATGTTTTTGTAAAGGAAGACAGGGATTCCGGATTCGAAATACGATGGCTTGTTTCAAACGCACAGAAAAATATGATGGAGCCCATTCTTATTACCTTGTCCCCCTCCGGAAGTTCGGATATGGACAATCCCCATGAGGGGGAAGAGTTCGGCTACGTGGTAAGCGGGGCAATCACGGTTAACCTTGGGTCGCAGAAGTTCAGGGCTAAAAAGGGTGAAAGCTTTTATTTCAAGCCCAGTGCGCCTCATAATATTGTAAATGCGGGTAAGAGTGAGGCAGTGGTATTGTGGGTTTCATCACCGCCAAACTTTTAATAGATTATATAATGAACTTGGGGGAAGGGTATGAACGAGAGCCAGCCAATTATTTTATTAAAGGATATACGCAAGAACTTTGGACAGACAGAAGTTCTAAACAATATAAATCTGTATGTATTAAAAAATGAATTCGTAACGCTGCTGGGTCCCAGCGGCTGCGGGAAGACTACTACCCTGAGGATAATCGGAGGCTTTGAGACTCCGGACAGCGGAGATATATTTTTTGAAGGTCAGAGAATAAACAATCTGCCTCCCTATCAGAGAAATGTAAATACTGTTTTTCAGAAGTATGCCCTTTTTCCCCACATGAATGTCTATGACAATATTGCCTTCGGCTTGAAAATAAAGGGTACGGACAAGCCGGCTATAAGCAAAAAGGTGGATGAGATGCTGGAAATGGTTAATCTGCAGGGCTTCCATAAAAGGTCGGTGGACTCTCTGTCAGGGGGGCAGCAGCAGAGGGTGGCCATAGCAAGAGCACTGGTAAACCAGCCTGAGGTACTGCTTTTGGACGAACCGCTGGGGGCTCTTGACCTTAAGCTGAGAAAAGAGATGCAGGTGGAACTGAAAAATATTCACAAGCGGACCGGAATAACCTTTGTATATGTTACCCATGACCAGGAAGAGGCTTTGACCATGTCGGACACCATCGTTGTAATGAACAAGGGAAAAATCCAGCAGATCGGAACTCCCCAAATGATTTACAATGAGCCCAAGAATGCATTTGTGGCCGACTTTATCGGAGAGAGCAATATTATTGAGGGCAGGATGCTCAAAGATTACTGCGTTGAGTTCGCAGGCCGGGTTTTTGAATGCCTGGACAAGGGTTTTGAGCCCAACGAGGATATAGACGTGGTTGTGAGGCCGGAAGATATTAAACTGGTGCACAGCGATACCGGCATGATATCAGGTGTGGTAAAATCCGTAACCTTCAAGGGTGTTCATTTTGAGATGCTGGTGGAAGGACAGGGCGTGACCTGGACGCTTCACAATACCGAAATGGCGGAGGTGGGAGCCACAATAGGCATGTCCCTTAATCCCAACGATATTCATATCATGAAAAAGACTGCCAGGGGGTAATGAACTGACATGAAGGAAAGATGGAGGTTAGCATGAACAGAAAGTGGGTTTCCTATCCATACTTTGTATGGATGCTTATATTTATAATTATTCCCTCGCTACTGATACTCTTTTATGCCTTTACCGTACGGGACGAGCAGGGAATAAGGTTCACTCTGGACAACTTTTACAAGTTCTGTGAGCCCATATACATAACAGTGCTGTTAAAGTCCTTGGGACTGGCCCTGTTCAGTACGTTTGTCTGCCTGATTGTGGGCTACCCTGTGGCAATGATCCTGGCCAGCAAGCAGTTCAGCAGGAGCACTACCCTGTCCATGCTGTTTATAATTCCCATGTGGATGAATTTTTTGCTGAGAACGTATTCCTGGCTTACCCTGCTGGAGAAAAACGGCATAATAAATGCCATATTGTCCTTTTTCAACCTTCCCAGGCTGGACATACTGTATACCAATACGGCTGTGGTGCTGGGAATGGTATACAATTTCCTCCCGTTTATGATATTGCCCATATACACGGTGCTGATGAAAATTGACGGGAAGCTGGTGGAGGCCGCTCAGGATTTGGGTGGAAACAGCCTTACGGTTTTCAGCAAAATTACCCTGCCCCTGAGTATACCGGGTGTTATGTCGGGAATAACAATGGTATTCATGCCTGCGGTTACAACCTTTGTCATTTCAAAGCTGCTGGGCGGAGGACAGTACACCCTTATAGGCAATTTTATAGAAAGGCAGTTTATACAGTTGAGCGACTGGAATTTCGGTTCTGCCATTTCAATGATAATGATGATATTCATACTTATAAGCATAGGAATAATGTCCAAGTTTGACGAGGACAAGGGAGGAGGAGCGGCACTTTGGTAAAAAGAATCATAATGAAGTCCTATCTTGGGCTTGTATTGCTTTTTATGTACCTTCCCATTGTAGTGCTTATCGTTTTTTCCTTCAACAAGTCAAAATCCAGGGGAAACTGGTCGGGGTTCACCCTCAAATGGTACGGGGAGCTTTTTCAGAACTCCCAGATAATGGATTCCCTGTATAATACTTTGCTGCTTGCGCTGATATCCTCGGTGGTTGCAGTGATTATAGGAACTTTTGCGGCCATAGGCATTCACAACATGAAGAAATTTAAAAAATCCGTGGTTATGAACCTGACCTATCTTCCGGTTCTGAATCCTGACATTGTGACAGGTGTATCCCTGATGATAATGTTTGTTTTCATAGGCTCTCTCATAGGCTTGAAAATGGGGTTTCTTACAATGCTGCTGGCTCATATAACCTTCAACATACCCTATGTTATCTTATCGGTGCTGCCTAAATTAAAGCAGATGAACAAGCATTTGTATGAGGCGGCGCTGGATTTGGGAGCTACCTCCATGTACGCCCTGAGAAAGGTAATAATGCCTGAAATCATGCCGGGCATCATATCCGGCTTCCTCATGGCTTTTACACTGTCCATAGATGATTTTGTCATCAGCTATTTTACCGCGGGGTCAGGTGTTTCCAACCTGTCCATAACCATATACTCCATGGCAAGGACGGGGGTAAAGCCTACCATTAACGCTTTGTCCACATTAATGTTTGTCAGTGTGCTTTTGCTGCTGATATTAATTAATATACGAGCTTCAAGGGAAGAAAAAAGAAAAAGGCAGTATGATGCCTGAGTTTTCAGCTATCGAATTATTTTTTGGGAGGTTACGGGAGATGAAAAGAGTATTAGCCGGTTTGCTGGTTCTGGCAGTTGTTTTGTCCACGGGCGCTTTGGCGGGCTGCGGTGCAAACAATACGACATCAAAGGGGTCGGAGGAAAAAGTTACGCTTAAGGTTTACAACTGGGGGGATTACATCGGTGAGGATGTAATCAAAAAATTTGAAGAAAAATACAACATCAATGTTGTTTATGATACCTTCTCGGATAACGAGGTTATGCATACAAAGCTCAAATCCGGCGGAGGAGATTATGATGTGGCGATACCATCGGACTATATGATAAAGCGTATGATTGACGAGGGTATGGTCAAAAAGCTGAATTTTGAAAATATACCAAACTATAAGTATATTGACGACAGTTTTAAAAATCTGGGCTTTGATCCCAAAAACGAGTATTCCGTTCCGTACATGTGGGGAACTGTAGGCATCATATACAATAAGACCATGGTTACCGACAAGGTGGACAGTTGGAACATATTGTGGAATGATAAGTACAAGAAGCAGGTATTCATGCTGGACAGCCAGAGGGATTCCATAGGTATTACCCTCAAAAAGCTGGGCTACTCCCTGAATACAAAAAAGATGGAGGAGCTGGAAAATGCCAAAGAGGAGCTTATAAAGCAGAAGGAATTGGGCGTGGTGCAATCCTATGTGGGTGACGAGGTAAAGGATAAGATGATAATGGGTGAAGCCGCCTTTGCAGTGGTGTGGTCGGGAGATGCGGTCTTTATGAAGCGTGAGAACCCGGATTTGGAGTATGTAATACCCAAGGAAGGCAGCAATCTCTGGTTTGATTCCATGGTGGTGCTGAATAATACGCAGCACCAGAAGGAAGCGGAACTATTCATCAATTTTATGTGTGAAACGGATATAGCTTTTGAAAATGCGGACTATATAGGCTATTCCACTCCGCATACGGAGGCAAAGAAACAAATGTCTCCCGACCTGCTCAGTGATATTGCAGCATATCCCACCAAGGAGCAGATAAAGAACTGTGAGGTTTTCGAGGATTTGGCAGATTCCATCAGGGACTATGACAGGATTTGGACTGAGATATCAGCAAAATAGCATAAGCTTAAAATTAAGAATAAGTTTTAGAAAATGACATTTTCTAGGAATGTAAAGTGCGTTGGTGAGAAGCAGGAGTTATCTCACCAACGCACTTTGTTTTTGAGTTGGAGAATGTGACAAGGGTGGAGACCGAGTAAACCTTGTAATTGACTGCAGTTGAAATTAAGTAATATGGCACACATTTTCAAATGATAAAACATTTCAGGATTTGAAGGATTATGAAACTTGATATTGTTCGACAGGAAGTCTATAATAAAGGTAATATTTTACATATGGTATTTTTTTACTATAATGATTTTAAAATAAAGTTAGAAACTCTGTGTTAGTGTATAGGCTTCATAATGATTGTTTTTGATGAGGTGATAAAAATGGGGACACTAATTGATATATTAAAAGCTACCTGGTATTTATGGGCATTAATCTTTGCAGTAAGCATATTCAAACTTTTCCGGCCAAGAATTAAAGGCTTTTTCGGGGAAAAGTCGGTCGCATTCTTCCTTTCCAGGCTTGACCCTGCAAAGTATAAAGTAATTAACAACATTATGCTACAAGCCGGAAGCCGGACAACACAGATAGACCATGTAGTGGTCTCCAATTACGGTATATTTGTAATTGAAACAAAAAATTATCAAGGTTGGATTTTAGGTAACGAATTTGACGATTATTGGACACAGGTAATTTTCAAAAGGAAGGAAAAGCTTCATAATCCAATAAAACAGAATTATGGACACATTCAGGCTTTGAAGGATGCGCTCAGTGAGTATGAGAATGCAAATTATGTTTCCATAGTGGCTTTTACTACGAAAGCCGAACTGAAGGTCAAAGCGGATACTGATGTTGTTTATACTGTTAATTTGCCTAAAACTATCGGAAAATATAGCAATGAGACTGTCTCTGATTTCGTTAAAGAGCAGATATATGAAAAGCTGCTTTCACTGAACATTGATAACAAAGAAAACCGGAAAGCACATGTTCAGGCGATACACAATAATCTGGAGGACAAGCACAAAAAAGTTGATGCCAATACGTGCCCCAAATGCGGAGGGAAATTGGTATTGAGAAACGGTAAGTACGGTCAGTTCAAGGGGTGTGGCAATTATCCAAAGTGCAGGTTTATTGCGAAATAGAAAGAAATGAGTTGGACTTTCCAGCCCTATCTACAATATGCCCCATTGCCTTTCAGGCTCTTTTGCCGGAATAATTTGCTTCAGTTTGGTAATAATATAAGCTAAATTAATTCTTTGTGCCAGTTAATAAAGTTTTTAACAGGTAAGTTTGTATGCAAGCAGCTTTCTGTCTGTTTACCACACTTTTAACTGGCACTGCAGGTTAAATTATTATCGAAAGCAAAGGTAAATGAGGACTATTATTTTTGCTTTCCCATCAGGAGGCTTATATGGGTAAGTTAGCAGGTACACAGACATCGGAAAACCTTGCCAGGTCGTTTGCAGGAGAATCCCAGGCAAGAAACAGGTACACCTTCTATGCCGAATATGCAAAGCAGGAAGGACATGCTGCAATAGAGCAGCAATTCAAGGTGATAGCGGAAAACGAACGCGCTCATGCAAAAGTATTCTACGATTTGCTTGTAGACGGTATGGGAGGCCCCAGCAATGTAAATGTCGACGCCGGCTATCCTTTTGAATCCGGAGATACGCTTGCGAACCTTAATTCAGCGGCACACGGCGAGCACGAAGAGCATTCTGAAATATATCCCGCCTTTGCGGATATTGCTAAAAAAGAGGGTTTCCCCCAGGCAGAAGCGGCGTTCAGAATGATTGGCAACATAGAGAAAGAGCATGAGCAGAAGTTCAAGCAGTTGGCCACGGAGCTCAATAACAAGACTCTCTACCAGAAGAAGGAGCCGGTTCAATGGATATGCACCAATTGCGGACATATTCACACAGGAACGGATGCACCGGGCATATGCCCTGTCTGCAAGTATCAGCAGGGCTGGTTTGAAGTAAAGACCAAGCAGTAGGCAAATTTCAATTTCGCAGTATTAATTAACCTTTATCAGCAATAGAATCATAAAGGTATTTATAAGTGCGGGACATGGTTAAAAACTTAACAAACTCAAGGGAACCTAAGAAAACTTGAGATTAAGCAAGGTATTTTTACTGGATTGGCCCACAGGGGATAACTTTGTTAAATAATAAACAATAAGATTGTTGTTTTTTTAACAATGTAGGTCTAAAATGAATTTATAGGATATTTAAGTTTGTTTGAAGCAAACAATAATTATATAAATGGAGGTTAAAAAACATGTGGGAAAACAAAATTGATATTAACCAGATTGTAGAAATCAGAGCGAAGACAACTGCTTTTTTTGGAGTGGGAGCCATTAAAAAGATGGCGGATGTTGCAAAAAACCTGTCCTCACGGGGAATTAAAAAAGTAATCGTAATGACGGGAAAGAGCTCCCATATTAAAACCGGGGCATGGGCTGTAACAAAGCAGGCTCTTGAAGCCAATGCCATTGAGTACCTTCTTTACAGCGAGGTCACTCCAAATCCGACTGTGGAGCAGGTGGATGAAGCCGCAGCACGGGCAAAAAGCTTCGGGGCTCAGGCAGTTATAGCCATTGGAGGAGGAAGCCCTATCGATGCTGCAAAGAGCGTGGCGATTCTCATTTCATACCCGGAAAAGAATGCTTCAGAGCTTTATGAGTTAAAATTTGCTCCTGATACGGCAGTGCCGCTGGTTGCCATAAACCTTACCCATGGTACTGGTACGGAGGTTGACAGGTTTGCGGTGGTAAGTATACCAGCCAAGGAGTACAAGCCTGCTATCGCCTATGACTGCATCTATCCGCTCTATGCAATCGATGATCCGGCATTGATGACCAAGCTGCCTGCGGAGCAGACCCTATATGTCTCTGTCGACGCAATAAATCACGTAGTTGAGGCTTCTACCACCATTGTCACCAACCCGTTTGCCATTTTGCTGGCCAAGGAAACCATCAGACTGGTTGCAAAATATCTGCCGGTGGCTGTGAAAGAGCCTGAGAACCTTACCGCCAGATACTATCTGCTTTATGCGTCCTTGATTGCAGGTACTTCCTTTGACAATGGGCTGCTTCACTTTACACATGCCCTTGAGCATCCGTTGAGTGCCGTAAAGCCTGAACTGGCCCATGGACTTGGCTTATCAATGCTGCTGCCGGCTGTGGTAAAGGAGATATATCCTGCGTCGGGTGAGGTGCTGGCTGAAATATTTGAGCCCATACTGCCCGGTTTCAAAGGAACTGCCGACGAGGCTGACAAGGCCTTTGCAGGCATCAGAAACTGGCTGGACGGCATTGGTGTGACTTCAAGCCTGAAGGATGAGGGTTTTGACGAATATATGGTCGACAGGCTGGTAGATCTTGCATTTGAAACTCCAAGCCTGGACGGTCTGCTTGCAATAGCTCCGGTCAAGGCAACAAGAGAAGCTGTGAGAAACATATATACCAATTCTTTATAAAAACCATGAAAAGCATATTGCTTTTAATTTTTTCTGCTTGATATGTTTTAAGGTTCATAATAATATTCTTTTGCCTTACAAAACCAGCAGTCTTGAAGCCGTATATACTTCAAGGCTGCTGGTTTTCATATCAATACATAAAAAAGCAGATGCCTATATAATGCGTCAGTACACCGAGAAATACGAATATATGCCAGACCATGTGATGGTATTTGAACCCTTTTTTCGCATATATTGCAGCGCCCACAGTATAGAAAATACCTCCTCCCAGTATCAGCCAGAATAATACCGGGTTGGCCTTCCGGAAAAACAGGGGCATGAAGATGACAAGACTCCAGCCCATTACAAGATAAATCATCAGAGAAACCTTGGGAATGGATTGCCTTGAAATGGATTTGTATAAAATACCGAACAGCACCATTACCCATTGCACCGAAAGCAGCACAACAGCCTGCCAGCCGCCTATTACCGAGGCTGCAATGGGCGTGTATGTGCCTGCTATGGCTATGTAAATACATATGTGGTCCATTATCTGCATAACCCGCTTGTGGGTGGTGTCATGCTTCATTACATGATAGAAGGTTGACATGAGGAACATCAGAAAAATACAGATGCAGAATATAGTCACACTGGCAACATCCACAAGTGTTCCCTTTGTGTAGGCGGTAATTATGACTGCGGGAAAGGCGGCCAGCACCATAAGGGCCGGAACTCCATGGGTTATGGCATTTGCAACCTCTTCACCGAAAGTAAGCTTGACTAATTTTTTCGCCATTATCTTTATCTCCTGTAAAGCTTTTATATTAAATTTAACACTGTTGAAGGCTGATTTCAATTGTTCAGGGAATAAATTCACGTATTCTTTCCGCTTTTGTCATATTCAGGCAAACGGTTTCTGCATAAAAAGAGTCTGCCGGTGGCAAGTTAATAGCTGATTTGCTTTTTCATAGGAGCTGGATAAAAATAACATTTGGAATATATTGATAGATTCGTTTGATAGAATTTGCGGAATGGAATATAATAATTATAACCAGGTAATAATTATTATATTCCATTAATTCCAAGGAGAAAAGTATGCACAAAAAAGGCATTTTCCTATCAGAGGTAGACGGCAGGAAAACGGTAACCGGACTGGGTTACTATGAAACGGATACTGTCGGAGATTTCAGGCAACTGGTCAGGAACAGCGTGAAGCAGTTTGGAAATAAGGCTGCTTTTAAGTTTAAGTCAGATAACCGCATAATAGTAAAAACCTATAATGAATTCGGTGCAGAAGTCGATGCTCTTGGAACAGCCTTGCTCAGTCTCGGTCTGAAGGATAAAAGAATAGCGGTTATAGGTGAAAACAGGTATGAATGGGCTGTAAGCCTCTTTTCAATTGTCAATGGTGCGGGAATCGCCGTGCCTCTTGACAAGCATCTGCCCGAAGTGGAAATAGAGAAGCTCATAAGCAGGGGCAGGGTAGACGCCATATTTTACAGCAGGCATTTCCATGGGGAGATGCTGGAACTGTCCGGCAGGAATACTGGAATACAGCAGTTTATATGCATGGATTCTATGGAGGGAGTTTGTCCTCCTGGCTTTTCAAGCCTTGCGGACCTGCTTGAGAAAGGCAGAAGCTTGCTGGCTTCAGGTGACAGAAGTTACGTTGATGCGGAAATTGATCCTGAAAGGCTTTCACTTTTGCTGTTTACCTCAGGAACCACCAGTATGGCCAAGGGCGTGATGCTGAGCCAGAGAAATGTCTGTACGGACATAAGCGCAGTAACCTCAATTATAAAAGTTCATCCAAATGATGTTCACCTTTCCATACTTCCGCTGCATCACACCTTTGAGCTTTCGGCAGGAATGATGTTCATGATTAAAAATGGAGTCACCATTGCCTATGCCGAGGGAATTAAGCATATTGCCAGGAATCTGAAGGAGTTTGAGGTTACTCTCCTGGTGGTGGTTCCCGCCATATTGGAGGCTATGTATAAAAAGCTCCAGGACGGCCTTAAAAAAGCAGGAAAACAAAAAACCGTAAGGGTTCTGGGCAAGGTTTCAAATGCCCTGTCTTCCGTGGGTATTGACATAAGGAGGAAGTTATTCAAAAAGGTTCTGGAGCAGATAGGACCGGGCTTGCGTCTGGCTATTTCGGGAGCGGCCCCCATCGACAAGGAAATCATTCACGGCTTTGGAACTCTGGGGCTGAAGGTAATACAGGGCTACGGACTGACCGAAACCTCCCCTGTGGTTTCCGCAAACAATGATTTTTACAATATGGCAGGAACAATAGGACAGCCTATGAAGGGTATAGAGGTTGCCATAGACAAGCCTGATGAAAACGGGATGGGAGAAATTATCACCCGGGGTCCCAATGTTATGCTGGGATATTATGAGGACGAAGCCGCAACCAGGGAAGCCGTGGATGAACAGGGCTGGTTCCATACGGGAGATCTGGGCTTTATAGATGATAGGGGCTTTATAACCATTACGGGCAGGGCCAAGTCCATGATAGTTTTTACAAACGGCAAAAAGGCCTTTCCGGAGGAATATGAGATGCTCATGAACAATATAGAAGGGGTGAAGGAATCCTTTGCATGGGGGAATGCAGCTCCTGACGGGGATATACAGGTATGCGCCAAGGTGGTGATAAATGAGGCTGTGCTGGCTGAAAAGTTCTGCAGGAAGCCGGAGCCCGATGAAATAGCCGAAATGCTGCAAGGGGAAATCAAAAGGCTGAACGAGGATTTGCCACAGTATAAGATTATCAGATACTTTGTTTTAAGCTATGAGGAGCTTATAAAGACCACTACGCTGAAAATAAAGAGGCCGGTCGAATTCGACAGGATTTCAGAGCAGCTTAAGCTTGCCGGAACCACAATGAGAAAGGCAAACCGGAGGGTTATTGAGCAGCTTTGAGGATAAAATTTCACCATAAAAACACAAAAATCCACTTGCCGGCGGGCGGGTGGTGTTTTTTTGCCGCTTTCCGGCGGGGTGGATATAGATTGAGACAGTATTTTGCATTTGTATGTGGTATGTAGTATAATCACGTTTGGTAAAATAATATACAAAAGTACGTTTTTGGGGGATTTAATGAAAAATATCATAAAGGGAGATAAAATCTTTTATTATAAGCTTTTTACCCTGGCGCTGCCTGTTATCATGCAGAATCTTATAACCTCTTCACTGAGTATGGTTGACGGCGTGCTGGTGGGCAAGCTGGGCAACGAGCCTGTTGCTGCCGTTGGAATAGCAAACCAGTACGGTCTTCTGGTTTTCTTGATGTATGCCGCAATTCACAGCGGGGCAGGAATTTTTATAGCGCAATTCTGGGGCAAGAAGGATTATGAAAATATCAAGAAGGTGGTTAACCTGGGTGCTGCCCTGGGGGCAGGGGTAGCCATTCTGTTTTCGGTTGCGGGAATTCTTTTTCCCGGGCAAATAGTAGGCATATTTAACACACAGCCCATGGTTATAGAGCTGGGAGCGGACTTTTTGAGAATATTCAGCTTCAGCTTCATATTTGCAGCCATCAGCTTTGGAATAAGCGTAAATCTCAGAAGCATTGGAAAGTCGGTTATGCCTATGGTCATAAGCGGTATAGCGCTGGGTGTGAACACTCTTTTGAATTTTGCCCTTATTTTTGGACTGTGGGGCTTTCCAGAAATGGGGGTAAAGGGGTCGGCAACTGCAACCCTGGTGGCAAGAATAATTGAAATGGCCATTTTTCTGATTGTCAGCGGAAGATATTATGATATATTGAGATTAAGAATAAAAGTATTGAAGGCGGTGTCTTCCGACCTTTTCAAGCGTGTTAGCCACACCATGGTGCCGGTTGTTTTGAATGAACTTTGCTGGGGCCTTGGTTTTGCAGTTTATTCGATTGCATACGGAAGGATAAGCACCGAGGCTTTTGCAGCCGTGCAGATAACAAACAATATAACAAATCTGTTCCTGGTGGCAGGCTTTGGAATGGCCAGCGCCTCTGCCGTTATGGTGGGGCATGTCATTGGAGCAGGCGAGGAGCACAAGGCAAGGGATTATGCCTGGAAATTTATCACCCTGTGCCTCCTGGGGGGGATTGTGCTTGGAATTGCACTGCATTTCACCGCACCGTCGGTGGCAAGGCTCTATGATGTTACGCCGGATGTACTTAAGTCGGCAATAGTCATACTTAATATCAATGCATTTATTATTCCAATACGTCTTACAAATATCGTGTCCATAGTGGGGATATTAAGAGGCGGAGGGGATGCAGGCTTCGCATTTAAGGCCGAAGGAGTTACCATGTGGCTTATCGGGGTTCCCATGGCCTTTGCGGGAGCATTTCTACTGAGACTTGAGGTGCAGTGGGTGGTGCTGCTGGTAATGGCTGAAGAATTGGCCAAGATAGTACTTGCGGTATTGCGGCTCAGATCTGGCAAATGGATAAAAAATGTGGTATTAGAGGTATAATTAATTATGGCACATGAAAAGCATAAACATAAAAATCAACGATAGGAGCCGGAGAGTAATGATAGTAAAAAAAGCGGAACATGTTATTACGGCGGTAAAGCCAAACCAGTATCCTGCCACGGGCTATCCGGAGATAGCTTTTGTAGGCAGGTCGAATGTGGGGAAATCCTCAATAATCAACACCCTTGCAAACAGAAAAAATCTTGCCAGGGTAGGGTCCACTCCCGGGAAGACCAGGCAGATCAATTTCTTTAATATCAATGACGTATTTTTTCTGGTGGATTTGCCGGGTTATGGTTTTGCCAATGTTTCAAAGGATTTGAAAGCCTCCTGGGAGAATATTATAGAGACCTATTTATATTCCAGAAAGGAAAATGCCCTTAAGCTGATTGTCCTGCTGGTGGATATAAGGCATTCGCCCAGCAAGGATGATATTACAATGCACCAGTGGCTGAGAGGCTTCGGGCTCAATACCTTGATAATAGCCACCAAGGCCGATAAAATCTCAAGGTCCCAGATAACTCCCAGGCTCAACGACATAAAAAAGGTGCTGCAGCTTGGGAACGATGAAAAGGTAATACCTTTTTCAGCCGAAAAGCGTATTGGGATTGAGGCTGTGTGGAGCGAGATAGACATTAATCTGGAAAGGTTTTTGAATCAAAAGCCTGAAACAATTATTACAGAAAAAGAAACGGAAACCGAGTAAACCGGTTTTGGAGCTGTGTAATGGAAAAATACGATTACAAAAATGAAGAATTAAAATTACGTGTGAGGCTGAGGAATATGAAAATCCTTGCAACTTCACTGCTGGTCTTCATGGCGGTTGTTTTCGCCGTTATGAGAAGATATGAGGACAGAGGGCTGCTGTATTCGTCAATAACGGCCTTTGCAGAAGCGTCCATGGTGGGGGCGCTGGCAGACTGGTTTGCTGTGGTTGCCCTGTTCAGGCATCCTCTTGGCCTTAGAATAATACCTCATACAGCGATTATTCAAAATAACAAGCAAAGGATTGCAAAGGCATTGTCAGGCTTTGTAGTGTCAAATTTTTTCACGCCCGAACTTATAAAGGACAAGCTTGACAAAATGGAATTGTCCTCAAAGCTTGCGGGGTATATTTCCGCAAACGGGGAAATATTGGCCCGGGGAGCTGCCCAAAAGCTTCCGGCACTCATGGACACACTGGTGGACGACTCGAAGCTGAAAATGCATGTCAGCGAGCTTATTATCGGGAAAATCAGGGACATGAAGCTCTATCCCGCACTGGCCGGAGCTGTAAAGCCCCTGGTGGAAGGCGGGCATCACAAGCCTCTGGTAAGGGCATTGCTCACCGCCCTGTCCAAATACATAGGTGAAAACAAGGAAAAAACACTTCAAGTACTTGCGGGAATAAACAAAACTCTGGCCATGCCTATTATAGGTGATCTGATATATAAAAAAATACTTGAATTCCTGCTGGAACAAATAGATGCAATTGAGACGGACGACAACTCTGAAATAAACAGGCTTGTGCTGTCGGCCCTTCCCAAGCTGCTGGAGGATATGAGCGGTGACGAGGAGCTTATCCAAAAGGGGGAGCAGCTAAAAAATCAATTGGTTTCTTCCCAGGGGTTTTCTGCTATGGTGGATAAACTGGGAGAGACTGCGGCAGAGTTTAAAAACTCAATTTTGAAGAATGAAGCTAAACTGCAGGCCGGTATCAGCAGTGCTTTAAAGCTGGCTGCGGGCAGCCTGGCCCAAAGTCCCGAGCTGAGAAAAAATATAGATGCGACAGTGACAGACCTGGCGGTTGAAATGGTAAAACTGTATGGTGACAAGGTGGGTTCACTTATTTATGATACCATGGACGGCTGGGAGACAAAGGACATGGTGGACAAGCTGGAGGTCCAGGTGGGCGCCGACCTGCAGTATATAAGAATAAACGGAACTGTCATAGGCGGCCTGGCGGGTCTGGCCATACATCTTTTGACTCGGCTGTTCTAAGCTGTTTTAAAAGATGTTTTAAAATATGTAATAATGGAATAAAATAGTATTCAGCAAAGATACCCGCAAAAGCACAAGGGTGTATTAAAGGGAAGTCGTATAGCTGAAAGGGTATGCTTGCAGCAATATGTGTAGCGGCAATGGCATGTTGCAGCAATGGTATATAGTGACAATGGTATGTTGCAGCAATGGTTTATAGCGGCAATGGCATGTTGCTGGAAGGCAAGGAGGCACAATGGATAGATTTAAAGCGACGAAAAAGGTTGCGGTTCTGGGAATAGGCGCTAATATTTTTCTATTGGGGATAAAGCTCACGGCCGGGTTTTTAAGCAGAAGCCAGGCAATGATTGCAGATGGCTTCAACAGTGCAGGAGATGTTTTCGCATCTGTAATGACCCTTGTGGGGAACAGCATTGCCAGCCGCCCGGAGGATAAGGACCATCCCTATGGTCACGGCAAGGCTGAATATATTTTTTCCATGATTATAAGCCTTTCCCTGATGGTGGTTTCCTTTACCATATTTAAAAGCTCACTGTCTTCCATAATCAACAAGGCTGCCTTTGGAACCTCCTGGTTTCTTATTACCGTGGCAATAGTGACCATAGTAATCAAGCTTTTGCTGTTTCTTTATACAAACCGTCTGGGAAAAGTGCTGGAAAATCTGCTGGTGCTTGCAAACTCTGAAGACCACAGGAATGACGTCTTTGTCACGGCAGGAACGCTGCTGGGCATTATTATGGGTTATCTGGGCTTCAGTTGGGTGGACGGCGCTGTTGGTATAGGCATATCTCTATGGATATTCTATACGGGTATCAAAATCTTTATCAGCTCCTTTAATGTTCTCATGGATACGGATATCGACCCTGCCTTTAAGGAGAACACCTACTGTATAGTCAGTGAAGTGAGAGGCGTGGACCATATTGACAGCATTAACGCCAAGCCTGTGGGAGCAGGCTTCATACTTCTGATCAAGGTGTCCGTGGACGGAGAAATGTCTGTGAACGAAAGCCACAAGATTGCTTCTGAAGTAAAGGCAAGAGTCAAGAATATAAAGGGTGTCAAGGATGCAGTGGTCCATATCAATCCCTGCTGATACCAAAAGATTAATATATATGAATTCTGTCTGCACAACAGGTTTATTCAATATATGGGGCACAACATGCTTATTAATATATGGGCACACAGAGCTCACAAAAGTGCTTGTTGACCAACCGGGCCGCATACCTTTCCATAACCGGCCTTGAAGCATCAAAACCGTACCCCTTTGCCAGCAATTCGGGAAAGATGCTGCTCCATGCCTCCTGAACAGCTTGCGCCGTATGGGGGATTCTGAATACCGCGTATTTTCCGCCGTGAATATTTCCCCGGCTGACACCGCCGCCGCTAATCCGCCGGTTCTCACAGTCTTCGGGAAGGACAAGGCAGGCATCGTAACGGCAGTTCTCCGGCCTGGTAGTTTCAGGGTTATCCTGTGGTATACCCAATATGACGGATTTATCGTCCAACAGCCGGTTATCTCTTGCAAAGGCCTTCAATTCCTCCATTACCTGTACATTGCCTGCTCCGTATGGGCCGGTTTTTCTCATGTAGGCGATTCCGTATGACGGAAGCCTTTCAATTGTAATATCCATGTGTGTTATTACCTCCTTGAATTGTAATATGAATTTCCAACAATAGGTTACTATGCTTTAAAATGATAATCAACAAAACTTTTAAAATGGATGAAAAATCCAGGAAGCATTATTTTGTTTAGGCCCCCGGTTATGTGGTACATATATGAGGGTGAAAGTGATTACCGCCAATATCGGGTGGGAATTTCAAATATTCAGCAAAAATAATTATTGCATATGGAGGATTTTTTATTATGAAGAAATTTGTTTGTTCAATTTGCGGTTATGTTCATACAGGAGATGCTGCACCTGACAATTGCCCGCAGTGTAAAGCAGTCAAGGAAAAGTTCGTAGAGCAGACTGAGAGTTCTGCCGCATGGGCCGACGAACATAGAATAGGCGTTGCACAGGGCGTGGATGCTGAAATCCTTGAAGGTTTGAGAGCAAATTTTATGGGTGAATGTACTGAAGTGGGAATGTACCTTGCAATGGCAAGACAGGCTGAAAGGGAAGGCTATCCTGAAATCGGGGCGTTTTACAAGCTGGCTGCCTGGGAAGAGGCTGAGCACGCTGCAAAGTTTGCAGAGCTGCTGGGAGAAGTGGTTCACGCGGACACCAGGAAGAACCTTCAGTTGAGATATGAAGCGGAAGCCGGAGCCTGTAAGGGCAAGAAGGACCTTGCTGTAAAGGCAAAGCAGCTTAATCTTGATGCAATACATGATACAGTGCATGAAATGTGCAAGGACGAAGCAAGACACGGCGCAGGGTTTAAGGGCTTGCTGGAGAGGTATTTTGGTAAGTAATCAAGCCTGTATTTAGATAGTGGGCAAATCAGGAGTTTGGCGGTTGCCTAGATAAGAAATTTTAATAAGCCAGTTTTTGAGGGGGTGTTGGAATGTCAACATCCCTTTAGTTCTGTTTTTTACAGATTTAAAGAGGAAATCCCAGGAAAAAGCTTCATTTTTGCCCTTTCATAAAAACACTGCTCAAGGAATATGGAACTCCTTGAGAAAAATTCATAAGGTATCCCCCGAAAGCCCGAGTAACCCACGATTTAAAGAATGAAGGAATACGTGGCAAAAGTCGTATTGACAAACTGATGAAAGAAAATAATATTGATGCTAAAACTATATTTAGGCAGAAACAATGTAAATGAAGGTATAAGGAATACACTTCTTAATGGTGATAATAGGAACAATTTTTTCTTTTTTAATAACGGCATCACAATTATATGTGAAAAATTTGGAGCAAATTATCTTCAAGAAAGTAATTGGATAGTGAAACTTGATAAGGCTCAGATTATAAATGGAGGTCAGACTTGTAAAACAATATTTCAGACAATTGATGAAAACCCAGATAATGATTTTACAAATGTTGAGGTGCTTTTGCGTATTTATGAGGTTAATAATGATGAAAGAGTCATTCAAGATATTACGCTTGCCACCAATAGCCAAAATCCTGTAGATTTTAGAGATTTAAAATCAAATAAACCTGAGCAGAAAGATTTAGAAATTGGTGCAAAACAACTGGGTTATATTTACAGAAGGAAAAGAGATAATCAATCAGGTAAGCTGAATGGATTAGATGTTATTCCATCTTCGGTAGCAGCGGAAGCGGTTTTTGCAATATGGAGAGAGCAGCCTCATCTAGCAAAGCACAGAAAGCACGAGTTTTTCAATATATATTATGATACAATTTTTTCTAACCTTAATGCAGCACAAATGATTATCTCTGTTTTGGTTTTTCGTTATTGTGATAATAATAGAAAGAAGCTTTCAAATGACCCTGAGATTCAAGCCTATAGAAAATTTAGTCAGTATTTTATGGCAATGCTAATGGGAAAACAATTACTTTTGATGTTAAATATAACTTTTGAGCAATTAACACATAGGAATTTTTTAATCGCAAGAAATATGTTTGATGATAAAAAAGAGGAATTATATAATTCATGTGAGGTTTTTTTACTGAAGTGTATGCATGAGAGCCTTAATTATATAAGCGAGTCTTTAAATCTAATAGATGGGCGAACTATAGCAGCAGTTTTTAGAAGATTTGATATTGTTGAAAAATATCTGAAGAATCCTCCAAAGCTTTTTTAAATGAAATTTTCATTTTGATTGGAAAGTCATATCTGTCATTCTCGAAAAGCAATGATAATTCTTATTTCGCAGGTTTCCTCTTGGCTTATTCTGGTGAAGCTGTAGAGATAATAGATAGCAATGTGTATGTAGACTATTGCCAATTACGCACAAGACTCCAAGCTTTAAACAAACAACACTTAATAATTATGCCTTGACAATAAAAACCATAGTTTATATAATGTTCAAAATAACCAAATTCCATGAAGAGGAAAGTACCCTTATAAGATTTCTGACAGCGAGTAGGAGCAGAGTGAAAGTCCTATAAGATATTATCAGGGGAAAAGGGCCTTGGAGAAGCCGCCTGAGCTTGTAAGTCAGGGCGTGACGTTGACTGCGTTAAAGTTCCAAGTGGATTGCAGATGCAATCAACCAGAGTGGTACCACGGGATTTGTCCGTCTCTTATTTCAAGATAAGAGGCGTTTTTTTTATATTTATTTTAGCTGGGAGGTATTATTTAATGAAAAGATTGACAGAACTGATTGCAGATGCGGTAGGGGATGCTTTCTACCAATGCAGCTATTCTCCGGAATATGGGCTGGTTACATTATCAAATAGGCCGGATTTATGCCAGTTTCAATGCAATGGTGCTTTGACTGCTGCAAAGGCGTATAAAAAAGCTCCTATTATTATTGCAGATGAAATAACAAAAGTATTAAAAGAGCACCCTGAATTTAAGGAAGTAACAAGCGTTATGCCTGGATTTATTAATATTACTATGGAAGACAGCTTTATTGTAAGCTATTTAAATGCCATGACAGGTGCTTACAAGTATGGCTGTGAAGAAATTGGAGATAACAAAACCATTATTGTGGATTATGGTGGCCCAAATGTTGCAAAGCCCCTTCATGTAGGGCATTTGAGAACGGCTATAATAGGTGAGAGCATTAAGCGCATTGGAAGATTTATCGGGTATAAAATGCTGGGGGATGTCCATTTGGGAGACTGGGGTTTGCAAATAGGTTTGATTATAGCTGAACTGAAACGTCGCAGCCCTGAACTGATTTATTTCGAAGAGGACTACGAAGGCGAATTCCCCATGAAGGCACCTTTTAGTATAGCGGAACTTGAAGAAATTTATCCTGCTGCAAGCAGTCGTGCTAAGATTAATACTGATTTTATGGAAGAGGCAAAACAGGCCACCTTTTTATTCCAGCAGGGGCACCGGGGATATATTGCATTATGGGAGCATATCCTGAACGCATCCATAGAGGATTTAAAGAAGAACTATGCTGATTTGAACGTCTATTTTGATTTATGGAAAAAAGAAAGTGACGCTCAGCCATACATCCCTAAAATGATAGAAGACTTGAAAAACAAGGGCTTTGCATATCTTAGCGAAGGAGCACTTGTGGTAGATGTAAAAGAAGATGGGGATACAAAGGATATGCCCCCATGTATTCTGGTAAAATCAGATGGCGCAACCCTGTATAGCACAACGGACTTGGCGACAATAATTGAAAGAATGGAATTATACTGCCCTCAAGAGATTGTTTATATTGTTGATAAAAGACAGGAACTCCATTTTGAACAGGTCTTCCGGTGTGCAAAGAAGGCAAAGCTGGTCTCAACTAAAACCAAGCTTACTTTTCTTGGATTTGGGACAATGAACGGGAAGGACGGGAAGCCTTTTAAGACCCGCGACGGCGGAGTAATGCGCTTGGAACAGCTTATAAAGGAGGCCAGGGATAAGGTCTGCCATAGAGTTACAGAGAATAAGGCTATTCCTGAAGAGGAAGCAAAAGAAATTTCCAGGAAGGTTGGAGTGGCAGCTCTCAAATATAGCGATTTATCAAATCAGATTTCAAAGGATTATATGTTTGATGTGGACAGGTTTACTTCTTCTGAGGGGAATACGGGACCATATATTATATACACTGTAGTAAGAATAAAATCCATCCTTAACAGGTTTTATTCAATGAACTCCGGATATGGGAATGATGGTGTGGATGGATGTATACAATTGCCCTGCAGTGGAAATGAGCGTAATCTTATGCTGAAGCTTACACAGTTTAACGAAGTCATTATAAACAGCTTTATTGACTATTCGCCCCATAAGATATGCCAGTTTATTTATGACTTATCCAATGAAGTGAACAGGTTTTATTATGAAAACAGAATTATTTCAGAGCAAAACCCTTCAAAACAAACTTCGTGGATAAAACTCATTTCCTTGGGGCGGGATATTTTGGTTACTTGCCTGGACTTGCTGGGAATAGAAGTACCCGACAGAATGTAGTGAAGACAAGCAAGCTGATAATACAATACAGCAAAAATGACCGTTGAATAATTGGAGAAATAGAAACTGAGGCCGGCAAAAAGAATTTTCTCAATATTCCGACAAAAATCATACATTTTGCGTTATAATAGAAAAATATGGTGAAAAAAATATAATAATAGGAGATAAACGGGAATATGAAGAAAATATCAACTGTTTTACTGGTTTTGCTGGCGGCGCTGTTGACTGTCTATTCTTCATCTTTTACAACAGCATCTGCGGCCTCTTCCCCATACTTTTCCAACAACAAGGCACTGGACGCAGTATTTGCAAAACTGGAGAAGGAGTTTCTTCAATATAAGAAGGATGAAGTTATTCCGCTGAAAAGTCTGGGAGCGATAATCACGGATGGAAGCAAGCCCACAATCAAAAGAACTTCCAAAAAAATGACCGACGCCCAGCTAAAGGCTGCGGCCCAGAGAGCATTAAACGAGCTGCGGGTAGCTGTGGAAGTCAAGGAAGAATATCTGGGAGGCCTTTCACCACAGGAGTATAAGGTTATTGAGGACCGTCTCAATCAAAAAATTTATTTATCAAAAAATACTGGTGTATACGGGTGGGATTACGAAGGGAAAACCGTCACCTTATATGCTGACTTATCCGACTTTACCGAATGGCTGATGTCTAAGGACATGACAGGCAACTATGGAAGGATGGGAAAGGAAAAGGACCAGGTGGACCCGGCGGCATTGAAGGTCAAGGATAAAATCACCCGGTACCTGAACCAGTCCATACAGAAGGGGAATACTGTCAGCCCGAAAATTCTTGAGCAATTGCCGGGTGAGGTCGAGAAGCTGTTTATTGAGCGCAATTTATCCAAAATCATGGCGTCCAGGATACTTTCGGAAATTCATGAAGGTATCTTCACCATTGAAGCCGGAAATTCGTTAGCAGACCGGTTTGACGGTATCCAATCGGTGGAAGAGCTCATTGAAAGCTTCGGGTACTTGATAAACAGCCGGGAAGGTGACCGGGAACGGCAAAAGCAGATAGAGTATTACGAATATCCGGAGGATAAGCCTTCTGCGGAAGCCTGGGATACTATTACCAAAAGAATTGCCGTATATGACCAATTGCCGGAAGCCTTGACCCACGGATTTAATAAGGCGATTACTCTGGGGGAACTGGCACAATTGTACTTTGGAAAAGAAGAGCTTAGTGAGAAAATCGTCATAGACGATAACAGCATTCCAGCAGACAGTCCGGATTACATAAAACAGGCCTATGCCTATGGCATGCTTGATGACACCAAAGGACTGGACAAGCCTTTGACAAGGCTGGAGGCTGCAAGAATACTGGCCAAGGCCCAGGTTTATGACAAGACGTTTTTCTCATTGAAGATTTTGGATGCAAACAAGATACCTGCAGGCGACCTGATAAATGTGGGAACCTGTCTGAATTCAGGAATGAGAATCAAATCTGCCAGGTTCGATCCCCAGGGCAGCTATACAAAGGAAGACGCCATAATGGACGACTCTGCGTTTGAATTTGAAGACCTTAGAGGCTACAGGCTTCCTTTTGACATGTGGGACCTGTCAAAGGTCGTTGTGGGGAAAAATACAATCAACCTGCTTTTTGAAGATAAAGCTCAAATACTGGAATACATTGATGACAATTTTTATGACACCATATTGGAAAAAATCAAGTTAACCGGAAGTTATACAAAAATTGATACGGGGGGAGCCTTGATAGAAGTGTTTACCCCTGAAAACGGTATTAAATTCACCATGAAAAATGGAACAACCTTTATTGACCTTGAAGAAGGGGATTACGGACCGAAATTAGGCTATACAATAGAACCGAAGGTCATAAAAAGCAGTGATAAGGTTGATATGAACATGCAGCCCGATTCTGTCACCAAAAAGCTGAATGGTAAGCTGGATGCCATTGTGGCAAAGATTATCAAGCCCACCATGACAGTGGAACAGAAAGTCAGAGCAATTCATGACTATGTTGTCAAGCATATTACGTATGATTTAAAGTACCGGGATGTACAGAGTGTGGGCAGTGTCATGATATCCATTGACCAGGGCAGAGGTGTTTGCGGAGATTACTCCCAGTTGTTCAAGGATTTGTGTGAGAGAGTATCAATACCCTGTGTTTATGAGGCAGGTGATCCCTATACACTTAACCATGCCTGGAATGCGGTGTTTATCAACGGCGAATGGAAGTATGTAGATACTACCTGGGATGACAAGGATGACGGAAAAGTCCGATATACCTACTTCCTTGTAGACAGGTTTACCTTTATGAAGGATCATACACCCTTTATGGGTGTCCCTGACATCAGGTATTATTCTGATGCGGAACTGGATCCCATGAAGTTGAAAAACCAGGATGAAATCAGGGCCTATCTGCTTAAGAATTTTTACTGGGTGGACGGTTACAAATTGACCTTCAGAGTGGCCGATAAGAATATAAAGCCTGCGGTGGGCTATTTAAATGATCCCTATGTAAGCATTTCCCTGACCTATGATTCAAAAAATAATCTGTATACTGTTGCGGCAAAGTCCAAAAAGTAAAACTGAAGCTGTTATTTAAAAGTCCTGCAAGCAAAGCTCGCAGGACTTTTATGCTATATGCCGCAAGGAGTTTTACGCTGTGCGCACGGTGCTTAATGATACTTTACTGCGCTTGCTGCAGGTATTGCTTCAATTTCATAAAATCCAGCGCATCTACGGTCCCGTCAGAATCAAGATCTGCTGCGGACAAGGCGTCACCGGTCAACTTGGATATCTGAAGCAGGTGGGCTTTGAGCAGCGCCAAATCTATGGCGTCTACCCTGCCGTCAAGGTTTACATCCCCCTTCTGGACTGCTGGTGTGGAGTCCACCAGCTTCAAGGTGTCAAACACGCTGGCGTTTATCCAGGCAACATTCTTGTCTGTTCCGGGAATATCCATGGAGCCCATGAAATTTTCCCGGGTCATGCCGTTGTCATTATCATTGTATGCAACGCCGAAGCCCATTATCTTATCCTTGGTGAGAGTTACAGGCACATTGGTTGTGACTTTCTCGTTGTATTTATCGTCAAATACCTTCAGTTCGATCTCCCAGGTATAGACATTTCCGTTCTTGGTGCGGAGAACCTTGGCGTGGTCGTTATACAGGCTTTGAGTACCGGAGGTATTGTTGTCTATGATGTCATAGTCCAGTTCAATGTGGTAGGCAAAGGCATTATAATTATTCTGATGATTGCCGCCCGAATGGTCCTCGTCTATGAAAAGCTCAACGCAGTCATTGTCATAATAGTTTTTGAACTGGGTGGTATTGGGGGCGGAAAGCTTATCATCGGTTATCTCTACAAGATAGTAAAGCCTTTCCGGTGTCCAGACCAGCTTGAACCGCCCGCTGAAATCGCTTGCCGTCGGAGGATTTCCCAGCCAGACATATTTTATATCCTTCCACTGGGCCTGCTGCCAGCAGTTTTCACTGCCAATGCCGTCAATAACAGGGGCCTGGGCTGCTCGGGGAGCGCTGTAACCCGTTTCGGGGCTGGTTGTGCCGTCCACCGAGAACTGGACGCTTTTGGTGGTCCGGTTCAGGAAACGGTCATAGGCCTCTACAGTCAACTGGTGGCTTCCGCTGAGGCCTGATATATCCAGAGTCATGGAGTTCATGCCCGAGGCGGAGAAGGGCTCCTTCAATTGACCGTCAATATATACCAATTCTTTCACTGTTTCGCTGTCTGTGGTCAGGGGAACGGAAAGCTTGCTGCCCGAGGTCTGTACAGAACCTATACTTAGCTGCGGAGCCGTTTTGTCGGTAATCTTTGTTACACCCAGGGTGGTTGTGCCTGCCAGGTATTTTCTGACTTCATCCACTTTCTTACCTGAAACATTGATGCAGGAGGGATCGATATTACCCAGCCTGCTTGTATTAAGGTAACGCAGGTAGCCAATGGTCTGGGGGTCATAGCCAACGGTCAGGGAGGCTATGCTGTCAACCGCCACCGCATCTTTTCCTGCCAATATGAGCCTCATATTCATCTGATTGCCGTTTGCACCCGAGGCATTATAGGGGAAGGGGCCGTTCTGGTAGCCCTGCAGCCCGTCCATTATTACCAGGTTCACGGGACGGCACTTATAAAAATCATGAATCCATTTATGCAGGTCATCGGTATCGTGATTTACCATGTTATTCCTGGCGGGGTCGCTGGAGGACCTGCCGTATATGTTTCCGGGTGTGGCTCCTATGCCCACGTTCTTGATGCCCCCGGTAAAGCCAGCATTCCAGTGGGTTTTCATAGTGGGCAGGCTAATGACTACGTCGGCTTCTTTATACTTTCGGTTGAGATAATATTGATTGTGCAAAAGGCCGTCAGGAAGATTGACCAGGGTTACACCGGAGGAGTTTTTATCCTGCCAGTTGCCGCTGTCTTTTTCAATGGGGAGGAAGGCATCCACACCCGGAATATTTCCGGAAGTGTATTTATAATAGTTGAATATTGTTGCCGTATCGGTGATAGCCCCCTCCATGACATAAACCTTGCCGCTGGGGTTTACACTTCTCACAAGCTCCACCACTGCCTTGGCAACCCGCCAGTCGGTAGTCACCCCGTTGGCCTCTGCGGACAGTCCGTTGGTCACTATCAGGTTGGGCTTTAGAACCACTGTGTCGCCGTTTTTAACCACACTTCCGATTCCACCCACCTGGGACACCGCATCTGACACCATTTGTTTTATTTCTGTATAATCAATCTGCTTAACATCGGATTTTGAAGATTGTACTATTGCCACATTGGTTTTATCCAGCATTACAGGTGTAAAGGCTGCCAGGGTTGTCTGCTGTGGAAAGAAGTACAGATTCCAGGCCACGGCAGCCAGAAGGGCGGCCCCGCCCAGTATTGCCGCTATTGGACGTGCCGAATGGAATCTTTTTTTAAGCTTCTTATAGATAAATGTGCCTCCCACAATTCCCGTCAGCCATATGACAAAGGAAGAGGCAAGGGGAAAGGCCGCTCTCTGACAGGGATAGGCAGCTCTGCTGGGCTTTGGGATAACCCGGATAAAAAACCAGATAAGTGCTGCAAGGCCGGTAATGGGGAAAATCAGTCTTTTCAGGGTGAATTTAGCTTTTTCACCGTGTGGGGCGGCAGCCGGGCAGCCAGGTGCCGCAGGTGTTTCGGAACTGTTTGTCATTGTAAAACCTCCTGTAAAATGTATTTTAGAAGTCAGTTGAGGATAATTTTTCCCAGCCGAAAAAATCGGATGGAAAACAGGTAAGATATATGATGACAGTTTAATAATTGGGAATATACGTAAATAAAGGTGTGAAATGTAAGTGCTTATATATCTATTATATAAGATATGAAAAGAAAAACAAGCCTTTTAAAGGATTGTTCCCCCTCACTTACATTATATCATTTCACAGCCTGTAAAAACAGACTTATATTTATCCTGCTTAAAAGGTATTATATTATCCTGTTCATATTATCAGGGGCATATATTTTTTCACGTTTTCAAATGGCTCACCTTATATGGCTGAGCCTGACTTTTCGGGTGTTTGTGTATGTAAGGAGGAATGTGATGATTACAGGCAAGGAGATTTGGGATTTTGAAAAGGCGCGTCTTGAGAGGGTTGTAAAGGAAATACGGCTGCAACTGGACAGGGAGACTGACGCTGTAGTCAATTTTAAAAAGGAAGCAATAGAGCTGCAGAAGAAGATGTGGGAGGAGGTTAAGCTGACCACCACAGATTTGACCGATTTGGAGGGTGCCGCCCAGGTATGGCAATATCAGACGGGCATAGCCAATGAGGCCAGAAAATACCAATTTTCCTTCAGCAAGGTAACACGCCTTGAAAAGATGCTTCAAAGCGCATATTTCGGAAGAATAGACTTTGCTGAGGACGGAGAGGCTTCTGCGGAACAAATCTATATCGGCATTCACAACCTGATTACGGGAAATAACAGGGAAATACTTGTATATGATTGGAGAGCTCCAATTTCGGGCATGTTTTATGATTTTGAAAACGGCACCTGCCGTTATGACTGCCCGTCTGGAACCATAAGCGGACAAATGCTGCTCAAAAGGCAGTATAAAATCAGCGGTACCAATATATTATACATGTTTGACAGCAGTTTGAGCATAAACGATGAAATGCTTAAGGAAATACTGGGAAAGAGCACCGACAGCAGGATGAAGACCATTGTCACCAGCATACAGCGGGAGCAGAATACAGTTATAAGAAACAGCGGGAGCAGAACCCTCATAGTGGAAGGGCCCGCGGGCAGCGGTAAAACTTCCATTGCACTTCACAGGGCGGCATATCTTTTATATAAATTCAGGGACAGCATTACAGCGGATAATATTCTGGTGTTCTCTCCAAACCACGTTTTTGAGGATTACATTTCAAATGTTCTCCCGGACTTGGGAGAAGAGGAAATTAAAAGAAGCACCTTCATCGATTATTTCAGAAAAATGCTGGACTCAAGCTACCGGATAGAATCCATGAACGGACAGATGGAAGACATTTTGTCGTGCAGTGCGGCTAAAACCAGGCTTCTTGGCATACGGCTCAAGGCTTCCGCAGAGTTCCTGAGCATGTTGAAAAAATATGTCTGGGAGCTTGAAGGGGGAGAAGGTCTGGAGTTTAAAAGCCTGGTGCTGAACGGCACGGTAATAATCTCCTCCAATGAGATTTATAAGCTTTTCATTAATGACTACAGTTACTTTACCTATTCAAAACGGCTGGAGAAATTAAGGCAGAGGCTTTTTTACCTGTTGGAGAAATTTGAAGAAGACAGAGTTATGAAAGCGGCCGGGGATTCAGGACAGGGCCGCGGGCAGGACCTGGAGTCGGGGAGAAGTCTGGCTGAGAAGGAAATTACTGCGGAATATGAGGTTTTGAAGGAAGAAATAATTAAGATGACTTCCTTTGATATATACCGGCTCTACATTGCATTTCTCAGCAATATGTCCATCTGGACAGCAGAGTCTGACCTTTGGGAGCCTGAGCAGCTTCAAGCCATTGGAACCTATACTGTTTCCCGGTTGAGCAAGGGGGTGATAGATTATGAGGACACAGCTCCCATAATTTATCTTAAAACCGCATTGGACTCCGTAAGTGAGGCAAAAGCCATAAAGCATGTCATTATTGACGAGGCCCAGGACTATACCGTGATACATTACGAGATTTTCAGGAGAGCCTTTGCAAATTCCGACAGGACTATCCTTGGAGATGAAAACCAGTCTGTCAACGGCTATATGAATGTGGGAAACTTTGAAAATATCTATGAAGTTTTTGGCGGAAAGGCTGCGGACAGCACTGAAAGCATTCGCCTGACCAAAAGCTACAGGTCAAGTAAGGAAATTGCAGGTTTCTGCAAACAGTTGCTTTTGAAGCCCGACTGTTCAGAACAACTGGACCGGCACGGCAATAAACCTGTGGTAATAAGGCAGGATAAGGCACATTTGAAGGAAAGGCTGGCTTCAGACATTATGAGTCTTAAAAACAGAGGCCATAAGCTGATTGCAGTTATCTGCAAGACTGCGGCGCAGTGCGAAGCTCTGTTTTCAGCATTAAAGCCGCTGACGGATATTAGCCTGGTATCAAATAAAAATGAGGAATACCAGGGAGGTGCAGTGATAATACCCTCGTATCTTGCCAAGGGACTTGAGTTTGATGCCGTCCTGGTAAGCACCGCCGATGAGGAGGAATACTCCCGGGCGGAGGACAGAAGGCTTCTGTACACCGTGTGCACCCGCGCCCTCCATGAGTTATATTTGTACTACTGCCAGGATTTGTCGGGCTTCATAAAAGAAATGGATGGTGCATATTATACCTGTGAGGTTTCCGGACGGTAGGATTCCCGCGGAGGAAAAACCACATGGCACCCCTTGAACTTTATGGTTGCTTGTTTTATAAATATTGGTATAATGATAAATGTTATCTGCACCATATATCTAGTAAATTAAGGAGTTGACTTGTATGAACAAAAATGCAATGCCAAAAGAGCCATTGGTTACTCACATTTATACAGCCGATCCGTCTGCACATGTTTTTGACGGTAAAATTTATATTTATCCTTCCCATGACCTGGATAAGGATATTGAATCAAATGACAACGGCGATCAATATATGATGGAGGATTATCACATCCTGTCCATGGACAGCTTGAACTCGCCCTGCATCGATAATGGAGAGGCCCTTCACCTGAAGGATATCCCCTGGGCTTCAAAGCAGCTATGGGCACCGGATGCAGCCTATAAAAACAACACCTATTATCTGTTCTTTCCTGCAAGGGACAAGGACGATATATTCAGACTGGGAGTAGCCACAAGCCCTTCTCCTGCTGGACCGTTTACAGCTCAGGAAGAGCCCATTCCGGGAAGCTTCAGCATCGACCCTGCAGTTCTGGTTGACGATGATGACAGAGCCTATGTTTACTTCGGAGGACTCTGGGGGGGACAATTGGAAAAGTGGAGAACAGGCACTTACATGCCTGAGGCTGAAGGCCCTGCCGTATCAGAGCCTGCCCTCGGACCGCGGGTTGCCGAATTGAGCGGGGATATGCTCACCTTCAAGGAAGCACCACAGGAGATATCAATAATTGATGAAGCCGGAAATCCGATACTGGCAGGGGATGAGGACAGAAGATATTTTGAAGGTCCCTGGGTACACAAATACAATGGTTATTACTACCTTTCATACTCCACAGGAACCACCCACTGTATTGTATACGCCATCAGCAAAGATCCAAAAGGGCCTTTCACATATCAGGGCAAGATATTGACTCCGGTTTTGGGCTGGACCACTCATCATTCAATTGTCGAAATTGAAGATAAATGGTATCTGTTCTACCATGACTGCTCCTTGTCGAAGGGCATTGACAATAAGCGCTGCGTTAAATATACCGAGCTTAAATATAATGAGGACGGCACCATACAAACTATAGAACCATATAAATAAAAATAAAAATATAAACATAAATAAAAATAAAAACTCTGGGTCCCTGTCCGGAAAATATTCCGGGTAGGGACTTTTTACTGTCCTTGCCTGCAAGTCCGGGACTCAGATAATGGAACAGTGTCATACATTTTTATATTATATGGTTTGATTAACATATTTTATAAGTAGTGAAATAATGATACAATAAAAATCATCAAAAAAATTCCATTTCAGAGGTATAAATCATGCATAACAATGTTGTATTGGACAAAGCAGAAAAAGTTGTCGTTAAAACTCATAAGCAGCCTGTACTTTCCGGGGCAGACGGGCTGCGTGCCATAGCCTGTCTTAGTGTCATATTGCATCACTTTGCCCAGAAGCTTGCCATAGGGGCCCAGATACGCCCGGTTCAGGAGGTTCAGGGCCTGCTTCTCCTGGGGAACACAGGCGTAAGTGTATTTTTTGTGTTAAGCGGCTTTTTGCTGTCGTATCCGTTTTGGAGACAGTATCTGAGCGGGGGAAAGTTTCCGGATATGAAGCAATATGCAGTGAGAAGGGCAGCAAGAATTATCCCTGGCTACTATGTTTCCTTGTTGGTCTGTACACTTGTAGTCATACTGTTTCACATACCCAGTGAATACACCTGGACACGGCTGGCGGCAGGAATGACCTTTACAGCCGGCTTTCATTATGTAACCTTCTTTCCAAACGAAATAAACTCACCCTTCTGGTCAATCAGCTTTGAAGTTTTCTGCTATTTTCTCATGCCTGTATTTATGCTTGGACTGTACAAGGCAGCGGGAAAAAAGCGCTCCTTTGCAGTAGCGGTCCTGTATTGGCTGGGTGTGTTTGCTGCAATCACCGGCTTGAACCAGTTGGTACATATATTTTTGACACCTGAGAATATAAGGCGCGGCTGGGAATTCGGAACCCTGGGCGGTGCAAAGTACTGGATGCCAAATTACAATCCGGTTGGCTTTTTCGGGCATTTTACCGTGGGTATTGTGGCTGCCGGCATCACCACAAAACTTTTTATAAGCGCGGACAGGTTTAAAAGCTTTAAAAGGTATAACGGCTTTGATCTGGCGGGTCTATTGTGCTTTGCCGGTTCCCTGGTATTGCTCTGGAAGGTGAGAGGACTTGCGGATTTCAGCTTCAGTCTGCAAAATCAGCCCTATTATTTTCCCCTGTATGCCGTACTTATTGGCGGTACACTGGCCGTAACTCCGCATTCCAAATGGCTGGGAAGGATTCTGGACAACAGCTTTTTCAGGTTTACCGCCAAAGTATCCTTCGGGCTTTACATATGGCATTATTTCATTATGTTCCTGGTTTCCCGCCTGTGGGTCAAGACCTATCAGCAATATATGGGAATAGTCAACATAAAAACCTGGGCGCTGGTGTGCCTGGGGGTATTGCTGGCAGCCTATGCCATTGCCGCCCTTTCCTTCAGGTTTGTTGAGAAGCCTGTACTTGACAGGGTGCATAAAAAGTCACAAAACAATTTATTTGAAAAATAAAAAGACCTGTGTTATCATTAAACTGATTTTTACAGAATGGAGGGTTGTTTGATAATGGGCATCATTAGTGCTAGATTCTGGTTTAAAACTTTATTTAACTAATTGAACAGTGATTAAAGTGTCTGCAGTGTGCAGAGCAACCGGGATAAATCTGCCCGTTTTCAGAAAACCCTTTAACAATTCTTCATTACGGCTTACGGCAATGAGATTCGGGATTTTGTATTACTAGATATCGGAGCCCGTTTAATGACCTCTGTCATTAGATACATATCATAGTCCATTTTTACGTATATGAAATTTTAATTTGTTAATTGGGGTAGAATAAAATCTATCCTTATTTTATTGTCTGGATGCAGAGAGTTATCCTTCACTTATTTCACACTTATCTTTATCTGTTCGATTATTCCGGTAAAAATAATCTTGAATACGAAATGGAGTATATATGAACGAAAATTGGAAAAAGAAAATCATACTTTTCCTGACAAGCCAGACAATATCCTTATTCGGCTCCTCCCTGGTCCAGTATGCAATAAGCTGGTATATAACCTTGAAGACCCAATCGGGTGTAATGATGACCATAGCCATAATCTGCGGATTTCTGCCAACCTTTTTCCTCTCTCCCTTTGCGGGGGTGTGGGCCGACAGGTATAACCGCAAAAGGCTCATAATATTATCGGATACTGCAATAGCCCTGGCTACACTGGTTATAGCCATATTGTTTTTAATGGGCTGCAATTCCATATGGCTGCTCTTCGTGGTATCTGTTGTAAGGGCGCTGGGGACTGCCGTACAGACACCTACGGTGGGAGCGCTGATACCGCAGCTTGTGCCGGAGGATAAGCTTACAAAGGTCAATGCTGCCAACGGCAGCATACAGTCCATGGTCATGCTTGTGTCTCCCATGCTCAGCGGAGCACTGTTAACCATGGCCCCCATGGAGATTATATTTTTTATAGATGTGGTTACGGCAGCGGTAGCAGTAATCACCCTGCTCTTCTTTTTGAAGGTGCCCAGTCATGAAAAGGCTCTTGAGAAGCAGTCTGTAAGCTATCTGGGTGATATGGCAGAGGGCTACAGGTACATTAAGAATCATGGCTTTATCAGAAAAATAATCATGTATAGTGCCCTGTTCAGCTTTTTGGCGGCACCCGCCGCCTTCCTGACACCTCTGCAGGTGACAAGAAGCTTCGGAAACCAGGTATGGAGGCTCACGGCAATAGAGATTGTCTTTTCTGTAGGTATGATTTTGGGCGGAATACTGATGGCCTCCTGGGGAGGCTTTAATAAAAAAATACATTCAATGGTTGCGGCAACCGTGGTAATGGGAATAGGAACCTTTGCCCTGGGTATTACCCCTGTCTTCTGGCTTTACCTGGTCATGATGTCTCTTATAGGTGTGGCAATGCCTGTGTTTAATACACCTTTTACAGTCCTGCTGCAGCAGAAGGTGGAAGCAGATTATCTGGGCAGGGTATTCGGAGTATTCGGCATGGCATCGAGTATAATGATGCCTGCGGGTATGCTTGTGTTCGGGCCGCTTTCCGATGCTGTCAGGATAGAATGGCTGCTGCTGGGAACGGGTATGCTGATATTCCTGGAGGGTTTTGTCATGTTAGCCGACAGGGTATTGAAGAAGGTGGAAAAATAGAAGCATGAAAACTGAGGTGGAGACCTGCGGAGGATACCTGCAGTGAAATCCACATTTCCGGTGCTTCAGTGTATTGACAATTTTGGACTATTGTAGTAGTCTGTTATTATAAACTATTGCGATAGTCTGAAAATGAAAATGGAGGTACGAGAGTATGAATTTTATTGCCCGAAAGCCCAGAGTGGGTATGTTGCTTTTGTCCGTGCTGCTTGTCATTTCGGTTTTAACCACCATATGCTTTGCAGAGGGAAATACTACAGCGGCAGGAGGCCGCGAAGAGGCGGGAACCATATCCGTTACGGGTACCGCGGATGTTATGGTCATGCCTGATGAGGCGGTGTTTTCACTGGCTGTGGAAACTACAAATCTGGAAATTTCAAAGGCTAAGTCCGAAAATGATACAAGGATAAAGAAAATAAAGGCTATTACAAATGAACTAAAAATAGAGTCCAAATATGTTGTTACCGATTATATCAATGTGAATCCCAAATATACCTACTCAAACAACGGGGAGAGTATTTTCAAGGGCTATACCGTCCATAGGGGACTGGTGATAACACTGAAGGACCTGGCTAAATTTGAAGAGCTGCTGACCAGCTTGCTGGAGGCCGGTGCAAATTACATTCAAAATGTGCAGTTTAAAACCACCCAATTGAGAAAATACAAGGACGAAGCCAGGACCCTTGCCATCAGAGCCGCCAAGGAAAAGGCTTCTGCCATGGCCAAGGAGCTGGGACAGACTGTGGGCAAGGCCTCCCTTATACAGGAGGTCCAGGAGGATGCCATCTCCTACTACAGCCCGTGGAGTTCAGCATATTCCAGTGCAAACTGGGCTGCAAATTCCATATCCAATGCCACGTCCAATGTGCAAATGCCGGCAGCACAGGGAAGCAGTGACGACGATTTTTCCCCCGGTCAGATAAAGGTAAGTGCGAGAGTGTCCGTAACCTTTAACTTGAACTGACGTTTTGAACAGGATATAAGCAGAATATAAACGGAATATAAACAGAAGGCCATCACCCGTATTCTGAGGGGAGATGGCCTTTTTCGCTGCAAGAGTACTAAATTCTTTGACAACCTCATAAAGTTTTTGTATCATTTTAGTTATGTGGAGCAATTTATATACGGCAATTGTTCCGGCATTTTTTTATTAAAGGGGTCCTTTATGATTAAAATATACAACCGTAAAACCGGAGAATACGATCTGGAAAAGGTAGCCGGGGGAAGGCTGCTGAATGCGCTGTACAAGACGGGGCCCGGAAAACTTGGGCTGGAACTGCTGATTAAACGGAAAATTTATTCTGCCCTCACAGGCTTCTTTTGCGACCTGCCTTTGAGCAAAGGAAGCATTGCCGGTTTCGTAAGAAATTTTTCCATAGATATGACCGAGTGTGAAACTGAGCCTGGGTCTTTTAAAAGCTTTAATGATTTTTTTGCGCGGAAGCTGAAAAAAACTGCCAGGCCTTTTGATAAGCCTGCCGGCTGCCTTATGTCCCCGGGAGACGGGCGTCTTCAAGCCTGGACCGATATTAATCCCGGGAGTATCCTGCAGATTAAGGGAATGAATTACAGCCTGGCTGAGCTGCTTCAAAATGATAAGCTGGCAAAGGAGTATGACGGGGGGACCTATATGATTTTGAGGCTTTGCCCGGTGGATTACCACAGGTTCCATTTTTTTGACAACGGCTCATGCAGTGCGCCGGTCAAAGTGAAGGGTGAATATTACTCTGTCAATCCTGTGGCCCTGGAGAGGATACCTGAGCTGTACTGCAGAAACAAAAGGGAGTACAGCATATTCCGCACCGACAACTTTGGAGAGGTATTGTATGCGGAGGTTGGCGCCACATCGGTAGGCACCATAATTCAGACCTATACGCCGGACAGCAGGCTGGAGAGAGGGGAAGAAAAAGGGTACTTCAAATTCGGAGGTTCCACGGTGCTCCTGTTCTTCAAAAAGGGCCGGGTTGTCATAGATAAGGAAATCCTGGAGCAGACAGCCTCCGGCTTTGAGACCAGAGTTTTGGCAGGAGATACCATAGGAAAAGCCCTAAATGGCGCAAAAATCTGTTAGTTTTTGTATTGTTAATAGTACAGTATTAGTTTATAATAAATTAAATTGGGTTTTTATATTTTTTTTTAAATATATTTTATTAATCTTATCAGTCGGTTTCATGTTGCTTCAATGAGGAAGACCATAAACAGATGAATTTAGAGATTCTCATTACTAAAAGTTTTTTCAAGGTCTTAGGAGGGTTCGTATGAGTGACATAAAAACAATAGGTGTACTTACCAGCGGCGGAGATGCCCCCGGAATGAATGCAGCAATACGCGCAGTTGTCAGATCAGGAATTTATTACGGTTTTAAGATGCTGGGAGTCAGAAAAGGATACAATGGGCTTATAACAGGCGATATATCTGAAATGACAGCCAGAAATGTATCGGATATAATCCACCGCGGCGGAACTATACTTCAGACAGCCAGATGCAAGGCATTTACTACCGAGGAAGGCATGCAGAAGGCCATGTCAATATCAAGGGCTTTTGGAATGGACGCACTTGTTGTAATCGGAGGAGACGGTTCCTACAGAGGAGCAAGGGATTTCAGCAAATTCGGCATGAAGGTGATGGGTCTGCCGGGAACTATAGATAATGATATAGCCAGCTCGGATTATACCATAGGGTATGATACTGCAATGAATACCGTACAGGATGCGCTGGATAAAATAAGAGACACCGCATATTCCCACGAGCGCTGCAGCGTGCTTGAAGTTATGGGAAGGCGTGCCGGACATATTGCTCTTAATGTTGGTATAGCCGGAGGCGCGGAAGTTATTTTGCTGCCTGAGAAGGAATTTGATTTTGACAAGGATATAATCAGGAAGATTATTCAGGGAAGAAATAACGGAAAGAAAAACTATATCATTATTCTCGCAGAGGGCATATCTGAAAAAATCGGCGGTGCACTTGAGCTTGCCAAGAAAATTGAAGATCTCACAGGCATAGAAACCAGAGGAACAGTTCTGGGATATATTCAAAGAGGCGGAAGCCCCACTATCCAGGACAGGGTTATGGCAAGTGCCATGGGCGTTAAGGCTGTTGAACTGCTGAGAGACGGAGTCTTTAACAGAATAATTTCCGTCAAGGATGCAAAGATTGTTGACCTGGATATTGATGAAGCACTTTCAATGAAGAAGGATATCGACCAGGATCTGCTGAGAATGAGCAGTATTTTATCAATATAGCATGTATACATGTATATAAATGAACTGATATAAAACAGGCCGCAGGATTTTAAATCCTGCGGCCTGTTCCAGTCCGGAATGTTTTTTACCTGAAAATTATATCGGAGTATTTAAAAACCGCCGGTGTATCACAGTCAATACCAGTGGTATAGGAGTTGTTCCCCAGCAGCTCAAGTGTGCGAGGCAGCCCCGAACTGTCCAGAAAGATACCCGAATACAGCAGATCGCAGAACACCTGGGTTTTTTTACAGGCTTCATTAAAAAGGTCCATAAATGACTTTGTACTTTTGATGGTGCTGTCAAAGGGCATACACCATTCACTTCCGGAAATATTCAGATAATCCAGTCCGTCTGTCACCTGCAGAGGGTATATCAGGCTGGAGTACAGCGGGAACCTGTAAATAAGCCGGTCAATAAATTCAAGTACCTTTTTCTTTACTCCGCAGGGGTCCCTGAGCAGCTTTTCCACAAGCAGCATTTCCTTTACGGCTCTCTTAACCTTTTTCTTATGAATATTTGCATTAAAAACGGAATTTACCGCACTCTCATACATCTCTCCAATCAGCCCCAACTCCACCTTATTTACTTCCAGCAGTTCGGCGCAGTTTATCTGGTGTACCTGTTTGTCAAGAAACCTTTTGCACAAAAGTACGTCAATGGTCACCTCGAATTTGCGGTGATAATACACAAACAGGTTCTCGTTGTTTGCCTCGGGAGTATTGAAGCCCGACCTGTAAAAAATGTAGGGATGTCCAAGCCCATCCATGCAGTTATGGCTGACAAAGCCCATTAAATATACACTCAATATATCCCTGACATGGCCCTTTTGCCGGAGGATATAATCAACGAGGGCTCTGAACACCATATTTACCTTGGAGCTGTGCATTGTCCGGCCGATATTCGGCTCTATGCTTTTCTTGCTCCAGGGCCACACCTCATAGTAAAAAAGGATATCAGGCCCTTGGACACCCAGGTTGAATACGTTCTGATGCCTTTGTATCAGCTCTCTGCACCCGCTGTTCTCAATGTTTTTTACAGCTTCCAGACCGCATAGGTAATGTGTTGCCAGATTGGGCATAATTGTCTCCTCTCAACGCTCAAGCATCAGTACTAGTATATACGTTTTTTGCATTGATTAAGTATGTTTTAACTGTTTTTTTACAAATTTCCAGGAAAAAATTAAAGAAGTATTGACAGTTATTCCAAACAGTTATATAGTTAGTTACATGAGTAATTAACTATATAACTGTTTAGGTGGTGATAAATTGAATTTGGATTTTAGTTCGGAAAAACCCATATACCTGCAACTGTCCGAGGAAATAGAGGACGCCATATTGGCAGGAGCATACCAGGAAGAGGCTCAGATACCTTCCACCACGGAAATATCCATAAGCTACAGGATAAATCCTGCTACGGCATTGAAGGGTATAAACAGGTTGGTGGACGATGGAATAGTTTATAAGAAAAGGGGATTGGGTATGTTTGTTTCAAAAGGCGCAAAGGAAAAGATACTTGACACAAGAAAAGAGAATTTTTTTGAAATGTATATAACTTCACTTGTTTCAGAGGCTAAAAAGCTTTCAATTACCAAGGAAGACATACTAAAAATGTTGGAAAGAGGGTTTGATAAATGAGCATAGATATCAAGGCTGTAACCATGACATTCGGCAAAACTACCGCACTGGACAATATTTCGCTGAAGCTTGAGGAAAATAAAATCTATGGGCTTCTGGGAAGGAATGGAGCAGGAAAAACTACATTGCTCAATCTTATAACCAACAGGATATTTCCTTCAAATGGAGAAATACTGCTGGATGGGGAACAGGTCATGGAGAATGACCGAGCCCTGTCAAAAATTTATTTTATGACTGAAACCAATTTTTATCCCGAGTGGATGACTGTCAGGAAGGCCTATATCTGGACCAAGGAGTTTTATCCGGAGTTTGATGCAGAATACGCAGCTTCGTTAAGTGAGAAGTTTTCATTGAGTACAGGCAGTAAGATTAAAAACCTTTCCACCGGATACCAGTCCATATTGAAAATAATAATTTCTCTTGCCAGCAATGCTCCTGTGGTACTGTTGGATGAACCTGTGCTGGGACTGGACGCAAACCACCGGGAGCTGTTTTACAAGGAACTTATAAGAGCATACAGTGAGCGCCCCAGAACCATAGTGATATCTACACATCTGATAGAGGAAGCTGCGGATATCATTGAAGAGGTGGTTGTTATTAAGGACGGCAGGCTCATAATGCAGGACCAGGTTGAAAACGTACTTTCCAAAGGCTATTCGGTTTCCGGGACTGCAACGGCAGTTGACAGCTTTGTCCGGGGGAAGAAGGTACTGGGAGTCGATACACTGGGGGGGCTTAAAACCGCTTATGTCCTTGAAACACCACAAAAGGACAGTCTGCCTGAAGGTCTTGAAATATCAAGGCTTGACCTTCAAAAACTTTTTATCCAGCTAACCAACTGAGAAAGGCAAGTTGATAAATCAAATAAATAAAGCCGGTGCAATACTTAATTCTGAACGGTTTATCAATGGTGGAGAATTAATTTTCGCATGGCGGAAAAGGAGTAAAAATGAGAATTAAGGCAATTGTTAAATATTATCTTACAGAAATCAAAACGGCAGTAGTTATGTTCTATTTGATTATGGCTGCGGTTACCATACTCATCAGCTATTCGATAAATGTGACTACAGGTGACGGCGACAGCTTTGTGGGCGGAGGGAAAATGGCCTCGCTGATATTTCTATTTGTTGCAGGCTTGAGTTCCTTCAAGCAAAACTTCCTGTTCCTTTCAACAAACAATGTTCCCAGAAGGCTTCAATTTAAGGGCTTTTTGCTGTCGGCGCTCATATTGTGCGGAGCAATGGCATTTATTGATACTTCATATTCCAATATAGTAGCGCAATTTATGGACTACAGGTCGGCTTTTTACCAGGTATACGGAGAGTGGACTTTACAGGCTTTCGTATTATTGAAAATAGCAGTGAATTTCTTCTTTAATCTTGTCTTTTACCTTTTATCCTATTTGGGAGGCTACTTTATTACAAGCCTTTATTTCAGAATGAACAAAATGCTCAAGATAATAGTCTCAATCGGAGTTCCTGCCATTTTCGCAATCATTCTGCCTGCTTTGGAAAGTGCTGTTACAAAGGGAAGGATATTCAGATTTATTGGAGATGTCCTTTTAGTACTGGGAGGTCTGAAGGATGGGGTAAACCCCTACATTGCCCTGCTTTCCTTCACTGCCGGAGCTGCTGCTGTGGCGGGACTTTGTTTCCTGCTTTTAAGAAGGGCAGCGGTGAGAAAGTAAATTTTTATAGGTTTTTCTTCTGCTGGAATACACATACCGGACTTAACAGGTTATACTTAAAGAAATGAAAAAGTCAGTTAATATCGGAGGAAACACAATTCACCTGAAAAGGCAAAGGATTTGAACCGTAATTGACTTTGGTAGGCAGGAGGATAGCGTGAAAGATACATGTGGTAAGTCAAAGTGGATTTCACGCAGCGAAAGCCACTGCGTGTCTTTCATTACTATTTGTGTACGCGCTATGCGCGTAGATGGGAGATAAGATGAACAGACCCTATATAGGTATTCCCATGGGAGATCCGGCAGGCATTGGCCCTGAAATAGTTGTAAAGGCAATTGCCAGGGAGGAAATCAACAGGGTATGCAAACCGGCAGTCATAGGCTCCGTAAAATTGATAAGCAAATATATAGCTATGCTGGGGCTTGCTCTGAAGGTGCGGGTAATTGAGAGCAGTTCCCGGGGCAGCTATGAAACAGGGATGATAAATGTTGTGGACCTTGACAATATAGAGCCGGACTCTCTGAAACTGGGCTCGGTTCAGGCCGGAGGCGGAACTGCCTCCTACCAGTATATAAAAAAATGTGTTGAGCTGGCAAAAGCAGGCCAATTGGAGGCTATCGCCACCACACCCATAAACAAGCAGGCTTTAAAGGCCGGCAATGTGGACTTTATAGGGCATACCGAAATACTTGCCGCCCTGACTGATACCCCTGATCCCTTGACAATGTTCGAGGTCAGGGGTATGCGGGTTTTCTTCCTGACGAGGCATGTTTCACTTGCAAAAGCCTGTGAACTGGTAACGGAGCACAGGCTGCTGGACTATATTGACAGATGCACCGGGGCTTTAAAAAGTCTTGGCATTACTGAGGGTATAATGGCGGTGGCGGGACTCAATCCACACAGCGGGGATAACGGGATGTTTGGTGCTGAGGAGCTCAAAGAGATTGCACCTGCGGTAGAGAAGGCAAAAAAACAGGGCTACGGGGTTGAAGGCCCCATCAGTGCAGATTCTGTATTTCATCAGGCCCTTACGGGAAAATATAACTCGGTGCTTTCCCTGTATCACGATCAGGGGCATATAGCCACCAAGACACTGGATTTTGAAAGAACCATTGCAATCACCATGGGTTTGCCTTTTTTGAGGACCTCTGTAGACCATGGGACTGCGTACGACATAGCCGGCAAGGGAATAGCCAGTGATGTGAGCATGGCGGAGGCAATACTTCTGGCCTCCAAATACGCTGCACCCTATTCAGCCTGGTACAATAACAAATCTCATGGATTGTAATTTTTTTACAAAAACAGACTGTTATAAGTTTTAACCGTATTATATAATTGAAATAGTTGGTCCCATACCTTCGGGTTTGGCCTGTAACTATTTGAAATATACTTATAACAGGAGGCCAAGGTTGAAAGAAATTTTGAAGCAAATAAAAATAGGGCACCGATTCCATGTCGTGACTTTCATGGAGTCTTGTGCGAGATGGGGGGCATGGAAATATTATGGCAGATGTTATTGATTACAAAATCATCGGAGATGATATGCAGATTGTGGAGGTGGAGCTGGACCCTTCGGAAGGTGTGAGAGCTGAAGCCGGTGCCATGATGTATATGGAAGACGGCATAAGGATGCAGACTTCAACAGATGGCGGAGCATTTAAGGGCTTTAAAAGAATGCTGACCGGGGAGAGCTTTTTCATAACCACCTTTTACAACACTTCTCCTGCCAAAAGGCATATGGCATTTTCAGCGCCCTATCCTGGAAAAATCATTCCAATAGACCTGCCCAGCGTTGGGGGAAGCTTCCTTTGTCAGAAGGATGCATTCCTGTGTGCGGCAAATGGCGTGGATATTGAAGTGGCGTTCACAAAAAGGCTTGGCGCCGGTTTCTTCGGAGGAGAGGGCTTCATACTTCAGAGGCTGGTTGGAAACGGTATGGCCTTTGTACATTCGGGAGGAACCATAATTCAGAAAAATCTCCTGCCAGGGGAGACTCTCAAGGTGGATACAGGCTGCCTGGTGGCCTTTTCACCCAGCGTAGACTATGATATCGAATTTGTGGGAGGCTTCAAAAATGCACTTTTCGGCGGAGAGGGCTTATTCCTTGCCAAGCTTACCGGTCCGGGGCTGGTTTATCTTCAAAGTCTGCCCTTGTCAAGGCTCGCAGACAGGCTCACATCAGCGGGGGCCAGGCACAGAGAGCAGCAGTCGGGAATAGGAGGCATAGGCGGAGGATTACTGGGCGGCTTGTTCGGAGGAGACAACAAATTTTAAAGATGTAAAGTATTACTCATAAAGTTGATTACGGTTGAAATTTTCGTCTTTCAGGCGATGCAATTGACTTGCCGCACTTAAATGAAAATTCCTTCAAGTTACCATAAAATCTCATAATATTGGAAAATAATGTTGAAATAGATTTTTATATATGATATTTTAAATATGGCTGGTCCGGTTTAGGTATTTCTCAAGTAAATTGCTTGAATAAATATGGCCGGACTTCAATTTTATATTTAAAGGGGTGTTTACATGAATAATCTATTTTCCAGGAGAAAAGGCCTGGCTATAAAAACTATTGTTGCAATCGGTATCGGTGCCGCTCTGGTTGTGGCTATTTACCAGGTCAGCATTCCGGTGGGCTTCATACCAAATACAAGACTCCAGTTCAATGCCGCGATAATTGCCATAATCAGTGCTATTTTCGGGCCGGTGGCCGGTTTGTTTACAGGACTGATTTCCCATACGCTGGGGGATGCGATTTTTTACGGCGGAGTCTGGTGGAGTTGGGTTATAGCAGATGCAGTTTATGGCTTTCTGGTAGGACTGACCTTCAAGAAGCTGAAAATATCTGAAGGCGGCTTTGCAAGCAAACAAGCGCTTATATTCAATATAAATCAATTTCTTGCAAATGCTGCAGCCTGGATATTTGTGGCGCCCATACTCGATATACTTATATATGCCGAGCCTTCCGACAAGGTATTTGCACAGGGAGTCACGGCTTTTGCGGTAAATGGAGCCGTAACACTTATTGTTGGAACTATTCTTGCCTTTGCATATTCCAAAATACGCACAGGTAATTCCAGCCTTGAGAAGGAAGCATAACTTGGGGCAGTATACTCTTTATCACAGAGGTCTTTATGAAAAAAGCTATTATAGAGTTTGAAAATTTTTCCTTCAGGTACAGGGTACAAAAACTGCCTTCACTGACAGAAATAAATCTTAAAATATATGAAGGCGAGAAGGTGCTCATAGTGGGCCCTTCCGGCTGCGGAAAATCGACACTGGCCAATTGCATCAATGGGCTGGTGCCTTTTTCTTATTCGGGCGTAACTGAGGGTACCTTGAAAATAAAGGGACAAAATCCTGCCGAGCTTGGAATATTCGGCTTGTCAAAGCTGGTGGGTACTGTTCTTCAGGATACCGACGGCCAATTTGTAGGACTTACTGTTGCTGAGGATATTGCATTTTCCTTGGAAAATGACTGTGTGGAACAGGCGGAAATGAAAAGAAGAGTGGAAGAAACTGCTGAGACGGTTGAACTGTCAAGGTTTAAAGGCCATTCCCCTCAGGCTTTGTCCGGAGGACAAAAACAAAGGGTTTCTCTGGGCGGTGTTCTGGTAGACAATGTGGAGATACTGCTGTTTGACGAGCCGCTGGCAAATCTTGACCCGGCAACCGGCAAATATGCCATGGAGCTGATAGACCGGATACATTCCAATTCAGAGGCCACGGTACTTATTGTGGAGCACAGGCTTGAAGATGTGCTGCATTGCAAGGTAGACAGGATAATTGTCATGTGGGAGGGCCGGATAATGGCGGACACTACACCCTCCCGGCTGCTCTCCTCAGACATATTGAAAAAGGCAGGAATACGTGAGCCGTTGTATATTACCTGCCTGAAATATGCAGGTTGTGAGATTTCAGCCCAAGACCGGCCTGAAAATATCCGCTCCATTGCTCTGGAGGGCCTGGAAAAGAGCATTTCTGCCTGGTATGAGAAAAAAGAGCCCCAACCTGCGGGTGAGGTGCGGGAAAGGTTGCTGGAACTTAAAAATATAAGCTTTGGATATGAAAACAACAATACTGTTTTAAAAGGTGTAAATATCTCGGTCAATAAGGGGGAAATGGTTGGGATAGTTGGGCGGAACGGGGCGGGAAAGTCCACTCTTTCCAAGCTTATCTGCGGTTTTGAAAAGCCCTCGGAAGGCTCTGTGTTTCTGGAAGGAAAGTGCATCGACAAGGACAGTATAGCGGAAAGAGCGCAGAAAATCGGACTTGTCATGCAAAACCCCAACCATATGCTGTCAAAGCCCATGCTTTTTGACGAGGTGGCTTTGGGCCTGGTGACCAGGGGCTGGAAGCAGAAGGAGCTGGAGGCAAGGGTTTTCGAATGCCTGAAAATATGCGGGCTTTATGAATTCCGCAACTGGCCCGTTTCAGCTCTGAGCTACGGACAAAAAAAGCGGGTTACCATTGCTTCCATACTTGTATTGAAGCCCCAGGTTATCATACTGGATGAGCCCACGGCAGGACAGGATTTCAGGCACTATACCGAATTCATGGAGTTTTTGCTGAAGCTGAACAGGGAAAGCGGCACAACAATTCTTATGATTACCCATGACATGCATCTGCTGCTGGAGTATACACAAAGAGCGGTAGTAATGGCTGAAGGAACTGTGGTTGCTGATGACGTTCCTGCCTCCGTTCTAACAGATGATGACATAATCCAAAAGGCGAGCCTGAAGAGGACTTCACTGTACGAGCTGGCCATAAGGGCGGGAATAAGTGATTCCCGTTCCTTTGTACAGCATTTTATTGATTATGACAGGAGGGGCAGGTTTAATGGCTAGATTATTAAGCTACAGTGACAACGGAAGTCCGGTCCACGCATTGAGCGGTACTACAAAACTGCTGTATTTTCTTGTATGGTCCCTGGTAAGCATGATTACATATGACACCAGACTGCTGCTGTTCATGTTCCTTTCAAGTCTGGTTGTTTTTAAGATATCCAGAGTGGATTTCAAGACTGTTGCTTTTGTATTGAAGCTGATTCTGGTTTTTTTAAGTATAAATCTTATTGCAATATTTTTATTCTCTCCGGAGGAGGGAGTGGACATATACGGCGGCAGGACCGTACTGGCGGATTTGTTCGCAGGGTACAGCCTCACAGCCCAGCAGTTGTTTTATGAATTTAATGTGGCACTTAAATATTTTACCATAATACCAATTGCCCTCCTTTTTATCCTTACTACAAATCCCAGCGAGTTTGCCTCTTCCTTGAACAAGCTGGGGCTGAGCTATAAGATAAGCTATTCGGTGGCCATTACCCTGCGCTACATACCCGACATGCAGAGGGACTATGTAATAGTATCACAGGCCCAGCAGGCCAGGGGCGTTGACATGTCCCGCAAGGTCAGCCTTTACAAGAGGATAAAAAATGCCGCGCTGGTGCTGATACCTTTGTTTTTTTCCAGCATGGACAGGATTGATACCATCAGCAATGCCATGGAGCTTAGGGGCTTCGGAAAGAAAGGCAGGAGAACCTGGTATGCAGCGGGAAAAATCCGAAGGCGCGACCGGGTGATAATAGCAAGCCTTGTTTGTTTTGCCATACTGTCAATTGTTATAACCTTTGCAGACGGCAGCAGGTTTTACAATCCTTTCAAATAAGAAATATGCAAAAAAAATCACCCGCTGTGTCTGCAAACCGGCTTGCGGCCGGACTTGTCCATTTTGCAGAGGGCACAGCGGGTGATTTTATTTATACTGGTAATCCCTGTCTTTGTGCTATAATACATATGTTGATAGTATGGAACAGGAGGCTGTGCCCCTGGTCCGGGGTAATTTAACTTGCGTGGGTAATGAAATCTTTTACGAATATATTTGCATGTCACACGAGGCGACTTAAAAGAAATGCGCAGTATGCGAGACCTGGATCGCCGAGTTGCTGCGACGGCTAAAAAACATGCTGCAATATTACAAGCATTTATTTAAAGCTCGTCCGGGAGTGAAAAGCAGGTATACAGGTAAATAAAATGAATATTCAGAGGTCTTACATAAATGATGACTGCCAAACTGGAAGAAAAAAAGCACTATATTCTCAAAGATTTTATCGAAGGGTCCAGACTAAGTATTCCCATAGCGTTGGGGTATTTTCCTGTATCCTTTACTTTTGGCCTGATGGCTGTCAGGGGTGGTATCCCGGTGTGGATAGTGATTCTCATATCCATGACAAATCTTACCTCCGCCGGACAGTTCGCAGGGACAAATCTGATAATTGCAGGAGCGGGACTTGCTGAAATAGCTGTTACAACCTTTGTAATCAACATCCGGTATATGCTCATGTCCCTGTCCCTTTCGCAAAAGCTGGCAAACGGCATATCCAGCCTGAAAAGGTGGGTCATGGCTTTTGGGGTGACAGACGAGACCTTTACGGTAGCTGCGATGCAAAAGAGGGATATAACCTTTCCCCTGATGGCCGGGCTTGAGCTCCTGCCTTATGTGGGCTGGGCGGCGGGGACGGCAGCAGGAGCAGCGGTTTGTACCCTGCTGCCTGAAACCTTGCAGAACTCAATGGGAATAGCACTTTACTCCATGTTTATTGCGCTGGTAATTCCGGCTGCGAAAAAATCAAGGCCTGCCTTTATGGTGGCAGGCTGTGCAATTGCAATCAGCTCGACTCTGAAATGGCTGCCTGTCTTTTCAACTGTTTCAGGGGGCTGGAGGATAATTATTTCAACAGTCATAGCCTGTACGCTGGGAGCTTTGCTGTTTCCGCCGGAGGAGATCCGGCACGGAGGTGGAGATGAATAAAGTGTTGGCAGGAGTACTTGTAATGGCACTTGTTACATATTTACCCAGGGCACTGCCTTTGGCTATATTTCAAAACAAAATACGCTCACGTTTTATCACAGCCTTTCTGAGCTATGTCCCGTATGCTGTCCTGGGAGCAATGATATTTCCGGACATTTTATATTCTACCGGGCATCTGCCGTCAGCCATAGCAGGCCTTGTGATTGCTTCGGTAATGGCCTATTTTGAAAGGGGGCTCCTGCAGGTAGCCGTTTGTGCCATCATCGGAGTATATGTTTGTGAACTGATAATTGTAAGAATGGTTTAAGGTTCTTACGATATTGCCGTCTATGATATTGCCACGAGTACAATAAGATATATTGGAGGCCGTAAAAGCCGATTTAATTCATCAATCATACAGGGAGGACATTATGCACAAGAGATATATTTTATCGCTGGATCAGGGAACCACAAGTTCAAGAGCTGTCCTGTTTGACAGCCTCACAGGGCAGATAGCAGGTATGAAGAGCGTTCCGCTAAGGCAGATATACCCTCGGCCGGGCTGGGTGGAGCATGATGCCTCTGAATTATACTCAGACCAGCTTGAGGCCATGGCAGGAGCATTGGAGGAAGCTGCCGTGGGCCCGGAGCAGGTGGCCTGCATAGGCATAACCAATCAGAGAGAAACTGTGGTGGTGTGGGATAAAAATACCGGCAAGCCCGTATACAATGCCATAGTCTGGCAGTGCAGGCGTACCTCCCATATGTGCGACAGGCTGAAAATGAAAGGGCTTGCTGCGGACATAAAAAAGAAAACCGGACTGGTAACAGATGCATATTTTTCGGGTACAAAAATAAGATGGATACTTGAGAATGTGGAGGGAGCAGGAGAAAAAGCTCAAAAGGGCCAATTGCTGGCCGGAACCATTGACACCTGGCTGGTGTGGAACCTGTCGGGAGGCAAGGCCCATGTGACGGATTATTCCAATGCTTCCAGAACAATGCTTTATAATATCAGGGAGCTGAAGTGGGACGAAGAACTGCTGCGGGAGCTGGATATCCCTGAAAGCATGCTTCCTGTGGTTGTACCCTCCTCGGGAGTATGCGCCTGTACCGGATATCCTGATGGAGCAGGGAAAGCCGGCGGGCAGTTGGACTACAGGGAAAGGGTCATAAAAAGCATTTTGGACATGGGAATACCTATATCTGGCATGGCAGGGGATCAGCATGCCGCTTTGTTCGGCCAGGCCTGCTTCAAGCAGGGAGATGCCAAAAACACCTACGGCACAGGTTGTTTTATACTGATGAATACCGGGAAAACACCTGTGGAGTCAAAGAACAATCTTCTTACCACCATAGCCTGGGGGATGGACAATGAAGTTGAATATGCCCTGGAAGGCAGTGTTTTCAATGCAGGAGCGGCAATCCAATGGCTCAGGGATGAACTGGGCATAATAGAAAGTGCCCATCAAGGTGATATTGAAGCCGAGCAGGTGGAGGATACCGGAGGCGTATACGTGGTTCCGGCGTTTACCGGACTTGGTGCCCCGTACTGGGATATGTATGCACGCGGAACTATTGTAGGTTTGACCAGAGGCACTAACAGAAGGCACATTATAAGGGCAACGCTGGAGGCCATAGCCTACCAGAGCAGGGACGTGCTGGAAGCGATGCTGAAGGATTCGGAAATCGGGCTTAATGAACTGAAGGTGGATGGGGGCGCCAGTGCCAGCGATTTTCTCATGCAATTCCAGGCGGATTTATTAAATATACCTGTGCTCAGACCTGTGATAAGAGAGACAACTGCGCTGGGAGCAGCTTATCTTGCCGGCCTTGGAGCCGGTATATGGCAATCCCGGGAGGAAATTGCCCGGGCCTGGAATCTGGACAGAATATTTACGCCCTCTGAGGACAAAGACAGGTTCCATGAATTGTATTTAAAGTGGAAGAAGGCTGTAGAGCGTTCCATGAAATGGGAGCTATAGCCTTTTTGGACGGCACATTTCCCGAGGGTTGTCCGGAAATGTTATAAATTGTGGTAAAGAAAAGTGTACTATATTGGTTTAATGTGTTATAGTAATACAAAAGTGTATCGCCGGGAGGTTTTTGTATGGATATAAAGCAGGTGTGTGTTAAGGCCGGTGAGGCATCCATAAGGATGGCCGAGCTTGACGGTGCTGCCAAGAATACGGCGCTTTCAGCTATAGCCGATGCGCTCCTTGAAAATAAGAATAAGCTTGTTGCTGCAAATAATGAGGATATGAAGCGAAGCCGGGAGGAAAAGCTGGCAGAGCCTTTGTTGAAGAGACTTAAATTTGATGAAAAGAAAATAGAGGATGTGGTTGAAGGCATCAGAAGTCTTATGAGCCTGGAGGAGCCGGTGGGGAGGACGCTGCTTTCAACTATGCTGGATGATGGGCTGGAGCTCTACAAGGTCACCTGCCCCATAGGCGTGATCGGTATTATTTTTGAATCCAGGCCTGACGCCCTTGTACAGATTTCAACGCTTTGTCTTAAGAGCGGAAACAGCGTACTTCTTAAAGGAGGACGGGAAGCCAGGGAAACCAACAGGGCCCTGACCGAAATTATAGAAGGTGCGTCAATTGCTGCCGGTTTGCCGGAGGGCTGGATTACACTTCTGGAGAGCCGTGATGATGTGAATGAGATGCTTAAGATGGACGAATACATCGATCTTGTGATTCCCAGAGGTTCAAATGAATTTGTAAGATATATAATGGAAAACTCAAAAATTCCTGTCATGGGTCATGCCGACGGAATCTGCCATGTTTACGTGGACAAGGATGCAGACCTGACCATGGCGGAAAAGATAACTGTGGATTCAAAAACACAGTATGTGGCTGTGTGCAATGCCACAGAAACCTTGCTGGTACATGAGGCTGTGGCTGGGAAGTTTTTACCTGCCCTGAAGGAGGAATTTGACAGGAGACAGGTTGAAATCCATGGGGATGAGGGCACCAGGAAAATTATTGCTGTAAAGGCTGCCCATGAGACCGATTGGTCCACCGAGTATCTGGACTATACTATCTCCATCAAACTGGTACGGGATGCGGATGAAGCTATTGAGCATATAAACACTTACGGCTCAGGCCATACCGACAGCATTGTAACTTCAAACAAGCTGACTGCGGTGAGATTCATGAACCTTGTGGATTCCGGGAATGTTTTCTGGAATGCCTCCACCAGGTTCAGCGACGGCTTCAAGTACGGCTTTGGAGCCGAGGTGGGCATAAGTACCAGCAAGCTTCACGCAAGAGGTCCCGTGGGACTTGACGGTTTGTTAAGCTATAAATATATGCTGATTGGAAACGGCCATATCGTTGACGATTATGCAAACAACAGGAAAAGCTTCAAGCATCTGGGGCTGAAAAAGCAGATCGGGGATTTATAACATATATATTTCAATTGCACTGAAAGAAGGAGAGAAGGACATGAAAATTGAAACAATAACCACAGACAAGGCGCCTGCTGCAATAGGACCGTATTCACAGGCAATCAGGTGCGGAAACTTTATATACACCTCCGGAGCCATACCTGTTGACCCTGTGAGCGGGGAAGTGGTTGCCGGCGGAGTTGTCAAACAGGCGGAACGGGCCCTTGAGAATCTTGCCCAAGTGCTTGCCGGCGCGGGAGCGGGACTTGAAAATGTGGTAAAGACCACGGTATTTATTAAGGATATGAATGATTTTGCTGCTATAAACGAGGTTTATAAGAAGTACTTTACAGGCAGTTTTCCTGCAAGGTCCTGTGTGGAAGTTGCCAGACTGCCCAAGGACGTGCTGATAGAGATCGAATGCGTTGCAGTAATATGACCTGCCTGGGTCTGCCCGGGTGTTGAGGAAAAAGCATAAAAAATAAGTGGGGCTGCTGAATTTGTAGAGTTTCAGCAGCCCTTTTTATCTGTGTGTTATTTTTCTGGAAGCTACATGTCCCTGTAAAACGCCAGGTTCACTTCCATATCCTTGTCTACAGGCTCATTTTTAAATAGCTTGGAATACTTGGCTGTAAGGGATTTGGCGGTTTTTGCCCTGGAAATATTCATCTGGCTCAAAAGGTCTGAAAAAGCCGGCTGTTTCGCCAACGTATCCCGCATCTCCTTTGGAGGCGGGCAGTAGCGGAAAAGGATGGAGCGCGCCAGCTTGTTAAGGCGCAATATACCTCGTGATTCATAGTTTATCCAGGTTTCGTAGTCGCTGGTGAAGATGTCCCTCATGACATTTCTGTTCTTCTGTATCTGTACCTTTATCTTTTCTTTTGCATCTTCAGTCAGATCGTGGTTCTTTTTGAAAAACTGTATATAATCGGTGTATTCCGAAGTGAGAGATTTCTCGGTAATGTCATTCCAGGCCACTCCCATCATGGTTCTGCAAAGCTCCCAGCGGAAGGAACCTACCAACTTCAGAATCAGCTCTGAAATATTTTCATCAGTAAAGGCGGGCACAATAAACCTTCCGGGAGTATTTCTTGCCTTCCCGGTAATTTCCTGCCACATGGATACCCTGGACCCGAAGGTGGGAACTATTATTATATCAGGGCGCACCTCCTTCATGATGGGTTCCTTTTCAATTCCCCTGGCGTCATTTTTGTACCAGATTTCCCTGTAGAATATGGAGAAATCCACCGACAGCAGGTTGTTGATTGCCTGCTGCAGCTTGTTCGGCGTAACTACTGCTCTTTCCAGATCACGTGCTATTATGTCCTTGTGCAGTACGGGGAAATAGCTGCTGATATGACCATGGCAAACCTTCTGGTTGGTTTTTAGCATATTATTTATCTCAAAGCCCACCTTTGCTTTTACATCACGGTCATAGGCGGGTTTATCGGCATCGGAAACCAGCTTTCTCTTTTTCATGTCTCTGAACACATCAAAATAATCCTGGCCAAAATCATTTATTGAAGGTTCTTTTTTATTTTGATGTATCATTTCCAGCCATTTTTTTGAGGTGTAGACCGAGAAGTCGGAGCAGTTGTATTCCTTGTCGCAAAGCCTGTACAGCGTGATAGCCTGATCTACGGTGACAAGGCGCTCGTCCATGTAGCCGAAATTCAAGAACATGCTTATAAGCTTGGGACAATCATTATCTTCCTGGGTCTTCCTGAAGGCCTCTTCATAGAGCACAAAGAAGTCCTTGGTTATTGAGGCGCGCAGCTCCCTGACTTCCGGGTCGGAGGAGGTTTTGTCCTTTAGGGCCCTGAAATGGCTCAGCCTTCTGTTCATGCTGTCAATCCTGTCCTGGGAGCTGTTGCAGTAGTGCATGATTTTTTCCAGGCTGTTTTCCAGCTCTCTGGGCAGCTCGGAACCCACTTCCGGATTTGCCGGATCTGAAGAGCCGGGGCTGATTGATGCCTTGGCTCGTACACCGTCCAGAAGACGTGAAAATTCCGTCTTGTCAATGTTGGTGAAGGTGTCAAATTCATTTTGAAGCTTGTCTATGCATTGACTGGTAATATTTATGGCCTGAGTCAGTATATTCAGTATATTGCGGGCAGCTTCCTTATCCTCTCTGGAATCGGCGGTAATCCTGCCATAAGAGGAGAGCAGGTTTTCAGGTGACAAATAGAGAAGCTCCATATTTTTGCATAATGACGAAAAAATATTCTTTATTTCAAATATTATTGAATCCAGTATCTCGGAGCCTTTTTGAATATGATACTCGCATACATAGCTGTTGCTGTTGAAAAAGTTTTTACGGCTGTCCATGGGTACATTCAATAAACTTGTATAGTAATCAATGCCCGCATTGTCCAAATCGGGAGAATCCGCCGCAGGAGCGGCTATATTGCGGGTCAGGACGGTATCCCCGTCCAGAGGGAAAAATTTATAGCCTTCATTTTTCAAGTCCTCATATGTACTTTGATAAGTTTTCAGCAATTCTATATCAGGAGTGTAGCTGAAATAGAACTTATCCCTTATTGCCCAGAAGTAGAGCATTAGATTCTGAGTCAGAGCATCAATGTTATGACATATGGGAAGAAGCTTCTGATATGCAGTATGGCTCAAATCAATCAAAGTGGCCAGCGAAGAGACAAGGTAGGCTGAATAGTCCTTCTGGGTGGAAATAATATTTTTTATCCCCGCTGAGGAATCTGCAGGAAAACAGTATAGGTTGCACACATCCTTTGCCAGAAGGCTGAAGGAATTTTGACCGCTTCTTATAACATCATTAATACTTAAAAATGTGTTTTGATCAAGTGTAAACAAACGGCAGCTCCTGGAAATCAGTAACTGGTCCTTGGTGAAAATATCGTCAAAGGGAGACAGGAATACATCTATTTTCCCCTTAAGCAATAATACTATTGAGGATGCCCTGTCACCCTCACATACCAGAAGTTCACCCTGAATGGATGAGTATTGGCCTGTAAAATCAGGTTTTATGCTCATAGTAGTTCTCCTTATGTGTATTAATCCCTGCTAATATCATAACAGTGGGCTGATTCATTAGTAGATCGATGAACATTAACATAATAAATTATACACTATATGGAACAATAAAAAAAGCCGGACTAAATACCCAAGACACTGAATAGCTGCACCTAATCAGCGTCCCGGTTTTGTCAGGCAGTTTTAAATAAATTGTATGAATTTGAGCTGCGGTTAAAGGGCATTATTTTGCCTGGATGTAGCCCGCAGCCTTCAGGTATTCGGCCATAAGCACGGCTCCGCCTGCAGCGCCTCTCACGGTGTTGTGGGAGAGACAGACAAACTTGTAATCATAGAGACTGTCCTCGCGGAGCCTTCCGACAGTGATACCCATGCCGTTTTCTATGTCTCTGTCCAGCTTTGTCTGCGGTCTGTTATCTTCCTCAAAATATTTCACAAACTGCTTTGGAGCGCTGGGAAGCTGAAGGGACTGCGGCTCGCCGCTGTAGCTTTCCCACAGCTTTAAAATTTCTTCCCTGGAGGGTTTGTTTTCAAAGGAAACAAAAACTGCAGCCAAATGGCCGTCTGTTACCGGAACCCGTATACACTGTGTGGTAATCAGGGGAGCGGCAGCTTTTACAATTTCTCCGTTTTGAACAGTACCCCATATTTTCAGCGGTTCCTGCTCACTTTTTTCCTCTTCGCCGCCAATATAGGGAATGACATTATCAATCATCTCGGGCCAATCGGTGAAATTCTTTCCTGCACCTGATATAGCCTGATAAGTACAAGCTACAACATTTTTTATGCCGTATTTCATCAGTGGAGCCAGTGCGGGAACATAGCTCTGAATAGAGCAGTTGGGCTTGACCGCAATGAAGCCGTTTTTAGTTCCCAGCCTTTTTCTCTGGCTGTCGATAACCTTTATATGATCGGAGTTTATTTCAGGTATGAGCATTGGAACATCAGGAGTCCATCTGTGGGCAGAATTGTTTGAAACTACAGGAGTTTCATTTTTAGCGTATTCTTCCTCCAGCTTTTTTATTTCATCCTTTTTCATGTCCACTGCACTGAAAACGAAATCAACTTCTGCACAGATTTCCTTTATATCTTCCGTTGCATTTTTAACAACAATAGCTTTAACGCTTTCAGGCATCGGCGTTGACATTTTCCATCTGCTGCCCACTGCTTTCTCATATGTTTTACCTGCAGAGTTTTCACTTGCAGCAATAGAAACAACCTCAAACCAGGGATGGTCGTCTAGCAGAGAAATAAATCTTTGACCAACCATGCCGGTTCCACCAATAATACCCACCTTCAACTTTGACATTAAAACTGCCTCCAATCCAAGTATTCTATTACTTTCATTCATTATAAATATAATATGCCATACATTTATAATTTTTCAAAATGTCCGCCAATGACTGACATTTGTTCTCGTATTGTGTATTTTACCATAGGCAAATGGAAAATTCAATACTTATATTAGCATAGATAAGCAGATTTTACAGTGCGTAATTCCTGTAAATTTTTTTGGCGGTCCCGTATGCCTGGAAGAATTTGAGAGTATTTGGCAATTCAGAGCATCAGTTTGCAGTAAAGGCATCCTGAGTAATACCCCATTTTTTCAGCTCCTCCTGGGTACCTACCCATACAGGCGCTTTTACCGGCACAAGCGGAAACAGCTCTTCGACACAATAATTCTGCATTCTGATGCAGCCGTGGGAGACAAACTTGCCTATTGAATAGAAGGAATTGGTGCCGTGTATCCCATAGGACCCGTCTGTCCGGTTTATACCCATCCAGCGGCTGCCCAGGGGATTCTCCGGTGTGCCCCCCTTTACCGGCTTGGCAAAGCCGCCTCCACCCCAGTCAGGGTCAATTATTTTGATGTTTATATAAAATTTCCCCGATTTGGTAAGGGTATGCGGATTACCTACGGCCACAGGATATTTCTTAATCACCCTGGTGTCCTGATATAGGGTCAGGATTCTTTTTGTCTTGTTTACAACTATCCACTTACCGGTTGTGGGAGTGGCGGATACTTTATCGGCATAGGACATGCTTTTGCTTACAAGCCTGTTTATGAGCATATCCTCGGTAGCGTTGTCCCAGGCTCCCGTGAGGCTCATATTGTGGTCACTCTGAAAAAGCAGCAGTGCATTTCTTTTGTTCAGGGCTTCATCTTTTGAGGTGGTTTTGTAGTAGCCCAACTGTTTCAGGTATTTCAGATATGTACTGGCGGTGAGCTCTGCGGCAAGCTGTTTCCGCTTTTCTTGAATCTGCAGCTTCTCACGGTCCTGCTTCAATTGCTCCTGGTCCTTTTTCAGCAGTTCCTGGCTCTTCTTTAACAGCTCCTGGTCAAGTTTTAGCTGACTCTGTTCTTTTTTTAGCTGCTCACGATCCTTTACCAGTTGCTCCTGTTCTTTTTTCAGGTTCTCTGTTTCTTTCGCCAGCTCTTCCGCAAGCTGCCTGAGTTCTTCGGGACTCAACTGCTCAAACTGCTGTCCGCCGGCACTTGCTGCCTGAGTATCATAACTTTCTGAATCCTGCAGGGTTATACCTTCTGCAAAGCTTACCGCTGTACTTTGCAGAGTCAGAGCCATAACCAGGGTGCCAATCAATAAAAATCTTTTACACATGATTTTGTCCATCCTTGATTTAAAATAAAATTCGATATATACATTCTACTAATGGAGGAGGATAATAATTACCACTTTTTATCAAAATGCCATGGGGAGTATCTGGTAAAAGTCGTCCTCAGAGTTATTCGCAAACTTATCCTCCCGGGACTTGCAAACTTTATCCTGCCGGAACTTTATTAACTGGCACAGCAATTTTGATTTATTATAGTAATGTGGTAAAATAATACTGTAATAAACTAAAAAACGACATTTTTCAACAAAATATTTATACATGATATTGAATTTTTATGCATTATATTTTATAATATTTCACATGAGATAAATAAATCATTTTGGAGGGGTATCAAAAAATGAAAGGGATTTTTAAGAAGGCTTTAAGTCTGACCATGGTGGCTGCACTTGCTGTTTCTGTGGCCGCATGCGGGGACGGAGCCACAATGAAGAAGATAGAAAAAAGCGGAAAGCTTGTTATCGGCACAAGCGCCGATTATGCTCCCTATGAATATCATACAATGCTTGACGGAAAGGATACCATAGTTGGTATTGACATATCCATAGCAAAGGAAATTTCAAAAGACCTGGGCGTACAGCTTGAAATTGTGGACATGGGTTTCGACGGACTTCTGGCTGCCCTGAATACAAACAAGGTTGACATAGTTATTGCAGGTATGAATCCTGATGAGGAAAGAAGAAAGGCCGTTGATTTTTCCAAGATATATTATGAGGCAAAGCAGGGCATAATGGTGAGGACCGGGGATAAGGAAAAGCTGAAATCCATAGACGACCTCAAGGGAAAGAAGGTTGGGGCACAGCTTGGAACGGTGCAGGAGAAGATTGCAAAAGAACAGATAATGGATGCCAATCTGATTTCCCTGGGCAAAATTCCCGACCTTGTAATGGAACTGAAAAACAGGAAAATTGACGCACTGGTGGTGGAATTGCCTGTGGCCAACGGATATGTCAGGAATAACAATGACCTTGCCCTGACGGATATTGCAGTAAAAGAAGATACAGGCGGATCTGCAATTGCAGTAAGGAAGGGAAATACCGATCTTGTAAAGCTTATCGACCAAACTCTGGACAGGCTTATGAAAGAAGGCTCCATCGACAAGTTTGTGCAGGAAGCCAATGAGATGAATGTGACAACTGAAGAAAAATAATACTTTGTTATACCATATCAAAGGGGCTGTTTATCAGGTCAATTGCTTTTGACTTTAAAACAGCCCTGATTTTGTATGGCAATTTTGGAATAGTAATTATGTGAAATTTTTCGCAGGAGGGAAATATTTTGGACTTTGGTTTTTTATCCGATTACTCATACTATTTTTTGACAGGCACTGTCAACACTGTATTGATAGCATTTCTGACTGTTATAGCAGGTGTTGTCATAGGCACTCTTCTGGCCCTGATGAAGATATCAGGAAACCGGGCCTTCAGGGTTGCCGCAACGGCATATATTGAATTTATTCGAGGAACGCCCATTCTGGTGCAGGCCTTGATTTTTTTCTACCTGATACAGATTCCCGATTTCAAGGTGCTGGGGCTTGATATGGCCAGATTTATTCCGGGTGTCATTGCGCTTTCTGTAAACAGCGGAGCTTATGTTGCAGAAATTATCAGAGCGGGCATTCAGGCTGTTGACAAGGGCCAGATGGAGGCGGCCCGATCTCTGGGCTTCACAGCAGGCCAATCCATGAGATATATAATCATACCCCAGGCAATTAAGAATATTCTGCCCGCTCTGGGTAATGAGTTCATAGTGGTCATAAAAGAATCCTCCATACTGTCCGTTATTGGTATAGTTGAATTGATGAGAAGTGCCGACATAGTGAAAACAGCTATTTACCGGCCCTTTGAACCCTTGCTGGTAACTGCCGTGATTTATTTCATACTGACATTTACCTGTTCAAGAGTGCTTGGCATAGCTGAAAGGAGGCTGCGTACCAGTGATTAAGGTGAAAAATCTTCATAAAAGATTCGGAAAGCTCCATGTACTAAGAGGGGTGGAGGTCAGCATTAAAAAAGGCGAGGTGATTGTGGTCATCGGGCCAAGCGGCTCGGGCAAGAGCACCTTCCTCAGATGCCTTAACCTTTTGGAGCAGCCCAGTGACGGTGAAATTATATTTGAAGGTATCAATATCACCGATAAAAGGAATGATATAAACAAGCTAAGGCAGAAAATGGGGATGGTTTTTCAGAACTTCAACCTTTTTCCACACCTTACGGTATTGGAAAATATAACTCTGGCACCGGTCAAACTCAAAAATGAAAAGCCCAAGCAGGCAGAAAGAAATGCTCTGGCACTTTTGAAGCGTATAGGCCTTGAAGAAAAAGCAGATAATTATCCTGCTCAGCTTTCGGGAGGACAGAAACAGAGAATAGCCATTGTCAGGGCATTGGCCATGTCCCCCGACGTAATGCTGTTTGACGAGCCCACCTCGGCTCTTGACCCTGAAATGGTGGGGGAGGTTTTGGAAGTCATGAAGGAACTGGCCTCCGAGGGTATGACCATGGTAGTGGTAACCCATGAAATGGGTTTTGCCAGGGAGGTTGGAACAAGGGTGCTCTTTATGGATGAGGGAAGTGTAAAGGAAGAGGGAAGTCCTGAAGAAATTTTCTCAAATCCCGCAAATGAGCGTACAAAAGAGTTTTTAAGCAAAGTGCTGTAGGAGGCGGTATTCCTCCTGCTGTAAATTATGGAGGGGTATATGTTTACACTTTTGAAGGCGGCTTCCATTTACTCGCCTGATTTCCTGGGCAAAAAGGATATCCTTTTTTGTTTCGACAAGATAGCTGCGGTTAAAAATTCAATTGATGCTGCCATGTTTGACCAGATTGAGGTTGTGGACTGTGGGGACAAGATTATTCTGCCGGGCTTTATAGACCTGCATGTGCATATTACCGGAGGCGGCGGGGAGGGTGGCTTCTCAACCCGGATAGCTCCGGCGGAAGCCGCCGACATCCTTAAGACCGGAATTACCACGGTAGTTGGGGTGCTTGGAACCGACGGAGTCACCAGAAGTGTCGCAGGTCTGTATGCCCAGGCGAAAAAGCTCGAAGCCGGAGGCCTGACCACTTACATGTACACAGGCTCCTACCAGGTGCCGGTTATAACCCTGACAGGAAGCATTCAGAGCGATATTGTTTTCGTGGACAAAATAATCGGTGTGGGTGAAATATGCCTGGAGGACCACAGAGCCTTTCAGCCCACCTTTGACGAACTTGCAAGAATAGCAGCCCAGGCAAGAAACGGGGCACTGCTGTCTGACAAGGCGGGGCTTGTACATTTTCACATGGGACTGGGTGAAGCGGGACTGGATTACCTGTTCAGAATGCTGACCGAAACCCGGATACCTGCCGCCCACTTTCTCCCCACACATGTAAACCGCACAGGGATGCTTTTCCAGCAGGCCTGCAGCTATCTGCAAAAAGGCGGATATATTGATCTGACGGCGGGCTTTATACCAACCAGGGAAGACCCTGAATGCATAGCAAGCTATGATGCCTTGAAAAAGCTGGTGGATACAGGCGCGGAAATTGGCAGGGTAACCTTGAGTTCCGATGCATACGGCAGCGTTCCTGTTTTTGACCCCCAGGGAAAGCTCGTGTCCTCAGACACGGTTTTAACAGGAATATTATTTGAGGAAATAAAGGTGGCGATTAAGGAAAAGGGCATTCCAATAGAGACCGCAATATCCTTTATTACAAAAAATCCGGCCTCGGTTTTGAAAATCCAAAAGTACAAGGGCAGCCTGGAGCCCGGCAAGGATGCGGATTGTGTAATCTGTGACAGGGATTTGAACATAGAGGCTGTGTATGCAAAAGGTATAAAATACTCCTAATTGGTAAAAGGGTATCATATAATTAATAAGGGACAACTTTATTAATTTTACCTGAGGGAGTTGAGTTTTTTGTGCAAGGAGATACGTAGATCCATACTGGCTTTTTCTGTAGTCTTTGTGTTGTTTATTCTGGCAGTAGTCATATCGGAAGGTGTTAACAGCCGGCATATACTCGGCACATATCCGGAACGGATATCTGTGGCAATACCTGATGTGGTTTCAATATCAAAACCATCACCTGAAGCTTTTGAGTTTCAGACAAGCAAGGTTGCAACCTGGCTTGTCAGACTGTTTTTAAGCTTTGCAGTACCTGCATTTTTTCTCTTTTCAAGACTGTCGGCAGGCATCCGGGCCTGGGCTGTCAAACGGACACGGCGATGGGTTTCAATGGTAGTTGTGTATTTTAGTATTTATTCATTTATAGAAATTCTCATATATTTTCCCGTGGATTTGTATACCGGTTTTTTCCGGATGCACAGCTACGGTCTTTCAAACCAGACACTGCTCCAGTGGCTGGTGGAGCTGGTCAAAGGTTTTCTGGTAAATACGACAGTTACATCTCTTGTAATCTGGGTTCCTTTCCTCATAATAAAAAAATCTCCCAAACGCTGGTGGCTGTATCTGGGGCTGGTTACTATACCATACCTTTTCATAGGTTCTTATGTGCAGCCTGTGGTAATCGATCCCATATTTAATGAATACAGGCAGGTTGAAGATGTTCAGCTCTCCCACAAGATAGACAGCCTTATTGCGAAAACTCCCATAGAGAACTGCCAGGTGCTTCAGGTGGACAAGAGCAGGGAAACAAACCAGATGAACGCTTTCATGACGGGAGTTTTCAATACAAAAAGGATCGTACTGTGGGATACCACCATTAACTATTTAAACAACGAAGAGGTTCTGGGGGTGGTAGCTCATGAAATGGGACACTATCTCATGGGACATATATGGAAGTCGATTGTTATAGGAGGGCTTGCCGGAATCATTGCCTTATATTTCGTATACAGGCTCTCCAACTGGTTTATCCGGAAATCCAACGGAAAGTGGGGCTTCACCGGGCTGCACGATGTAGCCGCACTACCGCTGATAATGCTGATGATAAATCTGCTGCTTTTTGTTTCGGCACCCCTGTCAAATGCCTACTCAAGAAGCATGGAAATTGAGGCAGACAGGTTTGAACTGGAGCTGACAAGAAATAATTTTGCCACAGCCACGGCAACGGTGAAAATGCACCAGCAAAGCCTGGCTATGCCGCAGCCGGGCTTTGTATACATGCTGTGGAACTACGACCACCCCACCTATAAGTCAAGAGTGGATTTTGCAAATGATTACCGTCCCTGGGAAAGCGGCAGACCGCTAAAATACGGGAAATTCATAAAAGGCCAAAAATAACCAAAAAGTAAAGGGTGACAGCAAAAAGGTCACATTTGATAACCATAGTTGAAAGGGCATAGTAATAGCTTGAAACCTTTGAATAAAATACCCGAAAGCACATATTTGCCTGAAAGGCGAAGGTTTCAGCCGCAATTGACTTTATGATTGACAGGAATAAATTTCTTGTTTATGATGTGTAGGAATAACTTTATGGAGGGATTGAATAATGGAAATACTTAAGGGCCTGGGGGTTTTAGACACATCTTTTCTGATACCTGTAATTATAGTGGCTGCAATTATTTTAATCATTGCAAAGGTTGCAAAAAGCATACTGAAGCTGGCGGTTTTTGCGGCAGTAATCGCCATTGGTGCAATAATCTATTTTAACCTGCCCAGCTTTTCTGTCAATGATGGTACGGCCACTCTTGACCTGTTTGGAAAGCAGCACACCGTCAGTGTAAAGGATGCAAAAGTCATTACGGAGCAAAAGGACGGTAAGACAAAGGCCGTTTTGGTTTCCGGCGGCACGCGTATCGAGCTGCCGTTCAGCAAAAGCTTTGCAGATAAATTTATAATGGAAAAGCTGAAAGAAGAAAGGTAATCTTGTATACAATAAACTTTTTTAATTTTTGAAACCCGCATAAAATAAGTGTTTGTGCGGGTTTGTTATTTATTTCCTTTAAAAAAACATGGTTTAAGCCTCCGTTTTGTGGTATAAATAAGTCAAAGCAGTTTTGCTTATACTTACTTATACAATATATATTTTTTATTAAGAGGTGGTTTAAATGGAAGCATGGAGAGATTTCAAACGAGGCAACTGGTCTGAAGAAATAGATGTAAGAGATTTTATCATCAGCAATTATGCTCCCTATGAGGGAGATGCCGGGTTTCTGGAAGGGCCTACGGAGGACACCCTGAAGCTGTGGGGAAAGGTCAGTGACCTGCTGGTAAAGGAAAGGGACAATGGAGGAGTTCTGGACGTTGATACAAAAATCATATCCACAATGACCTCCCATGAGCCGGGATACATTGACAAGGATCTGGAGCAAATTGTCGGTTTACAGACCGACCTGCCCTTGAAAAGAGGAATTATGCCCTTCGGAGGAATAAGAATGGTAACCAAGGGCAGCGAGGCGTACGGCAAGAAACTGGATGAAAGCGTTGAAAAGATTTTTACCGAATACAGGAAGACCCACAATGATGGTGTCTATGATGTTTACACTCCTGAGATGATGAGAGCCAAGAAGGCGGGTATCATTACAGGCCTTCCCGATGCATACGGCAGAGGCAGGATAATAGGAGATTACCGCAGGGTGGCTCTGTATGGCGTTGCCAGGCTCATTGAGGATAAGGAGAAACAGTTTAAGAGCCTTGAGCTGGATTATATGGATGGAGAAACAATTCAGGAGAGGGAAGAAACCCGGAGCCAGATAAGAGCACTGGAATATCTCAGCCAAATGGCCAAACAGTATGGCTTTGACATTTCCAGACCTGCAGAAAATGCTCAGGAAGCCTTCCAATGGCTGTATTTTGCTTTCCTTGGGGCAGTCAAGGAACAAAACGGTGCTGCCATGAGCTTGGGAAGGGTGTCAACCTTCCTGGACGTATACATTGAAAGAGACCTTAAGGAAGGGACACTCACAGAACAGAAAGCACAGGAGCTGATGGACCATTTTGTTATGAAGCTCAGAATGGTGAGATTCCTGAGAACTCCCGAATACGAAAAGCTCTTTTCCGGCGACCCTACCTGGGTTACTGAAAGTATCGGAGGAATGGGTCTTGACGGCAGAACCCTTGTAACCAAAAACTCTTTCAGGGTGCTGCATACACTTTACAACCTGGGTCATGCTCCTGAACCGAACCTGACTGTACTGTGGTCGGTTCATCTTCCGGAGGGCTTTAAAAGGTTTTGTGCCGACACTTCCGTGAAAACAAGCTCCATACAGTACGAAAGCGATGATATTATGAGATATTATTGGGGAGATGATTACGGCATAGCCTGCTGTGTATCCGCAATGAGAATAGGCAAGCAGATGCAGTTCTTCGGAGCCCGCTGCAATATGGCAAAGGCCCTGCTTTATTCAATAAACGGCGGACGTGATGAAAAGTCCGGTGTCCAGGTGGGGCCTGCACTGACTCCTGTTGAAGCTGAATACCTTGATTACGATGATGTTATGAAACGCTTTGATGCAGTGCTTACCTGGGTGGCAAAGCTGTACATCAATACTTTGAACATAATCCACTATATGCATGATAAATACGCCTATGAGAGACTTCAGATGGCACTGCACGACAAGGACATACTGAGAACCATGGCTTGCGGCATAGCCGGGCTTTCGGTGGTAGCCGACTCACTCAGCGCTATAAAGTATGCCAGGGTAAAGGTAGTCAGAAACGAAGAAGGCCTTGCTGTGGACTATGATATTGAGGGCGACTACCCCAAATACGGCAACAACGATGACCGGGTGGACAATATTGCCGTCATGCTGGTAAAGAGATTCATGGAGAAGCTGGAAAAACAGAGGACCTACAGGCATTCTGTGCCCACACTTTCAGTCCTTACAATCACCTCCAATGTTGTTTATGGTGCCAAGACAGGCAATACCCCTGACGGAAGAAAAGCGGGAGAACCCTTCGGACCGGGTGCAAACCCAATGCACGGCAGAGACCTGAACGGAGCCCTTGCAGTACTCAAGTCCATTGCAAAGCTTCCCTACCAGTTTGCTCAGGACGGTATATCCTATACCTTCTCCATCATTCCAAAGGCACTTGGCCGGGATGAGGATTCAAGAGTAAGGAATTTGTCGGCCCTGCTGGATTCATATTTCAAGGAAGGCGGACACCACATAAACATCAATGTTTTTGAAAGGGAGATGCTGCTGGATGCCATGGAACATCCCGAAAAATATCCGCAGCTTACTATCAGGGTCTCAGGTTATGCGGTAAACTTTATAAAACTTACAAGAGAACAGCAGATGGATGTCATTAACAGAACCATACATGAAAACATATAGTTGTCAGCAGTTGATTGACTTGAACTGTAGACTGCAGAAAGGGGTGATGTTATGGAAGTAAAAGGAAGGGTTCATTCTTTTGAAACCTTTGGTACTGTTGACGGGCCGGGCATAAGGTTTATAGTATTTTTGAAGGGCTGCCCCCTGCGCTGCAAATATTGCCACAACAGAGATGCCTGGAGCTCAGAGGGAGCCCGGCTCTTTACCCCCGAAGAAATAGTAACGGAAATAAACAAATACAGAAACTTCATAGATTCCTCAAAGGGAGGTATAACCGTCAGCGGCGGTGAACCATTGATGCAGCCGCAGTTTGTAAAGGAGCTGTTTAAAAAATGCAGGGAGCAGGGCATTCATACCGCTCTGGATACCTCGGGTTATGCTGTTCTGGATGAAGAGGTAAAGGCGGTTCTTGACCATACCGACCTGGTGCTGCTGGATTTGAAGCAGGCCAATGCCGGCAGGCATAAGGAGCTGACCGGAGTTGAAAACGGAAGGATAAGGGAGTTTACAAAATACCTGGGAGATATAAATAAACCGGTATGGATAAGATATGTGCTTGTACCGGGCTACACCGACGCCGAAGAGGATTTGGAGGCGGCCCATGAATATCTTGCCGGCTTTAAAAATATTGAAAAAATCGAGGTGCTTCCCTACCATACCATGGGTAAGGAAAAGTGGGAGAAGCTCAATCTTGTATATCCGCTGGAGGGAGTACCTACACCCACCGGGGAAGAGGTGGAGAAGGCCAGAAGCATACTGACTGCGGGCAGAGGGGTATGACATTGGGGTGTCAAATTCCATTCTAGGTTTGAAATATAGTCACCAAAAAATAAAAATCTTATCAAATAGTACTAAAGATTCGTAATTTGGGGCAACATAATAGTAAATCTCCCCATACAGTCCATAATCGGGTTGTATTGGCAGATTACTATGTCCCTGGATTTACGGATGCTTTAGTACTTTTTTGTGTTTAAAATTTTAAAATAAATGGTGATATACATATATGAATATATGGATTTTTTTCATTGTTATCTTGTTGACAGCGGCAATAACAGTATTGATTACAAGGCTAAGCAGGCATTCCTCCTCAAAATTGCAGATTGAGGACATTGTTCTGTGCAGTGACGAGCTTGAGCGGCATGCGGAGGAGCTTGCAAAAGCTCAGGGTAAAATCGGAAAGAAGCGCAGCGTCAGAATGGTGTCAAAACGGGTTGAAAACAGGTACAAAAGTATACTTGAGACCTATGAAAACCTGAACCGGGATGCTGCTTCGGCTTTTCCCATCCCTCCTGCCGCCGAGTGGCTGCTGGATAACTTCTACATCATTGAAGAACAAAAAAATGTTGTAATAAAGGAATTGTCCGAGAGCAGGAATGTGGTTCCCGTATTGGCGGACGGCCCCTACAGCGGTTTCCCAAGAATATATTCCATAGCAGTAGAAATTGTTTCCCACGTGGATGGAAATGCAAATGAAAAGGTCATTAAGGATTTCATTACGGCCTATCAGAGGTATACCTTCCTGTCGGTGGAGGAACTTTGGCTGCTCACTCTCATGATTAAAGCAGCATTGATGGAAAAGCTCTGGGTAGTATGCCGGAAGATGGACGCAACCCGCAGGGACTGGTATAAGGCGCAGGAAATAGCAGGCATGATAAAAGGCTTTCAACAGGACTGCGAGGCATTCAAGGAGCAGATTACAGGGCTTGATGACCTTTCACCTGCCTTTGTGGAATTTCTCATAAGAAAACTCAGGAAAGAGGGTTCAAAAACCCTCTGGATGATTGACTGTATTGACAGCATACTTGTCCAGAACAGCGCCAACACGGACAGCTATATTTCCATAGACCATCACAATCAGGCGGTAAATCAGGTTTCCATAGGAAATATCATCAACAGTCTCCGGTCTCTGGCAGGCTATGACAGTACTGCGCTGTTCGAAAGCCTTAGTGAGGTTGAGCGGCTGCTCAGACAGGACCCGGCGGGAATATACTCTCAAATGGATTTTAATTCCAGAAATTATTACAGGAATATTATAGTAGAGCTGGCTAAAAAATATGAAACAACCGAAATAAATATAGCACGGCTTAGCTGCAGGTACGCTCTGGAGGCGAAAGCCACAGAGGGGAACGGCAGTGCCGGGGATGGGACGGCAAATGCTTCACAGGCCACCGGGCCGGAAAGCCTGCACCGGCACGTGGGCTATTATCTGATCGGCAAGGGACAAATAAGGCTGTTGCAGGATTTCAGCAAAGAACACAGCAGGAATAGTGAAAGTATTCCTTTTACAAAAAGGCAGACGGTAAACAGATTTATTGTCGTCATTGCGGGTTTATCACTGGTTTTTGCCGCTTTGCCGGTTATTTGCGGTCTGAGGCAGGAAACAGGCTTTTCAAGGGTTTGGGTGCTGGTGCTGGGAGTGCTGGGGCTGCTTCCGGCAGGAGAAATTGCCGCCACACTGGTTAACTCGGTTCTCAGCCGTGTCATAAAGCCCTCGCGCTTTGCCAGGCTGGAACTGAAACAGGGAATTCCTGAGGAACTGGCAACCATGGTTATTGTCCCGACGCTTATACCCAATGTGAAAAGGACTCTGGAATTGATAGACAATCTGGAGGTATTCTATCTGGCTAATAAAGGAGAGAATCTTTATTTTTCTCTGGTGGGAGATTTTAAGGATTCCGCTGAAGAAACACTCCCAGAGGATGCCGAGATTATCAGGAACGCTCTGGCAAGAATAGAACAGCTCAATAAAAAGTACCCCCGTGAGGCTGCCCCCATATTCTATTTTTTGTGCAGAAAAAGACAGTTTAATGAGAACCAGCAGAAATGGATGGGCTGGGAGAGAAAAAGAGGGGCCATCATTGAATTGAACCGGGTGCTGAGAGGGAATAAAAACACTGGCTACGTACACTTAAGTGCGGCTTTGGATTCCATGCCCAGGGTGAAATATGTCATAACCCTTGACGCGGATACCCAGCTTCCCCTTGAAGCAGCAAGGCAGTTGGTGGGAACCATTGCCCACCCCATGAACATGGCGGTCTATAATGAGGAAAAAGGCCTGGTTACCGACGGCTACGGCATTCTTCAGCCCAGGATAGATGTAAATATAGAAAGTGCCGGAGCATCACTTTTTACAAAGGTCTTTGCAGGACAGGGAGGCATAGACCCATATACTACCACTGTTTCAGATGTATATCAGGATGCCTTCGGGGAAGGGATTTTCACCGGCAAAGGCATATATGAGATTGATATTTTCCAGCAGACTCTGGATGGAGTTATACCGGATAATACGGTGCTCAGCCACGATCTGCTGGAGGGCAGCTATTTACGTACCGGACTTGTCACGGACATTGAGCTGATAGACGGCTATCCGGCCAAATACAATTCCTTTATGATGCGACTCCACCGCTGGACAAGGGGAGACTGGCAGTTGCTGCCCTGGATATTCGGACAAAACCAGTTATCCCTGCTGTCAAAATGGAAGATGTTTGACAATTTGAGAAGAAGCCTGGTTTATCCGGTGATGGCACTTATATTTCTGCTTTGTATGCTTCTGCTGCCTGAAAGCTGCGGAGCCTGGATAGTTCTGAGCATACTCGCACTGTGTTCTCCTGTAATAAGTTATTTTGTACACCTGCTGATGGTGGGCGATTACAGGGTATATGTAGCCAAGAGAAGTGCCACCATACTCACAGGGTTTAAAGCAATATTGCTCCAGATAGGCCTGATGCTGACTTTTGCACCATATCAGGCATATCTTATGACTGATGCAATAATAAAGACACTGGTAAGGGTGCTGGTGACAGGGAAAAACCTGCTGGAATGGATAACGGCTGCCGACATGGAACTGGCACTGAAGAATGACCTTCCGGGCTATTACAGGAGAATGTGGTTTGCCCCTGTATACGGCGTGGTTGGTCTGGCAGCGGTGATGTTTTTCCACCGGGGCTATCTGCCTTTATATATAGTTGTACTTGGGCTGTGGCTGCTGTCACCCTGGCTTGCCTTTTATATCAGCAAGCCTGCAGGCTCAGACGATGAAAGGCTGACTGAAGAGAAGAACCAGGAACTCAGGCTGCTGTCAAGAAAAACCTGGTGCTATTTTGATGAATTCGCCGGAAAAGAGGAGAACTATCTCCCGGCGGACAATTATCAGGAAGAGCCCTATAAGGGAGCAGCCCACAGGACATCACCCACAAATATAGGGTTGCTGCTGGTTTCTCAGCTTGCAGCAAGGGATATGGGCTATATAAATTCCATAGATTTGATGAAGAGAGTCAGAAACACGGTAGATACTGTTGACAGAATGCAGAAGTGGAACGGGCACTTGTACAACTGGTACAATACCACAACTCTTGAAGTGCTCCGTCCAAAGTTTGTGTCTACTGTAGACAGCGGTAATTTTGCCGGCTATCTGATGGTACTGGCGGAGGGACTGAGACAGTACGGGCAGAAGGCAATCTATGACCGGAGTAATCTGGAGGCTTTTTTTGACCTGCTGGAGCTGTGCAACAGAGAAATAGACGGAAATAAGCCCTATTTTGATATTGACCTGCTCAAAAAGCTGATTTCCAGTCAGGTGGAAGTTGACAGGGAGGCTCAAGCTGAAGATGCAAGGAAACTGGAAGGAAAATATTCGCAGTTGTACGAGTCCATAGCAAAATATCTGGATCAGCTTGGGGAGGAAAATAAAAAGGGCTACTGGGTCAAAAAGCTTATGGAAGCTTTGAATGCTTACCGGACTTTGTACCGTGGTTTTGGGGGAGCAGTTTTTGACAGGTTTGACAATATTGAAGAGTTGAAGGAGCAATTGGTGAGCCTGAGAAAAAGAATCCAGGCTTTAATAGACGGCATGCATTTCAGAAGCCTGTACGATCCTCGGAGAAACCTGTTTTCCATTGGCTATGACGTGGAGGAGGGACATCCCAGCAAATCCTTTTATGATCTTTTTGCTTCCGAGGCAAGGCAGACCAGTCTTGTTGCCATAGCAAAAGGCGAGGTGGAAAAACAGCATTGGTTCAAGCTGGGGAGAAAACTGACACGGGCAGACCGTGAAAAGGGGCTTGTTTCCTGGACCGGCACCATGTTTGAATACCTGATGCCCAGGCTGGTTATAAAAAGCTATCCCGGTACTTTGATTGACAGGACCTATAGTTTCGTTGTAAACGCACAGATTAAATACGGTCGGAGCAAAAATATCCCCTGGGGTATTTCGGAGTCCTGCTATTATGCATTTGATATAGCACTCAACTACCAGTACAGAGCATTCGGAGTTCCGTATCTGGGGTTGAAGAGGGGACTTGTCAACGATCTTGTTGTTGCCCCTTACGCAACTGTTATGGCAATTGATATTTCTCCGGCGGAGTGCTGGAACAATATTGAAAAGTTCAGACAACTGGGAGCGGAAGGTCAGTTTGGACTGTATGAGGCTCTGGATTTCACAGACTCAAGACTGACGGAAGGACAGCAGTGTGCAGTGGTAAAAAGCTACATGGTGCACCATCAGGGAATGAGCATGCTGGCCTTGGTCAACTATTTCAAGGACAACATCATGCAGGCCAGGTTCCATGAAAATCCTCAAATCAGAGCTGTTGATTCGCTGCTGCAGGAAAAGTTCCCTGCAAACGTGATGCTTTCAAAGGAGCACAGGGAAAAACCGCAGTTCACCTACAGAAAGCAGATGAACCTGGAAGAGACGGTCATCCGCAGTATTACCAGGCTGGACCTGGTACCGGAACTGCACCTGCTGACCAATGGCAGCTACAATGTTATGCTGACCGACAGGGGCAGCGGTTCTGCAAAATGCCATTCCCTGGCAGTTTACAGGTGGTATGGTGATTATATGACCAGCAGCGGAATGTTTGTCTACCTGAGAAACATTAATTCAAATGAATTCTGGTCAACCACCTATAACCCCACAAACACAAGGCCGGAGGCCTACAAGGTTATTTTTTCTCCCCACAAGGCGGAATATATCAGGAGAGAGGGAAATATAGAAACAAACACCGAAGTGCTTGTAAGTACGGAGGACGACACTGAAATAAGAAGGGTGAGCATCCATAATCACAGCAGCTCCAGAAGGACCATAGAGCTTACAAGCTACATGGAAATGGTGCTGCAGCAGTCTGAGTCGGACACTGCCCATCCTGCCTTCAGCAAGCTGTTTGTAAAGACTGAATATATGGGTGAGCACAATGGACTGCTGGCCATGAGGAGAAAAAGGGACGATGTCAAGCAAACCGTATGGGGCTACCACACCGTTTCCACAAATGGCTCAATACAGGGAAATATCGAGTATGAAACCGACCGTGCCCAGTTCATAGGCAGAAACAGAAATCTCTCACAGCCTAAAGTCATGGACCCTGACCAGCCGTTGTCAAACTCCGTAGGCCCTGTACTTGACCCGGTTTTCAGCTTGAGAATCAGGGTGGCTATTGAACCCGGAGAGTCGGCAGTTGTCAACTTCACGGTTGGCACTTGCGATACAAGGCAGACTGCTTTGGATATGCTGGAAAAGTACAGTGATGTCAGTGCTGCCGACAGAGTGGTTGAGATGGCATGGACCAGGAGCATTGTAGAGGCAGGCTTTATAAATATTAGCGGAAACGATGAAAGGGCATACTTGAAGCTTCTGCCAAAGCTGCTGTATGGTACCGGCAGGGAAACACAGGCCGGGTATATTGCCCGGAACAGCCTCAGCCAGCCCGATTTGTGGCCTTTTGGAATTTCAGGCGATTTGCCCATAGTTCTTATAACGGTTCACAGCAGGGACAGCTTTGAAGAAATCCGCTGGTGCCTTAAGCTTCATGATTTTATGAGGCTTAAGGGAGTAAGCTTTGACCTGGTAATTCTTATAACTGACGAGGAGTCATATATCCAGCCGATTTTTGAAATGATAAGAGACCTTGCGGTTTCAGGACGCTCCTGCGATTTGCTGGATAGAAGAGGCGGAATATTTATCAGGAACTCCAGGCAGATGAATGAAGGACAAAAGAATCTGCTTTTTGCCTGTGCAAAACTTATAATAAATGCTGATGACGGGGTAGCGGACTATATTGACGAGGCGCTGGACTCCGACGAAATAATTCAGGCTGCCGGGAAACAGTCTGAGAATAATACTGTTTTTGCACCGGACTTGGAGAAAGCTTCAGTTGCTGTATCTGAAAATGGTAAAGTTGCTGAAAAAGAGCGGGCCGGGCAATTTGACCACCGGCAGGAGAGCCTGTTTGCCGGTATGAGCGGCAAGCTGAGCTATTTTAATGGCATCGGGGGTTTCGGCGAAAATGGTGACGAGTATGTTGTATGCCTGAGAGCGGGGCAGACGACCCCGGCGCCCTGGTCAAATATTATTGCAAATGACAGGTTCGGTTTCATATGCACCGAAGCAGGAGGAGGGTTTACCTGGCATCTGAACAGCAGCCAGAATAAGCTTACCACCTGGGCAAATGATCCTGTCTGTGATATGCCTTCGGAAATTGTTTACCTGCACCAGGAGGAAGATGAGGTGTGGAGCTGCACGCCCCTTCCGGCAGGAGGAGACAGGGAATATATAATAAGGCATGGCTTTGGCTACACCTCATATTTTCACAGGAGCCGGGGGCTGGAAAATGAATTGATACAGTTTACCGCCGCAGATGCTCCCGTAAAAATAAGTATATTGAGTCTGACCAATATCAGCGATGCTGAAAAAACAGTTGATGCGGCCTATTATTTAAAGCCTGTACTTGGAACAGAAGCAGGACAGACAGCACCCTACATTGTCACAAGCTTTGATGGCAGCCTTCCGGCAGTGCTTGTCAACAATGTGTATTCTTCGGATTTCAGAGGCTTGAGTGCCTTTTTAAGCTGCTCGGAAGACAAACTGAGCTATACCGGACACCGACCGGAATTTACCGGCGACAATATGGATTTGTCACTGCCTTCGGGAATGAAGCTCCCTCTTGAAGGAACTGTGGGCGCTGGCCTGGACCCCTGTGCGGCAGTAAAAGCACGGGTAACCATCCCCGCGGGAGGGAGCCGCCGCATTATATTCCTTTTTGGACAGGACCGGCCGGAGCAGTTAAAAGAACTGGTTTCCAGGTACAGGACGGTTGAGCAGGCACTGGCTGAACTTGACAGGGTTAAAGCTGGCTGGAAGTCCAGGTTGAAACAGATACAGGTCAACACCTCCGACAAAACCATGAATATTATGCTCAACGGCTGGCTCCAGTACCAGGTGCTCTCCTGCAGGGTCTGGGCAAGATCGGGCTATTATCAGGCCGGAGGAGCTTTCGGCTTCAGGGATCAACTTCAGGATGTGATGGCAGTGGTATATTCCATGCCTGAAGTTACAAGGAAGCAGATATTGCTGCATTGCAGGCACCAGTTTCTGGAGGGCGATGTGCAGCACTGGTGGCACGAACAGAAGACAAACGGCATTCGGACAAGATATTCCGATGATCTGCTCTGGCTTCCGTATGTTACCTGTGACTACATCAATACCACAGGCGATTATGAAATACTCAAACAGGTAGAACCGTATTTACAGTCTCCGCTGCTGGGTGAGGATGAGCATGAACGCTATGAAATACCTTCTGTCAGCAGTGAGTCCGGAAATGTGTATGAGCACTGTATCAGGGCCATAGACAAGGGCCTTGCCTTCGGACCGCACGGAATTCCCCTTATGGGCGGAGGGGACTGGAATGACGGTATGAACCTGGTGGGCGTCGGCGGAAAGGGAGAAAGTGTCTGGCTGGGCTGGTTTTTATACTGTGTGCTGCTTCGCATGCTCCCTGTATGCAGCTATATGGGTGACGAGCAAAGAGCGGAGGAATACAGGCTGAAAGCGGATGAAATCATACAGGCCCTTGAAGGAGAGGCCTGGGACGGCAGTTGGTACAGGAGAGCATATTTTGATGATGGAACACCCCTGGGCTCCATTCAGAATGATGAGTGCAGGATAGATTCCCTGTCACAGTCCTGGGCTGCCATATCGGAAGCAGCAAGGTCAGGCAGGGTTGAGGAAGCAATGAGTGCTGTGGAAAAGTATCTCATAGACAGGAAAAACGGCTTGATAAAGCTGCTGACTCCTCCTTTTTATGACGGCAATCTCAATCCGGGATATATTAAAGGTTATTTGCCCGGAGTCAGAGAAAATGGCGGACAGTACACTCATGCGGCCACCTGGGTTATATATGCCTTCTCAAAGCTTGGAAACGGAGAACAGGCCTGGGATTTGTTCAATATGGTCAATCCCGTGAATCATTCCAGAACCGATATGGAGCGCATGACCTATAAGGTTGAGCCCTATGTAATGGCTGCAGACGTATATGCCGTATACCCAAATGAGGGAAGGGGCGGCTGGACCTGGTATACAGGGGCGGCTGGCTGGATGTACCGCATAGGCCTGGAGCATATTCTGGGAATCAAAAAGCAGGGAGGCGGTCTGATAATAGACCCATGCATTCCTAAAAAGCTCAATGAATACTCTGTCCGGTATACCTTCGGTTCAAGTGTATATGAAATAACAATCAAAAATGAAAGCCATAGAAACACCACAGTCAGCAAAATAATAGAAGACGGAAAAGTTACGGACGGCAACTGGCTGGAATTGAAAGACGACGGAAAAATCCACAGGGTGGATGCCATAATGTAAGAGGGGGGACAAGCCCCCCCTTTTTTATATGTGGGAGCCTGTCCCTGAGCGCAAGCTCAGAATATGCTGCTCAAGCTTACCTCAAGTCCTTCAAAAGTATATGAAGATATGGACTCATCCTTTTTATAGGTTGTATTTTTTAAAACATCATTATTTTCAAAGAGGAAAACAGTTACTTCCTTATTAAAGGGATTTACTATCCAATATTCCTTTACACCTGTAGACATGTACAAATCCAGCTTTCTTACCGAGTCTTTACCCCGGCTGCTTTCTGACAATATCTCTATCATAAGGGCCGGTACACCCATATAATAGTCCTTTTCATTCAGCTTTTCCTCCAGGTCGCATATGACCATCAGGTCGGGCTGGACCACGTTTATATTTTCAAGGTCCCTCTTAAGGGTGATATCATAAGGGGCCAGCATGGGACGGCACTTTTTGCCTCTGAACCAGGTATAAAATATCCCAAACAATTCTCCAAGCACTTGCTGATGAGTAGTTTTGGGAGAAGCCAGCAGGTAAATCTCACCGTCAATATACTCATAGCGTTCCTCGCTGTTTTCAGAAAGCTGCAGGAACTCTTCGTAGGTTGCCTTCCGGGGAAACTGGCAGTAGGCTTCCACCAGCTCCCTGACAAGAGGGGGCTGCTCGGCAGAATAAGCCTCATCTCCGTAAGCGGACAGCCTGGCAACCTTCCTGCCGTTGCTTGTAATGATAATATCTTCTCTCTCGGCTGCTCTCAGGTATTTTCCCAAATTATTTTTCAAGTCGGTAGCATTAATAATCATAAGGTTATGTCCTCCTGCAGATATTAGCTAATATAGCTTTAGTTACACTGGTGATGATTAGCTAAAATAGCTGATTTCATTATACTGGATTTTAATGGCAGTGTCAATATAAATCCGGATAAGTTTTTACTTCTTCATTTACATACAGCCCTTCAGTATGCTATATTAATGAATGACCATAAAATAAATCACCATGTGTGAAAAATATAACGAAAAAATAACGGGAAAAACAAAAAATTATAACATAAAAGGAGCATGTGTATGGCTAAAATTATTATGAAAACTCCTCTTGTAGAAATGGATGGAGATGAAATGACCAGAGTTATCTGGAAAATGATAAAGGATATTTTGCTGCTGCCCTATATCGACCTGAAGACCGAGTACTACGACCTGGGCCTTGAATACAGGGAAAAGACCGGAGACCAGGTAACCGTGGATTCCGCTCTTGCTACAAAAAAATACGGTGTTGCCGTAAAGTGTGCTACCATTACTCCTAATGCGGAAAGAGTCAGAGAATATGACCTGACTGAGATGTGGAAGAGCCCTAACGGAACTATCAGAGCCATTCTTGACGGAACAGTTTTCCGTGCCCCCATACTTCTCGACAGTATAAAGCCCTTTGTCAAGACCTGGGCTAAGCCTATAACCATTGCAAGACATGCCTACGGAGACGTTTACAGGGATGTTGAGTACAGGGTTCCGGGAGCAGGAAAGGCTGAGCTTGTATTTACAAACGAAAAAGGCGAGGAAACCCGCCAGACCATACATGATTTTGACGGAGCGGGCGTAATTCTCGGAATGCATAACATAGACAAGTCCATAGAAAGCTTTGCAAGATCCTGCTTCAACTATGCCCTGGATCAGAAGCAGGACATATGGTTTGCTACGAAGGACACCATTTCAAAGAAGTATGACCATACCTTCAAGGATATATTCCAGGAGATATATGAAAAAGAATACGACGAAAGGTTCAAAGCAGCCGGAATAGAGTACTTCTACACCCTTATCGATGATGCCGTTGCCCGTGTGGTCAGGTCGGAAGGCGGATTCATCTGGGCCTGCAAGAACTATGACGGCGACGTTATGTCGGATATGGTGGCAACTGCTTTCGGAAGCCTTGCAATGATGACCTCCATACTGGTGTCCCCTGAAGGCTACTACGAATACGAGGCAGCTCACGGAACGGTACAGCGCCACTACTACCAGCACCTGAAGGGCCAGGAGACCTCTACAAACTCCATGGCTACTCTGTTTGCCTGGACAGGTGCACTCCGCAAGAGAGGAGAACTTGACGGCATAGCAGAACTGGTCGAGTTTGCCGACAAGCTGGACAAGGCATCTCTTCAGACCATTGAGAACGGAGTTATGACTAAGGACCTTGCTGCACTTTCTGATTTAAAGCAAATAAAAACAGTAAATACAGAGGATTTCTTAAAGGAAGTTAAAAAGACCTTTGAGGCCATGTAAGGTTGTTCATGCCAGCAGGCTGAAGGCACCAGTCATCAATTAAAAACAATTATCGAGCTTTTATATAAAAAGGGGCCGTGCAATAATTTTTATTTTTAGTGCGACAGCCCCTTGACCTTCATCCTCGCAAGGGAACGTCAACCTATCCATTCATAGTGTGACAAATTACATGATTTGCACTGTTTCTCAGTGCTTGGCATCACGAGCCGTGGCTCATTCTTACGTTGTGTGTGATGTTAACTCTGGTACGGAAGGATTGCAAGTAGATTCTAGGGAGTTTTGAATAGAAAAAAACAGAGAAGAAAAAATATTATACCTTCTCTGCTTGGTATGCTGTTTTAAGATATGCCTTATGAGAGTAAAGGGAATTTTCCCCCTTAAACCCCCGTCTGCCCCCATTTTAGCATGAGTAAAAATATCGGTCAAGATATGGTTCACCATGAACCATGGGGGGCGCTATATCTCATGAACTGAGTAAAAACCGGGCTGGAGAAATTAATCCGTACAGCATGTTTTCAATCATCAAATCCCTTGCCCCTGTGTGGCGACGTGTTACCCCTGTTTCCGATTTTCAAGCGACTTTGGAGTACGAATACCCATGCATAGATTGAGAAGGAATTTGAGGGCAATTTGACGACTGTTCGTTCCGATACTTTCCCGAACAAATTGTGCTGAACCTATGGGTCGAAAATGATGCTGGTTAAAGAGGGGTGGTCGCAGAGCGCCCCCTCTCGGCTCACATCAGCCCGCAATGCGGGCTGCGGCATTTGGCATGGGTAGTCGGAATAAGCCATAGTGTGTCGGCTAGGTGGTCGAGATAGGTTGTAAGCGCCCATTTTCTGGCGTTTCAAAGGTGGTCTTTAAGGTGGCTGTTAAAGCCTCTTAAAGATGCTGACAGCCATCTGTTGCCTTTTGCAACAATGCGCTCTTTTCACTTGCTTATTAGTTGAAAATCGCAACATCTTTGATATAAGCTGTTTTTGCATGTTGTATAGTATAAAGACAAAAATATGCTATAAAGCGTTTTGAAAGTATATCCTAGAACGTTCACTTTATTAGCTTTATGTCTGCTCGAAGAGCAAGAGGAAAGGCCACATCAGCCGAAACTGGTATGCTCCCTTTGTAGTAGACAGTTGAAATAATAAAAACTGTTTATGAAGAAGGGAGCATATTTTTTAATGGGACGAAAAGGAAAAATTTCAGCATTGGAAAAACAAGATGCAGTTCAAGAATACCTATCAGAGAAAAGATGCATATCTCAAATATGCCGAGATATGGGAGTTGATAGGCATTCTTTCTACAAATGGCTTCAAAAATACCAGATGTTTGGAGTTGAAGGATTAACAACGGTAGGAAAGAATAAATATTATCCTGCAACAATTAAGCAGCAGGCTGTTAGAGAGTATCTTGCGGGAAAGAAATCTCAAGATGAAATCTGTAGACAATACGAAATTTCATCTCATAGTATTTTGCAGCAATGGATTAAGAAGTATAATGGTCATGAAACATTTAAATCTCATGATTTTAAAGGAGATAAGAGCATGACCAAGGGAAGAAAGACAACATTTGAAGAAAGAGTTGAGATTGTAGCTTTCTGTATTGCTGATGGCAATAATTATCAGAAAACAGCAGATAAATTTCAGGTTTCCTATCAACAGGTTTATACCTGGGTGAAAAAATATGAAGAACATGGTTCTGAGGCACTATCAGACCGCCGTGGCAAACATAAGAGTTTGGAAGAAATGAATGAAAGCGAAAAACTTGCTGCACATTTAAAACTTCTTGAAGCAGAAAACAGTAAATTGAAGATGGAGAATGACTATTTAAAAAAATTGGACGAGGTGGAAAGGAGGCGTTCAGGAAAAGGGCATGTCGTGAAAACAAATATATAACCATAAGAGAACTTCACGAAGCGAAAAGATACTCTATTACTGAGCTGTGTAATATGGCTGGTATTAGACGTTCTTCCTACTACAAATGGAATAACAGATTGGAAAGTGAAGCAGACCATGAAAACACGGTGGTTCTTACGGCGATGATTCAATTATATACAGAAGTAAAGGGTATTTACGGCTATAGACGTATGACTATGAATATCAACCGGAGTCTCAATAAACAGTATAACCATAAGCGCATTTATCGGCTGATGAAATCGGTAAACATGAAGTCTGTAATTCGCAAGAAGAAAAAGAATTATATGCCCAGTACACTGCAGATAACTGCTGAAAATGTATTAAACAGAGAATTTCAGACAGATAAACCAAATCAGAAATGGGTGACTGATGTTACGGAATTCAAACTAACAAATGGGCAAAAAGCTTATTTGAGTGCGATATTAGATTTATGCGACAAAAGTATCGTTTCTTATGTACTTGGGCGTTCCAATAATAACCAGCTTGTTTTTGACACCTTTGATTTAGCTGTAGCCGCCAATCCTTATGCAAAACCGCTTTTCCATAGTGATAGGGGGTTTCAATATACTAATAGACAGTTCAAAAAAAGACTTGACATTATCAATGCTACCCAAAGTATGTCCCGTGTCGGCAGATGCATTGATAATGGACCAATGGAAGGCTTTTGGGGTATCATCAAATCTGAGATGTACTATTTACACAAGTTTCATACCTATGAGGAATTAAAACAAGCAATTGAAAAGTATATTGATTTTTATAATATGAGAAGATTACAGAAGAATTTAAGAGGTCTGGCCCCGATGGAATATCGAAACCAGACCTTAGTAGCATGATTTTTTATTTTTTACCTGTCTGCTTGACAGGGGGCAGTTCAAACTGTGTGACCTTGAAACCTACATCTGTTTTGGGGAACAGTCTTCAAAACTTTTTTTCGTTAACTTGCCAAAATACTTTAGTAATATTTCTTTAGTCTTTGAATCTTCTTCATAATACAAACTTTCAATTATGGCAACTCCGATTAAATTTTTTGTTTCTTCATCGCCATTAGTAAACATATCTTCAACAAAAATGAAGATAGTTTTTAGTTTTTCCTCGTCATAACAATTAGCTTTGTCCAAAATGAATTTCACAAATACAGATTCATAAAATACATATGGAAGATCTTCGTAATCATCGATATTTTCTTCATAAACTTTTCTTAGTTCCGAAAAATTGTTGATTAGAATATTTATAGCTTCTTTGTATTTGTACATGAATACGCCTCCTATTTACCACTTAGCGCTTTATTAATGTCCTCTATTAAGGAATTAACAACTGACTTATCATAATCATTTAAATCTCCAGCCCTCAACCTTCTTTGTAAGGCATTTGAATAGTCGTTAAGCTTTTGCGTATGGAATTTCCCATTTGTTGGTAGCCCAGTTTTGAGCTCATTCCTAACTGCATCCATTGTGGTTCCATTCCCAATAGTGTTAGAACCACCTTGTCCTTTATACAAGTCGTTAATAATATTTTTTAGTTTTTCATTAGAAACATTAGGCTTTAAATCTAAATTAATCTTAGACGCTCCCGTATTATAGAAGCTCTATACTATGCTGTTTTCCTGCAGCTTTCCTTACCCCTAAAAAACTCGCTCTATATGAAGCCTCCTTAAAGAAGCTTATTTACATTTTTTACAATTCTATTTTACCATATTGACAGTTCCAGACAACATCAATCTACCAACTTTTCAAACGGCTTGTATTCGGTCTTTGTCCGCATCATGCCGTAAATAATCCTTACAGCCCTTCTGGTTATGCAGACAAGGGCTTGCGGCTTTGTTTTGCCTTCCTTGAGCTTGCTTTCAAAATACTCTCTGAATACCGGGTGCCTTGCCTTACCGTTCGGATTTACCTGCACCAATTGGATGGCGAGAAAGTGGAATATTGCATTCAAAACCCTGTTGCCCTGTCTGCTTCGCTGGTCTTTGCCCTTTCCGGCAGAGCTGAAATTGACCGGAGCTACACCGCTGAACCGAGCCAGCTTGTCAGAGTTCGGAAACCTTTCAATATTGCCAATCTCAGAGATAATGCCTGCCGCTGTGATAAGGTTGATGCCCGGCATGGTATGAAGCTTGTACCCTGTAAGCTGAATCAGCCTTTCCAATTCCCTGTCTATATCCTCATTCTCCTGCTTTCTGAACTTCAATTCACGCACAAGGCTCTTGATAACTAGGTCACGCTCATCCTGATAGTCCTTCTCCTCCGGGCTGTTTCTTTCTGAAAGTGATATTATCTCCTGCACCTTCTTTACCGTCATACCCCTATGCACCTGCCGTAATTCCTCCAGTAACTCTTCCGGCTGTACACCTTTCAGATGCTTGGGATGGGGGTACTTCTCCCAGAAATACATGGCTGTTTTGGTGTCCACATCACAGAAATATTGCTTGTAGCTTGGGTAAACATAGGTAAGCTGGGCATTCAGCTGGTTTTTGGCAACAATAATGCCTTTGACAAGGGAATCCCTGCGTTTGACAAGTTGCCGGATCGTCCAGGATAAATCGTCATGCTGTTCATCCGGCAGGGTGTCCAGCATATCCCTCAGTATCCTTGCCACACAGAAAGCATCGTAGGAATCATCCTTCCTGGACATGGGTGCACTTGAACGCATTGCGTCAGTGTAGGCAGGATTTACATGCTTGACGGTGTATTTATGCCCCAAAAGGTAGGAGGCAAAATTCCGTCCAAAGCCCCTGGTATCCTCCAAGCCGAATATGGGCTGCAAGTCTCCATATAGCGATTTCACATCGACCATGAATTTGTCATAGGCTGACGGCCTGTTGGCGAAGGTGATCTCGCCTAATTTGTTAGTCCAGCAGTCCATAACCACTGCCGTATGGGTATCCTTATGCATATCAATGCCTATAAAAGCCATCTTACGTTTTTGATAAATACTATCTCCTCCGTTTCTTTGCTTTGTCTCCATAAAACCTGCCGGCAGCCGCACTTTATGAGCGTTAGATTTGGTTAGGGACATTTCTTGAAAAGATGTGTCCCTTGATCTTAATCCCCGCAAGGGAGCGTAAACCTATCCACTTTCCATGTGACAAATTACGTGATTTGCACTGCTTTTCAGTGCCTGGCATCACGAGCCTTGATTCAATTGTTGTGTGTGATATTAACTCTGGTACGGAAGGATTGCAAGTAGATTCTGAGGACTTTTGAACAGAAAAAAGAACAAAAAACAGAGAAGAAAAAATAATCGTTTAATCTTCTCTGTTCGCATATGCTATTTCATAATATTCCTTATTGAAAGTTCTGAGGGAAATTCCCCCTTAAAACCCCGGCTGCCTCCATTTTAGCATGGGCGAAAATGCCGGTCAAGATATGGTTCACCATGAACCATGGGGGATGTGCTATGCCTCATGGATTAAGTAGAAACCGGGCTGAAGGAATTAATCCGTACAGCATACTTTCAGTCATCAAATTCCTTGCCCCCGTGTGGCGACGTGTTACCCCTGTTTCCGATTTTCAAGCGGCTCCGGGATACGAATACCCATGTACAGATTGAGAAGGAATTTGAGGGCAATTTGGCGACTGTTTGTTTCGATACTTTTCCGAACAAATTGTGCTGAACCCACCGGTTTATTTTGATGCTGGTTAAAGAGCCGGGGTCAAATACTTCCCCGGCTCGGATTACATCAGCCCGCAATACGGGCTGGAAGGCTGTCTCAATAGGGGTCGCATTGACAGCAATGGGGTTGCAATCGGGGTCATAATTTATCCGATTGCCAAATTTATCAAGGAGAATATAGGGGTCATTGCCGATCCTTTTGAGCATATAAAAGGGCAGGCTGTTACACCTACCCGGATTTATTATTCAGAAAAACCAATACCTTTAACAATAGTACCTTCTGGCAACCCATTAGTCTTTTGAATCAATTGGCTACAGATGCTCCAATAAACATCCATGTCACTCTTTTCAAGATTTTGTAGTGTATCCTCTCCACCTAAGAAAAGCATAACTTTATATCCTACACACTCATTAATTTTCAACCCATCGGGATTGATTGATGTCCAGTCCTTAAAGAACTCCGAAGCCAAACATGAATCGTGATACTCTGGAATTTCTTCATCGTGAAATTGAACAATATTACATGGTATTTCTAAAACTTCTGCTGTACCAGGTTCGAACATTAGTATTTGAGGTTGTTCATTCTCTATCCTTTGATTATCAAGAGCAAATTGACGTCCAAGCCAATCATAGCCAAAGCATGTTATTCTTCCATTAAATTCTGGGAAAGCCTGTATAACGTTGTTATTCCACTTCTCCACATCACTCAGAGTATGTAATCTATAAAGACCTTTATTAAAAGACTTTCCCCCAAATGTATTTAATAGTTTGCTTAGTACTTCCACCGAGTTGTTTCCCTTTATGACATTGCTTACCTCATTAATACTAAAAAACTTGCAAAATCTCTCAAACATCCTTATTCACCTCGCTAAGATTATCGAATCGTAAATTCATCAAATTGTGTTCCGACTGGATAATCCTTAATTTTGTTCTGAATCTGCTTACCCAAGCTTCTATTAACGCTGTTATCTAATGGATTCATATTTAATATATCATCTGCACCGCCTAGCTGTAAATCAATTGTATGGTCAACATCCTTTCCTTGAGGTACAGAGTCTGGTCCATTAGCTTTTTTATATCTTGATGAAGCAGATGTCCCACTTCTATTTGGTGCAGTTTTTACAGTTGGTGCTTCCGTTAATGCTTGAACTTTTGCATCCGCTTCTACCCTTTGTGCTGCTGTCCAACCATCTTTATACTTTAACTCAATATTTACACCATTCTTGACCTCAGACGCTCCCTTATTATAATTCGCATTATGAACCAATACACCATTATCGCCAACATGATAAGTATGGAAATCATCCACTTGGAAGTTATATACCTTGGTTGGTTCATCAGTAATTTCAACTTTTCTGTTTTCCACTAATAAGACGTTGCCGCTTGAATCAAGCACCTCATTGCCAGCTTCCAATTCTCCGGCATTAACGAACCCGGCATCTTTAACATAAAACGGATGTTCAAAGGTTGTTTTGATTAACCCGCCGTTGATTGTCAAATGCACAAGCTCTGTTGTTTCCCGTATGTAGGTTTCAAGCACCGTCTTCTCTGCAA
>NZ_MZGX01000022.1 GCF_002051585.1 Ruminiclostridium hungatei | reverse complement strand
ATACCATAGGATACATATGTATACAAAATAGAAAAAAATAATGATAAATACAAAAAATCGTAAAATATGACTATTAATTTGTGACTAATTAATCATTTACATCTGTTAATACAAAATTAAATAATATTAATGAGGTGATTTGCATTGGATACAGCTCAGAAAGAAATTGAAGACATACTTCTTGAGGAAGGCATCATAAAAATAGCCCAGCTAAAAGAAGCCTGGAGTCTCAATGCTTCTGCAAACAAGCCGATTCTTGATGTTTTGCTTGAAAATGGTGTGATAACTGAGAAACAAGCATTATTTGCCAGAGCAAAAAGTATGAATATTGCGTTTGCAGATTTGGAAAATTTGGAATTAGGTGATATGAACCTGCAAAAATCCATTCCTGAGTCTGTTGCAAGAAAGCATTGTGCAATACCTTACAAGTTGGATGGCAGCAGTCTGTTTGTGGCAATGAAGGACCCTGCGGATTTGTATGCCTTGGATGATTTGGCACTTTGCACAAAATATCAAATCCATCAGGTTTTAGGAGCAGAAAAAGAGATTGAGAGCCTCATTGAAAAGACATATAAGAAGGAAATCAAACAGGAAAAAATTGATCAGCTCAAGGAACTGCGTCTAAGTGAAGAGGATCTGGCGGATTTGGATAAATCAAAGATTCAGAAGATACTAGATGTTCAAAACAGGAGCAATTCTCCCATATTTAAAAGTCAGTTGGGAGGACTTTTGGTTAATAGCGGGGTTCTCACAGAGGAAAAGCTTGAAGAAGCCCTGCAGATACAGGCTGATAAAGGCGGTAAGCTGGGTGAAATACTGGTTAAAGAAAACTTCGTGCAGGAGCATGTATTATTCAAGTTTCTTGAAGTTCAATTAAATACCTCCTTTATAGATTTAAGAGAGGTAGAAATTCCTGCTGAAACAATAAGCCTGGTCAAGGAAAATTTATCAAGAAGATATAATCTCATTCCTGTGGAGCAGGATGGAGATAATCTTAAAGTCGCAATGGCTGACCCTTCCGATGTATTTGCACTTGACGATCTGAGACTGCTGACAGGTATGGAAATCATACCGTTGCTTGCAAAAGAAGAATACATATCTGAAAAAATAGACCAATACTACGAGAAACCAATTGTACCACAGCCGGAAGAGACACTGGAAGTTCCTGTGGATACCCTCATAGCAGATAAGCAGAAAGAATTCTTCAATGCCGATCTTGATGAAGAGATGAAGAAGGTAAATGAAGAAATCGCAGTTGAAATAAAAACTGTACAGCAAGAAGAGGATTTGAACGACTTAAGTGATGTATCCAATGCTCCTATTGTAAAAATGGTCAATATTATTTTCCAAAAGGCTATTGCACAAAGGGCAAGTGACATACATATAGAGCCATATGAGGATTGTATAGTCATCCGCTTCAGGGTGGACGGTCAACTGCTTGAAATAATGAAGCATGATAAGAAGATATTGTCCTCCATGGTTGCCAGAATAAAAATAATCAGTGCTCTTAATATTGCTGAAAAGAGGATACCTCAAGATGGAAGGATAACTATTACCGTCAATAGGAAAAATTTTGACATGCGTGTTTCCATACTTCCTACAGTCCATGGCGAAAAAGTGGTAATCAGAATTGCAGACAAGGATGCATTCAATGTTTCGAAAAAGGATTTAGGACTATTGGACGATGATATGCAGAATTTTAACGACATTATGGACAACCCTCATGGAATTGTACTTGTAACCGGGCCGACGGGAAGCGGAAAGTCCACTACCCTGTATACCGCTCTAAGAGAACTGAGCAAGCCAAATGTAAATATTCTTACAGTTGAAGACCCGGTTGAATGTGCTATCAAAGGCATAAACCAGGTGCAGGTGAATTCAAAGGCAGGGCTTACTTTTGGCTCCGCATTAAGAGCATTTCTCCGACAGGACCCCGACATAATAATGGTGGGTGAAATTCGAGACGGGGAAACTGCTGAAATAGCTACAAGAGCAGCTATCACCGGACACTTGGTATTAAGTACGCTCCATACCAATGATGCGGCAAGTTCAATAACCAGAATAATTGATATGGGTATAGAGCCTTTTGTTATTTCATCATCAATTGTGGGTGTTATTGCACAGAGACTGGTAAGGCGCTTATGCCCGGCATGTAAAGAGGAGCATATCCCTGACGAAAATGAAAAGGCCATGTTAAAACTTGAAACGGATGAGGAGGTAAAAATCTATAGGCCAACGGGCTGCAATGAATGTAACAATTCAGGCTACAAAGGAAGAATTGCAATTTACGAAATTATGAATATTACCAGAAAGCACAGGGAGATGATAGCAAAAAATTGCACATCCGACGAGCTGAAGGAGCTTTCAATAGGCCTTGGGATGCATACCCTGAGAGACAGTTGCATCATACGGGTTAAGGAAGGCACCACCTCCATGGATGAAATGTTAAGGGTGACATACAGCAAGGATTGAATCATATTTCAGTTAAGGTGATACTAATGGATTTAAATGAGATTTTGTTAGAATGTTTTCAGAAGAAAGCTTCCGATGTACATATAACAGCGGGTATTCCCATTGTTTTCAGAATTAACGGAGAGCTTGTATACAAGGATGAACGGGTGCTGACTCCTAAAGAATGCGAGGAGCTTTCAAAGCAGTGTATAGGCGATGAAGCTTATAACATTTTTTCAAGCAGCGGTGAAATGGATACTTCCTACGCAATTCCAAGCACAGGAAGATTCAGGGTGAATTTATATAAACAGCGGGGTACTGTAGCCATGGCATTTCGTAGTATTGCATACGAAATCCCCAAAATTGAGACGCTGGGGCTTCCTCAGGTGGTTTACCAGTTTGTCGCAAAGCAAAGAGGGCTGGTACTGGTGACTGGACCTACCGGAAGCGGTAAATCCACATCTCTGGCCGCAATGGTGGATTATATAAATTCAAATAGAAGATGCCATATCCTCACAATTGAAGACCCAATAGAATATATGCACAAGCATAAAAGAAGTGTAGTCAACCAGAGAGAAATAGGCAATGATACGGTTTCATATACAAAAGCATTGAGGGCCGCCTTAAGAGAGGACCCTGATGTAATACTGATCGGAGAAATGCGTGACCTTGAAACCATATCTATAGCTTTGACAGCAGCCGAAACAGGACATCTGGTTTTTTCAACGCTTCATACGGTGGGTGCGGCAAAAACTATTGACAGAATTGTAGATGTATTTCCGCCTCATCAGCAACCACAGGTAAGAAATCAGCTATCAACGGTTTTGCAGGGAATAATATCCCAGCAACTGATTGTCAACAAGGATGGAATGGGACGGTCGGTTGCAACGGAAGTTATGACATTGACTTCTGCAACCTCGAATTTAATAAGAGAGGCTAAAACACCACAGATAAACAGTTGTATATATAATGGAGCTCAGTTTGGGATGCATTCTATGGATATCAGCATAGCGAAATTATATAAAGCTGGAAAGATAAGTTATGAGTCAGCTTGTGAGTTTGCAATAGATATTGATAATCTAAAAAGATTATTGATTTAAAAAACATGGTAGGGGGGGATGGAAATGGCATTTTCATTTTTTAGCAACTACTTTTTAACTATCGACATAGGATTCAAATTGATTAAAGTTTTACAAATACGTAAAAAGGAAAATGATGCGATAGAAGTTGTCAATTTTGGCATCGGAAACACTCCGAAGGATTGTATAAAAAATGGTGCAATAAAGAATAAGGGTCGTGTAATAGATGAAATCAAGCGATTGATGCAGGATAACAATATTACTGCAAAGGAAGCAAAAATCGTAATGTCTGGAACAAACATCATAACAAGGATAATCATGATTGACGATGTGCCGGAAGATGAGGTTGGGGATAAGGTAATGAGAGAAATTGAAAGCTTTATGCCCATAAATATTGATGAACACAGTGTTGATTATAAAATTCTTGATTATGTTTATAAGGGGGGCATGAAGAAGCGCAGGATTTTTGTCACGGCAGTAAAGAAAAGTATTATCAGCAGCTATGTTGACATATTAAACAGCCTTAACCTGAAACCCATCTCTGTGGATACTCCGGCCAACAGCATAGCAAAGCTGTTCCATAAGGAGATAAGACTCAGAGAAATGGACGACAGGATACGGGTACAGCGCAATCAAAAATTTGATTCGGGAACTGTGGCGGTTTTGGATTTCGGATCTGAGACTACAATAGTAAATATATTGAAGAACAAGGTTATTGAATTCAACAGGGTCATTCTCATCGGAAGCAGCAATATAGACAAAGAGATTTTTGAGAAAATAATAACCGATAAATTAAAGATTGATTTTGCTGAACAGTATAAAAAGAAATACGGCATTGTTCTCAAGAGAGACTTTAACAACGATCTGGAGTGGAATTGCAGCGAAACCTCAAAGGTGGTCGTAAATGAGATTATCAAAAACATCAACATTTGCTTTGATTTTTATACGGCCAGATGCGGAGGAGAAAAGATAACCAAGATACTCATAACAGGAGGCGGCTCTCAACTGCCCAATCTCAGAGAGTATTTGGAGAGTATTTTCAAGGTGCCTTGCTATGAGACCAACTCCATAGATATTCCAGGCGTTGAGTTCTCTGTAAATCTTGATATAAATAGGATCAACTATCTGACAAATGCGCTTGGAATTGCCCTGTAACTGATTTTAACCAGGCTGTGGTTATAGAACTGTTTTTATCAGGAGGGAAATATGCCCATATATGAATTTAAGGCCAGAAACATTGAGGATAAAATACTGGAAGGAAGAAGCAAGTTCAGCAGCAAGGAAAGCCTGGCTGAGCAGTTGGAACTAAAGGGATACATACTTGTGGAGGCAAAAGAACTGAACGCCTTTACCGACATCTCCCAGATATCCATTTTCAAGCAAAGGGTAAAGGTCAAGGACCTTGCCATATTCTGCAGACAGTTTGCCATAATACTTGAGGCCGGAGTTCCCATTGCCACCGCGCTGGATGTTTTGAAGGAGCAAACCACAAACATAACGCTGAGGGATTGTATTTCAGACATTTATGAAGACATACAAAAGGGAACAGCACTGTCAGTGTCCATGAAAAAGCATGACAATCTTTTCCCAGAAATACTGATTTACATGGTGGAATCAGGAGAGCTCAGCGGTATGCTGGACAAAACCTTCTCCAGAATGGCTGAGCACTTTGAAAAGGAAAACAGACTGCACCAGAAGATCAAAAGTGCCATGACCTATCCGGCTATAGTGCTTTTGGTAGCTGTAGCGGTTATATTTGTACTGATGGTAAATGTGGTACCTTCGTTTTCCAGTATTTTAGGCGGCTTTGGAGTAGAAGTGCCTATATTTACAAAAGTACTCATCAGTATAAGCAGCTTTTTCCAGAGCTTCTGGTGGCTGATGATAGGCATTCTGCTGGGGGCGGTTGCTGGCTTTTCCCGTTACAGGAAGACCGACAGCGGGCGACATCTTTTCGGAAACCTGGCAATAAAATTACCAATTGTAAAGCAGGTCACCAGGAATGTAATAACCGCACGCTTCTCAAGGACCATGGGGACGCTGATGGCGTCAGGAGTGCTTATAATACAGGCACTGGAAGTTGTACAGAAGCTGTTGGGCAATATAATAATTGAAGAGAAAATTGATTTGGTCATTGAAGATATAAAGCAGGGAAAGGGCTTGTCCCAGCCCCTTGCGGCAATGAAGTACTTTCCTCCCATGATGGTTTCCATGATACGTATCGGAGAGGAATCAGGAAACCTGGACTATTCACTTGACAAAGCTGCAGATTTCTTTGACGAAGAGGTTGAAACCTCCGTACAGCAGCTAACATCACTAATCGAACCCATCATTGTAATATTTCTTGCAGTAATCGTCGCTTTCGTAATATTAAGCATCCTCTATCCCATGATGAGTATTTATCAGAACATGTCGGTATAAACCGTATGGTTATACTTTTACTTTCTTTTTTTGCTAATGTTGTACTTCACATTTCTATTTTTGTATAAACTGCTGTTGGTCAAGACCAATTGCTTTTTATAGCAGTACCCAAGTAAAAATAACAGAAAGGAGTAAACATTATGAAGGTTACAGAATTAACAACTACTGATGAAATAAAAGGAGGTGAAAGAATGAAAAGACTTATTAAGAATAATAAGGGCTTCTCGCTGGTTGAACTTCTGATTGTTATAGCAATAATGGGTGTTCTGGCGGTTATAGCTTTCAATATGTTCGGGGGAGTTCTCAATAACAGTAAGCAGAGAGCAGATGAACAGCAAGGAGATAATATTGGGAAAGCATTGCTTACATATTGTATTGATTCAAACGACTGGAAGCTGGAGGCGGGTAAAGTGTCCGGTTCTGGAATCAGTCTTACTGATGTTGGAGTAGTTACGGCACTTATGAGTACTATTGATATTAACGGTAAGAAGTTTGGACCATACCTTAGCAGAAAAGATCCAGATAAAAGTATTAGTGAAAATCTAGATGCATATTTACCGCAATACAGGGTTGGGAAAGGTGGAACATATGCAGGTTGGGACATTAAGATATTTTCAAATGAGCAAAATGTTAAATGTACTCCTGGTACAACCAGTAATGCAGCAATAACTAGAAATTAATGCCACTTGATATCTATAAGATCAAGTATAACTAAGTATGCAATGTAATACTTTTTGTGGATAGACTTATTAAATAACAGTATCTCCAACAAGTTTTTAATTTTTTAAAATTAAGAATTTGTTGGAGAAGACTTTAATTTATACACCACCCATTTTGTTCATATGATATAAAATTATTTGAAAGCCGGTGGTTATCATGAAAACCTCAAACAACAAGGGCTTTGCCCTTGTAGAAATGATTATCGTAATAGCTTTGATAGCTATTGTGCTGCCCCTCATATTGCAGTTATATATGTTCGGGCAGGAAACTTTTTCATATAATACCAGATTGGTTGCCCAGCAGTACACTGTTACCAATGTGCTTTCCCATGTAAGAGGAGATGTGCAGGAGGCCGCCTCGGTAGACACTTCATCGGTAACCTCCGGTGACCAGAAAACAGTCACACTGAAGCTGGGGTATTATGATGGCGGCACACCTGCGGCTATCACCAAAGTCAGGTATTGGAGAATAAGAGGCACCGTAGGCGGCGAAGGAATACTTGAATACAGCGGCGAAAAAAATATTGCCGATATCCTGACAGACAGTGATTATGCTGAGGTAGTGACAGGCCTGGATATGGATAAATGCAATTTTGAACGAAGGGGCTTCTCCAATCCGGAACGGCATAGACTGTCAATACAGGTCAAGCCGTTAGAAACAAATACCGGCAAAGGAGCAGCAAAAAATATGAGAGAGGCAATAATGACAGAGATATCTGTATTATATAAAGAAACATTGGATAGTTAAGGCCGGGTTAATTCCCCAGACCGGATTTGCCGGCTGGGAACGTGGAGGTTGAAATGAAAGATATAAATTTGATGCCTGAGGAGGCCAAGGCAGCGCCTGCTCCAAAGGCTAGAAACTTAAAAAAAGGCAGTATTCCTGTAAAGGCTGTTGTAATAGCAGTAGCGGCTCTGGTTTTTGTTTTAGGAAGTATCTTGAGCCCCAAAATATATGTTAAAGCTCTTGAAAGCCATACTGCTGCATTGCAGGCTGAAGTTGAAAGTGACAAATACACAGAGGTCAAGAATATAAATCAGCAGATTGCTGCAATACAGTCCAATATTTCTGGGAAGAAGGAGGTTATTGACAGCATTACCGCAAATCCGCTGTTAACAACTGATATTATCAACTTTGCGCAGCAGTCGGTTCCAAAGGGAGTGACAATTGACAGCCTGCAGTGCGGGGATAAAAGCCTTTCCATATCGGGTGTGGCAAAAGACAGTACGGCTGTGGCTGAGTACATATCAAATCTCACACGTATAAACGCATTCGCCGACTATACCTCCAAGGCTGCCTTCAGTTATGATAAAGCCAATGTCAAGCTTGCGTTTAAAATAGAATTGAGCCAAACCAACCAGGGGGTATAGCCATGAATTTTAAACTTAAAAGAAATGAGATAATTCTATTAAGTGCATTGGGAGTATTGATATATGCATTCATTTTCTACAAATTCATATGGATACCTGTAGTACCTGAGATAGGGGAGCAAAAAGATCAGATTTCACGATTGGAGTCACAGAAGCAAAGCCTGGATACCGATATTATGAATCTTGAAATGAAAAAGACCGAACTCCAGTCAAAACAGGCCGGGGATGAAAGACTTGCAGGCTATCTGAACAACGAAACCAATGTTACCGATTGCATAGAATATATGGATAGGCTCACGAATGTGGTTGGCAGTGAAATAACGGGTGTTAATATAGCTGCGCCTGAAAAAAAAGAAGTGAACCAATCAGCTTATTATGAAATAAAAATAGAGTTCAGCACTAAAGCAAAGCTGAACAAAATCATGGATATGGTAGAGTATATCGAGAGCAGCTCAAGAATAATTAAGGTAAACTCCTTCCGGTTGGCAAAGGAAGGAGAAGAAAATGCAAAAACCACCTCAGAAAGTGCAATTACTACAACACAGGAAGGTAAAAATTTTATTGCAGCCTTGAATATCAGCATGTTCGCGCTGAATCTGGAAGCGGCGGACAAGCTTTATGAGTATGGCAGGCATAAATTCAACCGTTTCGATTATGGAGCCGAAGCAGCCTTCGGAGCTTCTGTTTCAGGAGCCGCAGGCACGACAGATACTGCCACAAATATAGGTACGTCAAATAGTTCTGATTCAAAGGATTTTGAAATCAAGCTGAACAGTTTTTTTGCCGCAGGCGATAATTTTATTGTCTTTGGCCCTAACAGGTCAAAAGACGGGCTTTCTCTTAAGACCAACAAATATCTGACAATGGATATGAACATTGAGAAAAACTCCTATAGCATAAGTGTTTCAGATGCCTCGGGTAAAAGCAGGAAAATGAGCGGAACTGTTCCCGACAGGGATATAAATATGTATATCAATGTCCAGCTTTCTGGAGTTTCAGAAAATAATGGCTTGAATTTAAAGCTGAATATCAAAAACAACTCAGGAAATAACTTATACATTACATCTGTTGACAAATCCGACAGAGTCAGGCTTTATGACCGGCAGGGAAAAGGTATGGATAATGGAAGTAATGAAGAAAAAGTGACAATAAAGTAATAAGGTGGAGATATGTTTAAATTGTTAAAAAACAATAAAGGAATGACCATAACTGAGATAATTACCGCACTGGCTGTATTAGGAATAATATCCATTCCGCTTATGGCGGTTTTCTCAAACTCGGTACTGCTGACTAAAATGACCGGCAATCAATTGGAAATAAACGCTGTTATGCAGATAGCCAAAGCCGACGTGGTTCAGTCCGTCAAGAATGACGTTAGACTGTGTGATTTCAGCGATCCCGACAAAGAGATTTATCTTAATCCTTCAAGGCCAACTCCGGATGCCATATATGCTCATGTAGGCAATGAGACTGCTGCATTTTTGGAGCTGGGGACCGGTAATTTAACCGAAAAGTACAAGTATAAGGTAAGGTATGAGGATATGGGGGCCCCGGATATAGTCCGGCTTACAATTAAATTGTATACAGCTCAGGAGAAATTTCTTAGTGAACTGAAAATCGAGGTTTCCAGCCGGGATTTTCAATGAACAAAATAGCCGGCAGATAAAAATACGGACTGAAGCGAGGTGAAAAATACTTTTATGCTAAAACCTGTAAAAAATCAAAAAGGCTCTGTAATGCTGGCCGTGGTGGTTGTGCTGGCAATACTTGTCATCCTGGGAGTGGCGCTTCTGGACAGTTCTACTATGGGATATAAAATAAGCAAGCATGAAGAGACGGCCGATAAAGCGTATTATGCTGCACAAACAGGCATTGAAAGGTGTTTTTCCCATATCGTAGATTATTGTGCCAATGAAAGTAATACCAATGGAATGAACGGAGCTGACGAGGTTGCTTTTGCCCGTCAGGTAATTGAGAATATAAAGGCCAGTCTTGAAACAGAGCCTGGAAAAATCATATATAAAATAGACCTGTCCGGTGGTACAGGGGATACTGCCACTGTCACCATATCCGATATCAGGTATATTAAGCACCAGCCCTCTGAAGACCATGACCCGCGTAAAATAGATGTTACCGTTGGTGTGACTGCAGAGTCTGATTATGAAAGATTCGGAGACAGAGTCTCCAATAAAAAAATCAGTTCTTTTTTGAAAGTCACCATGCATGTACCAAAGGACTTTCAATTAAATGCTGCAATTTACACCATAGGAGATTTAATGGTTGAGAACATAAACGCCCAGGTTAAGGGAGATGTCGTAGCCTTCGGAACCTCTCCTCAGTACGCAAAACAAGTGCAGCAATATTACTATGGGGGCATTTACGCCAAAGATGGCGGGCATTTGTCCGTAGACGGAAATGCATACTCCAGGGGACTGATAAGAACAGGTGAGTACCTTAATATGAACAGCCTGGCTCCCAGCTCTATATACATATACAGAGATGCAATAGCAAACGGGATTCAGGTATTCGGAACAAAAGAGAGAATAGTGGTTGGAAGAAATGCGTACACCTTTGATGATCTGGAGATGAATGGTGAGGATTCCGTCATTGCCATTAATGGCAGCTATCTTGGATTGACAAATGAAAAGGATGCAAAGGCACATGACCAGAGCAGTGCTATTGTAAACAGTGCAATTATACACTATGCCGGTTCTGAGGACTCAATGAAATCCAGGATAGTAATTAACGGAGATGTAATTATAAACGGAGGAACCTTCAATGTGGACAGTGACGGAAATCCGACAAATCTGCTGGAACAGATTGAGGATGCATCTGTTCTGGTGTCGGGCAGCTTGGGCACACCTATGTATAAGGAATATCTTGATGAAATAAATAATGGGGTTATTGATCCCAGGGTTTCCCCTTACCATAGTTGGCTTTATGGTAAAAAGAGCCTTGCAACCGGATTTGTCAACTTGTTTCAGCGCTGGATGCAGAGAGCATTTATCGATGACAATGATATAGACTTATGGATGCAGCAAATTGATCTGGCCAGAGGCAGCGGGACAAATGACTCAACCTGCTTCGATATAAATACACCTGCCATATCGGGTTTTTGTCACTATGAGATCGGTGCAAATGACAGGATATATTTCATGAACCGTTCAAGGTACAATGCCTCAGACATGGAAGTTGAAATTCTGCCGTTGAGCTTTGTTACCACAGGCCCTGGTCTTGCCATTGATTATGTGACCGAACCGGCAAGCAGTTGGCCCAATTATATGAAGGATGGCCTGCCCCAGATATCCTCGGATTGGAAGGGGCAAGATCTGGATGATGACAGGATGTCAGAGAAACTCAAAGAGATATTGAATATGGTCAGGCCGTTGACCCAGCCATTTGCAAAAAGAGATTTCGATGGTACAAATACTTTTATTCTCAATAGTAACCAGCCTTCTACCGAAGCAAGCTCCGCAAACCTGTTTTTAAGTGTCAGGGATAAGTTGGAGGATAGATTCGGCACCGGCACAAAGCCACATGTTATAAATCTGAGTACAGTGACACCTGGAGCTGTTGATATTAATGCACAAATGAATGAACGAATCAGCAGTAGTACACCGGGAGCAATATCCACAGATGATTACTACCTGTTTATCAATTCCAACCCGAAAGTTACGCTGGAGGTCAGCGGAAGGGTCAATGGAATAGTATTCAGTATGGGAAAGGTGATACTTAAGAAGGATGCAGAGGTAACCGGTGCTGTTATTGCTGCCGGAAGAGGTTACACGCCCGATTCCGCATATGGCTATTTAAGTCCTGATAAGTCCTCAGCGGATCAGCAAACTGTAGCCGGTGTAACTACCAATTATCTTCCCCAGATACTGAAGGAGGGCCAGAACCTGCAAAGGCTGGATGATGGCAGCTACGCTGGAGTGCATTTTGCCGGCAGTGGTGTAGCTGACTTGGCAAGAGTTACTTTTCCGGGCAGGTATAATTTACTGACTGAGTTTTTAAATGAAGGTATAGATTTGGATTCAATATTTTAATTTCGTATAGAGGTGACCTACATGAAAAAAATACTGTTATTGGCGTTAGCAGGGACTTTAACCGTTGCGTTGTTTCTGGCAGGGTGTGCTTCGGGAGAGGCTGACACAGCTCAGAATACTGATAATGGCGGGAATAAACCCGCTTCATGGCAAACCGCTGTCAGTAAAGAGGATAATGAAAAAATTCAAAAGTTGATATCGGATTATTTTGTAAAAATGTATTCCGTACCGGTGGATAACTATCAGCAAAATTCAGAGTCCGGAAATATCCCTGATAATTTGCGCTCCTTTATTGCAAAACGAACAATAGAAGAAGGCAACAATAATGCTGAAATCGGTTTGAATTTTCCAAGGTTCGTGGGAATGAACGGAATAACCCTGATAGACTATACACCTCTTATGAGACTGGAAGACAGCAAACAACCGCAGATTGAAGCTACATATATAGAAGAAAATAACGGCAGCCTGCTTTACTTTGTAAAATTGAACTTAAAGGCAAAATGCATTATGGACGGATTGTTTGAAAAAAACTACAAGCTGAATGAGCAAGCTAATACATACCAGAAAATAACTGCACCGGCGGATAGTGATATTGATACTGTTCTGGTACAGACAAAATATGACGTTGAGCTGGTGAAGGAGGAAAAGGATTACAAGATTCTGAGGGCAAGAGAGTCTACCTTCAAACAGAAGGCAAGGGACAGGCTCTTCAGGTATAATAATGATTTTATTGCACGCATACCCTATCTGAACCTGGAAAAGACCGCCGATAATACAAATTACGCAAATAAACAGGATGGGGATACCTATAATAAAGAGAAAGCTGCAATAGTGTCCTTCTTTGAAAATATAATCAATCTGGATAATGAGAGGCGCATTCTTCTCAATAGCAGTTGGGATAAGGGTATAGCAGATTTCAGCAAATTGATGAACACTTTGTCCATAGCCAAAAATGAGGAAAAGCAGGATATCATGACAATTGGTGAGGATTATAGGGAAAAGTTTTCCAAGGAGGCTTTGCTGCTGCAAAACAACATATACAGCATAAGAGTTCAAGGAGAACTGAAGGATACCTGCAATGTTGCCTTGCATCCCGCCTATTCTGAAAAAAACAGTTGGTATATTGTCACTTTCAAGGCTGCTATGAACAAGAATACCGGAATCAGCGGAAGTGAAAAGGAATACAGCTTTGATTATTTAGTGAAATTGGTAAAAAAGGCTGCGGGCCCTCAAATAGAAAGCATAAAGCTCAATGGCATAAACACCGTGAACAGTCCGGCGGGGGAATAAACAATGATAATTCAAGTATTGACTGTTTTATTTGTATTTGCCATAGGGGCTTGCTGCGGGTCTTTCCTGAATGTTTGTATATGCAGGATTCCGAGAGGAGAGTCCATAGTAGCTGTTTCCTCCCACTGCACAAGCTGCAATGAAAAATTGAAACCCTTGAATCTTGTTCCCGTGTTGAGTTATCTGTTTCAGAGGGGAAAATGCAGTAACTGCGGGGAAAAAATATCACCCAGGTATATGTGTGTGGAAATTACAACTGCAATACTGTATGTCTGTTTGTTTTATAAATATGGCATAAATATTGAATTTTTTGCAATGGCATTACTGATATCCATACTGATAGTTATGTTTTTTATTGATCTTGAGTTCGGAATCATTCCAAACTCATTGGTTGCAGTTGCTGCAGCAGGCGGGGCAATACAGTATATTTCAAGTTTTTTTACACATATAGGCATATACGGCGACAGCAACTGGTGGAACCCTATATTAGGTGCCTTTTTAGGCAGTACGTTTTTTATTTTAGTGGCCAAAGCAGGTGCATACATATATAAGACGGAGAATACCATTGGCGGAGGAGATATAAAGGTACTTTTCCCGATCGGCTTGTTTTTGGGGTGGAAAATGATGATTGTGGCACTTTTTATCTCAATTGTAACAGCGGCTATGATTTGTGTTGTTCTTATTATATCTAAGAGGCTCAATAGAAAAGATACTATTCCCTTCGGGCCATTTATAGCGTTGGGAACAGTTATAACCATATTATTCGGCTGGCAGATCATGGGGATGTATTTTCATTGAACAGCCATTAAGCCAAATAATACTCAATATATCAGAAATAATTGAAAAAGCTTAAAAACAATGGGTGTAGTTTTTTCATTATAAATAAAATACTGTCATATATTTTTATGGAGGTGTATAAAAATGTATACTCAAACAAGAAAAGGTAAAGTGGGTTGTATGCTATTGGCTGTAATGCTTCTTGCAACCATGTTGGTTCCAAGCTTTGGCACAGTTACAGCCGTAGAGAGCAGCGCCGGTACCGAACCGGTCAGGATACTGGAAATACAGCCTACAACATCGTACGACATCACAGCCACAATGGAAACATCACTTGAAACATATTTCCAAAGGCCTGTAGAGATAATCAGAATGCCTATGCCGCTGATTATATCAAAGGCGGAGGAAATAAACGGAGCTTATGACATTGTCTATATAGGCAATAATATTTCTACATCGGATCCCTACAATAAATATTATCAGCAGAATGTCTATAAAAGATTCGGGCCTTCAGTCTCAGGAAACTGTAATGTTGCCACCTCTGTAACCGGCAACAAGGAATTTTATAACGGCAACGATATTTCGGATATAGCTGCAAATAAGATCAAGAGTTTTATTAAGTCAGGGCAGCTTATGGTATTTGACAGCGGAGTATTTGCGTCAGGTATGGAGACTACAAAGCTGTACAAGAATTTTAACAGCTATAGAAACAATAGCAGCTATACCAATGTAAAAGCAGGTACTACCGCCAATTTATTAAACAATTTGAAAAAATATAAAGAGTCGGGAATACATGTGCGGCCAATGCTTCAATTGACACAAAGGCCTGCAGAATACAACGGAAATAATATAGCAGTTAACAGCGGCCTTATGAGCTTTGTCATGAACCTGGATAACAGGAACAGTAATAAGTCCATGAGTGTTACCCTCTATATTGACAGCAACGGGGATGGGATATTCAAGAGCGATGAAGTATCCAGAACTTATACAGATGTAGGAGATGTAAATGGTTATTCGGTCAACTACCTTTTTTCAAGCAAGTATACCGGTGTGGTGCCATGGAAGATCGAGGTCACCGATGACAGTGGGGCTAAAGCCTATCAAACCGGGTTTGCCGCCTTCAAGGGTGAGGAACTCAATATAAGGGTACTTCAGTTGCTGCCGGACAATAGTGATAATTATGCAACCTTGAAATTATCTACATTGAGTAATTACCAAGGTAAGAATCTGTTACAAAGACCCGGTGAGTATAAAATCCAAATTACCGAAATGAAGATTAAGGATTTTAATGATAATTATGGTAAGCTGGTAGCCGGAAAGCCCACAATTTTAAATCAAAATTACGATATGGTCATTTTCGGCTTTGACGATGCATACAAGGGTGATTTGTCAGGACAGGCCCTCAAGGATATGGAGGCATTTGCCGATTCGGGCCAGGCCATAATGTTTACCCACGATACTATAGGTTTCACTAAGAGCAATCTGACGACAGCATTTAAGGACAGACTGGGCATGAATACTTTTGCAACCGACTCGAGCTTGCCCTCCGGGATATCGGTATCAACAGGCATGACCAGGCTTGCCCTGTTAAATGTAAATGGGGACAGCCGGTTTCCGGATACTGTATTGACAAAAAAAATAAATGAGAGCAATATTACGAAATATCCATTTATTTTAGGAGATATTACGGTTTCACCAACTCACCTGCAATATATAAGGCTGAATCCCGAAGATCCTGATATAGTTACTGCTTTTACATATAAAAATGAATACAGATATACACATGGCAGCAGAACAGCAAAGTTGATCACTCCTACGGTTAATGAGGACAAGTATCATGAGTATGACGGCCTCAACGACTATTATACGTATTTTAAAGGCAATCTGACCTTCTCCGGTACAGGCCACAGCCCAATTACATCGGGCGAAGAACTGGAGATGTTCGTAAATACCATATTAAAGGCTTCAAAAGGTGCCAATCATGCCCCCTCGGTAGAGATACTCGGACTGAATAATGACGAAGATATTGCCAATACACTGGGAACCCTTAACTTCAGACTTCTTGCCAATGACCCTGATAATGATGCAATCAGCAGTTGCAAGGTTTATATTGATAATGACGGTGATGGCATATATGAAGCGGGAGAAGGTGTAGCAACCTTCGAAGGCTCTGAGGCTCCTGTAATAGGGGTAGAGAAAGCTGTAGCAATGGTGAAGAATGTTGCAAAATCAGTCACCAGATTTAATATTAAGGCAGTTGTAACCGATACCAAAGGTGCACAGGGTTCAAAGGAAATATCCATAAACCATAAGAACACACCGGTATTGAGTATGAGCCATAATACAGTAAATGCCCTGGTTGGGGATACAGACAATATAAATATTTCGGTAAATGCCCAGGCTACTACCTATAATACTACCTATAAGGACCTTAAGCTCAGTATGCAGTTGAATTCCACTACATTTGGCAGTATTACAGCCATAGGCGGCGGCAGCGTAAACAATGGACAATACGCAAAGGATTTGAGCGCGGTCCGTTTTACCCCTACACCTGATACAATCACCCAGAACGGTCAAGTAAGCTTTGTTTGCAAGGCACCGGTTACAGCATATACGACAAATGCCATACTTTCATATAAGGATGCAATAGGAGCAGCGGCAACAATAAACGATCCTATTAGTATTAATGTGAAAACCGGAAATGTTTCAGCAGAACTGAAAGACTATGAAGGAAAAGCTTTTGCGGGTCAGAAGGTAACGCTCAAGAGATATATTAAAAATGAGGCAACAGGTCAGTTTACAGAGGATGCAGCCTTCGTACCCAGGACAGCAGACACAGACAGTACCGGTATTGCCGGTTTCAGCTCAGTACCCACCGGCTATTATGGTGTAAGTATAGTTTTACCGGAAGGGTATAAGCCTGTCAATAACAGCAATGTGGGACAGAATCTGACTAAGCTGGGCAGCCAACAGCTAAATTATGATAACAATACAATGGTTATAGAGTTTCCAAAGTTGTATCAGCCTCCGACACTTTCAATAACCGGCTCAAGTCTTGCTGTAATTTGGACTAAGAAGGATTTAAAGGTATCCATAAGTCCTGAGAAATATAGAAATGAAAAAGTTATATGGTCGGTTAATGATACGAAGATCGGGGAAATTAAACCTAAACTTGTTAAAGTAGGCGAAACATACCAGGAAGTGCCTAACACTGCAGTATTTTCAGCAAAGAAAGTGGGTAAAGTCACAATAACCTGTAAGGCTGAAAATAAAGATCCTGTGGGAAATGATATTGTTGGAACCTTCGAAATAAATGTGGTACAGGGTTCGATAGATATTAACTGATTGTTTTTAAAGAACGCCTTGTTTAAAACATGGCGTTCTTTCTGACTGATTCATAATTTTAAAAAAGATGGAAATAAAAATAGTAAATATAGATTTAATCAAGCAGGGAACACTTTGTTGTAAATTTATGACCTGCAAAGCTTGGATTTATTAGTGAAATACTCCGAGAAATTTTTAAAAAAAATCCTTGCAAATGTGTAGAATATGTAGTAAAATATTGAATGTTGTGGCGAAGGCATACGATGAAGTGGGAGATTGCTATCCTGTACCTGAATTCAGGGACGTAAGAGATAGGTAACTTTCACGGAGAATGTCCGATTCAAGAAACCGGGCGACAAGTCACTGTACATTTAGGTTTTATATTGCTGTGTAATATAATCGCTTTAAATGCCCAGGTTAAGTTTGTCCAATGAGCTTATAAGCTCAATAGAACTTTTAGTTCTACGGGATAAGAACAATCTGGGTTTTTATATAAAACGGTATGAAACACCCGGCATAGTGTACAGACGAATGCTTGTTGTACGTGACAATAATAAAACGTACGAGGAGGTTTATGTATGTCAAACAAACAGAAAATACGCATCAGATTAAAGGCGTTCGATCATCAGGTGTTAGATCAGTCAGCTGAGAAGATTGTTGAAACTGCTAAGAGGACAGGAGCAAGGGTTTCAGGACCAGTGCCGCTGCCTACTGAAAAAGAGATTATTACAATCTTAAGAGCTCCCCACAAATACAAGGACTCAAGAGAGCAGTTTGAAATGAGAACTCACAAGAGACTGATTGACATTCTTTTGCCAACACCAAAGACTGTTGACGCATTGATGAGACTGGATCTTCCAGCTGGCGTAGATATAGAAATCAAGCTTTAATAATTCGCAGGTAATGCGTTTTCCGTTTGATTTCTGCAGGGATAAAATATAATCTCTGTAGTGCCAGGGTAACAGAGGTCATGTTCATAGCGTGTAGCCGCGCCCCGTGAATAACATTCACAGTGTGTATCCGATACACATGGATTATGAACCAATAACCATAGGAGGTATTTTAAAAATGAAAAAGGCAATGATTGGCAAGAAAATCGGAATGACCCAGATATTTGACGAAAATGGTCTGGTAATACCAGTAACAGTTGTTGAAGCAGGCCCATTGACTGTTGTTCAGAAGAAGACAGTTGATACTGACGGATACGATGCCATAAAGGTCGGATATGCAAAGGTACAGGAAAAGAAGCTCAGCAAACCGGCTTTAGGACAGTTCACAAAGACTAAGCTGGCTCCAATGAAGTATTTGAAGGAATTCAGATTTGAAGACATTTCAGGTTTCGAAGTTGGACAGGAAATTAAAGCTGAGGAAATGTTTCAGGCTGGAGATAAAATAGACGTAAGCGGTATCTCAAAAGGTAAGGGCTTCCAGGGTACCATAAAGAGATACGGACAAAAGGGTGGTCCGGGAACTCACGGTTCCATGTACCATAGAAGAGTTGGTTCTATGAGTGCAAACACTAACCCTGCTAGAGTATTTAAGGGCAAGAAGCTGCCAGGTCACATGGGTATGGACAATACTACGGTTCAGAATCTTGAAGTTGTAAGAGTAGACGGCGAAAGAAGCCTTATTCTTATAAAGGGAGCTGTTCCAGGACCTAAGGGCGGATTGCTTGTTATTAAAAATACGGTTAAATCCGGTAAATAATAACGTTGAAGGGAGGAAGTAACACATGCCAAAGGTTGATTTATATAACATGAAAGGTGAAGTGGTTGGAGATATCCAGCTTAGCGACAATGTTTTTGGCGCAGACATAAACAAGAACGCTCTTCACGCTGCAGTGGTTAATCAGTTAGCAAATAAGAGACAGGGAACCCAGTCAACAAAGACCAAGAGTGAGGTTAGAGGTGGCGGTAGAAAGCCATGGAGACAAAAGGGAACCGGTCGTGCAAGACAAGGTAGTATTCGTTCAGCGCAGTGGATTAAAGGTGGTATTGTATTAGGACCTAAGCCACGCAGCTATAGATACACTCTTCCAAAGAAGGTTAAGCGTATAGCATTGAAGTCAGCATTGACCTCAAAGGTATCGGCAAATGAAATCCTGGTACTGGATAACCTCGCATTGGAAGCTATTAAGACAAAAGCAATGGTAGGAGTTCTCAACAGCCTCAAGGTTGATTCGAGTGCGCTGATAGTAATCGGCTCAAAGAACGATATCATCGCAAAGTCGGCAAGAAATATCCCCGGAGTTAAAACTGCACTTGTTAATACTATAAATGTATTTGATATATTGAAGTATGACAAATTCATTATAACAAAGGATGCTGTTGAAAAGGTTGAGGAGGTGTACGCATAATGAGATTACCACAAGATATAATCATAAAGCCACATATAACTGAAAAAAGTAATATGGAGATTGCTAGCGGTAAGTACACTTTTATAGTTGATGTCAAGTCAACCAAGACCGAGATCAAAAAGGCAGTTGAAGCATTATTCAGTGTAAAGGTGCTTCAGGTTAACACCATGAAGTATGAAGGCAAGGTTAAGCGCACCGGCGTTCACGAGGGACCCCGCGCAGACTGGAAAAAAGCCATAGTTAAAATAGATACTGATCCAAAGGCGGTTTCATACCTCACAACGGGCGGTAAAGCAGTATCAAACAATAAGAAATACAAGAGCAGTATCGAAGAATTCGGAGTTGCTCAGTAATTACACGCTATAAAGGAGTGAGAAGAGATGGCAGTAAAAAAGTATAGTCCTATTACCCCTGCAAGAAGGTTTATGACGTCACAGGATTATTCAGAATTATCAAAAGTTGAACCTGAAAAGTCATTATTGCAGCCAAACAGCAAAAACGGGGGAAGAAACTCATATGGAAGAATTACTGTTCGTCACCAGGGCGGCGGTAACAGACAAAAATATAGAGTTATAGACTTTAAGAGAGATAAAGACGGAATAAAGGCAAAAGTTGCTACAATCGAGTATGATCCGAACAGGACTGCAAATATTGCGCTTCTTAACTATGTGGACGGTGAAAAGAGATATATTCTTGCACCGGTTGGTTTAAAAGTAGGCGATATTGTTGAATCTGGTGAATCAGCAGATATCAGATCAGGAAATGCACTTCCTCTTGCAAATATCCCTGTAGGTTCATTGATTCACAACATAGAACTTAAACCCGGCAAGGGCGGACAGATGGTAAGAGCAGCCGGAAATTCAGCTCAGTTGATGGCCAAGGAAGGCGAATATGCCCAGGTAAGACTTCCATCAGGTGAAGTTCGTATGGTAAGGATCAACTGCAAGGCTACTCTCGGACAAATCGGCAACATTGAACATGAAAATGTTAAAATCGGTAAGGCCGGCAGAAAGAGATGGATGGGCGTCAGACCTACAGTTCGTGGTGTTGTTATGAACCCTGTAGACCATCCTCACGGTGGTGGTGAAGGTAAATCACCAATCGGAAGACCAAGCCCGGTTACTCCTTGGGGTAAACCTACTCTTGGTTACAAGACAAGAAAGAAGAAAAACAAATCTGATAAATTTATCGTTAAGAGAAGAAATCAGAAGTAATAAAAGGATTATAAAGTTCATGAAATGGACTTTGTTCCATAAAGAGAACTTCATCTTTAGAGACTTGGAAGTGAGAGCGGGGTAACCGCTCCGCCAAATCCTTTGAGATAGCGGCGAAGGGAGGATTTAAATTATGAGTAGATCAGTTAAAAAGGGACCTTATATATTGGCTTCATTGCTTAAGAAGATTGAAGAAATGAACAAGGTTAATGATAAGAAAGTTATCAAGACCTGGTCAAGGGCTTCAACAATATTCCCTCAGATGGTTGGACACACTATTGCTGTTCATGACGGCAAGAAGCATGTACCGGTTTATATAACTGAAGAAATGGTTGGCCACAAGCTTGGTGAATTTGCACCAACAAGAACATATAAGGGACACGCTGGAAACGAAAAGTCATCTTCATTAAGATAACAGCGTAATTTCCATGCTGAAAGTTAAGTTTAAGAATTAAAAGCTGAAAGGAGGCTATTCAGTTGGAGAAAAAGGTATTATCCAAAGAGGAGCTATTAAAAAATAAAGATCAGATTTTAGCGCAGCAAAATGCAAAGCATACAAAGTCTAATAAGCCTGCACTTCTTACCAAGAAGGAAAGAAAAGTTCTCGGAGTGGGTAAGGACGAAGGAAGAGCAATATTAAAGCATGCACGTATTTCCTCCAGAAAGGTTAAAATAGTGCTTGATTTAATTAAGAACAAGGGTATTGATGAGGCATATGGTGTTTTGAAATTCACCCCCAAGGCTGCATCAGAAGTTTTGTACAAGCTTCTTAAATCAGCAGAGGCAAATGCAGTCAACAATAACGGTTTGAATCACGATGAACTCTATGTTGCTGAAGCATTTGCAACACAGGGACCTACATTGAAGAGAATAATGCCGCGTGCACAAGGTAGAGCATTTAAAATTCAAAAAAGAACCAGTCATATAACATTGATTGTTAAGGAAAGACAATAAGCGAGAAGGAGGTTGGATGATGGGCCAGAAAGTTAATCCACATGGATTGAGAATCGGAATAATTAAAGATTGGGATACAAAATGGTATGCTAATGCCAAAACTTTCAGCAGTTATCTTGTTGAAGACGTTCAGATAAGAAAGTTTATCAAGAAGAAGCTTTATATCTCCGGCATATCAAGAATTGAAATAGACCGTGCGGCAAACAAGGTTAAAATCAACGTAAATACTGCCAAGCCAGGTCTTGTAATCGGTAAGGGTGGCCAGGGTATTGAAGAGCTCAGAAAAGAAGTTGAAAAGATGACAGGTAAAAGTGTTCTCATCAACATTACTGAGATCAAGAGTCCTGAAATGGACGCTCAGCTTGTTGCAGAAAACATTGCATCACAGCTTGAAAAGCGTATATCTTTCAGAAGAGCCATGAAACAGGCTATGTCAAGAACCATGAAGCTTGGAGCAAAGGGAATCAAGACTGCATGTGCAGGCAGACTGGGCGGTGCTGAAATCGCAAGAACAGAGCACTACCATGAAGGAACTATTCCTCTTCAAACACTTCGTGCTGACATAGATTATGGTTTTGCTGAAGCAGACACAACCTATGGTAAGATTGGTGTCAAGGTATGGATATATAAAGGAGAAGTTCTTCCAGCTGTTAAAAGAGAAAAAAAAGCGGAAGGAGGAGTTAAGTAATGTTAATGCCCAAAAGAGTAAAACGTAGAAGGGTTCACAGAGGCAGAATGACCGGTAAAGCTACAAGAGGTAATGTAGTATCCAACGGTGAATTCGGTATACAGGCTCTCGAACCCGCTTGGATCACAAGCAACCAGATCGAAGCTGCCAGAATAGCGATGACCCGTTTTATCAAGCGTGGCGGTAAGGTTTGGATAAAGATATTCCCAGATAAGCCGGTTACAAAGAAACCTGCTGAAACTCGTATGGGTAGCGGTAAAGGTTCACCTGAGTACTGGGTAGCAGTAGTTAAGCCAGGAAGAGTATTATTTGAAATTGCGGGAGTACCGGAGGAAACTGCTAGAGAGGCTTTAAGACTCGCTATGCACAAGCTTCCTGTAAAATGTAAGTTTGTAACCCGCGAAACAGAAATGGGTGGTGAAGCAAATGAAAGCTAGTGAAATCAGAGAAAAGGATATTGTTGAGTTGAATAAGGAATTGGGCGATTTAAAGTCTGAACTCTTTAAGCTTAGATTTCAGCTTGCTACAAATCAGCTTGAAAACCCAATGAAGCTAAAGGATGTTAAAAAGTCCATAGCTAAGGTAAAGACAATAATAAGGGAAAAAGAGCTTAGCGGAGTTGAGAAGTAATATTGATTACATTGCTCAAAGCTATAATAGACCTTAACCATAGAATGCGAAGCAAACACTCATGTAAACAACGTGGAACTTCGCATAGGGAATCACAAGTGCAAACATTGTGGACTTCAATGCGAGTGGGACATTAGTACGGACATCCTTAAATTCGCATTGTAATAACACCGTCAAACATGTGATGAAGGTTGGTGCAGAGTATTCGAAAAGGAGGTAATTCCACTTGGTTGAAAGAGCGTTAAGAAAGACTAGGGTTGGTAAGGTTGTCAGCAATAAGATGGATAAGACTATTGTTGTTGCTATAGAAACCAGCGTAAAGCATCCGTTATACGGAAAAATAGTAAAGAGAACTTACAAGCTTAAGGCACATGATGAGGAAAATGTGTGTCAGATAGGCGATAAAGTAAAAGTTATGGAGACAAGGCCATTGAGCAGGGAAAAGAGATGGAGACTTGTTGAAATTGTTGAAAAGGCACAATAATTGCTGTGTCTCATAGTCAAAGAAATTTACGCTGCGGTTATAATTCACCGCACAGAATCATTGGAAGGAGGTACCAGTATGATTCAAGTCCAGTCTAGGATGAAAGTAGCTGATAACACTGGAGCTAAGGAACTTATGTGTATTAAGGTTCTTGGCGGTTCTTGGAGAAAGTATGCTAATATTGGAGATATAATAGTAGCTTCTGTTAAAAATGCAACACCCGGCGGTGTTGTAAAGAAAGGTGACGTAGTTAAGTGCGTTATCGTACGCTCCAGGAAAGGCGTAAGAAGACCAGACGGTTCTTACATCAAGTTTGATGAAAACGCTGCAGTAATTATAAAGGAAGATAAGAACCCAAGAGGTACTCGTATATTTGGACCTGTTGCAAGAGAATTGAGAGATAAGGATTTCATGAAGATTCTTTCTCTTGCACCGGAAGTATTGTAAGGAAGGAGGCGGCTTAATTTGGCAATCAAAGTTCATGTTAAAAAGGAAGATACAGTTCTTGTGCTTTCAGGAAAAGATAGAGGCAAGAAGGGCAAGGTATTAAGCGTAAATCCTTCTACTAATCAAGTACTTGTTGAAGGCGTAAATATGTCAACAAAGCACAAAAAACCAAGAGGCAGATATCAGCAGGGTGGTATAATCCATCAGGAATCACCTGTTGACGGCTCAAATGTTATGTTGGTTTGTGACAAATGTGGCAAGCCTACAAAGGTGGCCAGGAAGATTCTCGACAATGGCCAGAAGGTTAGATCTTGCAAAAAGTGTGACGAAATAATTGATGTTATTCTTGAAAAGAAATAAAGCGCGACAAGAAAGGAGGTATTGTGGATGGCAAGGTTAAAAGACAAGTATTTAAAAGAAGCAGTTCCTGCTTTGCAAACAAAGTTTAAATATAGCAGCAACATGCAGATCCCTAAGATTGAGAAAGTTGTTCTTAACATGGGCGTTGGAGAAGTTAAGGACAATCCCAAGGCCATGGATGCTGCAGTGAGTGATATGACACTGATTACTGGTCAGAAGCCAATAGTTACAAAAGCTAAGAAATCAGTTGCGGCATTTAAGTTGAGAGAGGGAATGAGCATAGGCTGCAAGGTAACATTGAGAGGCGAAAGAATGTATGAATTCGTTGACAAACTCTTCAATGTGGCCCTTCCCAGAGTAAGAGACTTCAGAGGCTTAAACGGCAACTCATTTGATGGCAGAGGTAATTACTCAATGGGTATAAAGGATCAGTTGATATTCCCTGAAATCGAATATGACAAGATAGACAAGATAAGAGGTATGGATATAATTTTTGTAACTACGGCTAAAAGTGATGAAGAGGCTAAAGAGCTCTTGAAATTGCTTGGTATGCCATTCAGCCAGAACTAAGGAGGTATTGAGGGCATGGCAAAGAAATCTATGATCATAAAGCAACAGCGTACGCCCAAGTTTAGCAGCCGGGCATACAATAGATGTAAGATATGTGGAAGACCACATGCGTACATTAGAAAATTCGGAATTTGCCGTTTGTGCTTTAGACAGTTAGCGTACAAGGGCCAGATACCCGGCGTTAAGAAGGCAAGCTGGTAATAGACTTTGGAAGGAGGTTAAACATATGCAAATCACTGATGCAATCGCTGATATGTTAACCAGAATTAGAAATGCAGGTTCTGCAAAACATGAATCAGTTGATATACCCGCTTCCAACCTTAAGAGGTCCATAGCAACTATATTGCTGGAAGAAGGTTATATTAGGAATTTTGAAGAAGTAAACGATGGTAAGCAGGGTGTTATAAGAGTTAGCTTGAAGTACACTGGAAACAAGCAGAATGTTATAACTGGTATAAAGAGAATAAGCAAGCCCGGTTTGAGAGTATATGCCGGCAAGGAAGAGCTTCCTAAGGTATTGGGCGGTCTCGGAGTAGCTATTATCTCAACATCAAAGGGAATAATGACCGACAAGAAAGCCAGAACTGAAGGCGTAGGCGGAGAAGTACTGGCATTTGTATGGTAAAAGCGCGAACATGTTCGCGCAGTGGATTACTCCGTAATCACACGACAAAAACACTGGAAAAGTATTTTATATTTTTCCTGACTTGCTGCCAGTCTGATTTATATATCTGGCTGGTGGCGATAAAAGGTCTGAAAAGGGCGTATTAACGCTCATAATTTTAAGAACTGGAGGTTACGACATGTCAAGAATAGGTAAGTTGCCGATAGCTGTTCCCAAGGGAGTAGACATAAAGCTGAGCGGCGACAATGTGTTGACAGTAAAAGGATCAAAGGGAACTTTAACAAAACAGTTCCACAAGGATATGATCATCAAAGTGGAAGGCGAACAAATACTTGTTGAAAGACCTTCTGATTTAAAAATGCACAAGTCACTTCATGGTTTGACCAGAACACTTGTAAACAATATGGTTGAAGGCGTAACAAACGGATACCAGAAAGCTCTTGATATCAACGGTGTTGGTTACAGAGCTCAGAAGCAGGGCAAGAAGCTGGTACTGACCTTGGGATATTCACATCCTGTTGAAATGGATGATCCTGATGGGATTACTACTGAAGTACCTGCACCCAACAAGATAATTGTTAAGGGCATAGATAAGCAGGTAGTGGGAGAGATTGCTGCAAAGATTCGTGAAAAGAGACCACCTGAGCCTTATAAGGGTAAGGGTATCAAATACGAAAATGAAGTAATCAGACGTAAAGAAGGTAAGACTGGTGGCAAGGGTAAAAAGTAGAAAGGAGATGAGAGTAAATGATTAATAAACAAAACAGAAACGAAATAAGACTCAGAAAGCACGTTAGAGTACGTAAAAAAGTTGCTGGAACAACAGAACGTCCTAGACTGAATGTTTTCAGAAGTTTAAAAAACATTTATGTTCAGATTATTGATGATTCAACCGGCAATACTCTTGTATCCGCTTCAACCCTTGATACTGCGTTGAAAGGAAAAGTTGCTTACGGCGGAAACAAGGAAGCAGCTAAAGAAGTTGGAAAATTAATAGCTGAAAAGGCTGTTGAAAAGGGTATAAAGGCAGTTGTATTTGATAGAGGCGGATATATCTATCATGGAAGAGTAAAAGAGCTCGCTGACGCTGCAAGAGAAGCAGGCTTGGATTTCTAAGAGAAGGAGGGGAATACATTGCAACGAATTGATGCCAACACTTTGGGAGAACTGAAAGAAAAGGTTGTTAATATAGGTCGTGTAACAAAGGTTGTTAAGGGTGGTAGAAACTTCCGTTTCAGCGCTTTAGTTGTTGTAGGAGACGAAAACGGCTACGTTGGAAGCGGTATGGGTAAGGCTGCTGAAATACCTGAAGCTATCCGCAAGGGTATAGAAGATGCCAAGAAAAATCTTATAAAGGTTCCATTGGTGGATACTACAATACCACATGAAGCAACAGGAGTATTCGGAGCAGGTAAAGTATTGCTCAAACCAGCAGGACAAGGTACTGGTGTTATTGCTGGCGGTCCTGTCAGAGCCGTGCTTGAACTTGCAGGAATACGTGACATAAGAACGAAGTCATTGGGTTCAAACAACCCTATCAACATGGTTAACGCAACAATAAAAGGTCTTTCCCAGTTAAAGACCGCTGAGGATGTTGCCAGACTTCGCGGAAAAACTCCAGAAGAGATTCTGGGTTAGGGGGGACATTATGGCTAAGTTAAAAATAACTCTGAAGAAAAGTACAAATAAGGCCGTTGAAAATCAGGTTGCTACAGTAAAGGCTCTTGGCTTGGGTAAAATCGGTACTTCAGTTGAGCACAATGATAACCCGCAAATCAGAGGTATGATCAGAAAAGTTTCACATCTTGTTTGTGTAGAAGAAATATAAGGGAGGTGTAGTCAATGAAATTATTTGAATTACAGCCTGCTCCTGGATCAAAAAAGCTACCTAACAGAAAAGGTAGAGGTATAGGTACTGGTAACGGAAAAACTGCCGGCAAAGGTCACAAAGGACAGAATGCCCGTGCAGGTGGTGGTGTAAGACCTGGTTTCGAAGGTGGTCAGATGCCATTATACATGAGATTGCCTAAAAGAGGATTTAATAACTATGAGTTTGCTGACAAGTATACTGAAGTTAATGTATCAGAATTGAACATTTTCGAAGACGGTACTGTAGTTAATGAAGAATTACTTAAATCATCCGGCCTTGCCAAAAAGATTATTGATGGAGTAGCTATTTTAGGTAACGGTGAGTTAACTAAAAAGTTAACAGTTCAGGCGACTAAATTTACGAAGACAGCAACTAGCAAGATAGAAGCTGCGGGAGGAAAGGTCGAGGTGGTATAACGTGAGTGGTATGTTGGATACACTTAAGAATTCCTGGAAGATTCCTGATTTAAAAAGAAAACTTTTGATAACAATTGGTCTGCTTCTGATCTTCAGATTAGGCTCAAGAATTCCGGTTCCCGGACTTGACCCTACATTTTTTGCAAGCCTTATTGATAAAGGCGGACAGTTGTTTAATTTTCTTGATGTAGTTGGTGGAGGCTCCTTTAAAAATGCAACAATATTTGCCATGAGTATTACTCCATACATTAATGCATCAATTATTATGCAGCTTTTAACCATTGCCATTCCAAAGCTGGAACAGCTCTCAAAAGAGGGTGAGGAAGGCAGAAAGAAGATCGGCCAATGGATAAGATATGCAACGGTTATTCTTGCGTTTGTTCAGGCAATAGCTATCACTGTTAGTTTAAGAGGCGCAATTATTTCAGGACTTAACGTTATGACCTTCATTACAGTAACATTCACACTTACTGCCGGAACCGCATTTTTGATGTGGTTGGGTGAGCAGATCACCGAGTATGGTATTGGTAACGGTATTTCAATGCTTATCTTTGCAGGTATCGTATCAGCAGCTCCAAACGGGCTGAACTACCTTATCAGAAACTATCAGGCTGGAAAGCTTGGTAATGATGTCGTTGGAGTATTGAGCATAATCGGTATACTCGCTGTATTTGTTGCAATCGTAGCCTGCGTTGTTTTCGTTAACCAGGCAGAGCGCAGAATTCCAGTACAGTATGCCAAGAGAGTAGTTGGAAGAAAGGTTTACGGAGGACAGAGCACTCATTTGCCTATCAAGGTAAACTGGGCAGGTGTTATTCCAATAATCTTCGCCATGTCAATTATGGCGCTTCCTTCAACCATATTTGCTTTTGCAAGACCTAACACTACTACTGGTTTCATCGGATTTATGAAAAACTGGCAGTCACACTGGTCTTATGCACTGCTCTATGCGATTCTGATAATTGGTTTTACCTTCTTCTACACATATGTTCAGTTCAATCCCATTGAGCTTGCAAACAATATGAAGAAGAACGGTGGCTTCATACCTGGTATCAGACCCGGAAAGCCCACATCAGATTATATTCAAAAGGTTTTAAACAGAATTACCTGGTTTGGTGCACTATTCCTTGCCCTCATATCCATATTCCCATATGTTATTGTTTGGATTACCAAAGTACAGGGCGTATGGTTTGCAGGAACAAGTGTACTGATTCTCGTAGGTGTTGCTCTTGATACCGTAAGGCAGATTGAGTCACAGATGCTTATGAGACACTACAAGGGCTTTCTTGAATAGTCCGCAGTCAGTGTAATCCATAGCTTATATAAATAATTTAAATGTTTGGGGTTTATGATACGTCATAAACCCTTACTTTAAATTTGTTTGCTTTTTAATTTTATTCATTTGATTTTAATTTATACCATTGAGGTCAGTTATTGTAGAAGTATTTCCGGAGGTGTCCGGAATGCTGGTAGAACGGTAATAAGGGGGTAAACATTATGAAGATCGTACTTTTAGGGGCTCCTGGTGCAGGAAAGGGAACTCAGGCCAAGAATATATCTGAAAGACTATCCATACCACATATATCTACAGGAGATATCTTCAGAGCAAATATAAAGGGGAATACTCCACTTGGTCTAAAGGCAAAGGAATATATGGACAAAGGACAGCTTGTTCCGGATGAACTTACAGTTGAAATAGTTAAGGACAGACTGGCCAATCCCGACTGTGAAAAAGGATTTGTACTTGACGGTTTTCCAAGGACAATACCGCAGGCCGAATATCTTGACAGTGTTCTCGGTGAAATGAGTATTGAGTTGGATGCCACCTTGCTGATAAGCGTCAAGGATGAGGATATTATTGAAAGAATGTCAGGCAGACGCACCTGCCCCAACTGCGGAGCATCATACCATGTTGCTTTCAATCCTACCAAGGTTGAGGGAATCTGTGACATTTGCAAGACGCCGGTAATACAAAGAGCAGATGATGCTGCCGAAACAGTATTGAACAGGCTTGAGACTTACCACAAGCAGACACAGCCTTTAATAAGCTATTATGAAAAGGCCGGAAAGCTGAAAACTGCTGAAGGTGCTGATGCGGTTGAGGAAACAACTTCAAGGGTATTTGAGGCTTTGGGATTATAATAAGGACTAGAGGTAGGCATGTTTACTATAAAATCGCAATCTGAAATAGATAAGATGAGGAAGGCGGGAGAGGTTCTGTATGAAACTCTTCAGTTGCTTAAAAAGAATATAGCTCCCGGTGTTACCACAAAGGAACTGGATAGAATAGCTTTTGACAATATAAAAAAGCATAAGGCTGTCCCGTCATTTATGGGCTATAATCCGGGCGTACCCGGAGTAGTGCCGTTTCCGGCAAGCATATGCACATCTGTAAATGAAGAAGTGGTTCACGGAATACCCAGCAGTTTAAATCATCTGAAAGATGGCGATATTATTAGCATAGATGTAGGTGTCTATCTGGACGGCTATCACGCTGATGCCGCCCGGACCTATGGAGTGGGCAAAATATCCCATGAGGCACAGAAACTCATATCCGAAACCCGGCAGAGTTTTTATGAAGGACTGAAGCAGATGGAAATCGGCAAGCACATAAGAGATATTTCTGAGGCAATTCAGATGCATGCCGAAAGCAACGGCTTTTCGGTAGTCAGGGATTTCGTTGGTCACGGTATAGGAAAAGACTTGCATGAACTGCCGGATATTCCCAACTATATTACCAAACGCCGGGGTGCAAAGCTGGAAAGCGGAATGACCATCGCTGTGGAGCCCATGGTAAATGCCGGGGATTACAGTGTCAGGTTGCAGAATAACAGTTGGACGGTAGTGACGGCGGACGGGTCGCTTTCGGCTCATTATGAGAATACGGTAGCTATCACGGCTAATGGACCGTTGCTTTTAACAAAGTTTTAAAAGAATTTTAATAAATGTATTGTTATTATTGCAGTTTTCCTGTATAATTTATATTTGGTTTGACCTGTGTCAATTATGCGAAAGTGCTTTATTTAAGCCGCCGCAAATTGATAGATGGAATTTTATGCATAGAAGGTGACAGAGTTTTGAATAACGCGGGCAATGGATTGTTTTGTGGGTTGCACCACGTTCCTCGCGTTGAAGTTTCAAACGTGCAAGTGATTTTCAGGATTTTATTTTCATTTTGTGTCGCCGTTGTCTTATGACTTGGAGGTTTAGCATGAATGTAATGCTGGGACAGGTAGTTTGTTCAAAGGCAGGGCGGGATGAAGGCAGGATTTTTATTATCAGCGGTATTGTCGACGACAAGTATGTGTTTGTCAGTGATGGTGATCTCAGAAGATTTGAAAATCCCAAGAAGAAAAAAATCAAGCATCTGGATATTACTTCAATAATTATTGAGTCTTTGACCAAAAAACTCAATGACAGCATAAAAGTTACCAATGCCGAGATTAGAAAGGCTCTTGCCGAGGTAAAAGAGAAAAGTGAGAGCGGGGAATAATTTCCGGTAAAAATTATTAATAGATAAAAATCCTATTCTGTAAATATCCCGGTATATTTCGTGGTATTTGAAGGAGAACTCTGGAGGAGGTGCAAGTTTGGCAAAAGATGATGTTATAGAAGTCGAAGGAACCGTAATTGAGGCATTACCAAATGCTATGTTCCAGGTTGAGCTTGAAAATGGCCATAAAGTTCTGGCTCATATTTCAGGTAAGTTAAGAATGAACTTTATCCGGATACTTCCCGGTGATAAAGTGACAATTGAATTGTCCCCATATGACCTTACCAGAGGAAGGATTACTTGGAGAGCAAAATAATATACCTCTACTGGTTGTGAAATGGGAAAGGTATTATTAAATATAAAAAGCAGTATTAATTAATAAGACAGGTTTGTTTCTTAATATAAGGAGGCTATTAAAATGAAAGTTAAACCATCAGTTAAGACTATATGTGAAAAGTGCAAGATCATTAAGAGAAAAGGCAGAGTTATGATAATCTGCGAAAACCCAAAGCACAAGCAGAAGCAGGGTTGATTTTGAGGTGGGCCGTTTACGGCCCATAAACGGGTGCTATGCCCGATAAGCAATACTTACTTTCGTAAAATCTCACAAGAAGCGGCTGAACAAGAGAATTTTCCCAATTCTCAATGTCAATTTATTGACTTTGTTATTCTTGATGATATTTTAAATATTTGACGATATCGCCAGGATTTGGATGCCATAGGCTGTTTGGCCTTGGGAATGGCAATAATTACAATATCTGCATCCTGCGGTGGAGAATTAGCATGCAGTACGCGAAGCAGGCTGATCATGTATTCAGGCTTCGCGTAAAAAAAGCCCGAAGGCTTTTTTACAAGAATAAGTTATGAGAAATTATTTGGAGGTGTAGGAAAAGTATGGCACGTATTGCCGGAGTAGATTTACCCAGAGAAAAAAGGGTTGAAATTGGTCTAACTTACATTTTTGGAATCGGAAGAGCTAAGTCAAATGAAATTCTCGTTAAGACTGGCATCAATCCCGACACAAGAGTTAGAGATCTGACTGACGATGAAATCAACAAACTAAGAGAAACTATCGACAGAGAATATAAGGTTGAAGGTGACCTTAGAAGAGAAGTAGCGTTGAACATCAAGCGCCTTATTGAAATAGGCTGCTACAGGGGAAGAAGACACAGAATGGGTCTTCCAGTAAGAGGTCAGCGTACAAAGACAAATGCAAGGACTAGAAAAGGCCCTTCAAAAACCGTTAGCGGTAAAAAGAAATAGTTAAAGGAGGTTTGCGAACACATGGCAACAAAGACTGCTGGTGCTAAAAGAACAACCAGAAAAAGAAGAGAACGTAAAAATATTGAACGTGGAGCAGCTCATATCCGTTCATCTTTTAATAATACAATTGTTACCTTGACAGATACTGCCGGAAATGCGCTTTCATGGGCAAGTGCAGGCGGATTGGGTTTCAGAGGTTCAAGAAAGAGTACGCCATTTGCTGCACAGATGGCTGCAGAAACGGCTGCAAAGGCTGCAATGGAACATGGACTTAAAACTGTTGAAGTATACGTAAAGGGACCTGGAGCAGGCAGAGAAGCGGCAATCAGAGCATTGCAGGCTGCTGGTTTGGAAGTTAGTCTTATAAAGGACGTTACACCAATTCCTCATAATGGCTGCAGACCACCTAAGCGTAGAAGAGTTTAATTGATTATTATGGAGGTGTAAATTTAAATGGCAAGATATACTGAAGCAGTTTGCAGACTTTGCCGCAGAGAGGGCGAGAAGCTCTTTTTAAAGGGTGAGAGATGTTATACTGACAAATGTTCTATAGCAAGAAGGGCATATGCGCCCGGACAACACGGACAGGCTAAGAAGAAGATGTCAGAATACGGTATACAACATCGTGAAAAGCAAAAGGTAAGAAGATATTACGGCATACTGGAAGGCCAGTTCAGTGAATATTTTGAAATGGCTTCAAGACGTAAGGGCATAACAGGTGAAAACTTGTTACAGATATTGGAAACAAGACTTGACAATGTTGTCTACAGACTTGGACTTGGTACTTCAAGACCGGAATCAAGACAGTTGGTAACACATGGACACTTTACTGTAAACGGAAGACGTGTAAACATACCTTCATACCTCTTAAAGGTTGGAGATGTTATAGCACTCGCTCCCAAGAGCAGAAGCTCTGAAAAGGTTAAGGCTATCAGTGATATAACTGGTGGTAAGGTAATTCCGAAGTGGCTCGAGTATGATGCAGAAAACTTCACAGGAAAAGTTGTCGCTCTTCCTGCTAGAGAAGATATTGATTTGCCGATAAAGGAACATTTGATCGTAGAGTTGTACTCCAAGTAATAATAGGTAGATGGATAATTAACTTGGAAGCAACTGAAAGGATTATTTCCACAATAATTCTCTATGAGATGTATGTTAGAATCAGTTGCCCTCAAAAAATAAAAAGTTGTTAAGGGAGGGTTTTTGGTGATAGAAATAGAAAAGCCTAGAATTGAATGTGTTGCTAATAGCGATGATAACACATACGGCAAGTTTATTGTTGAGCCTTTGGAAAGAGGCTATGGTATTACTCTCGGTAATTCCTTGAGAAGAATATTGCTTTCTTCTTTACCTGGTGCCGCTGTCAATTCCATAAAGATTGACGGAGTGTTGCATGAATTCTCCACAGTGCCGGGTGTAGTTGAGGACGTAACAGAAATAATACTTAATATTAAGGCTCTTTCTTTAAAAATGCATGGCGAAGGATCGAAGGTCATATATATTGATGCAAATGGTGAAGGACCTATCACCGCTGGTGATATCATAACAGATCAGGATGTAGAGATACTTAATCCGGATCTTCATGTTGCAACATTGAACGGCGACCACAGATTCTACATGGAACTTGTAATCAGCAAGGGCAGAGGCTATGTTGCGGCTGAAAAGAACAAGCAGCCGGGACAGCCGATTGGTGTAATACCTGTTGACTCGATTTATACTCCTGTTAAAAAGGTTAATTACACTGTGGAAAACACCCGTGTTGGTCAGATAACAGATTATGACAAGCTTACCTTGGAGGTTTGGACAGACGGAAGTATTAATCCTGACGAGGCTATAAGCCTTGGCGCCAAGATATTGAGCGAACATTTGAATCTGTTTGTGGACTTGTCAGATCAAGCTAAGCATACTGAAATTATGGTAGAAAAAGAAGAAACAAAGAAAGAAAAAGTTCTTGAGATGACAATTGAGGAACTGGATCTCTCAGTAAGATCTTACAATTGTCTCAAAAGAGCCGGCATAAATACTGTTGAGGATCTTACCAACAAGACCGAAGAGGATATGATGAAGGTAAGAAATCTCGGCAGAAAGTCTCTTGAAGAGGTTCTTCAGAAGCTCCAGGCACTTGGACTTGTATTGGCTCCAAGTGAAGAATAGTCTGCAATGCAGGCATAGCAAAGAAAAACGTAAATGTTTACCTTTGTTTCCAGAATAATTACTATGAGAAATATAAATGCATTACAAGTAAAATACAAGGTAAGGAGGGATAGGTAATGCCAGCGCAAAGAAAGTTAGGGCGTGCAACTGACCAAAGAAAGGCAATTTTAAAGAATCTTACAACAGCATTATTTGTAAGTGGCAGAATTGAAACTACTGAGGCGAGAGCCAAGGAAGTTAAAAATATTGCAGAAAAACTTATCACTATAGCGATCAAGGAAGCAGACAACTTTACTTCAAAGCAGGTAAAGATCAGTTTAGCTAAGGTTGACAGCAAAGGTGCTAAGCTTACTGACTCCAAGACATCCAAGAACGGCAACAAGTACTTGGTTATCGACAGAGAGCAGAAGACTGATATGGTATCAGTTGATAATGCATCAAGACTTCATGCAAGAAGACTTATAATGAATTGGGTTTACAGACCAACTACTGCTGATGGAAAGAACGTAAACATCACAGATAAGCTTTTTGATGAAATTGCTCCTAAGTACAAGGGCAAGAATGGTGGTTATACAAGAATATACAAGCTGGGACCAAGAAGAGGCGACGCTGCTGAAATGGTTATCCTTGAGTTGGTATAACGAGGCGGGAAAAATGTATCCATGGTCACCAACTGTGACCTTTGCCTCATTGAAACGCCGCTGATGTAATGAGATTTTTCTACAATTGAAAAATTTCATTTGAATTTAGGCGTTATAATTCAGTATAAATAATTAAACTAAAATATTAGGGATTGGACCTGTTGGCAGCAAATGTATGTCCGGCAGGTTTGGTCCCTATATTTGTATGAGTGTTGTACTGCAAAGTAATTTTATACATACTGGACTATGTGTTAATAATCTAGTGTGAAAAAAATTAATTTATTGTTTATGAATTCTCATTTAAAAGTATGCGAGTACAATATAGAGAAATGGGAAGGCTGATTAAAAGGTACTTGCTGAAAAAGTAGGTGAAACGTAAATATTTTTTCCGGCAAAGTGACAGGATGTCACTTTGATGCAGCACGCGAGACCCGGATGGGCGAGTCGCTGCGACGGAATGAAAATGTTTACGGTGAACCGTATTTTTACAGGCAAGTACTTTGTGGCAATCCATTTCTCTATATTGTACGGGAATACTTAATATGGCAGCTTGGTAAGAAATTAATTTTTTATATAAGGGATGGAAGTTACCACTGCAATATGGATTAAATTTTTTGGAGGGTTACATGAGTATATTTTTTGATGTTCAGGAAGTGAGCTTTTCATATACCACCTATGGTGAGATCCCGGTGGAGGTTCCAGCTCTTGAAGGCGTTTCCGCCAAGATAGAAAAGGGCGATTTTGTTGTTATTCTCGGACGGAACGGTTCAGGAAAATCAACCTTTTCCAGGCTTCTGAACGCACTTCTTGTCCCCAAAAAAGGTATTGTCCTGGTAGCAGGAAAGGACACAGCCCTTGAAGACAATGTTTGGGATATCAGAAGTAATGCCGGCATGGTTTTTCAGAATCCGGACAATCAGATAATTGCAACTACTGTTGAGGAAGATGTTGCTTTTGGCCCGGAAAATCTGGGTGTGGAGCCTGCAGAGATAAGGAGAAGAGTTGATGAAGCTCTGGAGACAGTGGGAATAGGCCAGTTCAAAAGGAATGCACCGCATCTTTTGTCAGGAGGACAGAAACAGAGGGTTGCCATAGCAGGAATACTGGCTATGAAGCCGGAGTGCATAATACTTGACGAGGCTACCTCAATGCTGGACCCGGTAGGCCGAAGAGAAGTAATAAAGGTACTGAAAAAACTCAACAGGGAAGAAAACATTACAATTATACACATAACACATCATATGGATGAGGCTGCAATTGCGGACAGGCTGATGATAATAGACCATGGAGAGCTTGTACTGGACGGTTCGCCCCAGGCGGTTTTCAGCAATGTGGAAAAGGTGAAGAGCCTTGGTCTGGACGTGCCGCAGGTTACAGAACTGATGTACAACCTGAAGAAACAGGGCTTTGATATCCAAAGGCTTCCACTTTCAGTAGACGAGGCTTTCGAGATAATAAAGGGTTTGGCAAGGCAGAAAAATAATCCATAAAAAAATTATATGATTGTCTGTCCATATTCTTATGATTTTATGGCCTTCCAAATGATTCGCCATTGTCTATAACATAGACGCCCATTTATCATATTTTCATTGACTTTTTCATCTATTAGCGGCTTGTTCTCAGGCAAGGTGTAATCTGGGTTACCAGGAAATGCTGTTAAAAATTTTGCAAATTCTCTATCATTGGGGAAAACGCATATTACATCATCAAAAATATTAAATTGGATATCAATAAAACCATTATCAGATAATCTTTCAGAAAGAATAGCAATGATATCAGGGTATTCAGGGCAAATACCATATATTATTCCCCCAGGACAAAGAATCCGACTATGTTTAGTAATTGAGGTTGGTCCTCTTCTACAATACACTAAGTCAAATTGTCCATCTTCAAAGGGTAATTCTGATTTTGTGGCAGCACGTACGAAATTTACATTGTCTGCTTTATAATGCTCTTTTAGTGAGTCGGCAATTTTTAATAATTCTATAGACCAATCAAATCCAACAATTCCATAGGCGTACTTTGCCATTTTTATAGTAAAATCCCCATGTCCACACCCTGCGTCCAAGGCTGATTTTGAATTACGTAATAATTGAATTAACTCTTTTTCAAAAACATCTTCGCCGGAAATTCCCTCCACAGTAAATATTGCGTTGCTTTTATATCCACCATTCTTTTTGGCTACCATGTCATACCATTCCATACCCATCTTATGGTTCACTCCTAATTTCAATTTCAGGCCGAATATATAATAGTTCTTTATTTTTTAATCGCTTTATATACCCTGATGCCTCCGCTTTTATCCATATCCTCCACATTCCCGAAAACGCTTTTCATGATGTCCTTCAAGGTTGAGCCGCCTTTATTGTGAAAGGCCACCAGCCACAGGGAGCCATTCTCGGACAAGTGTCCCCGTGCCTCTGCAATAAGCCGGGTATTCAAATCCTTACCTGCTGCAAAAGGAGGGTTTGATACAATATCGTCAAAAAATCTACCGGTAAGAGCTTCGTAAAGATTGCTGTGAATGACCTGTACTTCCAGCTTGTTTGCAGCAGCATTTTTTCTTGTATAGTCAAGAGCCCTGTTATTTATATCTATCATGGAAACCTGCTGGGACGGGAAAAGGGCTTTGAGAAACAGGCCGATTGCACCGTAGCCGCAGCCCGCGTCAAGTATGGAACTGCCGCTGGGTGTAAAGTTTTTGATAAGATTATGAGACACCTTGTCAATCCTGCCTTCAAAGGAAAAAACACCGCTTACCGACGTGAAACTCAGTTGCCTGCCATTTATGGTTTCAGAAAAGCTTTTTTCTTTAATTTCCGAATCGGGATTTTCTGTATAATAATGCTGACTCATGCTTTTGTATTACCTCCGGTGAAAAATTCCAACAGCAGGGTCCGCCTAGACGCCGCCGTGCTTTATGGCTTACTTGACTTTTGTAATAATAACTATTATTATAACACATAGGTTAAGATAAATTTTTGTATGGGAAAAATTTATTACTCTTGTGTGTTTCATAATCCATGGCAGCCGGGAAAATCCGGTGTATTTTCTTGTGGAGGGGTTTTTTTGCAGATAAATGTACTGGAATACCTGGAACAGGCAGCATATAAATATCCTGATAAGGTTGCATTAAAGGATGAAACCCAGGAGATTACCTTTTTCGGGTTAGAACTGGAAGCCAAGGCACTTGGCACTATGATAACAGATAAAACATCGGGTTCGGTAAGAAACCCGGTAATTGTTTTTGTGGACAGGACATGCTCCACAATAGTTGCTTTTATGGGTGTGCTGTACAGTGGAAACTACTATGTACCCATAGATAATCAAACTCCTCCCCAAAGACTCAGGACAATTATTTCCACACTGAAGCCAAGGCTGATCTTATGCGGGGCAAAGGATATAAGGGCCTTTGAGGGAATGGCGGATTTACCTGAAATATTGAAGACTGATGAAATACAAAATAAGGCGGATAACGAAAAATTACAGGTTGTGAGAAGCAGGCTGATTGATACCGACCCTGTATATACCATTTTTACCTCCGGTTCAACCGGGACACCCAAGGGAATCGTGGTGCCCCATAGAAATGTCATGGACCTTGCAGAATGGCTTGATGACACCTTTGGCTTTACCAACGAGGATGTCATTGGCAATCAGACACCTTTTTATTTTGACGCCTCTGTCAAGGATATATATTTATGCCTTAAAAAAGGGATTACACTGTGCATTATTCCAAAGAAGCTGTTTATGTTCCCCGTGAAGCTGGTGGAGTATCTTAATGTGAACAGGATAACAGCCATTTTGTGGGCCACTTCAGCTATTACTCTTTTGTCCAACTCGCAGATATTTAAAAAAGTGCTGCCGGAGCACCTGAACAAGGTGTTTTTTGCAGGTGAGGCAATGTTCGCAAAGCACCTCAACGGCTGGCGGAAATATCTTCCGGAGGCAGAGTATATTAATCTGTACGGTCCCACCGAAGCAACTGTTGACTGTACGTATTATATTGTAAACAGGGAGTTTGGCGACGAGGAGGTAATACCTATCGGGAATGCCTGCCGGAATATGGAGGTTATCCTGCTGGATGAGGACAGAAGACCTGTTGACGGAAACCGGCCCGGAGAGCTTTGTGTCCGAGGGACGGGTGTTGCGTTGGGCTATATAAACAGCCCGGAGCTGTCTGCGGAGGTATTCATCCAGAATCCGTTGAACACAGCCTACAGGGATATATTATACTGCACCGGAGATATAGTAAGATATAACGAGTGCGGTGAACTGGTATTCCTCTCAAGGAAGGACGGGCAGGTAAAGCACATGGGAAACCGCATTGAGCTGGGCGAAATTGAAGCGGCGGTTAATGGGGTGAACCAGGTTCAGGCCTGTGTCTGCTTTTATGATCATGAAGCGGCTAAAATAATATTGTTTTATACAGGCAGTGTTGATAAGACCGAGCTTGTAATCAAGCTCAGCCAGAGACTCCCAAAATACATGCTGCCAAACGTTATTGAGCAGTTTGAGGCTTTTCCTTATAATGCAAACGGCAAGATAGACAGAAGAAAACTTTCGGAGAAATATGCCAATGAAAAGAATTGAGGAATTTGGAGAAATAAGCAGCCTTATAGCGCCATATATGAAAAAAGGGATTATGTCCAATAACTTCATGGTCAAGGATGGGTATGAGGCTTATATCGGCGCAGGAGATTTGTATTATGAATGCAGTGATTCGACTCTGATACTGCTTTTGGACTGCAGGACACACTGGCGCATTTTCTATCATATCAAGGGCCTGGAGGCCGGAATTGTACTTCCGGCAGATAAGCCGCTTGTTATGGAGCTTGTATATAAAAATGAGAATGAGGCAGTGGTAAGTCAGCTTGACTTTTGGGGTTCCAGAGGCTTCCGGCCTTATATATACAGACAGCGTATGAATGGCATTCCTGAGAAGCTTTTACTGGAAAGTGCAGGTAAAGGGCAGCACGCAGTGAAAAATGCTGCCTGTAAGCAGGCGGGGCAGATACGGGCGATGATAGCCGAAATGTTTGACCCGTATTTGGGCTGCATTCCAAGCCTGGATGAAGTGCTGGAATATATAAATAAAGAGGAGATGCTGGTGTCGGAAGACGGCAGCGGCAGTATCCTGGGAGTTTTGCACATAGGCAGCAAGAACTCCGCAAACTTTGTCCGGCACCTTTTAGTCCATCCTGATGCGCGGGGCAAGGGTATAGCAAAAGGCCTCCTGGCTCACTTTGCAAGAAGTGTAAGCGGACAGGGGGATGGCAGAATACAGCTATGGGTGAAGAAGGACAATATAAGTGCCAGGGGGCTGTATGAATGGGCAGGCTTCAAATATGACGGCTGGCAGTCCACAGGGCTTATAAAAAATCCATAAATTTATAAAAGTTAAAGGCTATGCGGAGGAGCAAAGCCGGAAATGGAGACTCACATGGAAGAATTATTGAGAATTTTAAAGGAATTGAGACCTGATATAGATTTTAATGAAAAAAAGGCACTGATAGACGACGGAGTGCTGGATTCCTTCGACATTGTGGCTTTGGTAGGTGAAATAGGAGAAACCTTCGATGTCCAGATCGGTGTTGAGGGTCTGGTGCCTGAAAACTTCAATACCGTACAGGCAATATTGGGTTTGATTAACAGATTGAGGGACGGAGAATAAGGGTATGTCACTGTCATCAGCTTCATTTTTAATATTTCTGGTGAGCACCGTTGCCCTATATTTTCTGGTGCCTAAAAAGCTTCAATGGATGGTTTTGCTTGCTGCCAGCTATTTCTACTACTTGTCGTACGGGGTTAAGATAGTTGGTTTTCTCCTTACGACAACCTTTACTACATATGTGGGGGGCTTATTGCTGGGAGAGCTCAACAGCCGCAGGAAAATACGGGTGAAGCAGCTTGGCAGGGAGGCCTCAAGTGAAGAGAAAAAAGCTGTCTCAGACAGGTTCACCGGAAATAAAAAATGGGTGGTTGCCGGCATTCTGCTTATAAATTTCGGCATTCTGGCCGCCATAAAATATTACAATTTTGCTGCTGAAAACACCAATGTGCTTTTGGGGCTGTTTACAGACGCAAGTTTTCCCAAAGTGAATTGGCTGCTTCCTGTAGGGCTTTCTTTTTATACCTTTCAATCTGCAGGTTATGTAATAGATGTTTACAGGGCCAAGTATCCACCGGAAAGGAACTTTTTTAAATTCGCCCTTTTTGTATCATTCTTTCCCCAGATCATACAGGGGCCCATCAGCCGCTTCGACCAGCTGGCCCATCAACTGTATGAGTCCCACGCCTTTAGCTTTGACCGCTTGAAATACGGCCTCCAGCTCATGATGTGGGGTTTCTTCAAGAAACTGGTGGTGGCGGACAGAACTGCGGTTATAGTTAGTAATGTTTTTGGAAATTATCAAAAATACTCCGGTGCTGAAATCGCCTTTGGAGTATTTATGTATTGTATACAGATATATTGTGACTTCTCAGGGGGCATAGACATTATCAGGGGTATTGCTCAGATACTGGGCATTGATATGATAGAGAATTTCCAGCGCCCCTATTTCGCAACCTCTCTGTCGGATTTCTGGAGAAGATGGCATATAAGCCTGGGGGCATGGATGAGAGATTACCTTTTTTATCCCCTGTCCTTGTCCAAGCCCTTCGGAAAGCTGGGCAAGTATGCCAGAAAGAAGCTTAAGGGCAATCTTGGGAAGATACTGCCTGTTTCACTGGTTACCTTTATAGTATTCTTTACAATAGGCATCTGGCATGGAGCCAGTTGGAAATATATAGCCTTCGGAATCTGGAACGGCGGGATAATCACCTTTTCGGTAATTAATGCCCCGGTTTATGAAAAGGCGTTGAAAAGGCTCCATATTAACCCCGAAAGTACCTGCTGGAAGCTGTTTCAAATATTAAGGACCACCGTATTGGTGTTTATAGGCAGGTATTTCACACGGGGGGAAGACCTTATGACTGCGCTGCGAATGCTGAAGCGTACGGTTTTGCATTTCGACTTGAGGAATTTGGCGGGAAATGTATTGTCCCTGGGGCTGGGAGCCTTTGATCTGCTGGTAATCCTTGTGTGCTGTACGGTTATACTGGGAATTGGCTATCTGAAAGAAAGAGGTGTCCACATCAGAAAGACCCTGGAGGAGAGGAACATGCTGGTTCAATGGCTGGTATTGCTGGCCGGACTTGCGGTTATTGCTTTCCTGGGCATATACAGGGAAGGCTATATAGCTTCCGAGTTTATATATAAGCAATTTTAAGGAGAAAGCAATGTCATCAAAAAAATGGTTTGTAATGTTTATAATTACGGTGCTGCTTCTGACTTTGGGAGTGGCAGGTATGAATATATTGGTGGACCCCTTCGGAGCATTTGGTGATAAGGTAATGCAGTGGTATACCTATGATTTTACAAAGAATCCAAGGGTGGCAAAGATAGCCTATATGGATCAGCACAAGGAAGAATATGATTCCTTCATAGTAGGCAGTTCCTCCACCTCTTCCTTTCCTGTGGAGCAGCTTGACAGATATATGAATGCCAGGTTCTATAACCTGTTCATGTATGGGGCGGACATGTATGATGTCAAGCAGACCACCCAGTATATCATTAATAACTACAAGGTTAAAAATCTTGTGCTGAACCTTGGTTTTATAAATGCCATGAGATACAAGGTTGAGTCGGACCCTTACACAGGAAGCCTGCATTACAAGACAGAGCAATCCTCTCAGTTTGATTTTCTTAAAAAATATCTTTTTGCCAATCCCAGCTATTCTCTGGAAAAGCTTCGGGCATACAAAAATGACAGTTATCTTCAAAACAAATACAAGGTTTTTGAGGTTGGCACAGGGGCATATGACAAGTCCTCAAGAGATGTTGAAAATATTCAGGCCATGCCGGACTACCTTGAAAAATACCCTGTTTTCAAGTCCTATCCAAAGGACAGGCACAACCTGGGGAGCATTGATGAGCTTATAGAAGACACCAAACTGATAAAAGCCCTTTGTGACAAGAACAATATAAATCTCCTTGTACTCTTTCCTCCCATGTATAATGAGTATGTTCAGAATTTCAGTCCCCAGCAGTTGACGGAGGTTTATACCCGACTGGCTGAAGTAACTGATTTCTGGGATTTCTCAACAAATTCCCTCACCTCGGACTGCCGTTTTTTTTATGACAGCACCCATTTCAGAAATGCAATGGGAAAGATGGCCCTTGCAAGGATTTTCGGAGATAATGAAATATATGTGCCTGAGGATATAGGCGTATATGTTACGTCACAAAATGCGGCGGAACAGGCTGCGGCCATGTCCAGGCCAATAAGTATGGATGATGAAAGCTATACAAAAAAAGTTCCGGTACTGATGTACCATGATATTGCCCCTAAGTCCACCGGGCCGCTTGTTATTTCCACACAGCAGTTTGAGGCTCAGCTAAAGGCCCTTGCCGGGGACGGATATACGGGGGTGTCCATCCAGCAGTTGCTGGATTATGTGGAAAAGGGGAGTGAGCTGCCTGAAAAGCCGGTGGTAATTACCTTTGATGACGGGTATCTCAGCAATTATGAACTGGCCTACCCACTATTGAAGAAGTATAATATGAAGGCCACAATATTTGTTATAGGCTCCTCAGTGGGCAAGGACAGGTATAAGGACACCCAGAATCCCATAACCCCTCATTTCAGCTACGGGCAGGCACAGGAAATGCTGAAATCCGGCATTGTAGACATACAGAGCCATACCTATGATATGCACCAATGGGCGCCTTTTGAAGAGGGAAAGGGAGAGGGAAAGGCCCGGACAAGCATAACACGGCTTGAGGGGGAAGCAGAGGACGCTTTTATTGACAACCTTCAGAAGGACATTTCACTCTCCAGGAAGAACATATTGGAGGAAACCGGAAACAAGGTCATGGCCCTGGCTTATCCTCTGGGGAAATACAGCGAGGTATCCGAGGTGGTACTGAGCAGGCTGGGCATTAAAGCCACATTTACCACAAAGGCCGGTACAAATACCCTTATAAAGGGGCTGCCCCAGTCACTGAGAGCAATGAACCGCTTCGGGATTACAGAGGACATTTCGCCGGAGGAACTTCTTGAGAGAATAAAGTGATTGACTGCTTACTTTTTTCATTCACTAAATATACCTGGTTGTGGTAATATTAATTATCAAGAAGCAATCAGTCTGACTTGAGTTTACTAAATTAGAAAGCCGGGAGTGCAATATGCCTATCAACATAGAAGGTTTGTCGTTTACCTATTCCAACGGCGGTCCTTTTGAGAAAAAAGCATTAAATGATATTAATTTAAATATAGAAGACGGAGAATTTATCGGAATCATCGGGCACACAGGTTCAGGCAAGTCGACGCTTATACAGCATTTCAACGGTATACTGAAACCTACGGGAGGACGTATTTCTGTAAATGGCATCGACACCAGGCAAAGAGACCTGAAAGTGCTGAGGCGCCAGGTGGGTATTGTTTTTCAATATCCCGAGCACCAGTTGTTCGAGGATACGGTAAAAAAGGATATTTCCTTTGGTTTGCTGAAGCTGGGACTGTCCGAGGAGGAAACTGCACAGCGGGTGCTGGCGGCACTGCAGTCGGTAGGTCTTGACCAGAGCATTCTTGAGAAATCTCCCTTTGAGCTTTCGGGGGGGCAGAAACGCAGGGTTGCAATAGCCGGAGTAGTTGCCATGATGCCCAAAATACTTGTGCTGGATGAGCCCACTGCAGGGCTGGACCCCAGCGGCAGGGACGAAATATTCGGCTATATCAAGAAGCTTCATAAGGACTTCAATATGACCATAATACTGGTGTCTCACAGCATGGAGGATATAGCAAGACTGGCGGAGAGGGTCATTGTAATGAACCAGGGTACGATTTTTATGGATAAGCCCTCGGCACAGGTGTATAATCAGCCTCAGGAACTTGAAAAAATAGGGCTCTCGGCTCCGCAGATAACCTATCTGATGAAAAGGCTGAAGGCCATAATACCCCACATCGATGAAAATATATTTACTGTAGAAGCGGCACTTAAGGAGCTTCAGAAGCATTTGAAGGCATAGTGCCGGGCTTTCATGGTTTTGACCGCGGCTGCGGCTCTGGGAGGAAAAAATGATACGAGATATAACAATTGGACAGTATGTGCCGGGGGATTCCATGCTTCACAAATCCGACCCCCGTACAAAAATCATACTGACCTTTGTAATGATGATATTCATATTTATGATAAACACCTATTGGGGATATCTGATGCTGACGCTTTTTACGGCATTGACCGTTGTGACTTCGAATATTCCTGTCAAATTTGTACTTAAAGGTTTAAAACCGGTTATATTCATTGTGATTTTTGCAGGAGTAATCAATATGTTTACCATAGGAGGCAGGACCATTTTTGAGTGGGGCTTCCTGAGAATGACCTATGAGGGTGTGGATACAGCCATTAAAATGGCTATACGGCTTTTCCTGCTGATTATCATTGCAAGCCTTCTGACCTATACCACCACACCCATAGCCCTGACCGACGGAATCGAAAAGCTTCTGGGCCCGCTGAAAAGGCTCAGGGTGCCTGTGCATGAGATAGCCATGATGATGACAATTGCTCTGAGATTCATTCCTACCCTTCTGGAGGAGACAGACAAGATAATAAAGGCGCAATCCTCAAGGGGTGCTGATTTTGACAGCGGAAACCTTATAGAGCGTGCCAAAAGCTTTATTCCAGTACTAATTCCCCTGTTTATAAGCGCATTCCGCAGGGCGGACGAGCTGGCAACGGCAATGGAAGCCAGGTGCTACAGAGGCAGTGAGGGCAGGACAAGGATGAAGCAGCTCAGCCTGACAAGGTATGATTTCGTTGCAACAGCCATAACCGTGGTCTTTATGGCCTGGGTGCTGGTAATGCAGTACATGGTATGGTAGTGGGTGGCATTGCAGTGCTTGGTATTGCTGTGGTTGGCGCTGCAGTACATGCTTTTGCTGCGGGTGCCTCTGCGGTAAAGGTTATAGAAGGCTGCTCTTTTCAGTTGCAGTGAAGTGTGAGAAATGTAAAAATGACAGGTGGAAAATGCGAAATATTAAACTGACCATAGAATATGAAGGAACAAATTATCACGGCTGGCAGGTTCAGAAAAATGCCGTCACCGTGCAGGAATGTATTGAAAAGGCACTTTCACGGCTTCTTGGGGAGAAAACCGGCGTGGTGGGCTGCAGCAGGACCGATGTGGGCGTGCATGCCTACGGTCAGGTTGCGCATTTTTTCACAGCTTCGGCAATCCCCGGGGAAAAGTTTTCCTATGCCCTGAACAATCTGCTGCCTGCGGATATTGTAATACAGAAATCGGAGGAGGAGCCTGAAAACTTTCACGCCAGATATTCCTCCAAAGGGAAACGGTATAGATATCTCATCTGCAATACCGCACACCAGTCTGCTTTAATGCGAAACAGGGCCTGTCATGTGAGGCCGGAGCTGGATTTTGAGCAAATGAGAAAAGCTGCGGAGCATTTTGAGGGAGAGCATGATTTCGCAGCTTTTCAGGCTACGGGAGGTCAAGTCCGCAGCACTGTACGGGAGATTTACAGCATGGCGGTTAAAAGAAGGGAAGACAGTCTCATAGAGCTTGAGGTCACAGGCAGCGGATTTTTGTACAACATGGTGAGAATAATTGCGGGAACTTTGATATATGTGGGAATGGGGAAGCTGGCCGAAAGCGATGTACCGGGAATTATCCGCGGGCTTGACAGGACGAAGGCGGGGAAGACAGCTCCGGCGCAGGGGTTGTATCTGATGGAGATATATTATTGAACAGCCTGCAAAAAAAGGTTCTCCTGTGAAGAAGTTTTAGCCGTTATTCAAGATATGCGGGCAAATTGGGGAAAATAAGCCCACAGGTATAAAATAATGGCATAATGCTAAGCATTACGCCCAATATCGTCTGTTTTATACTTAATAAGAAAAAATGAATTGAAAAACGATTATATGAGAGATATGGAGATATATCGAGAAAAATCGAGAGATAATGAGAGATAAATTAAAATCTCGGTAATTTATACTTGACATAGTTAGAAGTGTATATTAAAATGTTCTAGTGTCCAAGGACTTGAAAAATGAATAAGGAATTTTTATCAGGATTTCAGCAAATTATCAAGACCTCGAAACGGTTATAATTGAAAACCGTCACATATACGGTGAACACTGTTTGACATAGACAGTACAGATTTTTAAGGAGGTAGTATTAGGAAATGAAAACTTTCATGGCAAAAGCGGAACAGATTGAAAGAAAATGGTACATTATTGATGCTGAAGGTAAGCCGCTTGGAAGATTGGCAAGTGAAGTTGCCGCTATTCTAAGAGGAAAAAATAAGCCGATATTCACACCACATGTTGATACTGGCGATCATGTAATAGTACTGAATGCAGAAAAAGTTCTTTTGACAGGTAAAAAACTTGATCAGAAGCTTTACAGAACTCACTCACTTCATCCAGGCGGATTGAAGGAAGTCAAATACAAGCATTTGATGGAAAAGCACCCTGAAAGAGCTGTTGAAGTGGCGATTAAGGGAATGCTTCCTAAGAACAGTCTTGGAAGACAAATGTTCAGAAAGCTCAAAGTTTACAGAGGAACTGAACACAACCATCAGGCGCAGAAGCCTGAAGTACTTGACTTAAATATTTAATGGAGGGAGGACAAAATAATGGCAAAAGTATATTACTATGGTACAGGACGTAGAAAGAAATCAGTAGCAAGAGTAAGACTTGTTCCTGGTGAAGGCAAGATTCTTATAAATGACAGATCATTGGATGATTACTTTGGATTGGATACTTTGAAGGTTATAGTTAAACAACCATTAACCCTCACAGATACAGTGGCAAAGTTTGATGTTATATGCAAGGTTATCGGCGGAGGTTTCACCGGTCAGGCCGGCGCAATCAGACACGGAATAGCAAGAGCTCTCTTAAAGGCTGACGAAGAACTCAGACCGGCTCTTAAGAAAGCAGGCTTCCTCACAAGAGACCCAAGAATGAAGGAAAGAAAGAAATACGGTCTCAAGAAGGCAAGAAGAGCACCACAGTTCTCAAAGAGATAATATTCTTAACAAATACAAAACCCTCAAACGGTATAGTTTGGGGGTTTTATTATTTTCAAAATCTTATAAGGGCCAATAAAAGTTGGTGGATAATAGGCGTACAATAGACAAATATAAACCTATTTTTTAATTAATCTTTCATCGACACCGGCTGCAGTAAGCTGATGCAGTTTCTGAAGCAGAGACTAATTCGGAGCCATGTTTCACAATGTTTATAGTAATAGTACTGTCATTAAAAAAATAGCTTTATTTCTATGCCATGTATTGCTAAAATTAAAGATAAAAGAACTAGGAGTGTTATCATGGGACGTAAAATAGAATATTCTGATGAAGATTTAATCCCTCATGGGGATGGAGAATTACCCAGTAATATAAATATACCCAATAAAGCAATGTGGATTGGAATTGTATTCAACCTATTACCAAGCCTATTTTGCTTATTTTTAGCGTTATATTTTTCATTTGCCACTATACTGGATAAAAACATGGTTTGGGACTTTTCCAATAGGCTTCCTGGCATTATTATTTTTGGTATTCTTGCGTTATTGGGTTTTTGGATTACATACCGTTATTTTAAAAGAGATATAACCATAAAGAAAGAATTAAGAAAAAATAGAAACTAAAAACTAAATACTATTAGCTTAATGAATTAAGAGGATTACCCAGTAAATGGTAGTCCTCTTTTATATATCAAAAAATCGAAGGAAGCAGGGGTAACCCCAGCTATTTTGTTCCCAGAGCACAAATATGCTTGCTGTTTTCAAACAATTGGACTATTCTGAAGCCGCTGTCCCGCAGCAAATCTTTTGTAAGCTTTGCAGTGTTATACTCCTTCATGTGATATTCAATTTTATACTTCTCTGCCACAAGGACAAATTGCCCGCCCGGTGTCAGTTTATTATGTATTTCCCGGACAGCCTGCAAAATATGGGGCCAATGATAATGAGATTGAAAGGTGACTATTGCATCGAAAAAAGCATTTTCAAAAGGAAGCTCCAAAACAGATGCCTTCTCAATGGTGACAATACCTCTATTTATCAGCCGCTGGTTATATTGGGTGGATAGGGCCACTGCCTCAGGGGACAGATCGATTCCATAAACATGCTCAAACTTGCCGCTTTCGGCAAGCAGCCGAATTGCACTGCCTCCGCCGCAACTTACATCCAGCACGTTTTTTCCGGATTTGAGCTTCGATATTCCCCAAAGTGTCAGCCCCTTATGAGCGTTATTCATAATTTTCAACATCAATCTGCCGATAAAACCGTCCGGAAGACGACTTTGTTCAATCAAATTCTGCAAAAGTCCCATGATAGCTCCTTATATGAACGCAATTTATTTTCTGTTACAATTGTAGCTGAGCTAATTTTACTATACTCTGAACCACAAAACAACAGATGCTGCCCCGGTAGGGAGGCTGAGATTACTGAAATGCTGAACTACTGAAGTTCTGAACTACCTTAATTACCATAACATAAAAGTCAGAAGGCTATTTTTCAAAGTCTGAAAACATTTTCTTTGAAGCTGTGCCTGCCAGGTACAGCAGGATTGCTGTAGGTATTAAAACCCAAAATACCCTGTTGTGCAGCAGGTCAAGCAGGATACCATATACCATTTGTCCCAGGGGCTGTGCGCACAGTGTAATGGTTGCTGCATAGGACATGACTTTTCCCAGAAGCTCGTTGGGCGTCTTTTGCTGTATGATGGACAACCCGAATACCGAGAAAATCGTGGCTGGAAATTGTGCCAATACGAAGGATAGAATAATTGAGCCATATGAAACCATAGTGGGAGCCTTGAGCAAAAAGGCCAGGCCTGCGGGAAGCAGGCTGATTCCCAGTGCGGCAAGCAGTAAATACAGCTTTGAATTTTTAAATTTGCCAACAAGCAAGCCTGCCGCAATACTTCCCGCGATGGAAGCAGCTCCAAGTGCGCTTTCAGCCGCCCCGTAAAAGGTTGCGTCCAAGCCGAGGACATTTCGTATCATAAAGGGCATTCCCACTGTCGCAAGACTTGCAATAAAAAAGCTGATAATGGCAATTAGCAGCAAAAGCTTTAAGATATTTGGTTGTTCCTTTGTCATAAACCTCATGCTTGCTGAAAAGTCGTTTTTAATGATAGTGAAAATGTTGTTTTTCATACTGGAGGGTGTATGCTCCAATTTTATAAAGCACTCAAATAAAGCGGTTATAAAGAAACACACCACACTTGCTATTATAATCGGGTATAGTCCAAATATTGAATAGAAAACACTGCCCAGGATGGGAGCTGCTAATCCAGCCAAAGCTGACACCTGATAAACCGCGGCGTTTGCACGAATGACATTATCGCCTTCCTGCAACTGGGGAACACAGGCCGTTGCAGCAGGAGACTCAAAAGCCGCCAGGATGGACAGGATAACCATGATTGCTCCAATGGCTGTGACAACATTACTATCAGAAAGAATAAAAACAAAAGACAGTACCGACAGTCCGGATATAAAATCCAGTGCAACCATAATATTTCGCCGGTTTACCCTGTCTGCCAATATGCCGCCAAGGGGGGAGAGCAAGATTGTGGGAACGATTGAAATTGCCAGAAGGCTTGCAAAAATTGTGGCGGAGCCCGTGACCTCCAAAATGTACATGGATAATGCAAATCTAAGGATGGTATTACCGAAAAGGGAGCTTATCTGTCCAAAAAGCAATAATGTGAAGCTGCGGTTAAATAATTTTGAATTCATAGGATTTCCTCTCTTTTATACATTCGGTATGAATGTAAATGGTTAAATAAAAATTGCCTGATGGCAATTTTATTCCGGCAAGCTCTGCCGACATAACTCGATTATGTGGTCATCCAAAACAGGCATGCCCATTTTATCGGTAATTTCTTTGACAAACAGAAGCCGCTGCCAGCTTTCCTCTGCCGTACCGGGGTATATTGTGGGTATCATCCAGAAATTAGTAAGCAATACAAACACCTGGGCAAGCAGTTTTGCCTGTTCCGATTTTATTGAGCCATCCCGTATGCCCTCCTCAATTAATTCCTGGTACATAGGGGCTACCGTATCACGGTTATCGTCAATAAGAACCTTCAAAAAATTAGGACTGCCCAGCAACTGCATTGCTTCTATACTGATTTGGCGATGGTCACTGTTGTCGTCCAGTGATTGCAGGAACATTGATTTTATCTTTTCAAGTCCTGTCAAGTCCTTCTGCCTTTTTACCTTTTCAAATGGATTGTCGTCATAGAATAACTTCGTGGTCAACGCGTCCATTACTTCCTCTTTGGATTTAAAATGATGATAAAAAGCGCCTTTTGTCAGACCGCCCAGTTCACTTACAATATCCTGTATGGTTGTTTGCTCATAACCCTTTTTTAAAAAAAGTCTCATGGCTGCTTCCAGTATTTTTGCCTGCGTTTCTTCCGGATATTTGTTGCGTGCCATCCGCTGTTACCCTCCTTAAACAATATACATTCTATGAGTATGTATTGTATTATAGGGGCTAAGGCATATTTTGTCAAGTATACATTCACAGAGTATGAAATATGAACACATAATTCTCTGGCAACAAATTTCTGACAGCAATAAAAGCTACCCGTGTCACAGGCAGTAATTTTTAACTTTTCCTTCAAAATGTTATTTGGAGATATATTAATATTTTCTTTATAAAAGTAAACATATTTTGTAAAGGCTTTATATTTGTAAAGAAAAGGGGTATAATAATTTAAAGGAAGGTGATTAAATGGCAATTCATTATACAAAGCTTTTTAAACTGCTCTCGGAAAAAAACATTTCCAAAACTGAATTACAAAAACGTATAGGTATGTCTTCCACCACAATGGCGAAGCTTTCCAAAAATGAAAATGTATCAATAAAAATTATTGAAGATATCTGCAAGGTTTTGAATTGCCAGCCGGGTGATATAATGGAGATGGAAAACAGGATTGACAATCCGCTGCTTGAGCAGCTCAGGGAAGAGAAGGCAATGAAGCTCAAAGGCGGTATATATCATCAGACCCAAATAAAATTGGCATATAACTCCAATCGCATTGAGGGGAGCAAACTTTCAGAGGATCAGACAAGATATATTTACGAAACCAATTCCATTGTTACAGAAAAGGATGAAACAGCGTCTATTGATGATATTGTGGAGACCATAAATCATTTTCAGTGCTTTGATTATATGCTGGAAACGGCAGACCGGGAATTGTCGGAGGCTATTATCAAGGAATTCCACAGAATATTGAAAAGCAATACTTCGGACAGCCGGAAAGAATGGTTTAATGTGGGCGATTACAAAAAAAAGCCTAACATGACAGGTAACAGAAAGACAGCGGCGCCCTCCAAGGTAAAGGGTGAGATGGCTAAATTGCTCATTGATTACAGCCAGCTTCAGAAAGTAACCTTTGAAGATATTATTGAATTCCATTACAGTTTTGAAGCTGTTCATCCCTTCCAGGATGGAAATGGAAGGGTGGGGCGGATGATTATTTTTAAAGAGTGTCTGAGAAATGGGATAGCACCTTTTATTATTGACGAAGAGCATAAGCTGTTCTATTACCGGGGGCTGAAGGAGTTCGGGGAAGAGAGGGGATATCTGCTGGATACATGTTATTCGGCCCAGGATAGATATAAGGAACTTATGAGCTATTTTACGTAAGGAGTAGAGGGGCAGGAGACTTTAAAGACCATATTTTATGTGTTTGATTGTATATTTAAGATTATTCATTTTTGATATAATATATTGATTTTTTACACATAACACAAATATACCTGTCCTTTTATACTAATACATTTAAATCGGATAGAAAACAGGTGTAATTGTAAAGTAAAAAACAAACAAATCTGTTGATGTTTTTTTAAAAAAGTGTTATAATTTATAACATAAATGCATATAATATTGATATTAGGATGCATGGAGGAGTGATGAAATGTTTACGAGTGTTAAAATAAAAAATTACAAATCACTTATTAATTTAGAGGTAGATTTGTCTGCAAAAAAGAAAGAAGCTAAACCTCTTATTATTATTTATGGAGAAAATGGAGTAGGTAAATCAAACTTTTCAACTGTATTTTATACATTGTGTGAATCGTTGCGTACAATGTCAATAAAAACAGCATTACAAAAATTATTGGATGGCCATGATGATTCGCAGGATATAATGTCTAATGAGGGTCTTAGAATGTTTATCTCTAAAAATTTAAGTGATACAGAAGCAATAATCAGGAGTTGCAAGACTATTAATACGAATGAAAATATGTCGCTTGAATTTGAATTTGTAATAAACAACAGAAGTGGGAAGTATTTGATTGAATATGATAATAGCAAAGTAGTTCATGAAAAGCTAGAATACGTTTTAAACAAAAACAGGAATGTATTTTTTGAAATCCTTGAAAATAAAATAACAATTAATGAAAAGATATTTAATGATAATACCTATTATAAAGAATTTTATAATTTGCTAGAGAAATATAATGGAAAGCATACTTTTTTATCTATGCTCGTGTTTGAAATTGAAGATAAAGCAGAGGGGTATGTTAGGGGAAAAATTAATAAACGTCTTTATGACGTTATTGCTTCATTTATGTCCATGTCTATCCGGGTAAAATCAGGGTTTCGTTCAGAAAGAGGCAATATGGGTATCAGTCATAGAATGTTAGGTGTTCTTGATAATGGAACAATAAGTATAGCAGAAGAAAATGAATTAAACAATGCGGAAAGAATGGTAAATGAGTTCTTCACATTGGCATACTCTGATATTAAGGAAGCTTATTACAAAAGAGAAGTAGTAGATGAAAATATAAAATATAGTTTGTTTTTCAAAAAATTAATATATGGAAAAATTGTTGATGTTGATTATGAATTGGAATCTACGGGAACGCAATATCTATTGAGAATAATACCCTTTTTATTAATGAGTGTTGAAGGGGAAACCGTCATTATTGATGAGCTGGATACCGGTATCCATGATTTGCTGGTTAATAATATTTTATGTAATCTTATTGATTCAATCAAAGGTCAATTAATAATCACTACTCACAATACTATGCTTTTGGAATCGGATATTGATGCAGAGTATATTTATACGTTTGTTGTCGACAAAGATGCAAACAAGGAATTGGTTCCAATTGTTAAATTTGAAGATAGAGTGCACCCAAATTTAAATTATCGCAATAGATATCTAAAAGGAATGTATGGAGGAGTACCAGTCACTAGAGATCTTGATTTTGAAGAATTGCTAGATATGATGGAGTAGGGGGGCAGATATGGTAAAATCAAAACCCTGCTATTTAAAAGCTGTAGTCATCGTTCATGGAAAATCAGAAAAGCAGATATGTGATTACATCAAGTCTAACTTGAGGTTAAAAATGGAGGTGGTAAGTGAGAAAAAGGGAGAAAAATCAATACAAATAAATAGTTTAAAAAATATTTTAAATGATTCAAGATTTAGGTCATTTAATGACTTTATAACTCACTTTGATGATGCCGAAATAGTGTATATCAATAAGAAAAAGAAGTTATCTCCTGATTTCAAGATTTTTATAATTATGGATACAGATGATTGTACAGACAAAAGAAAGTCAGAATATATAAGTAAATCAATGTTTAAAGATCATTGGGCATATGATTATATTGTTCCAATATATGATACTCCAGATTTGGAATCTGTATTAGTAAAAGCAAAAATTCCATTTGAAAAGAAGGGTGTTGAACGAAAGAAAGAATATATTAAGATTTTCCCGACGAATAGCAAATATACTATAAGCGAGGCCTCGGAACTTAATAATTTCTGTAGTAATTTAAAGAAAGTAAAGGAAACAAATATGGATGAATTTGTTGAGTTCTGCCTAGGAAAAGTATAAAAGTAAATATATGTACACTACATAACAATTATCTAAAGCTGCTTGACATCCGGCAGCTTTTCTTATACATTAAAATTGAACAATGTTCAAAAAGGAGAAAATATGAAATCAGAACAGACAAAAGAAAAAATCATTGAAAATACAATTAAACTTATCCGGGAGTATGACGGGGACACTGAAAAGATAACCATCCGTAGAATAGCAGAGCAGGCCGGGGTTGGCACCGGACTTGTAAATCACTATTTCGGTCAGAAGGACACGCTGATTGAAATATGCGTACAGAGGATTATAAGCAATGTAATCCATTCCTTCCGCCCGGAAGATATACAGAGCAATTCGCCTGTGGAGAGGACAAAGTACACTGCAGGGCAGGTCATGGATTTTCTTATGGAAAACCGGCAGATTTCAAAGGTATCCATTTTAAATGACTTGAACTTTCCCCAGGCAATGGATAATACCATGAGGTCGGCTGCAGGCTTTGAACGCGGTCTGTCAGGAGAAGAACCCGGCGGGAAGGCCAAATTGGAGGCCTTCGCCATAACCGTAATAATGCAGGCTGCCTTCTTGCGGAAGGATGTATTCAAAGAGAGTATGGGAATAGATTTTTATTGCAAAAAAGAAAGAGATGCTTTTCTGGGAGAAATAATTGAAAAAATCTGTGGAGGTAGGAGTATATGAAATATCTGATACTAAACGGAAGCACCCGCCGGGGGAATACGTGGAAGATAGCCGGGCTGGCCAGGGAGAGGCTGCTGGAAAGGGATGCTGCGGCGGTTTTTGAGGAAATTCACCTTTCAGAACTGCAGCTTCCCTTTTGTATAGGCTGCAGCAATTGTTTCAGACTTGGAGGACAATACTGCCCTCATTGGGAAAAGCTCATCAGGGTTTTAAATGCATTTGACGGTGCGGACGGTATTATTGTGGCATCTGCCACCTTCAATCTCAGGGAAACCGGAATGCTGAAAAATCTTTTAGACCATATGTGCTACCTGCTGCACAGACCCAGATTCTTCACAAGAAAGGCCCTGGTAATCACTTCGGTGGGAGGGGTGGGCGGAGGCAGTGCCGCCAAGAGCATTGCAGGCACGCTCCTGGGAATTGGCTTCAACCGCTGCTATAGGCTGAGCCTCGGCACAGCCAGTTGGAATGCCTATGCCCCTGGAGAAAAGCATAAGAGCCGTATTAAAAAAGCCACGGACAGATTCTATAAGGATGTGGCAAGTGGAAAAATACATTATCCCTCCACAAGTATTTTGATACCCTATAATTTATTCAGGGGTATGGGCGTAAACTATGCGCCTGGAACAGAATATGAAACAGAGGATGGCATTTACTGGATTGAGCCCCGGAGACAAAAGAGGGCATATGACACTGACATACCTCTCACCATAATCCAGAAGGCTGTAGGAGGCATATTTTATGTTCTGGGAAAAACTTTTGGGAAACGAAGTATTGTCACATACAAAAAATCACTGGAAATAACAGGGCTTCCGTCAGAACGTATTGATATGTAAATTAAAACTCACAATACTTCACCTGCAACTTGGTAATTGATATCCGCAACTTGGCCTTTGTGCACTTGAAAGCAAAAAGCCCCGCGGATATTATATAGATGAATGGAGGTCGGCAAATGAAGATAAACATTCGGACCGACAACAGTGTAAAAGACACCGAAATAAACATTACCTGCAACCGTCTGACGCCAGAAATTGAAAGGCTGGTTTCTCTGATAAGGGTCATGGACCTGCAGCTTACCGGGGAGAAGAACGGGCATATACATATTCTGGACACTGGCAGTATCCTGTATATGGACACTGTGGACAAGAAGACATTTTTTTATACAAAGACAGATGTATACGAGTCCGCACTGCGCCTATACGAATTGGAGCAGCAGTTGAGCGGCACTGAATTTTTCAGGGCGAACAAATCCTGCATCGTGAATTTTGCCCAGATAAAGGCTTTGAAATCAGACCTGGACGGAAGAATACTGCTGACCATGAGCAACAATGAAAAGCTCTATGTTTCCAGGCAGTATGCACCATTTGTAAAAAAGAAGCTGGGGGTGAAGTGATATGGATAAGAAGTTTACAATATTTGATTTTTTCTCAGAGGCATTTAATACATTTTCCATAATGATAATCTGCATCACCTTGACCACCTATTTATTCGGAACGGACGCCGGAACAATATCCTCACTGTATAAGCTGGGAAGTGAGGGAATAGCTGTTGACACCATAGCACAGTTTATGTCGGCGGCACTTGTTCTGGAGTTGGTAAAAGTGTTCTGGTTTTCCGAGAAACTGATAAGGAATATGATGGCACTATGGAGAACAGTATGCATGGTCATATCCGTTATACCTGTCATGGCCGCCTTTGCAGGCATATTCGGGTGGTTCCCCCTGGATAATCTCCACGCCTGGGGTGGATTCCTCATATCCTTTGCAGTTTGCTTTGTACTTAGCCTGGGTGTGATTTATCTGAAGGCCAGGCTGGAAAGCAGAAAGTATGAGGAAGGCTTTAAACGGTACCGCCTTGAGCATGGATTGGAGGAAAAGGATGACTAGCATTGAGAGTATGAACAGTGTGGAGGTAAAAGATCTGGTCAGGTATTTCGGTGAAAAAAAGGTTCTGGACAATGTCAGCCTGACCGTGCGCTCCGGAGAAATATTCGGGCTTCTTGGCCCGTCGGGAGCGGGAAAGACCACCTTGATAAGGATATTGACGGGACAGTTGAAGTACTTTGGTGAAGCAAAGGTATTTAACACCCCCTGCTCCGACCTGGGAAAGGACATATACCGCAAGGTGGGAATGGTTATGGATAATTGCGGAATATATGAAAGGCTGAGCTGCAAGGATAACCTGAAGCTGTTTGCAGGTATATTCAAGGTGGAAAGTGAAAGACTGCATTGGGTCTTAAAAAGGGTCGGACTGGAGGAGTCCTTGAATACTCCCGCGGGAAGACTGTCAAAGGGCATGAAGCAAAGATTGCTGCTGGCAAGGGCGGTACTTCACAGCCCGGGGCTGCTGTTTCTGGATGAGCCTACCGGGGGCCTGGACCCGGTCACTGCCGGACAAATCCATGAATATCTGAGGGAGCTGCAGGAAAACGGGACGACTATTTTCCTGACAACCCATAACATGGAGGAGGCCGCTAAACTGTGCGGGCACATAGCCTTGCTCAATGACGGTAAAATTGTGGAATATGGAGTTCCCGACCACATATGCAGAAAATATAATGAAACAAACATTATTGAAATTACCCTGAAGACCGGTGAGACTGTGAGAATACCAAACAGTCCTGCGGGCTCGGACAGGATTTCCGGGTACTTCCGGGAAGAGCTGGTTGAAACAATCCACTCCTCCGAACCCAACCTGGAAACCGTATTTATCAGGCTGACAGGAAGGGGGCTGGATGCATGATGAGGATAAATCACATTACTGCCATATTGTCCAAGAATGTCAAGGATGTAATCAAAAATATACAGGTATTGATTTTGTTTGTGGTATATCCCGCAGTAGGGTTTATTATGACACAGTCCATAAACGTAGAAAAAGGCTTTTTTATTTCGGTTTTTGCCACAATGCATTTTGTATTTACGCCTATTGTTGTCTCGGCCCATATGATTTCGGAAGAAAAAGAGAAAAATACCCTCCGGGTGCTGAGAATGTCTGGAATCACCTCCACGGAATTCTTTCTGAGCACGGCGATATTCATAATATTTCTGGACTGTATTTCAGGAAGCACCTTTATTTTCATGGCGGGAGAGGGCGGAATCGACCCGGGGCTTTATTATTCTGGGGCAATTATGGGAAGCGCTGTGTCGATAATCCTCGGCATGTGCATAGGCACTTTTTCAAAGGGCTCAAGTGCGGCAAACGGCCTGGCAATTCCGCTGGGATTGTTTTTTTCCTTTCTTCCCATGCTTTCATACTTTAATAAAGGGCTGGAAAGTGTTTCAAAGTATCTTTACGGACAGCAGGTGGGCAATATGATATACGGGCAGGGCTGGTCGGCGGAAACCGGCATTATCTGTCTGGGCAATCTTGTGCTTATAATGGGATTGTACGTGGTACTATACAGGAGAACGAAAACAGAGGAGTAGTTAGCTGGCAATAACAGTCAGCAGCGAGTGTGTAACCGGAAGGCAGTGACGGTATTAAAAACCGCATATAGGCTATTTGGCAGGGCTCAGGGTCTTGCTGCCCATAAGGCAGTAAGACCCTGAGCCCTATTTAAATCAATTTATTTACATATAACCTATAAAATATTGCCAAATTAAAGAAATTTTGAGATAATCTATTAGTATGTTACAGCATTTTATTATTTTATACATTATCTAACAAATTTACGTTGCATTTTAGGAGCATATTTTACATTTTACTGGGACATATGACATTTTCATAAAGGGAGATGGTAGCAACGTGAAGAAAACCATAATTGTTGGGGCAGGGCCTGCGGGATTATCGGCAGGTTACCAGCTTTCAAAAAACCGTAATATTGTAGAAATATTTGAAGGTGACAGCCAGGTAGGCGGAATCAGTAAAACAGTAGAATATAAAGGGTATTACTTCGACCTTGGAGGACATAGGTTCTTCACTAAAATGGAGGATGTAAACAGCTTATGGAATGAAATTTTGGGCCAGGACTTCAGGAAAACTCCCAGGTTATCAAGAATCTACTACAGGAATAAATACTTCAATTACCCTATAACTCCTGCAAACGCTTTATTTGGTGTAGGTATGCTGCAAACCTTATTGATAATTTCAAGCTATATATGGATAAAAATTTTTCCATATAAAAATGAAGATACTTTTGAGGAATGGGTGTCAAACAGGTTTGGAAAAAAGCTGTATTCAATTTTTTTCAAGACCTATACGGAAAAGGTATGGGGAATTCCGTGCTCTACCATATTGGCGGAGTGGTCGGCGCAGAGAATCAAAGGTCTTTCTCTGGTAAGTACCATCAAAAATGCTTTTTTTAAAAAGAACAGGTCCAAAATAAAAACCCTGATAGATCAGTTTGATTATCCCACATATGGCCCGGGTATGATGTACACCGCCATGAAGGAGAAGATAGAAGAACTGGGGAACAAGGTGCATGTGAACTCAAGAGTCACGGCAGTCAATGTTGAAGGTGACGTGGTGAAAAGCATAGAGGTATCCCGCCAAAGTGGTGAAAAAAGTGTTGTCCACGGTGACGATTTCATATCAAGCATGCCGCTTACCGAGCTTGTCAAAATAATAAACCCGTGTTCAAGCAAAGAGGTTTTGGACGCTGTAAACAAGCTTAGCTACAGAAGCATCATAACAGTAGATATAATAGTCAACCAAAAACAGCTTTTCCCTGATAATTGGATATATATCCACTCTCCTGAGGTTAAGCTCGGCAGGATACAGAACTTTAAGAACTGGAGCAGGCATATGGTTCCCGACCAGGAAAAGACCTCCCTGGGACTTGAATATTTCTGTACGGAAAATGATGAATTGTGGAATATGTCTGACCAGGAGCTTTTCAAGCTGGCCTCAAGTGAAATTGAAAGAATCAGGATATGCAAGTCCTCGGACATAATTGACTATTGCATTGTAAAAGTACCCAAGGCATATCCCGTATATGATTTGAATTACAAGCAGCACATGGACATTATAGAGAAACATGTAAGGAAAATAAAGAATCTTCAGTTGGTGGGGCGTTACGGACTTTTTAAATACAACAACATGGACCACTCTATTGCCACAGGCTTATATGCGGCAAAAAACATAGAGGCCGGTGCATACATATACGATACCTGGTCGGTAAACACCGATGAAGAATATCATGAAGAACATGCAGAACCCCTGACCGAAAATAAAGAGGCTGTACCTGTACCATAAAGTAAATTCCCGGCAAGTCAATACTGCCTTAAATCAACACCAGGCAGAACAGGAGTATCATATATGATTAAAAGAACCTTCACGGAAGTAAACCGCTTGAAGTGGAGATTTGCAAGAATAATCTCCCTTCCAAGAATATTCAATTTTTTGCTTTATCTCATAGACAGGATTTTTCCGGCTCCCCGTGCAAAAGCCCGTCCTATGGCAGTGATGATAGAGCCTACCAACAAGTGCAATCTCAGATGCCCTATGTGCCCGGCAGTGATTGAAGGCACTTTGGGCATGAGGCCCGATATGACGGCGGACTTTTTTTCCTCGGTTGTGGGCAGCCTGTCTTCCCATGCCTTTTATCTTGCGCTGTGGAATTACGGAGAGCCTCTTATGAATAAAAATATAGAGCACATGATCAAGTGCGCGGTAGATAAAAAGTTTCTGGTGGAAATGCACACCAATGCGCAGCTATTGGATAAGCTTACCGAAAAGGCTTTTTTTAACGGGAACACCGGTGTTTCAGGATATTTGCCTGACAAAATGAGTATTTCCGTTGACAGCATCAATGAAGAAACATACAGGTACTACAGAAAAGGCGGAGAACTATCAATACTCAAAAATAATGTCAGGGATTTTATACTCAGAAGAAATACCTTTAAGTTGTCAAAGCCATGGGTTTCAGTACAGTTTATTCTTATGAAAAACAATGCGGATGAAATAGAGGGCACCTCCAGTATTAAAGCTTTCGCAAAAGATCTGGGGGTTGATGATTATGTTATCAAGTATTTCAGCTATAGAGGGGATAATCTTGAGGAATATCTTCCAACCAAGAAAAATCTGAGATTGAAGCAGGGCGGGAAAAACACCCGGAAACTCTGCACAAGACCGTGGAACTCCACCGTTGTTCTTTCTGACGGGACCGTACTGCCTTGCTGCTATGACTACAGCAATGAATGGCCCATGGGCAATTTAAACACAAAGTCCTTCAGTGAGATATGGAATGATGTCCCATATAGTGAATTCAGGGCCAGTCTTATTTCAGGAAAGGTTCCCAAGATATGCATAAACTGTCCCGGAAAAAGCTTTGGGACATTGTTCAGCAAGTAGTTATAAATTTTTAAAAATAAATTAAGTGAGGTTAAATTATGACTAAGAATGTGAAAGATATTTTAATTTCTGTGTTTTGTGTACTGATTGCCGGTGCCGCGGCTCTGTTCATATTGAGTTGGGATGAGCACGCCTTGAAAATTGCCAACCTGGGTGTCTTTTTCTTTAAACTCGTGCCCTTCGTCTTTGCAATCATGGCCATATGCTTCTTCCCCTTTGAAAAGATCAGTACCCCTGTAAAATTGCTGTTTTGCGTATCGGCCTTTGGTGTATTCTTCTGCTATGGAGTTGCAAAACTTATTTACTACTTCATAGAGCAGGTTACTTATGAAGAGTTTTACCTGCTGCTGCAACTCCTGACTCCGTTTATAATCCTGGCATTGGCGTTTGCATTGCGCTGCGGAGGGATGAAGAGCAAAGATGTGGGTATCTTTGGAGCAATATCCATTATATTTATGATTTCAGGCATAGAAGATTTAACTTCCCAGTATGTGAGAATTGCCATTGTACCAGGGTATCAAATTCCTGAAAACTGGGACTGGGCAAACCACATGACAGTTTTTCTCGGGAGAGTCCTGACCAAAAATGAGGCCTATATTTTTATAGCCGTTCACTTTGTAATTATAGCTCTTATACTATACCTTGCATATTCTAAGAACAATCCTCTGAAACGCCTGCTGAAAAGTAAGGGCGTGCTGGAAAATAATGAATTTAATAAATAATTCGGTAAAGGAAGATTCAGAATGGATAAAATTTTAGTAACCGGTGGTTCGGGTTTTTTTGGTCAAATATTGTTAAGGTATTTGACGGGTGAGGGATACGAATGCATCAACGTGGATATTGTGCCCTCGGAGTTTGAACATTCCAGTGTCATTCATTATCAGGAGGATATAAGAAACTTCAGCGGGCTGGACAGGATAGCAGGACAACATAAAATTACTGCAATTATTCACTGCGCTGCGATTTTGGGCCATGGAATAAACAGCAAAAAGGTGCTGTGGTCGACCAATGTGGAAGGTACGGAAAATATTGCGCGCCTTGCAAAAAAATATGGTATAAAAAAGGTGGTCTTTACCTCTTCAAATTGCCTTTGGGGAAACAGGTTCGACAGGCCGATTGTAGAGGAGGATGCACCCTGTCCGGTGGAACTTTATGGAAAGACCAAGCTGGAAGGGGAAAAAATACTGCTTGCATGCGGAGAATGGTTTGACAGTGTAATAATACGTTGTCCCACCATTATTGATTCAGGCCGGCTTGGACTCCTGGGAATTCTTTTTCAATTCATATATGAAAACAGAAAAATCTGGGTCGTCGGGAAAGGAAATAACTTTTATCAGTTCATATACGCGGAAGACCTGGCTGATGCCTGCTTGAAATCTGTCCACCACAAGGGAACGGAGATTTTCAATATTGGCTCTGACAATGTTAAGTCTTTTAACGCAGTATACAGCTATGTAATAGAAAAGGCCGGTTCAAAATCCAGAATCAAGAGTCTTCCAAAGAAATTAACCCTATTTGGAATGAAGGTTGCCTTTAAGCTCAGGCTGTCTCCCATGGGGCCATATCACTATAAAATGATAGCGGAAAGCTTTATTTTCGACACTGCCAAAATCAAAAAAGTTCTGGGCTGGAAGCCCAGTCTGACAAACGAGGAGATGTTGTACAAAGCGTACTGCTACTATCATGAAAACAAAAACGAAATTGATGGCAGAAAGGGAGTATCGCCCCACAGGAAGGTTGAAAATATGAGAATTATACATTTGCTCAGGTGGTTTTCATAATGGACAGGAACTTTGCAGCCCTGAAAGCGGTATATAAAAATGAAAACTTCCTGTCTCTCATGGGCAGCGGGTGCTTTGCACTGTTTGAGGCTTCTGTACTGTTTCTGATGGCTCATACCTATTCTCAGGGAACCTTCGGAGAGTGGATTATCTTCTATTCCGGCTTTACACTTATTGACAGGATGATTTTTGGAATAGGCTCCTTTTCGCTGGTCAAATTCCATTCAGAATCAATTGACTCCTGTGAAAAGGCTAAATTGACCGGTTCCTCATGGATTATTCAGATAATTATAATCTTCGCGTTGTCGGTATTGTCCTTCAGTATATTGAGACTGACACATCTGGCCGAAAGACAGTACGGGCTTACCCTGCTTTTGCTGTTTTTCCCGGTGCTGGCTCTGGTTAAGCTCCCTGTAAACCAGAGCCTTGCAATACTTCAGAGCGAAAACCGGTTTGCGGGCATACTCGTTCTACGAGCCGCAGGGATGGGATTTTTCGTGCTGTTCCTGCTGCTCAACATGCGGATGAAATTGGATATCCTGTACGTTGTGCCTGCATATGTGCTTTCTCATATGATAAACGCATTCATATGCTTTTTTAAAAGCTGGTCCGGCATAATACACCTGTTCCATTTTCAAAAGGCTCAAATCAGGAAGCTTATAATGTACGGAAAGTATTCCATGGGAACGTATATCGGCTTTAATATTCTCAGAGAGTCTGACGCAATAATTATTGCATTTCTGATGACGAAGTCGGATGCGGCACTATTTGTAATACCTCTGAGACTGATTGATATTTTAAATGTTCCCCTTATGGGGTTTATTGCAGTCATAGTTCCTAAAATATCAAGAGCCAGCTCTGACGGAAATTATGGCATGGCAAGAAACATATATTACAGATACGCCGGCGTATTGACGTACCTGTTCATACCCCTGACGGGATTGATGTACCTGCTTGCGCCGTATTTGATATGGATTTTCGGGGGAGCCGGGTATATGGGCAATCCCACGGTGCTCCACATTTTCCATATACTGCTTATATACGGTCTGATACTGCCTGTAGACAGCATTACCGGAACTACGCTGGACAGCATAAACAGGCCGCAGCTTAATTTTATAAAGGTTTCTATTATGGTGGTAATTAATATTGTGGGTGACATTTGGGCTATCAGGGTATTCGATTCAATGGTAGCTGTTGCCGTTGTTACAAACCTCAATCTTTTGTCCGGGCTGCTGGCCGGATTGATTATGCTAAAGAAAGAGTTGGGGATTAAGGTTTCATGCATTTTTTCGTACGGCTTCGCCATGATAAAGGAAAGCGTCCCCAGATAAGAGCTGTATGTGAGTATAAATCGAAAGGAAATAACACAAGATGGCAAACATTCAACTGACTACATGTATTGCGATTCCGGTCTACAACAGGCTTGACCTGATTAACCGCTGCCTGGACAGGTTGGAGAAACAATTGGACCAGGACAATATTCTGCTGCTTTTGGTTGATGACGGCAGCAGCCAGGAGTTTCAGGCTTCGGTATTGAAAAGGCAGCTATTTCAACGGAACAATGCTTTCTATGTAAAACATGAAAAAAATATGGGAGTCACGGCGGCCAGAAATACATCCATAAGCTGGTGCAGGACAAATAATGTGGACATCCTGATAATGCTGGACAGTGATTGTGAAGTAGCTGAGGATTTTATCCGGAAGCATATTGAGCTTCATAAAGCATTCCCTGATATAGCCTGCTTTGGTGCGGGAATAAATGGAGTCGGAAAGGGCTTTTGGGCTGTGGCTGACAGGATTATGAGCTGGGCTCCGTCAGTTCCGGCAGGAGCGGTCCGGGAGCTCAACAGGTCTTATTCTCCGCCTTCTGCAAATATAAGCTTTAAAATGTCAAAATTGCCTCTGAGGGATAAGGTATTCAATGAATGTCTGGAAACCGGAGAGGATGTTGCGTTAATCAGTGAACTGCGCAGAGCAGGTGAAAAAATATATTTTTCTCCACAACCTGCCGTAAGGCATTATGACAGGGATTCCGCAAAGGGAGTATTCAAACATGCGTATTCCTGGGGAAAGCATATCTATTTTCTTCAGATGGGCGGAAATATTTCTGCCAGATGCTTCAATATCTGGTACAGGATATTATTCTTCCTGTCGTTTTTTATTGCGCTGCCTGCCTTCGGATGTCTGGGAATGATATTCACAATAAAGCCCTGGCTGAGAACCAAGCCGTTATACGTTTTTTATTCACCTGTAATCTTCCTGCTTTGGGTGATAAAGGGAATAGCTGTCCTGCAAATGGCGTTGAATCCATTTTCCTATATTCCCGCCGGACATAAGAGTGTCTGCTGTGAAGCTGCCGGCCGGCAGGAAAAGATTAACTGAAAAGTGGTCGGAGAAAAGCCGGAAAATGCGTTGACACAAAATTATAGCTGGCATATAATATAAAAAAGTTATTTGATTGAATAAAGTCTCAAAAAAAGAGTTTGTTTCTATTTTTATGAGATGACTGTAAAGACTGCGAAAAGAAGAGTAGGTACCCGATACATTCACAGAGAGTCCTGTTGCTGAGAGAGGATATAGCTTGAAGGTACTGAATATGGTCTTGGAGTTGCGCACCGAACACCTGCATACGGGTATAAGGCTGCGACGGTCTCACCCGTTATAGTGATAAAGTATAAGGTGAAACACAGCCGCAACTTGTTTGCAGCTTCAGCATCCGTACTTGATGAGGCCTGTGTTGTGAGGCGCGGGTAAATTTGGGGTGGTAACACGAAGTCATACTCTCGTCTCCGAAAATAATATTTTCGGAGGTGGGAGTTTTTTATTGTCTTTTTTTTGTTTCAGATTTCAAATAAGTATTTGTGCCGCTGAAAGGCACCGAAAGGGAGGATACAATGAATAACGAAGAATGCAGGAATATATTGATAGGGGGCGCATGGCCTTATGCAAACGGTTCCCTCCATATTGGAAGGGTCTCGGCGCTTATACCGGGAGATATACTGGCCAGATACCACAGGGCAAAGGGAGACCGGGTGTTCTATGTGTCGGGCAGTGATTGCCACGGAACGCCTGTGGCTATCAGGGCAAGACAGGAGCAAAAAACGCCCCGGGAAATCAGCGACTTCTACCATCAGGAGTTTCAGGAATGCTTCAGACGTCTGGGTTTCACCTTTGATTCATATGACAGGACATCTTCAGAAGAGCACCGGGAGTTTGTACAAGATTTTCACAGTACAATGTATGAAGGAAAATATATATATGAAAAGAGCGCTCCCCAGGCTTTTTGCACCGTATGCAACTGTTTCCTGGCCGACAGGTTTGTGGAGGGCAAGTGCCCTGAGTGCGGGCAGGCTGCAAGAGGGGATCAGTGCGATTCCTGCGGCAAGGTATTGGAACCTGAGCTGCTGGTGGCTCCGCACTGCTCGGTATGCACGGCCACACCGGAGTTCAGGGAGACCAGGCATCTGTACCTGGCGCTTTCAGAACTGTCCGGAGAACTTGAAGCCTATATCGGCAGACATCCGGACTGGAGAAAAAATGCCCTGGCATTTTCAAAAAAATATATAAATGAAGGTTTGAGAGACCGGGCTGTCACCAGAGATTTAGATTGGGGCATTGAGGTTCCCAAGTCCGGTTATGACAACAAAAAAATCTATATCTGGGCGGAAAATGTACTTGGGTATTTGTCAGGCAGCTTGCAGGTGGCAGAAAGCAGGGGGGATGATTTCAAGGAACTCTGGTTCGGAGAAAATTCAAAACACTACTATGTTCACGGAAAGGATAATATTCCCTTCCACTCAATAATACTGCCGGGGCTTTTGCTGGCAAACGGAGCCGGCTGGCGGCTTCCAGACGAAATTATATCCTGTGAATACCTGACTCTGGAGGGTAGAAAGCTGTCAACCAGCAAAAAGCATGCTGTCTGGGTAAAGGATATGCTGGACAGCTTCCATGCCGACTCCATCAGATATTTTCTGATAACCAACGGCCCTGAAAAAAGGGATACGGATTTTACGTGGAGAGAATATGTAAACAGCCATAATGGAGAATTACTGGGGGCATATGGTAATTTCGCAAACAGGAATCTGGCTTTTGTTGCAAAATATTTTGAGGGGCTGATACCCGGAGGCGGCATTGATTGCGAAATATCTGAAAAGCTTGGGGAGCTGTATGAAGATACCGGCAGGAGAATAGAAAACGGTGCATTTAAGGAAGCACTGGATGTCCTGTTTGATTTCGTCAGGTGGTCCAACAAGTATTTTGATACACACAAGCCCTGGGAGACCAGGACTACAGCGCCTGAAGAATGCCGGAACACGATTTTCAACTGCCTGCAGATCATAGCCAATCTTTCAGTGCTGCTTAAGCCGTTTATCCCCTTTTCTTCTGAAAAGCTTCAAAGCTGGCTGGGGCTCAAGGACTGCTGGAGGCGGCAATTTGTGCCCGCAGGCTATTGCCTGCCTGAGACAGGCATATTATTTGAGAGAATTGATAAAAAAAGAGTGGAGGAAGAGGTAAGAAGGCTGTCTCAAGCATAGTTTCAAGGAGCTGCAGCACAAAATACAAGTGCGCAGCTCCTTTTTGGATTACATGCCGCCGCTGAAGGTAAGGAACAGCAGTACTGCGTTGGCGACGATTATAATGCCTGCAATGATCCAGCCTGCAACATTGGTTATGGACCTGTTTACAAGTGAACCCATAAGGTCCCTGCGCCGTGTTATTATCAGCATGGGGATTATTGCGGCCGGAAGGATGAAGCTCAGAGCAACCTGGCTTATTACCAGCGCCTGCATCGGATTTATCCCCAGGATAATTATGAGCATGGCCGGCAGCATGGTTACAAGCCTTGTAATATTGTCACTTATTTTCAGGCCCACGAAACCCTGCATTATGGTTGTGCCTGCCATTGTTCCCACCACTGAGGAGGATAAGCCGGAGGCAATCAGCGCCAGCCCGAAAGCTCCGCTTGAGGCGGCTCCCAGCAAGGGTGACAGTGACCTGTGTGCCTCTTCTATTGTTTCTACGGCCATGCCGTTGCGATAGAATACCGCGGCAGAGACAATCACCATGGCTGCATTAATTATAAAAGCAATATTCATTGCCACGGTGATGTCTATCCGCTCCATTCTCAAATGCCTTTTTTTCTGCTGTTCGGTGTGATTGCCGTTTCTCTGCTGTACAAGTTGGGAGTGCAGGTAAATCACATGGGGCATTACGGTAGCTCCCAGCATGCCCACTGCTATCATGACGGCTTCTCCTCCCGGCAGTGACGGGATTATTGCATGAAGCCCCGCCTGTGTCCAATCGGGTTTCGCCAGAAAAACCTCCAGTGTGTATGAAATGCAGATAACTGCCACCAATACTGAGATAATGATCTCAAGCATCCGCTGGCCGTATTTTCCCATATATACTATAAAAAAAGTCAGCACTGCCGTTAACAGGCCCGCCCAGAGCATGGGAATGCGAAAAAGCAGATAAAGGCCCAGGGTACAGCCAAGGAACTCCGCCAGATTAGTAGCCATGGCGGCCAGCTCGGCCACTACCCATAGACCCCAGTTTGTCTTGCGGGAAAAAACCCTGCCGCACATCTGAGGAAGGTTATAGCCCGTTGCGATTCCAAGCTTTGCGGAAAGGGACTGCAGAAAGATTGCCATAATATTGCTCCAGAGGATGACCCAGACAAGATTGTAATTGAATTTGGAACCTCCGCTGATATTGGTTGCAAAGTTGCCGGGGTCGACATAAGCCACGCTCACAATAAAGGCAGGGCCCAGAAATTTAAGCAGTGTCTGGAATCTTGAAAAGGGCTGGCGTTTTACTGTAAATATTTTTTCTATACCCATGGAATCGGACTTGGTTCCGGCTGAGGGTATGTAACTTTCTTCCAACATAATTGCACCTCATGGTATGTTTGCGTTCAGCTAATAACTTTAGCTTAGACTAATTTCGTTTACCTAATCTTAAAATATGTGCAGAATAAAAAAAGTGTTACATCTGAAATATAAGACAAAAAAAGCTGCGAAACGGCGGAAAACCACTACTGCACGTACGTCCGAATGATATTAAAAAAAACAGGAACAATAGATATGTACAAAAAAATCAGAAATATTATCATAATAAAGGAGAGCTGAATATGGCGTTACAGGTATATATAAACTTTAACGGAAATTGCAGGGAGGCTGTGGAATTTTATGCAGAGGTTTTTAAGGCGGAGAAGCAAAAGATAATGCTTATGGGAGACACACCTGCCAATCCCGATTTTCCCATCCCCGAAGACGCCAAAAAACTTGTCCTGCATACCTTCCTCGATATAAAAGGCGGAACCGTGATGTTTTCAGATGTTATGCCGGGAATGGACTTCAAGACAGGGAATAACATAAGCCTTACGGTTTTAAGCGACGATGCGGAGGAGGTCAGAAGCATGTTTGACAAGCTCAGCCAGGGAGGAACCGTGCAGATGGAACTGCAGGAAACCTTTTGGAGTAAGTGCTACGGCTTTGTCATCGACCGGTTCGGGGTAGGTTGGCAGCTTAGTCAAAGAGATGCCTGAGTACAAATCAAAACAGCGGAATATATATGGAAAAAGTGCTGTTTCACATCGGGAAACCGCACTTTTCTCATATGATGACAGTCAAAAAAAGTAAGCCTACGCAACAATTTCGGACTGCTCCTTTGTCTGCTGGTTTATCAGATATTCCTGGTAACTTAAATTCCGGCAAGGATAACTTTCCATATCCGAAGGGTTCTTTAAAAATAAATGTCCGGTAAACGTACATACCTTTTTCCCCTTCTCCTGGGAGTAATAGTCGCAATAGCCGCAGTCAAGCATAACATGCACCTCCATAACAAACATCAAATCTGCTTATAAGCCTATTATAGAACTGCGGTCATATATAACAAGGAATTAATTTTGGTGCAAATAAATCAAAGAATACCCGAGAGCATTATTTATACGGTTTTTTGCTCCTGATGTAGGCGGTCAGCTTATTGCTGATGTCGGCGTTATCCAGCAGGAATTTGTTAAAAAGCCCGATCTTGTTAAGAGTGGCAAGAGAAACGTAATGTTCAATCAATTCGGTCTCTGTGAGGATATCCTCCGACACGCCCAGATTTCCAAGAAATTCCTGAATGGTATTGTGCCTCTCCAGAAGAAATTTACCTATTTCACGTCCATTTTCCGTCAGAAAGATTATTCCGTATTTTTTGTAATCCAGCAGTCCCAATTTGCTCAGCTTCTGAACCATTTTTGTGGCAGACGGGGCTGCAACATTCAAAAGCTCCGAAAGGGTGTTGATTCTCATATACCCCTCTTTCAGGCTGTTTCTGTAAATCATCTCAAGATAGTCCTCCATAGCGGAAGTGAGAAGGTTCTTGTTTTGTGAAAGCAGTTGGTAGCCGCGCACTGTGTGAAATTTTGACAATTCTTCCACCGGTTGTTCACTATCCTTTATGAAATAAGGTTCCCATAGATAATATATTCAAAAACTTGGGATATATAACTTGCAGCATTCGGGGGGCAGTATTCCGGCAGGGTTGAGATTATATATTGTGTTTGCAACCATAATATAATAAAATTAAAATGCCAAAAAAGTTACCTGTGAATCAGGCTGTCATATACGGCGGGCGGAAACAGGAAACTTTAAGAACATGGGATAATAAAAACTGCGGGGGAAAAAATGCTTTTAATATATAATGGCAGGATACAAACAATGGCAGGAGCGGAATATACAAATGGATATATTTTGTGCGGGGATGACAAAATAATTGCAGTAGGCGGGGACATAAAGGAAATTGAAGCATTGCTTGAGCCGGATGTGAAAAAAATAGACTGCGGGGGAGGCTTTGTATTACCGGGACTTATCGATGCCCACAGCCACATCGGAATGTGGGAGGATGCGGTAGGCTTTGAGGGAGATGACGGGAATGAATCCACAGACCCGGTAACTCCGCAATTAAGAGCCATAGACGCTGTTTACCACGCCGACAGAGCCTTTGTTGAGGCATATGAGGCGGGAGTCACCACCGTGGTTACGGGGCCCGGAAGTGCAAATGTCATAGGCGGACAGTTTGCCGCCTTCAAAACCTTTGGGCGCAGTGTGGACGAAATGCTGATAAGGCAGCCGGTTGCCATGAAGGTGGCCTTCGGAGAGAATCCCAAGACGGTGTACAATGAAAAACACCAGTCGCCAATGACCAGAATGGCCACAGCCGCAATATTGAGGGAGAATCTTTTCAAGGCCAGGGAATACAAGGAACAGTGGGAGGAGTACAAAAAAAATACCGAGGAACTGGATAAGCCGGAATTTGATTTCAAGCTTGAGGCCCTGGTACAGGTGCTCAAGGGTGAGATGCCTCTCAAGGCCCATGCTCACAGAGCTGATGACATACTTACGGCAATAAGGATTGCCAGAGAATTTGATATAAAAATCACACTGGAGCATTGTACCGAAGGGTATCTGATAAAAGACCTGCTTGCAGAAGCAGGATATCCGGTCATTGTTGGGCCCATGCTCACAGACCGGTCAAAAATCGAGCTCAGGAATCAGAATCTTAAAAATCCGGGCATACTTGCCAAGGAGGGCATAAAACTGGCCATAATGACGGACCATCCCTGCGTTCCCGTACAGCATCTGTGTCTCTGCGCCTCCATAGCAGTAAAGGAGGGCATGGAGCCGCAGGAAGCGCTTAAGGCCATTACAATAAATGCCGCGGAAATTATCGGGATAGCACAGCGGGTAGGCTCAATAGAAAAGGGCAAAGACGCGGACATAGTCATATATGACGGAAATCCTCTGGAGTTGATGAGCAAGGTGCAAAAAACCATAATTAACGGGAAAGTAATATTTGAGAGGACCGGCAATGATTAATACTGAAACTCATTCCTTCGGGGAAACGGTTGAATTTGGAAGGAAGCTGGGCGCAATACTTAACCCGGGTGATGTTATCTGCCTTTCAGGAGACCTGGGCACGGGCAAGACCGCATTGACAAACGGAATAGCCAAAGGCCTCGGAATAACCTCATATATCACAAGCCCTACCTTCACGCTGGTGAATGAATATGAGGGAAAGTTTCCGCTGTACCATTTTGATGTGTACAGGATAGCAGACCCCGAGGAGATGTTTGATATAGGCTTTGACGAATATATATATGGTGACGGCATTACCATTATTGAGTGGGGAGAGCTGATTTCGGAAATCCTGCCCCGGGAAATAATCAGGGTGGTAATCAGGAAGAACCTCGGCAAGGGCCTTGATATCAGAGAAATCTCGGTGGATTTCACGGGTTCAAGATATTCAGGCTATGAGGCGGAAATACAACCAACAAACTTTTTTGGAGACACATAATGAAAATACTGGCTTTGGACACATCCACAAATGTCGCTACTGCAGCAGTGCTGGAAGATGGCGTAATAACAGGTGAATATAGCTGCAACAAAGGGAAGACCCACTCTCAAAGATTAATGCCCATGATAGAGAGCCTGCTCAAAGCGTCGGGCTTGAAGGCGGCGGATATGGATGCATTTGCCGCCTCCATCGGCCCCGGTTCCTTTACCGGTCTCAGAATAGGCGTCACTACGGCAAAGGCCATGGCTTTTGCCGCACAGAAGCCTGTAATCAGCGTTTATACTCTGGACGCACTTGCGTACAATCTGCCGTCTTCAAAGGCAGTGCTCTGCCCTGTCATGGACGCAAGAAACAATCAGGTATTTACGGCAGCATATAAAATTTCCGGGGATAAGCTGGAAAGGCTCACAGACTACCTGGGAATACATATTAATGAATTAGCGGATATTTTAACTGCTATGAAGGAGGATGTGGTTTTCCTTGGAGATGCGGCAGCCATGCACCGTTCCTTCTTTGAAGGGAGGCTTGGAGAAAGGTTTTCCATGGCACCTCCCAATACGGCGCAAGCCCGGGCGGCATCTGTTGCGGCCCTTGCAGCCAAGCTGTATGAAGGCGGAAGCCTGGAGAGCTGTTACGATATGAAGCCTTTCTACCTGAGAAAATCCCAGGCTGAAAGAGAAAAGGGCTGATTTCGAAAGGAAGCAGAATGGTTGATAACATTGAAGTGGTGAGAATGACCCAAGAACACCTGGACGGAGTAATGACCATTGAGAATCTGAGTTTTAAGATACCCTGGTCCCGGAACGCCTTCATCGACGAAATGACAACAAATGATATGGCGGTGTACGTAGTTGCGGTTTCCGGAAAGAAAATCATAGGCTATGGCGGCTTATGGCGCATACTTGATGAAGGGCATATTACAAACATAGCAGTACACCCTGAATTCAGGCGTTGCGGAGCAGGCTGCCGCATAATGGATGAACTCCTTAAGCTATGCCGGGAAAATGGAATCCTGAGCCTGACGCTTGAGGTCAGGAGAGGCAACCTGCCGGCGCAGAAGCTATATGAAAAATATGGCTTCAGGTCTGAGGGAATCCGTAAGGGCTACTATTCCGATACCGGAGAGGACGCCATAATCATGTGGAAGCATTTGGACCGTTAAAACCGGCAGTTGGGCAAGAAAAATGGAAGGCTTGATTTTATAACTATTTTTTGTGTGTTTTGCACACGGTTAGGAGAGAGTATGAAGCCGAAAGAACTTAATTATAAAGACTTGGATTACAGGTGCAGTGAGGCTGCGTTCCCTTTCAGGAACACCGGTGAGCTGGGACCCTTTGAAGGTATCATCGGACAGGAGAGAGCCTCCAGGGCAATGAAATTCGGTCTCAAAATGAAAATGAGAGGCTACAACATATATATGTCAGGCCCCACCGGCACCGGCAAAACAAGCTTTGCAAAGCAGATAGTAAATGAAATGGCAGCCTCCATGAAGATTCCCGACGACTGGTGTTACATATATAATTTTACACAGCCCAACCAGCCAATGGCCATCAATTTGCCGGCGGGCATGGGCAAGGGATTTCAGTCGGATATGGACGCTTTCGTAAAGGTTATCAAGCAGGAAATAGTAAATGCCTTTGACAATGACCAGTACGAAAAGGAAAAGGCTGAAATAATGGAGGAATACGAAAGCAAAAAGAACGAGCTTCTGGATAAACTCAGTGAGGATGCCGAATCCCACGGGTTTAAAGTAAATACCGGAAGTTCCGGCATATACTTCTTGCCTATCGTTGAAGGAAAGACCATCAGTGAAGAGGAATTTGAAAATCTTGACGACACTATAAAGGATCAAATAAATGAGAAGACAAATATCCTGCAGCAGGAAACCCTGGACATTATCCGGAAATTAAAAAATAATGAAAAGGAAACCCGGCAGAAGGTTTCGGAATGGGAAAACAGGATAGCCTTGCTGGCACTGGGCGTTCAGATGAATGACCTGAAGGAGAAGTATAAGAAATTCGATGTCATATTGAAGTTTCTGGATAATGTGCAGCAGGACATACTGGATAATCTTGACGATTTCCAGGAGGAGGAATCCAGCGAGGAGCAGCCGCAGTTCATCATACCCTTCATGCAGAAGGAGGAAACTCCGGTATACAAGTACAAGGTAAACGTACTTGTGGACAACAGCGGCCTCAAGGGGGCCCCTGTTATTGTGGACTTCAATCCCACCTATCCAAACCTTATCGGAAAGATTGAGTATGAAAACGAATTCGGGTCGGTGTCCACGGACTATACCAAGATAAAGCCCGGGCTGTTCCATCTGGCAAACGGGGGATACCTCATATTGCAGGCAAGGGATGTTCTGGGGAATCCCCAGGCTTATGAAGCCATCAACAGGGTGCTGAAGACCAAAAAAATAAACATAGAAAACATGAAGGACCAGGCTGGAGTGGTAGCCGTTCCGGCATTGAAGCCCCAGCCCATCCCAGTTGACATAAAGGTAATAATGGTGGGGAATACTTCGATATATCAGCTTTTATACGAATATGAAGAGGACTTCAGGAAGCTTTTCAAGGTAAAGGTGGATTTTGATGAGGAAATGGAGCGCAGTGAAGAAAATATCCTGAAGCTGGCTTCTTTTATCAGCGGCTTCTGCAGGAAGGAAGAGACTCTTCATTTTGACAGGTCAGGAGTGGCAAGTGTGGTAGAGTATGCCTCCTGGCTTGTGGAGGACCAGAAAAAGCTGACTACCAGGTTTAACGATATTGTTGAAATTCTTTGTGAAGCATGCACGTGGGCCCAGGACGACCGGGCAAAGCATGTAAAGGCAAAACATGTAAGGCAGGCTGTAAAAGAAAAGGCTGCCAGGTGTGACCGGGTTGATAAAAAAATACTGGAAATGCTGGAAGACGGAACAATAATGATAGATACCGCCGGGGAACAGGTGGGACAGATCAACGGACTGACGGTAATGGACATGGGGGACTATTCCTTTGGAAAGCCCTCGAGAATCACCGCCTCCACCTATATTGGAGAAAGCGGTATTGTAAATGTGGAGAGGGAGGTTGACCTGAGCGGTACCTCACACAGTAAGGGAGTGCTTATACTCAGCGGATATATCGGGCAGAAATACGCTCAGGACTTTCCGCTGTCCCTGACAGCCAGCCTGTGCTTTGAGCAGTTGTACGGCGGCGTGGACGGGGACAGCGCATCCAGTGCCGAGCTGTACGCCATACTGTCCAGCCTTGCGGAAGTTCCCATAAAGCAATACATAGCCGTAACCGGTTCGGTTAATCAAAAGGGCGAAATCCAGCCGGTTGGCGGAGTTTCATATAAGATTGAAGGCTTCTTCGAACTGTGCAGGCACAGAGGACTGGACGGAAGGCACGGCGTAATAATACCTCACCAGAATATCAGGAACCTTGTATTGAATGATGAGGTTGTAGAGGCTGTCAGGAAAAAGCTGTTTCACATATATCCCGTTGCAAATATTGATGAAGGAATTCAAATATTGACAGGGTTTGAAGCCGGCAGCAGAAATCCCGACGGCAGCTACAAAAAAGACACCATCAACTTTCTTGTAAACAACAAGCTGGAAAAATATGCAAAGACCGTGATGGGCACTCCCAGAAGGAGAAAATAATTTCAGACAATTTCAGATTCCAAACGTAACTATTATGTACTGAGAATATGAAGCAAAGCATATGGAAAATCGAGCATTGCATTTTTTCTTGTGTGAGAGGGGGTGTATCGAGCTTTGGTGCCTACAGATGCAGAACTGGTATCCCAATGTATAAACGGGGATGGTAGTGCGTTTGAAGAAATAGTAACCAGATATAAAAAACTGGTCTACAGTGTAGTCTACAAGATGATATCGGATAAAGAAGAAGTCAATGACGTATCTCAGGAGGTTTTTATCAGATTATACAAATCTCTTGAGAAATATAACCCGGAATACAAAATGTCTACATGGATAGTAAAAATTACTTCTAATTTGTGTCTGGACACCTTAAGGAAGAAAAAACAGGACACTGTTACACTGGAGGATGCTATTGGAGTCTCAAGCGATATCGATACACCTGAACAGACGCTGATAAAGAAACAAAGATCACAGTTGATTAAAAAGGCAATTAATGAATTGCCTGAAAAATATAAAATACTCATAGTGCTTTTCCACAATAACGGAATGTCCTATGAGGAAATGACAAAGGTTTTAAATGAGCCCATGTCCATAATAAAAAACAGGCTTTACAGGGCAAGGCTCATGCTCAAGGAAAAACTTGATAGTGCAAGAAAGGAGGAGGTATTATGAAATGTAACGAAGCACAGGACTATATGATGAAATACTTTGATAAAAATATAAATGATATCGAAGCGGCCCAGTTGAAGCAGCACTTGAAAAACTGCAAGAAGTGCTCGGATGAATTTCTATCCTTGGAGGAAGTATTTTTAGAAATAGAGCAAGACTCAGTGATTGAGCCTCCTGAAGATTTTGAGCTACAAGTAATGAGCAGGATAGAAAAAGAAGTGAAGATGTACACCCAGCCGGTCAGGGAAAACAATTTCGTATATAATATACTTTTGGTTGCAGTATCATTTATATTTGTAAGCTTATTCGGAGGAATACTGTATGAGGCTGTAAACCACCCGCTGGAGCTTATGCAGAATGTACAGATTGCAGTGGATCTGGCAAAGGAATTCCTGGCTGCGGCAGTTACGATGACAAAGGGAATAGTTATAGCGCTTATGGGTTTTGCCACATCCATGTATAAAACCTACTATTACGCTTACATTTTACTTGCAGTGCTGCTGCTGGTCGTTCAGGGAGTGTTCATCAGAATGGTCAGAGAGGGTAATGGTGCAGCTCAATGAATAAAAGAATAAAGCTGGTTATAATCTTTCTTCTGTTTTCATTATTGATTCCAGGCGCGGTATCTGCTGCAAAAAATGATCTGACTATCAGTAACCTGATTGTACTGGAGGATCAGGACATAAATGGCGTAAGCTGCGGAAATATTACGGTTGTGCTGGGCTCAACCGATATAGATTCAAATGTACTGGGCAGCGTGATAGTTGTTTTCGGAAAAGCCAGTATAAATGGGACAGTGAGCGGTGACGTGGTTTCAGCCTTTGGTGAAGTATATCTGAAGGATAAATCGGAGGTTATGGGCAACCTGGTTTCGGTGGGGAAGCTGGAGATGGGCAATGAGGTTAAGGTAAACGGCACCAAGGTTTCTATAAATTTTGATTATATTTCACTTTTTAAATCCAACGGGATAATTATCAATACACTTATTGCCGGTTCCCTGCTTATATTGATTGCGGGCCTTATACTTATAACCATATTCACTTCAAGATTCAGGGTAATGTCCTATTCCATGGGGAAGGCGCTGTCCCGGAGAATGATATTGGGTGCGCTGGTAGTGGTGAGCCTGACTATAATACTTGCCTTCCTCATATTCCTGATAGCGGTGCCTGTGTTTTATGTCTTGATTATCATGCTGGCAGACATAATAGGCAGCATATACCTTGGAACAGTAATTTTTAAAAATAATTATGACAGGTCGGCAATTTATATTGAATTTTTTGTAGGACACATCCTTATAAGCATAATCAAGATAGTTCCTCTTATATTTATTCCGTCAGGCTATTATACCGCGCTGATGATATACGGGATTTGCTTTATAGCTGTGGAATTGGCCCTGGCGTCCTTCGGCATAGGTACTGTAATAGATACAGGCTTCGGCAGGAATAAAAAAGACCTTAAGGTATCTTGACGGTATCAAGGATTTTTTAAGGGCTTGATAAATGTATGCATAATCTAATATAATATTCTACAGAGTTTGATTTGTTTAGTGATTATTTGGTATAATATTATATACACAATTGTCAAGTTCAATTAACGGGGGAGCGAAAGATGATTTCAAATAAAGTAGTTATAAACTGTCCGTCGGGTTTGGATTCAAAAGCAGCGGCATTACTTGTACAAAAGGTATCAAGGTATAGTTCGAGCATATGGCTTGAAAAAGGGGAAAGACGGGCAAATGCAAAAAGCCTTCTGGGACTGCTGTCACTTGGGGTTGAGAGACAGGCCACTATTACTGTCATAACTGACGGGGAAGATGAAGAAATAGCGTTAAAAGAAATTTCTGAGTATTTTTCAACCGGATTTTAACACCTGAGACATATATTTCAATATGAAATACAAACAGTTGTGGCTTTTGCAAACCTGTGTGTTTGCATAAACCACTTTTTGTTTATTCCAGGCTTATAAACGCTTAATACACACTCAAGGCCTGAACATGGCTCATGGAGGCAAATATGTTTGATATACAGGAAGAGCTTAAAAAACTGCCGGATAAACCCGGCGTCTATATAATGAAGGATTCAAACGGTATTGTCATATATGTCGGAAAGGCAGTTGTGCTTAAAAACAGGGTGCGACAATATTTCCAGAATTCTTCAAACCACCCGCCCAAGGTCAGCGCCATGGTTTCAAAAATCCAGGAGTTTGAATATATTGTTACCGACACGGAAGTTGAAGCCCTGATGCTGGAATGCAACCTCATAAAAAAGTTTAAGCCCAAGTACAATATACTTCTCAAGGATGACAAGCATTATCCGTATATAAAGGTAACAATGCAGGAGCAGTATCCCAGGATACTTAAAACCCGCAGGGTGGAAAAGGACGGGGCAAAGTACTTCGGGCCTTACTCCAGCGCTTTTGCCGTCAATGATGCCATTGACACCATTAAGAAGCTGTTTCCCATCAAAACCTGCAACAGGGTGCTGCCCAGGGATATAGGCAAGTTCAGGCCATGCCTGAATTATCACATAAAGCAGTGCCTGGGCCCCTGCCAGGGAGAGGTAAATAAGGATGAATACAGGAATATGATGAAAAAAATCTGTTCCTTCCTGGGCGGACAATATGATGAGATATTGAATGACCTTAAAGGACATATGGAAACCGCTGCCATGAATCTTGAATTTGAAAAGGCGGCCCAGCTCAGAAATAAGATGAACAGCATTGTCCAGCTTTCTGAAGCACAGAAGGTATTGTCCACCGACGGGCAGGACAGGGATATCATCGGGTTTGCCCAAAACGTGGCCGACCTGTGCATTCAGGTTTTCTTCGTAAGGAACGGGCGCGTTGTAGGCAGAGAGCATTTCATATTTGAAGGTGAAGGAAAAGAGGATGTCAAGTACTCCCTGTCCACTTTTATCAAGCAGTTTTACAATACGGTGCAATATGTGCCCTCCGAGGTAGTACTGCCACAGGAAATAGAAGACGGTGAGATTATCGGGCAGTGGCTTACAGGCAGGAGAGGTTTTAAGGTGAACCTGCGCATTCCCCAGAGGGGCGAGCTGGTAAAGCTTGTGAAAATGGTTGTACAAAATGCAGAAATATCACTTAAATTGTATGGTGAACGATTGAAACGGGAAGGCTCTATCCATGAAGAAGGCCTAAGGGAGCTGGCCGGAATTCTGGGTCTGGAAAGTATGCCTGACAGAATAGAAGCCTATGACATATCCAACACCGGCTCCTCTGAGATAGTCGCTTCCATGGTGGTCTTTGAAAAAGGCAGGCCTGCAAGGGATGAATACAGAAAATTCAAAATGAAGTCGGTTTCAGAGCAGAACGACTATGCCAGTATGCAGGAAACCCTGTTCAGAAGGCTGAACAGGGCAATAAGGGAGTCCCGGGAGGAAAGCGGACAGGCCAAGTTTTCAAGGCTGCCCGATTTGATTCTGGTGGATGGAGGACTTGCTCACGTAAACGCCGCACAGCAGGTTGTCAGTGAGCTTGGTTTTGAGCTGGTGATTGCGGGCATGGCAAAGGATGACCGGCACAGAACAAAGGCCCTGGTATATAAAGGCGGCGAGTATGAGCTTTCAGCAAAATTGCCGCTGCTGAGACTTATTACCGAGATTCAGGATGAAACCCACCGTGTTGCGGTTCAATACAACAGGAAGCTGCGGGAAAAGAGATATACTCATTCGGAGCTGGATAATATAGACGGTATCGGCGAAGCCAGAAAAAAAGCTCTCATAAGGCATTTTAAATCGCTGACTGCGGTTAAAAATGCCGAAATAGCTCAACTGCTTGAGGTGGACGGAATAAATCAAAGAGTGGCTGAAAAAATATATGAATATTTCAGAAAATAATGTTTAAAGGAACGGGTACAAAATCATATGTCAATCTTTGCAATAGCCGATTTGCACCTGGCTTTGGGAATAGACAAGCCAATGGATGTTTTTGGCGGAAGATGGTCAAATTACATGGAGAAGTTGAAAAACAACTGGATAGAGACGGTTGCCCATACTGATACCGTAATAATACCGGGGGATGTATCCTGGGCAACCTATATAGAAAATGTATACGAGGACTTCAGGTATATTGAAGCCTTGCCCGGCAAAAAAATTATTTCCAAGGGCAACCATGATTACTGGTGGACAACTTCGTCAAAGCTGAATAAATATTTGAAGGAAAAAGAGTTCACCACCATTTCCTTTATGCATAACAATTCCTTTATGGCAGAAAATTTTTCAATCTGCGGTACCAGGGGCTGGAAATGTCCCGGTGAGGATGATTTTAAAAAGGAAGATGAAAAAATATACAACAGGGAAATCGAACGCCTTGAGCTGTCAATCAAATCCTCCGCCAATCAGGAACAGAGCGAAAGGCTGGTATTCATGCACTATCCTCCTGTCACTGCCAAAAGCCAGTCTTCGGGTTTTATTGATGTAATGAAAAAACATGGTATAACCCGGTGTTTTTATGGACATCTTCATGGTGACGGGATCAAGGGTGCCATAGAGGGAGAATACGAAGGCATAGAGCTCAAGTTGATTTCGGCGGATTATCTGAATTTTGTCCCGCTGCCCATAGTCAGCCGGTAATACATCTTTCGCCGCGGAATACCACTGTGGAAAATACTCAAAAACCTGTTGACAGGGTACTTTATTAAAGTTATATTGATTCTTGAAATATGCCAATAATATGGTATAATTGAATGGTTAATTTTTAAACTAGAGTTTTTTCTGTTTTTTCATGGAAAAGGAATTGGCAAAAAAACAAGCATTGCGCTGAATGGATAAAATTATACAAAACTAAATACCGGGAGGAAGTTTATTAAAATGAAGGTTAACAAATTTGAAGATGTTGAAAAGAATGTTGTACAGCTTGAAATAGAAGTTGATGCAGCTAAATTTGAAGAAGGTATGCAGCAGTCCTTTAAGAAGAACGCATCAAAATTTAATGTACCTGGCTTCAGAAAAGGCAAGGCTCCGAGAAATATCGTAGAGCGTTACTATGGCGAACAGGCATTATATGACGATGCCATAAACATTGTTTGCTCCGAAGCATATGACCAGGCGGTGGAAGAAAAGAATCTGGAGCCTGTGGACAGACCGGAAATAGATATCGTTCAGATCGGAAACAAGGAAAACCTTATATTTACTGCCAGGGTTACAACAAAGCCTGAGGTGGAATTGGGCGCTTATATGGGCGTGGAAGTGACTAAGGCAGACGCTATAGTTACAGAAGACGATGTGGAAAAGGAATTTGAAAAGGTAGTTGAAAAGAATTCACGTCTTGTTACTATAACGGAAAGACCTGTACAATCAGGCGACACTGCCGTTATCGACTTTGAAGGCTTTATTGATTCAGTGCCGTTTGAAGGCGGAAAAGGAACGGATTACAGTCTGGTAATTGGTTCCGGCACATTTATTCCAGGTTTTGAAGATCAGCTGATTGGAAAGAATACAGGAGAAGAGCTGGATGTTAATGTAACCTTCCCTGAAGAATACGGTAAGGAAGAGTTGAACGGAAAGCCTGCATTGTTCAAGGTAACAGTCAAGGAAATAAAAGTCAAGGAATTGCCTGTTGTGGATGATGAATTTGCCAAGGATATAAGCGAATTTGACACACTTGAAGAATATAAAAAGGATTTGAGAAATAAATTAGAAGAAACTGCAAAACATAAGGCTGAACACGAGAATGAGGAAAGTGTCATTCAGAAGATAGCAGAAAATGCAGCAGTTGAAATACCTAAAGTCATGGTTGAAAAGCAGATTGATGTCATGACCAGGGACTTTGATATGAGACTCCGATACCAGGGCTTGGATTTGCAGAGATATCTGGAATTGATGGGTATGGATTTTGAAGCCTTCAGAGGACAGTTTGCCGCAAGAGCCGAAAATGAAGTAAAGGTGCAGTTGGTGGTTGAGAAGATTTCAAAGATTGAAAATGTAGAGGTTTCAGAAACTGAAGTTGAAGAAGAAATAGCAAAAACTGCCGAAGCATACAAACAGTCTGCCGAGGACTTGAAAAAATCCTTGAGAGCTGAGGATATGGAATACCTCAAAAAGGATATCGCTTTCAGAAAGACTATAAAATTACTGGTTGAAAATGCGAAGCTGGCTTGATTTAAGCGGGTTTCCCATAGCGGAAGGGTGTCTCCTTCTTTTTGTAATTAAAAAAACGATTGGACACCTCCGGAAATGGGTAAGATTATATCAGGTAACTGAGGTATGAGGTGCTCGGGAGAAGCGGTGCATGCCGGATTGATTTTTGAGTTCCATGAACAACGAGCGGGTATGAAGCATAGTCTGATTCTAGTGAAAGGATTTGCTCCAGCCGTTTTAGAGGACGTAACGCGTTCCAACCGGACTGTTAACAGTCCGGTAAAAATAACATATATTAATAAGGGAGGTATGGTCATGAGTTTAGTACCTATGGTTGTTGAACAGACTAATCGCGGTGAGAGGTCTTATGATATTTTTTCCAGACTGCTGAATGATAGGATAATAGTGTTGAGTGATGAGGTAAATGATGTTACTGCCAGCCTGATTGTTGCGCAGATGCTTTACCTTGAAGCTCAGGATCCCGACAAGGATATACAGTTTTACATTAACAGCCCGGGAGGCGCTGTGCATTCCGGATTTGCCATTTTTGACACAATGCAGTACGTAAAATGCGATGTGTCAACCATCTGCATGGGTATGGCTGCAAGTATGGGAGCATTTCTTCTGGCAGCAGGAGCAAAAGGCAAGAGATTTGCACTTCCAAACAGTGAAATCATGATTCACCAGCCTCTTGGAGGTGCAAAAGGTCAGGCAACTGACATAAAGATACACGCTGAAAATATTTTGAAGACTAAAGACAAGTTGAACAGAATATTGAGCGACAGAACAGGTCAGCCTCTGGATAAGATAGAAAAGGATACCGACAGGGATTTCTTCATGTCTGCCGAGGAAGCAAAGGCCTATGGACTTGTTGATGATATTATGGTTAGAAGATAATAGTTGAGGTGCAATGATGACCAGATATGATGAGAAGAAGCAGTTAAAATGCTCTTTTTGTGGTAAGTCTCAAGAGCAGGTAAAGAGACTGGTGGCAGGTCCTGGAGTTTATATCTGCGACGAGTGCATAGAACTGTGCTCAGAGATTATTGAAGAGGAATTTGAAGACACAAAAATAGACGCTGAAGTTAACGAAATACCAAAACCCAAGGAGATCAGGGAGATTCTGGACCAGTATGTAATAGGTCAGGATACTGCCAAAAGATCACTTGCGGTTGCTGTTTACAATCACTACAAGAGAATAAACAGCGATATAAAGTCCTCTGATATCGAGCTGCAGAAGAGCAATATAGTAATGCTTGGACCTACAGGCAGCGGTAAGACTTTTCTGGCGCAGACCCTTGCAAGAATTTTGAATGTTCCTTTTGCCATTGCTGACGCTACTTCTCTCACAGAAGCAGGCTATGTCGGAGAGGATGTTGAAAACATTCTATTAAGGTTGATACAGGCTGCTGATTATGATATTGAAAAAGCTGAAAAGGGCATTATTTACATCGATGAAATCGATAAAATAGCCCGTAAATCTGAAAATCCGTCCATAACAAGAGATGTCAGTGGTGAAGGCGTACAGCAGGCACTGCTTAAGATACTGGAGGGGACTTTGGCCTCTGTTCCGCCTCAGGGTGGAAGAAAGCATCCCCATCAGGAGTTTATTCAGATTGATACCACAAACATATTGTTTATTTGCGGCGGTGCTTTTGACGGCATTGACAAGATAATACAGAACAGAATCGGCAAAAAGTCCCTGGGCTTCGGCGCTAAAATCGAAAGCACCAAGGACAAGGATGTGGGAGAGCTCTTAAAAGAGATACTTCCGCAGGATTTGCTGAAGTTTGGACTTATTCCTGAATTTGTGGGAAGACTTCCTATTGTGGTCACACTGCAGTCACTGGATAAGAAGGCACTGGTACAGATACTTACCGAGCCTAAGAATGCACTGGTTAAGCAATACCAGAAGCTGCTGGAAATGGATGATGTGCTGCTGGAAATCCAGGAGGATGCCCTTGAACTGATTGCTGAAAAGGCAATTGCCAGGAATACCGGCGCCAGAGGGCTTCGTGCCATTCTTGAGGAGATAATGCTTGGAGTCATGTACGACATACCGTCCATGACCAACGTTGAAAAGTGCATTATCAGCAAGGATGTTATTGAAAACAGTTCCGAGCCTGAACTCATACTGAATGAGAACCGCAAGTCTTTAAAAAAGGCCGGTTCCAAAAAAGCAAGAGTTAAGAAGGAATCTGTGTCATAAGTCAATAATTTATATTTTAGCAAGGGCTGTCCCAAAGTAGAAATTAAATTCTATTTTGAGGCGGCCCTTGTTTTTTTGAAATTTATCCCAATAACTTGGATAAAATATAAATCATTGCCAATAATATAAGTACGCAGCAAAAAAGCCTTAGGAGGTAATTCATGTTTACAACCACGATGTTCATCATACAGTTTTTCTTTTCGGTCATAATCGGAATTTATTTTTTTACGTTGCTCAGAACCCAGCAGGGCAACAAGAGCGCCATAGACAAGGAAGCCAGAAAGGAACTGGAAAAGCTCAGAAAGCTGAGGGATATTCATCTCACCGAGCCCTTGTCCGAAAAAACCAGGCCCTCCACCCTGAGGGACATAGTGGGCCAGGAGCAGGGAATAAAGGCCCTGCGCGCGTCCCTGTGCGGGTCAAATCCACAGCACGTTATAATATATGGGCCTCCCGGTGTGGGAAAAACTGCAGCCGCCAGGGTTATACTTGAGGAAGCAAAAAACAATGGAATATCACCCTTTAAAAAAGAGGCAAAATTCATTGAAATGGATGCTACAACCTTGAGATTTGACGAGAGGGGCATAGCAGATCCCTTGATAGGCTCCGTGCATGATCCCATTTATCAGGGGGCGGGCGCCTACGGCGCCGCAGGAGTGCCGCAGCCCAAGCCGGGAGCGGTTACCAAGGCACATGGGGGAGTTCTGTTCATTGACGAAATCGGAGAACTGCATCCCATTCAGATGAACAAGCTTCTGAAGGTCCTGGAGGACAGGCGGGTATTTCTTGAGAGCGCCTACTATACCTCGGAGGACGGGAACATACCCTCCCATATACATGATATATTTCAAAAGGGCCTGCCGGCGGATTTCAGGCTTGTAGGAGCAACAACAAGAACCCCTGACGAAATACCGGCAGCCATCAGGTCCAGATGTGTGGAAATACATTTCAGGGCCTTAAGAGCGGAGGAAATAAGTGCCATATGTGAAAATGCGGCGGTTAAGGGCGGCTATATCCTTGCGGAGGGCTGCAGTGAGCAGGTGGCCAAATATGCGCAGAATGGCAGGGATGCGGTCAATATCATTCAGATTGCCGGGGGTATTGCAATGCTGGAAAGCAGGAATGCAATCGACGTAAAGGATATTGAGTGGGTCATAGAGTTCGGGCATTACAGCCCAAGGATAGAAAAGAAGGTCAATGCCGAAGAGCAGATAGGCTGTATAAACGGCCTGGCAGTATTCGGAAACAGCACAGGCATGGTGATAGATGTGGAGGCCACGGCCATGGAGGTTGCACCGGGCAACGGCAATATTAAGATTACAGGTATAGTTGAAGCCGAGGAAATGGACAACAGGGGGCACAAGCTCAAGAGAACCAGTTCAGCGAAGGCTTCTGTGGAAAATGTCCTGACGGTGCTCAAAAGATATATGGATGTGGATTTCAGGGATTATGAGATACATTTGAATTTTCCCGGGGGAATTCCCATAGATGGGCCCTCGGCCGGAATAACAATCGCTACGGCGGTTTATTCAGCCGTAAAGAGCATCCCTGTGGGCGGAGACATTGCAATGACAGGGGAAATATCCATCAAGGGAAAAATCAAGCCTGTGGGGGGAGTGGTTGCAAAGGTGGAAGCTGCGAAGGCTGCCGGAATCAGGAAGGTATTCATACCAAGAGACAACTACCAGGAGCTGTTTGAAGATATGGATATCGAAGTGGTGGCGGTGGACAACATCGGGCAGGTTATGAAAGCCCTGTTCAATATGGAGGTAATAGACCGGAAGGATGAGACAGTTATGGGAGGCACTGTGCCGGTGACTGTCCTGACTGCCCAAGGGACGTAAGGGAATATTTATTGCCGGAGAGGTAAATAATAAATTGACGGCAAATGAGTGAGAGCCGCTTTGGACATGAAATCAAGTCTTAAGTGATATCGGCCAATACACGAATGATACACTTAATAAAGGGACAGTCTGGTTGACAAGGGAGTTGATCAGGCTGTTTTCTTTTGTACCCGTTAAAAAGCTGCGTGAACAGTACAGTAAGTGTAGTACAGTAAGTATAGTACAGTAAGTATAGTACAGTAAGTATAGTGCAGTAAGAACAGTGCCGTAAGGCTGGTATTTGCCAGAAGCTGTGGTATAATAGCCATGTTAAGGAATGACTAAATAATCGTCCAAGAATCGGAAGTTATTATTTGGTCATTCCTAATAACATTGAAAGGTGACATCAATGAAAAAAAGGACTATATCCGCACTAACTACACTTGCAGTTGCAGCAGTAATTTTTATTGGAAACGCCTTAAACAATCCCGGGTCGGGCAACCTTTCCGCAGCTTCCGCGGTCGCCGCCGGTACTGCAGGTATTCCGGTTTCCGGCAGCTCAGCAGTGAGCACTTCCGCAAATTCACCCGGAGAGCCAATCGGAGACCCAACCGGCAGTTCTTCTGAGAGCTCAGCCGGTAAACAAAGGCCTTCACAGACGGATGGAACGCAAAACACGGCAGCGGCATTTCCGTCAGAGCTTTTACAGTCCGAAAAAGAGGGCATAGCCCCCTTTGGATACATTGAGGCACATGTGGACAGGGTAACTGACGGAGATACCTTTCACATTACTTACAAAAGCAAGGAATATAAAGTGAGGATGCTGGATATTGACACTCCCGAATCTGTAAAGTCTGGGGTAAAGCCGCAGCCATACTCGGAAGAAGCCTCCAGCCTTACCAAAGAAATGCTCACAGGGAAAAAGGTAAAATTGCTGTTTGAGAAGGATACCACCGACCAGTTTGGCAGACTGCTGGCCCATGTACTTTTGGAAGATGAAACCTATTATAATGCATATATGGTTGAAAACGGCTATGCAATATGTGTGTTCTACAGTCCGAATACCTTGCTGAAGGAGTATTTCAACCGGCTGCAGGACAGTGCCATTAAGGAGCGGAAGGGCTTCTGGCAGCTTCCGGAAAAGGAGAGGCCTTTTATAAAGGACAGTAAGGGCAAATATGTTGCAGCCTATAAATTAAGGAACAAGGCAGCGTAAACAGACTGCATTCCAGGTATTCCTGCCTTGACCAGATGCCTACATGAGGGCTGGGACTTTTGGACTAGCTCTCGTGGTAGGGATTGTCTATTTTCAGTTAGGGGTATATCTGGTAATATTAGGTTGAACATTAGCATTTCTCCTTTTAGGGGCATGGGGCCCGCAAAGCTCCATGTTTTTTTGTTGCCCTGAAACAAGTTTCCGGAATAAGCTTCCGAGGCTTTATCCAGGAGAAAGCTCTGTGTCTTTTTCCTTCCCGCCTTGATAAAATACACCCAGTAGGCTATTATATTCTGTAGGAATGTTCTTCTCCCCTGTTCATGGACAGCAGGCAGAAGGTACATGTGTTACGGAGGCATAAGCAAAATGGATACACTTATTCTTGGAATAGAGAGCAGTTGTGATGAGACCTCTGCTTCTGTGGTAAAAAACGGCAGATATATTTTGTCAAATGTAATTTCCTCTCAGGTTGACCTGCATAAGAAATATGGCGGTGTCGTTCCTGAAATAGCTTCCAGAAAGCATGTCGAGCTTATAATGCCGGTAATAAACCAGGCATTGGAGGAGGCAGGAACACCGCTGGATGCCATTGACGCCATTGGGGTCACCTATGGTCCCGGGCTTGTAGGTGCACTGCTGGTGGGCCTTACCGCAGCGAAGGCAATAGCATATACAACCGGAAAGCCTCTTGTAGGGGTGCATCACATTGAGGGGCATATAGCAGCCAATTATCTGCAATATCCTGAGTTGGAGCCTCCCTTCGTATGTCTGGTGGCATCCGGAGGGCATAGCCATATAGTTCAGGTGGAAAGCTACAGCAAATTTGAAATTCTGGGGCAGACGAGAGATGATGCTGCCGGAGAGGCCTTTGACAAAATTTCAAGGGCCATAGGTCTGGGCTATCCCGGGGGGCCTCTCATTGACAGGTATGCGGCTCAGGGAAACAGCAGTGCCGTGAGGTTTCCCAGGGTGCAGTTTGAGGACGGCTCTCTGGACTTTAGCTTCAGTGGCCTGAAAACAGCGGTTTTGAACCATCTGAACAGGCTCGCGCAGACAGGAGAGCAGGTGAATATTCCGGATATAGCCGCCAGCTTCCAGCAGGCTGTAGTGGATGTGCTGGTGAGGAACACCATAGCTGCGGCAAAAATGAAGGGCATGGGAAAAATTGCGCTGGCTGGCGGAGTTGCAGCTAATTCACAGCTTAGAAGCCAGATGAAAAGCCAGGCTCAGAAGCATGGGATTGAGGTATTGTATCCTGCCCTGGTGCTTTGTACGGATAATGCAGCTATGATAGGCTGTGCTGCATATTTCGAGTACGAGAGAGGAAATATTTCAGGATTGGATTTAAATGCAGTTCCCGGGTTAAAATTAGGGTAATATAGCAATGTTTTACAATAGTTATCCACAGAATGTATAATAATGGGAAAAGACTTGCTTTACTGCAGTATTAACGAGTTCAGGGTTGTGTAAAAAAATAACATATTTTGTCGTTAAATCTGCAAAGCCTGATAATGAGCGGTCTTGGGCTGTAAATTTACGCGGTGTGAATAATTATCTGTGAATAAAATACGCCTTCTGTGGAAATTTCTCGAAAGATAAGATATATAAGTATTACAGAGCTGTGGATAATTATGTGGATATTGTGTATAAAATTATTTTAAATAAGTTCTATTTTTCAGGAAATATAATAAGGTTCACATGCATTACCAAAGTCAATTACGGTTCAAAGCTTTCGTCTTCCATAAGCCAACAAGTTGGTTCTGGATAATGCTTTAAAGCTGGCTTTGAATGCAGTTTGGGGTTGAATTAGCTTTGACTTCAGGAGGCTTTAGCCCAAACCCAAACTATCGGATTTCAGCGGAGGGTAATTGACTTTGTGAAGCAAAGCAACAGAGCCTATATTAATTGGATAAAAATATATTATATTAAATTTATTAAATGTAATATATAAAGTAGGACAATATGGGCAGGTAAAATAAAAGCAAGCCGCATCAGCGGCTTGCAAGCATCTTGTATTGATTATAATATTCTGTAACCTTCTGTACATAATTCTGGGTTTCATTATAGGGAGGAATTCCTCCGTATTTGTCAACGGCGTTGGGACCTGCATTGTAGGCCGCCAGTGCCAGGCTTATATTTCCATTGAATCTGGAAAGCTGGTCTCTTAAATACTGGACTCCACCATTTATATTCTGAACAATATCAAAGGGATCTGATACATTCAGTGAATCTGCTGTTCCGGGCATTAACTGCATCAAGCCCTGAGCTCCGGAAGAGGATATGGATTTGGGATTGAAGGAGGACTCCTGCTTCATAACAGCCCTTATAAGATCCTTGTCTACGCCATACCTTGAAGCTGCACTTTCAATAGCAGAGTTTATCATGTCCATCAGTTGGGTCTGATCTGCGGGAAAATATGCGGTTGATCTGGATAAGGCAGCTTCAGCCCTTAATACATTCAAGGAAGTAGTGCTGCTGTCCTTGTTCAAAGTGTTCAAAAGGCTTGTCCAGGTGTCGGTGTCCGACAAGGAAAAATTCTCTCCGGAGCCTGAAAGGGAATCGCTTAACCCCGAAAGTGAGGCATCGGACAGATACTTTTCAAAGGGTATTTCTGCTGTATCACTGCTTTTGGTGGTTAAGCCGGGCGCAATGTCCGCAAGCCTTTTCTCAATCTCCGCCAGCTTCTGATTGAATATGGAATTGATATCTAGATTCATACTACCCCCCTGACCGCTGTAATAAGACTATTATAATATAAAATACCGTACAATGACAGTCATAAATTATATCGGAAAAAGATAGCAAAAGCATAAGGAGGTTTATGGCAGAAAGGAAAAATTATCCCGAAAGTTTCAGCAGGAATCAGAAGATTTAAGTGACTTCATGAGGTTTCTTCAAGAGACTTCCTCAATAAACATTTTTCTGGAAAATTTCGAGCAGGCATTCCGGGTATTGCCGTCAAAGTCTCTTGCGGAGAACAGCTTGCATTTACCTAGGTTCTGATTTTCAGAGTCCAGTTCCACAAGAAAGTATTCACAATGGGCGCACTTATAGGAAGGCTGTTGAACTTGAGGCAAGTCAGCAGAGCTTTTATATTTGAAGCAAATATAATCAGGGGTTACAATTCCCCGGTATTTACACAAAATATCCTTTGTCAAATGCATCGATGTTCCACGCTGGCAATTGCTGCAGCATTTTTCCTGCTTCATAAAAGACGACCACCCTTTTGAATCCGAAGTTTGTATTCATTATAACAAAACATATCCGGATAGTAAAAAAATGGGAAATAACTCGGGGCACATCTTTCAAGGCATATAAGGGAGCTTGTGGTAAATATTAATACAAAATACTTTTTTGAGACTATTTTAAAAACAAATTAAAAACAATTGTATATAAATCTTCAAAAGCATCATATTCTAATGTATAATAACCATAAGCAAATTTTGACGATTTTAGGAGAAGATATGAATAAGCCAAAAATTTTCAGGACCAGGTATATTCCTTTTGAGACAGTTGATATTTCAAGTGACGAGCTCTTATACATTGATGAAAATATTTTAATTACACGCTGGAAAGCAATTAAGCCAAGGGCAGATATTTCGGGGGGGATTTCATATACCTTTTTAAAGGAAGGTATAAAAATCAGCAGGTTTTATGATGCCGAAAGAAGGTTTGCCTACTGGTATTGCGATATTATAGATGTGAAATATGACAGGGAGCTGGATCAATATACCCTGATAGATCTGCTGCTGGATGTGAAGCTCATGCCCGACGGGACCATGAAGGTGCTGGATGCCGATGAGCTGGCCATTGCTCTGGAGCAGGGACTTATAACACAGGAACAGGCTTGCAGGAGCTTGAAAAAGATGGACAGCATATTGCAGAGTGTATATAACGGCACCTTCCCTCCGGCGGTCTGTATGGACAAAAAATATTGGGAAGTATAGAATTTGCCCGGAAAACAGGAGCTTTGCCTCAGACGAGGCGGATTAGAAATTGGAATGGAAATGCAAGTAACTTTTAGTGTTGATAGTAAATCAGAATACTTTTGGAGTATGTTTGAGTAACCTTGCAGTAATCTTGCAGTACACTGAGTAATATTGGAGGGAATTTTGAAGGATCAGAATAAAAAGCTCATTGATTTGCATACTCACAGTATGGCTTCAGACGGCAGCATGAGTCCTGCGGAGCTTGTCAGACATGCTCACGGGAAGGGGCTTTCTGCGCTGGCATTGACAGACCATGATACTGTGGACGGAGTACAGGAGGCCCTTGAAGAAGGTGAAAAGCTGGGTGTTGAGGTGATTCCGGGTATTGAGATAAGTGTTGATTACAAACCGGAAATGCACATTCTGGGGTATTTCCCCAGGCTGTATGCCTATAATTCCATAAGGAATGAGCTGGAGGTAATAAGGCAGGGCAGGGAAGCCAGAAACCTGAAGATAATCAACAGGCTGAATGAGTTGGGAATAGCTATTACGCTGGAAGAGGTAAAAAAGGAAGCCCTGGGAGATATAACGGGACGCCCACATATTGCAAGGGTGCTGGTTAACAAAGGCTTTGTAAAATCCATAGATGACGCTTTCGACAAGTACCTGAGCAGGGAAGGCCGGGCGTATTTCAAAAGGTTCGAGCTGAAGCCGGAGGATGGAATACAGGCAATCCGCAGAGCCGGGGGACTGCCTGTGCTGGCGCATCCTGTGTTCCTGAGAAAGACCTATGACGAGATGGACAGGCTGCTGGAGGAACTGAAGGGATTTGGACTGGCAGGCATAGAAGCGCTGTACAGTGATCATAGCAGGGAGGATACCGGCAATTTCCTGAGACTTGCCATAAAACATGGACTTATTGTTACCGGAGGAAGTGATTTTCATGGAAGCTTCAAACCGGGCATGGAGCTGGGAACGGGAAGGGGAGGACTGGAGGTTCCATATGAACTGCTGGAGAACCTTAGAAAGGCTTAAAACTTCTGGAACTTGACCTTTTCATATGGCGGTGCTATAATATGTTCTGTCAGATAAATACCCGATGAAAAAGCCCTTTTCAAGAGGGTTATTTTTGTCTGATATGGTTTCAAGCTTTACATTGAGCGCAGATGGAAATGGTGGTAGGAATGGTAAAGGAAGCTTTTAAGGTTGTTGCACAAAATAAGAAGGCCCGGCATGATTACTTCATAGAAGAAACAATTGAAGCAGGCATTGTTCTGTCCGGAACAGAGGTCAAGTCCATAAGGCAGGGCAAACTGAACTTGAAGGAAAGCTATGCTTCCATTGTGGGAGGAGAAGTAATTCTCAGCGGTATGCATATAAGTCCTTATGAGCAGGGCAACATATTTAACAAGGACCCTTTACGTGACAGGAAGCTTTTGCTGCACAGGTCGGAAATAAACCGGCTGATAGGTTTGACACAGCAAAAGGGTTTGACACTTGTTCCTACCCAGGCATACCTGAAGCGCGGCATGGTCAAAATAGAGCTGGGCGTTGCCCGGGGCAAAAAACTCTATGACAAGAGGGAGGACATTGCGGCCCGGGATGCCAAGCGTGAGATTGACCGCAGGCTGAAGGAACAGCAGAGGTAAGCTCCGTTGACGTGTTGACGGCAGGTGTGGGTTGACAGACGATGCAAGGTGTTATGCCTGGTAAAAATGACAACTGATTTGGCAATGTAGTAATGATGTAATTGGTAATGTATTTTGCAATTGCAATGTAATAACAATGTATTTGAAAATTTAATTGTAAAATTTAATTGTTATTCTAGCTCAATTGAAAACTGAATAGTGGAGAGAAAATAAAGCTTATATGCCCAACGGCGCAGCATTTTTATGCAGCGTATTTTATACATGGGGGCGTAATGGTTTCGACGGGATTGTTGAGACATGATAAGCGGGTAGAGGATTCTCGTTGGCCTCTTAAAAAACGAGAAACTAAAATTAAACGCTAAAAACGATAATTTCGCTTTAGCTGCTGCCTAATTAGGCGGCCCGTCAGTCCCAGGTTGCTGCACCTGGGGTAGCTGGCGTCGATAAGTCAGCCCTTTTGCATAGGAAGGTCAAATGCCAGCACTGATTTGGCCGTAGCCTTGAGCCATTTCGGAACTTAAAGGCTACCGAAAGTGGCACCCTGCCTGTAGGGGTCCACCGTAGGGAAACGTAGGATTCAAGTCCAAATGAGACGTAGTCTCTATGGATACTGGGTGCTGCACAAATTACAGGCTACACCCGTAGAAGTTCTTGAGGATATGGTTTCGGACAGGGGTTCGACTCCCCTCGCCTCCACCACAATTTGTCTGAAAAGTCCGATTTTGTCGGGCTTTTCGGCGTTTTAAGAATGAAAAACGGTACGAAATTGATGTGAAAAACCAATTTCGGTACCGTTTTTGTTTTTATACAGGAATATTTTATGGATTACCTCCTACATTGCTTCAATTAACTTCTTTACTCCCACCATATTTATCGCTCTTTTCATATTGTACGCAAGGAAGCTAAGCCCCAGCTCTGCTGTTGCTTTTTCTTT
>NZ_MZGX01000021.1 GCF_002051585.1 Ruminiclostridium hungatei | reverse complement strand
ATTATATGAGTATAGGTTTATTGATAATTATTTGTATCCTTAGTGCTATAAATATTATTTTTATTTTCTTTATGCCATTTATTTGGATTATACTTATTCCTATATCTGGAATAGTAACATTATACTCAATTTTATGCTCATATACTCGCATTTATTTTGGAGTAGGAAAAGAAAAAAACAAAATAATAAATCAAAGAGATATAACACATGTCTAAAAAAGCAGTTCCATGCCAACTTATGGAGCTACTTCGTCTACAGCCTATGTCTATGCCAGCAGCAACAGACTTACGGAAGAGATAAAGAATGCGGGACAGTCCTCAGAGACCACTCATTACAGCTATGACAACAACGGAAATACAATCGGTAAGTACACCGAAATAATTTCACCGGCTGTACAGGGGCAAACCACAAAAGCTGATATTTCAGCAATCGGAACAGCAGAGGAGATAACGGCTACGGGAACAGCTTCACCGGAAATAACCACGGTGATAACCAAAGGATAAGCACTGAGCCTTGAAGCCCAAACGGCAGATACCGGTGAAAGCAACAGCAACAACACATTAAATACTGAAAACAGCATAACAATAAATTAATACAACGGTTTGAACCAACTGATAAAAGTAACCGAAGGAAGCAATACATACAGCTATACCTATAATTGGGATGGGCTGAGAGCATCAAAGACAGTAAACGGTGTGACTATAAACCACATATGGGACGGTGACCAGATGGTGCTGGAAACCGACGGCGCAGGAAACGTAACCAACAAGTATATACGGGGAATAAATCTCATATACTCCGGGGTGCAAATAGAAGATATTTCCTGTATAATGGTCATGGTGATACAGTGCAGCTTACCAGTACAATCGGAAGCAGCATAAAAGCGTATGATTATGATGCATTCGGTAATGAGAAGGCTCCTGACTCTAACGATACTAACCTGTTCAGGTACTGTGGGGAGTATTTTGACAAGGAAACTGGGACTATTTATCTGAGGGCAAGGTATTACGACCCTGGGATTGGTAGGTTTATTACAGAGGATAGCTATTGGGGCAAGGATAGTGACCCACTCAGTTTGAACTTGTATACGTATTGTGGAAATAATCCAATTATGTACTTTGACCCAAGTGGGCATTTGAGTGATGAGTATTTATTTAGGCTAGCAGGCGATTCTCCAGTTAACTCTGGCGACTATAGTCAAATTAAAAATCCTGTAGCACGTGTCTACTGTGCTTGGGGTAACACAATTCCTAGTAAAAGAATTTCTGTTCTAAGTAATGCAAGTGCGACTTTCTGGGGGACTGAATTTTATTTGCGCTTGTTATATTTATATGAATATAAGGGAATTGATGTTACGCAACTTAGTAGAAATCAACTAGATGCGATATATGAAGAAGTTCATATGAATAAAGTTGGAGAATTAATGGCTGGGCTTGATGCAAGTGCTATGATAGCAGGTAATATTGGTAAATACATTGTTAAGGGAGCGAGTAAGGCTGCTGTTGAGGGCGCGGGGAATAAGTTAACCACCAACGAAGCTCAGTTAAAGCACATGTTTAGAGATGCTGAAGGTCACTTTTTACAGGATAACCCAGCCAATCGTGCTGTGATTGAGAAGGCAGCTGGTAGCAGTAAGAACCTTCTAGGCGTGGATAAATAGGCAACAGCTGGTATGCCGAAACTTTGCCTAATGGCACTCAAGCATGGGCCGAAATAAGAAATGGGGTAATTACGGAGGGTGGCCTAAACCAAGTTCCAAAAGTGTTTGACCCAAAAACTGGTCTAAAGGCAAATATAGCACCATAAGGGAGGTTTCGCTTTGAAATTAAGTATAAGACAATCTTACCTAGCAATGTTTGAATTATTAGATGGCTTTTATCAAGATACCAAAGATGATTGCCTTGGATCTTTGTTAGGTGGATTCAATCCCAGTTTATTTATAGATTCTAACTCCGCTGATTCTGCGGCGTGGATCGATTGGATGAACTCAGTAAAAAAGATTACAGTTGAGGAATTGCTAACTTCTGATGAGGCTCTTTGTACTACACGTGCATTTATTGACTTCCATCAAAAAGAGTTTGGATTTGATTTAAAATGGCTGATTGAAGAATTGAATTCAATGTCAGCTAATAGCGAGAAATGGTTAAAAAGCGTGAAGAAAGCCGTAGAAGAGTCGTAATTAGTATTACCGAAGACAGACAGCCTTTCAGACGAAGGCTATTTGTCTTATACATAACGAAACAAAAGAACCATCGGAAACCACTGAAAAAGCCTAGGGGTCAGAAATGACACCTGTTTAGACTTTGATAAATGCGGATTCTTGCAATCCGTAACCCCTAAGTTAATAGTGATTTTATTTGAATATTTCCAGTTATACTTAATAATATGTAAATTTTAAGAATTTGACTGGAAATATTTTTATTTAGGCATATTTTCCCCTTGGGGAATTATGGGGTCTAGCCCGTCCTGCAATGGGTACCCCGTCCGGTACCGTCAAGAGTTTTGCACAAAATTGATTTTTGCCGCCTGGTTGCCAGCTATTAGCCAGCCAGGTTTTCTGATTCGGATTCTTCTGTGCTGCAGCTTTCAAGATGTTTCAAATTCATATACCGCTTTACGCCCCATTGGGTTCCAGAAACATGACGTAGGCGGGCATAGACAAGCATTAGTGCAGAGTTTCCATCAGGGAAGGTACCGACCACTCTGGTTCGGCGCTTGATCTCCCGGTTGATCCGCTCAATGAGGTTTGTGGTGCGAATTCACACCTACACATGAGGTCATGTTGCTGTTAAACAAATCATTTGAACAGCAACGGATGAGTCGTCAGACACTGAAGGCTTGGTGTGCAGAAATAAGATTATTCTCACTATAATGTCGGATTGGTATAGGGGAATGGTTTGGCTGCGACTATCAAAAATGACTTCCACACGGATCCCTATGAGCCGGGAAATATTTTCTTGTTCTGCGGCAGGCGTACCGACCGCATGAAAGCGTTGGTTTATGAGGGGGATGGTTTCGTCCTTGCGTATAAGCGTTTAGCCAACGGAAAGTTCCAATGGCCCCGTAATGTGGCCGAGGCAAAGGCAATCACTACCTCGCGGCATAAAAAACGACCAGTGGCTTTGTACACCACTAGTCGGGAATATTTTATATTTTTTACTGTCCTTTTGACGGGATGCAGTTCCATTGGAAAAATGCCTCCTTTTTCACTTTTCCTGCTCTTTCAGCAGCATTTCCGCCTGATCCAGCATATTTTCATTGAGAACCGGGAAGCCTGCTTCCCTGAGAAGTTCAACAGCCCTGCCCTGACCCTGGATTTTCGTATCTGTAAAAGTGCCGTCATAGATGTAGGTGCTGCCGCAGGAAGGACTGTCTTCCTTCATTAACGCAAAGGCAACCTCATTCTCTTGTGCCAGTCTGACGGCTTCAATTGCTCCGGCCTCATACGGGGCTGTGACATCAAAGCCTGTGCAGGCCAGAACCTTGTCGCCCACCCGCTGAGAATCGGGGCGCGGTGTTGGCAGTCCTCCGAAAACTTCGGGACAAACAGGAACTAATCTGCCTTCTGCCTTCCACTGTAAAAATCTTTCATCCAGACAGGGTATATCACCGTCGTCATATCTGCAATGCCATCCAAAGAGGCATCCGCTAACCAAAATTTTCTTCATGCCAATCAACCTCCAATCTGCATGGGCTGCATGCGGTAAGGCAAATACGGTATTTTCCGTCATGCAGCCCATGCAGTTAATAATACTGACTACTTGGCAGCAGCCTGTTCCCAATACTTGGAATTTACACACTTGGATATATCGGCAGCCTTTGTGAGCAAACCGTATTTGAGGGCGTAGTCGGCAGTCTGCTGTATAGCCTTGTTGTCAATATAGCCTATTTTTGCCGCGTCAAAGCCTTCGGGCACTACCAGCTTTGCAACCTCTTTGGCCATGTATACCTGGTGCTCAAGGGACACGCTCTTGTCAACATTGAATACTATATTGCCTGCGGCTTCAGGGTCCTTGCAGGCTTCTTCCCAGCCTTTGATGGAGGCTTTCAGGAACCTCACGAACACATCCTCGTTCTTGGCCAGCCATTCTGAGTTTACAAACAGACAGTCCTCAAGCATGGCAACATTGTGTTCATTCATATCCAGCTTGCTCAGCTCGGCTTCGGGTATTCCGGACTCCAGCAGCAAGCCGTATTCGTTGTAGGTCATAGCTGAGGCCGCTTCAATTTCATCATTTATAAGCTGGTCCATGGTATAATCCTGCTGGACAAGTTTTAAATCCTTGTCCCTGTTAAGGCCTGCCGATTCAATCATGGCATAGAGTTCATACTCGTTTCCTCCGAACCAGGAGCCCACTTTCTTACCCTTAAGGTCAGCAGGTGTCTTTATTCCTGCCTTTGTTTTTGAAACCAGAAGGAGAGCACTTTTTTGGAATATCTGAGCAGTTTCAACAAGATCCCAGCCTTGACCCTGGTATTTCATCAAGCTGGATACCCAGGTTACGCCAATATCTGCAACGCCGTTGTATACCTGCTGCTCGGGAATAATATCACTTCCGCCGGGCAGTATTTCTATATCTATACCCTGCTCCTTGTAATAGCCCTTTTCCTGAGCTACGTAATAGCCCATGAACTGTGACTGGGGAAGCCATTTCAACTGAAGGGTTATCTTGTCCGGAGCTGCTGTAGAAGCAGTGCTTTCGCTGCTGCCTGAGGTGCTTGCCGAACTTCCTGCGGTGCTGCTTCCGGAGGCCGCTGTATCTCCATTGCTGCCGCAGCCCGCAAGTGCCAGGCTCAGGAATAATGCCATGCATAGTAATAGTGATAAATATTTTTTCATTTTTCTCTCCTCTTTTCTTTTTAAATTTATTTTATTCTTTGTGAAGCGTGCCATTTAACGGCACGACGTTCTACCATTGATATGATGAGATATAATACAATCCCTGCCAGGGCTGCAATTGTTATATATGACCAGCCCATTGCCATCTCTGCCTTACGGAGGTTATCCTTTATACCGAAGCCCAGCCCCGAAGTGGAGGTGGCAAAGTATTCGCTTACTATGGCGGCGATCATGGAAGAGGTAATATTGATTTTCAGTGCGGTAAAGACACTGGGAAGGCAATTTGGCAGCCTCAGCCTGAAAAAGACCGTCCGCCTGTTGGCGGCATATGACTTCATCAAATCCAGTGAAAAGGGCTTCAGGTCAGTCAGACCTCTATAGGCATTGATTGCCATTGCCGCCATTGTTACTACTGTTACCACTCCGATTTTTTGCCCCATTCCGGTTGAAAACCAACGGTTCATAATAGGGGACAGGGCCACGATGGGAATGGCGTTGAAGGCTGAAACCACTGTAAGGCCACCATAACCCCATTTTGGGAACACCGTTGCAACAACTGCAATCAAAAAGCCTATGGAAGAGCCGATTATCATTCCAACTATCGCTCCCGATACTGTAATCCCGCAATCCCTGAGAGCCTTGGTGAGGTTTTGTGCCAGCGTGGAGGCAATACCTGTGGGTACGGGCAGTTGGAAGGGCTTCAAGTCAAGCAGGGCGTGGAAACCGCCCAATTGCCATATGAGCAGCGTCAGTACGCCTATGCTTAAAGGCCATAAAGTGCTTTTAAGCTTATCTGTCATCAATCCTCACCTGCTTTCGTGTTGAATTCTTTTTTCCAGGGTATAAAAATTCTTTCGGCAATGATTACTATAAAATAGCTGATTATGCCCATCAGTGCGCTTGTGAATACCGAAGCCCAGAAAATATCCTTGGTTCCTCCATATAGCGAATAGAGCAGCTTTACACCTATGCCGTTTTTTGAACCCAGCATATCCACCAGTATTGAGGCGGTAACCGACAAGGGGGCTGCAATCTTCAAGCCGGAAAAAAGATAGGGCAGTGAGAAGGGCAGCATCAGCTTCATATAAATGCTTGGCTTTTTGGCGGCATAGGAGTACATCAGCTCCCGCTTGTCAATATCCACGCTTTTCAGGCCGCTGAGCATGTTGGCGGCAACGGGGAAGAAGGTTATATATGCAGCTATTATAATTCTTGAGGCGTCCATATTTCTTACAAGGTTAAAAATTATGGGTGCCAGTCCAAGCACAGGAATCATCTGAGAAACAATCAGGTAAGGGAATGCTATTTGTTCCGCTATCTTGGATATGCTCATAAGGATTGCAAGTATTATGCCTATGGATGCTCCCAGGGCAAAGCCTGTAGCCGCCTTTGAGAAGGTCACCGCACCGGCCTCCGATAGTGTCTGCCAGTTTTTTGCAAGGGTGGCGATTACCTCGTGGGGATAGGGCAGCTTGGAGGCTGCCATTTTATCGTGAAAGATATTGACAAGAGAAAATGCACCCAGCTCCCATAGTGCGAATATACCTGCAAACCACACCAGCAGTACCAGTGTTTTGTTCTTATTCATAAATACCTCCGTATAGAGACAGGATAACTTTGACTCAGACTCCCTCAAAGCTGTTGCGTATTTTTGAAACCAGGGAGAAAAACTCGGGAGTCTCTCTTATTTCCCTGGTTCTTGGCCTGGGAAGGTCAATGTCAACAATTGCCGAAAGCCTTCCGGGATGGGGTGAGAGTACACAGACTCTGTCGGAGAGGAATACCGACTCGGATATATTGTGTGTTACAAAGATAACGGTTTTATTTGTTTTGCTCCATATGCGCAGCAAGTCCTCATTAAGCTTTTCCCGGGTAAATTCGTCCAGTGCTGAGAAGGGCTCATCCATCAGCAGTATTTCAGGCTGTATTGCCAGGGCTCTGGCAATTCCCACCCTTTGCTGCATACCGCCGCTGAGCTGGTGGGGATAGTGGTTTTTAAAATTTGTAAGGCCAACCAGCTCCAACTGCTTTTCAATGCGGCTGTTTTGTTCCGTTTTGTTGATCTTCATCATTTCCAAAGGAAGCCTCACATTGTTTTTTACGGTACGCCAGTCATAAAGCACCGGGTTTTGAAATACTATGCCGTATTTTTGCTGCATACGGGTTTCCTTCGGCGTCTGGCCGCATACGGTGACTTTTCCCATGGAGGGCTCCAGAAGGTCTGCTATGATTCTCAGAAGGGTGGTCTTTCCGCAGCCCGAAGGTCCAAGCAGTGAAATGAACTCTCCTTTTTGAATATCAATACTCACATTATTGAGTGCATGAATATCATTACCTTTATTATCCTTATAAAACATGCTTACACTTTCTATCTGAATCTCTGCTGCTGCATTCATATAATCAACCCCCGAAATAAAATAATAAGGCACAGAGAAGTGTTTTTTCTCTGCGCCTTTGCATTTTAAAGTCTGTTTATTTTATTATATTCACAGGTACTTTGCTGTTTGTCTGCCTGTGTTGTTTTACATTGTAAAGCATTAATTTCACAGTTGCAATACTCAAAGCATCAACTTTGCCCGTTTTATGCTTTGGATTAAAAACAGTGGTTTTAATTGTGCTGGAGTTGAATTATAAATTTCTGGAATACTTAATATATTTATAAGGTGATAAAATGTCCGGATAATTGGAAATGCTGGAAATAGAGTGTTCAGGCAATATTTTCTTTTTCGGCAAAACAGTACGTTTTTGGCGGGAGTTAAAATAAAAAACGAAATAATATATTTACTTTTAGTTTTTTACGTGCTAAAATACAAAACAATTGAACAATGTCAGTAAATTTTACTTGCCGGATGTTTGGCTGTTTACTAATTAAATAATAACATAACTTATGCAAAGGCGCAAAGGAGACAACTCTGTTTGTGCCTTTGCTTTTTTTGTTTTCCTGAAATCTTTGAAGCTGTTCCGCAGTCTTTCCATTAACCGGCTGCACGGCAATGAAGCCGGTTGTTTTCTGCAATTTCAAGCCGGCTCTGAACACAGCTTGTGTTTGAACTTGAATTTGATTTTGATTTTGCAATTTTATAAATCCAACTAATAACTGAATGCTTATGCTACCAGATTAATATAAAGGAGGAAAGCAATATGAAAGATATTCTTAACAGGCTGGCAGAGAAATACAAGCCCCAGGTTGTGGATTTCGCACAGAGGCTCATACGCTGTCCGGCTCTTTCAGGGCAGGAGAAGGGAGTTGCCGACCTGTACCTGGCAGAGATGGAGAAACTGGGCTATGACCGGGTTTTCAGAGATAAATGGGGCAATGTAATAGGGATAATAGAGGGAACCCAGCCCGGTCCGGCCATAATGTATAATGCCCATCTGGACCATGTTGATACCGGAGACTACAGTGAGTGGCTGGGCTATGACCCGTACGGCGCCGCCATAGATATTGATGAAATGGAAAATCAGGACAGAACCGCACTGGAAAAGACAGAGGTCATACACGGACGTGCTGCTGCAGACGTCAAAGGAGGCGGCGCCTGTCAGATTTACTCCGGCAAGCTGCTGCTCAGACTCAGAGAAATGGGTTATTCCATTAAAGGGAGATATATATTTACAGGCGTGGTGCTGGAAGAGCCTGCTGAAATGCTGGGAATGATAAAGCTTGTGGAAGACACTTTTCCTGCTGAGGGTATTACCTACGACGGGGTGGTCTCCTGTGAGGCAACCTCCCTGAAGCTTTATCTGGGACACAGAGGCCGGGTTGAGCTCAAGGTGACCATATCGGGTGTCACCTCCCACGGCAGCGCCCCCTGGCTGGGAATAAATGCCGTAAATAAGGCGACGAAATTCATAGATATGGTGGAAGCACGAATGGAAGCCGGTAAAAAGGCGGACCCGGAGCTTGGAAAATCCAGCATAGCGCTGACCATTATAAATTGTACCCCCGGAGCCATGTGCATAGTGCCTGACCGCTGCAGCATCACCTATGACAGGCGCTTTGTTCCCGGTGAGACCTATGAGAGCTGTGTTTCGCAGCTACAGGACATCATAGACCAACTGCAGGAGGCGGACCCTGATTTCAGGGCAACGGTTGAGATAGCTTCTGTTCCCCGTACCACATACACCGGCCTGACCGAAACGGTGCCAAATATGAAGGAGGCCTGGAAGCTTGACAGGGAGCATCCCTTTGCAGCGGCGGCAGCCAGAGGTCTTGAGCAGGTGGAACAGCCCGTGAAATACGGCTATTGGGATTTCGGAACGGATCTTTCAGTGGTGTGCGGACGCCAGCAAAAGCCTGCCGTGGGCTATTCTCCAATGCAGGAGTTTTACTGCCACCGCCCTGTGGACAAGGTAAGAACCGACTATATGGTAAAGGCCCTGGCTGGAAATGTTTCCATATTCATGGAACTGACCAAACTGGACAGTTCCGCCTTCAGGGTGTAGCAGCCTGATTGGGATTCCGGGCAGGAGACAGCCGGCAAGGTCCGGCTGGACGGTTTATGTATTTATAAAAAGGACAGTGTGCCGGAAAAGGCATAAGGAGGTAGGGATTTATGAAAGAGATATTGGATTCGGCCTTGGTGGATAAAATCAAAGGACTGGGCGAAGAAATGTTTGATGACATGGTGGCTTTTGCTCAAAAGCTGGTACAGACTCCAAGCATAAGCGGAACGGAATTTGATTTGAGCGAGCTGGCTATGCTGGAAATGAAGAAGTTGGGTTACGATGAGGTTTTCAGAGATGACCAGGGAAATATTGTGGGTCTGGTAAGGGGCAGCGAACCGGGCCCCACTATAATGTACAACTCCCACATGGACCATGTAAGCCCCGGAGATGTATCAAACTGGCAGGGCTATGACCCATACGGAGGTACGCTTGATATTTGTGAGGCTGACAATCAGGATAAGACCTTGAAGGAACAGACGCAGTGCATTCACGGACGGGGAGCCTCGGATGTGAAGTGCGGCGAAGCGGTACAGATATACGCAGGAGGGCTGATTGCCGGCTTGCGCGGTCAGGGTGTTCCCGTAAAAGGAAACTTTATGTTTACGGGAGTAGTTCAGGAGGAGCCGGCAGAAATGGTGGGAATGGTGCATCTGGTGGATAAGACGCTGCCCGCCAGGGGACTTGACTATGATGCAATGGTGTCCTCGGAGGCAACCTCACTGAAGCTGTACTGCGGGCACAGGGGGAGAGTGGAGCTGCTGGTGACGGTGTATGGCAGGACTTCCCACGGAAGTGCTCCCTGGCTGGGAATAAACGCCATATACAAGGCTATCCCGCTTATACAGAAGCTGAAGGATGAGCTCTACCCCTCCCTCCCAAAGGATGAAGAACTGGGGCAGGCATCAATTTCACTTAATATCATAGAGTGTTCTCCGGGAGCGTTATCCATTGTTCCTGACAGGTGCATGCTTTCCATAGACAGGAGGACAATACCTGGAGAAACGGCAGAAACTGCTGTCAGGCAGATAAAGGATATAATTGCCGGACTGGCTGCGGCGGACCCTGAGTTCCGTGCGGATGTGGTTGTAAAAAGTGCGGTGGAGACCTCGTATACGGGTATGTCCTACCATGTGGCAAAGGATATGGCTCCCTGGAAGATCAGCACGGAACACGGATTTGTACAGGCATCACAGGCGGCGCTGGAGGCTCTGGGGCAGACAGTGAAATACGGCTACTGGGATTTCGGCACCGATGCCAGCAAAACCTGCGGCATTGACAGAAAGCCCACAATCGGTTATTCCCCCATGCAGGAACAATATGCCCACACTCCTTATGACAAGTGCAGGACGGATTACATGAAGACTGCGCTGGAGGGGAATGCAGCCATATTCCTGAGCGCAGCGGCACAGGAGAAAGAGGCCTACCAAAAGGTTACCTGGTAGGCAATATAAATGCAGATGTACCAATCTGAAAGGCTGACAATGAAAATGTATCAGGGCAAGTGAATTATTGTTTGCAGCAGGCATACCGCTGCAAGGACAGGAGGGTAATATGGACCTGGTTATAAAGAACGGGACAATTGTTACGGCAGCAGAAACCTATGTTGCCGATGTAGCTATAAAAGACGGAAAAATTGCAATGCTGGGGAAAAATCTGGACGTGACGGGAGAAAAGGTGGTGGATGCTTCAGGAAAGCTGGTGCTCCCGGGGGCCATAGATGTGCATACGCATCTGGCCATGCCCTTCGGAGGAACAGTGTCGGCAGACAGCTATCTGGCGGGCACAAGGGCGGCTGCCTGCGGCGGCACCACCACAGTATTCGACTATGCCATCCAGAGGAAGGGGCAGGGAATAGTGGAAACGGTTGAGGCCCGCCGCGCAATGGCCGAGCCCGAAGCCTGTGTGGATATCGCCTTCCACTGTGCAATAACCGATCTGGCGGGCGGTTCTCTGCTGGAGGAATTTGAGGCGGCGGTTTCCTATGGAGTGCCCAGCTTCAAATGCTTTATGGTATATAAAAAGGAAGGCATGATGGTGGATGACGGAACACTGGCCCAGATACTTTTAAAGTCAAAGGAAACAGGAGTTCTGACCAATGTCCATGCTGAGAATCCGGACCTTATAGATATAAGGATTGCAGAATATCTTTCCCGGGGAAAAACCTCCCCCTGGTATCATTATATGAGCCGTCCGGAATTTGTGGAGGCCGAAGCCGACCACCGTGCCATTCACTGGGCAAAAGCCCTGAACGCGCCGCTGTATATAGTCCACCTGGCAAACAGGGAGGGGGCTGAGGCGGTGACCAAGGCCCGTGACCAGGGCTATGAGGTTTATGCGGAAACCTGTCCCCAGTATTTGCACTTTACAAAGGAAGTATATAAAAGGGAAGACGGGCGGAACTTTGTCTGCTCCCCGCCGATAAAGGGGGAGGAAAGCCGGGAGGCATTGTGGGCTGCATTACGCAGGGGAGACATACAAACCGTGGCCACCGACCACTGTCCTTTCCAGAGCTACGAAAAAGACTGGGGAAAGGATGATTTCACAAAAATTCCAAACGGCTGTGCAGGCATAGAAAACATGTATCCATACATGCTGTCGGCAGCCAATGAAGGGAAAATAACCTTCAACAAGGCTGTGGAGGTGTGCTCTGCAAATCCCGCAAAAATTTTCGGCTGTACGGAAAAAGGAACTGTTTCTCCGGGAGCAGATGCGGATATAGTAATATACGATCCGGAGAAGGACTTTACCATAAGTCGTGACAAAATGCATTCCGACTGTGATCATACCATCTGGGAGGGTGTGACTCTTCACGGCTATCCCGTACAGACCTATTCGAGAGGGAAGCTGGTATATGATAATGGCAATTTTACAGGTGAACCCGGGTGGGGTAAATTTGTAAAGCGCGCAGGAAGAAAATAAGAAAGGGGAGATGGGCATGCATTCATCTGAAAAAATAAAATTGAATTCAATAACAGTAGTAGAAGAAGCCGCAAGATGCCTGTTGTGTCATGATGCTCCCTGTACTGCGGCCTGTGACGGGGGAGAAGATCCTGCCAGAATGATTCGTGCACTCCGGTTTGAAAATATAAAAGGAGCCGCTGCAAGAACCGCCTCCTTAAAATGTGAGCCGGCAGGGGAAGAAGAAAATACGGCTGAAGCCAGATGCGAGGCTGCCTGCATCAGAACCGATTCACCGGTGAAAATCAGTGCCATAAAGAGATACCTGGCAGAAAGCGAGGAGCTGGGCAGTGCAATACCCAAAGCGGATCTTTCCATAGAGTTTTGCGGGGTAAAATGCGAAAATCCGTTTTTCTTGTCTTCCTCTGTAGTGGCCAGCAATTATGAAATGTGTGCAAAGGCATTGGAAATGGGCTGGGCAGGGGTTGTGTTCAAAACCGTTGGGGTTTTGAGGCCCAGGGAGGTGTCACCGCGCTTTGATACAATCGGTAAGGAAGGAACTCCTTTTATAGGCTTTCGGAATCTCGAACAGATTGCAGAACACCCCCTTGAGGAAAATCTCATGTGGATGAAGCAGCTAAAGGAAAATTATCCCGAAAAGATTCTGATTGCTTCCATAATGGGGCAGACTGATGAGGAATGGACCTTTTTGGCCAGGGCAGTGACACATGCCGGAGCTGACATAATAGAATGCAATTTTTCCTGCCCCCACATGAGCGGTGAGAACCTGGGAGCGGATGTGGGACAGAATCCTGAACTGGTGAAGCATTACACCCGGTGTGTCAGGGAGGGGACACAGCTTCCCATACTGGCAAAAATGACTCCCAATCTGGGCAACATGGAAATACCGGCTGTAGCTGCTGTTGAAGGCGGCGCCGACGGAATTGCGGCTATTAATACCATAAAAAGCATAACCGGCATTGATCTGAGTTCTCTGGCGGCCACACCTTCGGTCAGCGGAAAATCCTCCGTTTCAGGTTATTCAGGAAAAGCAGTCAAACCCATAGCCCTGCGTTTTATACATGACATGGCTGTGCATAAGGCTCTGGCAGGCATACCCCTTAGCGGTATGGGCGGCATTGAAACCTGGAGGGATGCCCTGGAGTTCATTTTGCTGGGCTGCTCAAATATTCAGGTTACTACGGCTGTAATGCAGTATGGGTACAGAATTATAGACGATCTTATTGAAGGACTTTCCTTCTTTATGACGGAAAATGGTTACAAGAGTGTGGAGGAACTGGTAGGGAAAGCACTTGTGCAAATGGTTCCCGCCGATTTGCTTGACAGGGCTACAGTGGTATATCCCAGGTTTGACAGGGAGAAATGTATTGGCTGCGGGCGCTGTTATTTATCCTGTTATGACGCCGGTCATCAGGCAGTCCTATGGGAAGGGGACAAAAGACAGCCAGTACTGTCCGCAAAAAAATGTGTGGGCTGCCACCTGTGTCTCCATGTTTGCCCAAATGGTGCAATAACTCCGGGGAAACGCATAAACAAGCCTGTGTCCTGAAATTATCCGCAGGGGCTGTGGGATATACCGGCAACTGCAATAAAAAATGAGGTGAGCTGATGGCAATTACACTTGGAAAGCTGTGTGCCAATGTTGAAAGTACGTACGGTATGAAACTCCTGGCCGGAGCAGCCGGCCTGGAAAATTTCGTAAGATGGGTTCATATGATTGAGGACAGGGAGGTTCCAAGCTTCCTGCACGGAAATGAACTGGTTTTTACCACCGGAATTGCCCAGGAGGGCAGCGGCTGGATGCTGGATTTTGCATCCTCCATGCTGGTGAAAAAGGCCAGCGGCCTGGTGCTGAACATCGGCCCGTATATTGAAAGCGTTCCTGAGAATGTTATAGAATATTGTGAGAAACATAATCTTCCCTTATTTTCAGTACCCTGGTCGGTCAGGCTGATTGACATAACCTATGACTTCTGTCATAGAATAGTGGCAAGCGAGGAAATAGAAATGGGCCTGGCTGCCGCAATGAGAAATCTTATATTCATGCCCCAGGAGGAAAAGGTCTATAAGCCCACGCTGGAAAGGCGGTGCTTTTATCCGGATTCCCTGTATACTGTTGTGGCCCTGGAGCCGGTATATCAGGACAAAAGTGTTCTCAGTGAGGATGAGAGCCGGAATCTCAAACTTCAGGCCCAAAGATTGCTGAACAGAACCGGACGGCTTTTCAGTCTTTTTTTCTATGATACGAAGCTTATTGTCATTCTGCAGGAATTTAACGAGAAACAGATAGACGAGTTCATTGACATGCTCCAGAGAATATGCGAGCACCACGGGGTCCAATATAAGCTGCATGCAGGTGTAAGTCCGGCAGGCAAGGGCTATCTGTTTATTTCGGATGCATACCACAAGGCGGTAATGGGACTGAGAATTGCCAAACTGCACAACAGGAAAAGCGTACGCTACCAGCACATGGGTTTGTACAAACTGATTGTATCGGTAAACGACAACGACATATTAAACGAGCTGTACAGCGAAAGTCTGGGAGTACTTGAAGAATTCGACCGGAAGAACGGAACTGATTATATGACCACCCTCCGCTGCTATCTCGAATACAATTCAAGTGTGCAGGAGGTTGCCAGGGTGACTTTCGTACACAGGAATACCGTCAATTACAAAATCAAGAGAATAAGAGAAATACTCAAGTGTGATTTTGACTATGAAAACAAGCTGAAGCTCATGCTGGCCTTTTTTATAAAAGATTTGTTATAAGCATTCAAGCTTTGGGCTGCGGCATATTTATTTTTGTACCGCAATGGGTTTAAGCCATTTTTTGCAAGTGCTATAATCAACTAAAATACAAAACAGAGAGGATGTTTTCCATGAACAGGGATGAAATAAAAAGCTTATCCATAAATTACAATCTGCAATCCTGGTCAAAGCAAAAAGGCCTGAATCCAATACCTGTGGAAAAGGGAGAAGGCATATATTTCTGGGACTTTGACAGAAAAAGATATTCCGATATGTCTTCACAGTTGGTAAATCTCAATGCAGGGCACGGAAACCGCAAGATTATCGAGGCTATTAAGGAGCAGGCTGAAAAATACTGCTATATCTCTCCCAGCTATGCCAGTGAGCCCCGTGCCAGGCTGGCAAAAATGATAATTGACCTGATGCCGGGAAATATGGGAAAGGTTTTTTTCACAAACGGAGGTGCCGACGCTAACGAAAATGCGGTAAAAATGGCAAGGATGTTTACGGGCAGAAATAAGATATTTTCAAGGTACAGAAGCTATCACGGCTCTACATACGGAGCGGGCAATCTTACGGGAGAACCCAGAAGATATCCTTTGGAGCCGGGAATACCAGGCTTTGTGAAATTTTTTGACCCATATATTTACCGTGAAAAAATACCTTTTGCCTCTGAACGTGAAGCAGGGGAATACTATGTTGCAAAGCTCCGTGAGCAGGTGATATATGAGGGTGCCGACAATGTTGCCGCAATAGTGCTGGAGACGATAACCGGTTCAAATGGTGTCATCATACCACCGGAGGGCTACTTGAAGGGCGTCAGGCAGATTTGTGACGACTTTGGAATAATGCTCATATGTGACGAGGTCATGGCGGGTTTTGGACGCACAGGTAAAATGTTCGGCTTTGAAAACTGGGATATAGCACCGGACATGGTTACCTTCGCAAAGGGAGTCACCTGCGGCTATGTCCAGTTGGGAGGAGTGGCGGTGAGCAAGGAAATTGCGGAGTTTTTTGACGACAATGTGCTCAAATGCGGTCTGACCTACAGCGGGCATCCATTGGCCTGTGCAGCAGGAATTGCCTGCCTGGAGTTTTACAGGGAAAACAATATTCTGGACAATGTGAACAGCAGCGGAAAGGTTCTGGGAGAACTGCTGGAGGAACTGAAGGAAAAGCATCCAAGCGTGGGTGATGTAAGGTATATCGGTCTGTTCTCCGCAGTAGAGCTGGTGAAGGATAAAAGTTCCCGGGAGCCCCTTGTTCCTTATGGCAGCGACCCAAAGGGAATTATGAAGTCCCTCATTGGGAAGCTGGCAGCAGAAGGCTTCATGACCTATTCCCATGAAAATATGATTCTTATAGCTCCTCCGCTTATTATAACTCCGGAACAGCTCAAGGAGGAAATTGCTAAATTGGATGGAATATTGACTGTATTTGAAAGTGAAATGCCAATCTGATAGGCATTGGCTTGACTTTTAAAGCGGGAAAGATGGAGGTTACAATGAATAAATTTTATCATATGCCCACTAAGATAATAATGGGAGACAACTGTATTGCCGGCAGCAGCGGCCTGCTGGCCGCAATGGGTGCAAAGGCCCTTATAGTGACGGGCAGACATTCGGCAAGAATAAACGGTTCACTAGAGGACGTTACTGCCGTGCTGACTTCAAATAATCAGCAATATGTGATATTTGACAAGGTTATGGCAAATCCCACGGTTGAGTGCGCCTATGAAGGTGCAGCCTTTGCAAGGGAAAATAGTGTGGATTTTGTGATTGCCATCGGCGGAGGCTCGCCCATGGATGCGGCAAAGGCCATTGCCCTGCTGGCAAAGCAGGACATTAAAGAAGAGGTGCTGTTTTCAGGCAGCTATGCCCAGGAGGTGCTTCCCATGGCCTTTATACCCACTACTGCAGGTACGGGCTCAGAGGTGACCCAGTATTCCATACTCACCAATCATAAGGCGCAGACCAAGACAAGTATAGCTTCACCCGTACTTTTTCCAAAACTGGCTTTTCTGGATGCCAGATATATGGCGGCACTGTCTCCATCAACTACTGTAAATACCGCCATAGACGCACTTTCCCATTCCGTGGAGGGAATGCTATCAGTCAGGGCAGGCACTATTTCAGACAGTCTCGCCATGGAAAGTATAAGACTGATTTCCTCCTGCTTTGGGGCAATGCAGGCAAACAGTCTGGAGCATAATATGAGGGAGAAGCTTTTATATGCTTCAACTCTTGGTGGCATGGTGATTGCCAATACAGGTACGACAGCCGTCCATTCCATGGGGTATTCCTTGACCTATTACAGGGACGTGGACCACGGGAGGGCAAACGGACTTTTACTGGCTGCGTTTCTTGCATTTGTGGAAAAGAGCCTTCCTGAGAGGGTGAAAACCATTCTTGACTGCATGGGCCTTAAGCAGGTGGAGGAATTTTCAGCACTCCTTGACGGACTGCTGGGGGAAAAGGAGACCATATCTGCACAAGAGATTGACAGCTATTCTGCCCGTGCCATAAACACCAAAAATATTTCAAACTGTATTGCTGTTCCGGGGCAGGAGGATTTGGTCAAGATATTCAGGGACAGTTTCAGAATGTGAAAGGTGGGGTTCTATGATAAGGTTTAATCACAGAGACATACCGGCATTAACACTGAGCGATTATATTCCTTCAAGGCATTTTCGTACAATATTGCCGGAATTGCGGGAGATTCCCCGCGGAATACGGGAAATAAGCGTAGTAATAGAGTTTTCAAAGGATTCCACCTTTTTCAGGACCGTGCTGCCTGCCTTTTACAGCGGGATGATGTATATATACGGCTATGTCCATGATAATGACAGGCTCAGGGAAATATTTCAGGAAGAAATGGCAGAAGAGTATCCCGGCAGGCGTATCGGGTTGTTCGACTGGCAGGAGGAATTTCTGCTTGTCTTTGAAAATGGCAGCAGAACCTGTGACAAGAGGTATGTTGTATCAGTTGAAGAAGTCTGGAATCTGTTGAGGAACTGCTATCATCCCACTGAGGTCTAAGGGCGGAATAAGAGGGGCGTCAGAGATTCCAGCCATGAAATTTAAGCCAGTAAGATCAAACTCACATAAATGGACCGGCGGCACAAGCTGCCGGTCTGATTTTGCGCTTTATGCATTTTTCTTGACATACTATTAAAATAAGATGATAATTACATACGTATGAGCAAATATTAAAACAAAATATATTATCATATTGCCATTGTTCTGTTATAATAAATTTTGAAAACGGCTGGTATATGACTACAAAAGAATTGATACTGTTCTTTTTTTTTGGCTTTTTGTTAAGCCGTAACAAAGAGGATTGATTCCTGGAATTAATGGGAGTGCTATTTGCCCGGTTCCAAAAAATGAGAAATGGAGCTTATAAATGGGGATAAAGATTTCGGACGGCCTGCTGAAAAGTGTTGAAAAGCCGTCAAGATATACGGGTAATGAATGGAATAGTGTAATAAAAGATCCTGAAAGTATAAATATAAGATTTGCCTTTTGCTTCCCGGATACCTATGAAATAGGAATGTCACACCTGGGAATGAAAATACTGTACCACCTTTTGAATGAACGGTCAGACTGTTATTGTGAAAGGGTTTTTGCTCCGTGGACTGACATGGAGGGCAAAATGAGGGAAAATAATATTCCCCTGTATGCGCTTGAAACCAAGGACCCAATAAAAAACTTTGATTTTGCAGGCTTTACCCTTCAATATGAGATGAGTTTTTCCAATATAGTAAATATGCTGGATCTTGCCGGCATTCCCATACTTTCTGAGGAGAGAGTGCAGGGAGCCCCCTTTGTGTGCGCCGGAGGGCCCTGTGCATATAATCCCGAGCCCCTTGCAGATATTGTTGATTTCTTCATGATGGGTGAGGGTGAGGAAATAATTAACGAAGTAATGGATGTGTACGGACAGTGGAAGGGAACTGGCAGGACAAGACTGGAATTTCTTGAGGAGATAGCGAAACTGGAAGGGATATATGTTCCTTCATTTTATAAATTTGATTATAATGAGGACGGCACCATAAAAGAGCTGATTCCTCTGAAACCGCAATACCCTCTCAGCATCAGAAAGCGTATTATCAAGGATATGGATGATGCATACTTTCCTGAAAAGATTGTTGTTCCATATACGGATATAGTCCATGACAGGATAATGCTTGAAATATTCAGAGGGTGTACCAGGGGCTGCCGTTTCTGCCAGGCAGGTTTTATATACCGGCCTGTAAGGGAGAAAAGTCCTGAAAGATTGCTGGAACTTGCAAAAAAGCTGGAGGAGAGTACCGGGTATGAAGAAATATCCCTTACATCCTTGAGCACCAGCGATTATACCGGATTGGAGCCATTGACCACAGGGCTCTTGGAGGATATGGAAGAGAGAAAGGTCAACCTGTCTCTGCCCTCTTTGAGAATAGACTCTTTTTCCCTGGATTTGATGGAAAAGGCTCAGAAGGTGAGGAAGAGCGGCCTTACCTTTGCTCCCGAGGCGGGAACTCAGAGACTGAGGGATGTGATAAACAAGGGCGTGGCCGAAGAGGACCTGCTGAAGGCTGTTTCCCTTGCCTTCAACGGCGGCTGGAACGGTGTAAAGCTGTATTTTATGCTGGGCTTGCCCACCGAGACCCTTGAGGATGTTGAGGGAATAGCTGATCTGGCATACAAGGTTGTGGACGTATACAGGAATGTTCCCAGGGACAGGAAGGGAAAAGGCCTCAATGTGACGGTAAGTACGGCTACCTTTGTGCCAAAGGCTTTTACTCCTTTTCAATGGGAAGCACAGGACGGCATAGCAAATGTCCATGAAAAGCAGATGCATCTCAAAGACAGGATTCGTTCAAAGCAGATAACTTATAATTATCATGAGAATAAACTCAGCTTTATGGAAGCAGTATTTGCCAGGGGTGACCGCAGGGTCTGCAAGGTATTGATCAGAGCCTGGCAGATGGGCTGCAGGTTTGACGGCTGGGGTGAGCATTTCAACTATGATGTCTGGATGAAGGCTTTTGAAGAATGCGGAGTTGACCCGTATTTCTATGTTACCCGCAAAAGGGAATATGATGAAATATTCCCCTGGGATCACATAGATGTGGGAGTTTCCAAGAAGTACCTTATAAATGAGAATAAAAAGGCCGTGGAGGGCAAGGTAACGCCCAACTGCAGTGTGTACTGCGGAGGGTGTGGTGCAGCCGGTTTCAAAAGCGGTATTTGTGAAAAACAGGCTTGAAAGGGAATTCATTTATTGCATGCATAGCGTGCAGTTTGGAGGTTTGGTTTGGTTAATATTCGTGTTAAGTTCAGACGTGGTGAAGAAGTTAAATTCATTTCGCACCTGGACCTGATGAAGGTATTTGAACGGGCAATAAGGAGGGCACGGCTTCCCATTGCGTATTCACAGGGCTTTAATCCGCATCCCGGGATGGTGTTCGGACTGCCGCTCAGCGTAGGAGTTACCAGTGAAGCTGAATATGGAGATTTTGAAATTACAGACGACAGCCTGTCAATGGACGAATTTATGAACAGGCTGAATTCTCAGTTGCCGGCGGGTCTGGAGGTATTAGCCGCAAGGGCCAGGCAGACAAAGCAAAATATAATGGCGACCATAGCTGCCTCTGAATATACGGTTGTAGCGGGTGCAGGCACTGATTGCACGGAGAGGCGCCTGAAGGACTGTATAGGCAGGTATCTTTCACAGAAGGAAATAATAGTTAAAAAGAAGACCAAAAGTGGAGTTAAGGATACAGACATAAGGAACATGATTTTTGATTTGGATTTTGCGCTGCAGCCATGCGGGGGCTTGAACATAATCAGGCTTTCCATGCTGGTCAGTGCCGGCAGCAAAGCCAATCTTAAGCCAGAGCTGCTGGTGGAATCCTTATTGGGTATACTGGAAACAGATTATGAAATAGACAGAATCCACAGGTCAAAACTATATGTCAGGTCCGGAGAGGAACTGCTGGAACCGATGGATGCAAGGGTTCTGTAATGCTTTTTGCAGATCAGGCCTGAACACGCTGGAAACAGATAAACGTGTAGGGCGCTAATTCCACACAGGAACGGAGATTTAAATGATTAACGAAATAATTGTAGATGTCAACGCCAGTGAAATCAGGGTTGGAATCCTTGAGGATAAGGAACTTGCTGAAATCCATATTGAAAGAACATGTCACCAGGGGCTTGTAGGAAATATATACCGTGGTAAGGTAAGCAGTGTTTTACCGGGCATGCAGGCTGCATTTATTGATATAGGGTATGAAAAAAATGCATTTCTGTATGTGGGAGATGCCATACCGCAGAAGGAATATTCGGATGACGAGATAGAGGTCTACCGGGATTATGCCGAATATAATATTTCGGACATACTGAAAGTAGGTCAGGAAATAACCGTACAGGTCATCAAGGAACCTATCGGTACAAAGGGGCCCAGGGTTTCTACGCACATTACCCTTCCAGGCCGCAACCTGGTGCTTCTGCCAAATGCGGATTATATCGGGATTTCACGCAGGATAGAAAATGACGGCGAAAGGCAGAAGCTGAAAAAGATAGCTGAAAAGCTTAAGCCTGAGAACATGGGGCTTATTGTAAGAACTGTGTCCGAGGGCAAGGAGGAGTCGGATTTTATTGAGGATGTTTCCTTTTTGACCCGGCTCTGGGCCAGGATAAATCAGGCTGAAAGCAGCGGCCCGGTTCCCCGGTGCATTCATAAGGACATAAACCTCATATACAGGTCTGTAAGGGACTTGTTTACCTGGAATATTGACAAGTTTATTATAAATGACGAAAAGGAATACTTTAAAGTACTTGAGCTGGTGGAAATGATTTCCCCGGTTTTGAAAAACAGGGTTGAGCTGTTTCAGAAGGATTATGAAATTTTTGACTATTACCAGATAGAAACCAAAATCGACAGGGCCCTGTCAAGGAAGGTATGGCTTAAATGCGGCGGTTACATCATTATTGACAAGACCGAGGCTCTTACTGTAATAGATGTGAATACCGGAAAGTTTGTGGGAGATAACAGCCTTGAGGAGACAGTTTTAAAGACAAACATCGAGGCGACCAAGGAAATTGCAAAACAGCTCAGACTGAGGGATATAGGCGGGATAGTCATAATTGATTTCATAGATATGAACGATGCCGAACATCAGCAGATGGTGCTGGATTCTTTAAAGCAGAGCTTGAAGAGCGACAGGACAAAAACAATAGTTCTGGGTATGACTGCACTCGGACTGGTGGAGATGACCCGGAAAAAGATCAGACAGGAGCTGGCTACGGTTATGAAGTGTGACTGCCCCCATTGTGAGGGCACAGGCAAAATAAACATATCGGATTCAGGCTTATCCGGCAGTGGTAAATCTAAATGAAGTACTTTTGCATTTGTGCCAAATCAGAACATTGACAAGGTATGCGCACTGTGCTAAAATATATCGGTAGCCGCTCGGCCAAGGCTTTTCAAATATAACGAGCCAATAAAAATGTGCCTCGCTTCCATAAGTGGTGAGGCAAGTTTTGGGTTTAAGTTGGTTTTAATAATGTTATTGCCTGTGATGAACATGTCATTCATGTGTATACGTCATTCAGGTCGGCGAGACTGTTAGTAGGAGGTGTATCATGTACGCTATAATAATGACTGGTGGAAAACAGTATAAAGTTCAGGAAGGCGATGTAGTTTTCATAGAAAAGCTCGCTGCTGACGAAGGTTCTGCCGTTACTTTCGATAAGGTGCTTGCCGTATCAAAGGATGGCAATGTTAGCTTTGGCGCTCCTGTTTTGGATGCTGCTACTGTTAGCGGTAAGGTTCTCAGCCATGGTAAAGGTGAAAAGATCATAGTTTTCAAATACAAGGCCAAGAAGAACTACAGAAACAAGCAAGGTCACAGACAGCCTTACACAAAAGTTCAGATTGAAAAGATCAATGCGTAAGGGTTAATGATTGATGGTTAATGTAAATATATGCAGGGATAAGACAGGAATTATTAAAAAGTTTGTCGTAAAAGGACATGCAGGCTATGCAAGAGAAGGCAGGGATATAGTGTGTGCAGCGGTTTCTGCTGTTGCGTATACCGCCGCCGGAGCTCTTGAAGACCTGATTGGTATAAAGGACTTTTTTGAAGAGAGACATGGTTTTTTGACATGCTCCATAGATGTTCATATGTCGCCTGAACTGAAGCATGATGCCGGAATAATTATGGCTGCTGCAGGAATAGGTTTCAAGCAGATAGAACTTGCTTACCCCAAACATGTAAAGGTAATGGATGAGGAGGTGTAATCTCATGTTAAAGATTAATTTACAGCTTTTTGCTCATAAAAAAGGTGTTGGTAGTTCAAGAAACGGCCGTGACAGTGCGGCTAAAAGACTTGGTGTCAAGAGAGCCGACGGTCAGTTCGTTTTGGCCGGTAACATTCTTGTTCGTCAAAGAGGTACAAAGATTCATCCCGGCGTAAACGTAGGGATAGGTTCCGACGATACCTTGTTTGCTCTGAAGGATGGAAAGGTTAAGTTCGCAAGACTTGGCAGAGACAAGAAACAGGTTATGATTGTTGCCGAGTAAAAATTTATCGCATTAAATAAGTTATTAAAGTAGGAAATGTGATATGCATTTTCTACTTTTTTAATGTTTTTTTAAGTGTTGCAAAAAGTTTATTTAAATTTAGTATTCAGTAGTTTCTGAGATTTTTAATACAGGCGCGCATTTTATTTTTAAATATGCCGGTACCGGGGTATAATAAACTCAGTTAAAGAGAAAGCAATTAAGCTTTTCATGGAGGTAATATGTTTATTGACAGCGCTAAAATATATGTTAAGGCCGGCGATGGAGGCAACGGAATGGTATCCTTCCACCGTGAAAAATACATAGCGGCAGGAGGCCCTGACGGCGGTGACGGAGGAAAAGGCGGAGATGTGATATTCCAGGTGGATGAGGGCCTGAATACCCTTATCGACTTCAGATTCAAGAAGCACTTCAAGGCTGAACCCGGCCAGGATGGCGGTCCCTCAAACTGTTCAGGCAAAAACGGCCAGGACATGGTTATTAAGGTTCCATTGGGTACCGTAATCAAGGATGTGGAAACCGACATGATAATTTCAGACCTGGTAAAGCCCAACCAGACATATGTTATAGCCAAGGGCGGACGAGGGGGCAAGGGAAATCAGCATTTTGCCACACCTACAAGGCAGGTGCCCAACTTTGCTAAAAGCGGAAACCCGGGGGAGGAGCGCAATCTCATACTGGAGATGAAGATGATTGCAGACGTGGGACTGCTGGGCTTTCCAAACGTGGGCAAATCTACTATATTGTCAATGGTTTCCGCAGCCAAGCCCAAAATAGCAAACTATCATTTTACCACCCTGGTGCCGAATCTGGGCGTAGTTCAGATAGAGCAGGGCAAGAGTTTTGTAATAGCGGATATACCCGGGCTTATAGAGGGAGCACACCAGGGCGTCGGACTTGGACATGAGTTTTTACGGCATGTGGAAAGAACCAAGCTGCTGGTGCATGTTGTTGACGTATCCGGTATTGAAGGCCGTGACGCCGTTGAGGACTTTGATACAATAAATGCCGAGCTTGAAAGGTATAATGCGGTGCTTGCATCCAGACCGCAGATTGTTGCTGCAAATAAAATGGATATACCCGGTTCGGAAGAAAATTACCTGCGTTTTAAAGAAGAGCTTGAAAAGAGAGGCTACAGGGTGTTTGGCATATCTGCTGCCACAAATAAGGGGCTCAAGGAGCTTATGTATTATGTGTCAGACACTCTCGGTACACTTCCGGACACCATTCTGCTGGATGAAAGCAAGGAGGAAGTGGTTGTTTATACCGCCGGGGAGGAAAAACCCTTCCACATCCGTATTGAAGACGGCGTGTATGTTGTAGAAGGCAACTGGGTAAGAAAGGTTCTGGGCTCTACAAACATGACAAACTATGAATCCCTGCAATATTTCCAGAGAGCCTTGAAAAGAAAAGGCGTTATAGCTGCTCTTGAGGCTATGGGAATAGAAGAGGGAGATACTGTCAGGATACTGGATACGGAGTTTGATTATACAAGATAGAAACCTGGTTTTTTATCAGTGCTTGAAACGGAGGATATATGTTAACAGGAAAGCAAAGAAGCTATCTCAGGTCATTGGCCAACAATCTCCAGCCAATCTTTCAGGTTGGAAAGGGAGGTATTAATGACAATATGATAAAGCAGTTTTCGGAGGCTCTGGAGGCCAGGGAGCTCATAAAGGCTACCGTGCTGAAAAATGCAGAATGTGACGCCAGGCTTGTTGCCGAGGAGCTTGCGGAAGCCACTCAGGCGCAGGTGGTCCAGGTAATCGGAAGCAAGTTTGTTTTGTACAGGGAGTCGGAGAAAAATCCTGTAATAGCTTTGCCGTAAAAATATTGGGAGCAATTATTCAGATTTATACATATTCTGGGAATGAAGCGCTTTTTTGGTGAATATACTATAAGTACTTCTATTTAGTTTATTTCCGGAGGTATGTTATGCAGGAAGGTATTGATTTCAGTGAATATAAATACGAGTATCTGGATAATGAAGACATCAAAAAGATAAATGATAAGGCTCTTTTGCAGAGAGTGAGCAAAACCCACGAATTTTTAAAGCTGTGTGAGATATATCTGCAGAATGTGAAGGATGACTACGGCAAAAAGAAAATAGCCAGCCTTCGTGTGGATATAGTGAGATATCAGATGGATATTCTCATAAAAGAATGCTTTGTTCGCGGCCTGAAACACGGCCTTAAAATAACATGAACAAGTGACCGGCCCGTCACAGAAGAATACCGCCAGCGGTAGTTTTACTGTGACGGGCCGGGTTCGGTTTCTGCGGATGCAAGGTTGGTGTACAGCCGTGTAAATGTATGAATCAGTCTTCTGTCAATTCAGACATTATTTTCTTGTAAAGGGCGGCTGAATTCATGGACCAGTTGTTGCATATGTTCCTGGCGTCATTTCTGCTTCCCACGGTAAGCTTCAAATCAATAAAGGTAAAACTTCCCTCACATATTTTCAGGGTTGTAATGTATTCATTTTCATTTACTGCCACAAAATCCGCTATAACACTTGTCTCATTCTTGATGCGCTTCTTATAGTCGGACAAGGCCTCATCTATCCGGGATTTTGTACCGGCCGGTATCAGGGAGATAAAATAGTCCAGGCCCTGTCTGCCCGCAGCGGAAATCCTGTAGGATTTTTTATCTTCGACATCCAGTCTTTCCAGAAACTTTCCGTCACAAAGCTCGTCCAGGTACTGCTGCAAAAAGATGTAATTCATTAATTTATTTTCAAGTATTACTTTAGTTATAATAAGATTCGAAACCGGGGCTTCCATATTATTTATAATATAGAGTAATATGAGTTTGTTTTCGGCCAGTTCTCTGTTGCTCTCTACGGAATTCATAAAAACCTCCTGAACAGATTGAAAAATAGTAAATATTCAGTATTTCTTTTGTGCTATAATATATTTGCTGCTTTAAAAAATATTGTTTAATTATAACACAGTAGACCATGAGCCGCAACTTATTACCAGCCTTGGGAATAAGTTGCGGCTCATGGGAGTTTTCTTAGTATACATAGGGACATATGGGGACATATGCCGTTACAAATAATGGAGGTTGGAAGTGGACGACAATTTGCATGAAGAAATCAAAACGCTTATAAGCAGCCTGGGAGGTTCCTTTTCAGGCTTTTCCCGCATAGAGGAGTACCTGCCCCTGCAACTGAAACAGTATCCTTACGCCATAACCTTTGGAATAAGGCTTTCGGATGCCATAATAGATGAGATTGAAGACAAACCAACCTTTACGTATTTCAATCACTATCGCTCTGTTAATGCCTTGATTGACCAGATAGCCTTAAGAACGGTTCTGCTGCTCTGTCAAAAGGGCCATAGAGCTTACTCCATAGCAGCATCCCAGAGTATACCCGCCGCACCTGTTCCATTTAGCGGGGTTATTCCCCACAAGACCGGGGCGGTTCAGTCCGGCCTGGGTTGGATAGGAAAAAACGGCTTGTTCATTCATAAGGAATACGGGCCCCGCCTGAGATTGGGAACGGTATTGACCGACCTGGCGCTGCCTTGTGAAAATGAGCTGCTGCAAAGCCGCTGCTCCGCCTGCAACAAATGTGTCAGAGCCTGCCCTGCCTTGGCTTTGACAGGGAATGAATGGCATATGGGGGATGAAAGGGAACAGGTTGTTGATGCAAAAGCCTGTTCGGAGTATATGAACCGGCATTTTAAACATATCGGCCGCGGTTCCGTATGCGGCATTTGTGTTAAAGTGTGCACAGCAGGGCTCGCCGGCAATAAAGGCTGAGCTTGAAGGAGATTTTTAAGAGTAATTTATTAGTAGGACAGGAGGGTATGCCGTGAACCAGAAAGGTCTTGTACACATATATACCGGAGATGGGAAAGGAAAAACCACCGCGGCGGTAGGGCTTGGAATAAGAGCCTGCGGAAACGGAATGAGGGTACTGCTGGTACAGTTCCTGAAAAGCAGGAATACCGGGGAGCTTGAAATATTAAAAAAGCTGGAACCGGGCTTTAAGTTCATGCGGGGTTTTGCCAGCGGGAAATTTTCATGGAACATGACTCCGGCCGAGCTGGAGGAGGCAGCAAGGGAAGCTGCCAGGATGTTCGGCGGGGTAGCTGAAATTGTAAAATCAGGAGAGTATGAGCTTGTAATACTTGATGAGCTGATAGGAGTGGTGGCACTGAACTTTTTATCCGTTGGAACAGTGCTGGAATTAATAAAAAGCAAACCTGAAGGGGTGGAGCTTGTATTGACAGGCAGGAATGCGCCGGAAGTACTGGTGGAAGCCGCTGACTACGTTTCGGAAATAAAAGCCGTCAAGCATCCCTATGAAAGAGGGATAGCCTCCCGCAAAGGAATAGAGTATTAAAGGGCTGAGCTTCATTACTTGCTGCGGTACTTGTGACGGTTGCGGTGACAGCCATAAAAAGGGCAACCGGCAAAGCCGGCTGCCCTGGGGTCCGCTGCTATTTGCGCAGGGTATCCTGGTACATCTTCATATATTCCTTTGCTGATTTGTCCCAGCTAAAGTCAGCTCTCATGCCTCTTTCAACTATCAGCCTCCACACATCCTTGCGATAGTGGTAAAAGTCCACTGCCCTTCTGATGGTATTAAGCATATCGTGCGCATTATAGTTTGCAAAGGTGAACCCGTTGCCTGCACCTGTGCTTTCGTTATAGGAAAGCACAGTATCGTTCAAGCCCCCTGTTTCACGTACGATGGGTACCGAGCCGTACCGGAAGGCAAATAGCTGTCCCAGCCCGCAGGGCTCAAACAGGGACGGCATCAGGAACATATCCGAGCCGGCATAAATCCTTTGTGCCAGGGTATCACTGAAGGCAATATTGGCAGAGACCTTATCCTTGTGCCAGTATGCTGCGTTTTCAAAAACATACTTGTAATGCTCATCACCCTTGCCCAGCAGTACAAGTTGAAGGTCCAGCCCCAGCAGCTCTTCCAGCACGCATTCTATAAGGTCAAAGCCCTTCTGGGAAGTAAGTCTGGAGATGATCCCAATCAAAGGCACCTCCGGCCTCACAGGGAGCCCCAGTTCTGCCTGAAGCTGCTTTTTGTTTTCATACTTCAAGGCTATGCTGTCGGCAGAATAAGGAGTGTATAGCCTTTTATCGGTTTTAGGATCGTTTTTGCCATAGTCAATTCCGTTAAGAATCCCGTAAATGTCTTCCGAACGCTTCAATAATATGTCCTTCAAGCCTTCACCATAAAAATCATTCTTTATTTCCTGCGCATAGGTGGGACTCACCGTGCTGATGGAATCGGAATAAACCAGCCCCGCCTTCATGTAATTGACACAGTTGTGATATTCAATGCCGTCGGGGGAGAAATGCTGCCAGTCCACATTAATTAAGTCCGGAAGCACTTCTTTTGGGAATATTCCCTGATACCTCAGATTGTGGATGGTGAAAACAGTTTTTATTTTATTGTACCAGGAGTCCCGGTTCCGGTAATGGGCCTTCAATAGAAGACTTACTATACCTGTCTGCCAGTCGTTGCAATGTATTATGTCAGGTTTAAAGCCAATGAGAGGAAGCATTTCAAGCAAGGCCTTGCTGAAAAAGGTGAATTGCTCCGCCTCGTCAAAGTCTCCGTACAGTTCATTCCTGCCAAAATAGTACTCGTTGTCCAGAAAATAATATGTCACACCGTCGTGCACCAGCTTGAGGATGCCGCAGTACTGATGCCTCCAGGAAAGATCTGCGTATATATACCCCAAATACTCCATCTGGGTTTTATACTGCTGAGGTATACTTTTATAGTTGGGCATTACAACTCTTATATCTGCGCCAAGCCCGGAGACCGCTTTGGGAAGAGAGCCTGCAACATCACCAAGTCCACCGGTTTTAGCAAAAGGGAATACCTCGGAAGAGGCAAATAAAATACTTATGCTGTTCATTATATAAACCTCCTTAAGCCAGATTGCTGCATAAGCCAAAACGGCTGAAAATATTACAAAATCCTGAGCGGTCAGGTCCTGCCAACCGCTTCCCTGCCTATGGATATGCTCAAGTCTAAGTTTAGCAGAATTTGAAAATTGACACAATAACCTTGCATATCAAGGCATTGAAGTTTGCACCAAAGGGGCGTGGGCCGGGGCAATATTGCCTGAAGACGGGATACCTGCAATTTATAGCCGTTTATGTGCCGGACAAGGCTTAAAGCCTGTAAACCCTGCTGCCGGGCACTTTAAGGAAGAAGCTTGCAATCGGCTGCTTTTTATTTGCAGGTTTGGAACTTACAAAAATAAAAAATAAATAAAAAAATACCCGGCGGATTATATCAATTTCCAGTTAACTGTCGTATAATGGTTTTGTATAGGTAATCTGTGGTAAATATAACATGATGTGCAGATTTATTTATATAACTATTTTGTTAGGAGGTCAGATATATGGATTTAAAGGATTTGTTAAAGAAGAAAAAAAGAACAACTAAAAAACAGACTGCAAAAAATGTTGCTATAGGTGCAGGTATTGGAACCGCTGTTGGCGTGGCAGCAGGAGTTCTTCTGGCTCCTAAGTCCGGTAAGGAAACCAGGGAAGATCTTGCCAAGACAACCAAGGAAACCCTTGAAACCGTAAAAGAGGGCTTAAGCGTTGCAAAGGAAAAGATAGAGGAAATAGTTAAAAAGGAAAAGGCTTTTATCTGCGGTGAAAGTAAGGAAGACGAGGAAGCGGCTGAGGAATAAGCTGCCTTATAAATAAGCACGGGCTGTACTAGCTGCGAGACAGGTAGGACAAAAAGCTTAAAATACGAAAGGAAGTTGTGTATGTCTGTTACTTTGGACCTTAGTGTTTTGGCATGGTTTATTATTTTTTGTATCGCCGTTGTTATTGGAGTGTTTTTAATAATTCTCCTGAGAAATTGTCTTAAGGTTGTAGACAAGGTAAATAAAATACTTGACAGCAATTCTGAAAGTATTGAAAAAACTCTTGAGGTACTGCCGTCAACTGTAAAAAGTATTGATGAGCTTGCTGTAAGTGCAAAAGGTACTTTGGATATGGCTACATCAGTTGTTTCTACAGTTGAAGATACAGTTGCCGAGACCATAGATTCATTTTCATTTAACGCCGAAAACGTACTTAGCATTATAAATGTGGCCAGCTCGGTAGTTAAATCAATAATCAGTGCATTTTCATCGAAAAAATAGTGTAGTTCCAAATCGAGAGAGGAAATGTTAAAAACAGGCGTTAAGGGTCATATTGCATTCGGATGGTTATTGTGCAGGAGGATCTGTTGAAATGTCTGTTTTAGCAGTTCCTTTTTTGTTTCTCAAAAAGTTACCTCGCATCAAGCCTTTCCTTTGGCTTCTGCTTTCAGAAAGCTGTCCTTTGTGCCAGTTTACAGGTTTCATATTATTGTTTACGAAACCATTCTATTATTGTAATAAGAGTGCTTGTATGATATCATTTACTTACACGATCCTGCCAACAAAAGACAAATTTTTTACATGGAATGGCAAATTGTCATTCAATTAAAAACTAAAATACGATTTGGGGTGAAATACTGTGGATGGAAATGTTAGACTGAGTGCTACAGTAATAAGCTGTATGGGAAATGCTGCCGAAAAGGATGATTTTTATTTTAACGGCAATTTTTCCAATTGTCATAATACGCAAAGTATACAATTTTCCTTTGAAAAAGCGGCAAATAACTACATATTTGCCATATCGGATTCCCTGGGCCTTGAAAGCAGTGAGTCCGATGGGATTTCAGCTATCAGGGAAATAAAGAAATACCATGAGAGCGCAAAGCTCCAGCAGTTTTCTCTGGAAACTGTTTCGGAAAGAATATATGAAGCTGTCCAATTATCCAGTAATCTGATATATAGCAAATCTGTCATAGCAAGCCAAAGTCCTTCGAGACTGACGGGATTTTCCTCTCTTATCATAGATAATAACAGGGCAGCCATAATGAATCTTGGCAACAACGGTGCATTTTTGTTCAGGCAGGGAGAGCAGAAGGAGCTTTTTGGAAGGAATTACGGACGGAAGTCAGAGAAGCTTAAAAGCCTTGGAATAACACCGACAGGTCCGGATTTTTATAACGATACCGAAAAGATACTGAAGCTTGCGGAAGAGGAGTCGAAAACCAAAATAAAGCTGTCTCCGAGCTTTGAACTGGAAGAGGAGGATGTGATCATCCTTTGCAGCGACGGGCTGCTGAACGGTGTGAGCAAAGGCCGGCTGGAGGCCATATCGGATTCGGGCTTTGAGCCTTCAAAAATGGCCAGTGTCCTGTATCATGAGGCGTTAAAAAACGGGTTGGATGACGGTATTACAGTCATGGTCATAAAGGTAGAGGAAATCAGAAGCCTTGCGTTCGGCTACGGCAGCAGGAAGGCCAATTATTCCGAATATGACAATGAGCCCGAGGCTGAAGAGGAGGAAGAACGCTCCGGAAGCAGCATTGTAAATTACATATTGGGTTTTGTATGTGTACTGGTTATATCGGGTGTTTTATTCATGGGGTATCTGATTTTTACAAACAGTGATATTTTCGGTTCGGACAAAGATAATACCGCACAGGGCAGCACAGCCACCGGAAGCTCGTATGACAGCTCAGGACCGGAGCAAAGTGACAATACTGCTTCAGATGCTTCGGACGCAGAGGAAACCAGCGGAATAACCCAGGAGGATTCACAGGGGAGCGGTCAGGGAGATGGACAGGAGCCAGGTAAGAACAGCAGTTCAGCCTCAAATAGTTCGTCAGACGGTAAGGGTTCTCAGGGGAATCAGCAGAGCAGCTCCGGTAATAGTTCAGGTAACAGCAGCCAAACTGACGGCAATCAAAACGGAAATACCGAATATGATATATATGTGGTCAAGTCAGGGGATACGCTGAGTGCCATCAGCAACAAGTTCTACGGAAATATGAACAAATACAATATAATCATGGAATATAACGGTATAAAGAAGGATAACAGCTTGTATGTGGGGCAGGAGCTTAAAATACCAAAGCTGAAATAGCCTGAATATATATTATATATGTAAGTTCAAAGCAGCTTTATATTAAGCTGCTTTTATTTTTATTGACGTGCGACCCGGTTCCAGCCAAAAATTATATGAAATATTGTATAAAATATGGAACACTTGAAAGGTAAGCTGCGTCTAAAAGAATGTTGGCAAGATTTAACTGAGATTTGAAAATTTATTAAAAACAAGGGGTGGTCTGAATTGAAAAAAATTATTTCAATGCTGCTGGTAATTACACTATTGGTTACATTTATATCTCCGGTTGCGGCAAGCAGCTCTGCAACTTCGGACAAGGGACTTGAAAATGCCATTAAGGCCGTTAAGGAAAAAATAACTATTCCTGCTGATTACAACAAGTTTAATTACAGTATCTACAATCAAAGCGGCACTGCTCTCTGGAACCTGGGCTGGAGCAATGAAGAGTCTCAGAAATACATAAATGTAACAGTTGACGAGAATGGTTTTATTTCCAACTATTCCTCATATCAATATAATTCAAATTATGATAAGAAAATTCCCAAGTATTCAAAAAGCCAGGGCAGGGAGATAGCTGAAAAGTTTGTTCAAAAGCTGGATTCGAAGCTTCTTCAGGAATTCAGGTACGTTGAGGATACCAACTACTCACAGGAAAGGGATTATTACTTTAATTACGAAAGGCAGGTTAATGGAATACTTTTCCCCGGAAACAGAATAACCGTCAGCGTAAATAACTATACCGGAGCGGTAACAAACTTCAATTGCAACTATTCAAAGGATATGAAGTTTGAGTCTTCAGACAAAATAATCACATTGGAACAGGCTAAGCAGGCCTTTATCCAGAAGCTTGGTTTAAAACTGGTATACAATATCAGGTCTGCAGATGATAAATCGGTCTCCTACCTTGCATACGTGCCAAAGGATTCAAGCAAGTACATTGATGCAATTACCGGAAATGTTGAAAAGCTTCCCAACCAATACGGAATTTATACTGCAAATTCCACAATGGCGAAAGAGGCTGCGGCTGATGTTGCAGGAGGTGCTGCTATAATACTGACCCCGGAGGAACAGGATGCGGTCAAGGGAATGGCAGGCCTTTTGGGCAAGGAAGAACTTGACAATAAGATAAGAGGTATCAGCCAGTTCAAGCTGGATAGCGGCTTCACCCTTATCAGTGCCGAACTCAGAAAAGACTGGAGAAACAAGGATTCTTTCATCTGGTATCTGCGCTATTCCAAGGTTTTAAACAAGGAGACAAAGGAAACAAGAGAGCTGTCGGTGTCGGTGGACGCAAAATCAGGGGAATTCATTGATTTCTGGACAAATTACAGTTCTCCCGAAGGAACAAAACCACAGAAGTCAAAAGATGAGGCACAAAAGCTAAGCGATGAATTTGTAAAGAGCCTGATGCCTTCATATTTTTCAAATACCAGACTGGACGATACCTATTATACTTATGATGAAAAGCAAAATGAACAGTATAATTTCAGGTATGTAAGAATAGAAAATGGCCTGGAATGCCCTGCTGACTTTGTAACCGTTTCCTATGACAACCTCAGCGGAAACATAAACGGTTTTAATATCCACTGGACAAAGGAACTTAAATTTGATGATCCTAAAAAGGCAATAGCTGTAGAAAAGGCATATGAGGTGCTCTTTGACAACAGCAAGCTGGGTTTTGGCATAGAATATGTCAGCCAGTATTCTGAGAAGACCGCTTATATTGATATTGTTCCTGCTCAAGCTGAGGCAGTTGAAGCGGTGCTGGGCTATTTCATTGAAAGCAGCAAGCCTTGCATCATAAGTGCCGAAACCGGGGATATCCTCAATTATTCAGGAACTGTATACAAGGACGGCAATATTTCAGACTATACCGATATTAAAGGACTGTACGCAGAAAATCAGGTAAAGATACTTACACAGTTATCCATCAGATATTTTGAAAATGAACTCAAAGCCAATGACCAGTTGCTGCAGAAGGATTATCTGATTCTCCTGTGCAAGCTCAATGACACGTATTACTTTGATTCCAGTATAGATAAGGAAAAAGCCGTTGAAAAGATGTATGCCAATCTTATTAATGCGGGCATAATCTCAAAGGCTGAAAAAAATCCTGCGTCAGCTCTGACCAGGGAAGAAGCAGCAAAGTTCTTTGTCAAATTCCTCGGCCTGAGTAAGGTGGCTGAATTAAAAGGGATTTACAAATCGGATTTCAAGGATGCAGGAAAGATAAGCCCAGAGCTTCTGGGATACGTATGCATAGCATCAGGCTTCAAGGCTATGAACGGCAGCAATGGCAATTTCAATCCGAAAAACAAGATGACAAGACTGGAGGGACTGCTCTCCATATACAGTTACCTGGCTGGCAAATAGAGGTAAGCGGATTATAAACAAAAGATAGACAAAAAAAAGGGGGACTGACGTAAGTCAGTCCCTTAAATAATAGGGATTTATCAAAAAATAGATATAAGCTTAATTAAATGTATTAATACACAAGTTTATTGTATAATTATACGCCATTAAAAAAGAATTATCAATACATTATTTTAATAATTTATCATAATAAACTGATAATATGATAAATTATTACATGGATAAATTGAAATCCGACACTGAATGGTGAAAAAGGATATTTATATTTGACTATATATTGAGATAAAGGTTAAAATTAAATATACAATAAATTTTTTGGAGGTAGATGGATGCTTACACATGTGGTATTTTTCAAATTAAAGGATAAAAGCAAGGAAACACTGGATAAAGTAAAGAAGGACCTGCTTGCCCTGAAGGATCAGATTCCCTTAATCAGGTCAATTGAGGTTGGAATAGATATATTGCATGCCGAAAGATCCTTTGATGTTGTGCTGTATTCAAAGTTCGATTCCTTGGAAGATATGAAGTCATATCAGGTTCACCCTGCTCATGTGAAATTTGGAGAGTATATTAATACTGTAAAAGAAACAATATATGCAGTTGATTTTGAAGACTGAGGTTACTAAATACAAAAGACAAACTTTGGGGATGGAGACTATGAAAAGAATATATGCAATGTTTTTGGCACTGACAGTTATGCTGGCTGCTTTTACAGGCTGTTCGAGCAATATTTATACAGGCAAGGCCACCGCCGGAGACTCTGCCGGCACGCAGGCTGTGGCCTCGGCTACGGCAGCAGATACGGCATCGGCTACCGCATCTGATACGGCAGGACAGTCCTCACAGACCGCCGGCACATCTGAAAACTCGCAAGCCGCACAGGCTTCAGAGACAAAAGAGGTAGACGTTATAGACTACTCAAAGGTGAAGCCCAACGAAAGCGGCCAAATTATGGTTGTAATGTTTCACAATTTTGTTGAAGCATATCCAAAGGGAAACAATGAATACACTACTACCTTTGATGAATTTGAGAAGCTGCTGCCTGATTTGTATGACAGGAAATACAGGCTGGTCAGCTTAACTGATATGCTGAACAACAATATTAATGTACCTGCAGGCTGTATTCCCATGGTTTTTACTTTTGATGACGGCACCTCGGGACAGTTCAATTTAATTGAAAAAGACGGCAAGCTGGTTATAAATCCAAAATCCGCAGTGGGCATACTGGAGGAATTCAATAAGAAGCACCCTGATTTCGGAATGAAGGGCACATTCTATGTGAACCTTGGGGTAAGTACCTTCCAGGGTTCGGGAAATATGGCGGACAGGCTGAGCTATCTTGTGGACAAGGGCTTTGAAATCGGCAATCATACTAAAACCCACGTATCTTTGCCTGAGGTGAAAACCGTTCAGAAAATGCTGGAAGAGGTCGGAGGCAATCAGGTTCTTATGAATGAGATAATTCCGGGCTATTCCTTTAATTCCTTTTCGCTGCCTTTTGGAAATGCATCTAAAAACCTGAAGGAGTATGTTATAAAGGGAAGTTACCAGGGTGTGGATTACAAGCATTCTGCAATAGTGCTGGTGGGAGCAAACCCCGCACCTTCACCGGTTTCCTCCAAGTTTAACCCCTTGGCGCTCCCCAGAGTCAGGTCCACCGGGCAAAAAAAGGTGGAATGTGACCTGGATTGGTGGCTGAAAACTCTGGAAAAGGGCAGCTCACAGTATATAAGCGACGGAAACCCCGATACGGTTACCGTGCCGCAAACCAGGCAAAATAATGTGGATATGTCAAAGTTGAATGGAAAGCAGTTGGTTACTTACTAGAGCCATACGAAAATAATACAGCCCCGTTAGAGGTCAGTTATACTGGCGTCTGGCGGGGTTTTTCCCTGTACGTGAAATATACTTGGGCTATAAATTCTGATTTTTTCAGGGCAGGTATATTTATACGTATATTTAGAGGAAGGAATGTTTACAATAAGCTTGGGAATATTATATAATAAATGTAAATTAATGGATACATATTTGTGTTATAGCATTTGTACAGTTTGTGTTAAAAATTGAAAGGGAGATGGAGCGGATATGAGTCAAAGGCAGATTAAAAAAATACAAACCGATACCGATGTCAAAAGGAAAGCTACTAAACAGGTAGTTGCTCATATAAAAAAGAAAATAACTTCCGAATATGTAGGCAGTGAACATTTGAAAGAGTGGCTGTCTGAAATAGAAGATATTTTGGCGAAGGATGAGTTTGAAATAAAAGATTATATCCATGCCAGAAAAAGCCTCAACGACATAATTGAGAGAACGCTGGATGAAGAAATGCGGTTTAAGCTGAGGGACTCATGGTACAGCCTGGGCAAGGCCCTGGAGAAAAAGGCCAAAATTAATTGATTTGCTTTATGGGGGGCAATATATGTTCTGGAGACAAAATAAAAAAGAGGATAAGAGCAATGATATTCTTGAGAAGATAAAAAGTGAACTGGAGCTTCAGTTGGGAAACAGGGGAGTGACGGTGTCTGGAATCAAAATGCAGTTAAACCCAGGCAACATATCTCTGAGAATTTATATAGACGGAAGTAAAAGACTGGCATAGAAAAGAATTTCAACAATTGGTTAACAGATTAACAGGGCTTTGGCTCTGTTTTTTATTTTTCGTGACATTCCTCGCCTGAGAGTGGTAAATATCCTGTATAAAGTGAGCATTGTTATCTTGTAGACTTCATTTCCAAGATATATAATAAACAACATAAAATTTCAATTAAGACTTGGGAAGCTGGTATGTGTATAGCATTCTGCGTCAGAAAAAAGTGCAATTATTGAATGCGTATTTGATTTACAATTTTTAAAACATGCATGTTGCTGGTTGTGAAATTTTGATTAGTTAAATTTTATGAAGGGGGGGTTAAAATGAATATAAAAATTTTTCACGTTGGGGGAGCTTGCTTCGTGCTTGATGTGGACGAAAAAATAAAGATAGCCTGTGATCCTTTTTTGAAGCCTGAGGGAACTGAATATAATTTTAAGTCATTTAAAAGTAAAAGGGTAAAACCTCCAATCTATGATGATTCAGTTTTCACTGATATAAAGGTCTGGATGATTACCCATGGGCATGCAGATCATATAGATGAGGTTGGTGTCTCAAAAATACAGGAAGATTCTGTGGTTATTGCCTGTAAAAATGCCGTGGACATCCTGTCCGGTAAAAGGTTATCCAGTCTCTGGGTATTGGATTGGAATGATACAAGAGAAATGAATATTGGGCAATATAAAGTAAGTATCAGGGTCATACCTGCTTTCCACGGGAATAGTCTTATAACCAGGACCCTGGTTGGAAAGGTAAACGGATATTATATTACAATATCATATGGAAATGAAAAGAAAACCATATATGTTACCTCTGATACAGTTTACCATGGTAAGGTTCTGAAACCACTTGAAAAAGAAAAGATAGACATTCTTATTGCAAATCTGGGAGAGGTCCGTAAGGATATGAATGGCGGACCTTTAACCATGTCGGTTCCCATGCTGAAGCAAATGGTGAATAAAATAAGTCCAAGGGTAGTTGTTCCCATACATTATGATGACTTTACACATTATGAAACATCAAAGGATGAAATTGAGAGCCAGGGGTTAAAAGTATTCAATCAGGGTGAATGGATATCTTTGCTGTAGAACAACTCTGCCTTGTTTCAGTGCCAAGCAGCTTTCTGATGACCTCGATATTTTATTTAATCTATATTTCCCTGACCGCCGGCAGTGCTCCGGTTTTAATGATTTTATTTTCACTTATAATCGGAATGATTATTCCTGTATTCATATAAGCCCGGATACCGGTAAATAATTATGCTGGCGGATTACAGGAAATGGACCATGCAGCCCTTGAGCTTAACACCCATATACGGATAAAAAGAGAGATAGCTGACTGCCAGCTATCTCTTTCAAATATTTATTCTTCCTTAACTTACTCCAACGAAGCCAGGTATTCCCTGCCCTCCTGTACAGCCTTCAGAACTGTTTCAGCAGCGGGCCCGCCTGGCAGGCTTCTGCCCGAAACACATTTCTCAAGGCTTATTTCGGTGTAGACATCTTCCTGTATCTTGTCTGAAAAGCTTTTGAATTCCTCCATGGTCATTTCATCAATGGCCTTATTTTTATCAATACAGTACAGCACCATTTTACCTATGATTTCATGGGCGCTTCTGAAGGGAATTCCCTTTTTAACAAGATAATCCGCAATGTCGGTGGCATTTGTAAAACCTCCCTGGGCAGCCTTATACATATTGGCTTTCCGGAGCTTCATGGTTGCCAGCATGCTTGAAAAGACGGGAAGGCACATTTTAACCGTGTCCACTGCGTCAAATATGGCTTCCTTGTCTTCCTGCATATCCTTGTTGTACGCCAGCGGCAGCGATTTCATGACGGTAAGCAGCGTCATAAGACTGCCATATACACGTCCTGTCTTACCACGGGCCAGTTCTGCCACATCGGGATTCTTCTTCTGGGGCATGATGCTGCTGCCTGTGCTGTAGGCATCGTCCAGTTCCACAAAGCCAAACTCGTGGGAAGACCATAAAATAATTTCTTCACTGAGCCTGCTTACATGCATCATAAGTATGGACAGGCAGGAGGCCAGCTCGATGGCAAAATCCCTGTCGCTGACCGCATCAAGGCTGTTCCTGGTCACATCGCTGAAGCCCAGTTCGGCGGCAACCATATGCCTGTCAAGGGGGTAAGTGGTACCTGCCAGGGCCCCCGAACCCAACGGCAGCATATTCATTCTGGAATAGCAGTCACTTAGCCTTGAATAATCCCGTCTGAACATCTCAAAATAAGCCATCATATGATGGGCGAAGGTTATTGGCTGTGCCCTCTGCAGGTGGGTATAGCCGGGAAGGATTGTTGCGGTATTTTCTTCGGATATCTTTAAGATATTCTTTTTAAGGGCAATAAGCATCCGGCTTATTGCAGTTATTTCATCTCTGAGATACATTCTGATATCCAATGCAACCTGGTCGTTCCTGCTTCTGCCGGTATGCAGCTTCTTTCCGGTATCTCCGATTCTGGAGATAAGGATTTTTTCCACATTCATATGAATATCTTCGGCATCCACTTCAAACTCTATTTTACCGTCTTCAATATCCTTGAGGATATCCCTCAGGGTATTTTGTATAAGCGTACTTTCTTCAATAGAAATAATGCCGCATTTCCCCAGCATATTTGAATGGGCTATGCTTCCCAGAATATCCTGCCTGTACATACGGCAGTCAAATCTTATGGAGGAATTGAAATCATCCACAAGCTTGTCCGTTCCTTTTTCAAATCTTCCGCCCCAAAGTTTCATAAAAACACCTCAATCTATCATTTATTATATGGCTGATATTTTACCGGATAAGGGGACAGTCCCTTTCGGATTGTCCCCTTAAAATGAAAATAATATTTAAAGTATCTGCAATTATTTCTGTTCCTTGTTCTGCAGGTTTTGAAGCATCTGTGCCCTGACCTTGAGAGGAAGCCCGAAAAGGTTTATAAAGCCTTCGGCATCCTTCTGGTTGTATACTTCGTCCTTGCTGAAGGTGGCAATTGCTTCACTGTACAAGGAGTACTCCGATTTAGCACCTGCAGGCATGCAATTGCCCTTGTAAAGCTTCATTCTCACAGTACCTGTTACGGTTTCCTGGGTCTTGTCAACAAATGCTGACAGGGATTCACGAAGAGGTGTGTACCATTGTCCGAAATAAACCAGCTCGGCAAATCTTTGAGCAACTATGTCCTTGTAATGCAAGGTGTCCCTGTCGAGACAAAGCAGTTCCAATTCCCTGTGAGCGGCATAGAGCACCGTTCCGCCGGGGGTTTCATAAACTCCTCTGGATTTCATACCCACAAGCCTGTTTTCTACCATGTCGATAATGCCAACACCGTTTGCACCTGCCAGCTTGTTGAGTACATCCATCAATTCTATGGGGCTGTATTCAACTCCGTTAACCTTTTTTGGTATGCCCTGCTCAAAATATATTTCAACATAGGTTGGAGCATCCGGAGCCTTCTCAGGAGAAACCATCAGCTTGAGCAATTTGTCGTACTGGGGTTCGTTCCAGGGATCTTCCAGGTCGGAGCCTTCATGGCTGAGATGCCAGAGGTTCCTGTCCATGCTGTAGTTGTCCTTCTTGGTTACGGGTATGGGAATATTTCTTGCCTCCGCGTAGTCTATGGCATCTTCTCTTGATTTAATGTCCCAGATTCTCCAGGGAGCGATTATTTTAAGGTGAGGGGCAAGAGCCTTCACAGTCAGTTCAAATCGTACCTGGTCGTTTCCTTTTCCGGTAGCACCGTGGCAAATGGCGGTACAGCCTTCCTTCAACGCTATCTCCACCATTCTTTTCGCTATGATTGGTCTTGCAAAGGAGGTTCCCAGCAGGTATTTTCCTTCATAAACCGCATTAGCCTTCAAGGTGGGATAAATAAAGTCTGTTATGAATTCTTCCTGCAAATTTTCTATGTAAAGCTTGGAAGCACCTGTCTTTATAGCCTTTTCATGCAAGGGCTCCAGTTCTTCGCCCTGTCCCACGTCTCCGGCCATTGCAATAACTTCATAGCCATAGTTCTCTTTAAGCCATGGAATAATTATCGAGGTATCAAGTCCGCCGGAATATGCCAATAAAACCTTTTCTTTTTGAGTACTCATTTCTACCACCCTTTCCGCTGCTATGCAGCAATGCAAAATAAAATAAAAGCCGTTCACGGGTCAAGCCGACACCCTTTCCTCTGATTGGACCCAGCATGACACAAATATAGAAATAAAAAAAACAACCAATGAAAATTATGCTAAAATATATTATAAATATCATTGTGGAATATATCAATCCTAAGCTGGCACTGATATTAAAAACCATAGACGTATTATATATCATTATGCATAAATATGCAATATGTTATATATTTATACATAATAAAAGTTTGTCGTTTTTTTGAGAAATACCTTGAACTGAACGCGCCGCCTTTCCGGCTCACCACAGGCGGCGCGTGTATACATAATTCCTGTGGGCGGAAAGGCTAAAACAAATGATAATAATGGGTATAGACCCCGGATTTGCAATTACAGGCTTCGGTATTGTAAAATATGAAGGGAACAAATTTTCGGTTCTGGATTACGGAGCAGTTACTACAGAGGCGTCTATGAAGCTGTCTCAAAGGCTTTTGGTGCTTAACAACAGACTTGAGGAATTAATCCAGAAGTACAAGCCTGATGCAGTGGCTATTGAAGAATTGTTTTTTAACAAAAATATTAAGACAGCGCTTACGGTGGGTCATGGCAGGGGTGTAGCCGTATTGGCGGCAGCCAGGTCCGGAGTTGACATATTTGAGTATACCCCTTTGCAGGTTAAACAGTCTGTGGCAGGTTACGGCAGGGCTGAAAAGGCGCAGATACAACAGATGGTAAAAGCCCTTTTGAATTTAAAAGTCATTCCCAAGCCCGATGACGTTGCCGATGCACTTGCCGTGGCCATATGTCACGGAAATTCGCACAGGATGGGCGCAATACTTGGAAATAAGGCATATTAACCGGATTTTTTAAATTAACGGAGGTTTGCATGTTTGCATACATAAAGGGAACCCTGGAAGCCAGGAGCAATGACAGCATCATCGTAGAAGCCGGAGGCATAGGCTATAGGATATTTACCGCCCTGTCAACAATAAACAGCGTGGGACAGTTGTCCTCACAGGTCAAAATATATACACACTATTACGTCAGAGAGGATATTGCCGTTCTTTACGGGTTTCACACCCTGGAAGAGCTGGGGATGTTTGATATGCTCATTTCCGTGTCGGGGGTGGGCCCTAAGGCAGCAATATCCATGATTTCAACGCTGTCGCCCTCAAGGTTTGCCCTGGCGGTGGTGGCACAGGACACAAAGTCCCTGTCCAAGGCTCCGGGGATTGGCCCCAAAATGGCTCAGCGCATTATTCTGGAGCTGAAGGACAAGATATCAAAGGAACAGCTAACAGCTGGCAGTCAGCAGGAGGCAGGACCTGTGCTGCCGGACGGAAGCCAGTCAGCGGCCACCGAGGCAGTAAGTGCTCTTATGGTTTTAGGCTACAGCTCCTTTGAGGCGTCAGGTGCCGTGAACAAGGCGTACCGGGAGGGTATGGGAGTTGAAGAACTCATCATGCTGTCGTTGAAGTCGCTTTCAAAATAGCTTAGATTGACTGCGGCAAAACCGGTTTAAAAGCACGATTTCCTGAAATGTGAAGGCTTTGAAACGCAATTGACTTTAGTAAGCAGTTTTGTGCAGTACTTTTAAATAAACTTGTTGTGCTGAACCTGTGAGCAACCCAGAGAGGTAAGTTTGTACGGAAGTACCGATTAAGTAATATTTCAGGTTCATATACTGACACTTATTTCAAATTTTACGGAGGGTAGCGTGAAAGATATATGTGGTAAGTCAAAGTGGATTTCACGCAGCGAAAGCCACTGCGTGCCTTTCATTACTATTTGTGTACGCGCTATGCGCGTAGATGGGAGATAATATGTCCGAGGAAAGATTGATAGACGGTGAATCGCGGGTGGATGATTTTGATGAAGTCAGCCTGCGGCCCAAGAGGCTTGAAGAATATGTAGGCCAATCCAAGGTAAAAAACAACCTGAATATATTCATCGAGGCGGCCAGAAAAAGGAATGAGGCGCTGGACCATGTTTTGCTTTACGGCCCTCCGGGCCTGGGAAAAACCACGCTTGCAAGTATTATCTCCGCCGAGATGGGAGTCAACTTGAGAATTACCTCCGGCCCTGCCATAGAAAAAGCAGGGGACCTGGCTGCTATTCTCACCAACCTTGGAACACATGATGTGCTCTTTATTGACGAAATCCACAGGCTGAACAGAAGTGTCGAGGAAATACTGTATCCAGCCATGGAGGATTACGCTCTTGACATTATCATTGGAAAGGGCCCAAGTGCCCGCTCCATCAGGCTTGACCTTCCAAAATTCACGCTGATAGGGGCCACCACCAGGGCAGGTCTGCTCACGGCTCCTCTCCGGGACAGGTTTGGGGTGATAAACAAGCTGGAAATGTACACGGCTCAGGAACTGAAGCAGATAGTAAAGCGTTCTGCCGGAATACTTGATATTGAACTTCAGGAGGACGGTGCCTATGAAATTGCCAGGCGCTCCAGAGGTACACCCAGAATTGCCAACAGGCTGCTCAAAAGAGTACGGGATTTTGCACAGGTGGTGGGAAGAGGCGTTATAGACCTGAAGGTGGCAAGGCATGCTCTGGATGCTCTGGAAGTGGATGAAATAGGCCTGGACGGTGTGGACAGGAACATGCTGCTGAGCATAATAAACAAATTCAGCGGCGGACCGGTGGGCCTTGACACCCTGGCGGCCTCCATCGGTGAGGACCCCGGTACAATCGAGGATGTTTACGAGCCATATCTGATACAGCTTGGGTTTATTAATAAGACACCCAGAGGAAGGATGGCTACCAAAAATGCATACAGCCACTTCGGACTTGAATTTGAAGGCTGAAAAGCTTCAAATATATTATATGCCATACGTGTTAAATACCAATTTGAAGGGAGAATGCCATGAAACTGCTGTTGCATATGTGCTGCGGGCCCTGTTCCACATATCCCCTTCAGGAACTGCTGAAGGAAGACTTTGAAATCCAGGGTCTTTTTTATAACCCCAATATACATCCCATTGAAGAACATGTGAGAAGGAAGGAAAATGTGGAAAAGCTGAGCAGTATCACCGGCCTTCCCGTGATTTACAGCGAGGATTTCAGGCAGCAGGAATGGGAAAACCTTGAGGATAAAGGAACCTCCAGATGCAGAAGGTGCTATGACCTCAGAATGGAGGAGGCGGCACGCTATGCTGCTGAAAACGGGTTTGACGCCTTTACCACCTCACTGCTGGTAAGCCCGTATCAGAAGCATGAATTGATAAGGGAACTGTGTGAGGTCTATGCTCAAAAGTACCGGATAGACTTTATATACCGGGATTTCAGGCCAGGCTTCAGACAGGGACAGCAGATGGCAAAGGAAATGGGTCTGTACCGTCAGAAGTATTGTGGCTGTATACTATCTGTAAATGGTTAATATTACAAAGTTTATACAAAACAATTACATTTTTTTTAAAACTCCCGAAATAAATGCCAGGTTTAGCCAAACAATAGTATAATTAATACTAGTACAACATCCGGTAAATCCTGGCACATAATTTGGGTATATTTTTTTGAGCTACATCGCTGTCGAAAAGAACAACATTGTTGTTCCTGATTGGAATAAACCAATTATTCCGAACTCCTCCGCCTTGTATTTCCCAAAAATCTCCTCCAAATTTATGCACCCTATTTATGGAAGGGTTGTACTAGTGGCCTGTAACATCTGAATTCATGCATTGCCGGCAGTTAATATAAGTTACAGACCACCAGAGGCACTGCTAATGACAAAATATTACAAATGATTTGACGGGGTGACAAATGAAAAAAAAATCGGGCTTATACAAATTTATTACTGGTATGATTTTGTTCTGTGTTTTTATGATAGTACAAAACACAGTATTTGCAGCACAAAGCTTGACATTGAATTATGACGGCAAAACGGTTAAATATTCTGATGCTGCATACAAAATAAACATAAACGGCAAAGAGATAAAAACCGACCTTCCGGGCATAGTATTGAATAAAACCGTTATGTTCCCACTGAGAGCTGTCTTTGAAGGGCTTGGGGGTACGGTGGTATGGAATGCAAAAACTCAAATAATGGACATTACATATAAGGGAGTCAAATATCAGTTCCTGAATAACAGCTCCAATGCTAAAATAAACGGTAAGGCTATAAAGATGTCGGCACCTGCCAAAAAGATAAACGAAAGGCTTATAGTGCCTGTGGATTTTATGAAGAATATCAAGGGGCTGGCTGCTTCTGCTGACGCCAAAGCAAATATCATAAGCATTTCAACAGATTATGTGGGTTCCGTGAAGGAAATCAGCAGTACAAACGTGGGAGAAAAGACAGTGGTTACCCTGACCATGGATAATCATAAAGGCTATGTATATTCCCGTCTGACTAACCCTGACAGGATTGTAGTTGATTTTAAAAATATAAAGGCGGCTCCCAGAGAGATACAGGCAGTATCAAGCAGAATCAGCGGCATAAGCGTTTCAGCCGTGACGGAGGCTTCCGTCAGAATCACAATAAATCTGAATGAAATGGCTAATTTTACAGTGTCCGATATACAGGACGGCTGTAAAATAACTATTGAGAAGCCTGTAAATGTAAACCTTTCATATGAAAACAGTTTTGACAGGGTTTATTTTTCACTTAAGGGCATCAAGCTGGCAGAAATAAAAGAGGCCAACAATAAGAGCTATATTGCCGAGAAGTATAAGCATGAGTATGACAAGGAGAATCTTAAATACACCATAACAATTGCATCCCAGGCGGCAGTAAGTCTTAAGGACGATATATACCACATAAACGACGACAGGGTAAGTACGGTTGAAATATGCAGGGATAAGGAAACACAGGATACAAAGATTATAATCAATGCCAAGCAGGATTTTGTATATCTTACTTCTTATAATGACAAACGGATGCAGAGTGAAATAAACTTGCTGACACCGGCAAAAGAGGATGAAATGCTTGTAGTTATTGATGCAGGCCATGGGGGACAGGACCCGGGCGCAAATAACGGAAAAATACTGGAGAAGGATATAAACCTGGATATAGCTCTCAAGCTGGAAGCCCAGTTGAAGAAAAACAATGTGAAAACTTTTATGCTGCGGCAGGATGATACCTTTGTAGGACTTTATGACAGACCCTATATTGCCAATGCCTTAAATGCCACTTTATTTGTAAGCATCCACAACAATGCAATAGACAGCGCGAAAGTCAGCGGCACAGAGACCCTTTATTATCCCGAGGCCAAGGGAGATACCAAATTTACTGGTGAGAAATTTGCAAAGCTGGTTCAGGATTCCCTGATGAATAAGCTCAAGTCGGTAAACAGAAAAACTGTGGAAAGACCGGGGCTGGTTGTACTGAAATATACAAAAATGCCGGCTGTGCTTGCAGAAGTGGGTTTTGTAACCAATGCCGCAGAGGTGAAAAAGCTGATTGACCCTGCTTACCAGCAAATGACTGCCGAGGCCTTGAACGATGCCATATTAAAAGCACTTGACACCATAAAGTCAGAAAAGAAAGTTGTAGACAAATTGGAAGATGAAAAAACCCCCGAGCCTGATACAAATACCGAAGTACCCGAAGGAGATGCCGAGCAGCAGCCGGAATAGAGACAGCTTCAGGCAGGAACCTTCAAAAAGTTTGCAGGCCATAAGTATCAAAGCTTACGGGAAATAATAAAAATATAAAATATAGTCTATAATTATTTTATGGAAATTTTTTCTAAAATAAGGAGGACTATTTTTTATGAAAAGAATTTTGTGCTTGGTCTTGATAATCATGCTTTTGACTACAGGCTGCTCTTTTATCGGACAAAAAAGTTCAGACGATGATGAACCTATAATACCGGTAGCTGTTGACTCGGCAGGTGACCGGAATGTGCTCTCCGATTCTACCCCGGCTGCCATAGCGTCAAACAACAATACGGACAGCGAGGCCGCAGGCAACTCCACAGTTTCAGGCTCTTCCATAAGTATGGAAGCGGGGGATGTATACAGCAATAATCTGCCGGTGGATAATGGCACCGGAAAAGGAGTATCGTCCATTACAGGTGACAAGGACAGCATATTGGTAACCTTATATTATAGAGATAAAGCTGGAATTCTGATTCCTGTCACAAGAAAAGTGGCAAAACAGGAGGGCATTGCAAAAGCGGCAGTAGGCGGACTGGTTGACGAGGCTGTGACCAGGGAGCAGTTGGATTATTACGGACTGTATCCGGTGTTGCCCCAGGGAACGAAAATCAAGGGCATGACCATTAAAAATGGCAGTGCAGTAATTGATTTCTCAAAAGAATTTCTGAACCTGACAGGCAGGGATGCCGAGCAATTGGCCGTAGCTTCAGTGGTATACACTCTGACAGGCTTTAAAAACATAGCTGATGTAAGTATCAGGGTGGAGGGGAAAACCGTAAGCACGCTTGAAAACGGCACAGAGCTGTCCGGTATGAGAAACAGGGGGAACACCTTTATCAACTCAAGTGATGCTGAACTGAAAGACGGATATATAAAATGTGACCTTTATTACATGACCACAAGCAATGACCAGTATAATTATATCGTTCCGGTTTCAACACAACTGCAGAATGCAGATGAAAATCAACTGCCGGCTGTCATGTTTGCAGAATTGAGCAAGAAGCCAAGTGGAAACAGGTTTTTTACCTCAGTACCGGAGGGGACCAGATTGCTGTCCTGCAGCATGCAGGAGGATTTGGCCGTGCTGGATTTCTCTTCCCAGCTCACAAACTACGGCGGAAATGAAAAAGAGGATGGGCTGCTGAATCAGATTTATTATACAGTCAATCAGCTAAAGGGTATTGCCAAGGCCAAGATATTGGTTGACGGAAAAGCAGCTACCTTGCCGGAAGGCTCTGAAATAGCTTTTGCCAAAAGTCTTCCAAATACCTATAATCCAGTGATGGATAAGTAGCTTGAATTTTAGTTACAATATACAAAACAGATAAGTTTTTATCTTTTTATTTATCTAAATACGCTGATGATTTTTGAAGAATTTTAAGATATTATTAAGTCGATTACAATCTTTAAACAGATAGTAATCGACTTTCGGATTTAAAGATGGAGGTATTATGCTGAGGCAGGACGGTAGGACACATTCGCAGCTCAGACCTGTTAAAATAACAAGAAACTATATAAAGCATGCAGAAGGCTCAGTACTCATTGAGGTTGGAGATACAAAGGTAATATGTACTGCATCGGTTGAGGAAAGGACACCTCCTTTTAAAAAGGATTCCGGAGAGGGCTGGATAACAGCAGAATATTCCATGCTTCCCAGAGCCACGGGAGTCAGAAACCAAAGGGATATTTCCAAGCTGAAGCTTAACGGCAGGGCTCAGGAGATTCAGAGGCTTATAGGCCGTTCGCTGAGGACCATAGTAGATTTAAAGCTGCTGGGAGAAAGAACCATAACCATTGATTGCGATGTTATACAGGCGGACGGAGGCACAAGAACTGCATCTATAACCGGAGGATATGTGGCTTTGGTAGATGCTTGCCGGAAACTGAGGGATAACGGCTTGATAGCAAAAATGCCGGTAACTGGCTTTGTTGCCGCAACCAGTGTGGGTGTGGCAGCGGGACAGGAGCTTCTGGACCTGTGCTATACAGAAGACAGCTCGGCAGAGGTGGACATGAATGTAGTCATGTCGGACAAGGCTGAATTTATTGAGATTCAGGCTACCGGTGAAAAAAGCAGCTTTGGCAAAAGCCAGCTTGATCTATTGCTTATCCTGGCGCAGAAAGGTATCGAGCAGCTTATACAAATACAGAAAAAGGCACTGGAGTAAAAGATGGTGAAACTGGTTGTTGCGACTAAGAACAAGGGTAAAATTGCAGAAATAAAAAAGGTTTTGCAGGAGATGCCGTTTGAAGTATTGTCCATGGGCGATATAGGGATTGCGGCCGATATAGTTGAGGATGGGAAAACCTTCGAGGAGAACTCCCTTAAGAAAGCTGTGGAGATATGCAATATATGCAGGTCTGTTGTGATTGCCGATGACTCCGGCATTGAGGTTGATTATCTTGACGGTGCACCCGGTATATATTCTGCCAGATTTGGCGGAGCGGATGCAACAGACCAGGACAGAAATGCAAAGCTGCTGCATATGCTTGAGAACGTACCTTATGAAAAGAGGACGGCCAGGTTTGTTTGTGCAATAGCTGTGGCCTTTCCCGACGGAAGGTCGTTTGTTGTAAAGGATACCTGTGAGGGCTTCGTTGATTTTAAGTGCAAGGGTGAAAACGGCTTTGGCTATGATTCGCTTTTTTACGTTGCCGAATACAGAAAGACCATGGCTGAGTTAAGCATGGATATAAAAAATAAAATAAGCCATCGTGCAAAAGCCTTGGAGAAAATGGCAGTTGTCATTAAGGACTACCTGTGATGTTATGAAGCTTCCTTTTATAGCTTATAGCAGGTCAATTGCGGTTGAGTGCCGGAATCCGGAATATACGCAGGTGTGCTTTTAAGCAGTTCATACCAGGCTGTGGGTGGGTTCCGGTTGTTAATTGGCTTGTTAACATTTTTATTTTTAGCTTATTCGTAGTTTATTTATTGCTTTATATTTTATATGCAGCTTATATTTATCAAATTTGTAGTTAATTTATTGTATTATTGACTCTATGGGGGAAGGACATAATGAAAGTGTTGGTAATGAGTGATACTCATGGCTACATATTCAACGCAAAGGAAGCCCTGGACAGGCATCCGGAAGTTGAAATGGTTTTGCATCTCGGAGACTATTGCAGGGATGCGGTACAATTAAGCCAGTTGTATCCAAATGTTAAATTTGAATATGTTTATGGCAACTGTGATATAGGGGTAGGTACCATCAGTGCCGAAAGGACTATTGAAATCGAGGGCATTACGGTTTTTATGACGCATGGGCACAAGTACAGTGTTAAGTGGGACTATAACCGCATAGTGGCCAAGGCCCACGCAGAAAATGCGTCTGTTGTCCTGTTCGGGCACACACATGTGGCGGTTATTGATAATGTTGACAACAAGCTGGTTGTCAATCCTGGAAGTATGAGCGAATCCAGAAGCAATAAATCCGAATCCTACGTGATAATGGAGGTTGCGGACGGAAAGGTCAATGCGGATATTTATTATGTTTGATTGCTTTTATATGCGTTTTACCATTGCTGTTGCAATTACTGTATAACCACGCGGTGATTGCATTTAAAGCGGTTAAAAAATATCATACTTATCTGCCCGAAGACCTTTTATATGCGTAAATACCTTGAAATCAGGTCATTCTGAGCAAGTGAAGAGGTTTATGTTAATTTATAAAAATCAATAAGAAATATAATTTTTTGTGTTGACAAACTAAAATGTACCCTGTATAATATCAAGAGTCGGCTGGCGATAGCACTTGCAAAGGCTGATATACAGGGTGTATGCGGGTGTAGTTCAATGGTAGAACATCAGCCTTCCAAGCTGATTGCGTGGGTCCGATTCCCATCACCCGCTCCATAAAAAACTCAAAGGTTTGATTATCAAGTTTCTATTGAAATATATAGATGCTCAGGAATCGGACGCGAGAGGGCTTTAAATTTTTACTGATGATATCTAATATGTGCCCATAGCTCAGCTGGATAGAGCAACGGCCTTCTAAGCCGTAGGTCTTGGGTTCGAATCCCCATGGGCACGCCAACTGGCGCCTGTGTTTTCTGCGGAAAACACAGGCGTTTTTGTTTTTCCAAAAACGCGAAGCGCCTTACGGGAGAGACCAGTCTCCCCGTAGGCCCCACTGGCCTCCGGCGGGGAATGAACTGATGAAGGGATTCGAACCCGGGAGGGCTCGGGGCATAGCGTGCTGGAAGCACGCAAAAAAGTGCTAAATGCACTTTTTTAGCTTCGAGTAGGAGCCCGGCACCACGTCGGAGCAGATTACGCTCCACTTAAAATCCATTAATCTTATACTGCTCGTGGATTTTAAGTACCGCTACATCGCTTCTCCTTTTCCCCACAAGTCTACAACTTGCGGGGGCCCTTGATTAGCGAGCGGTGGGCGACGTCATTAGCATGCGTAAGCATGCGGGAATCCCCATGGGCACGCCAAAAGTCTTGTGATCATTGTATTGCAAGGCTTTTTTTATTTCTATTTGTACTTGAATAAGTCAACGGTTTCCTAAATAAAAAACAAAGAAGACCGATTGGTCATGTCAAAAACCAGAACGAATACTCAACTAACAGTTTTGAGGTGATACTCTATTGACATCAAAGCTAGCATAATTTATACTATTAAACATAGTATTAATAGTGTATTACTATGAAATAGTTTTATAAGGATATAATGTTATGAAAAAGGCTGTAGACAGAGTAGAGAAAATGTATAAGATGTGTAGTAATCGTTATCGTTGTTGTTGTCGTAAGCCTGTATGCAGTAGTACAGTTAATTTTTATATGCATTTTGTACCTGAATTTTAAGTAACTGTGATGTTGAACTTTGAGCAGTGCCATGTATAGAGCGCCTGTTTTTCTATCAAAAAATGTCCGCAGTAAGATCGGGAACAGTTACACTTGTTTGGAGGAGAATGTAAAGTATGCAGGAAAATGACAATAATGCATCTGCTGATTCATACATAAAACCATTGTGAAAATGATTAAGCAAATAAAACACGGAAGTTTAACTATTAGTATACAGGATTGTAAAATAAGCTAGATAGATAAAACAGAAAGAAAGATGGAGAATTAAAAGCTGACTGAAAAACCAGAGGTTTTGCTAAATATGATTGTGACTGTGATATGCAGTTGCAGCATAATAAGCAGAACCTCTGATTTTTTGTATGCAGGATGCTGCAGCCGTTGAAACGGCATAGGCTTGAAAAGCTGAATTTGTTGGCTCGAATCCAATCAGCATCGTTTCAGTTAAAAAGTCAAAAATATCAGATTTTACTGATTACTGCATCTATAAAATGACTTAAGAAAGGATATGAAAAATGAGCAAAATAAGACAGATTGCTATTTATGGAAAGGGAGGAATTGGAAAATCCACGACAACACAGAATTTAACGGCTGGACTTGTAGAGCAGGGGAAGAAGGTTATGGTTGTAGGTTGTGATCCAAAGGCTGATTCAACACGACTTTTGTTGGGTGGTTTGGCACAAAAGACAGTTCTGGATACTATTCGTGACGAAGGTGATGATATTGAACTTGATAGAATAATGAGAGAAGGATTCGGGGGAACAAGGTGTGTGGAATCCGGTGGTCCTGAACCGGGTGTAGGATGCGCGGGAAGAGGTATTATTACATCTATTAATATGTTGGAAAATCTTGGCGCTTATACAAATGAGCTGGACTATGTATTTTATGATGTATTAGGTGACGTAGTCTGTGGTGGTTTTGCAATGCCAATCAGAGAAGGTAAAGCAAAAGAAATTTACATCGTAGCCAGCGGAGAAATGATGGCATTATACGCAGCTAATAACATTGCAAAAGGTATTAAAAGATATGCCAGAACTGGTGGTGTACGTCTTGGAGGAATTATCTGCAACAGCAGAAATGTTGATAGAGAATTAGATTTACTTAGAGCTTTCTCAAAAGAATTAGGAACAAAGCTGCTTTACTTTGTGCCTAGAGATAATATTGTACAAAGAGCTGAAATTAATAAGAAGACAGTTATTGAATATAAGCCGGATTCGGTGCAGGCACAGGAATATAGAAATCTCGCGGATGCAGTAATCAGTAATACTGATTTTACAATACCGACACCTATGACTCAGGAAAGATTAGAAGAAATATTATTGGAATATGGACTTATGGATTCTTCGGATGACTATCGCATTTAGCAACTTAAAATTAGGAGGTGTTGTAAGGTGGCAATTAATTTAGATAGCTCCAATGTGGGTACAAGAGAAAACAGAATAGGTTCCATAACAGGTTATATAGGAAGCTTAAGCGACTTAGCAAATCAAAGCGAGTGTGGAACCTTGAAGGGGTGTTCCAGATGCTTTTCCCAGTCAAGTACCTGCCTTTCACAATGCGCTTTGGGGCAGCTTTCTGCAATTCGGGACGTTGCCGTAATTCATCATGGACCCTCGGGATGTTCAGTGGCAAGTGCCGGAGCCTATTACCTTGATAAGGTTATGGCTAAGAAGCGTGGTATTACAAATAATACTGTCTACGTTGGAACAGATATGAATGAGGAAGATACCATATTTGGTTCTGCTGATAGTCTTAGAAGGATTATTTCAGAGGTAAATAAGAGGTATAAGCCAAAGACAATTTTCGTCACCAGTTCCTGTGCAACTGGAATTATCGGAGAAGATATCGATAGTGTAGTGGACGAGGTTAAGGATGAAGTAGATGTTCCAATTGTGGCTGTTCACTGCGAAGGCTTTAAGTCGAGAATTTGGGCGACAGGTTTTGATATTTCTGACCATGCAGTACTAAGTTCCATTGTAAAGCCTCCAAAGAAAAAGAGAAATACCATCAATTTTAAAAATTTCTATGAGAGTGCAAGACCAGAAATTATTGAAATGTTTAAGAATTTTGATTTGGAACCAATCTTCTTATATTGCAATTCTACAGTGGAAGAATTAGAACACATTTCAGAATCATTAGCAACTACATGTATCTGTGGAACATTAGGTAATTATCTTGGAAATGGATTGGAAGAAAAATATGGAGTGCCATATATAAGAACCATTAATCCTTTGGGAATTGCGGGATTTGAGAGCTGGCTCCGTGAGATTGGAAGGGTAACAAAAAAAACCGAAGCTATAGAGAGATATATTGCAGAACAAAGAGAGATATATTTCCCTAAGATTGAAGAAATTAAGAAAGATTTAAAGGGCCTTAAGGCGGTTCTTGGTATGGGACCTGGTTATACATTTGAAGTATCCAGAGTATTGGATGAATTGGGAATAGAGGTTGAATGGGCGCTGGCATGGCATTATGACAAAAAATATGAAAATGGAGATGTACCGCCAGCTATGGAATATCTCCTTGAGCATGATGTGGATTTTGAGGCAAGTGTTGCAGATCAGCAGAATTATGAAGTAATGAATATTCTGAATAAATATCAGCCGGATGTGTATCTTTCCCGGCATCCGGGCTCTACTGTCTGGGCAATAAAAAATGGTACACCGGCAGTTTATGTTGCAGATGAATATATGATTTTCGGGTATAAACATACTTTAGAATTTGCTCAATCCATATTGGATAGTATTCATAACCGAAGTTTTGAGAAAAATCTCGCAAGGCGTGTAAAACTACCTTATACCAGTTGGTGGTATGAACAGAGTGTTGATAATTTCTTAGAGGAGGCTAAGAGGTAATGGCAAAATTATTAGATAAACAAAGATATAAATGTGCAATGGGTGCGATGCAGACAGTTCAGGCAATTGATAGAGCAATTCCAGTTCTGCATTCCGGACCTGGTTGTGCACAGAAATTGTCAGACTCTATTGGAAGTTCCGGTTATTTTTCACCGAACATTTTTCCTTGCACAAGTATCAATGAAAAGGACGTTGTGTTCGGTGGTATGGAGAAACTTCATTCAACAATAGAAAATGCATTGAAAGTGATTGATGCTGATTTGTATATTGTGCTGACAGGTTGTATCCCGGAAATTGTCGGGGATGATACTGAAGAAGTGGTGAGCGAATTTGCTGATTCTGAAAAACCAGTACTCTTTGCATCTACCGCTGGATTTAAGGGTAACAATTACATTGGTCATGAACTGGTAATTGATGCAATTATTGATCAGTATCTGGAAAAGTCGGAAGACAGACAAAAAGGTCTGGTGAATATATGGGCTGATGTACCTTATCAGGATTTGTTCTGGTTAGGCAATATAAGAGAACTTGAAAAACTCTTGAAGGAATTAGGCTTGACACCAAATACAATATTCGGATATCAGAGAGGAATTGATAATGTCAATAAAATTCCAAATGCGGAGTTTAATTTGCTCGTATCACCATGGGTGTCAGTTGGTAATATGAAAAAGATGGAGAAAAAGCTCGGTATTCCATATCTCCATTATCCAACGCTTCCGATCGGTGCATTTGAGACCAGTAAATTTCTAAGAGAAGTAGGAAAATTTGCAGGTGTTGAAAAAAATAAGGTTGAGGCAATTATTAATGAACAGGAGAAATATTATTACTATCTCATTGAGCGATATGCAGATATGTTTCTTGAAACACGTGTTATGGCAAAGCAATTTTCTGTCGTTGCAGATGCTCAGTATACGTTAGGCATTACTAAGTTTTTGGTAAATGATCTTGGACTTGTGCCTGCGAAACAATTTGTTGCAGATGATACACCAAAGCAGTTCAGGAAACAGATACGAGAGGAATTTGAAAATTTGAATTACGGAATAAAAGCAGAGGTAAGCTTTGAAACGGATGGATACAAGATACATAATGAAATCAAAGCGCATGATTATCATGGATATCCACTCATTCTTGGCAGCTATTATGAAAAAGAGGTAACGGAAAAAATGTTTGGACATTACCTGAATATCTTTTGGCCGGTGCAAGACAAAGTAGTATTGGATGATTTTTACGTAGGCTATACTGGTGGAATCCGTCTGATTGAGGATATTTATTCTGTGGCAGCTCAGAGATGGAATTAATTCGGAGGTGAAAAGAGTGGCTTATAAAATAGCTATAGCCTCTTCTGATGAAATACACATTGATGAAACCTTTGGAGCTGCAAAGCTATTTCACATTTTTGAAATAAATGATGGAAAGTATGAAAAGGTGGAAGAGCGCTTTGCAAATGAAAATAATCAGGAATCACAATGCGGTGTTTCAGGCGGATGCAGCAGGGAAGGCTGTCATTCAGCAGTAAGCAGCGGCTGCAACGGAAATGAGGGAAACTCAAAAAAAGTACAGTTAATAGCTGATTGTCGCTGTGTGATATGTAAAAAGATAGGATTTCAGATACAAAAGCAGTTAGAAAGGAAAGCAATAACGGTATTTGATGTGAGTTGCACAGTAAATCAGGCGCTTGAAAAGATTTTATTTTATTATGGCAAGATAGATAAATGTCAATCGCTTAGAGGAGCAGGAAGTAAAAAAACGGTGACGGATGCTGAACCTGTATGATTTTAAAAGACAAGATTGAAGGACATGTGGGAGTTGAAAGGAGACAAAATGATTAATGTGAAAACACCTGAGCTATATGTTAGTGAACCGGGCGCAATTCATTTGTTGGGGACTCTTATGGGAAAAGCTGCGGCAAAGGCAGTTGTAGTCTGGTCGGAAACAGCTAAAAAAGTAACACAAAAAGACGTTTGTAAGAGTTTTGAAAATCAGGGAATTACCATGATTCAATATGAATTTGCAGGGTATCCCAACATTGATACTGCCAGTGCTATTGCAATATTAGCACTTAATAACGGAGTGGATTTTATTGTCGGCATAGGGGGCGGAAGAGTACTGGATACATCAAAGGCTGGGGGAGATATTGCAAATATTCCGGTTATAGCAGTTCCGACCATTGCCGCTACGTGTGCGGCATGGGCAGCGTTATCTGTTATGTATACCAAAGAAGGGAATTTTGATCATTTCAGAGCGAATAGGCGTTCACCTGAAATTGTAGTCGCAGATACTACCATTCTGGCACAGGCACCGGTGAGATATTTAAAGGCCGGAATTGCAGATACTCTGGCAAAATGGTATGAAACCTCTGTAGGCTATGATGTAAAAAACAGCAGCCTGTCCTACATGAATTCTGTCAATGGAGCACGTTTGGCGTATGATTTTCTCCTTGAAAAAGCAGAGAAAGTTATCAGAAATTTCGAAGCAGGAATTATTGATGAAAATTCGGTACGTACTATTGATGCGATTATTTTTCTGGCAGGGAATGTTGGGAGCTATGTAGGAGAGAAAGCATATTCTGGTTTTGCGCATCCATTTTATCATTCTTCCAGAATCATTAGAGAAACTCGAAATAAGCTCCATGGAGAGATAGTGGCCTTTGGGCTGATTGTTCAGGCAGTTTTGGAAGAAAAGAAAGAAAAAGAACTGCTGGAGATAGTTGAACAGTTCAGCCGGCTGGAGGTAGCCTTTACACTTGAAGAAATAGGATTGACAGAAGCTTTGGAAGATAAATTAAATACTATATCAGAGAGGATTAATGAAATTTTCCCAGAACTGAATGCTCTTTCGGGCAAGAAGAAGGAAGCTGTAGTAGAAGCGGTATATCTGGCAGATGAATATGTAAAAAGGTTCAGAGAGGGGCATAAGGATGATTAAAGAAAGAGCAGGACTAGACATAATTGCCCCATATAAAGCAGCAAAAAATCATGAAGCGGTAAAGCGAGAGTCTGGTATAGAGAATATTGTTAAGCTTGCAGGAAATGAGAACAGATTAGGCTGTTCAGAAAATGTAATAAAAATTATCGAAAAGCATAAAGAACAGTTTTCATTTTATCCCGATATGAATTGTACTATTTTAAAAAATAAGCTTAGTACCATACATGGAATGAAAGAAGACAATTTGGTATTTGGTAACGGCTCCTTTGAACTTATTTCGTTGATTGCCTTAGCTTATCTGGAATCAACAGATGAGTCAATCATTTCATACCCCTCCTTTGGCTGGTATAAAAATGTTACATTGCAAATGAATGCAGAACCGGTAATAGTTCCTCTTAAGGAATTCACGGTTGATACAACTGCAATTTTAAATAGTATTACAAAGCATACTAAAATTATATGGATATGTAATCCAAATAATCCCACAGGAACTATTTTAAAAGAGAGAGAACTTAAAGAATTCATTCAAAAAGTCCCCGATAATATATTGATTGTCCTGGATGAAGCCTATATTGATTTTGTTGAATCAGACTATTTTGACACAGTCTCCCTGATTAAGGAGAATAAGAATATTATCCTGCTGCGTACATTTTCAAAACTATACGGATTGGCTTCCTTTCGGATCGGATATGGGATTGCGGATGAAGATATCCTGGAAAAAATCAATAAAGTCCGGCTGCCCATAAATGTTAATCTTTTGGCACAAAAAGCAGCGGAAGCAAGCCTTGAGGATGACAAATTCAAAAATTTAGTTTTAAAAAACAATAGAGACAGCTTGAATTTATATTATACAGAGCTGGATAAAGAAGGAATCAAATATGTCCGCTCCAATGGAAATTTTATTCTGATTTATCTTGGAATTGCTGGTGCTGTTTCCGAAAAAGAGTTTTTACAAAATGGAATCATGATAAGAAATGCTTCGGAATTTGGTCTTGATGGATGGATTAGAATATCCATTGGAACTTTTGAGGAGAATGAAAAGGTTATTCAGGTATTAAAAAAAATTATACATACCAATAGGTAAGGAGGAAAATGCAAATGAAAAAAGTTATAAAAAAAGTATTAGCAGGGTTTTTGCTTGTGACATTAATAGCGGCTGGTTTTACCGGGTGTGCAGCATCAGATGGCAGTACAACCGGCAGTAGCAAAGCGGAGAGTAGCAGCAAGGATACTGTCAATCCAACTTCTTCGGCAAATTCAGAGAAAGTTGTATTACGATATGGTTCAACAGGTTGGAAGACCTATGAAATATTATTAAAAGCAGCCGGACTTGATAATTTTGACGGCTATAAAGTAGAATACAGCGTATTTCAGGGAGGGAATCTTTGTCTGGAAGCACTTGCGGCAGATCAGATTGATTTTACCGGAAGCAGTGAGATTCCTCCAATTTATGCCTCTCTTTCTGAAAACAAAGGTAATTTCAAAATTATACTGGTTAACAGCAGCAGTCCTCAAAATCAGGAATTAGTAGCTTTAAAGAGCTCAGTGATTAAGACGGTATCTGATTTGAAAGGAAAAAAGGTCGGCTATGTGAAAAGTACCACCGCACAGTATTTTCTTAGTCAAATGTTAAAAGAAGCTCATTTAACATGGGATGATATCAAACCGGTTGGAATTACAACGGCAGATGGTGTTACAGCCTTGATAGGGGGAAATATAGATGCATTTGCAAGCTATGGTAACTCCATTAATGCAGCTAAAAATAATGGAGCTATAACGATTAAGAGTGCAGTGAATATTCTCTCCGGCAACTTTCCGGTTGAGATTTCCAATAAAGCCCTTGCAGATGAGGCAAAAACTGAGGCGATTGCTGATTACTTAGTTAGAGTGCAAAAGGCATATATATGGGCAGAAAAAAATATAGAAGAATGGGCAAAGCTTCAGGCAGAACCAACAGGAAGTACATATAAAGAGTCTCTTGACCTTTTACAAAAAACATATAAAGACAGAGGATATTTAAATAAATTCATTAGAGTGGATGAAAAGGTTATTGCATCGGAGCAAAGAGTGGGAGATTCCTTTTACGAATTAGGACTTTTAGAAAAAAAGATAGATGCATCCACCTTATATGATAATACATTTTATAAAAAATATGAAAAGGCATTGTCTAAATATAATTAAATGCAACAATGGAGGATGATAATGGCTTGGAAAAAAACGGCTAAAATAGTCAGATTAATAGTCCCATGGCTTGTCCCCATATTGGTAATCATATTGTGGTATTATGAAACACTTCCTGGTAAGAATACTACATTATTACCAGTTCCAGACAAAGTGCTTCAAAGAACGGTTACGATGATTGAGGATGGAAGCTTATGGGAATACATCTCCATAAGCGCTATCCGTGCAGGAAAAGGACTTTTGCTTGGAGGTATGGTTGGGCTGATATTAGCATTTGCAACAGGGCTTTCTAAAATTTTGAATTTGGCGCTTAATACAACGATACAAATGCTGAGAACCATACCGATACTGGCAATTATTTCACTAATGATTATCTGGTTTGGTATTGGCGAAGAAGTTAAAGTTTATATGGTTGCTTTTGGAGTATTTTTTCCAATCTATATTAATACCTATCATGGAATTAAATCAATAGATAAAGGGCTTATGGAGATGGGAAGAGTATACGGTTTGAAGCCAATAAAAATATTTGCGGATATCATACTTCCCGGAACCCTTCCTTCTATGCTTGTTGGGTTTAGACTTTCTCTCGGTACTATGTGGCTGGTCTTAATAGCGGCGGAACAGATTGCAACGGATGCTGGTATTGGGTATATGGCAATGACGGCAAGAGAGCTGTTACAAATGGATAAGATTGTGCTGGCGATTATTTTATATGCAATATTAGGTAAGCTTTCTGATGTTGCAGCAACATTTTTAGAAAAGATTTTAATCAGATGGAGGGAGACTTGATAATGGAAGACAAAGCAAATGGATACAGTATTAAAATAGAAAAGCTAGTCAAAAAATTCGGAAATCTGATTGTATTAAATAACATTAATCTTGAAATAAACCCTGGAGAATTTGTGGCAATCGTTGGTAAAAGCGGCTGCGGGAAAAGTACTTTACTCAGGCTCATTGAAGGTCTTGATACGTTGACAGAAGGGAGTATTAAAATAAACGGAAAGGAAAAAGAAGGTGTAGATAGTAATATCAGATTTGTATTTCAGGAGCCAAGACTTCTCCCATGGAAAAAGGTATTAAAAAATGTTCAGCTTGGAGCGCATCATCAAAATGAAGCATTAGCATCTGAAGCGTTGGAAAATGTCGGACTAAAGGATAAGGAGGATGTATGGCCTTATACATTAAGCGGAGGACAAAAACAAAGAGTATCACTTGCCAGAGCGTTGGCAGGGCACCCCAAGGTTCTTTTATTGGATGAGCCCTTGGGGGCATTGGATGCATTAACCAGGCTGGATATGCAGGAATTGATTGAGAAACTGTGGGCAAATCTTGGCTTTTCAGCTATCATTGTAACTCATGATGTGAGTGAAGCAGTAAAACTTGCTGACAGAGTAATCGTAATTGATGAAAATGAAATTAGACTGGATATAAAAATACAATTGACAAGACCGAGAGTGACCGGCAACGATAGCAGCTATTATGAAAAAATTATTCTATCCAATATTATGAATCAGGAAGAAACAACTAAAGACTATGCAATATGATTGCAATACAAAGAGAATACAACATGGTTTACATATTCTTATTATAAAACTTGAATAAGAAAGGATTTTAATTATGAAAACAAAAATAAATAAATTAATAGCATTCGTATTGATTCTGACACTTGGTGCAACTGCAGCAGGATGTGGAAAAAGCAGCTCAGACAACAAAACAGGTGACTCCAAAACAAAAGTAACCAAAGTAATCGTAGGTACTGGTAATGCGTATGAGCCATATTGCTACTTGGATGGAAAAGGTAATCTTACAGGCTATGAGTATGAGGTATTAAAAGCAGTTGATGAACTTCTCCCGCAGTATGAATTTATTTACCAGACATCGGATTTTGCAAATGTATTAATATCTCTTGACGCAGGAAAAATTGACATTGCTGCTCATCAGTATGAATGGAATAAAGAAAGAGATTCCAAGTATCTTTTCGGTAAGGAAGCTTATACAACTTATGTAACCTATATCACTGTTGCCGGCGGCAGAAACGATATAAAATCACTTGATGATCTTCGGGGTAAGACAGTAAAGAGCTCAACAGGTTCTAATTCAACTTATATTTTAGAAAGCTATAATAAAGAACACGCAGACAATCCAATAAAAATAGCTTTTGTAAATAATTCAACTGATGAAGAGGCAGTAACCGGTCTTTTAAATGGAGTGTGGGATGCGACTATTTATACAAAAAGAGATGTTGCCAAGTTGAATGAAAGCTATGGGGACAAAAAAGATGCGCTGAAAGTGGTAGGAGCTCCCGTGCAGTCCTCCTCAACATACTTTATTTTTGACAGGAAAAACACAGACCTTCAGAAAGCTGTAGATGGTGCTGTAAAGGAACTTCGTAACAATGGAAAGCTTTCAAAAATATCCATTGATGTTATTGGCGGAGACTATACAGAAAGCGAGTAAATCATGGGAGAATTGTTCAAATGGGATAGATTCTTTGAAAATATACCGAAAATAGTTCCATATCTATCAGTAACATTTGCAATTGTCATTTTTGCAACAGTGCTTGGAGTTTTATTGGGAATTGTCATTGCATTTGTCAATATGAAGAAGATACCGGTACTGCATCAGTTCTTTAAGGTATACGTTTCATTCATGAGAGGAACACCGATGCTGGTACAACTGATGCTTGTGTACTATGGATTGCCGGTATTGATTGATTCTGCGTTTGGTACTAATATCAACCGTGAATGGAGTGCAATTACCTTTGCATATATTACATTTATATTGAATCAAGGAGCATTTCTTTCAGCTATTTTTTATAGTGCAATCACTTCCATTCCATATGGTCAGACAGAAGCTGGACTTAGTGTTGGTTTGACTGAAATTCAGACATTCAAACGAATTATTCTTCCGCAAATGGTTAGAGTTGCTCTTCCTCCTTTCGGCTCTGATCTGGTAGGCTTATTCCAGAATTCATCTTTAGTATTTCTGATTGGTGTAACGGATATCATGGGAAGAGCCAAGACCATTGGTACTGCAACAAAACATGTGTTGGAGGCATATGTTTTTGTTGCAATTGTTTACATAATAATTAGTTTGATTGTTCGAGGCCTATTCAAATATCTAAATGATAAATTTGAATTTGGAAAAGCACGTAAAACGATAATGCTTGATGAAATCTAAAAAAAGAAGAGGAATGACAGATGGGCTTTAATTCAGATTATTTTTGGGAATGTCTCAGATCTGGAATCATATATATTCCAAATACAATAAAGCTGGTATTTATTTCGTTATTAACAGGATTTATATTCGGAACCATCATAGCACTCATACGAGTCTATAAGGTTCCGGTTATAAACAAGGTTCTGGCCATATTTGTAACTGTGTATCAGGGAGTTCCTATCGTAGTTGCCCTACTGCTCTATAATCTGCTTTTTATGCTGGAATTTAATAATCTGGCAAAGTTTTTAAATTTAAGTAAGACGGTAAAAGATGTGGACAATATCTGGGTGGGAATTTTTGCTTTAACTCTGACTGCCATCTGTTCTATGTCTGAAGTGATAAGAGGGGCGCTGCTTTCTATTGATAAAGGACAGGATGAGGCAGGGTACTCTGTGGGATTAACAAAAGTCCAGACTATACGTCGGATCATAGTTCCGCAAATGGTACCAGTAGCCATACCCATGATGATTAATAATATTGTGGGACTTATCAAGGCATCATCTGTGGTAATGGCAATAGGGATTACAGAAATTGCAGCAGGGGCTATTATTCCGGGTTCAAGAACCTATTCCTTCTTTGAAGGATATGCGGCAGCAGCTCTGATTTATTGGACATTTACAGTGTTAATTGAGTATCTTGCAGGACGATTAAGAAAACATACGGGTAAGTTCAAAAGGAGTTCATATGATTGAAGTAAATAATGTAAAAAAATCCTTTGGAAAATCAGAGGTGCTTAAAGGGGTATCAGTGCATGTTGAGGACGGCGAAGTCGTGGTTATCCTGGGACCCAGTGGATCAGGTAAAACAACCTTGTTACGCTGTATTAATTTTCTGGAAACAGCAGATAGCGGAGAACTGACTATGGGAAACATCAGTGTGAATCTGAAAAAAGCCAATAAAAAGCAGATACTCCACATACGGCGTAAGATGGCTTTTGTATTTCAGAATTACAATTTGTTTGCCAATAAAACAGCATTGGAGAATGTGATGGAGGGTCTTGTTACAGCAAGAAAGATTCCTAAGGACAAGGCGAAGGAACAGGCAAAAGAGGCATTGGACTGGGTTGGATTATCAGACAAATATGATTATTATCCTTCCCGGCTTTCTGGAGGACAGCAGCAGCGGGTGGGTATTGCAAGAGCTTTCGTTCTGAATCCGGAGGTCATTCTTTTTGACGAGCCTACTTCGGCTCTTGATCCCGAATTAGTTGGTGAGACTCTTGACCTGATTAAGCGAGTTGCACAAAAGGGGATTACTATGATTGTGGTAACACATGAGATGTCATTTGCCCAGGATGTGGCAGACAAAGTTATATTCATGGATGAAGGGGTAGTAGTGGAAGAGGGTTCACCGGCTCAGATTTTTTCAAGACCGAAAGAAGAAAGAACCAAGCAGTTTTTATCAAGAATAATATCACTGGAATCAAATTATTCAATCTAGTGGTCTGTAACATCTAAAACGTAGAAGAACCATATGGAAGAGAAAAATAAAGGAAGGTGCAGGTATGGCAGGAGAACAATATTCAGGTGTCAGAGAAAGCAGACCCGGCAGAATAAATGATTTAGGAACTACTGGAAAGGAAGCGGAGAATAATTTTAAAAAAGGATGTTTAAAAATAGCGGATAGAAGTTTTGCACAAGGCTTACAATGCCAGCAGATAAATAGTATGTCAGCATTAATGTCCTTAGAGGATTCGGTTTTTATTTCACATTCACCCCAGGGGTGTGTGGGCTGCTCTATCATGGCGGTAGATATGTACCGGGTAGGGCAGGCGCATAGAGGAATAAAAAACATAAGGAATCCTAAAATTATAGTTACAAATATAGATCAGAAGTCTGTGGTTTTTGGCGGCGAGCAAAAATTAAGGGATTCTGTGAAAAAAGCAATCGAAAGATATAATCCTGAATTGATATTTATTTACGCATCGTGTGCTTCAGGTATTATTGGAGATGATATTGATGCGATTTCAGCAGATTTACAGAAGGAAACCAACAGTGTAATAGTACCCATTCATTGTGAAGGCTTCAAATCAAAAATATGCGCCTCCGGATTTGATGCAGCGTTTTTAGCGATTAATAAACATATATTAAAATATGAAAAATTACCAAAGGAAAAAGGACTGGTAAATTTATTTGCACCAACCACAATAAGCTACGCAGATCAGACAGAAATGGAGAGAATGCTGTCTCTGATTGATGTAAAAGTAAATTATATTCCATTTTATAGTTCATTGGATAAAATTAAAACAATACCACAGGCAGAAGCATCTACTTCAATATGTAAAGTATTTGCAGATGAATTTATGAAAACACTTTGGGAAGATTATGAGATTCCATATTCACATACTGTGATGCCAATTGGTATACATAATACAGATAAGTGGTATCGAGGCATTGCAAAGGTACTTGGCAAAGAAAAAGAAGTTGAAGAAATTATTGCGAAAGAGCATGAAAGAATTGAACCATTAGTTGAAAAATTAAAAGCTCGCCTACATGGAAAAAGAGTATTCATATGTGGCGGAACAGGTCGTTCATTTGCGGCAGCAGCTTTGATTGATGATTTTGGCATGGAGTTGGTAGGCTTGGAAACACCAACCTATGACGAGGATGCCCAAGTGGATATTGAATATTTAAATGAAATTCATGAGGATTTTATTTTGGACATTGCAAATATGCAGCCTTTTGAGCAGGTGAATTTATTAAAAAAGTTAAAGCCGGATGCATTTATAGGAGTACCGCAATGGGCAGCAAAGCTGGGAATACCAACTACTCATGTGCTGGATGGAAAACGACCGACTATGGGCTATGACGGGCTATTATTTTTGGGGAATAAGATAGCGGATCAGCTTGAAAATCCAGGCTTCAATATAAAATTATCACAGCATGTAAAACTGCCGTATAAAGATAGTTGGTATGAAGAAGATGCATTCAAGTATATAGTAGGAGGGGAGTAAATATGTCTCAAATATTAGAAAATCCAAGAGGCGGATGTGTACTTGCGGGCATTAATTCTGTATTGGGAGCAATTGACAGAGTTTGCCCGGTGTATCATGCGGGACCAGGGTGTTGTATGCAGACAACAGCATCTGATCAGGGACAATCGGGTCATAAGAGTGCCAGCTTTGTTAGCGGTGTTTCATTACCATCTAGCAATATGCTGGAAAGAGAAGTGGTATTTGGCGGTGTAAATAAACTCAGAACCACAATTCAGGGAGCCGTGGATATTATAGATGCAGATGATTTTTTTGTATTGACAGGATGTACAGCGGGGATTATTGGAGATGATATTGCAAGCGTTGCAGAGGAATTCAAGGCTGAAGGATATAATGTGTATCCAATCGAAACGCCCGGATTTGCAGGTGACAGCAATTTGGGATATGAAGTGGTTTGGAATACAATGCTGGATCAGATTATAGAAGTAAATCTGCCAAAGAATGAAAAATTGGTGAATATTTTTGGTATTGTTCCGTACCATGATCCTTTTTGGAGTGGAAATTTAGATGAAATAAAAAGAATTTTGAATCTTTTGGGATTGACGGTAAATACTTTTTTTACAAACCATCAGGGAATAGATGACATACGAAAATGTTCTTCGGCTGCTCTGAATATTATCATTAATCCATGGATATTTAAAGAACCTGCCAGAAAATTTGAAGAGAAATTCGGAGTGCCTTCAATCAGGATATCAGGGATGCCAATTGGGGCAACAGACACAACAAGCTTTGTCAGAAAAGTGGCAGAAGCTTTAAAACTGAACAAAACCATGGTTGATGAAATAATTGCACAGGAAGAAGATTATGTATACAGCTATCTTGCACAATCCATTGGAGCCCTTAGTTGGAAACGATTTGCAGTTGTTGCTGATGCTTCATGTGCCATAGGTTTTACACGATATTTGGCAAATGATTACAGTTTTACACCTGTGCTGGTTGTTATTTCAGAATCAATTTTTAGAGAAGAAGATAAGCAAAGAATCATAGAGCAAATAACAGCGCTGGAATATGCAAAACCACCGCGAATTGTGTTTACGGCTGATCAGTACGAAATCAACCAGGCTATTATTGACGAGGAGGAAGATTTAACATTACTAATAGGAAGTAGTAGTGAAAGAGAAGTTGGTTTACAAAAGAACATTCAGTTTATTACAGCGTCGTTTCCTATAAATGAACGCCTGATATTCAACCGTACTTATGCAGGATATCGAGGAAGTTTAACATTTACAGAAGATCTATATGATAATTTGTAGGAAATTTTAATAGCTTTTATGAAAACATTTATAGAACAGGCATTATTGAAGGTAAGCGCTGGAACACATACCGTACCCTGAAAAAGCAGCTCCGCATCAAAAATGGTGTGCTCCCCGTAAAGAGGGCAATAAAATAATTGATTTTTTAGTAAAGTACCCGCCAATTTTTATAAGGTACTTTTTCTATGATATAATAATCCTGTGTAAGATAAATAAGCATACTGGGGGAATACATGGCAAAATCCAATAATAAAATATTACCTGTCATTTGTATAGCCTTGACCGCCGTCTTTAGCATATCAATTGTTTTTAATGTAATTTATAAAAAATAATGAGCTTAAGAATCAGCAGGCTGGGCAAATGAGTACTGAAGGGTATCAGTTATATCAGCTCGCCGGGGCGACCGACAAATATTTGAAAAACCCTGATATGGGTGGTGAAAAGTACCAGTATTTGAAGCACTTGAGCTGTTAAAAGCAATGAATACCGAAATAAAGGATATCAGCAAGAATATCATCGAAATGAACGAGGAAGAAAGAGCAGACCTTATGGAGCAAGCCTCACAAACATATGCTGAAAAAAATACCAGAGTGAAGGAACTTAATAGCAAGTACCAGAAATTAGCAGACAATTATTTCAGAAATTATAAGCGATAATAAAAGAAATGAAATAACAAGCATTAATTAATAGAGCCGTGAAGGTACGATAGCTGCCTGCCGGCTTTATGCCATGCCCTTCAAATAAGCACAGCATGGCTTGTAAATGCTTGTTATTGCCACTGCTTTAAATCAGGTAAGGTAAAACTTTGCGAAAATACATTTTCCTAAGATTTTTACATCTCTTAAGTCTTTTTTATTATAAATTAATTCCTGATACCGTGGATTTTCAGGACGAAGAATCACTGTGCCCGGATATTTGTAGACTCTTTTAAGGGTGACTTCCCGGCCATCAATAATAACAGCGGCAATTTCGCCGTTCTCCACGTCCGATTGCTGGCGTATAAATACAATATCGCCATCATTGATACGGGCATTAATCATGCTGTCACCTTTTACTTTCAGCGCAAAGTCTATCTTGGAATCACTATTTACAAATTCATAGGCTTCAATGTTTTCTTCGGCAAGTATGGGCTGACCTGCGGAAATTGTACCAAGGACAGGAATTTTTTTGAATTTGCTGTCACTGTTTTCAAGATACTTTTCAACGTCATTCCCCATAAGCCAGGAGGGATTGACATTATACTTGGAGGCCATAGCCTGTATGGTGGTTATTTTGGGAGATATTTCACCGGATCTGTACCTCAGAATGGTTGGCGCAGATAAGTGCAAATGGTGAGCCAGGGTATAATTATTATCATCGTTGGCGTCTATCAGTTCATTCAGGCGCTTAATAAACAGCTCTTTATCAAAAATACTTTTCATTTGTAGACCTCCTTATAGAGATATTATATAGCCGCTTGTTACTAAATGCAATAACTAAACAAAAAAATACAATATTTTTATTGCAAAAAGTATTGACTATCTGGAACTGCCTGGTGTATTATTAAGTTGCAGAACGTAATGTTCGATTTGAGGTGGAAGAATGATGGGATACAGACGTGGAAAGGATAGAGTACATGATGAGCTTTTAGCCCTCAAGGGCCGGATAAGGGAGAAAAAGACATCTTATCGCGGATTGAGTGAAGCCACTGGGATATCAGTTAATGCTCTGAATAACAAAATAAACGGATATACGGCAATGGACACTGACGAGGTTCAGAAGCTTGCAGCAGTTTTGGATATTGATGCAAATGATATTGTAAAGTATTTTTTTCCCAGCATTATTGCAAAACGTAACATAAAAATATAATATATAGGACATATTTTCGTTGTATGATTTGCTGAAAAACATAATTCTATTGGACGCTGCTTTGTATTTGTCCTTGCACCTATGATAAGAATTGGACTCTGATTTTCAAATAAGATGTTGAATATTACCCACTCAGGCACGTCTACAGAGCTCTCACAATACATATCCTGCTCCACGGAGGGATATATGATTAAAACCTGAACTCCTGGAAGTGAAGTCTTTATCATATATACATCTGCATTATCTCCACCTGAGAAAACAACCCTGCATTAACGGCAGGGTTGTTTTTTTCAGATGGAGAGCTCAAATAAACACATTTTGCTACATCAGGAAGGTTATAAATTTAATAGAGAAGAAGTCGCAGGTCATAACATCATCGCTTTCAATAAGCTTCATGTTTATATAGTTGGCACCAACACCCACCAGGGTTCCGGTTCTGTCTAAAAGAGTGCCTGTGCCGATGAGAAATTCAACCCGTACTCTTCTGCCTATCTGTGTTCTCAAAAAGCCGTTCAAGTACTCAGTGCTGGTCAGTGTCAGCGGTTCAGGCTGTGTGGTAGGTGTTATTGGAGCAAACTGGTCCTGAGAACCCTGTCCGGGAGTCATGACCTCTGAGGCTGTTCCGTCAGGTCTTTCCTCGTAGCAGAGAAAGGGGAGAGTATAATATGGGGTTGGCCGATTTTTCATATAGGTTTAACTTCCTTTCTTTTAATGATTTCTTATTAATGAAATTGTGATTTTATGTTTGCGCATACTTTTGAGTTGGAGTGTAAAAGCAATGCTGTGCTATCCTGGTGAATATTACGCCGGTATTTCCAGGCGGGAAAAAAGAACCGCAGGTAGGCCTGAAGGGATTATAATACCACAGGCTGTTTGCCACGGCTCCAAGTATACCCCCGGACAGTGCCCAATCTGCAATGTCATAATGTATATCCTGCGGATTCATATTATAGATGTTTTGGGGGTTATATTGGCCGGCCACTACTTCCTTGACACATGTAAACTGTCCTGCCTGCAATATGGCAGCTCTTACATCGCCGTGAATCAACTTGAAGAACTCGCCATACGGTACGGTTACCCTGTTCATGATAACAGATGCAACACCTCGCATACCGTTATCACCTTCGCCCTCGGCTTCACATTGGATTAGTCTTGCAAATAATTCTCTATTTGTGTATGGCATGTTTATCACCTTTATTGCAAATATTTAACTCTGGCTAGTGGGCTATGACATCTGAAACTCATATTGCCCGGTAATGTGTCAATTTAGATGCTGCAGCCCACTGTTTCTAATAGCAGTATATTAAAGGGTATTTGATATTGTTACATTATTATGGAATTATGTAAATTTAACGGAGGGATATTGCTCAATTATCTGATTATAGTGATTTGATTGATTTCATTAATCTGACTATTGATTTAACCGGTTGGGCTGATTGGAAAGCTAGAGTCAAAATAGATTTACGGGGAGTAATAAAAAAGAACGGAGGCTGAAGATGTGTGAGGCGTCCAGGCCTCATAGGACTTACGCATCTCACACATACATTTTTTCAGTCAGCAAGTCTTATTATGGGCTGTATGAGCAGGACTGCTGTTACAGGTATCCCGCTTCCGATATAAATTGCTGGATTATGCCGCGGGTAAAATGACTGGCAGCCCTTTCTATGAACAGGGGGAAATTAATGCCGGCATGTTCATCGGCCTTGTCGGATATTACCCTGAATATGATAAAATCCATATTGTGCTCATAGCATACCTGGGCCACAGCCGCTCCCTCCATTTCAATACACTTCAGGTTGGGTATTTCAGCATTAAGGGTTCTGACCTTATGGCTGTCGGCTATGAATTGATCTCCGCTGGCAATAGTACCCACCACCACACTGGGGATGGATATTCTGAACTCGCTTAGATCCTCAGGGGCTACATCCTGTTTCAGGTGCCGGGATATGTAATGCTGCGCAGACTTGACTCCAAGTGCTGTAAGGTTGCTGTCTGCCTCAAAGGTATCCACTCCCAGCAAAGGGATTTCAAACTTTTTACATCCGGGCAGAAGGCTTGCATCCATGTCATGCTGCACCAGTTTGTCTGCAATGACGATATCTCCGATATTCAGTCCGCTGTCGGTGCCGCCTGCCACTCCCGTAAATATGACCAGTTTGACCTCAAAGGTTTCAATCAGTGTAGTCACAGCCGATGCAGCCGCGACCTTGCCGCATTTGGAAAAAACCAGAACAACCTCTTGGCCGAAAAGCCTGCCTGTATAATAATCCCTCATTCCGATAGTCCTTGTTTCAGCTATGACCATACTTTCTGCAAGGAGCTTGATTTCCTGCTCCATTGCTCCAATTATTCCTATCAACATGCTGTCTCTCCATTTCTCCTGTAAGTCAAGTATGCAGGCTTGCCGGTCTCAATGCTTGCACAGGTCTTGGGCAGGCAGGGGGGCTTCTGCAGATAATACAGGTTTAGTTAAAGATATAGAAAACAGGTCTGGGGGCTAAAATGCCCACAGACCTATTATAATAGAAAACTTCCATTTTTTAAATAACCTATCTGGTGATTTGGGGGTGGTGACGTCACTTGTCAGGGTTTTTCATCAATTCTGTCTTATTTCTCCGTCTGTTCCCACAACCACAATACTCCAGGGTATCATTTTGCCGGACTGAATCAGCGCTGTTTTAACAGCATTTACAATACCGCCGCAGCAGGGCACTTCCATTCTCAATATTTTGACACTGTTAATATTGTTGTTGGCAAGAATCGCTGTGAGCTTTTCGGAGTAATCACCTTCATCCAGCTTCGGACAGCCGATGATTGTAATCCTGTTCTTCATAAAATCCTTGTGGAAATTTGCGTAGGCGAAGGCGGTACAATCGGCTGCAATCAATAAATCGCAGTTATCAAAATATGGTGCATTCACCGGAACCAGTTTAATCTGGCAGGGCCATTGCATCAGCTCGGAAGTGAGCTGTGGCGCCGGACTGGCAGGTACAGCTTCGGAAGGGCTCCTTTTAATAGCCATGGCTCTCGAACCAGGACAGCCGCCGTGGAAGGGGGGCTGCGGAGCTGTGTGGGCATGGACGGCGGGCTGTGGTCTGCCAGACTCTGAAGCCTTCTTTTCCATATGCTCTTTTACAAGCTCTTCATCAAAGGCGTCTGCCTCACGCTCTTCTATGGTAATGGCATTGGTGGGACATTCCGGAAGGCAATTTCCAAGCCCGTCGCAATAGCTGTCGGATATTAGCTTTGCCTTTCCGTTTTCCATAACAAGTGCACCTTCATGGCAGGCATTTACACAAAGTCCGCAGCCGTTGCATTTTTCTTCATCAATTTTGATAATATTTCTCTTCATAATATATCCTCCTGATTGCCGTAAAATAATTTTGCTTTATGATTGAATATTTACTGTAGTTTTTTGTTCGTTAATGACCATGAGACAATTATAGGGTATAATTAAAAAGAAATCGGTATCCTGAGATACAAAAGGTAATGTTGGAGGTAATTCCATGAGAAAATATGAAGCTCTGGCAAAAAGGATACTGAAATGTGAGCTGTTTGACGGTTTTGACAATAATCAACTGGTCAGCATGCTGGAATGTTTCAGCCCCAGAATATTTAACTACAGCAAGGGCGATTATATTGTAATTGCCGGAGACCGCTATCACGGTTTGGGAATAATTGTTGAAGGGAGTGCCGTCATTACCAAGGAAAATGCGGCAGGCAGCAGGGTAATGCTTGGAGTGGCAGCGGCAGGGGAGCTGTTTGGAGAGGTGATTGCATTTTCGGGAAAGGAACAGTGGCCCGCAAATGTACAGGCACAAACTGACTGCTCTGTTTTATTCCTTGAGAATAACGAGATTATAAATCAATGCAGCGAGGCTTGCAGCTTTCATTCGCAGCTTATAAAAAATCTGCTCAGAACCGTTTCAAACCGGGCAATTATGCTCAACAGAAGAGTGGAGTACCTGTCCATGAAGAGCATTAGCTCAAAGGTGGCCTGTCTGCTGCTGGAGCATATGGAAAGGTCGGGAAGCCATACCTTCCGCCTGCCTATGAACAGGAATGAGATGGCTGATTTTTTGAACATATCCAGGCCCTCCATGTCCAGGGAGATGGGAGTAATGAGGGACAGCGGAATAATTGAATTTCAGAAGGAGGCAATACGCATACTTAAGGCAGATAAATTAAAAGAGATGATAAAGGAGTAGATATGCAATTATTGACAACGCCATATTAATATGATATCATTTTGATATCATATTAATATTATTTAAAATGGAGGGGATATTATGAACGAGATAGCAGGAAAAACAAAAGCAGGGGGCCTCGTCCTTCTGATATCGTTTCTGGTATTGATTCTGAGTGTTGTAATCTTTGTATATGCCATAGCCAAGGGTCCTGAGTTTCTGGCAGTTTTGGGTGTGGTAATATTTGTGGTATATGTCTTTATCTTGCCGGGCTTTTTTACAATACAGCCAAATGAGGCAATGGTACTCATACTGTTTGGAAAGTATGCGGGAACCATAAAAAAAGCCGGCTGGCATTGGGCAAATCCTTTTTATACCAAGAAAAAGATATCCTTGAGATCCAGGAACATTAACGGCGAGAAAATCAAGGTTAATGATGAGATGGGAAACCCCATAGAAATTGCCGCTGTTATTGTTTGGAGAGTGGAAAATACTGCGGAAGCCGTTTTTGATGTAGACAACTATGTGGACTATGTAAATGTACAGAGCGAGTCGGCGTTAAGGCATCTTGCAGGCATGTACCCCTATGACAATACCGAGGACACTCACACCATATCCTTGAGGGGGAGTGCCGATGAGGTGTCGGATGCTCTTAAGAACGAGCTTCAGCAGAGGTTGGGCAAGGCCGGAGTAATTGTTGAAGAGGCAAGGCTTTCACATTTGGCCTATGCTCCCGAAATAGCCGCTGCCATGCTCCAAAGGCAGCAGGCGGCAGCTATCATTGCAGCCCGTCAGAAGATAGTTGAAGGTGCGGTTGGCATGGTACAGATGGCTTTGAACAAGCTCAGCGAAAATGAAATAGTTGAACTGGACGAAGAAAGAAAGGCTGCAATGGTAAGCAACCTGCTGGTGGTACTTTGCGGAGAAAGAAATACCCAGCCGGTTATCAATACCGGAACCTTGCACAATTAATTAAAAGGCGCTGATATTATGGCAGAAAAGAAAAGTATTTTACTCAGGCTGAGCCCAAAGATGTGGGAAGATATATCAAGGTGGGCTGATGACGAATTCAGGTCTGTAAATGGCCAGATTGAATACCTGATCAGTGACGCGCTAAGAAAGCGCAGTAAATCAGGCAATAATAAAAGCAGGGATGACAGTCCGGATTCTGAAGCGGAAGACAATTTGGAATAATACCATGAAAACCAAGATAACAAAGCAAAAGAAAATTTAAGAAACTAAAAAAGCTTACTCGACCGAGTAAGCTTTTTTGACTTTGATTATTAAATTACCTGAGCTTGTATTTTTTCAATTTGGTGTCAAGCTGCTTTACAAGCTGATCAAGACTTTGTGATGCCACCTTCATGTCATCAAGAGTCTTGAGCTGGTTTTCGGTGGTTGCGGCAACTTCCTGACTGGAGGCTGCCGTCTGCTGGGAAACGGAGGAAATGTTCTCAATGGCGCTGATAACTTCGCTCTTGTCTTCCTGCATCTTTATGACTGCCTTATTTACATCGTTGATTTTTTCAACAATATAATCAATGGCGTTTGCAATATCACTGAAGGAACTGTTTGTCTTGTCAACAGCCAGGTTCTGTTCCTGCGAAACCTTTTTCATTATTTCCATGGAGGAAATTGCCAGGGCTGATTCTTCCTGGATACTCTGCATCATATTATTGATTTCCTCGGTTGACTTTCTGCTCTGGTCGGCCAGCTTTCTGACCTCATCTGCAACAACTGCAAAGCCCTTTCCGGCTTCACCGGCTCTTGCAGCTTCTATGGCTGCATTCAAGGCCAGCAGGTTTGTTTGCTCTGCAATATTTTCGATGGATTCAACGAATAAACCGATATCTTTTGTAGTATTTGTAAGGTTTTCTACTACTGCGAAGATTTTTTCAGAGGTCTCGTAGGTTTCCTTTGACTTGTCTCTCAGGGTGGTTACAGCCTTTAATCCAACAGTGTTAAGATCAATTATCTTGTTGGTTTCATTTGTTATGCCGCTATAGCTTTCATATACGAAATTTATCTGGTCTGAGAGTTTGTCAACGACCTGTACACCCATCTGGGCTTCTTCAGCCTGTGAAGAGGCCCCCTTGGCGATTTCATCAATGGTTTTGGCGATTTCTTCAATCGCACCGGTGGCATTGTCTGAAGTGGAGGTTACCTTTCTGGAGGCCTGGGTGATGGACAGTGAAAGATTGAAGAAGCTCTCTATCAACGAACGCACATCACTTATGACATGATTTACCACCGAAGCCACGTGACCCAGCAGTCCATAAGCCTTTGGTTCGATCATGTGTGAAAAATCTCCCGATTTAAAGCTGTCCAAATCCTTTGAGAATGTTTTGATAGTCTTCTTGTACTGCAACCCGGTCAAAATAATAAAAACAATACAAGTTACAAGGCTGGCGAACAAGGTGTAAAAGGCAAAAACTACCTTGCCGCTGATGATACCGCCGACAACGCATAGAACAATACTGATTATGGCACCAATAACATATAAATTACTGGGCTTGCTGCCATTTGTCTCTGATTTTTTCATTATTAATCCCCCCGAAAATGACAAGTGTTTAAAAATGGTAATTATCTGTTTATTCCCATTCCTCAGATAAAAACACCTTTATGTAACTTCATTTATCTACTATTCTACAAAAATAATCAAAATCCTTTTTAATTTGGCTAGAAAATAGTACAAAATTTTTAGTAATTGCGTACAGAATACGAAATAAAAGCACCGGAAAAATTGGATAGGCTTTAGTTCTCCTTGAGATTGACACTGTGTGTATAATTGTATACAATAATACACACATACATAAATACCAGAAATAAAGTGAATCTGAAAACAGATTCCATCTTTAATAAATATTCATGTGCTATTTGCAGAGCTGCACAGCAGCAGAACGGAGGTCAGAATGATCGAATTTAACAAGAAGTCCAATACCCTTGAACAGACGCAGTACAGATATGCGCTTCAGGATGTGGCAGAACCCAATCTGTACAGAGAGATATATTCCTATGATGAAGTACCCAAGTGTGCTTTTAACCATCGTAGAGTTCCCATGAACCCTGCAGACGAGATATGGATAACAGATACCACCTTCAGAGACGGACAACAGTCAAGAGCACCATATACCGTGGAACAGATTGTTACCCTCTTCGATTACCTCCACAGGCTGGGAGGACCCAACGGCATCATAAGGCAGACGGAGTTCTTCCTGTATAGTGACAAGGATAAGGAAGCCGTATACAAGTGCATGGAAAGAGGCTATCAATTTCCTGAGATAACCAGTTGGATACGTGCCTCAAAAACGGATTTTGAGCTTGCAAAGCAGATGGGGATGAAGGAAACAGGCTTTTTGGTAAGCTGTTCCGATTATCACATATTCAACAAGCTTAAGATGACAAGAAGACAGGCAATGGACAGCTACCTGAGTGTAATTAAGGAAGCCATAAGCGTGGGCATAAAGCCCAGATGCCATCTGGAAGATATTACAAGGGCTGATTTCTATGGATTCGTAGTTCCTTTTGCTCTTGAACTCAGAAAGCTTATGGATGAAAGCGGAGTGCCCATAAAACTCAGAGCCTGCGATACAATGGGGTACGGCGTTTCCTATCCGGGAGCCGCGCTGCCCAGAAGTGTGGGAGGAATAATATACGGTTTGCGTCATCATGCAGGTTTCCCAAGCGAGCTCATTGAATGGCACGGACACAATGATTTTTACAAAGCTGTCTGTAATTCATCCACAGCCTGGTTATACGGCTGTTCATCAGTAAACTGTTCACTGCTGGGAATAGGGGAACGCACCGGAAATACGCCGCTTGAAGCTATGGTGTTTGAATATGCTTCATTAAGAGGAACTACCGATGGTATGGATACGACAGTTATAACTGAAATAGCCGAGTACTATGAAAAGGAGCTTGACTACGAAATACCTCCAAGAACACCGTTTGTGGGAAGGCACTTCAATGTGACCCAGGCAGGAATACATGCGGACGGTCTTTTAAAGGACGAAGAAATATACAACATATTTAATACCGGCAAGCTGCTGAACAGGCCCATAGGAGTTGCAATAACACAGACCTCCGGTCTGGCTGGCATTGCATTGTGGGCAAACAACTACTTCCGTCTTTCGGGGGATGCTCTTATCGACAAGAAGGATGAGAGGGTGGCTGTAATTAAGGAATGGATTGATGCTCAGTATCAGACGGGCAGGAATACCTCCATCAGTGATAAGGAAATGCTGAAAGTCATAAGGGAGCTTGCACCAAGCCTCATTCCTTAAAAAATTGACTTTTTATACCGCATTTTATTAAAAATATTTAGCAATTGTTCATATATTTATTTAGGGGGTCGTAGAGGCAAATGGGCTTGAACATAGCACAGAAAATAATAAAAAATCATCTGGTGACCGGGGAAATGACAGCCGGCAGTGAAATATCCATAAGAATCGATCAGACGCTGACCCAGGATTCCACAGGTACTATGGCATACCTGCAGTTTGAAGCCGTAGGTATACCAAGGGTCAAAACAAAAAAATCCGTGGCTTATATTGATCATAATACTTTACAGGCAGGGTTTGAAAATGCTGATGACCACAAATATATCCAGACTGTGGCAGAAAAGTATGGAGTGTACTTTTCAAAGCCGGGAAACGGAATTTGCCATCAGGTGCATCTGGAACGCTTTGGTGTGCCGGGCATGACTTTGCTTGGTTCGGACAGCCATACTCCCACAGGCGGCGGAATCGGCATGCTGGCTATCGGAGCAGGCGGGCTTGATGTGGCAGTGGCCATGGGCGGCGGACCTTATTATCTGACCATGCCCAGGGTCTGTAAGGTTGAACTTAAGGGAAAGCTGAACTCCTGGTCCGCTGCAAAGGATATCATACTGGAAGTATTAAGGGTGCTGTCTGTCAAGGGCGGCATTGGCAAGGTTATAGAATATGCGGGAGAAGGAATCAGAACCTTGACTGTTCCTGAGAGGGCGACTATCACAAATATGGGGGCGGAGCTTGGTGCTACCACTTCCATATTCCCAAGTGACGAGGTGACCCTTCAATTCTTGAGGGCACAGGGCCGGGAAAATGATTGGGTTGAATTGCTGCCGGACAGCGATGCAGTCTATGACGAACATGTTGTTATAGATTTGGCAACGCTTGAACCTATGGCTGCAATGCCCCATAGTCCGGACAATGTCGAAAGGATTTCGGCAATAGGAAATATAAAGGTTGACCAGGTAGCAATAGGAAGCTGTACCAACTCTTCATATATGGATATGATGAAGGTTGCTGCCATACTAAAAGGCCGGACTGTGGCTCAGAATGTAAGCCTGGTCATTGCTCCCGGCTCCAAGCAGGTGCTTACCATGCTTGCGCAGAACGGGGCGCTGGCGGATATGGTGGCGGCAGGGGCACGAATACTTGAATCTGCCTGCGGACCCTGCATAGGAATGGGTCAGGCTCCATGCACTGATGCGGTGTCATTAAGGACCTTTAACAGAAACTTTGAAGGCAGAAGCGGAACAACTTCCGCAAAAGTTTATCTGGTGAGTCCTGAGGTGGCTGCTGCCAGTGCGTTGACAGGGGTATTGACCGATCCGCGCCAGTTGGGTGAAGCTCCTAAAATAGAAATGCCAAAGGAATTTGTCATCAATGACAATCTGGTGGTGGCACCTGCTCCCGAGGGAAATACGGTTGAGGTAGTAAGAGGCCCCAATATCAAGCCGTTCCCTGTAAACAGGCCGTTGGGCGAAGAGGTAACGGGAAAGGCATTGATAAAGGTTGGAGATAATATAACGACTGATCATATTATGCCGTCAAATGCAAAGCTGCTTCCGTTCCGTTCAAACGTACCTTATCTGGCTGAATTCTGCCTCACGCCCTGTGACCAGGAATTTCCTGCCAGAGCAAAGGCAAATGGAGGAGGCTTCATTATAGGGGGCTCAAATTATGGACAGGGCTCAAGCAGGGAGCATGCTGCGCTGGCTCCGTTGCAGCTCGGGATCAAAGGTGTTATTGCCAAATCCTTTGCAAGGATTCACATGGCAAATCTGATTAACTCGGGAATACTTCCGATGACCTTTGAAAATGAAACGGATTATGATAGTATTGATATGAATGACGAGCTTTTAATAGAAGATGCAATAGAGCAGGTTAAAGAAGCAGGTGCTGTCATAGTGAAAAACCTGACAAAGCAGAGTGAATTCAGCGCCAAGCTGTCCTTGTCCGACAGGCAGGTTCAAATGATACTTGCCGGAGGTCTGCTGAATTATACCAAAGTCAGCAACTGATAAATTAAAGATAATAAGAAGATAAATAAAAGATAGATTAAAGATTATATATAGGTAAATTGTTCTTAATAATGGCGTGAAGTGCATTGGCACGGAATGCGGATGGGGAAATCAAAAAATGGCTAGGCTTGAATATGATGAAAATGAAAACCTGGTGAATTCCCTCAGGGGAAAAGTTTTTAATCAGCTTCGAAAACAGATTTTAACCGGAGTATACAAGCCCGGTGACAGTCTGATTGAGTTAAGATTGTCAGAGGAGCTTGGCGTAAGCCGGACACCCATACGAGAGGCAATCAGGCAGCTCGAGCTGGAGGGGCTTGTTCAGTCCATACCCAATAAAGGGGTTATCGTCAAGGGGGTATCTGAACAGGATGTTGAAGATATCTTTATAATACGGACCATGATTGAAGGCCTTGCAGCCAGATGGGCGGCGGAGAAGATAACAGAAGAAGAGATCAAGGAACTGCAGGAGGCTCTTGAGTTTGAGGAGTTCTACACTATGAAGAACGATGCACAGCATCTGATGACATATGACTCAAGATTTCATGACATCATTTTCAGAGCCAGCAAAAGCAGGCCCTTGATGCATATGCTCAGTACCTTTCATTTTTATATTCAAAGTGCCAGAAACAATTCCTTTGAGACTCCGGGAAGGCCGGCCAAGTCATTTGACGAGCACCGTGCTATTTTTGAAGCCATAAAAAACAAGGATGGGGATACTGCTGAAAAGCTGACAATCCAGCATATAACCAATGCCAGCAAGAACTTTAACGAAACTCATCACAAATGAGTGGACAACAGGTTAATTTAAACAGGTTAATTTAATGAGAAATGATATTATGAAATACTCTGAGAAATCACTCAGGGTATTTTTTTGTGGTGAGCTGCATACCCTTATGCAGAAATGGTGTAAGGTAGACTTGACATTTTTCATGATGTGGTATAACCTTGCTGTAAGGTAAACATTACATACTGTGCTTTTTGAACAACAGCGGAAAATTACAGCAGAAATATAGTGATATGAAATCTCTTGTAAAAATATAGCATACAATAGTGGAAGGAGTATTCCGGATGAAAAACAGGATTAAAGAGCTGAGGGAGACAATGGGGCTGACGCAGGAGCAGCTTGGAGAGCTTGTAGGCGTGTCAAGGCAGGCGATTATAGCCATAGAGAATGAAAGGTTCGAGCCGTCCATATGGCTTGCATATGATATATGCAGGATTTTTGAAAGCACCATTGAAGAAGTCTTTATATTTGAAGAAAGTGAGAGGAAGTCAAGAGCTGAAAAAAGCAGAGGTGACATCGTTGAAAAAAGAGCGCTTTAGGAGCAAAAACGGAAAGGCGGTGAGATTGATGGCAATCAGGCAGATAAGGCTGTCACAGGATGAAATATTGAGAAAGAAGAGCAGGCCTGTGGAGGAGGTTAATGACCAGATCAGGCAATTGCTTGCCGATATGGCTGACACAATGTACAGTACCGAGAATGGTGCGGGGCTTGCCGCACCACAGGTTGGAATACTTAAGCGCCTGGTGGTGCTGGATATGGGGCAGGGGCTTATAAAACTTGTAAATCCTGTGATTACATTGATGGAGGGGAGCCAGGAAGTGACAGAGGGCTGTCTCAGCATACCCAATGTATACGGCAGGTTGAAGCGCCCTGCAAAGGTTACTGTGGAGGCGCTTAATGAAAAGGGAGAGAGTGTCAGGCTCACAGGAACCGGGGAATTGGCAAAGTGCCTGTGCCATGAAATCGATCATCTGGACGGGATTTTGTTTACCGATAAGGTGACGGAATACATCAGAAGATAACGGGCAGAGGTTCAGAAGCATAAAAATATTAAAAACACCATGTATTTGCATGTTACTGTCAAATGTTTGATATGATATGTAATCATACAATGAACGTATAGGAGAAAAGATGAGTGAAACGCGTGAACCCATAATTGTAGAGTTTCATTTGCGGGGAGAATGGCTCTCTCCAAACACTCCTGGAGCAAAAATACCAAGCCATGGAACAAACCGGTTTGGAACAAGATATGCATATGATTTTATACAAGTGGATTGGGAAAGAAGGGGCTGGCCCGCTTATGGCGTTAGCTTTCTGCAATATCTTCTTCTGGGAGTTCCTCTGAAGGAATATTACTGTTGGGGACAGGAAGTATATGCACCGTGCGATGGGATTGTTGTCCAAGCTGAGGATGGTTATAAAGAACGGGAACGAACAAATTTGCTTTCAGATTTGTATAAGGCTTATAAAAATGCCGGTCTTTTTAATCCGAAAAAAGACAATATACAGTCTGTTGCGGGCAACTACATAATTTTGGAATGCGGCCACCGGGTATATGCTGCGCTGGTCCACCTTCAAACAGGGTCTATCCAGGTGACAGCCGGCCAGAGTGTAAGAAAGGGTGAAGTTATTGGCAGGGTGGGTCATTCAGGCAATTCCTTTGCTCCACATCTGCATTTTCAGCTTATGGATAGCAGTGACATAGCTACTGCAAACGGGTTGCCCTGTGCTTTTGAACAGTATGAAGTATTCCGGGAGGGAAAGTGGCAAAAAGTAGTTGACGGTATTCCCACCAATAAGGATAGAATAAGGTTTGATTCCCAATCCATATGAATCCCCAGCATCAGTTCATAACCCCGCCGGAGGCCAGTGGGGCATACGGGGAGACTGGTCTCGCCCGTAAGGCGCTTCACGTTTTTGAAAAGCAAAAACGCCTGTGTTTTCCGCAGAAAACACAGGCGCCAATTGGTGACCCATAGGGGATTCGAACCCCTGTTACCGCCGTGAGAGGGCGGTGTCTTAGGCCACTTGACCAATGGGCCATATATGCTGTTGTCCAGCTTAATGACAAAAGCTATTATAGCACGGGCAATATTTGGTGTCAAGAAGTGAGTACGGTAAAATTCACCATATAAAGAGAAATATACTCTTTATATTTATCACCACATTTGCCTTTGATATGATTTTCAAATGAGTTATTAATTCTTTCGAAAAAAATTACTTTTTCTATATATAAAGGCTGTTATATAAAAATAAATAAAAGTTACAGTCATTAATACAAAAGATATTAAAGTTCTGAAAGTTAGTGAGTAAAAATCTAAAAATAAAAGAGATAATAGAAACCCGGAGATTGAAAAAAACGAAATTAAGGCTGCTTTTATTTTGAGACTGTTTACATGTGCATATACTATATGAATGAGTAACCATAATAATATAAAATAGCAGGGTAAAAAAACAGTTACAGTAGTAATATCAGTGAGCAGGGGTGATGCCATATCATCATTGTGGTAGTGGGGTTTAAACCGGACTATTCCTAAAACTGATAAAACAGAAGTTAGTATTAACCAAATTACATAGAACATAATTCTTATCCTTTCATATTCAAATCATAAAGGAATAACACGGTATAATTATACCATGTCATTCCTTTTATTTTTAACTAATGGTTAATAATAAGCACCTAAATTCCATAAACTCCTTTTTTGAGAATCTCCCCACCGAACTCTCACTTTTTATAATTACGCCAGCACTAAGAGCTCTATCAAAAGCACCTTTACAATTGCTAGTACTATCCCCAAGGCGTAATATCTGCCTTTGAAATTATTCATAAAATCCATGATATTCCCAGGGGACATTAAACCACTAAAAAAACTGTAGCCATTCTTGCAGTAAGCAACTGACTGCGACTTCATGATAGGTATGTAATTTACAGCATCTGAAAAAGCCCAAACAGCAGATTGGTTACTGGCATATCCTTCGCTTAAATAGCTTTGATATTGTGAATCGTAGTAATTGGTGATAGGATTTAAAAGAATTAACCCCCATTCGTGATTAACTGTTCCAATATATGTAGGATAAATGCCAAGAGAGCTTATACATATTTTGTAAATTACATAATCATGGTACACTTAACTATGGTAAAGTTATCCAGTACATGCGGGTAATTTTATGCTTATTTTATTCAGATATAATGGACATGAAGCCCAAACCGGTATAATATCAAGGATAGTCTGATTTTGCAGGCGGGAGCCTTAAAAATATAAATATGGTGAACGCTTCTTTAAAGTACCATATTTTGTGGTATAATAACTCCTGTATCGGATTGCCTGTAATACGGCATGGGTACGGGAGTTTAATTTGATGACAGGAGTTTGTTTACTATATATGAAGCTACCCGAAGAATTTGTTAACAAAATGCAGGGGCTGATGGGTGATGAATTCGACAGCTATCTGGAATCTTATAAAAAGCCTAGATTTTATGGGTTGAGAGTCAATACCCTGAAAATATCCGTTGAAGATTTTCTTAAGATTTCTCCATTTCAACTGGAGCCTGTTCCATGGACTACAGACGGTTTTTACTACAGGGAGGGGGACAATCCGGGCAGACATCCCTATTATTACGCAGGTTTGTATTATATACAGGAGCCCAGCGCCATGCTGCCGGGGGCGGTAATCGGAGTCAGGCCCGGAGAACGGGTTCTTGATCTTTGTGCAGCTCCCGGAGGGAAATCTGTTCAGATGGCGGCCCAGCTTAACGGGCAGGGCTTGCTGGTTTCAAATGATATTAATGCCGACCGGGTAAAGGCCCTTGTTAAAAACATAGAGCTTTGCGGTGTGAGAAACGCAATAGTTTTAAATGAATCACCCCATAAGCTGGCCAGGAACTTTGAAGGGTTTTTTGACAGGATTATGGTGGATGCACCCTGTTCGGGAGAGGGTATGTTCCGAAAAGACGAGGATGCCGTAAAAAGCTGGGAAAAATTCAAATGTGAAAAATGCAGCAGCATGCAGTGGGATATACTTCAAGAGGTTGACAAAATGTTGAGGCCGGGCGGTGTAATATTGTATTCCACTTGTACCTTCTCTCCGGAAGAGGACGAGCTGATGATTGAAGGATTTATGGATGCCCACCGGGGAGAGTATGAGCTCCTGGAAATACCCAAGGCCGGTGGTATTGAAGGCGGACGCAGTGAGTGGGCGGGCGGAAGATATGATTTTTCAAGGGCAGCCCGTTTATGGCCGCACAGGCTCAACGGGGAAGGGCATTTTGCAGCCCTGCTGAGAAAGCAGGAGATTAATAAAAAGGGCGTTGAAAATGAAGAGGATACCCCTGCTGACAGCAGGCCTATAAAATGGGAAAAATCTTATTCTGTTGAAACTATGGAAGATTTAAGGAACTTTAACAGGGAATTGGCGGAATTTATTCATGAAAGTACAACTTTGGACTTGAAGGGGGTTGCTTTTCAGAAAGGAAACAATTTCTATCACCTGCCCCGGGCATGCCCGGACCTGGCGGGCCTGAAGGTGGCTAAATTCGGCTGGTATCTGGGGGAGAACGGCCCAAAAGGTTTTGTTCCGTCTCATTCATTGGCTGTGTCCATGAAATATGAGGAAATGAAAAGAAAAATAAATTTTGCTGCCGGTTCCAGAGAGGCAAACAGTTACCTGAAGGGCGAGACCCTGACTGAGTCTGAGGAGTCTGGGGAAAGAGGCTATACCGGTATCTGTGTTGACGGACATACACTGGGCTGGGCGAAGCAGACGGGTGACATGCTGAAAAACCTTTACCCCAAAGGGTGGAGAAAAATGGCATGACAGATATCCAAAGGGCAGTTGTTTAGGGGAGGTTTGATTTTTGAAACAAAAGCAGCGGCTGGACAAGGTTTTATCCAATTTTGGTTTTGGCTCCAGAACTGAGATAAAAAGTGCAGTAAAAAAAGGATTGGTTACAGTTGACGGACAGGTTGCAAAAGACAGCGGAGTTCATGTTGATCCTGCCGGGAGTGTAATAATGATGAATGGAATCAAGCTGGAGTACAGGAAATATATATACCTGATGATGAACAAGCCCCAGGGAGTCATTTCTGCAACTACCGATACCAGACAGAGGACGGTATTTGACATTTTGCCTGAGGAGTACAAATGCTTTGAGCTGTTCCCCGCCGGCAGGCTGGATATTGATACCGAGGGGCTTGTCCTCATGACAAATGACGGGCAGCTCGCGCATGAAATATTATCTCCCAGGAAGCATGTTACCAAGAAATACTATGCCCGTGTGGAGGGCAGGGTTGAGCAGGCCGACGCCGCTGCTTTTGAAGAGGGAGTAACCCTGGACGACGGCTATAAAACTCTGCCTGCAAAGCTGGAGATACTCAGCACCGGCCAGATGTCCGAGATAAGGCTTTCCATTGTGGAAGGCAAGTTCCATCAGGTAAAAAGGATGTTTGAAGCAGTGGGTAAAAAGGTTATTTATCTTAAAAGGCTTAGCATGGGCAGGCTTGAGCTGGACGAAGGTCTGGAACTGGGGGAGTGCAGGGAACTGGCCCCGGAGGAGGTTGAGCTCCTCAAGGACTCTGTACAAAAACATTAATAATAGGGAAAAGGCATTAAAAGGTGCGGTGCCGCTGCTTTTTGGCGACTTCCTGCCGGCAATTTGTAAAGGAGCTGAAAAATGAACAAGCAAAGTATTCAGAAAATAGGTCTGTTTTTATCCGGACTTGAACAAAGAATAGTAGAAAATGGTGATTTCTTTAAGAAAATAACAATAAAGCTGAAATCCGGTACAAAGTTTTATGAGGCAATAGTCACCTTGAAGGAAGAAAGGCTGTTTCTCCAGTATAACGGGAGAAATGACAAAATGGAGATTACCTGGCTGGGGGCAAGAATCTGCAAAATAGCCGAACAATATGAAGCGATGAATCTGATTTACGAGGAAAGGGGAACCACCATCCATATAGATGCCGATGACAGGAATGTCAGGATGCAGACCAGGGACCAGGAAGCAGCAGAGGCTTGCAGCGGCCATAATGAAACCTCTCAGATTGCAAACAGGGACTATTACATTAAAGTGGGCAAAGCGGATGCATTGCTAAAGGCCATAGGTATTCTTGGAGAAAACGGCAAAATAAAAAACGACATGATAAGGAAATATAACCAGATTGACCACTATATCGAACTGGTGGATGACATGCTGAAAAACCTGTCCGGGAAGTATGGAAAAATAAATGTGGTAGACTGCGGCTGCGGGAAATCCTATCTTTCTTTTGTCCTGAACTATTATATCAAGGAGGTTCTGAAAAAGAACTGCCACTTTACCGGCCTGGATATTTCAAAAACTGTAATTGAAGCATCCCAAAGTATTGCCAGCCGGCTGGACTATAAAAATATGGAATTCCGGGTTACCGATATCAGAAATTATACTTCGGAGGAGGATATTCATTTGGCCATAAGCCTTCATGCCTGTGATACCGCTACTGATGAAGCAATAGCGCTGGCCGTTAAAAATAATGCCAAAGCCATTGTCATGGTTCCCTGCTGCCAGAAGGAAATTCTCAGCCAGTATTCATTTGAACCGCTGCAGAATGTAATAAGGCACGGAGTATTGAAAGCAAGACTTGCGGATGTGCTTACCGACGGCATAAGGGTGATGCTTTTGGAGGCGGTGGGCTACAAGGTGTCGGTAGTAGAGTATGTTTCTCCGCTTGAAACTCCAAAAAATCTCATGATAAGGGCCGAGAAAACGGGAAGTGCCAATAAAGCCGCCATAGAAGAATATCTCACAATCAAAAGGCTATTGGGTGTCAATCCCACTTTGGAGAAGATAATTACCCCATACTTGTAAAGATATAACATTTATGTAAAATTGACGTAAATGTTTCCGGCATGTTATAATGTTAAAAATTCTATATATAATCGGAAGGAATATTGGTTTTATTTATATTATTAATGTACAGGAGTGATTGGATGACAGTAAAGACGTATGAAGATAACGGAGTCATATTATCAAGGAAGGCCTTCTACAGCGGAGACAGGCTGAAAATAACCTACAGGGGATTGCTGGCAAGCGAGGGTGCGGAAAGTGTCTATTTGCATTTTGGTTTCGGAGACGGCTGGGACAGCAGCTCCTATATTCAAATGGAGCGTATTTCGGAAGGATTTTTGGCTGAAATACAGGTTCAGGATGGAAAGAGCCTGGAGTTGTGCTTTAAGGATTCTGCAAATAACTGGGATAATAATTCGGGGAACAATTATGTCTACAAAATATCCGCAAAAAGACAGAAAAAGGCTGCCGCCGGGGCGGGAGACGGAGAGAGGCCCGGTAAGGCCCGGGGTACAGCAGTAAAAACCGGCGAAACAAAAAGGAAAGCCAAAAAGGTCACAGGCTAAGCTTATAAAGTTTACAAAAAGTTATTTCTAGTATGTTCCAAAACGGTTTTTCCAAGTATAATAGAGATATCAAAGCTTTCCAAAGGGATATACATATATGCTGAAAAATCTGATACATAAACTCAATATTTACGAAAAATACAACAAGCTGGTAACACGTGAAGGTAAAAGAATATTTATCCGTACAGTATATACCTTGTCGGTGTGTACTGCGGCAATAATATTTATCTGGTATTGCGGAATAGTAAATCTGAGTGCCAAGCACCAAAAAAATTTACTGCCGGAAATATTTATGGAAAACAGTGTTCAAGCAGCGCAGCAGAAAATTACCTTTACCACGAAAGAGCCGGAGGCTGTCAGTAAAGTCGCTGGTACAGGCAATTTGACAGGTGCCAGTGTGACAGGTGCCAGTGTGACAAGTGCCAGTGTGAACAGCGGCAGCGTGACCAACGGCAAAGAGTCGGAAAACAGTAAAATCGGCAGTGACAAGGCAGCCGGTGCTGTCAACAGCACTGGTGCCGCCATAAAACCCAAGGAGCAGGTGAAGGAGCCGGAAAAAAAGGTTCAGGACACAGGGGCAGCAAAAGTACAGACTGCCATGGATGCCCAAAAGGTTCAAAAAACTATTTACAAGGGTGCAAATACTACGAAGGTTGCACTTACCTTTGATGACGGCTACAATAAAAAAACCGTTATAAAGGTTCTGGATATACTGAAAAAATATGAGGTCAAGTCTACATTTTTTATTATAGGAAGTGTATTGGACGACTATCCGGAGGTATGGAAGAGGGCAATTGCCGAAGGTCATCAAATCTGCAACCACACCTTGAACCACGCTTCACTTACCAAGCTTTCGGATCAGCAGGTGCGAAACGAAATAACCGGTTGGGAAACCAGCGTAAAAAAGGTTCTGGGGCAGGAATATCTGGACAGGATGAAAAAGGAATTTCCATATCTGAGGCTGCCGGGAGGCGGCGGCAACAAGAGCGACAGGATACTTTCAATTGCCCAAAGCTGCGGCTATAAGGTCATAGGCTGGAATCTGGAAACCAACAGCAGCATTATAAATCCTATGAAAAAAAATCACACGTCTGCTGAGATTTCCGTAAAGATAGAACAGCATATTGTAAATAATTGCTCCAAAGGCTCAATCATTCTCCTTCATTTTAATCAGTATGATATTCCCAGGCTGGATGGAATAGTTGCAGGCATTAAAAAAAGAGGCTACAGCATGAAGACCGTTACGGAGGTTATAGGCAAATAACGCCCGGAAGGGTGAGGTATTACACAAGTGATGGAATATAATGAAATCATTATTTGCTGAATAATATTAACAGGTTGAAACAGTATATAATGTATCATATAATTTTATGGTAAAACAAAAGAGGACGGGGGTTAATAATTATGAAAAGTATTATACGTGACATTTCACTGGCTGACAAGGGAAAGCAGAAAATCGAGTGGGTTAGAAGAAATATGCCCATCCTGAGAAGCCTTGAGGAGGATTTCAGAGCGACAGCGCCTTTCAAAGGAGTGCGAGTGGTTGTGTCGGTTCACCTTGAGGCTAAAACCGCATACCTTGCAAAATTATTTGCAATTGGGGGCGGGGAAGTTTCCGTTACAGGAAGTAATCCTCTATCCACGCAGGACGATGTGGCTGCCGGCCTTGTTGCAGACGGTCTTGATGTATATGCCTGGTATAATTCCACCAAGGAGGAATATGAGGAGCATTTGAACCTGGCTCTCGGATATAAGCCCAATATAATAATTGATGATGGAGGAGACCTTGTCAATCTCCTGCACACCACAAGAAAAGAACTCATACCTCATATTATGGGAGGCTGTGAAGAAACCACTACCGGAGTGCTGCGTCTTAAAGCCATGGAAAAGGAAGGCGTCCTTAAATTTCCTATGGTCGCTGTAAATAACGCAAATTGCAAATATCTTTTTGACAACAGATATGGAACAGGTCAATCTGTATGGGATGGTATCAACAGAACCACCAATCTTATTGTGGCAGGCAAGAATGTTGTAGTAGCCGGCTATGGCTGGTGCGGCAAGGGGATAGCCATGAGAGCCAAGGGCTTCGGCGCGGATGTAATAGTTACGGAGATTGATCCTATAAAGGCTGCGGAAGCTGTAATGGACGGCTATAAGGTTATGAAGATGACCGAGGCGGCAAAGGTGGGGGATGTCTTCATTACTGTTACAGGCTGCCGTGATGTAATAACCCAGGAGCATTTCAAGTACATGAAGGATGGTGCTATTCTATGCAATGCCGGCCATTTTGATGTTGAGGTTTCAGTTGAACAGCTTGAAAAGCTTGCCGTTGAAAAGCAGGAACAGAGAAAAAATATAATGGGCTATAAAATGGATAACGGCAGGTGGATAAATCTGCTGGCAGAAGGAAGGCTGGTTAATCTTGCAGCAGGAGATGGACATCCTGCCGAGATAATGGATATGAGCTTTGCATTGCAGGCACTCTCTGCAAAATATATGCTGAAAAATTTCCGTAATCTTGGAAACAAGGTTATAGACGTACCTGCCGAAATTGACATTGCCGTGGCCGAAATGAAGCTTAAATCCTGGGGAGTAAAGATTGACAAGCTTTCCGGGGAACAGAAAAAATACCTTAACAGTTGGGCGGAATAAGCGGAGGCATAATGAAGCTGGATTTATTAATAAAAAATGTTGATATAATAACCATGGATGACCGGAATATGGTCATCCATGATGGCTTCCTGGGAATATCCGACGGGAGGATCAGCTACCTTTCTCAAAAACCTCCTGAGAATGCTGCTTTTAAAAAGGAGCTGGACGGAAAAGGCATGCTTGCCATGCCCGGTCTTGTCAATACTCATACCCACAGCGCCATGACTTTGATGAGAAATTATGCCGACGATATAGCTCTTGAGTCGTGGCTGTTTGATAATATTTTTCCGGTCGAAGCAAAACTTACCGACAAGGACGTGTACTGGGGCACGATGCTGGGCATTGCAGAAATGCTCAGGTCTGGAGTCACAGCTTTTGCAGATATGTATATGTTTATGGATGAGGTGGCCAGGGCTGTTACAGAGACCGGCATAAAGGCGAATCTCTGCAAAAGTCCCGTTCAATTCTTCGAAGACGGAGAGTTGAAGCGGCTGGATAAAAGCCAGGGAACCGTTGACTATTACAACCAATACCACAACAGCGCACAGGGCCGCATAAAGGTTTTTGTGGAAATTCACTCCACGTACATGTTCAATGAAAGGACACTGGCCAATGCGGCCTCGCTTGCAAAACAGCTTAATACCGGCGTTCATATTCACCTGCTGGAAACAACTGCCGAGGTGGAATCCAGCAAGAGGGACTATGGTATGACTTCTGTTGAAATCTGCAAGAAAACCGGAGTTCTGGACGTTCCTGTACTGGCAGCCCATTGTGTGCATCTTACAGACAGCGATCTGGAGATACTGAAGGAAAAAGGTGTAAGCGTCGCTCACAATCCTGCAAGCAATCTGAAGCTGGGAAGTGGAATCGCCAGGATACCTGAAATGCTTGAAAGGGGCATAAATGTATGCCTGGGTACGGATGGTGCAGCCAGCAACAACAACCTTAACATGTTTGAGGAGATGAACCTGGCGGCACTTGTGCACAAGGGTACGGCCATGGACCCGCAGTTGATGAAGGCAGCCACAGTGCTGAAAATGGGAACCGCAAACGGCGCAAAGGCCATTGGGTTTGAAGATACAGGAGTGCTGGCGGAGGGCATGAAGGCCGATATTATCCTGATTGATACGGATAAGCCTCACTTTTACCCGAAGAATAATCCTTTATCGACAGTGGTATACTCCGCGCAGGCATCGGATGTGGATACTGTAATTGTTGATGGAAACATACTCATGCAAAACAGACAGTTTACCGGCATCGATGAAGAGAAAATAAAGTATGAGGTACAAGCTTTGTCCGGAAGGCTCCTTAGCAGGTAATCATTTACGGGTGACATAACAGTCAAATAATTATATAATTAAACCCTGGCACTGTTTGATGTCAGGGTTTTTGCATTGTCAAAAAATACATAAAGGTTTTTATGGATAAACGTCAAATATTATTAGGGTCGGATAAACTAATGAGTATGGGGGAACTACAATGTCGGTAACTTTGAGTATATGGTCAACTAAGCAGGGAGAAATACGGAGGTTTTTACACAGCTTCTATCAAAAGGATTTTAAAAATGAAGAATTTTCCCGCCGGTGGGTAGGAAATTTTTACAACCCGATGGACTCCATAGATATGATAAGTGCTTTAATGGATAATTTTGAAAACTATGAAGTAACCTTATACATACATATGGAAAATGGATATTTACATAAAATCACTGAAGGCAATTATGACGACGTTATTAAAGGCTTGATTGGAATATATTATCTTCCGGTGGAATGTGATACGGGACTTGAGGTTTCCTGATTTATCAGACTTGAGCTTCATAACTTAAGGCTTAAAAATGAATAAAAAGTCTTATTTCTATTTTGGTGCATTATGGTATAATATCACTGATAAATGAGGGCTCATGGAGGATATGCAGATGGAACAGGAGCAGTGCAATACAGCAGTTGACATAAACACAGAAGGTAGCCAGAGCAATAAAAACAGCAATACTGATACTGCTTCACCGTCATATTGCGGAAGTCAACAGCAGTTTCCAGGGGAAACCCGCCAGGTGACCGGACTTGAAAGACAGCTTCTGTTGAACAATTACACCGCCGCTGCAGGTGGAAGTCTGATGAGTAACTGGTCAAAGACCTTTCTTTGTGCATTGTCTGTTATTCTCCCGGGTATTGGGCAGATAATAGGACTTATAGCCGGATTGGTTTTGGTTGCAAACGATTGTGACTCGGATAGAAGGTCTTTCGGGGCGGCGTTGCTGACAGTATCTCTTATAGTATTTGTCCTGCAACTGATCTTTTGGTTTTTGCTGGCACTGTCACTGGGGCCGGATTTGAGCTTTTAGCAGCAGGTTTATGGGCTCATAGCAGTTTATTAACTGTACACTTTTTATTTTACCAACAGAAAGGAAGCTTGGAATAATTAAAAGCGAAATAAGAAAACAATACCTTGGGTTAAGGGATAACCTGGATAGGTGTGAACTCCTTAACCGGTCTGAAAGTATATATTGCAGATTAATGGCTGTGCAGGCTGTTATTGAAGCCCGGACTATCATGTGCTTTGTCAGCTTTGGAAGTGAGGTTCACACTCATGGACTTATAAGGAGCTGGCTCTCTCAGGGGAAAAGGGTAAGTGTACCCTGCCTGGAAAAGCATAAGGATGGGAACAGCCGGATGCATGCCGTCCAGATTCGAGATTTCAGCCAATTGAAGGCCAGGGGCAGCTTTGGCATACTTGAGCCCCTGTTGGCTGAAAGTGATATTGTCAGTCCCCAGGAACATGATGTCATAATAGTCCCTGGCAGTGTCTTTGATGAAAACAGGAACCGCATGGGATATGGAGGGGGATTCTATGACAGATACCTGACCGGTACATCAGACAGATGTCTGAATATAGGTTTGTGCTTTGATTTTCAGGTAATTGCTCATATTCCCCATGAAAACCACGATATACCTCTGGATTTGATAGTTACTGAAAAAAGAATAATATAGGAATATATGAAGAACAGACAAGGATTGAAGTGTCGGCGTCGGGCCGGTACCTCAATCTTTTTTTGTGCCAGGAAACTTCAAAAGCTGTAAATAGATTTATATACCTGTTATTTAGTGGTAACAGGGAACTAATTTTACAAAAAAATTAAAAAAAGTAAATTTTAATGTCTAGCTTTGAAAAAATAAGTAAATTATGGTTTTCTCCACTAAATCAAATAATTCTTAATTTTACAATATTATGCTTAATGTGATAATATTTTTAAGCAGTTCTGTTTAAATTTGTACATTTCAGAAGATAAAACCAGTTAATCAAAATTGAAAATGAATCAAATATTCATCTATAAGCGGTTGCGACGATGGAGCCAGTCTCATTGGAGGAAACAAGCATGATATTTTTAGCTTTAGTACTTAACTAACGTAATTTAACGTGTGTAGTTGCATTTTGCGATATATTCTTGGTTCTATTGTTTACACTACACTTAGAACCAAAGGAATTAATATTATTTTTTAAAATACATAAACAAGGAGATTCTTATGAACATGATGAAGAAAATAGCTGTAGTTGTTGCAATTTGTATTTTATTCAGTTCAATAATTTTATCAGCCAATATCGGTGGTGTTGAACTGAGAAATAGAGCAAATGCTGCTGCTAAAGTTGAAAGAACCGGCATGCTGGCCTATACAACAAATGATGCTTATGAACAAGCGGTGTATACATTTAATTATACTGGTAATGTACAAAATGTGGCCCTCAAAAAAGGAAGATATTTATTTGAGTGCTATGGTGCCCAGGGAGGAGATAATGGTGGAGGTAAGGGTGGATATTCAAAAGGTGCACTTTACATACAGAGTGATATGACTTTATATATATATGTTGGACAAAAGGGAAGGAATGCACAACCTTATAAAAATTCGCCGGGAGGATGGAATGGAGGGGGAAGTGGAGGCACAAATACCGATGGGATATCTTCTTCAAGTGGTGGAGGCGCATCAGATATAAGACTTGTAAACGGAAGCTGGAATGACTCTGCTTCTTTAAAAAGTAGAATAATGGTTGCCGGTGGAGGTGGCGGAGGAAATTTATATAGAACTGATATATCTGGAGGTGCAGGTGGAGGGGTGTCCGGAGGAATTGCCTCAAAATTTGGTTTGACCGTATACGGAGGAACACAGACGTCCGGTGGCACAGGTAATACAAATGGCGGGTTGGGATATGGAGGAGACGGCTGCGACAGTATTTATGGAAGCAGAATAACTGGCGGCGGAGGTGGAGGCGGTTACTATGGCGGTGGCGGAGGAATTGCTTATAGCGGCGATATAGCTAATACGTATAGATGCTCAGGTGGTGCTGGAGGTTCCTCATACATATCAGGACATACAGGTTGCAATGCTATAGATTCAAATGGAAATCCCACTGGTCAACCTGTTCATAGTAGCGGGTTAGCATTCACTCAAACGGAAATACTGCAGGGTGCACAAGCTGGAGACGGATTTGTGAAAATCACGTTGCTGACGTCACCCTCTATTTCCATAACATCTGATGAAAATGATACATTTTCGACTAATTTATTATTAAAAGGTATGCTAAACAATACCTATTCAGAAGAAATTATATTTAAATATCAAATAGATGATGGAAATGAAAAAGTAGCTATGGAGAGTATTACAAGCAAGGGAACTAGCATTGAATTTGATATAACAAGCATTGATATCAGAGCTTTGAAGGTAGGAAACCATACTTTGCACTTGTGGACCTCTGATGAAACCGGGTGGTTATCGGATAAACTAACGTATAATTTTAAAAAAATTGATGCATTGAGAATAATTCCTGTAAATGCTTTATCAACTGCGATAGAAGTAAGCATACAGGATAACGACTTCTTAAACACTCAATACCAGTTATCCTTCAACAATGCATATGTTACAGAAGAAGGTACATTGACAAGTACTCCTATGTGGATAAGAAGAGCGGATAATTCTGTTACTACATCAGCAATTAAAATTGTGGGACTAGATCCAAGAACTAAATATAAGGTTCAAATAAAAGCCAGGCACTCAGATGAAATATATGGTGTAGCATACAATACATTAGAGTGCGAAACTGGTTATAGCCAATTGCAAATACCGAGAATCATTAGTTACTCTGAGAGCAGTAAAATAACTCTTTCATGGGTTCCCGTACCAGAGGCCGCCGAATATGAAATCAATGCAGATGGAGTTCTTTCAACCACAAGTGCTTTAGCCTTCACCCACTCAAAACTTCAGCAAAATACAAGGCATACGTACAGAGTGCGGTCCCGGGACGGAGAAAATATCAGTGAATGGAGCCTGCCCATAAAAGTCTCAACCAAGAAGGCACTGCCTGAGAT
>NZ_MZGX01000020.1 GCF_002051585.1 Ruminiclostridium hungatei | reverse complement strand
TCCATATATTGTGTATATAATACTATCACCAAGCAACATATAGTGTCAACATTAAAATAAATGAGTATTTTTTGCTTTTTCGCTTCTTTCCTTAAGAATATTTACTTTTTTGCCAATTCTCTGTTTTTTGAGAAAAATTATCTCGAATAATATAATAATTAATTCAAATAATATATGTGTAAAACTATTTCCTAAAGAAATGGAGTGATATATATGAGTATATTTAAAGCTCACAACAACCACAGCATAGAATGCAGTATTTATTCCTGTGCCAATCACAGCAAAAGCGATAGTTTTTGCGCTTTAAGCAAAATCAAGGTAGGTACTCATGAATCAAACCCCACGGAGGTTGAATGCACCGACTGTCAATCCTTCGAAAGGAAATAGCCTCTATTCACAATTCAATGCTCTTTAAAGGGCGCAACAAAGCCAGGGATATAAATGCCCTGGCTGTTTTTATATTCAAATAAAACTCACAATAAAGCCGTAAAAAGACTAATCTGAAAAATAAAATGCTTTATAAATCCATGTTGTTAAGCAATTTTTTAAGCTCCCTGAGCTCATCCTTTGACAGGGTCACTCCCTTGCCCATCTTCTCGTGCTCAGGTGACCAGTCACGTATGTCGTACTTGGGCTCCCTGTCGTTCCAGCTCACAAGGTTCAATTCTTTGAACCAGCCCTTGCCTGACTCGGATAATGCTCCAAGACTTTCTGTAATCTCATATTTTATCTCTGCCATATCCAACCTCCAGCGGCATAAAAATCTATATCAAATCGGTTAATTTCTCGTCCTTGAAGGCCCCAAGCATTGCCGCCCCCACAATTATACCGGCATTGCCCATTTCAGCCATTTTAAACTCCGGTATATGTAATTCCTTACAATATATCTTCTCCCTCAGCAAGTCGACCAAAGGATAAACAAGACTGTTGCCCAGCTTGCTTATAGGCCCTGCTATGATAACCACCTCGGGCATTAATATATTCACTATGTTAGCCAGTCCCTCTGCAAAATACAACACATATTCCTGGCAAGCCTTCTTTGCCTTGTCATCCCCGGCTTTTGCAGCCTCAAAGATGGTCAATTCCGTTATCTGGTTATTGCAGCAATTTGAAGCAATATTTGCAAGTATGGAATCAGGATATTCCTCGATTAACTGCTTGGTCCGGCCTATAAGTGCAGATGCCGATGCGTATTGCTCCCAGCAGCCTTTTCTGCCGCAGGTGCAAGGTCTTCCGTCAAAGTCTATGACCATATGACCGAATTCGGTTCCACCAAAATTCAAGCCGTTGTATATACATCCATCCAGAATTATTCCTCCGCCGATACCTACTCCAACCTTAATAGTGAGAGAATTACCGGTACCATATGCAGCACCCAACAGATATTCGGCAATTGCGACACAATTACCATCATTCTCAACGTATACCGGAACATTGAAGTATTTCTGTACTTCTGCTCTGACCTTTACATTATTGAAATTCATAGTGTAGTTCTTCAGTACAATTCCGTTCAGGTTGTCAGTTATGCCCGGACAGCCCACACCAATGTACTTTATGTTTTTAACTTCAAGATCCTCGTCACTTAAAACTTTTGAAATCAGGCCGCACATGTCCTTTATAATTTCCTCAAATGCCCTGTCCTTGTTTGTTGGAATAGTATCACGACGTATTAACTTGCCATTTTTATCCAGAACTCCTGCTACGATGTTTTTTACACCCAGTTCAATACCAATACTATATTTCATAATCAGACGCCTCAATCTTATTAGTTTATTAATTATATATTAAATACAGTTAAACAATAGAATACCCTGAACTTTTATCCTGCTGGAAAACCGTACTTAATCATATTTCGGATTATTCAGCACATAGTCGTCATCCCTTAACTGCAGCGGCATTACCGAGACCACTATATGCTTATGCTTGAGCAGTTCCCGCTCAATGTAGTATCTGGTGTTATTGTGAAGAATCCTGTGCCACCATTTTTTCACTGCAAACTGAGGCAGTATTACTGTTATCATATCTCCGTCCTCATAATCGTACTCCGCTGATTCAATAAACTTCAATAAAGGGTCCACCACTCTCCTGAAGGGGGAATATTTGGTTATAAGCGGAATATCCGTATTCAGTGAATCATACTTTTCCTTTATCTTTTTTGCACTTTCATCATCTATCGCCACACTGAAGGCTACAACATTCTCCGATATGGTCCTGGCATACCGCAGGGCTCTCAGGCTTGAACGGTTGATGCTTTCAATAGGAACTATCACCCTGTTGGTATAGGTTGCCTTATTAATGTTAAATGCCGAAATTTCCTCCGGTTTCAGCCTCAATTGCCTCATGACGGCATTATAATGCTTTTTGACCTTTGTTATCATAAATATAAGTATTGGCAGCGAAATTACAACCAGCCATGCACCGCCGATAAATTTTGTGAAAGCTATGATTACCACAACAATTGATGTGACAAGTGCACCCGCACCGTTAAACACTGCTTTCAGCTTCCATCCCGCATCTCTGGTTCTCAACCATTTGACCAGCATACCCGACTGTGCCAGGGTAAACGAAAGGAATACCCCTATTGCATACAGGCTTATTAAGCTGGTAACTCTTGCCTTGAATATGATTATCAAGAGCATTGCGGTAACAGACAGCATTATTATGCCGTTGTCATAGCTCAGTCTGTCACCTCTCATGCTGAGCTGTCTTGGGGCATAACCATCCTTTGCCATGATTGAGATGAGCATGGGAAAACCGGAATAGGCGGTATTTGCCGCCAAAACCAAAATAACAAAAGTGGAGGCTGTTATATAATAGTACATGAAGCCATGTCCAAAAATTTCTCCTGCTATCATTACGAGCATGGCGTTTCCATGAGGATTTACGTGATACAGGTTTGCCAGTACCGAGCTCCCCCCAAACAAAATTAAAATAATAATGGACAGCAGCAGCAATACCCTTTTTGCATATTTCGTGCTGGGAGTTTTAAAGTTAGGAACCGCATTACTCACGGCCTCTACTCCTGTCAGTGCCGTACACCCGTTTGAAAAAGCTCTTAAAAAAATCAAAAGGCTCAGAGGTTTTACAATATCAGGTATATTTTCCGGCTGCGGCGGAACATATCCGCCCTTTATTCTTGCTATACCTACTATTATCATGACAACTATCCCAATAATAAAGCAATAGGCCGGTATTCCGAATATTCTTGAAGATTCCCTTACTCCTCTCAGATTTACTACCATAAGCAACAGTATGAGTATGAAGCAAATCAATACGGAATATGGCTTAAAAACCTTGAAGGCAGTTGTAAACTGTTCAACGCCCGAGGAGATACTCACTGCTACCGTCAATATATAGTCAACCGACAAGGCTGCCCCTGCCGTAATTCCTGCCACTACTCCCAGATTTTCTTTGGCAACTACAAAAGCACCTCCGCCATTTGGATAGCTGTTTATAATTTGCCTGTAGGAAACCATCAACAGAAATAAAAGTCCGATTACTATCACTGATATAACTGATAATTGCTTGTAGGCGCCCAGACCTATGACCGGTATCAATACCATTAATACTTCCTGACCTGCATATGCCACAGAAGATATGGCATCACTGGACAAAATAGGCAACCCCCACAAAACTCCCATTCTCTGTTCATTAAGAGCTTCATTTTTCAATGGCTTTCCCACTAAAACCCTTCTGACTTTCTTTAACATACTGACTCCACCTGTCTAAGACAAAATTAATAATTTTAACCCGTAATACAATAATTGCCCTGCTACTTGGAATATTTGGCATTTCAAAAACAACTATTGTATTCTATTCCTTTTTAAATCAATTGACAATATAATTTTTTAATATATTTTTACTATCACATAAGATAGTATTATATACACTTTTAATAATTTAGCAACAGATTTTTTCAATATTTTGTCACATAATTGCTTATATAATTTATTGTATTTATAAAAGCTTTAAAAGTATTGTATGGATTTGATTTATTTTTATAAGTTAAAAAAAATGGATAGACCCATAAAGATCTATCCACCGTAATGTTCTCTTGATTTTTTATTTTCTCAGACTCTTGATAAGATCACTGATTTCCTGGGATTGCTTCATCAAATCATCCAGTTTTTTCTGCAATTCATCCAGTTTTTGCTGGTCAAGCTGCCCCTCCGCAGGCTGGGTTGGTTCACCGGAAGGTGTATCTACCGCGGGAGGAGTTACTCCCGTATCTTTTTGATCCACGGTAGGCAATTTATTGTCAGGGAGTTTTAAATCTCCGTTAAAAAGATTTTTAAGGGCATCCTCCAGATTATCTCCTATTCCATGCTTGAAATCAGCACCTTCCTGATAACCCACAATTACTTTTTTAACCTGCGGTATTGAGGAGTCACTCTTTGACTGGATATATATGGGCTCCACGTACAGCACACTGTTTTCAATAGGTATTACCAGAAGACTTCCTTTAAATACATTTGATTTCCCCTGTCCCCACAAGGTATTATATTCAGAGATTTCACTTATCTGATTTATACTTACCTCTACCTGGTCGGGGCCGAGAATATTAGTATTTTTAGGAAAATTAAACAAAATCATTTCTCCGTAATTGTCCTTTGAATTTCTGACAGCCAGCCAGGAAGTCATATTGTGCTTGCCTGCGGACGGAGTAAACGGCCTCATGAGAATCAGCTCTTCAGTTTTGCCAAGCTCACCCGGAAGCTTTATCATATTGTAATATGCATCAATATCCCTTACCTTGTCGGGGCTGGTCTCGTCAGGATATTTGGCAATACTCCAGGCATCCTGATTTGTATAGAAGTTGTTTATATTTTCTTCGTGTGCATTTGGGTCCAGATGATATTTCTTCAAAACCTCAGTCTGAATCTTGAATAAGGTTTCGGGATATCTTGTATGTGAAGCTATATCCTCTGGCAGCGGCTCCTTGGAGAATATATCCGGATAAACCTTCTGATATGCCTTGATTATAGGGTCTTCCTTATCGATTATATAGTATTTGACCGTTCCATCATAGGCGTCTACAGTTATTTTTACGGAATTTCTGATGTAATTGATGCCGTTCAGCGCTCTCAAATCCGGTTCGTTGCTCTGTGTATAGAATTCCTGGGCATAGGGATAATCATTTGAGATTGTATAGGCATCCAATACCCATTTAAGCCTTCCGTCGGAAGTTATTGTCATTGCCGGGTCTGAATCCACCTTCAGGAACGGAACTCCCATTTGGGCCCTTTCAACCACATTTCTGTTTAAAAGTATCTGGGATTTTGAATTTATATTGCTGGAGATCAATATATTCATATCCATGTATTTTAATGAAAACAGAGTCCTGTTAAGCAGACCGAGCTTAATCTTGTTGGCATTTCCTGTATCGAAATAGCTTAAGGTGGTTCCGTCATAGTCTATTTCAGCTTCCTTCTTGGATTCCTTGGGGTTAACTATTACAAAGTTGTTTGTCAATTCTCCGTAATATATTCTCGGCTCGGTTATATTCAGATTTTGCTTGTCAACAGTGTCCATCTTCAAGCCGCTCAGCAGGAATTCAACGGTTCCCTGGGAGGTCAGCTTGTTTATGGGATTGATTACAACTCCGTAGCCGTGGGTATACTTGAAGGTTTTGTTAATAAAATTCTGATTCTGCAGGTTCTGAGAATTTATTTCTCTTGCGGAAATCATTACAGGAATTTCCTTGCCGTTGACAGTGTAGTTCAAAATGTCACCATTGGCAAAAGTGTAGAAATTCGTATTGCTCTGAAGCTGCTTATTGCTGTTAAGCGTGGGCACATAGTCCACAACGCGGATATTGTCAATGGTATTCTTGTTGTTTTCTATTATTTGAGGCGTCAAATCCTTTACGGTACTGAAATCATGGGTTTTAATCCTGTCCAGTCCATATGCGGCCCTTGTCTCCTGCATATTGTTTTTAATAAAATCTTTTTCATATATTGTCTCATTGGGAGATACAAAGAAGTTTTGAATAATTCCCGAGGCAATTGTTACCAGCACAAATATCAAAGGGTAGACAGCAATTGTAATGGCTGCTTTCTTAAGCTTTCCCTTCCACATGAAAATGCTTGAGATCAAAACTATTGCCAGAACGATTATTGGAGCCACGGAATAAAATTTGATCCATATATTTGTGTCGGTATAGCCTGCGCCCACATAGTCGAATTTGGTGAAATCGGAATAGAGCAGTGCTTCTCTCTGAAACTTGTAGGATACTGTCTTCAGCACAAAAAATATTGCAACGTTTATAAGGTTGTGTCTCAATATTAATTTGTCCTTCATCTCCTTTATATCAAAGGAATTGTTCAATACTGCCACAAGCACCGCCAAATAGTAAATTGCACAATAAATTACTACAAACAGCCACAGATTGGACAGAAAATCCAACAGAGACATGTAGAAAGGCCTCTGGAACATATAGTAGCCTATGTCCTGGTCAAATATGGGGTCCTGTCTTCCAAAGCTGACGAAGTTCAAAAACAAAAGTGCCTTGCTGAAGAAAAACTGTTTTGTCAGAAACGCGCCTGCAAGTCCGATAGCCAGTGCTATAGGTGTATTGTACAGCTTCCTGCTTTCAAGGTTGTTATTTTTGAAATACTTTCTCAGGTTCTTGATCAGCACGTTATTTGTTATAAATACAAACAGGCTGATAATCACCAGTGCTGCAAAAAAGAAGCCTACCTGATACAACAGATTTGTTGTATATACCGATGCATAGTTGGCTGCCGGGTTCAATTCCTTCAACTGTATCAGTGACATATAGATGGAACTGCCTATAATGGCCGCAATCACAAGAGCCGCGATTACAACCAGTGCTGCAATCCGCCCCTTAGGGCTCTTTTTGTTCTTTTCCCTGTAGTAATCATAGTTGACTTCGTTAGTCATATTAACCTCCCATTAATTGTTTTAAAACTTCTTATCCATATTGGATTTTAAGGAAATAAAGGTGGGATTTCAAGAAAACAAGGCTTCTACAAATTCATTTGCATCAAACTTCTGAAGATCATCCATCTGTTCTCCAACTCCTATAAGCTTAACGGGTATATCCAATTCCGACTTTATAGCTACAACTATTCCTCCCTTGGCCGTTCCATCCAGCTTGGTGAGAACTATTCCCGTAATATCTGCAGTTTCCCTGAAAGTCTTGGCCTGTGATACGGCATTTTGTCCCGTGGTGGCATCAAGCACCAGAAGGGTTTCCCGATCTGCTCCCGGCAACTCCCTGTCCAATACCCTGGATACCTTTTTCAGCTCCTCCATAAGATTTTTCTTGGTGTGGAGTCTGCCTGCCGTGTCACAGATAAGCAAATCCGCCTTTCTGGACTTGGCAGCCGCAACGGCGTCATATACAACCGCCGCCGGGTCAGAGCCCTCCTTCTGGGCAATAACTTCAACGCCTGCACGCTCAGCCCAGATTTCCAACTGGTCTATGGCGGCGGCCCTGAAAGTGTCGCCAGCAGCCAGGAGCACCTTTTTCCCCTGCTGCTTGTACAGATTTGCTATTTTTCCTATTGAAGTGGTCTTTCCTACTCCGTTAACACCGATGACTATGATTACAGCCGGCTTGGTGTCAAGTTTAAGCTCATTTTGCCCCTCTGACAGGATTTCATTAAGTTCTTCCTTCAAAAGGTCTTTTACAAGCAGGGGGTCGATTATTTTCCTTTCCTTCACCTTTGCCTTTAAATCCTCTATTATTTTCATAGTGGTGTCTATGCCAAGGTCAGAGGTAATCAGTATCTCTTCAAGCTCTTCAAATAACTCTTCATCTACCTTTCCGAATGAAACAAGCACCTGATCTATCTTTTCGGTGATACTCCTCCTGGTTTTCATCAATCCTTCTTTAAGTTTGTCAAAAAAGCCCATCTATTTTCCTCCAAATTCTATGCTGATTTTAGTTCCAGGCACTGACTCAACTGGCCTTTTCACCCATTTTCATGGACACTATCTTTGATACGCCATGTTCCTGCATGGTTACACCATACATGGTGTCGGCGGCCTCCATTGTTCCTTTACGGTGGGTGACCATAATGAACTGGGTTTTTTGTGAGAACCTCTTTAAATACTCCCCGAATCTGTAAACATTGGCATCATCCAGAGCCGCCTCGATTTCATCCAGGAGACAGAAGGGAGTGGGTTTCATACGGAGTATGGCAAACAGCAGTGCAATAGCTGTAAAGGCGCGCTCTCCGCCTGAGAGCAGCATCATGTTCTGCAGCTTCTTTCCCGGAGGCTGAACCTCTATTTCTATGCCGCTTTCCAGGACATTTTCCTGGTCTGCAATAATCAGTTCGGCCCTGCCTCCTCCAAACAGTTCACGGTAGACAATTCCAAAATTCTCATTGATAAGCCTGAACTGATCAATAAATTGCTTTTTCATTATCTGAACCATCTCGGAAATTATCTTGTGCAGCTTGTCTTTGGCCTGCTCCATGTCATTTTTCTGAACAGACATGAACTCAAAGCGCTCCTTGGTTTTTATATAATCGTCAATGGCCGACACATTCACAGGTCCAAGGTTTTTTATCTGGGTTCTGTAGTCATTTATGGTTTTTTGAGCCTGGGGGATGCTGGGCAGTTCTTTTTTCAGCGCCAGGGCGTTTGAATAGGTCAGCTCATATTCATCCCACATTCTGTCCTGTATGGCCTTCATTTCAGCTTCGGCCCTTGTATTCTTAATATCTATCCTGTTGTATTCTTCCTGCAGCAATAATATGGTTTTATTTGTTGAATTAAGTTTATCTATAAAATCAGAGGATTCTTCCTCCAACACCCTTTTTTCTTCAACCAGCCTGTCTATTTCAAAAGTTTTGCCAGCTTTTTCATTCTGCAAACCTTTTATGACATTTTCAAGGCCTTCAATAGCTTGCTTAAGTGAAACAACTTCGTTTTCAGACCTTTGCTTTTCACCCTGCTTTCTGTTCAAGCTCTTTTGAAGTGCTTCCTTGTCAGTGGTAATTCTCTCCATATGTTCATTTACGCTCTGGATACTTTCAACAATGGAGTTCACTGATATTTTGAAGTCTGTGATTTCCTGATGCAATTCATCCCTTACCGACTGATCGGCCTTGAATTTTTCCTGATGCTCCGAAATAACCGCCTTGGTTTCTGAAATATCCTTTTCTATGGCTTCAAGCTCTTCCTCGTATTTTTTCTGTTCAAGGGCGGTTTCCTGCTCCTGCCTTGCAACCTGCAGCTTTTCGTCATTGAGCATGCCAATCTTTGCATCTGTCTTTCTTATATTGTCCTCCAGCATGGCAAGGTGGTTTTCATCCCTTGTCCTGACAAGCTCATTTTCTCTCAATTTATTGCCTTCTTCACTTAACTCCTGTTCAACTTCCGAAAGCATGCTTCTGACTTCTGAAATTTTTCCTTCAAGTTTTATATCTTCTTTTCCAAGGGCTTCAATAACTGCTTCCAGCTCTGTTATCTCCCTGCTCCTGCTCAAGATTCCGGAACTTTTGTGGTCATTGCTGCCGCCGGACATTGAGCCGCTTGTACTTAAGATATCGCCTTCCAGAGTTACAATCCTGAAGGAGTAGCCGAACCTTTTAGCAATACTTATGCCTGCGTCCAGATTTTCGGCAACAACAACCCGCCCCAGCAGGTTTAATACTATACCGCTGTATTTGCTGTCACAGGTAACAAGCTCGGAAGCCAGACCACAAAAGCCCTTGCACTCCTCCAGCCTGCGAAGGGTATTTTCGTCCAGCCTTTTCCCGGTTACCGCCGTTACAGGCAGGAAGGTTGCCCTGCCAAGCCTGTTTCTTTTCAGAAACTCAATTGCTTTCTTGGCATCCTCTTCAGTAGAGGCAATAATATTTTGAAGCGCACTTCCCAGAGTCATTTCAATGGCGGTTTCATACTTTTTGTCAACACTCAGCAGTTGAGCAACCGTACCATGAATACCGCTGCCAAATTCCGCAGAGGTCTGGCAGGCATGCATTATCTCCTTGACACTTCTGCTGTAGCCCTCCATACCTTTTTCCATGTCCTTAAGCATGCGGCGCCTTGAACTTTTGACCTGGATGTCCGTTCTGACAGTTCCCTGCTGCTTTTCCATTGTCTGCAAAGTACCGGCAAGCTCCGCCTTCTCTTTGCTCAGTTCATCCAGCTTCGTTCTTGAATGCTTTATCAGCAGTATGGAATTTCTGATACTTTCGGCCAGATCCTCCTTTTTCATATTGTCCTTATCTTTTTCCAGCTTTAAGGTATATATTTCCGTACCTATGGAGTTCTGCCGTTTTTTAAGATTCTCAATATGGTTTCTTATATTGTTTATCTGCGTTCTTTTATCCGATTGCAGGTCCAGCTTATCCATAATGCCGGACTTCAGCTTTTCTATCCGCTGCTCGCTCTCACTCAAGGTTGAAATAATGGCATCCAGTTCAGACTGATATGCTTCAAGCTTTTTCGAAAAGTCGGCATACTGCTTGTTCAGATAGTCAATTTTTCCCTGCCTGGTTTTCTCTTCCTTCAGCAGTTCTTCGGACTTAGCGGTTATATCTGACGTTTCTTCTTCCAGACGCTTTATATTCTGAAGAAGTCCATTGATTTTTTCGTTATTCAGACTTATTTCCGAACTGTTTTTCTCCAGATTGGTTTCCATAACATAAAATTTGTCTCTGGCCTCATTAATTTTTTCTTCGAGGGATTTCAGCATTTCCGTCTTCTGCTGGTTCTGGGCCGTAATACTTCTAAGGTTTCTTTCTTCAGCCTCTATGTTATCCTTGATATCCTTGTGCTGCCCTTCATACTCCTTGAGCCTTTCCCTGAATTTATCTATGCTGTCCAGATAAACATTCACCTCAAGCTCCTTCAAGCCCTCCCTGAGAGAAAGGTATTTCTTTGCTGCATCGGACTGCTCCTTCAAAGGTTCCAACTGTCCTTCAAGCTCATTTATTATGTCATTGATCCTAACAAGATTTTGTTCGGTCAGATTCAGCTTTCTCTCCGCCTCCTGCTTTCGGACCTTGTATTTCATTATTCCCGAAGCTTCTTCGAATATATGCCTTCTATCCTCAGATTTTGAACTGAGGATTTCATCCACACGTCCCTGACCGATAATGGAGTATCCGTCCCTGCCTATACCTGTGTCCAGGAACAGCTCGTGTATATCTTTAAGACGACATGACGTCCTGTTTATGTAATATTCACTTTCCCCCGAACGGTAGACTCTTCTGGTAATGGTGACTTCGCTGTAGGATACGGGAAGATAATTATCCGAGTTGTCAATTGTCAGGGAAACTTCTGCAAAGCCCACTGATTTTCTATGCTCTGTTCCAGCAAATATAACATCCTCCATTTTACTGCCACGGAGGGTTTTGGCGCTCTGTTCTCCCAATACCCATCTTACGGCATCGCCTATATTGCTTTTGCCGCTGCCGTTTGGTCCGACAACTGCCGTAATCCCTGCTGTAAAATCCAGTGAAATTTTATCTGCAAATGATTTAAACCCTTGTATTTCAAGCTTTTTTAAATACATTACCCACCCCGAAATTAGTTATCCTTTTTAAAACTTGGTTAAATTTTAGCATACTTTAGGTACTATTGGAAGGTTGTACATTTTCAATTTACATTTCAGTAACATTTAGTATACGTAGATATTACAGAAAATGTTTATTACGTCCATATTTTTATCATTATTTAATCTTTATGAATTTCCTCACTATTCCCACAACAGGTCTGTACAGCACACCTTCCATCTCCCTGCTTACCACCTTTAGCCTGTCACGTATGGCTATGCTTTGAGGGCAATGCGCCTCACATTTTCCGCAGCTAATGCATTTTGAAGCATAGGCAGGCTTTGCCGACATGGCGCCCAGGTTCTGAAAATACTTCAGACGGACTGATTTGTCGTTTGTCAGGTACTTGTCGTTATAATGTGAGAAACACCCGGGAATATCCACTCCAGCCGGACAGGGCATGCAATACCCGCAGGCGGTACATGGTATTCTGGTCTTCTCCTGCAAAACCTGCCTGACATTATCAAAAACCTTCAATTCTTCTTCTGTCAGAGAATTTGGTGCTGCATCGGATGCAATTCTTATGTTTTCTTCAACCTGACTCTCATCACTCATGCCGGAGAGCACAACATTCACCTCAGGATGATTCCATATCCATCTCAATGCCCATTCCGCCGGCGACCTGTTCTTGTCATATGCGGAAAACGCTTTCTTAACCTCAGGAGGCAGGTGCGTTACAAGTCTGCCTCCCCTTAACGGCTCCATGACAATCACCGGAATTCCCATAGAGGCTGCAAGTTTCAGGCCATCTTTTGTAGCCTGGTTGTTTTCATCCATATAGTTGTACTGGATCTGGCAGAAATCCCAGGGGTATGCCTTTAAAATCAATTCAAAATCTGCCTTTCTTCCGTGGAAGGAAAAACCTATATTTCTTACAATCCCTTTGGCTTTAAGCTCCTCCAGCCAGGTCATTACTCCAAGCCCTGCCAGTCTGTCGTAGGAGTGCTTGTCGGTAAGCATGTGCAAAAGATAATAATCAATATAGCCGGTCTGAAGCCTTGTTAACTGTTTTGCAAAAATCCTGCGGGCGTCTTCCATTTTTCGTACCATGAAGGGAGGCAGCTTTGTGGCAATCCTGACTTTCTCCCTGTATCCTCCGGTCAAGGCCTGACCAAGCAGTGACTCACTTTTTCCGGCATGGTATATATATGCCGTGTCGAAATAATTCACACCTTTTTCAATTGAATCACGAATCATTGCAATAGCCCTGGGTTCGTCTATTCCCCCGGCCTTCCCGGGAAACCTCATACAACCGAACCCCAGTACGGATAATTTTTCACCGTTTTTTTGATTTATCCTTTTTAACATAAAGCCTCCATCAACTATTGTATCGTATACTGCAACTAATCTTCCAACCTGACTTTTGCCATGAATTCATAACCCTGAGGCACTTTCTGCCCCGTCAGGTCAATATCTGCCTTTTTCCCCTGCTGCTCTGCCGACAGCCACAGGTGGCAAAGGGCAATACCTGAATCTATGTGGTTCATTTTCCCATAAAGCTGCGCTTTTATGATGCCTGCTTTTTTACGGCTGACAATTATCTCCCGGGTGTCTCCGGTAAAAAACCAGGTCTGAGAATTCCCGGCGGAGGGTGCAAGTCTGACCGGTTCCAAAAGCTGCTCCGCACCTTCTATGGAAGTTATTTCAGCCAGGCTCTTCCTCCTGAACTGTTGTGTGCTCTCTCTGTGTACCGCACCTGAAGCATTTCCAAATGCAAGCATGATTACATATTGAAGTCCGTCTTTTGCCTGCGGGACATTTTTGTTGGGCTTTGCAACTCCCAGCCAGCAGCTTCCTATGTTATTAGCCGAGAGGAACAAATCTACCTGCTGCATTATAAAGCCTGCGTTAATCAGATAACCGGCCTTGCTTTCCGAGTAAAAGGTTATATAGTGCGGCGCTTTCACCGCAAAAACACTGCTTACCTCATCAGCCGTCTGAATCAGAAATTCGGTCCGTATACCTTCCTCCAATCTTTTTACCGTTTTCAAAAAAGCCTGAAGCATTTCCAGCTTTTCCTGAGCCAGAGGAGTCAAATCATATTTTCGGACAGACTTTCTTTTGAATATAACCTTGTACAGTTCACTGTTTGTCATATAAACACTCCCTTTCACCGGACAACTACTATTTTACAGCTACCAGGACGCAAGCCTGAACCTGCTGAAGACCAAGGTCCTCTATCTGTTTAAGCAGTTCCTCATCATAAGTCCCGGGCTGCAGCCATACATATTTTATTCCAAGCCTTGCGGCTTCTTCAATAACAGGTCTTCCCCTTTTTGGAGAAACCACCATGTCTATTACCTCCGGCACCACGGGCAGAGCTGATAAAGCACTGTAGCAGATATCCCCCTCTATGCTGTCATACTGAGGATTGACAGCATAGACCTCATACCCTTTTGACTTCAGCTTTCTGTATATCCTATTTCCATATTTGGCCTGATCCTGATTTGCTCCTACCACGGCCCATATTTTTTTCTCCAGCATTATTTCTTCAAGCATTATTGCCTCCTCTTTAAAAACCGGTTTTCCAACTTCCTGTTATAAACAATTGATGTTTTCAAATAAAGTATTCCATATATTATATTATTCCATGAATGTAGATATAAAAACAAGGTATTTCCATTTAAAACGCTATATTGACATAATATTATGTTTTCGTAACCATATCAGTGATGAAAGCATAAAATAATCTGTAAGTATTTCTCAAACATTGAAGGAGGTTGACCTCATGCCAAATGATTGGTCCAATAAGCCGTATATGCAAATGATGAATCTCCCTCAGCAATATGAGCCGATGATGGAAATGCCACAGGAGCAGTTGGAATCAATGTTTCCAAGATGCTACTATATTATCTATCCTGAAGTATGCCGTCACTGTGACAGATTGGTGTCTAAAAAGGGGACAATGTATACGCCCAGCCGGCAAGAACTTGATAATATAGTTGATGATATAGATAACAGAGTCGGTCAGGACGTTGAATCTGAATATGAGGATAATGATTATTCGGGAAATGTGGAAGCCATGAATATCTCTGATAACCCCAAAGAAAGCGGCAGGCAGTTTGGAGGCTTTCATGGAGGAAGAAGACGTTTCCGCCGTGATTTGATTTCCATTGTCCTTCTGCGCGAACTGATGAGACGCCGCCGCCGTCCACCTTACGGCTATGGCTATGGTTATCCCGGCGGAGGCTACGGCTGGTATTATTAAAATCTTTTAATTTTATTTTGGCGTCAAATAATATTGGCGCTTTTTGTTTTGGGTGAAGCACAACGGACACTCATTATTAATATAATAAATAAGAATAACCAGGGTTTATATTTTTGTTGTGACTTATATAAGCAAAGGACGGGAGAACGTATGCAAGCAAACATGGTTCCTGCCGGACGGCACAAACTGCCGCCCCTTCCCTATACCTACAGTGCACTTGAACCTGTTATCAGCCGGGAGGCCTTAACCATTCATCACGATAAGCACCATAAAGCCTATGTAGATGGCTTGAATAAGGCAGAAGTGAATCTTGAACAGGTAAGAAAAAGCAATAATTATGAGTATATAAAGTATTGGGAAAATGAGTTGGCCTTCAATGGCTCAGGACATATCCTGCACAGCATTTTCTGGACTGTCATGGCTCCGCCGGGTATGGGCGGAAGTCCGGGAAACAACCTGCTCTATCACATCTTGGAATATTTTGGTGATTTTAATTGGTTTAAGGAGCAATTTAAGTCAGCGGCAGAAAAAGTCGAAGGTTCTGGCTGGGGAATATTGACCTGGCAGCCATCCTGGAACCGGCTGGAAATATTGCAGGCTGAGAAGCATCAGAACCTTACACAATGGAGCGGAATTCCCATACTGGTGTGTGACACCTGGGAGCACGCCTATTATCTCGACTATCAGAACAACAGAAGAAAATATATTGATGCGTGGTGGGACTTAATAAACTGGTATGAGGTGGAAAGAAGGCTCACTATGGCTATGAATGGCCAGGTGGTGCTTACAATGGGGTAATTTTACCCTTGGACTAGTGCCGGATTTATTCCGCATCAGCACCGGAAAAAAATAATCAGGCCCGCTAATACAGCGGGCCCATGCTTTGTGTATAATTATTATGTCTCAAATTAACGAGGTTGAATATAAAACTTAATGGCTGTTCTCTCTTCCCCATCAATGTTCACTTCAGCAAAAGCTGGAACTGCAACAAGATCGATTCCATTAGGAGCAACAAAACCCCGTGTGATGGCTATGGCCTTGACTGCCTGGTTTACTGCACCGGCACCAACTGCCTGGATTTCGGCATAATTATTGTCGCGCAATACTGCGGCCAATGCTCCAGCAACAGATTTGGGCTGCGAATTAGCTGAAACTTTTAGAACTTCCATAAATACATCCTCCTAAAAAATGCTTTAATTAAAAAACAAAAAATAAATTTTCTATCTATATATTACTATTCTATATATTACTGCAAATTCCTTCTTTTTACATTTGGAATTTTAGATAAACATTACCGCCCAAAATTGTCAATATTTCACATTAAATTCATTAATATTATCATTAACTATAACTTTTATGCTACTTATGTTGAAATCCGTCATTAATTTTTGCAGGTTTTCTCTCTTTTGTCCTATAATATTTGATATATTTTTTGACTTGCACTGGATTACGACCTCTTTAAGATCGGACAAATTTTTTTCTCTGAAAAACTGTTCAAGTCTGTTTCGCATCAGCCTGGACTGGACCAATTGCCTGAAGGCCGGATGAAAGGGCCCTGCAATAACTTCCCCCTCCCGGCTTATACTTTCTGTAGGCTGAAGTCCGATCCTGACCACATTAATATTGTTCTGTTCATACATTTCCAGCAGCTCTGCAGAAATATCAACTGCCTCTTCCAGTCCGAGGGGAGTATATTTCCCTGCCAGATACAGTTTTTCCAAAAAAGTATCCCTGATAACCAGCGTAGGATATATTCTGACAATTTCCGGAGCTATTTTTACTACCTTTTCAGCAGTTTCCAGTGCCTTTTGCCTTGTATCCCCCGGCAATCCCAGCATGGTCTGTATCCCCAGTGAAAAGCCCCTGTCCTTTATAAGCCTTGAAGCCTGCACTACGGCATCAATATTGTGACCCCTGTTACTGTTGTTGAGAACCTGTTCATCAAGGCTTTGGGCCCCAAGCTCTATTGTCCTGACCTGATAGGCTGAAAGAAAATCCAATATGCCGGTATTTATATAGTCAGGCCTTGTTGAAAGTCTTAGCTGTTTGACCCTTCCCGCTTTTATATAGCTGCAGCCTATTTCAAGATACCATTTCTGCTCTTCCTGTGATATACCTGTAAAACTGCCGCCATAAAAACCGATTTCTACAAAAGCATCACCTACGGTATTCAGATGCTCTTCTATTGTTTTTCTTATTTCTGCTTCACTTGTTTCACCGCTCTGGCCGCTTATGGTTTTCTGGTTGCAGTAGATGCAATCAAAAGGACAGCCCTTGTGCGGAACAAATACAGGTATTACAATATGCCTTTTAATTTTTAACACTCCTTATCAGACCTGGCCTGCAGCTTGCTCCGAAAGCTTGTCCAGAGCATCTCTGGCCGCGTTTTGTTCAGACTCCTTCTTTGAACGGCCGCTCCCCTGCCCGCAGATAACATCGTTTATTTTTATTTGGGTTACAAAAGTCTTATTGTGGTCAGGTCCTTTTTCGTCAATAACAGAATAGGTTATCTGCTGATCACCTTTTTGCTGTATTTTTTCCTGGAGCTGTGTCTTGTAGTCATAGAACAGCTTTCCCTGCATGCTGTTTTTGATGATATCCTCCATGTGCTTGAGAATAAATGCCTTTGCCGTTTCAAAGCCTCCATCCATATAAATAGCTCCGATAAGGGCCTCATAGGCATCTGAGAGGATGGAACTCTTGCTGCGCCCTCCTGAAAGCTCTTCGCCTTTTCCAAGGAGCAGCAGCTCCCCCAAACCTATATCCGCCGCACACCTTGAAAGAGAATTTTCACAGACAATCTTGGCTCTGGTAACAGTCAATTCTCCCTCAGGCAAATCAGGATATCTTTTGTACAGATGCTCACTTATTGTCAGGCTCAATACAGAGTCTCCCAGAAATTCAATTCGTTCATTATATTTAAGCTTCCTGGCTTTTTTCTCATTTGCATACGAACTGTGGGTAATGGCTGTTAATACTGTTCCTTTATCCTTGAATACATAATTTATCCGCTGTTCAAGGGCTGGAATATTGCTTGTCTCGTTATTAGTATCGCTGCTCATTATATCCTCCGACTACGATCACCGCATTGTCTTTCCATGCAGAAATATTTTTGTAAAGACAATAAAAAATAAAGGTGGGAAATATCCCATCCTTTATTTTATACTTTTATATGAAAATCATCAATATTATTTATTTTAGGATATTATTCATATTTTTTCAGACACAGAGTTGCATTGTGACCGCCAAAACCAAGTGAATTTGACAATGCATACTTGATGTCGGCTTTTCTTCCCACGTTTGGCACGCAGTCAATGTCACATTCAGGGTCCTGGTTCTGCACGTTTATTGTAGGTGGCAGGAAGCCTTCCTTGAGAGCCATTGCAGTTGCAATAGCTTCAATAGCCCCGGCAGCTCCAAGCAAGTGACCGGTCATGGACTTGGTTGAACTCATTGCCAGATTTTTTGCATGGTCTCCAAAAACCCTTTTAACTATATTTACTTCTGTAGGATCATTCAAAGGTGTTGAAGTACCGTGAGCATTGATATATCCAACCTGCTCAGGCTTTATTCCGGCATCGTTGATAGCCATGTTCATGCTTCTTACTCCGCCGTCTCCTTCCGGATGCGGAGCAGTAATATGATATGCATCACAGGTACAGCCGTAACCGACTACCTCTGCAATTATATCGGCACCTCTCTTAATAGCATGTTCCAATTCTTCAATTATAAGAATTGCAGCACCTTCTCCGGGTATAAAACCGTCCCTGTCCTTATCGAAAGGTCTGCAGGCGGTGTTGGGATCAGGATTTTTTGTCATGGCTCCCATTGAACAGAAACCAGCAAAGCTCATGATTGTAATACAAGCCTCTGCTCCGCCTGTAATCATTACATCCGCATCTCCGCGCTCAATAACCTTGAAGGCATCACCTATGGCATTGTTTCCTGTTGCACAGGCTGTTACCACACACTCGTTAAAGCCTCTGAAACCATATTCTATGGCTATTCTGCCTGCTGCCATGTTTGAAATCATCATTGGTATGAAGAAGGGGCTCACTCTTCCGACACCCTTGTTCCTCATTACATCGTGCTGTTCTTCAAGAGTTTCAAGTCCACCAACGCCTGAACCTACTATTACGCCGCATTTGTCCAGGTCAAGGCTCTCCAGATCAAGTTTTGAATTCTCAACAGCCATTTTGGCCGCAACCATGGCAAACTGGTTGTATCTGTCCATTCTTCTTGCTTCCTTTTTATCAATATATTGAGAAGCATCAAAGTCTTTTATTTCAGCCGCTACCTTTGTTGAAAGGTTTGAAACATCAATTCTGGTTACTTCGCTTATTCCGTTTTTTCCTTCTTTAACAGCACCCCAGAATTGTTCAGCTCCCATACCTAAAGAAGAAACAACACCAGCACCTGTAATAACTACACGTCTGCTCATAACTTAACCTCCATATATTTACTTTAATAATTTTTATTTTGGATCTATATAAATGCCGTATGAACAACGGACTATTTGTTCAAAAAAAGTCTCTAAGGAATTTTATTTGATGTATTTTGAACCGTGTTAACCTTAAGCTGCATAATACTAAAAAAAGTCCCGCATTTGGGACTTTTTTTTAAGTATTCTTTTGAATGTATTCAACAGCATCACCAACTGTAGTGATTTTCTCAGCTTCATTGTCTGGAATCTCAAGGTTGAACTCTTCTTCTAAAGCCATTATCAACTCAACTATATCAAGAGAGTCAGCGCCGAGATCATCTATGAAAGAAGATTCCATTGCTATATCGTCTTCTTCAACGCCCAACTGTTCAACAATTAACTTCTTAACTTTATCGAAAACCATATATTCACCTCCTTCCAAAGGATGGTTTTATAAATTGCTACTATCTGTATATGCACCGAAGCACATATGTGCTTATATAGTACGCAATTCAAATAAAATTTAGCCAGTTTGCTTAATTTTAACAAGCAGACACATGCTAATATTATTACATAACTAGCCCACCGTCAATATCTATTACCTGTCCGGTGATATACCCTGCCTCGTCCGAAGCCAGAAAAGCTACAACATTTGCCACATCTTCCGGTGTCCCAAACCTTCCGAGTGCAATTTTTTCAAGATATTTCTGCTTCAAATCCTCAGGCAATATTTCCGTCATGTCGCTTTCAATAAGACCGGGTGTAACAGCATTGCAGGTAATTCCTCTGGGCGCCAGTTCCTTTGCGGTGGTCTTGGTCAAGCCTATCATACCGCCCTTTGACGCCGAGTAATTTGCCTGCCCCGGATTTCCGTAAGCGCCGGCAACAGAAGAAACATTAATTATTCTGCCGTACCTCTTTTTTATCATTAATTTTGCAGCAGCCTTGGTGCAAAGAAAACAGCCCTTAAGATTAATGTCCAGAACGGTGTCCCAATCGTCCTCAGACATCATCGCCATTGGCTTATCCTTGGTTATACCGGCATTGTTTATTAAAATATCAACGCCTCCAAAGGTATCTACTGCTTTTAAAATCATATTCTTAACATCCTCTGCATTCCTCACATCCCCGACAATTGCAGCAGCCTTTATTCCCTTTGCTTCAAGTTCGGCAGCAGTATTAAAAACCGTCTCCGAGGTTCCTGTGAGTACTACATTTGCTCCCAAAATCCCAAGCTTCTCCGCTATGGCCTTTCCAAGCCCTCTGGAGGAACCTGTTACAATGGCAGTCTTTCCGTCAAACCTCATAATTCAAACACCTCCACACCTGATAATTTTTAAAGCCTGTGGGATTTGTCATCCGGTAAAGTCTTTCGTAAAATTACCTGGTTAATTCCTCCAGGGTTGCATTGAGGCTGTCGAGGTTTTCTACATTAAGCACCCTAACGTCCTTGTTTATTTTTTTTACAAAGCCGCTGAGAACCTTGCCCGGTCCAATTTCTACAAATGTGTCCACACCCTGCTCCAACATGGTCTTTACACAGTTCTCCCACAATACCGAGTTGCTGACCTGGTCAACCAATGTAGCCTTTACCTGTTCCTTGGCTGTTACGGATTCTGCTGTAACATTAACAACCACCGGTATTTTAATATCATTTACAGTCACTTTATCAAGCTCTTCAGCCAGCTTTTCACCTGCAGGCTTTAACAGACTGCAATGGAAGGGCGCGCTTACAGCTAACATCATTGCTCTCTTTGCACCTTTTGCCTTGCAGATTTCATTTGCTTTTTCAACTGCTGCAACATCACCGGCAATTGCAAGCTGACCCGGGCAGTTGAAGTTTGCAGGTGCACACACTCCCAGAGAGGATGCCTCCTTGCAGCTTTCTATAACAGCTTCATTATCAAGGCCTATAATAGCCGACATTGCACCCACTCCAACAGGAACTGCCTCCTGCATGAATTTTCCTCTTTTTCTTACAAGAGCCACCGCATCCTTAAAGCTAAAAGTGCCTGCCGCCACATGTGCAGCGTATTCTCCAAGGCTCAAACCCGCTACGAAATCAGGCTTGATTCCTTTTTCAAGCAATGGCTGCATGCATGCTACGCTGGTAGTAACTATGGTCGGCTGAGTATTTTCAGTAATTTTCAAGGTTTCGTCATTACCGTTAAAAATCATTTCCTTTATATCGAAACCCAATGCTTCAGAAGCTTCTTCATAGATAGCGTCAGCACTCTTATACTCGGCAGCGATGTCTTTTCCCATACCCACATACTGGGCTCCCTGTCCGGGAAATATAAAAGCTAATTTGCCCATACAAACCTCCCAATCAAATTTTTTTATTAATGAATATTAATAATTCAAACTATTTTGCCCACTTAACAGCTATAGACCCCCAGGTCAAACCGCCTCCGAAGCCAACCAGAACCATTTTGTCGCCTTTTTTGAACTTTCCGGCCCTGTTTGCTTCATCAAGTGCAACCGGAATGGATGCCGAGGAAATATTTCCGTACTTTTGAATTATATAGTGGAGTTTTTCATCGGAAACGCCAAGTTTCTTAATAGCTCCGTCAATAATTCGTGTATTGGCCTGATGAGGGAAAATATAATCCAAATCCTCCACAGACATACCCAAGTCTTCCAACACCTTTACTGTGGCAGAAGACATTGCCTTAACGGCAAATTTGAAAACTTCCGTGCCATCCATCCATATTGAATTAAGCTTGCCGTTTACCCTTTTTTCCTTTTCTGCAATGTCAAGATACAGGTTTGGTATGGTGATATTCATGCCGGCAGTTCCATCCGAACCAAGGAAGGAATTCAATATCCCGCTTCCTTCTTCCACTTCACCCAGAACTACCGCACCGGCGCCATCACCAAAAAGAACGCAGGTATTCCGGTCTTTCCAGTCAATAATCTTGGAAAGTCCTTCACAGCCGATTATCAAAGCATGTTTGAACATACCGTTTGCAATGAACTGCTGTGCCGTAACCAAACCGTAAATAAATCCTGTGCAGGCTGCATTTATATCAAATGCAGTTGCATTTACCGCTCCGATTGCTCCCTGAACAATGCAGGACGATGAAGGAGTCATGAAATCCGGGGTTTCTGTGGCCAGTATTATCAAATCTATATCTCCGGCCTGTAGGTTTGCATTATCCAATGCTCTTATTGCCGCCTCTATTCCAAGCTTGTAGGCAGGCTCATCGTCTCTTAGAATTCTTCTTTCTGAAATTCCAGTTCTTTTTAAAATCCACTCATTAGATGTCTCAACCATTTGCTCCAAATCACTGTTTGAAAGCACTTTTTCGGGTAAACAACTTCCGGTTCCCAGTATTCCAATGCTTTTAGTCGATATCGTCTTCAGAGGGCTTCACCTCCATATTTTTGAATTGATCTTTGATTTCATCAACAATACCATTTTTTATCAAAGGTATTGTTCTTTTGAGTATAGCTGTTCTGATAGTTTTGGCTTTTGAAGACCCATGACTTTTTATTACCAGGCCATTTATCCCAAGAACCGGCGCGCCTGCAAGTTCATCAGGATCAAATCTGTCTCTGAAATCCTTAAAGAACGGCTTTAACAAAAGGTAACAAATTTTCGTAAGTATATTTGAAGTAAATATCTTCTTCAATTCCTTCAAAAAGAAGGAACCAACTCCTTCATACAACTTCAGTGCAACATTTCCCACATATCCGTCACAAACAGCAACGTCGACATCGCCGCTCGTGATATCATTTCCTTCTATATTACCAACAAAATTGACAGTTGATTCCGACATAAGTCCAAAAGCCTGCTTAAGAGTATCATTACCCTTCCCGTCTTCGGACCCTACATTGACCAAGCCAACTTTGGGGGTGTCGAGTTTGAACAGCAGTTTCATGTAAATGGAGCCCATTATACCGAACTGTAAGTAGTTCAGAGGCTTGCAGACAGTATTCATGCCTGCATCTATTATAAGACACATGCCTTTTTCAGTAGGTACGAGCGCAGGCATTGATGGCCTGTCAATACCCTTCATCCTGCCGGCAACAAGCAGAGATCCGGTCATAAGAGCGCCTGTATTACCAGCAGACAAGAAGGCGTCTCCCTTTTTTTCCTTTAAAAGCTTGAGTCCCACCACCATTGATGAGTCTTTTTTATTTCTGATTGCCTTTGTAGGAGTATCTTCACCTGTTATTATTTCAGTAGCATTTACAATTTCTATCCTGTCTTTGTCATATACCTTTTTACTTAATTTTTCCTTTATAATTTCACTTATTCCAACAAGAGTTACCATAAAATCATCTTGTTTCTGCAACGCCTCGATACAGCCGTCTATAATTGCGTCAGGGGCGTTGTCGCCTCCCATGGCGTCCACAATAACATTTATCATAAATATAATTCCTCCAAGAATTGAGACAACCGGTATTTTTTTAATCCCTAACGGATTGACCTATTGGGTTGTTCTTTCATTACTTTTGAACTGTAACAAGTATAAACTTACCTCTGAATACCTCAACATTTTTCTCGTATATCTTAACCCAAACAATAAACCGGTTCCGCTTCGATTCCTTTACTTCAGCCTTTGCAACCAGCTTGGCGCCTGAGTATACGGGAATCTTATACTTTATATTTGCTATTCCAACCAATGCGACCTGTGCATCAATAACAGCAATAGCAAGTGTCTCCGCAAGAGAATAAATATAGTGTCCTCTTATAATATGCGTCTTTTCAAAAGCCATCGAACTGTTGGTTTCCATCAGCGAGATGGCACTCTGTCCAAGCTGCAAATCTATCAGCTCACCGATAAATTCCTTGCCTTCTATGGATTTCAGCTTTTCCTGATTGGATTCTGCAACATGCTTGATTCTTTCCCTGAGTTCAGGAATACCTAGTTCCAGTCTGTCCAATCTGATTGTCGGTACACTTACCTTAAAAAAATCAGCTAATTCTTCATCTGTAAGAAATGGGTCATACTTGATTTTTTCAAGTAGAATTTTCTGTCTCTGTTGTTTTTGTGAAGACGATCTGCTCACTAACAACCTCACCCCTTATTAATAATTAATTATTATAATTATTACCAGATACTAATTGCTGATAACAAAATTATATATTAACTTTATTATTATTGCAACTATTTTCTAATAATATTACTTTAAGCTTAAATATTTCAAACCTTTATAATCTTACGCAAATCACATTTTCAGAGTTTTATGACGGGAATTTTCCCGGTGGGCAAATTGGGAAAAGTCAGTAAAGGCATAGATTTCTTATACTATAATGTGCCTTTAAAACCAAGTGTTAAACGAAAGATACTTTTTTACAAAATGAATAGCCGCAAAATAATTACGGCTATGTGACGTTGATTTCTATTTACATATCGTCAGGCTTTATTACTTTTATATTTTTTGCGAAGAAATCAATACCTGAATATATGGTCACTATTACTGCTATAAGCATTAAATAGGCATCTATTTTTATATCGGTTACCAGGGAAAAGGGGAAGTTGTTCAGCAGTGCCACTGAAACCGCCACTGTCTGACAAACCATCTTTATCTTACCCGACTTGTTTGCGGCAACCACCTGCCCTTCTCCCGCCGCAACCAATCTCATACCTGTAACCAGCAATTCTCTGGATATAATAATCATTGCAGCCCAGCCCGTGACCACATCCCGCTGTACAAGGGCTATAAGTGCTGCTGTAATCAGCAGTTTGTCGGCTATTGGATCAAGAAACTTGCCAAATGCAGTTATAAGCTTGCGCTTTCGTGCAATATAACCGTCAACTCCGTCTGTGCTGGCAGCAATAATAAACAGAACCGCTGCAACATAATTTCCGTAGCTGTTGATAAATTTATTGATACTGAGCATCTCATTCTTGAGAAATGACAACATAGGCAGATTTACCGTCGCATCCGGTATTGGTATTACAAAAATCATGAATATCGGAACTAAAGCTATTCTGGAAATTGTTATTTTATTCGGTAAGTTCATTTAAGACCTCTCCTATCAAATCGTAATCTTCTGAATTTAATATTTTTACCTCGACAAAGCATCCCGCATCCAATGGTTCCGGGCTGGTAAAATATACAGTCCCGTCGATTTCAGGAGCTTCCGCATATGTTCGTCCATAATAGAATATACCATCATCCGCAATCCCGTCAACAACAGCTTTATAAACTTTTCCAATTCTGCTGGCATTTATTTCTGAACTTACTGCGTTCTGAAGTTCCAATATTATTTTTTGACGCTTCAGCTTAATATTCTTTTTTATCTGGTTTTTCATTTTTGCTGCCGGAGTACCTTCTTCCTTCGAGTAAGTGAATACTCCCAGTCTGTCAAACCTGAACTCCTTGACAAAATCCGTCAACTGCCTGAAGTCCTCCTCACTCTCACCCGGGAAACCTACAATAAGGGAAGTTCTGATTACAATACCGTCAATCCTTTGTCTGAGCTTTGCAAGTGCTTCCCTGATATGCTCTCCGGTTCCCCTTCTCCCCATCAGCTTCAGTATGTTGTCGGAGGCGTGCTGCACAGGTATGTCCATATATTTGCAGACCTTCGGATTTGAAGCAATTTCCGCTATCAAAGTATCGTCTATTTCTTCCGGATAGCAATAAAGCAGTCTTATCCACTGGATTCCGCTGATTTTGGACAGCTCTCTTATGAGTTCAGGAAGCATTTTTTTGCCATAAAGGTCTATGCCATACCTTGTTGTATCCTGAGCAACCAATATTATTTCCCTTGGCTCCATTTTCAGCCAGAACTGCTGCTTCTCTGACCAGAGCTTCTATTTTTCTGCTCCTGTAAGCACCTCTCAAATACGGGATTATACAGTAGGTGCAACGGTTATCACAGCCTTCCGAGATTTTCAGATAAACAGAATGTCTCTTTGAAGCAATTATCCTCTCTTCATCCAGATAATCTGTTTCACTTAATTTTCCATAGGCGACAATCTTTTCTCCCTCATAGGCCCTGTTTATAACTTCCGAGATTTCTTTATAATTCCCCGTTCCCAATACCGCGTCAACCTCCGGTATCATCTCCAGAATCTTTTCTCTGTACCGCTCGGCCATACAGCCTGTGACTATGAGTATTTCACAGCCGCGCTTCTTTTCTTCCGCCATCTCAAGTATGGTATTGATGGACTCCTGCTGGGCCGACTCTATGAAACCGCAGGTGTTTACAATAAGTACGTGGGCATTTTCCTTCTCATTTACTATTTCATAGTCCGCGTGTTTCAGCATGCCCAGCATTATCTCGCTGTCAACCAGGTTTTTCGGGCATCCCAAGGACACTATCCCTATTTTTTTATTCACCTATTACACTCCTCAAATTTTTATATGATTTTCTGTAACAAAAAATATTTCTACATCTACAGCTAAAATTATTTAATAATATCTTTGAATTGTCAAGTCAATTACTATCGGCTGAAAGCCGATAGTTAGGGTTATGGTCTAAAGCCTCCTGAAGTACAGACTCTTTAAAACCCAAACCGTTGAAACCTTTAAATAAAATACCTGAAAGCACCTATTCGCCTGGAACGCAGGTTTCAACAGCAATTGACTTTATGGCCAGGGAGAAATTTAATTATATTTACATAACAAAATCCAAATAAACATACAGCAAAATAAAAACTCCTTTATCAGCAGTGAACTTAACTTTTGCTGTATGAAAGGAGTTTTTATTTATTCATTAATTTTTTATGGCTTTTAAAAACAATTATTAATATAAATTCATTTCAAATCTCAATCTCAACGGGTTCTTTAACAAATGTTGAAGTTTCCCATATTTCATTCCGCTGCTCCTCAATATGATCATTTGCTTCCAGCGGAACTTTAAAATACTTTGCAGTTGCACTTACAGCAATCTCTCCGCTCTTTAAGAATATCTCCCCTTCACCCTCATAGATTCTTCTGGTGTCTCTTGTAATCCGTCCCATTGCTCTTAATTCCTCATCCAAAGGAATAGGCTTATGAAATCTCAATTTCAGCTCGATTGTAACACCCCATGCATTTTTATCTTTTATGTATATTGCCCTTCCGATGGTTTCATCCAATAATGCCCCGGCTATACCCCCGTGCATTCTGCCGGGATAGCTCTGATGCTCCTGTCGTGGCACACATAAAGCAAGAACCTGCCCATCATCCAATTCATAAAAAGTAGATTTTAAACCAAATTCATTTTCACTGCCGCATACTGCACACATCTTTCCAATCTTTTGTTTCTTTAAAATCTTATACTTCATAGAATTTACCTATCAACATGATTCCTTTCTTTATTAATGCTTACATTTTTCCTGTTCCATACTGCTTATAGCAATATGTCTTCCTTTCCTTGATTTTTAGAGCTAAAATTTTATTGCCAACACATTAATGTATTATACGAATAATAACATTATTTCCATTATTTTGCAATTATTAGTTTGAATATTGCCGATGCTACCCTTTTATATCTTTCATTCTTCTGGTAAAAAGCTGCTGATTGCTTTTGAAACCTGGCTGTAGCTGAATCCCCTGCCGGTTAAAAAAGCTTTCATTTTTTGAATCAATTTGTCGTCAAAGTAAGTGAATCTGGAGTACCTTTTTCTTAAAAGCTCCAGTGCCAACCGGCTTTCATCCAATGCACATTCATCAAGGGCAGTCTCAATAATATTTTCCGGTATTCCCCGGCGGCTTAACTCCATGGCCAGCAGTCTGGAAGCTTTAGGTTTCAGCTTTGTTTTTTCGGAAATATATTTGCGGCTATAATCAAGATCATCTATATAACCTATTTCCCTGAGACTCTCAATAACCCTCTCAACAACAACCTCCTCATAACCCATATCAAATAACCTTTGGGACACCTCCCAGGAGCTGCGCAATTTCATGGCCAAAAAGCTCACTGCTGCACTTCTTGCTGCAGCATAAACTTCAGTATCCAATATATAATTCAAGGTTTCCTCTGAAAGGGAACTGCCTTCCTTCAGCTCCAACAACTCAATCCTTTTTTTGGGGAGGCTGAAGGAAATATTATTATCCAATAATACAGTACATACTGAAGAAACCTTCTGATTTTTTTCAATGGAAATGATTTTCATAAGAACACCTCTGAAATTCCGAAAAGGCATACCTCAGAACAAAGTAAAATGCTTATAGGCTTTGCTCAGGTATGCCCTCTGATTTAACACTATATAAATACCCAACTCAATAACTTATCATAGTACAACATTTGGATTTGGTAAATCCCGGCACATAATTTGGGTATATTTTTTTGAACTACATCGTTGTCGAAAAGAACAACATTAGTGTTCTTGATTGGAATAAAGCAATTATTCCGCACTCCTCCGCCTTGTATTTACAAAAAATCTCCTCCAAATTTATGCACCCTATTTATCGAATGTTGTACTAGTCCAGCTCTTCTTCTTCAATCGCCTCTACTGCTTCTACTGCAGCAGGAGCAATAGTCAGACTATTTCTGACAAGCTTTTCTATCTCCATACACATGGCCGGATTCTCTTTAAGAAACTGCTTGGCGTTTTCCCTTCCCTGACCGATACGCTGTCCGTTGTAGGAGAACCACGCGCCGCTCTTATTTACAATATCACTGCCCACAGCTATATCAAGAATACTTCCTTCCCGGGAAATACCTTCTCCATAAACTATGTCAAATTCTGCTTCTCTGAAAGGAGGCGCTATTTTATTCTTCACAACCTTTACTCTTGTCCTGTTTCCTACAACCTCATTTGATTGTTTTATGGCTTCTATTCTTCTGACATCAAGACGTACTGACGAGTAAAACTTCAAAGCCCGTCCGCCCGGAGTGGTTTCCGGATTTCCAAACATGATGCCTACCTTTTCACGAAGCTGATTTATAAATATGGTGGTTGTCCTGGATTTGCTTATAACACCTGCAAGCTTGCGGAGTGCCTGGGACATGAGTCTAGCCTGAAGCCCCACATGAGAATCTCCCATTTCGCCGTCAATTTCGGCTTTTGGAACAAGTGCTGCAACAGAGTCCACAACGATAACATCTATGGCACCGCTTCGAACCAGCGCCTCGGTTATTTCCAACGCCTGTTCGCCCGTGTCAGGCTGGGATACTATCAAATTGTCTATATCAACCCCAAGTTTTTTAGCGTAAACAGGATCAAGGGCATGCTCCGCATCAATAAACGCCGCCTCCCCGCCTGCTTTTTGTGCTTCGGCAATAATATGCAATGCCACGGTTGTCTTACCTGAAGATTCAGGTCCATATATCTCAACTATTCTTCCTCTGGGAACTCCGCCAACACCAAGTGCAATATCAAGGCTCAGGGAACCGGTAGGAATAACTTCTACATTCATATGCGCATTCTCGCCCAATTTCATAACGGCACCTTTGCCAAATTGCTTTTCTATCTGGCCAAGAGCCATTTCCAATGCTTTTTTCTTTTCCAACATGGGGTGACCTCCTCAAATTTTAAGAACACTTGTTCTGTTTTTATTATATAGATTTCTACTTTCCAAGTCAACTAAAATATTATTTTTTCAGGAATCCTGCAAGCCGTCCCAGATATCTGTTCTTAAAGGCCACGGCTTCTTCAACCTTTAAAAGCATGGTACAGCCAAAATAAACCGCCGCACCCACCACTATCTCAACAGCCAGCACTGAGATTTCAATGATTTTTGAATGCATGGAATAGGTCTGTGTAAAGTCCACGGGTATCAGCCTGTTCAATGCGAATATTACAAGCCCCATAACCGCCGCTGCCTCCAGCAGCTTTACAGAGTATCTCAGCAATACTTTCCAATGCATTCCGTGCATTCTTTTTGACAATATGTACATCATTACGGTCATGTTTACAATGCTTTGTATTGAATATGCCAGAGACATGCCTGCCGGTCCGAAACCGGCCCTCTGAAACAGCGTGCAGAAGATAAAATTGAGTATTATGGCAGCAGTACCTGCATACAACGGAGTTTTGGTATCATTATTTGCATAGAAGGCTCTATTAAGTATTGCAAGCATGGATTGAGCAAGCATGGCCGCCGTAAAAAGCAGGAGAATGCTTCCCGCCGTTATTATCCTCTCCTGGTCAATGTTTGAAGACCATTTGTAGACCACACTGATAACGGGTTTTGGAATGACTGCAAAAGCCATGGCAGAAGGTATTATCAGGTAGAGAATGGTTTTAAAGGCGCCGTTGAGGATATTCTTGAATTCATCCACCTGCCGCAGGGCCAATTTCTCAGACAGGGTGGGCAGCAGTGCGGTTCCCAGGCCCATAGCAAAGATTCCGTAAGGGAGCTGCCATATATCATTTGCATTATAATATGCGGTAATGCTCCCTTCATGCCTGAACAGGGAAATAAAGTTAAGGGATATGAGTATGTTTATCTGAACCACGGCTGAAGCTGCCAGGGATGGTATGGCAAGTCCGAACAGTTTCCGGAAGCCGGAATGCCCCAGCAGCAATCCGGGCTTGTAATACTTGAAATTCGGTAATGCAAAGGATATCTGAATTATAAAATACATCACGGCGCTGGCAAGTACTCCAAAGGCCACAAACCTGACACCGAAACGGCTGAGTATCAATATGCTCAGAGCTGTTCCCAGATTGTACAGAGAAGGACCGTAGGCTGCCGCAGCAAACCTCTGATAGGAATTCAGAACTCCGTTGGTCATTCCGGCAAGCATCATAAAGCCTACAGACGGAAACAGTATTCTTGTGAGATAAATAGTTGTCTCCCTGACTTCTCCTTCCAGCCCCGAAGCAGTCATGGAAACCACCCAGGGAGCAAAAATCACTCCAAGAGTGCAGACCGCCAGCATACTGAGAAAAATAACATTGATAAAGGTTCCCACCGCTTTCCAGCCGTCCTCTTCCTCTCCTCTGGCCAGATAGCCTGACAAGACCGGAATAAGGGCCGCCGATATGGCACCGCCAATAAGCAGGTTGTACATAAGGTCTGTGGTTCTGAAAGCCGCCAGCAATGAATCCGACTGGGAGGCAGTAAGCAAATTGTTTATCAGTATGGTTCTGATATAGCCTGTAATCCGGCTGACAACCAGAGAGGACATGACTATAATGGCAGCGCCGGTAATTTTTTTATTGTTTGAGTTCAAAATAACCTCCTCCAAATTTATGCACCCTATTCGAATGTTGTGCTAGCTGAGAAAATAATTGCAATATGATATAAAGCCTAGCCCTCAAGTGACGCATCCAACTCAATACCTGAAACATGCCGCCTTATCATATCAAATACATTGAGGGCGGTTACCGTTCTGATCCTGCTTCTGTTGCCGAACAATCTGAGTTCCTTGGTAAAGGTGCCTTTCTCAGAGGACAGCCCGATATATACAAGGCCAACCGGTTTTTCAGCCGTTCCTCCCCCGGGGCCGGCTATTCCGGTTACTGAAACTCCCATATCCGTCTTTAGCCTGCTTCGCACACCCTCCGCCATTTCACCTGCTGTTTGCCTGCTTACGGCACCATATTTCAGCAGGGTTTCATGTCTTACTCCGAGATACTCTTCCTTTGCATCATTGGAATAGGTTACCGCTCCACCCATAAAAACTGCCGATATTCCCGGAATATCAGTGAGCATCTGTGAGATTAGCCCCCCGGTACAGGACTCTGCCGCAGCAAGGGTAATATTGTTTTCAAGCAGAAGTCTTGCAGCTACCTGATCCAGGGTGAGATTCTCCTGGGAATACAGGCAGTTTCCTATTCTCCTGCCAATCTCTTCCACAACCGGCTGCAAAAGCACCTGCGGGTCCTGTCCCTTAGCGGTTCTTGCAGAAACCCTTATGGTTACCTCGCCTTCCTTTGCATAGGTGGCAATAGTCGGGTTTGTCTGCCGGTCAATCAAATCAAGGATTTTTGTCTCCAGGGCGGACTCCCCGATGCCAAACACCCTGAGATATCTTGACTCTATTGTGTAACTGCTCCTCTTTTCAAAATAAGGATAAACAAAGTCCTCAAACATGGGCTTCATTTCCGACGGAGGGCCCGGCAGCATGATAATAATCTTTTCTCCCTGTTCTATAATACATCCCGGTGCTGTTCCGTTATTATTTTTAAGTATGATGCTGTTTTCAGGCATATATGCCTGCTTTGCATTGTTTTGTGTCATTTCCCGGCCAAGTTTGCCAAAAAAACCCTTCATAGCTTCCAGGCTTTCAGTGTGAAGCACAAGCTTTCTTCCGCACACCTGCGATATGGTCTCTTTTGTGAGATCATCCTGAGTCGGTCCAAGACCTCCTGTTGTAATTACAACATCACATCTGCCCAGTGCCAGTTCAAGGCTTTCCTTCAGTCTCTCAGGATTGTCTCCCACAACACTGTGATAATACACGCCCACGTCCACCTGGGGAAGCCTTGAGGACAAATACTGAGCATTGGTATTTACAATCTGCCCCATGAGCAGTTCAGTTCCCACAGCTAATATTTCCGCTTTCAAAATATCGTCATCCTTTCACCCTGATCCGATTTTTCATGCAGCAAGTAATTATGTGCTTAAAACTGCTCTGATCAGTTCCTTAATATTATACCAACCTGAAAGGAAAAAGTAAGCTAATATATAAAAGATTTTAAAGTTAACTTAACCCTGGAATTACAAGTGACAGATATCCAAATATTTGAGGAGCCTTGTATAAAAGTCAATTTGTATCCCCCGTCCCAATTGATTGTATGGAAAATCTTTGATATTATTGTTGCAGAATAGTAGGATATTGTGAAGGATTAATTTATTTTTAGTTTGAGAGGTACATCATGAATAAACAGGCAGCTTCACATATTTCAGAAAGGGCTTGCCCCTCCATTTCTTATCGAATCAGAAAAGAAATATTTCATGAAGATATTACAAAGCCTGATATGCAGGCATTACAATCTGAAATCCTTAACGAGTCAGAAATTTTGAGTATATTTTCACTTAAAAATCAGGATGGCTGGCTTGGAGGCTTGTTTCACGGCGTTGATGAACCTGAATGCAGCATAAGATATCTTATGGAAAAGGGAGTTGAACCAGGTCATCCTATTATTCAAAATGCTTTAAATGCGATTATTGCCAGAGGTGATAAATTTGATGAAGGCAGCATGTATAGAGTCGGAAAACCATTGGACAGCTTACATATCGGTGGTTCTAAATTAATAAAGGCATGTGTTTTCGCTTACACAGGAAATGAGAATTATGATTTTGTCAAAGAACAGATTAATGAATCACTTGATGTATTTAGATATGTATGCGGTGTTGAGAGTATTGCAGATATATATTATGAATACAAAGATAAACTGGTATTTAAAAGTGGTGTAATGTGGCCATGTATATATCATTTGAGATTGCTTGCAAATACGGATAGCTGGAAAAATACTAAAAACCAGGAAATGATGGAGAAAGCTATTTCAAAGCTTACTGACTTATCACCCATCCCCAATGTTAAATTACTTTATAATCACCAGATTATTTCACCTGCTTCTGCATTTATGAATAATTTTAATGATAATATGAACAGTCTTAATGCAAAAGAATGGATGCTTTGGTTTCATCGGACAGAGCTAATCGCAAAGCTCGGTATAGCAGCAAGAATAAGTTCCATAAAAAGACAGATTGATTATGTCAATAATTTATTGAAGGAAAACGATGGTGTGTTTATTAAGAAGTTACATCATTACTATTTTACAAAGTGGACTCAATATATAGGTTTAGCACTTGAAGATAATTGGAAGTCTTCGGATAAAATAGAAAATGATTTAACATTCAGATGTTTACTGATTAATTCATATCTTTAGCTGGCAATCTTTGGGACACTCCGAATGAAAATCATATGCATCAATAATTATAACATATTATCCACATATTTCAAGTTATTTTGCTGTTTTTTATGGAACTATTTAAAAGCAGCGAAACCCGAGAGGCTTCGCCGCTTTTTCCACAATCTCCACCTTCGATAAAACCGACAGGGCTGATTTGGATTTGTCAATATTATAAATAACCGGCACAAATACGCCTGAGCAGATAGGCTTCCTGCCGCATTTAAGTCCCGAATGCCTCAGTTCTGACGGCCTTATGCCTGTCTGGCGCTTAAAGGCACGGGTAAAGGTATCGTAGCTTCCAAAACCATACTCGGCTGCTATATCAGTCAGTTTTTTTGAAGTAGATACTATTTCAAGTGCACAGTTGGCAATCTTTCTTGCTATGGTACCCTCTATTAACAATGTATAATACGTTTTTGAGCGGCGAATTTACCCTTCGGCTATGTTGAAGCCGTTTGTAAGGCACAAAGCCTTCCTTCGCGTCTTCAACATAGCCGCAAGCCAAATTCTCTCGCTCAAAAATCTCCGACCTCACACCGAGATATTTTGGCAGTTTTCGAGGCGGATGGACGCAGCCTTGCTGATGCAAGGCAAGGACGACAACAAAGAAAAGTGGCAAAATAGCCGGTGTGAGGCGTGTTATACATTGTCAATAGAGGGTATACTGGGACAACGGTATATTGGTCTTTTTCCTGAATATTTCCCTGATATGCCGATAAGAAAAATTCAGGGATTTTTCCAGTTCCTTAAATTCCAGTCTTTCCTTAATCCGCTTTTCTATAAAGGTAATTATTGCGCAGGTTTCTGTGAAATAATCCAAATTTCGCCCTCCTTTTGATTTTTATTCCGGAAGTGATTTTATTATATTATAAAAGATATATCCTTGCTCGACGTTTTTGACATTCTTTGCAGTATATCTGATTTTAAGACTACTACCAAATTTATCTGAACCGTTGTATAATACTTCTATGGTTTTAAACTATTCAAATACTTTCAGGAGGAATTCATATGAAAGCACTCTTTATAGGCGGCACAGGTACAATCAGTACTGCTATTTCTTCTGCTTTGGTCAGACAAGGCTGGGAACTATATTTGTTAAATCGAGGGAATAATAATGACAGGGTTCCCGAAGGTGCAAAAGTCATTAAGACTGATATTAATGACGAGGCAGGTGTTGCAGCTCTTATTAAAGATCTCTCTTTTGATGTTGTGGCAGATTTTATAGCCTTTGTCCCTTCACAGGTTGAAAGGGATATAAGACTGTTTTCCGGCAAGACAAAGCAGTATATTTTCATCAGCTCCGCCTCTGCTTATCAAAAACCTCTTTCCGACTACAGAATAACAGAGTCCACTCCCCTGGCAAATCCCTATTGGGAATACTCCAGAAATAAAATTGCCTGCGAGGAGCTGCTTATCTCAGAATACCGCAAAACAGGCTTCCCTGTGACTATTGTACGACCAAGCCACACTTATGACGACCGCAGCATTCCTCTTGGTGTTCACGGTGATAACGGCAGTTGGCAGGTTGCGAAAAGAATGCTGGAAAACAAGCCTGTAATAATACACGGAGATGGCACCTCCCTATGGACACTTACCCATAACAGTGATTTTGCAAAGGGCTTTACAGGCCTCATGGGAAATATCCACGCTGTTGGGGAAGCTGTTAACATAACCTCCGATGAAAGCCTGACCTGGAATCAGATATACGAAATAATAGCTTCAGCTCTGGGTGTAAAGCTGAATGCCGTGCACATTTCCTCGTACTACCTGGCTGAATGCAGCAGCTATGATTTTACCGGTTCTCTGATTGGTGACAAAGCCAACACCGTGATTTTTGACAATTCAAAGCTGAAAAGGCTTGTTCCCGGCTTTAATGCCACCGTGCGCTTCGATCAGGGCATCAGAGCATTATTGGACAATGTACTTTCTCACCCCGAGCTTCAGAAAGACGACCCGGAATTTGACCGCTGGTGTGACAATGTTATAGAAAACTATAAAAATTCAATCAAAAAGCTTTGATAAACAGTGCTGATAATAAGTTCTGATAAAAGGCAATGGCATTGACAGATAAAATGTAATTTTTTCAAGTGCTCCGAATCCACCATACGCAAATGCATTGTCCGCCAAAGCCTTACCTTCCAGCCGGACTTCCCGTTTCCGTATGGTGAATCTGACGCACTGATATATTTTTACCGATTATTTAAAGCCCGGCCTCGCCGGGTCAAATACTTTGTCCACATCAAACAAATCCTTCATCAGTTCCGGCATATGAAACATTTTGTAGCCGTCCAGGTCAAGCCTTTCCATATATGCATTATCCTTATATAATATGTACGAGGGCTGAGGTCCCACACCGCAATATACATTGAACCCCCGGCTTACTATGTAACGCTGCCTGGCATCGTTCTGCCTGAAGGTTGCTCCAAAAGGAGCTATGTATATATTGGTGGTTCCTACTATACTTCCCACTTCATTCATCCACTTATCCGTATCATATTTGAGATAATCCAAGGTTATGGTTCCTTCGGAAAATGTTCTTCTATGTGTGTAGCTATGACTTGCAAAAGCCCATCCTGTTTCCTTAAGCTTGTCAACTATGGGCACCACAGCGTCTCTTTCTTTCTGCCAGTCCGGATTGTTATGATTTGTACGATATCCGAGTATTCCTTCATAACCTGTTAATGCCAGGGTGCCTTTAGCTCCTTTAAATGAAAAATCAGGATACTCTTCAATGAAATTATTCAAAATGGGAACTACATCTCCATCCTTTGATATTATTTCGTCTCCCCGGGGAGTATTTATAAGTGATGCAAGCTTCCCGGCCTTATCAAGTACCAGCTTCTTGGCAAAACCATCCTTCTCCATATATTTGTAATAGCTCATATCGTCCACAGAAATAACCAGAGGCTTCTGACCTTCAGGAAGATATATATCCTGCCTGACCATTTTTCCCGAAGCATCAATTTTAAACAGGTCTCTCAGGTCAACAAGCGTATAGCCCCGTTCATACATTTCCTGTATCATCAATTTAAATTCCCTTACAGTAGTCATCCAATCGTTGTAGCCCTGCTCCATGGAATCCCCCGTAAAGCACAGCTCAGGGTAAACAATAAGGCTATGAAAAAACACATGATATATTTTGCCCTTGTAAATAATCAATTGCTTCTCCAGGTTCTCTGCCTTATCATTTAGTACCGAGATTTCCTTATCCTCGGGAAAATCCATCAAAGCCTTGCCCAATAACAAACTGGCCTTTATATAGTGAGTGTCCTTTATAAGTATTTCTGCCTCAGAAATAAATGCTTTTCTGGCTGTTTCTTTTGCGGGATTACTTTTGCCGTTGGGGGCAGAATTACTTTCAGGAGAGTTTTGTGCCAAATGGCCGGTACCGGCTGCTTTGGTAATGGAAGTTTGGGCCACAGGTGTAGTCCCGTCAGATTCAGCCGCCGGCATAAGAGTTGTAAAAAACAGGAGACTGACGGCAGTAATAATTACTATTATTGATATAACACCCAAGACTAAAATAAAATTGATTTTTTTACACATTTCCGTTTCCCCTTCTGCAGTTCTTAACATTGCTTATTGATATATCCCATAATTCCATATTATCCTACACAATAAAAAAAAGCCAGAGTTTTGGGCCTCCGGCTTCTTTACAATATTGTAATCTTTACTGGCAATAAACCTGTTGACTGGGTATGATAGTTATGTCACAGCTTGATAAGGTCTTCACCGCCTCCTCAGGCTTTTCGACCCTGATTATGACAAAAGCACTGTTTCCGTTTTTACCAACAAAAGCATACATATATTCAATACTGATATTATTCTCCTGAAGCACAGCAAGTGCCTTTGCAAGACCGCCGGGCTTATCCTCCACGCTTATTGCTATTACGCTTGTGCCGCTTACCGTAAACTCATTTTCTCCGAGGATTTTCTCAGCCTCTTCGGGTTTGTTTACTATCAGCCTCAGAATCCCAAAGTCGGTAGTATCAGCTATGGATAAAGCACATATGTTGATGCCGTTATCCGCCAGAGTTCTTGTTACATCCGCCAAACGGCCTGATTTGTTTTCCAGGAATACGGATATCTGTTTTACCAGCATGTTGTGGGCCTCCTTTTACTTAATTTATTCAAGAACTGCCATTATACATAATATTGATATTATAAAACTCTTTTGTCTATTACTCTTTTTGCCTTGCCTTCGCTTCGTTGAATGGATTTGGGTTCCACCAGCTTTATTTTGGCACTGATACCCAGAGTACTTTCAACCTCCTTCTTTATCTTTCTTTCAATATCCTCAAGTTTTTTAACTTCATCAGAGAATAGCTGAGGAGTAATTTCCACCTGGATTTCAAGAGTATCCAGGTTGTCCTTCCTGTCAACTATGAGCATGTAATGAGGAGCAGTTTCACCTATTGAGAGCAGCACGCTTTCAACCTGGGACGGGAAAACATTCACACCTCTTATTATAAGCATATCGTCGGTTCTTCCCGTCACCTTGCTCATCCTGACCTCTGTACGCCCGCACTTGCAGGGTTCATAATTCAGGGAGGAAAGATCTCTTGTCCTGTATCTGATCAAGGGAAGACCTTCCTTGGTTATTGTTGTAAATACAATCTCCCCCTGTGAACCTGCCGGCAGAACCTCTTCGGTTTCAGGATCGATTATTTCGGGAATAAAGTGATCTTCAGGAATGTGCATGCCGCATTGGTATTCACATTCACAGGCAACTCCCGGCCCGATTACCTCACTGAGTCCATAAATATCTATGGCCTTGATTTTAAGTCTTGCTTCAATCTCTCGCCTCATGCTTTCAGACCAGGGTTCAGCGCCGAATATACCGGCTTTGAGCTTGAGGTCTTCAGGCCTGATGCCCAACTCCTCCATTTCCTCAGCCAGATACAGGGCATATGAGGGCGTACAGGCAATATGAGTAGTTCCGAAATCCTGCATAAGGGACAATTGCAATTTAGTATTTCCCGAGGATGTGGGGATGACTGTGGCACCAAGGTATTCTCCCCCGTAGTGCGCTCCAAGGCCTCCGGTAAACAGGCCGTATCCGTAGGATACCTGTAAAAAGGATTCCTTTCCCGCTCCGGCTCCCGCAAAGGTACGGGCCATAACCTCCGCCCAAACCTCTATATCATTTTTAGTATACCCCACAACCGTTTTTTTACCGGTAGTACCGGACGATGCATGTACTCTTATGATTTCACTCATAGGTGCGGCAAACAGCCCAAAGGGATATGTATCTCTCAAATCCTGCTTATAAGTAAAAGGCAAATGCTTCAAGTCGTCCACCGACTTGATATCTCCTGGCAGAATTCCCGCCTTGTCCATTTTCGCCTTGTAGTGAGGCACGTTGTTATATACCCTGGTAACTGTTTTTATGAGACGTTCAGTCTGGACCCGCCTCATTTCGTCTTTGGACATACATTCGTATTTTTCATTCCAATAAGACATAATACTTCCCTCCAAGTTTCAGATATTTAGTTTTCCAAGGGGGTTCATAAAACCACCCTTTTGTATATTTCGCCAAACATCCCACCCGGAATGGCTTTCAGGGTTTACAGCAGCGCCGCCCCACACAAAAGCAATCGGCTAAAAATCTTAAAAATTTATATTTCTATTTATGATAGTTATATCCTTCTTCAAAAGCCTTAAGGTTTACTTCCAGAACCTTTGCCGGAACAACCTCGTGTATTGCATCCACAAATATCTCCCTGTCAATCCCGGTAAGACGTGCCATTACACCTAGAAGTACAATATTTACCGCTTTCTGCGTACCGCAGCGGCGGGCAATTTCAAGTGCATCCAGTGAATATATGCTTAAACCGGCTTTTAAGGTATCCAATATATTTTCCGGATATTTTGCCTTGCCGATTATTACGGGCATGGGGTTAATCTCCTGTTCATTTACAATCATTTTACCGCCCTGCTTGAGGTAACCGGTCCATCTTAAAGCCTCCAGCTCTTCAAAGGCAATTACCAGGTCTGCCTCACCCTTTTCTATCAAAGGAGAATAAACCTTCTTTCCGAATTTTACATAGGTAACAACACTGCCGCCTCTCTGGGACATACCGTGAACCTCGGATACCTTTACGTCAAAATCCAATTTCAATGCAACCGTGCCAAGGATTCTGCTGGCTAACAAAGTACCTTGTCCCCCCACTCCCACTATCAAAAGATTTAATTTATCCATAATTATTCACCTGCCCTTTCTATTGCACCAAAGCTGCAAATTTTTGTACAAAGCTTACAGCCAACACACAGAGCAGGATTTATTTCCAGATGATCTCCTTTGTCAACAATGGCAGGACATCCGATTTTCATACAGACTCTGCAGGTCTTGCACTTTTCACGGGATATTTTCTGTGTGCCTTCGAACCTGACATTTTTTAACAGTGCACATGGTCTCTGGGATATGATAACCGATGGCTCGTCCGCATCAATTTCTGCCCTCACCACCTTTTCAAACTCTTTCACATCAAAGGGATCAACGATTGTGACCCTTTCAACTCCAACAGCCTTGCACAGCAATTCCAAATCCACCTGTTTGGTAGGTTCACCCTTTATTGTAAAGCCTGTGGTAGGATTATGCTGATGGCCTGTCATACCTGTTATGGAATTGTCCAGAATCAGAACCGTGGAATTTCCTTTATTATATACAACATCTATCAAGCCTGTAATACCTGAGTGAATAAAGGTGGAATCTCCTATGACGGCTACAGTCTTCTTTCTGAAATCCCTTCCCCGCGCCATTTCCAATCCATGAGCAACACCTATGCTGGCTCCCATGCAGATGCAGGTATCCATACATTCATTGGGAGGAAGTGCTCCTAAGGTATAGCAGCCTATGTCTCCGCTGACGTTCAGCTTGAGCTTCTTAAGCACATAAAACATACCCCTGTGAGGACAGCCCGGGCACATAACCGGCGGTCTTACGGGAATCGGTTGTCCGGCGGCAGGCTGCACAGCCTCGCCCTTTATGTCGAACAGCTTTTCAGAAATCAACTGGGCGCTGAGTTCTCCCATTACAGGCAGCTTTTGCTTTCCTATGACCTTTATACCCATTTTTAAAATCTGGTTTTCAAAGAAAGGTTCCAATTCCTCAACAACATAGAGGGTTTTAACCTTGAATGCAAATTCCGAAATCATTTTCTCGGGAATTGGATGCACCATGCCTATTTTCAGCACCGAAGCGCCGGGAACAGCTTCTTTTACATACTGATAGGAAATGCCGCTGGTTATTATTCCAATGTCTTCACTTCCCATCTCAATTCTATTTAAACCGCTGGTATTTGAGAAATCTCTCAGAGCCGCCATTCTCTTTTCTACTTCAACATGTCTTTTTCTGGCCATGGCAGGCATCATAACATACTTATCAGCGTCCTTTACGTAAGCCTTGAGCTTGATATCCTCTTTTTCTCCTGTCTCAACGGCACTTTGAGAATGGGATACCCTGGTGGTAAGCCTGACAATTACCGGGCAATCAAATTGCTCACTGATTTCAAAGGCATACTTGACAAAATCCTTGCATTCCTGGCTGTCGGACGGCTCCAGCATGGGAACCTTTGAGGACCTTGCATAGAATCTGCTGTCCTGTTCGTTCTGAGAACTGTGCATACCGGGATCATCAGCCACCATAACAACAAGTCCGCCGTTTACACCCGAATAGGAAACAGTAAACAGTGGATCTGCAGCAACATTCAAACCCACGTGCTTCATTGAGCATATAGCCCTTGCACCTCCGATTGATGCACCTATGGCTACCTCCAGAGCAACCTTCTCGTTTGGTGACCATTCGGAATATATTTCGTCATATTTTGCTATGTACTCAGTAATTTCAGTACTGGGTGTACCGGGATAAGCCGCTGCAACCGCACAGCCAGCCTCATATGCCCCTCTTGCTACAGCTTCATTGCCAAGCATGAGCTTCTTCATCTTAACCTCCATCCGCGTGGGTTCTCCACGCTTAATTCAAAATAAAATAATCTAAAATTCTCCATAATTACCGAAAATTTTAGAGAAATTTTAACAAATTATAGTGCTAAACCATAATTATTATTATAATGGATTTTAACATACAGGTTCAACAGGAAAATTTCCGGCTCTGTAAAAAAGTTTTCAAAATTTTAAAAAAGTCAATTACCATCAGCATGGAAAGCCGACGGTAATTGACTTCAGATATGAGGTGTACAGCTATTTCAACTAATCGTCATAGATAATTTCAAGTTTGATTTTGTCGTAAACATCCTTTGAATTTCTTGACAGCATGTAAGGTGACAAGAGAATAATTTCAATCATATTCGCCCTGTACTTCTTACTTTTTTTACCCTCTTTGGGATACAGCTCGTAATCTACCACATTCTTTAAGATAATGGGAACCATTACCCCCCTTTTATCTATAAAATTCAATTCAAGTGTTTCTATCTTTGAATCCTGGCGATTTGTCCAATAGGGTTTGTAACCTATTGCTATGAGCTTTCCCTCTATTCCGAGATCCATACTTCTCAGAGTGCTCTGATTTCTCAGCATATCTGAAAACAGGTTTTTCAGCCTGTCAATATCCATATAGTCCAAGTGCCTTCCCCCCTTAGAAAGCTATAAACGCTCTATGATATATTATGTTGTGTAAACATAATATGTTACCCTCTATTAACAATGTATACTACGTTTTTGAGCGGCGAATTTACCCTTGGGCTACGTTGAAGCCGTTTGTAAGGCACAAAACCTTCCTTCGCGACTTCGCCTTGCCGCAAGCCAAATTCTCTCTCTCAAAGATCTCCGACCTCACACCGAGATATTTTGGCAGTTTTCGAGGCGGATGGACGCAGCCTTGCTGATGCAAGGCAAGGACGACAACAAAGAAAAGTGGCAAAATAGCCGGTGTGAGGCGTGTTATACATTGTCAATAGAGGGTACAGTAGCTTATGCCCGGATACAGGGTCTTGGAAAACATAGTGACTCAAATTGATTTAAGTTAAAAAAGATTGGAGATTATATATGGTATATACAACATTTTGTGATATAATTCTATGATGATAAAATACAAAACTACAAATGAGGTCATTTAATGAACACAAGAAAGTTTACTTATATAACTACCATAATTTTGGGGATGTTTCTTTTTGTACTTGGAACGGTTTTTATGTTTTACATAAATAATGTAGCTCCCGAACCGGGCTCCAGCGCTCCCATACCACAAATCCTCAACGGTCTTACCGGCACGAAAAAGAATGATCCCATGAATTTTCTCATACTTGTAGGCGACAGGTCCAGCGGCAATACCGACTCAATGATGGTTGCAAATTACAACCCGGATTCAAAGCAGATAAGTATCGTCACCATACCAAGAGATACAAACGTAAAATTGATAAACAATATACTGCCCAAGATAAATGCCGCCTATGCAGCAGGCGGCCGCAAGCATGAGGGTGCGGTGTATGCTGCGGAAAAGGTCAGCAACCTTACGGGTATAAACATAAACTATTATGTCCACATAAATATTTCTTCCATTAAGAAAATCACTGATATGCTTGGGGGAGTCAATTTTGATGTCCCTGCCGATTTAAGGTACAGAGACCCGTCTCAGGATTTGAACATAGACCTGAAAAAGGGTTATCAGCTCCTGGACGGAGACAAGGTTGAGCAGTTGCTCAGATTCAGGAAACCCAATGAAAGATTGTATACCAAGAGTGAACTTAAGGAATTGAGACAATTTTACGATGGCAGCGATATAAAGAGAACAGAAATGCAGGTTAAGTTTATCAAGGCATTTATAAGCCAGAAACTTAATATCCAGTATCTCCCCAAGTTCAATTCGGTAATAAACTATGCATTTGAAAACATTATTACCAACCTGACCTTAAGCGATGCCCTGAAACTTGCCTCAGGCGTTATAAATATTTCGGGCAGCAGCTTCAATTCCTTCAGACTGGACGGAGAGGACAGGATTATTAATGGCGGCTGGTTCTATATCTATAACGGCAAAATGATTAATATTGACACAAAAGAATCACTGCCCTCTGAAGAAATAGTTTCTGCGTATTTCAAATCCGTTGGAGGTATAGCTACACCTACGGATTTATACGTACCCAGTGAGCAGGACGAAGACAGCAGTCCTGCCACCAACAGCAAAAACCCGGCAACAGTAAAAAATCCATCTAATGCAGAGACGGATTCCAAAGGTACGGGAAAAGACAAGCCTTAGCTATTAATTATGTCTCGGTGATTTTTTGACGGCAACGGCTGCTTTTGTTATAGATGCTATGACATCAACCTCAAACTGGTTTCTGAGAGAATTGACCTTTGAGTACAGCTCACCTTTTTCAGTTACTATGTATTTGGGCGGCAAGTCATTTAAAGCAAGAGCAGCTACATCCATTACGCAAAGTTCACACTTGCACATGTCCATATCTTCAAGAACACCTCTTAAAAGATTCAGGACCACTTCTTCCATGTAATTTTTTAAAGTAACCATTTCTGGCCCTCCTTTGGAAACTCTACTTGAATCTTAACTCTGTGAATTACCCCGCTGCATAAATTATCCAATATTTGTATTCGTTATTTTTTTTCTAAATCCTCTATTTCGACTATAAGATTTAAAATTTTTGTGGCCTGACTTCTGGCCACGGCCTTTCCCGTCCATATTTCAAAAGCTGAAATACCCTGGTTTATCAGCATCCCAAAGCCATTTCTGATTTTGCAGCCGCATTCCTCCGCCTGTTCCAGGAAGCGGGTCTTCACAGGTGTATAGATTACATCATAAACCAATTGCTGATTTTGAAAGGTAAAATTGCGGTCAAAGGGTGTTTTTGTCTCATATGTACTCATTCCTGCAGGAGTGGTATTGATGATTATGTGGCTTTCCTCAAAGCTCCTTGCGAACCCGGGAGCATCCGGAGTAATACCGTCTATGACATTTCCGTAATTGTTTCTTACCAGTTCAACGATATTCTTTGCGTTTTCAAGGGTCCTGTTTACAATTGTCAATTTCTCCGCTCCCTCGGCGGCAAGTTTTATGGCCAGCGCCCTTGCGGTTCCTCCGGCTCCCAGCAGCACTATCCTTTTGCCTTCAAAACCCGTTTCAAAAGAGTCTTTAAAGTCCCTTGAAAAACCTTCCGCATCAGTATTATACCCCTTCAGCCTGCCGTCGATGTTTTTAACGGTATTCACCGCTCCCATGAGCAGAGCATCATTTGAAACATCATCCAGGTATTTTATGATTTCCTTTTTATAGGGAACAGTAATGTTAAAGCCTGAAAAATTCTGCGCCCTCATGCCTTCCACTGCTTTTTGAAGGTCACCCTGCCCCACGTGGACAGGCACATATATAGCATTTATATTAAATTCATCAAATAGTGTGTTATGGATATAAGGAGATTTCGTATGCTCCACCGGACAGCCAATCAGTCCGAATAATGCGGTTTTGCCGTTGACAGTTTCATTTAGCCTCATGTTGGCTCCTCCTTAATAAATGCAATTACTTTTTATATCCGGTGTACCTGGCTTTTTCCATTGCCAGTCTGTTTCGTTTCCAGAGTTCCCTTCTCTTAAGCTGATGTTCCAGCTTTTTCATAAAACCGGAAAGTATTAGTTTTTCCGGCCATCTTTTCAACCTTACAAACAGAATTTCCTTTTTATCTATAGGTTTTACAAGAATTGTGAGCATATTTGCCTTGTTTCCGCCGTGTATATCGGTAAATATCTGGTCTCCCACAACTGCTATATTTTCAGGCTCAAGTCCAAGTGTCTCCGCAGCCTTCAGAAATGCTTTGCCTGAAGGCTTATACGCCCTGTGGATGGCGGTAACCGCTATGTCCTTGTTAAATCTGACCACTCTTTTTTCAGTGGCATTTGACAATATGCACACTTTAAAACCTCTGGACTTAAGCTCTGAAATCCAGCCTGAGGCATTTTCATCGGCATCCTTGCTGTGCATGGGTACCAGAGTATTATCTATGTCCAGAAGCAAACCTTTTATGCCTTTGTTCTTCAGCATATCCAGGTCTATGTGCCTGATACTGTCATAATAAAAGTCAGGGTAGTACTTTTCAATCATTTGTTATTTTCCTCCATGTCAATTAATTTATAATAACAAAAGAATTGCTGCCACACAAGCTTATATTTCTCTATTTAATATCTATTATCAGTAACTTTGTTCAAATTAATTCCGAGGTTAATGTATATCTTCAAACATAATCATACGGTTTTCAATGCATATCCTCAGGTCGAGAGTCCTTACCTGGCCGTCTTTGAATCTGACCCGTGCGGTCATACTGTTTGGCTCCATTGATACGATGCTGCCCTGCCCGAACTTCTTATGAATTACTCCCGCTCCTTCAGAAAAGCCTTTTTCAAGTTCATTATTGAATAGTCTGCACACCTCGGATATAAATACGGAGGCTTGAAGATTTTCGTGGTTTGAAGCAGAAGGATAAACCAGGTAAAGTTCCTGTCTGGCCCGTGTCATTCCCACATAGAAGAGCCTTCTCTCCTCCTCCAGCACGGACATGTCCTTCAATTCCACCGCCTTTTCCAACAGCTTGTCCCCCGGAAGTTCACTGTTTATAAGGTCTATCATGAATACACAGTCGTATTCCAGGCCCTTTGAGGAATGCAGGGTACTGAGCGTAACAGCCGCACCGCCCCCTGCGCAGGCTGCTGCATTATTCCCCTCAAACAGCCTGTCCAATTCAGCCAGCCTGTCCAGAAACCCGACAATACTGCTACAGTTATAGGCGATTTCCTGCAAGATTTCAAAAAGCCTGTAGTTATATTCACAGGAAATACCCATAAGCCCGCAGTACTCCTTGACACTTTCCAAATATTTAAAGTTGTTTTTAATGTATTCCAGCGCATTCCAGGGTCTTTTTTCTGCCAGTTGTGCAAATTCCAGCTTGACTGCCTGCAAGCCTTCCAACTGAAAGGGCTTCAACTCTATTCCATCCATAATACAGTCTATGACAGGCCGGTTTCCGCTTCCGGACAGCGCACACTCAAGCATGGCTTTTGATATATACCGGTTCATTCTGTAGTATATCTTTGAAAAGGCCTCAACATCCCGAGGGTTCAGTGCAAAGTGCAAAAAGGCGGTTATTTCCTGGACCAGCCAGTGCCTGAAAAAGTGCAGCTTGTTCTGGCGGATTTTGAACCCTATACCGTTTCTTTCAAGCAAATCCGCCACCAGTATGGAGGACAGGTTATTCCTGTATAAAACGGCTGTATGGAAAGGGATATCCCCGGAGCTATTTCCGCCCTCCTCCAGCTTGTCCAGTATGAATTTCAGTTGTTCCCTCTGGCTCCTGGTCTTGACGGTTTCAGGTTCCTTACCGGACGCATTTACCGCAGCATGGTTTTTGTCATACCTGTTCTTGTTCTGCCTGATAAAGCTGCTGCTGAGCCTTACAATATTTCCTGCGGAGCGGTAATTGCGTTCAAGCCTGTAGATGCTGCACTGTCCGAACTGTTTTTCAAAATCCAGAATATATTGGGGCTCGGCACCTCGAAAGCCGTATATGGACTGGTCGTCGTCAGCAACTATGAATACATTGCCGCTCTCTGCCGACAGAAGTCTTATCAGCTCAAACTGTATTTTTGAAAGATCTTGAGCTTCATCTACCTGGATATAGGTATATTTATTCCTGTAATAGGCCAGCAGCCGGGGATATTTGGTCAGTATACTGAAAGCATAGGTCAGCATATCGTCAAAATCAATCAGCAGATTGCTTTTTTTGTAGTCCTCATAAGCCCGGTATACCTGCGGAAACCTTTTTGTGTTGAAGCCCAGTCCTTCAAACTCCTTTATCAGGCTGTTTTTCACCAGACCTATTTCATTTATCAGGTTTTCCAGTTCATCATCATTTATTCTGGAATTGTTGATTTTCAGGTAAATATCTTTCAACAGCTTGTGTTTGCCGGTTTCCTGCTCACTGCCTTCTATCCTTTGGAGCTTTCGTCCTTTCATTCTTTCATATTCCCTGACCACCCTGTTGCAAAAACTGTGGAGCGTTGCAAAGTGAACCTTCTCAGAAATGTCAGAGCCATACAGCCTGCCAAACCTCTTTTCCATCTCCTGCTGGGCAGCTTTGTTAAAGGTCAGGGTAAGTATATTCTGAGGCCTTATTCCTGCTTCTTTTATAAGAAAAGCAGCTCTGGCGGTTATGACCGTTGTCTTTCCAGAGCCCGGCCCCGCCAGTATCAGCGCCGGACCTTCTCCATGTCTTACAGCTTCCCTTTGCTCGGAATTCAACCTAATATTATATTTCCTGTCTAATGTATTAAAAAAGTCCAAGTTAACCTTCCAGTCCTCTTTCAGTTATTTTACCCCATTGTGCACCATCCAGAATTGCTGCAGCTTTTTCTGCAGTTCACGGTTGTTTCTCACATTGCTGCCATGCTCCCAATGCTTTGGAAACAAGCTCCTATAGTTTCTTTGTGAAAAGCGCTCATCCACCAGCAGCACCACACCCCGGTCATTCTCCGAACGTATGACGCGCCCGGCAGCCTGGAGCACCTTGTTCATACCCGGAAACATATAGGCATTTTCATAGCCCATACCATTCTTTTTCTGAAAATATTCCATTATTATATCCTGTTCAATGCTTATCTGGGGAAGCCCCACACCTATGACAATGGCACCTATCAACCTGTCGCCCTTTAAATCTATTCCCTCCGAAAAAATTCCTCCCAATACTCCGAAACAGACCATGGAAGAGGCATTGGAAGGCTGAAATCTGCTAAGGAATACTTCCCTTTCTTCCTCGCTCATTGCACTTTCCTGCACGAAGGTATCCAATTCAGGATATTTTTCCGTAAATCTGCCGTATACCTCATTCATATATTTATAGGAGGGGAAGTAAACAAGGTAATTGCCCACACGAATATCAACAGCCGCCTTTATAATTTCAACAATGGAATCATAGCTGTTCTCGCGGTTTTTGTACTTTGTGGATACGGTGTCCTGCACCAGCAGGCAAAGCCTGTCTGTATCAAAGGGGGAGCAAAGGTTTATATTATAATCCTCCCCATGGCCTCCCAGAATATCCATAAAATAACCAAGGGGTGTCAAAGTCGCAGAAAAGAAGACCGCGGACTTTCCTCTCTTAACGGCTTCCCCCAGCAGATATGAGGGATCCACGCAGAAAAGCTTTACTCTTACCTCGCTGCCGCTTGTCTCAATGAAGGTTACATATCTTTGATCATAAAATTCCGATATTTTCAAAAAGGCTATTGCACTGAAATACACTTCCAACAACTGATCAAAACCTTCTATCCCCTTGTTCTGGTTCTTTACTATCCACTCCTCCGCCTCTGTCACAAAACGGTTCAAAAGCTTGTACAGGTCGCCGGGTTCCTCCCTGTTTATCATATAGCCTGTCTGCCCGCACTGTTTTCTCAGTGAAATCATGCAGGTATTTATATTGCTAAGCGACCGGGCTATTTGGGGCTGATGCTTCTTCATATTCTTTTTAGCCTCATAAAAAGCCGTCTTTGATATTTGTGCAGAAAACATCTCCCTTGCCCTGTCTACAAGATTATGAGCCTCATCTACCAAAAAGGTATAATCCCCTTCGTTGTTCAGGAAAAATCTTTTTAAATAAACTCTTGGGTCAAATACATAGTTGTAATCACATATGACACAATCCGCCCAGAGAGAGATATCCAATGCAAACTCAAAAGGGCATACCCTGTGCTTTTGAGCGTATTCTTCAACTATCTCCCTTGTGAAAACCTGGGATTTTTCCAATATGTCCGTCAAGGCTGCGTTGACCCTGTTATAATGTCCTCTGGCATATTCACAGTGGTCTGGATTGCAGTTTACCTCACTGCAGAAACAAATCTTTTCCTTGGCAGTGAGGGTAAGGGTACGAAATTTCAGTCCGACCTCCCTCATTTTTGAGAAAGCCTCTTCGGCAACCTGCCTTGTTATGGTCTTTGCAGTCAGATAAAAAATCTTTGAGATATGCTGTTCACCAAAGGCTTTTACCGCTGGGAAAAGCGTAGAAATAGTCTTTCCTATTCCTGTAGGGGCCTGCACAAAAAGCTTTCTGTCCTGCATTATTGTTTTGTATGCCGCCACGGCCAGTTCTCTCTGACCCTTGCGATATTTTTCGAAAGGAAATTGAAGAGTCTTGATGGAGCTGTCTCTCACGGAATTCCAGGCATCGGACATCCTGGCCCAAACCAGGTAACTGTCCAGAAGCTGCTTTATGAAGTCCTGCAGTTCATTTATTTCATAAGCCCTGCGGATTATCTTCTTCTCTTCCGTATCTATTTGAAAATAAGTGAGCTGAACGAAAATATCCTTGATTTCATTTTGAACACAATAAATAAAGGCATAACATTTAGCCTGGGCCCAGTGAAGCAGGCTGAATTCTTCATCTATATATTCCAGCGGCCTTGCTGTTGACTTTATTTCGTCTATGACGATTCCTTCAGGTTCTGAAATAATCCCGTCGGCACGGCCCTCAAGCTTTATGCTGAAGCCGTCTGTGAGATAGTCGTAGGATAGATATACTTCTTTTGTATACCTGTCTCCGCTTTCCTTTTGAAGCTTCTGATGAATCTTGGTACCTTCCAGCATCCGGCCGGAGGATACAAGCCTGCTGTCTATATCTCCCGATCTCAATACCAGTTCCACAAGATTTCTGATTGAAATTTTTATCTGAGCTTTTTCCATAGTTTTTCCTTAAAGTTTAATAAAAGGTTTTACGGTAATCCGGGCTGCTTTTCAGTGTTCTTCAGTGCTTTTCAAGGTAACTGCCACAAGCTCGGGAGGATTGAACATCCTGGGCACCGGCGCATTGTTTCCCAGCCCTCTGCTGACAATCATGGTCGTACCCTCGGCGTTCCACCTGCCGTCGGTAAAATCGGGAAACCACCGCTGCTTTTGCTGAGGAGAAACCAGTCCTCCAATAAAGGGAAGCTGTACCTGACCTCCGTGCATATGTCCTGAAAGCACCAATTGAAACCCTTTGCCCTTGATAAGCTCGAACATGTTTGCCCTGTGGTAAAGGAGTATATTAAAGCCCTCTCCCGGCTTGAAAGCCCCCAGCTTTTCCTTCAGGTAAGCCTCAGCCATAAGGTCATTCCAGCTATTGGGGTCCCGGATGCCAAACAGCATAATACCTGCACCGCCCCGCTGGAGAAGAAACTGCCGGTTGTCCAAAAGCTGTACTCCCAGATTCTCCAGCATTTTTTCAAAGTCCTCAAAACCATTATACCAGACATCGTGATTCCCCGACACAAAATACACCGGAGCCACTTTAACAAGTGCTGCTGCCAATTCCTTAACCGGTTGTGTGTTTATCCTGTCTTCATCAATAAGGTCGCCTGTTATGGCAATAATATCAGGCTTTTCCTTCACAGACTTCTGAATAAGTGCCTTTGTTCCTCCATGAAAAGTGCCTGTATGAAAATCAGATATCTGAAGTATTTTAAAACCGTCAAATTCGGCGGGTATGCGCCTGGATTCCAGCATGTAGTGTGAAACGCCTATAACTGTGGAAAAATAAACCAGCGCAAACACAAGGCACAGATTTGACAGCAGAATAATCAATGCAGTAATTCCGGAATTTATTTTCTTTTTGAGTTTGGGCTTTACAGCCTTTGAAAAAATAAAAACTGCGAGATTCCATATAAATGTCAGCAGAAGTAGAGTGCTGGCAGGATTTATCCCCCTCATATTTCACCTTTTTAAATAAAAATACATACTATAATATATTTTGCAGGCTCCGAAGTCATACGAAAAAACATAATAAAGTATATAAATAAAGAAAAATTTCAATAGGCAAAAGCTATACCAGACTGTCCAGTTCCTCAAGGGAAAGGGTAATATCCGCCGCCTTCAGGCAATCCTCAAGCTGTTCCATATTTGTACAGCCTATAATCGCCGACCCGCTTAGCCTGTTATCCATAACATAATTCAACGCAACTGCGGTTTTGCTGTAGCCCTTTTTCTGGCACAGCTTTTGCAGGTTGTTAAACCGGTTGATATTCTCAAGAGTCAAAAATTTCTGCAGCTTGGCGGGAATTAACTCAAGCTCCGCATCAGCTTTTGAATACAAGCCGTTTGCCTGAGAGGAATAGGCCATTACAGGAAGCCCCAGCTCCAGATACTGCCGGTACTCCTCCGGATTCATACATACCATGGTCAGGTCGTTGAAATTATGGGGAAAGCATTCTGCAAGACTCCATTGAATCTGTGAAATCACAAGCCGAGGCCTGTTGTTTTTATCAGCATATTCGTTGGCTTCCTTTATTCTTGCACATGTCCAGTTGGACACTCCCACGGCCCTGGTTTTTCCCTGCCTGACAAGCATATGCAAGGTATCCATCACCTCATCCACAGGTACATTTATATCATCTCTATGCAAAAGAAATATATCAACATAATCAGTCTGAAGGGTTCTCAGGCTTTCGTCCAAATCCCCTGCAAGCTCTTGCCGTGACAGACGTGATTCACCGGTAACTGCAGGATACCCGCCTTTTGTGGCCAGTACGATATCTTTTCTGCAGTTTCTGGATCTCAGCCATTGTCCTATTGTCCTTTCGCTGGCGGAATGGCCATTTTCAAGCCAGTCGCAGTATACCCTGGCGGTATCAAAGGTATTCCCCTCGGCTTCTGCATACTTGTCCATCATTTTAAAGGACTGCCGTTCATCAAGGATTGTGCCGAAAGGTATTCCTCCCAGGATAATTCTGGACATTTTTATTTTATTGTTTTCCACATCATTTATCTCAAAATATTTCATCCGGATAGGCCCCCTGCATATGTAAATTTTCGGTTCCTATTCTTTTTATGTTACTTTATATGTAATAAAAATTCAAGCCTGTTAAGAATTTTCCTAACAGGCTTGTAGGCTTTTTACACTTTAGACGCTTGCGACGGGAGTAAATGTTGAACAGTCGGTATCCTGTGAATTTGAGGCATTTCTTGGATGAACCTCAATCTTGTCAGCAGTGCAGTAGTCGCCTTGCATGTGATAGCTGCAGGTGTTGACAATACATTTGATTCCATGGTTCGGTTGATCCATCTTCTTAGCTTTCATTTTATATTCCTCCAGAATAAATAAATTATTTTTCATAAATATTATCTGGATAAGTGAATTTTTTATTCTTCCTAAATTAACCTGTTGGGATGATTAATTTCATATTTCTATATGCAAGCATTTATTTGAAACTCGTCCGGGAGTAGGTAGCGTCCAGGCTTTTTGCATGTTTAACCCATTCTGACTAACTCAACAGGTTAAATTATGCAAATAACAAAGCTTCTCCTACCTTCTGGCCTTCCCTGTTATGTGCTCTATGGCGATTTTCATAACCTTCGTCTTGTCCATATCCTTTTTTATATATTCAATACCCTGCTGGACAAATCCGCCTGAGTATTTTTCAACAAGAGCCAGCAGAGCTGCTTCCTTTTCTGCTCCTGAAACCTCGGTACAGTTTCCGAAAGCTATTGCACTTATATATCTGTAGCTGAATTTGTCAGGAATCGGCTCGGAATTGCCTATGACACAAAAGGAAACCTTGCTGTTAAAACCTATATTATCAATTTTTTCACCTGCCTGAGCACAGTGAAAATAAATGCCCTTGTCCAATAAAACATGGTTCAGGGGCACTCCATAAGCGTATCCATTTTCCCCGGTTGTGGAAAGCACACCGTATTGTGCTTCCTCCATAAGCTTCAGCGCTTCATCACTGCTGACCTGTCTGTCGTTTCTTCTCATTTCTCTGAACATGACTCCATCCTCCGCTGCAACAAATTTTATATTTAAATTATTTTTTTAAAATACCTTTTTCAATGGAGCTTTCAATCATTTTTCTGGCAAAATTCCAAAGTTCGGGCACATGCTGCTCCAGCAGCCTGTTTCTCTTGAGAACCTTCTCACTGGTTACTCCCGGCTTCTGCCAGGTATGCCCGGCGGTGTTAAAATTCAGCAGCAGAGGCTGAAGCCTGTCCATACATGCAGCAAATCCCGCCTCCGGAGTTTCAAGCTCCTCAAACTCCCTCCAGAACTCAAAAATTTCCTGTGCCTGCTCCTCCGGCAATATGCCAAACAGTCTCTGAGCCGCCTTTTTCTCCCTTTCGGCTTTATCCTCCAGACCCTTTTCATCATAGCAGAAGGTGTCTCCCGCATCAATTTCCACCAGGTCATGAACAAGTATCAGTTTCAGTACTTTGAGCATATCCAGGTTTTTTTCTGTTGAATATTCAGACAGCAGCATTGCCATGACAGCCATATGCCAGGAATGCTCCGCATCGTTTTCATTTTCAGTAGTCCCTATAACTACATTCTGGCGGAAAATCCGCTTCAGCCGGTCAATCTCCGTAATAAACCGCATCTGCCTTTCCAGGCGCTCCTGCCACATTATTATCTCCTTTATCATTCCGTATTATAAAGTACTGCCGCATTCATTCATAAATCTCATTATACTACAAACTATAATAAAATAAATAACCAATAGTGCGATTATGTAGCCTATTCCTATAACAGGGATTAAGGCCATCACCGGTGCCAGGAGAGTTCCCAGTTGGATGAATAAATAATGCCGCCATTGGCTGCCGGCTTTTTCAGCGATGGAACCCAGACCTTTACTGCCAGCAACCTCAATAATGCCCTGGAAAAGGAAATAGGCAAACGCTATGCTCAAGGCTATACTCACAAGAGCCAAGGGTATGGACAACAGCCCAAGGGAACCCAGATTGACCGGGCCAAAATATTCATTTGAAGGCCTTTGATACAGGTCAGATATTGAAATCACCAACAGGGGCAGGTTAAGGTAAAAAGCCTTTCTGAAATGCCCGCTTAAGGCTATTATGGCATAGGTACCGAAGGCAAAGAGAACATAGCCGGCAATATCAGGCAAAATATCAAAGCCCTGTATCCGGAAATCGATAAATAGGAATAAAAAAGCAAAACCGATCATATTAAACGCACTTTTATTCATGTCTGAACCTCACTTATAAACTAATTTGTATTACAAATTTAATATTTATCTTCTGGTTTTGTAATTTCATTGGTAGTAAAATTACATTTGTTATTATATTCTAATTGTGGTACATACTTCAACCATATTTTAAACTTGCGGAGGTAATGCTTTAAATGAAAAAATATGTTTTTACTGTAGTTGCAATAATACTTTTACTGCTTACAACGCCAGCCCGTATTTGTGATGCGGAACCTGCCTCCGAAACCTCCGGGCAGGACAGCACAGCTCCCTCAGGTCAATGGCTGATAGACAAAGATAAGTCTTCAAGCAATCTTAACAGCATAACCTTTTTTAAAAACAAATTATATATTGCCGCAGGCAGCAGAGGAACAGTCAGGACCTCCTATGACGGCATGAGCTGGGAAACCAATACCGGGCTCCTCTCCAGGTGCAGCAGCCAGCTTGCTGATGTGGCCTGTTCAGAAAATATAATAGTTATAGTTGGCGATGAGGGTACTATTCTTTACTCTGCAGATGGTTTCAAATGGACTGTCGTCAAGCCTGTTACCAATAATTCCATCAAAAAAATCATATATGGAAAGAAGCTTTTTATCGCCTTTACCGAGAAGCCGGGTGAAATTCTTTCGTCCAGGGATGGACTTAACTGGAAGGTATCTTCCACCGGAGCCAAAACCACAGTAAATGATGCTGTTTTCAACGGCAAAGTATTTGTAACAACAGGTAGTGCTGGAGAAATCTGTACTTCACTGAATGGTCTCCTCTGGCAGGTAAAAACAGTTAAAAACCACCCGTCTTTCAGCAAAATAGCCTGGAATGGACAGATGTTCATCACTATAGGCATAAACACAGTTAACACCAATGATTCCGTATATATCTCCGGAGTGTATTCGGCAACCTCAAATAACGGCTATAACTGGACTACAAAAAAGCTTTCAGAAAAAAGCATGAAAAAAGCTGAAAATTTCATTGATTTCACCTCCTGTGAGAATATTATCTGGACAGGCAGTGACTTTCTCATTTCCCTGTTGGAATATAAAGGTATTCTCGGTTTTCCCGACTGCAATCTTTCTATCTATAAAACCTCAGATGGCGAAAAAATCATCAAAACCGGCAGTTTGTCAATGGACTCCTATACACAGTCCTGCTTAATGGTACATACAGGCAGCTCATATATCCTGGTCTCCAACAGCTTTTACCGTCCGGGCTATTTTTACGGGCCGTTTATCTACTCCTCCGCCGACGGTACCGCCTGGAAAGAGATTGCTGCTGAAAGTTCCATGGATAATTGCGTAAGGGATATTATATGCAATAAACAAAACATCATCAGCATCGGTGATTGCGGAATTATAAGCAGTTCATACGACGGAGGGACAAACTGGATAAAAACCGGCGGAGCTGTGCATATGCCACAGTTTTGGGATGGAAAGAACTTTATTTCAATTGACGCAGACAACTGTGTACATACCTCAAAGGATGGTTTAAGCTGGGTAAAGCAAAACAAACTGCCGGATGAAATATGGTCATCCAATCTGAGGTGGACGGGTGAAGTATATACCACCTATAATTACAGTTCATTTTCCGTTTCTAAAGACCTTGTGGACTGGGAAACAACGAAAATTGATCCGGCAAGCCGGCTGTACATGGACATTGGAAATATTAATGCCTTCACCGTCCACAAAGACAGGTATATAGTCTCCGGACAATTGGGTACGGCAGTATCTTCAGATAAAAAGAACTGGGTAACCAAAAAGGCTCCAAATGCCTACGGAAAAATAGTGGTTGGACAAAATAACTACATAGCCTGCAATGCGTATGGAGATATTGATTTTTCAAATGACGGGCTGAACTGGAAAAGGATACATATAAACGATTACAAGGGGAAAGCCGCATATGTGCTTTATGACAAGGAGCATTATATTTTTATCGGTGCAGACGGCACAGCCTTCCAATCACCTGACGGTAAAAACTGGACTGAGTTTTCTGAAGGAGCCCTTGAAAATATCCGCTCCATAATTTGGACCGGCAACAGCTTTTTAGCCGGCACTGCCGATAATCTTTACAGCTCCGGAGACGGCGCATCCTGGCAAAAGGAAAGCCTGCCCATAGCTATCTATTATCCTGTCTTTTTTGCCGGCGGAGGCAGAGCCTTTGTATATTGCAACGGGGTTTTCCTTTACAAGGATATAAATTAACCTGTAAGCAGGATAAGTCAATTTTACGGCTGTAATGCCACCCGTGAAACTCTCATCCTGCTGTTGTAAATTACAGGCTGAAATTATCCAGGTATTCCTGCAGTCTTGTATAATACTTTCCAACATGGACACCGTCAACCAGCGCATGGTTGACCTGCACCGAAAAGGGCAGCAGGATTTTGTCATTGAGAGTAAAGTATTTCCCCCAGGACAGCCTTGGCACCGAGTCATTCCTATTCAGGTGGAAGGTATGGGATATATGTGTGAAGGACACCCAGGGAATGCAGGTAATGTACACGAAATCATCCCTGCCTGCATTTTCTTTTACGGGAAAATATTCTGTCTGTGCTCGGGCTTTTTCATCAGCCACTCTTGCAAATTCCCGTATATCCTCCCTCAACTCTGCGGTAACAAGCTTGAAAAGTTCTTCCTTATCCTTTAAATAGGTAAAGGACGGAGTCAGCTTCTCATGCAGCACAACCCTGTCCTCACGTATCCTGTAGCGGAAATTGATTATTTCGTTTGCAGTTTGAGTTGCAGCATGAATCATTGAATAATAAAACGGAAGTCCTTTTTGCTTTACCAGGCTTAAAAAACTCGTTATGTCAATATTGGCACAAATATTATATTGAGCATAATCCGATTTGTGGAAAAAATTAAAATGTTCTTTTCTCGCCCAATTGTCAATATCTATAAATTCCATGCTGGCTATCCCTCCTGAATCCCTTCTGAATTTCTTCTCAATACTTTCTGAATTTCTTCTGAATATCTTAAACATGTTTTACTATTGGTTGAACAGCCTTAAAGCTCTTTCATACAATTCATTTGCTTCCATGAATTCCACCTTCTCAGGAAAATCGCCGCCGCAGGAACAGGCCACCATTTTGAAGCCCGGCTCCACAAAATACTTTTTAAAGAAATAAGCAGCCGCCTGGTATTGTGAATCCAGCCTCACAGACTTCTCCCCTATGTTGACTGAAAAGGAGTCCAGAGGTATTGACAGACCCCTGCCTATTGCCTTGATATAGCTTTCCTTGGAAGCCCAGAGCTCATAGAAAAATTCTTCCCTGTGAGCCTCCTCCTTACTCATAAGACTTGCAAACTCCTCTTTTGAAAAGAATCTTTCCGCAATCCTCAAATCAATTGGCTTTATCTGCTCCACATCTATCCCCACCGGACTGTCAGCCAGGGCACAAACCACCCACCGGCCCGAATGGGAGGTATTATACTGGATACCGTCATAGTTCGCCAGGAATGGTTTACCGTACTCATTTGCACTGAAAAGCAGTTCCTTGTTTTTCACCTTCAGTCTGTCACACACCAGATATCTTACCAGAATATCGGAAATCAAAGTTCTGAGGGCATCCTCATATTTAAAAAACCTGCCCACCCTTTCACGCTTTTCAGCAGCTATACAGGTGAGCAGCTCATCATATTTGTTTTTTTCAAAAGTATAGTCCAGTCTCACAGCATAAATTTCCAGCATATCTACTGCTCATTTCTCTTATTAATTGACAGGACAGAATCCAGCCGCTGCTTGTCTTCTCTTATGGGAAACAGTTTCCGGACTCTGTTGCTTTCCTGTATATCCATTGTCTGAACCACTGCAGCTTCCTGAAAATTGTCCGGAACACCAGACACATTGCCCCAGGGATCAACAATACAGCTATTTCCGGCAAATCGGGTCTTGCCGTCCATTCCGCAGCGGTTTGCGGCAATGACATAGGACTGGTTTTCAATGGCCCTTGCTCTAATGAGGGTATTCCAGTGCTCCTGACGGGCAAAAGGAAAAGCCGAGGCCACCAGCAATGCGTCACAACCCTCCTGGAAATACTTCCTGCCTAATTCCGGAAATCTTATGTCATAACATATCATAACCCCAAATTTAATGCCGTCAATGCTAAAAGTTGTCGTTTCAACACCCGGTTCAAATATTTCTTTCTCCCTGCCCAGCGGAAAAAGGTTTACCTTTCTGTACCTGTCCACCATAGTTCCCTTATTGTCAAATATAAGCGCGGAGTTATGGTATTTATCGTTGAGTTTCTCCAAAACTCCGGCCACTATGTACATGTTCAAATCTTTTGAGAGCCGGGAGATTTCATCAGCAGTCTCATTATAATTGTATTCCAGGCCTTCCAGCGCATCCAAATCATAGCCTACATTAAAAAGCTCAGGCAAAACCGCCAGTTCAGCCCCTGCAGCTTTGGCTTTTTTCAATAAAACTCCGGCCTTTTCAAGATTTGCCTTTACATCACAGCACCGGCAGTCCATTTGAATTGCCGCCGCTTTCATAATATCACCCATGCGTCACCTGCCGTCTTTATAAAATAAGCGTTCCGTAATAAGTAATAGCACCGTTCCTGTAACTACCGTTCCATACCATCACTGTTCCCGCTTCCCTGTTTCCGCCATATCAGCGGTTTAATAAAATATTATTAATTGTATCAGTAACACTTTCCATATCCTCCACAATGAAAAAATGCCCGCTGTCAAAGCCATAGACCTTGCATGCCTTCATGGAAAACCTTTCAAAGCCCTGCATATCCTGTTCCGTCATATCATCCTTTTTACCGTAAAATGCAGAAATATCACAGTTCAGCTTGCTGTCCTTCTGCAAAAAGGAATGGGTTTCAATAATCCTGAAATCATTTCGTATTATAGGCAAAAAAATGTCCATCAGTTTTCTTTGCGCCAATATTTCCTCCGTCATTCCACCATATTTCTTCACTTCATGGAGAAATCCTTCATTGGGCAGCTTGTGATATGCCGTAGCCTCTTTGCAGTCATCAGGCGGTTTCCTCCCTGAAAAGAACAAGTGTATCGGAGGTGGCAGCTTATTTTCATGAATTTTATATGCCAGTTCAAAAGCTATCAGACTGCCCATGCTGTGACCAAAAACCGCATAGGATGTGTCTTCGGTTATTTTATCTTTCAACTGTTCGTAAACATCTCTCACTGCTTCTTCAATATCCCTGTACTGGTCGCTGGCGAACCTTTTTCCCCTTCCGGCCAGCTCCAGCGGTATAATTTCAATAGCCTCGTTCAAGTATGGTTTCCACTTTCCATAAACTGTTGCAGAGCCTCCTGCGTATGGGATACAAAATAATTTTATGTTTTTCATCCAATCACCTGCTAATGTTATTTAAACTAGATTGCATTTAAAAGGTACTAACGCCAAAGTTCTTTATGAAAAATTTTCCGTCTTCAGCATTATATTTCATATAATAACATTTTACCAGAAATTTGTAAAAACTGTTTGTACTTATCTTACAGGTTTCTTTTTAAATTTTATAAGCTCCTTTATGTCATTGATTTCCTCCGGTTTCAGCACCCTGTAATAGAGCCAGCCACCCTCTCCGCAGGGATAGCGTTTTTCCCATATTTCAACGGTTCTTGGCAAAAAGTCCGCCAGCTTTTCAAGCACCCTTGCCACCTCCTGCTTGCCTATCTGAAAAAACACTGTAAATGCTCCATTTTCAGGAAACATGTAGCATAAGGTTTTGCTCCTGTGCCTGTACCGTACACCCCAGCCGTAGCTGTTGCCAAAGGGAAAGCGGATTTCAGCCTCGATGTCATAGGAGCTTCTGAAAAACTCGTCAAGTATTTTCCAGTGCTTTTCTCCCTCCTTGCCAATCGTGCTGAAAATATCCTCCATGGAAGGCTGTACTTCCTTTATCAGCATTCGCTCATACAATTCTTTTCACCTCTTTTTTAAATATACGTATTCATTACCGCAATAGCGGTTAAATTTAAAAATAACAAAAAACAAAAATACAAAATATAAAGATTCAATAAATGCAAATAAAAAATTCAAATAAAAATGCATCGCAATTTATCCACCTATAATTATAGCGCACCAAATATGACAAGTGTGGTCATATATATTTACAATACAGCCATTTTGTGAAAAAATATGAATATCAGATATTGAATTAATGGCTTTATAATTAGTGGCTTTATGAAGAGAAAAGGGGGTTAAGAAGGGGCTTAAAAGGGTTTATAATGCTTTATATTGTTTGGGTTATTATAACAGCAATTTCAGCCATCTGGGGCATTGCGGAGTATTGGCCCTGCTATGGTTATTCAGATATTTCCATGCCGTTATTTACCGACTTTACCACAATAGCTGTTTTCCTGCCCTGTTATTTTATTCTGTGCTGGCTGTGCATTCATTTTATATATTGCTATTTGGGAAATTTCAGGCTGAAAGCAGCTATTGTAGCATACTTTTCAATAATAGCTTTTATTTCTTCTCTTATTTTTCTGGACATTTATTCTTTGCTGATCAGAGTTTTAGTTTCCTTTTCAGCGGCTACAGTAACCTTCATTTATTACTTTGTAACTGTTCTTTTGTATAATAACAGCCCCTTCAGGAAGCCGGGTTAATGTGAATCCGGACTATTTGGGTACTGATTATTTCCCGGTTTCAGTGGAAGTAGCCGCTTCTGCTTTTTCGTCTTTAATATTTTTGATTTCTTTTTTTATTGCATCAACAACAGAGTCTTCTGGCACGCTGTCGTTAATTATCTGAAAGTCATTGCTTTTTCTGGTTTTACCATTCACTATGAGCATACTGCCCTGCTGGGGATTTATTGGAGAGGCAGGAGTCTTATATTTATATTCATCACTATCAAAAGTTTCTAAGAATAGAAGTCTGTTCTCTCCATCCTTAAAAAATTCAATTCCTTTCTCAATACGGAGAAATCCGTTATATAAACCACCAATTTGCTTAACTTTAATAATGTCACCTTTATTTATATTACCTTTTATAACTTTTTCCACGCGGAATTCTGATACAGTATAAATGTCTTTCGTTGAGTCTCCTATTTGAAGTTCCTCGGGAGCATTTACCTTAACAACCCTTCCAATGAATATTAAATCAGCTATTGTTGCAAGCTCTTCACCATTTTTGTAATATGCATATGATGCATAGGACATTATTTTTGTTGGTTCATTATCTGTATTATTGGTGTTGTCAGTTGATGAGGCACGCGAAATATTGCCAGAGGATATGTCTGAAAAAACCTCAATAGGTCTTTGATTAAGAAATATAAAAGCAGATACAAGAATTAATGCTACAGCCAATAAAGAAAGTATTATCCTTTTTTTAATTTTCATATAATTAATTCCTTTCGCTGGCTCAATGCAATGAAGAAGGGTTGCTTTGAGCAATTATTTTGTTATAAGTTATATGGATTCGATACGCAACAAAATACAGAGCGTGAGTGCTCAATCTTTACTCTTTTTTAAACACCTCCAACTAAAATAAATTTACCATGATGGCCAGCCTCTATTTACTGCATCAACATCATACGTTTGAGGTGTAAATTATATCCTACTTATCAAAACCACCCGTCATTCCGGGTCTCATACGCACTTTTCCTCCATGACCTGATAAAAAGCCTGGGATAAAAAAGCAGGTGCAGCAGATAAAAGCGCATTTTAAACTCAAAGGAGCTCATATGCAGAGGCTTTACGGTAATATGCGCCCCATCCATCTTTTTTGAAGGCAGGTGCTTCACCTGTGCCTCATATTCTTCATATGCTGCTGTCCCCTTATAGGGGGTAAAAATTCCGAAAACCACCCATAGGAGCTTCTTCTTCCTTATGAAGCTAACCAGCTCCTTGAAATATTTGCGGTTGGACTCATGGCTGAGGACAAACAGGCCATTGCAGACTATGTTATTCTCTCTTAGTATTTCTATGGCCTCTTCATTTATATTACGGGTGGTTTCCTTGTTGTAGACGTCCAGCAGCTTGTCTGTCACGGCTTCCAGCCCGACCATTATGTCACGTACTCCCGCCCGGTACAAAAGAGGCATTATTTCTTTATTTCTTACGATGCTGTCGGCTCTGCCATAAATCATCAGCTTCTTTTGAATTTCTCCGTCTATGATTTTATTGCAGAAAGCCCTTACCCTCTCTGTATTTATAAGGAAATCGTCATCCATAATCCAAATGTTCTTATGTTCAATCTCCCGTATTTCCTCAAGCAGCTCCTCCATATCCCTCTCGGTGTACTGACCGTTGTTCATTCTGGTACAGTAGCAGAAGCTGCAATTATAGGGACAGGAGAAGGAGCCTCTGACAATTGCATAGCTGCCCTTGCACAGGATGAAGTTTTTTCTGAGCCCTTTGTAAAATTCCCTCCTGTCAGGCTTGACATGATATCTGCAGATTGCAGGAGATTTCTCTCGAAAGACCCATTTGCCCGAGCCCTCCCTGTATGCAATTCCGTTTGCATTTTTGAGAATTTCTATTTTAAAATTTTCCTTATAGCAGCGCTCAAGTGATTCCAATCCGTTGTCATAGCAGACATAGTCCACCTCCTCAATGCAGAAATCCTTGTAGTTCAGCTCCACATGGGGTCCCCCCATAAGTATTTTCAAATGGGGAAGTTTTTTCTTCAGCCTTCTGGCCGTATCCAGACAGTAATCCACAGAATTGGCATTGACATGAAAGCCTATATGTGTAAAGCCCTGGCTTGATATTTTGTGAACCAGCCTCTCAAACAGAAACAGGCTCACCATATTGAATGCGTCAAAAATCTCATAATATATATTTATCCCGTTAAGCATACCGCCTACATATTCCAGACCCAGCGGCTCAAGATTTACAAGTATGGATGAATATTTAGGCCGAACCAGCAGTACTTTCATAAGCTCTCCTTTATGTGGGCCGCCGCTTAAAATAAAGGTCGGCAGCAGACGGTGACACTGACATGTTATTTTCCCTTAGAAAATATTTGGAGGGATTTTACGCTTTATATATGAGCGGTAGTGAAGGTTGACGAAAAACGCGAAAATATAAAGCAGGGGCTTCCTGCGGAAGTTTGGATGAAACAGGGTCCTGCGGATTATGCATGCTATGCTGAAAACCTCATTGTTCAGTTTCCAGTAGGCATCCTCCAGCTCTTCCGGCTCCATATTTGCCGGCTTGTATACAGGCTTTGTGCCGTCGAAATTTGAAATATCCTCCGTCAGCAGCCTGCCCTCCTCCTTAAATTCATTAAATAAAGGAGTAGAGGGTATGGGTGTAAGTATGTAGAACCTTGGAATGGCTATGCGGGCTTTCTCCACAAAACGGGCGGTTTCCTCCAGGCTGCCTGTGGTATCGCTGTCTGTTCCGGCTATCATTTCGCTGGACACAAGAATTCCCGCCTTATGAATCTTTTCTATGAGTGTCAGATGCTCCTCCACTCTCAGCCACGGCTTACCCAGGCGGTCAATACCCTCCTGTGTTATGCTTTCCAGCCCGAAGCTAAGCATGGATACACCGGCATCGGCAGCCAGCTTCAGGAGCTTTTCGTTTTTGGCGATCTGTATTGAGCATTGGCTGCTCCACCGCATTTTCAGAGGCTTTATGGCAAGGCACAGCTCCTCGAAGAAGGCAGGATTTCCAATAATATTGTCGTCAATCATATAAAATTCCTTCATACCCATATCCCGTATGGCTGAAATATCGCGGATTATTTCGGGTATTGGGCGAACCATATACCTTTGCCGGTACAAGCAGGCTATGGAACAAAAAGAACAACTGTGGGGACAGCCGCGGCCTGCCTGAACGGGCAGCATGGAGCCGATGGGCTTTTCCATCAGCAGGTCATATCGCGGAATGGGAAGATTATTCAGATTATCCACGGGGTTTCTATAGATGGGCTTAAGCTCGCCGTTTTCAAAATCCCTCAGCACCTGTGGGAAGGAAATCTCTCCATCCCCGATGGTTATGCTGTCCACCTGCCCGGAGGCATATTCATGGGCCAGGGACACCATATAGCCCCCCATGATGACGGTTTTTCCTCTTTTCTTAAATTCACGGGCTATCTCAAGGCCGTGAAGCGCCGCATATCCCATACTTCCAATTCCTATAATATCGGCGCTGGTATTATAATCAATCTCTTCTATTACCTCGCATTGAATGCGCACCTTCCAGTGTTTCGGCGCATACGCCGCCAGAAAGGGATGGGACAGGCTGGGAAGGTACAGGCGGTCCTGCTTGCATATTTCTCCGCTTCCGGTTATCTGTGTGGGTTGGATAAACAATATCTCAGGCATGTCCCGCCTCCTTCATTTTTTGTCTGTACTGCCTGTAAACCATAGTACTGCCCAAAAGCATTTTCAGCAGCATTTTTATTGGATACGTCCTTATATATCCAAAAATTGTTCCCGGCCGGAACAGAATCCGCCGGTACAATCTTATTATCTCTCCGTAATATTCCCTTTCCGAAAGCTTTTTGGGCCTTACCGTGACATGGGCCAAATCCCACTTGTGGTAATCCTGCCGGGAGACAGTCACCTCACTGTCAGGAATTCTTATATCCGTCCCAGGCAGAGGGGTAAAGGGCTGAAGATTTACATAAGTTATACCCATATCCCTGAGCTGTCTTCCGCACTCCACGAATTCCTCCCGGCCCCAGTCCGGCGACAGTATGACGGTGGCAAAACAGTCTACGCTATTCTCCTTAAGCACCCGTATGGCTTCCCGGTTGATTTCAAGGGAGGTGTTTTTGGAGTAGGCGGCCAGCTCCTGTTCAAAAACCGACTCAATTCCCACTATCACTGTTTTCAGACCAACCTCCCGGAAGCTTTTGATGATATCAGGATTTTTTGCAATAAAATCCGCCCGGCCATAAACAAGAAAGGTCTTTCTTATTTTTCTTTCCCTGAGCGCCTCTATAAAACCCGTAAGCCTTTCCCGGCTAAAAAGAAAGTCATCGTCCACAATATAGATATGTTCCTCGGCAATGCTTTCAATTTCTGCTATTACCTGTTCCAGAGCCCTTTCGGCATACCTGCCTCCCGTTATTTTTCTGCAGAAACAGAAATTGCAGGAGTAGGGACAGCCAAAGGCTGTTTTTAAAAGAGCCACCGGGTGGTGGAAAATATAGAAATATTTATCCCTGTATTTCTCAGTAAGGTCACGCCTTGGGAACACCGGATAAGAAGCCGGGTCAACAGCCGCCAGGGGCAGGCCTGAAGTCTCCTTTATACCCAGCACTCCCTCGGGCTTGGGACCCGAACCCTGAATATGGCCAAAAAGCTTTCTAAAGCTTGTAATTGTTTCTCTGATAACCCTGAAATCCACATAGGGGCTCTCAAGGTCTTCGGGACAAACCTCACAGTGAACACCGCCGCAGATGGTAACAATTCCGGAATTAAAGACCTTTGCAAGCCTGCAGTATTCCAGCATTTCCGGAACATTTGTAATATAGCCCGTCACACACACAACCTGAGGTTTTTCCCTATGTATGATTTCTTCAATTGAGGCCTTCTCCATAATCATGTCCGCAATAACAGGGCAGCAGTTCTCAGGCAGGACCGCGGCAAGAACTTCCAGTTCCAGGGGTTCTACCTTCATAACATATTGAAGACCGATAGTTTCTGCATGGGGCCCGGGCCTTACCAGCAGAACCTTCAGCTCCCTGGCATCAGTGTTAAAAGTCATACGTCAGTTTCCTCCTTGAAAACCCGGTTCCGGGGAAATTTGCACCTGTACTCAAGAATACCTCCTGCCAGCTTGATTACTTTGCTGAAAATCGGGGAGGAATGCTGGGCCAGCATATACTTTTCCACTATGCTTCCTCCGGTTCTGAGCTTGGGAATCTCGGCGGTCTGACCCAGCTCAACATATTCCGCCCCGCTTTCTATCCCCTTCTCAATTATGTCATACAGTATATTAAAGTAGGTCTCATATTCATTGTTAAGGCTGTACTCTATGCCTCCCAGAAAAAAATACATTGTACGCCGGTAAAGAAGAGTAATGTGCCAGCCCAGCAGTTTGCCTTCCGCATAAAAGCGGGTCAGCCTGAAAGCAGGGGGAAGCTTTGAAAAAAACGCGCAGGACAGGGTCTCCAGCTTTCCCTTGCTTCTGTTCAGCACATTCAGGTACAGCCTGTGTTCAGCCTCTCCAAAAGCTCCGCAGCCGGCAACCTCTGTCTTGACATCTCTGAAGACTGACCTTGCCTTTTTATACCGGCGTCTGTATTCGTATCTCATGGCCCTTTCATACTCCTGCATTGCTTTAAAGGGAGTATGAACAACTATTGTAGGAAGCGTATGTCCGGTGGCCTGCCCCGATTCCGGCTTATGGTCCAGGTTGAGGAACAGCTTCAGTCCCCTCTCCCGCTCAAATATGGCAGGCAGCAGCTCCATTGCGCATTTTCCCAAAAGCCCGGAAGCGGAAACCGAGCATGGAATACCGCAAATCCTCATTTTTACCGGGCTTTTTATTTTCAGGTAGGTCAGCAAATCCGGAGCCAGGGTGTAAACCACAGCACCGGCCACTATGACGCCCTCCCTTTTCATAACATAATAGCTCTGTCCGCAGGGATTATATTCCTGGGCGTGTATAAGAAATTCCCTTGTCTGAAAGTACTCCAGAGCAAGCTGATCCCACTCCTGGGGAATATCTCCTGCGCTGTTGAAGATTTCAATCATACTTTTTCCTTTCACAGCAGTTGCCGTTCAAATACGGCATATTCCCTGTAGGGCTCCAGAGCTTTTCTCATGGACCTCAGTCCATACCGAAGGGAAACTGCAATACTGGAGGCATTTTCTTCAAAAATAAATCCGCCTTCCAGCATTTTATATGGGGTTTGTTGGATTATTTCCGAAAGCTTTCTTATCATCTCATCCACCACCCTGGAATTGCGGTACCGGGGATGAACGCCAAACTCGGTAAACCTGAAGGTGTCAATGGGATTAAAAAGCCTGAAGCGAAGCCATTCCAGCGTTCCTATATGCCTGCTGCCCTTTACCAACTGGTTGAAATCAGGATACCAGAGTAAAAACCCCGCAGGATTTCCATCAATCTCGGCAATCAGGAGATTCTCCTCGTCCAGCAGAGGGCCGAAGGGTTTGAAAAGCTCGTAATCCTCCTCTTCGGTTCTGTCCGACCAGTAAATATGGTTCTGGAAGCTGGCATTATTGAGGTATGTGTATATGGCTACCTCCTCCTTCAGCTTCCTTTTCCTCATGGTCCTGACTTTTATATTTTCAGAGGAGGGATGGGGTTTCCTGCGGCTGTAGTATTCAAAAAAGGGCTGGGTAGGGTAGCGGAAGGAAAACATCCTTTTACATTCATAATCCTTGAAATAATCCATATAATACTGCATTGTATAGGGCAAGCCAAAAACCGGCGCTTCATCAAAGCGGGAGCACAAAAAACCTGCTCCATAGTTCAGGTGGGCATTTAAGCCCACTACCAGCCTGCTGCAGCCGGGGAATCGTTTTTTGCTCTCAAGGAAAATCTGCTCACCCAGTCCCGGAATTCCCGGCAGGGCTTCAAAAAAAGCTATCTGAACCATGTCAGGCTGCTGTTGGTCCAATACCATGCAAAAACGTCCAAGTACTCTTTCTCCCGTATCCTCCGTAATCAATACCGGAATAAGGGCAGCATGACGAAAAAATACAGATTTCTTTTCAACCAGCATGGAAACCACATCATGCTCCGTATCCCTGTAATATGCATTGTTTTTATAGAGCTCTGAGGCAACGGAATAAAATGCTTTATACTGACTGGGAGTGGAAACATCGGTGAATATCATACAAATAGCTCCTCCGGCTTCCGGAACCCCAGAAATTCTGTGTAGGAGGAGGCACAATATGAGCCGGCATGTCCAAAAACAATTATGTCCTTTCCTTCCACCCTTCCAAGGTCAATATTTTTTGCAAGCAAATCACGGGAATAGGTTGAACAGCCATGTATCAGGCTTTTTATTTCTCCCACGTCCTTTTGCCCTCCGTTGGAGTCCAGCACAGCCACAGGATGAACGGCCGTATCCGGATAAAACAGAGGCCGCGGAAACTGAGAAACAGAAGCATTGACTCCAATCAACTGCTTTTTCTGCCTTAACTTCACATCAACCACGCTGCAGGCAAAGTATCCGGCTTTGCCCCCAAGAATACGTCCCGGTTCAAGTATTAGATTTACAGGCCGGTTTAGTACGCTGCACAACTCCTCCATATATGAGCTCACCTTTTGCCCATATGTCTTCAAATCAAATTCCTCTGAAAGATTTATATCCTCGATTCCAAAGCCGCCTCCAACATCCAGGTATTCAAGCTCCGGATACCACTTTATAAATTCACCTAATTTACGGTAACATTCTAGAAAATAATCAATTTCCATTATATCGGTGCCAACATATAAATGGAGTCCTTTTACCCGGGGATTTCCTTTGAGTGATTTCATTTCCTGTATGGAAAGACCCAAACGGCTGGTTTTGCCCAGAAAATAACCCGCCCGTGTCTTTCTGGGCTTTACCAGATTTCCTATATTGCAGCGGATACCAAAACCCCTTCCTCCGGACACCTTCTCCCAGTCTGCTATCTGCTTCAGGGAATCCAGATTGACGGAAGCTCCGCACTCCAGAACCGCTTTCATGGCTTCCTCATTCATGGCTGACGCCGTAAAAATTATTTCGCTGCCGGTATAGCCGGCCTCCAGCACCTGTTGCATATGAGGAATGGAATTTACAAACACCTGTATTCCTTCGTCACGAATAATTCTCAGAAATGTGGGGTTTATATTTGCCATGGTAGCAAAGTGAATTGCTTTCGTATGATAGGGGATTTTCATAAAGGAACGGCAATTTGAACGAATTTTCAAAGTGTCATATACATAGATTGGCGCCTGACTTGTGACAAAATGCTCATTTACAGCGTTTATTACAGATTCGGAAATATGTAGCTTCTGCATTATGGAGCTCCTTGAAATATTTTATTAAATTGCTTTTTTATATCTTTTATATATATGGTAAACTACTATAAATAGACAAAAACAAGACAGACTGGTTAAAACCACTCTGTTTTCTGCCTGTTTTATTTGTTCCGGAGCTGCTTTGGCGACTCCTATATGGCAACATTTTTCAACAAAATAAACGAAGCTTTACGGGGCAATTATACCATTTTATCCATAAAACAGTCAAGAAAAGCGGTATTCGGTTTTATTGTTGTGTCAGTGCTTTTTATACAGCCCTAGCTCCCGTAAACTTTCATCTGCTATGAAAGATGAACTTTCTATAGGCCGTTTTCTAATTGTATATTATATATTGCATTTTTGCTAAAAACAAAACCACCCGCAAAATAAGCAAGTGGTTTTGATGTATAAAAATGAGTAAGTCTATAAGCCGGGTTCTGTATTAAATGATCATCTATCTAGGCACTGCATTTCTGCAATGCTCAAGCCACCTCCCCGGGACTGACGGGCAGTCATTGCGTCCCTCCGCGGCGTTGCTCCAGGTGGGGTTTACATAGCCGGCAAGTCGCCATGCCGCTGGTGAGCTCTTACCTCACCTTTCCACCCTTACCATATGGTTTGTCAGTTGTGACAGGTTATGGTCAATATTTCTCCACATCCAGCTACATTCCATAGCCTCTCACAACTGCAAACCACAGGCGGTATATCTCTGTTGCACTTTCCTTAAAGTCACCTTCACCGGGAGTTACCCGGCACCCTTGCCCTGTGGAGCCCGGACTTTCCTCATGTACGCCTTTTCAGGCTGCACCTGCGATCATCTGGCTTACTCATTATTAAATTAAATTTATTTTCTTAAGACCTATAAAATTTATACAATATCATAAATTTTTATCCAAATGTCCTTGGACAACTTATTATAGATGCTGCCTCTTCATATGTCAAGCAAAAATAAATGGGTCGCTTTCCATTTTACTGCATACCGCCTCAACTGCTTCAAATCTCCCGGACAGCTTTTTTCTCAGCTCTTCCAGAATTACATGCTCAGATGCGAAATGCCCTACATCCAAAATACAAATACCCATTTCCCGTGCATCAGCAGCAGTATGATACTTAATATCTCCTGTTATTACCGCATCAAGACCCAGGCCTTTCAAATATTCCAGTTCCACATCAAAGCTGCCGCAAAACACCCCTACCTTCTGCACTTTTTCAGGTTGGGCACCTATTATTCTGAGGCTGCCGATATTCAGCCCCGCCTTCACTGAAGCCAGGAAACTGCTGAATTCCGTTTCGTGCTTGAGGGTTCCAACCTTGCCCAGCCCCAGGTCCACCTTCGAGCCTGACGGACTATACGGTTTAAGAGGCTCCGGATCAACAAGACCTATTGTTTCCGCCAGAGTGTCGTTTACTCCCCCTTCAGCGACATCCAGATTTGTATGTGCACTTATGACACTTATGTTTCTTGTAACCAGTGTCTGAACCTGTCTGCCCTTCATTGTGTCAAAATCCAGCCTGTTCAGCTTGCCGAAGAAAAAGGGATGATGTGATACTATAAGCTCCGCACCACAGTCAACAGCCTCCTTTATCACCTTTGAAGTCACATCCATGGAGAGGAGAATCCTGTTGACCTGACTTTGCCTGCTTCCCAGCATAAGGCCTACATTATCCCAGCTCTCGGCATATCCCCAGGGCGCCAGTTCATTAATATATTCCAGTATTTCACCGACCTTCATCTAATTTCTCCTTATAAATAATATGCCTGCCTCCAGGCTTTATCCAAACCCTGTATTTAATCGCTGCGGCTTAAGGTTTCAGCAGCCCCACAAGCCTGGTATATTCACCCTTGAGTCTCTCATGGAAGTCTCTCAGCCGTTCGTTATCCTCCATGCGGGCCAACTGTGCCAGCACCCTTTCAAGCTGTCTGATTTTCATTTCGCAGTATGGCACCAGCAGAGGGTCACGCTTCTTTATCAAGCATTCTCCCACATGCAGTTGAAAATCCTCATAGTTTTTATTCTGCCCGGTATAGCCAGCAGCCATAACACAATATATTTTATTTCCCTCAGCCGCCAGTTCCTCGTCATATATGTCAAATTTGTGGTCATAAAGCCACTTCCTGACAATGTCCAAATCGTTCATAGGCTGCAGTACAAGCACCGCCCTGCCGCCTATTTTTTCGGCGCCTGCCTCCAGCAGTCCCGCCAGGAGTGTTCCACCCATTCCCGCAATAATTATGGCATCTGCTTCACTTTCTTCCAGAGTTTCAAGACCGCTTCCCAGCCTGGTTTCAATCCTGTGCGAAAGCCTGTATTTTGAAATATTTCTATCCGCAACCCTGACAGGCCCCGGCCTTACATCCGATGCTACGGCCCTTCGGCATCTTTCCTGCTGAACCAGATAAACGGGTATATACGCGTGGTCTGTTCCAATATCTGCAACTGTTCCGCATTGGGGAACCTTATCCGAAATCAGTTTCAACCTTCCCTTAAGCTCCAAGCCCAAAATTTCCTCCAGAATTGATTTTTTCTGCTTTCGATGTATCGACAAGTAAAATTATACACATAATATTAATGGATTATCAATACAAAAGAAAGGAATGAGATAAATGTCACCCTATAAAAGGACAAACAAGGTACATGACATAGAAAAACCCATATCCAGCGGCATTTTCGGCAGAGCTGTCCTGGGAATAAACCCCGAGGTCTCTGCACTGAGCAGCACCTCAGCAGAACTGCAGGAGGAAGAATCCAGCGTGGATTTCACGGGAAAACCCGTCAGGCGGGAAAGAATATAAAGCCATCCACCTGACAGACGACGCTTTCAACCGTAATTGACTTTATGCTGCCTGGTGGCAGCTATGCTTCCGTAAACATATATTTGCTGTAATCCCATAGCAGCTCGCTGAGCTCGGTATCCTTCTCATAGAACAGATCCAGAAAGATGTTCTGAACCTTTACAATCGGCTTCAGCGGGTAAAGCGGGTTAACATGCACAAGTTCACCTATTTCACCGGTATTGAGCATTACATAATCACCTATGTAATGGCAGACTATTCTCTCTATAAACACATTCAGCATAATACGGTCCAGGATATTTGCCATTTCATTCTGCATGTACCTCAGCACTTCAAACACTGATTTCCGTTTCTTGTAAACCTTGTCCGAGGTCATGGCATCGTACACATCCGCAATGGCAAGAACCTTTGCATACTGATGAATCTGATTCTCTCTTGCTCCCAGGGGATAGCCTGTTCCGTCCATTCTCTCGTGATGCATCAGAACAGCCATCTTTATTCCCTTGCTTATGTCAAACATGTTTTCAACCATACGGTAGCCATAGGTAGTATGGTTTTTGATTTCTTCAAATTCCTCCGGCGACAGACTGTCCTTTTTGCTCAGAATAGTTGCATCAATTTTGGCCTTGCCAATATCGTGCAGAAGACCGGCTTTTGCGATTTCTTCAACCCTCTGTTCATCATAGCCCAGCCACTTGGCCAGGGTCATGGCCAGCAGGGATACATTCACACAATGTGCATATGTATATTCGTCCACTGTACGAATGGAATCAATACATTTAAGAACGTCAAAGGAGTCATGCACATTTTTCCTTATGTTAACCAATGCGTGGTCAACATTGCGGCTGTCCAGACTTTTACCGGAGTTTATGGCATCAAGCACTTCCTTTACCTCTTGTTTCACCTCTGCATAAGAGGTAGTCAGTTCAGCCGACATTTGTCTTTTATCAATATTTCTATCATAGCCCCTGATTTCTTCCACAGAAATACTGTCATCATAAATTTCCACCTGAATGGGTTTCAACCGGAACCGTTTGACCTTTTTTTCAAGGTCTTCAGTAATCAATGTACCTTTTGGAATCAGACAGGCACCGGCCTGGGTACATATATCTTCAGTCAAAAGCATACCTGCAACACAACTTTGAGCCGTAATATAAATATGCCTCATGAATAATTCCTCCGAAGTGTAATTAGAAGAACATTTACTATTGATTTTTATTATACTACAGCACGGTAAAAAATTCTATTTTTTATATATTATTATATCTCTTTTATTACAATAAACACTTCGCGTTTCTGAGCACCCTCCTTAAACCGGCGAGGAGGCTTCCCCTCTGCACACCCCAGTGGGCCTTCAGACGAAAGCGTCAGCAAAAAATGCCGGTGCGCATTCTTTGTAGCTTGAGAGTCCCTGTTGGGTTTGATTCAAACCCTATCCGAGCGGCAGCGAGGAAAGGCCCGACAAATCAGTACCCAATTTGCCTTCGCTAGGGAACCCCAGGTTCCCTTTGCACCCTCCTTAAACCGGCGAGGGGAATCCCCTCTGCACACCCTGTGGGCCTTCAGACGAAAGCGTCAGCAAAGAATGCCGGTGCGCATTCTTTGTAGCTTGAGAGTCCCTGTTGGGTTTGATTCAAACCCTATCCGAGCGGCAGCGAGGAAAGGCCCACCAATAAAAAAAGAACACTCAAAAGAGTGTTCTTTTTTATTGGTGGGCCTTCAGGGACTCGAACCCCGGACCAACCGGTTATGAGCCGGTTGCTCTAACCAACTGAGCTAAAGGCCCGTTGTGGCTCCTCAAGTAGGACTTGAACCTACGACCCTGCGGTTAACAGCCGCATGCTCTACCGACTGAGCTATTGAGGAATATATTAATTTCCGGCTGAATGCTTTTTACAAGCTTTTCTGCCGGTGCGCCGGTCTTTTTAATAGCCCTGTTGCTCTATACATTAGGGTTTCAAGGCACTGCGTCCTGAGCACAAATAATATTATACTTACGAACCGTCACCTGGTCAACATCAAAATACCTATTTTTTTACCGTTTAGAGGGTTTATCACCTGTTTTCATTGATTCTTTTAACAATGCTACGTGTTGCTAACATTTACATAATAAAAATGCAGCCTTCCTGCCTGAGAGTTCAGCCAATAAAAAACAATATCTGGACAGTACTTAAAACAAAAAGACCCGTTGTCGAGTCTCTCATTTTTCCTATACTTGTTTATGGTTTTAATTCTAATCCAGGTAATCCTTTAGTTTTTTACTCCTGCTAGGGTGTCTCAGTTTACGTAACGCCTTAGCTTCAATCTGACGGATACGCTCTCTGGTAACATTGAATTCCTTTCCGACTTCCTCAAGAGTTCTGGCACGCCCATCGTCCAAACCGAATCTCAGCCTGAGTACCTTTTCTTCACGGGCAGTCAAGGTATCCAAAACATCTATAAGCTGTTCCTTAAGCAGAGTAAAGGCGGCAGCTTCAGCAGGTGCGGGAGCATCATCATCAGGAATAAAATCTCCCAGGTGGCTGTCTTCCTCTTCACCAATAGGCGTTTCCAGGGAAACCGGCTCCTGTGATATTTTCATTATTTCTCTGACCTTGTCAACGGACATACCTATTTCCTTGGCTATTTCATCGGGCTGCGGCTCTCTTCCAAGTTCCTGCAGCAATTGTCTTGAAACTCTGATCAGTTTGTTTATGGTTTCAACCATATGAACAGGAATACGTATGGTTCTGGCCTGGTCGGCAATAGCTCTGGTTATGGCCTGTCTAATCCACCAGGTAGCATAAGTACTGAATTTGAAGCCCCTTCTGTAGTCAAACTTCTCAACAGCCTTAATCAAACCCAAATTTCCTTCCTGTATCAAATCAAGGAACTGCATACCTCTTCCCACATATCTTTTTGCAATACTTACAACCAATCTGAGATTTGCTTCGGCAAGTCTTCTTTTTGCTTCGATATCTCCATTTTCCATGCGGTGTGCAAGATCAATTTCTTCGTCTGCTGTCAAAAGGGGTACTTTACCTATTTCCTTAAGGTACATTCTTACAGGGTCATCAATACTTATTCCTTCCGGAATACTGATGTCAAGTTCTTCATCAGCCATCTGGATTTCTTCCATCTCGGCCTCTATGTCCCCGATAACATCAATGCCCATATTCTCAAGAGTTTCATAAATTTTTTCTATATGTTCCGGCTCAAGTTCTATTTCCTCGAAAGCGTCGATTATTTCCTTGTAAGTGAGCATTCCCTTAGACTTGCCTTTGTCGATCAAATCCTTAAGTATTGCCTTTCTGGTTTCCTGATTATGCTTCATAAGTTCCCCTCCCTTCATTAGTTTTTATTAATTTTTCTTCATTAAAGCTATATTCAATACAATACTGCTTAATTCCCGATTTAATAACTCAACATCTCCTTCTGTCAGATCAGATCTCTTTTTTAATTCAATAATCTCATTTTTTCTGGCTTCCAATCTCAGCAAACCTATTCTTTTGAGAATATCCAAAGCTGCTTTCCTATTGTCCTCAAATACACTCTGAGATTGAACAATATTTGCAAAACTTTCTGCAAGAGCTGGTGAAAGCTTATTTAATATTTCTCCGGTCAGAATACCGGACTTGTTTTCAACTCTTTCCACTGCAAAACTGAAGGCTTGTCTTATTTCATCGGATTTTATATTGTTAATACCTATAGAATCCTTAATAAGAAAATACACATTATTTTCCAGACAAATTGTGGACAGCAGCATCAGTTCCAGCTTGTTCAGCCGTTCTTCGATAGTTTCGACTACCCGTTCCTTTTTTACAGTGTTCTTTTTAATTATATTAGTGTCTTTTGCCTGCCTTACGTTGCTTTTGTCCTTTTGATGCTGTTTCCTGGCAAGCTCGGAATATATGGCCTGCTCACTGACTCCGTAGTCCTTGGACAACTGCTTGACGTAAAGTTCTCTTTCTACATTATTGTCAATTTTATCTAATATAACCATTGCATTATCAATAAACTTGACTTTTCCGTCATTTGTGGTAGTGTCAATCCTGTTGTCCAGGATTTCAAGCTTAAAGTCCACAAGATTCCTGGCTTTACTTACAAGCCGTTTGAACTCGTCAACACCACGGGTTTTAATAAACTCATCCGGATCTTTTCCGGAGGGTATCGTCAAAACCTTGACATTGCAGCCAATCTCATTGAGCAAATCCAGGCTTCTCATTGCTGCAGCTTGTCCTGCATTGTCAGAATCAAAGGAAAGTACAATCTCCTCAGTATACTTTTTCAGCAGCTTGCCTTGATTCTCAGTCAATGCCGTACCTAAAGGTGCAACTGCATTTATTATTCCACTTTGATGTAAGGATATAACATCCATATAGCCTTCAGCTAAAATAATCTGCTTTGCACATGCATTCTTGGCAAAATTCATAGCATATAAATGTTTACCTTTGTGGTATACTTCAGTTTCAGGAGAATTCATATATTTGGGCTGTGACGAATCCATAACTCTCCCGCCAAAGGCAATGACATTTCCCCTTATATCAAATATGGGAAACATTATCCTGCCCCTGAACCTGTCATAAACCTTTTTTGTCTCTTCCTTAAATATAACAAGGCCGCTGCTTATTATTGCCTTTTCACTGTGACCCTTGTTCCTCAAATGTTTGTAAAGTGCCTCATAACTGTCTGCCGCATAACCCAGCCCGAACTTGATGACTGTTTGCCTTTCAAGCCGTCGGTTCAGCAGATATGTCAATGGTGCCTTATCTTTACCGTTTATAAGGTTGTTGTGAAAAAAACGTGCAGCTTCTATGTTAATTTCAAGAAGTTCTTTTTTTAATCTTGCCAGTGCATCATCCTGAACACCCGAACTATTGTCAGGCAAAGATATTTTGGCTCTGTCAGCAAGCAATTTCAATGCTTCCGGGAAATCGAGGTTTTCAATTCCCATGATAAAATGTATGACATTCCCGCCCTTGCCGCACCCGAAACAGTTAAATATCTGCTTCACAGGCTCAACTGAAAAGGATGCTGTCTTTTCATTGTGAAAAGGACACCTGCCGAAATAATTCTTTCCCTTTTTATCCAACTTAACGTATTCGGAGATTACTTCAACTATATCATTATTTACTCGAATTTCCTCAATCAGATCCTCAGGAAACAAATAAGCCATTATGCACTACATTCCAATCTGGTTTGATAAATCATTTATCAAATATTATAAACATTTATACTGCTAATTATTTTGTAATTGCAAAAATACTGCCAATTACAGTCAGAGTCAGACTTTTAGGGAATTATTGATAATATCCGATAGTAATTGACTTAATAATTGTTCGACATTATTATTAATATTCCTTCTTTTTTGATAAAAAAAAGTATACACAAAGGAATAATTCTTCATTAAACCTTTGGTATACCCGTTATTTCATAATATAAATGGTTTAGAATTTGCTTGCCGTACCAGCCCGTTTCTGATTGCACCGGCTAATTTCCGGCGTAAGTCTATGCTATGCAATCATAAATAATATCTCTGGCACTTACCGGAGTAACAGAATTTTTGTACATCAGGTCGATAAGATCTATCATGCCTGATTTAGTAGGTAATACATCCTTTATAACAGCCGTTTCGGAAGTACCGCTGTCCTTGGTCATGCTTATCTGAATACCGTATGTACATGAATTATCAGACTCACAGGATACTAAATAATACTCTAAATTAATCTCTTTGCAATCGTATACTACTGATTCATTGATTTCAAGTTTTTTTGAGCAGATCAGTTCCATCACATTACCTCCCATTTATCCTTACCTGTTTACAATTACTCTACTATTTACAGTGTAATTATATTATATTGCCTGCCTTTCAATCTACACAAAAGTTTTTAGCTAATTCGACCACTTTACATAAATTTATTCCAATCCCTGTAAGTCTCATGTCGAAGAATGCAATTTTATCAATAATTTACATTGAACTTCCTCCTTATTGGTGTTAATATTTACGTGAAGTTAATCTTTTTTATACAAAATTTATAATTTCTACAGAATACGTCATTTTTTTCAGTATTCTATTTTTTAATATATAAGTTTACAATCAGGGGGGTATTCCATGGAAAGCAAGCAGAATAACAGTTCAACAAAGTTAAATGTTTTAAAGCTCCTTAATTCCGCAGTCTGTGAAATGGCAGAATTTCCGAAAAAAATGTTGAAATATGCGACTCCGGTTACTTTAACCTTGTTAGCAGTAGCAACAGCTTTGTTTGTGGCCAACAAAACCAGCAATAATTTCAGCAGTGTTTTTGAATTTACAACTACAACCCTAATAACCAACTGTATATTTGTTATGGCCGAGTTTATAATAGCCTCTCTGGCTATTGATATCTTTATAAGAAAGAGGTCACAATAAGCAGGTTCTTTTCAATTTTATGAAAAAACCCAAAAAGCACCGGGGGCGTCGAAGGCCCCCGGTGCTTTTTGGGTTTTTCTACTTTGCTATATATTATACTTTAACAGCTTTGGTTTTTTTCTGACTTTCCTTCCACATAACATACAGCGGGCTTGTTACAAATATTGATGAATAACAGCCGGCAGCCATACCGACGATAAGTGGGAAACTGAACTCTTCAATTGATACTATGCCGTTAACCTTGGCAAAGATATATACAGTTGTAATAGCTATCAAGGCAGTTACCACCGTATTTATGGATCTGTTCAAGGTCTGGATTATACTCTGGTTAACCAGTTCGGGCAATGGTATCTTTCTCAATAATCTGCTGTTTTCTCTGATACGGTCATAGATTATTATGGTATCATTCATCGAATACCCTATAACCGTAAGTATTGCAGCTATAAAAGATTCGTTCAAAGGAATCTGGAATATGGAGTAAACTGCAATCATGATTATACTGTCATGGATAACACCTACTACGGCAAAAACACCGGCAGACAAACCCGACATGGTTCTGAATCTTATCCAGACATAAACTATAATCAAAATGAAGGCAATAGTAACCGCCTTAATTCCGTTTTGCATTATTTCCTTACCTATAAAGGGTTCAACGCTTTCTTCATTTATAACAGGATCTTCTGCTGTCAGCTTGAACTCTTTTATAACTGCTTCCTCAACCTTGGTTATTTCATCATTTGTGAGGGTATTCTGACTGCCTATGCTTATTTTGATAACGTCATAGCTGGAATTATTTCCACTTATATCAAAAGCAGATGATTTTTGAACAATAGCAGGCTTGTCTATAGTCTTTGTTACAAAATCAGCAATACTTGATTGCAGCTCCTGTGTATTGGACTCCTTAAACATACCGTCGTTTGCTCTCAACTCTATAACAGTACCGCCTTCAAACTGGATATCCAGCTTAAATCCACCGTGTATAAAGTATGAAGCTATACCGACTATTATAATTATTACTGAAAGTATAAAGAAATAATATCTTTTTGAATATAAATTAACCATTTGTCTTGCCTCCCTTCAGTCTAGCACTTACACCATAAAGAACAGGGTGTTTTGCAATATCCAAGTCATGCACTGCATTGAGCATAACTCTTGTTGCTGTAACAGCGGTCAGGAAGCTTAAAATAACTCCTATACCCAATGTGTAAGCAAAACTCTGGATAGGGCCTGTACCAAACTTCAATAATACGAGGGCTGAGATAAGCGTAGTAACGTTACCGTCAAGAACTGCTGCAAATGCTCTCTTAAATCCTATATCAATAGCGGCTCTCAAAGTTTTGCCGTTTCTGATTTCTTCTTTTATTCTTTCAAAGATAATTACATTGGCATCAACGGCCATACCTATTGTCAGGATAAGACCCGCAATACCCGGCAATGTAATTGTAATGTTCATCCAGGATAACGCCAGCAGTTCCAGTACCGTATGCAGGAAAAGAGCGATACAGGCTATTAATCCCGGAAGTCTGTAATATCCAATCATAAATAAGCAAATCAGAATAAAGGCTACAACAAATGCATCCAAGCTTACAGCCAACGCATTTGAACCAAGTGTCGGGCTTATGTTGTTTACCTGCTTTGCTTCAAGCTTGAAGGGCAGAGCACCTGATTTGATAAGTCCGGCAAGTCTCTTTGCCTCTGCCTGCTGCTGATCAAGGGGAGTACCATTAAGGGAAATCCTTGCAACACCGTTAGGGATAGGCTCGTTTACAACCGGAGCACTGATCTGCTTATTATCCATGTAGATAGCTATAGGCTGATTTACAAGTCTTGCAGTAGCTTCGGCAAACTTCTTCTTACCCGCATCGGATAACTGAAGTGATATCTGGAAACCGCCGCCTTCCTGAGATGGCTCTGCAGTGGCATCCACAATATCATTACCCTGCAGGATTATTCTTTTCTTTTCGTCCTCTTTTGTGGGATCGGCAGGTACGTAAGTACCGTCTTCATTCAGCTTTGTCTTGTCGACTTCCTGGAAGGTCATTAATGCTGTTTGCCCTATTTCTTCTATAGACTTCTGCGGGTCAAAAGCTTCACCTTTTTTATGAGGAATTTGAACAAGGACGTAACCCTTCTGGTAATCAACAGTTACAACCCTGTCAAAAATATTTTTTTCATCCAATCTTCTTTCAATAGTAAATCTTGCCGCATCCAAATCCTTTTCGGACGGCAGCTTGCCTGTATCCGTTATTGCATACAGCTTTGCGTCTACTCCTCCCTGAATATCAATACCAGGCCTCATATCCTTCGCACCTTTGATATCAAAACCGGCCAAAGATCCGAAAGCTGCTATCCAGGTTAAAATTCCGGTGATAATCAATATCGAGAAAAATTTAACCGCGTTGCTTCCTCTCATTTGTAGAATTCCCCCTTATTTTTAATAATGAATCCTTAATTTTTTATGCAAACCGGGTGAGCTTTATCGACCAACCTGTCTTGCAAAGATTCATACCACATACGCCATTATATAACTAAGAAAAATGCTAGTCAATAAATATGTTGCATTCTTCACTAGAAATTTACAACTTTTTACCTTTTTGTACTAAAAATGGTTCATCTGTCAATTGAAAAAACATTAAATATAACAATTAATTTAACCTGTCGTGCCGGTTAAAAAGCTTGGATGCGCATTTCTTTAAAGTCATCCTCGCGTAACTTGCAAATTTATCTGCTAAACTTTATTGACCGGCACCACGAGTTAATCAACAATTAAACACAATAATTATAGAATATACAATCCTGAAAATATTATTACTCCTGTTCAACATTCACTCTTTTGCTATTTGTAATATTTAAGCAGGTTGATATATTCATTGGCATTGAGTTTGATTTCTTCAATCTCCTGTTGGGACAAAACTCGTTTGACAACTGCAGGACTTCCGGCAATCAGGCTTCCGTCAGGAATTTGTGTCCTGGGCGTAACCACACTGCCTGCAGCAACAAGACAATTATTGCCTATAACGGAGTCGTCCAGCACTATTGCGCCCATTCCTATAAGTGTATTGTCTCCCACGTGGCAGCTATGGAGTATAGCCCCATGTCCAACAGTTACACGTGAACCGATTCTTATGTCCGCACCCTTTTTGCAGTGCAGTATGCAGCCTTCCTGGATGTTGGTGTTGTCACCAACTACAATTCTGTCAATATCACCTCTTAAAACGGCATTGTACCAGACAGTTGTGCTTTCACCCAGCACCACATCTCCAATAACCGTACTGTTGGGGGCGACAAAAGCAGTTTCATGAATTCTGGGTGTAATATTGTTAAAATCACTAATCACAATGTTTACCTCTTCTATTCTTGAGTTTTAATCCAGATTGCGCATTCAACTCTCTTCTTTTCAAGTTCGCAACCTATTTTATAAGGAATATCAATATCATTATTGAACTGGTATGCATTTGCTGCACAACCCCCGCTGCAATAGAATTTAGCCCAGCATTGGGAACAATCCTTTTTAGTATAAACATTTGACTTCTGGAAATCCTTCTGGAAGCTTGTGTCAAAATCCCCCTGGTGAATGTTTCCCATTTTGAATTTCTCGTCTCCTACAAACTGATGGCAGGGGTACAGGTCTCCCTCGGGAGTAACTGCCAGATATTCGTGGCCTGAACCGCAGCCCCCCAGCCTTTTTATGACACAGGGCCCCTGCTGCAGGTCTATCATGAAGTGGAAAAAGTTAAAGCCCTTTCCTTCCCGGTCTCTTTTCACATATTCATAAGCAAGTTTTTCATATTCTGAAAAAAGCTTGTCCAAATCCTGTTCCCGGATATCATAGCCGGAATCCCTGGCAGCCACAACAGGCTCTACAGAAACCTGCTTGAAGCCCTGGTCGGCCAGATGCAGCACATCTTCCGAAAAATCAAGATTTTCCCTGGTAAAGGTTCCTCTTACATAATAATTATCCTGATTCCTTGCCTCTGCCATATCCATTATCTTGGGAAGTATGCTGCTGTAAGTCCCCGAACCATCCATCCTGGGCCTCATCCTGTCATTGGTTTCACTTCTCCCGTCAATACTGAGAACAACATTATGCATGTTTTTATTTATGAAAGCTTTATTATCTTCATTTAACAATAAGGCATTGGTGGTAAGTGTAAAACGGAAATTCTTACCCGCTTCCTTTTCCCTGATTCTCGCATACTCAACTATTTCCTTTACCACGCCGAAGTTCATCAGAGGTTCTCCTCCGAAGAAATCCACCTCCAGGTTTCGTCTTCCTGCCGACTTTTCTATAAGAAAGTCAATTGCCCTTTTGCCTGTTTCCGCATCCATCATGGTTCTCTGACCGCCAAAGCTGCCGGTGGAGGCAAAGCAGTACTTGCAGCGCAAATTGCAGTCATGGCAGATATGTAAGCATAAAGCCTTGACCACAGGTTTTCTCTCCCATTTGGCTAAAGCATCGGAATATGAATCCTCACTAAAGAGCAGTCCCTGTGACTTAAGGTCTGAAACCTCATCATATGCATCTGAAATGTCCTGCCCGCTGAACTTTGTCTTTAAGGCTTCTATTATCTGCTCTTTAGATTCAGTCCCGTACATGTCCACAACCTCATATGCGGCATCATCAAAAACATGAACCGCCCCGCTGTTAATATCCAGGACTATATTTGTATCATACATTTTGTACTTGTGAATCATTTAAACCCTTTCTGCGTGCATGGTACGCAAATAATTAGTGATAAAAGCCCACGCTTTGCGTTTGAGCCATAAAAAAGTGAAAAGTGTTTAAGAAAACACCTTTCACCTTTATTTTCAATATGCAAATATAAACTTATGTTTATTACTTCTTTTCGCAGCTTTGGTTTGCTACAGTACATGATGTCTTGCACGCAGACTGACATGAAGTCTGGCATTCGCCGCATCCGCCGTGAGAAAGGCTTTCCTTTAAAGTAGCGCTGTTTAATGTCTTGATGTGTTTCATCCTTTTGGTCCCTCCTGTATAATTTTCTTAGCAGATTATAGCACATTTCAAAAAGTTTGAAAAGGCATATTTTATATAGCCATGAAACCGTCAATATTGCTGCAGCCTGTACGCTATCAATATCAACGGAGATTGATTCCGAAAATTCCGCCAAGGCAGCCCACAATGGCACCTATTACAACTGTCAGAAGCACTTGCACGTCAACGGCAAAATTCATGAAAATTATACTGCTTGCCAGATAAAGTACAGCTACGTATAAAACTCCGACAGCGCAGCCATTCATCCAGCCTTTGCTTCTCACATTCCTGGTGGAGTAAGCTGATGCGGTCAGAACACTTATGACGGTAGTTATAAGAACCGCAATGAAAGTATATTTTTCAGGGAAATCCGTATAAGTCAAAAATAAAGCAAAGGCAAGAAAACATGGAAGAGTTATGAGAAATGACAAAAGCAGTCCTTTTAATACTCTCAGCAAATTTACATGTTCATCAAGCTGCTTTTTTAAACCTGGTATCTGTCCGGCCATATTGTACCTCCAAAATAAAATATAGAAACGCTCTCCCTATATCTTATTTTTATGGCCGGCTGCTTAGAACAAGCTGTAGCTAATTTGCGTGAAATTTATCAGCCTTCTACAGGCTTGACAACATCCTTTATTGCCCAGCGCTTGACAACTACCTTTGTCTTCTCTACACTTGACTCGACAGTTACTTCATCGTCCTTTATATTAACTATCTTGCCGCAGATACCTCCGATTGTAGTAACAGACCAGCCAACCTGAAGTGAATTGAGCAGTTCCTTTGTCTTCTTTTCTTTTCTCTTCTGGGGAAGAATCAGCATAACGTACATAAGTCCGAATACTAATGCCATTGGTATGACAAACCCGACCAATATTTGTTCCATAAATTTATAAACCTCCGTTTGATTATATATTTAACACAGCAGCACTGTATTAACCGATATTATTTTTTTGAGTAGCCGTATTTATAATAGAATTCATCCCTGAAGCTACCCAATCTATCATCAATTATAGCTTGTCTTACCTGTTTCATCAAGTTAATTAAGAAATATAAGTTGTGCCAGGTTGTCAATCTCAGGCCCAGAAGCTCACCGCACTTAAGCAGGTGCCGAATGTACGCCCTGGAATAGTTTCTGCAGACATAGCAGTCACATTCCGGGTCCAGCTTTGAAAAATCTTTTGCGTATTTGGCATCTCTGATTATCACCCTGCCCTGGCTGGTCATTACAGTGCCGTTTCGTCCTATTCTGGTGGGAAGCACGCAGTCGAACATATCAATTCCTCTGATAGCACCTTCTATCAAATAGTCAGGCGAACCCACCCCCATCAGATACCGCGGTTTATCCTCCGGCATCAGCGGAGCTGTGTAGTCCAGAACTTCATACATGAGCTCGGCAGGCTCTCCCACACTCAGTCCCCCTATGGCATACCCGGGAAATTCCAGTTCCTTCAACTGCTTTGCACTTTCAATTCTCAAATCCTTATACATACCGCCCTGAATAATGCCGAACAAGGACTGCTGCTCGGTATTTTCGTGAGCATCCCTGCAACGTTTTGCCCAGCGGGTAGTTCTTTCCATTGATTTTTTTACATAGTCGTATTCCGCCGGGTAAGGAGCGCATTCATCAAAAGCCATTATTATATCTGCACCCAGGTCATTTTCGATTTTCATAACCGCTTCAGGCGTAAAGACATGTTTTGAACCATCCAGATGTGATCTGAAGGTAACACCCTCCTCAGTGATTTTTCTGAGCCCGCTCAGGCTGAATACCTGAAACCCTCCGCTATCGGTGAGTATCGGCCGGTCCCAGTTCATAAAGCCGTGCAGGCCTCCGGCCTGTCTGACAATGTCCTGTCCGGGTCTTAAATAGCAGTGGTAGGTGTTGCTCAGTATTATTCTTGCATCTATTTCCTTCAATTCTTCCGGTGACATACCTTTTACGGTAGCCAGCGTACCTACCGGCATAAACACCGGGGTGTCAATGGAGCCGTGAGGTGTGTGCACCCTTCCCAGCCTTGCTCCCGTCTGTTTACAGGTTTTGATCAATTCATATGTTACTGCAGCCATTTAAAAATCCTTCCGTTGTTAATGTGGTTAATATAGTAACTTTGCAATTGTAAAGCATTATAAACAAGTTTTCAATTTAATTCAACTCATAGCCTGTTACAAAGCCTTGCTATTTTATGAGCATGGCGTCACCAAAGCTGAAAAACCTGTATTTCTCCCGTACAGCAACGGAATAGGCGTTGAGCACCTTTTCCCTGCCTGCCAGCGAACTGACCAGCATTATGAGAGTTGATTCGGGCAGGTGAAAATTTGTGATAAGCCTGTCCACGATTTTAAATTCATAGCCCGGATAAATAAAGATGTCCGTCCAGCCTTCTCCGGCTCTGAGAATCCCGTTATTTCCGCCGCCCACGGTTTCCAGCACCCTGCAGCTTGTGGTACCCACAGCTATGACTTTCTTGCCGCTGGCTTTAGCGGCATTTATGGTATCACAGGCTTCCTTATCTATGGAATAAAACTCCGAGTGCATTTTATGCTGTGTTATGTCATCAACCTTGACAGGCCTGAAAGTCCCAAGACCTACATGAAGCATCACATAAGCAAGCCTTACTCCTTTTTTTTCAAGTGTGTCCAGCAGTTCCCGGGTAAAATGCAGACCGGCAGTAGGTGCCGCCGCCGAACCGTTGTATTTCGCATATACGGTCTGATAGCGCTCCGGGTCCTCAAGCTTCTGGGTAATATACGGCGGCAGAGGCATTATGCCCACCTTGTCCAGTATTTCTTCAAAAACACCCTCATATATAAATCTTACCAACCTGTTGCCTTCTTCAAGAACCTGGAGGATTTCAGCCTTCAGCTCTCCATTGCCAAAAACAAATCTGGCACCCGGCTTTGCCTTTTTTCCAGGCCTCAGTATTACTTCCCAGGTGTCACCGTCTATTCTTTTGAGCAGCACAAATTCTATTTTTCCGCCGCTGCCTTCCTTCTCGCCCAGGAGCCTTGCCGGAATGACCCTGGTATTATTTAAAACCAGGCAGTCGCCTTCATTTAAATAATTTACAATGTCCATAAACGATTTATGTTCAATTTCTCCGGTCTCCCTGTCCAGCACCAGCAGTCTGGACAAGTCCCTTTTTTGCAGCGGATGCTGTGCAATCAGCTCTTCCGGCAAATAGTAGTCAAACTCCTTTAAATCCACAAGAAATCCTCCAAAGGCAAATAAAAATTAATCTTATATAATCTTATATATATATGTAATTATTATATGTAAAAGCAAAGACCTTAAAACCTGTGTCAAAGAAACAATAAATATCATACATTATAATTACTTATATTACAAATACTTATTGCCATATATACTGTTTTTTTGTATAATTTATGAGATATAAGCCCCAAGAAAATACTGGGAGATATCTCATAACAGTGCAAGGAAAGCTGAATTTTGATGAAAGCCACCAAGCCGGCCTTTGGCCGGCTGCTTGTTATCTGCTTCCCGCTGTTTTTAAGGTAACTCCTGTCAAGTATAAAAAACTATAAGTTATTATGGATGGAGGATGCAACTCATGAAAGTAGCAAAATTTGGCGGAACCTCACTGGCTAATGCCGAACAAATAAAAAAGGTTTGCGATATTATTCTATCAGATAGTGACAGAAGAGTTATTGTAGTGTCTGCTCCCGGTAAAAGAGATAAAGAAGATACAAAGGTCACCGATTTATTGATTGCCTGTGCAAACAGGCAGCTTCAGTCCGGCAGCTCGGCAGCCGAGCTGGAAGCAGTTGTCAAGAGATTCAAGGATATTGCAGACGAGCTTAAGCTTGATAACACTATTGTGGAAGAGATAAGAAGAGACCTGGAAGAAAGAGTGAAGCTGGATACCAGCCATCAGGGAATGTTTATGGATGCCATGAAGGCTGCCGGCGAAGACAACAGCGCCAAACTTGTTGCAGCCTATCTCAACAGCATCGGAAAGAAAGCCCACTATGTAAGTCCCAGGCAAGCCGGACTGCTCATGAGCAGCGAATTCGGAAATGCCCAGGTTTTGCCCGAGTCCTTTGATAACCTGAAAATGCTCAACAATTATGATGGAATTATAATTTTCCCCGGTTTCTTCGGGTATACCATAGAAGGCAAGGTAGCTACCTTCCCCCGCGGCGGTTCCGACATTACCGGTTCAATACTTGCCGCCGCTCTCAAGGTGGATCTGTATGAAAACTTTACAGATGTAGACGCAGTTTATGCCGCACATCCCGGCCTGGTCCACAATCCCGCAGCCATATCGGAGCTTACCTACATGGAAATGCGTGAACTTTCCTATGCGGGCTTCTCAGTGCTGCACGAGGATACTCTGGTGCCGGTATTTATGGCAGGGGTGCCGGTATGTATCAAAAACACCAATAATCCTGCTGCACCGGGAACCAGAATCGTACTTGCAAGAGAACTGACTCCCCACCATGTTGTAGGTATTGCCAGCGATTCCGGCTTCTGCTGCATATATGTCAGCAAGTTTATGATGAACAGGGAAATAGGCTTTGGAAGAAAACTTCTCCAGATACTTGAAGAAGAAGGTATTTCCTATGAACATACCCCTTCGGGAATCGATAACATATCTATAATATTGAAGCAGAGCCAGTTTAAAAACAAGGAAACCGAGTCAAAGGTGCTCTCCCGTATAAAGAATGAGCTGGAATGCGACGATGTATCCATTGACCACAATCTTGCCATAGTTATAATTGTGGGAGAAGGCATGAAAAATACGGTAGGTACTGCTGCAAGGGCAACTTCGGCTCTGGCTAAAGCCTCAATCAGTCTTGAAATGATAAATCAGGGTTCTTCAGAAATAAACATGATGTTTGCCGTTAAGGAAAATGAATCCAACAAGGCTGTCATATCCCTGTACAATGAGTTCTTTAACAAGTAAATAGCATGTAGTAATTTGAAAGGTCTGCTGCAGGACATATGTTTTGCAGCAGACCTTTAACTATATGACAGTGCTGCTTATTTCCACTCCAGCACTATTCCTCCATGTGTGAGGCCTCCGCCAAAGCCATACAGCACCAGCTTCTGACCCGGTTTGATTTTGCCCTCCTCAATTGCCTTCCACAGAGAAAGCGGAATTGTTACCGAGGAAGTATTTCCATAGTATTCATTGCTGGTCAGGGTTTTTTCCATGGGATATTCCAGTCTTTTGACAAGCGCTTCTATCATCCGCATATTTGCGCTATGCGGTACAAACCAGTCAACCTCTGAAAGGCTGAGTCCCGCTTTCTCCAAAAGCCTGTTAACTCCCTCTGGAATATTCCTTACCACATACTCATACAAAAATTTCCCTTCCTGCTGGAACTGACCCTTTTTTTCAAGCCTCCGCCCGTTTACACTGTCTGACAGTGCACTGCAGGCTACATTTTCAGCCATTTTGCCGTCGGAGGTAAAATGTGATGCCAGTATGCAGCCTTTGTCCTCCGCCTTCTCCACTACCACCGCTACAGCCGCATCACCAAAAAGTATGCAGGTGTTTCTATCGGTATAGTCCACAATTTTGGACAGTACCTCGGAAGATACAATCAACACTTTTTTAAAGCTTCCGGCAGTAATCAGGGAATCTGCAACGCATACGGCATAGGCAAATCCCGTACAAGCTGAGTTTATATCCATTGTTCCGGTGTTCTTTATGTCAAAATGACCTTGAACAAGAGCCGAAACCGAAGGTGTCAGGTGATCGGGCGTGAAGGTTGTGACAATTATCATATCAACGCCCTCAACAGCCGTGCTTTGCATTTTTAAAAGGTTTTCTACTGCGTTAATGGCCAAATCACTGGCAAATTCATCTTTTTGGGCTATCCTTCTTTCTCTGACCCCTGTACGCCTTAATATCCATTCGTCATTTGTGTCCACCATCTTCTCCAGATCGTGGTTCGATAGAATTGCCTGTGGCAAGTATGCACCTATACCTGTAATTTTCGAGCTTGAGTTGTATTGCATATTTACCTCCTTAAGATTCATTTATTACCTGATACTAGCACCTAATAACAACATTTTACCATATATTGTTATTTGCAGTCAATATTTCTCAAGAAATAAAAAGCTGCAACAAAGCCATTTAACAGGTAGCTTCATTGCAGTCCGACATTTCATAGGTCCACATTCAATTTAACATTATGTCTACTTCATTTTCATTTCTATTTTTTTATATCTATCATAGTCCCGGTATAATAGTGGGTAAGTATTTCATCAAACTTAAAGCCGGCATTTGCCATGCCTTTTGCACCCTCCTGGCTCATACCTACGGCATGCCCGTATCCTCTGCCTGTAAAGGTGTATTCTGTGGGAACAGCAGACAACAACGAAGCTTTGCCGTTGGCATCAATGACCGTAAGGCTCTGCCCCGGTTCAACGCTTTTAGTCTTACCGTCTGCCGATATAATGGTAAGCTGGCCAAGCTGCTTCTTTTCTTCCTTTCCGTCTACCAGTACTGTAACATCAGCATTGCTTGTGATTGTATACCACTGGCTGTAAAGGCTCATGAAGGTCCTGCAGCCGTCCTTTGTAAACTTGATCCCTTCAGGCTTTAATGTACCTTTTACAATAAGCTCGATAGGTCTGCCCGCCTCCGAAAGCCTGGTAACCTCTATACTTGTTACATCACCTATATTGTAGTTTTTGAGCTTCTGGCTGATTTCATCGGCAGTGAAAGTCAAGGTCCAGTTATACTTCGGAGAATTTCCCGATTCATATTTATCTTCCACACTTTTCAAATACGGAGCGCCGGTCCATACGTTGGAGCCATCCTCAGTCCTCCCGCCGCTGGAAGCAGAATAAACCGCCTCAATCAACTGACCGTTGTATGTAATGACCATGTCCTTGGTCTGATCCACCGCCGTATTGGTATTGGCGTTTTCAGAGCCCATGCCCCTGTATACCTGGCAATGGATGTCACTGCAGAGATTAAAACCGTAGTTCAGATGTGTATTTGACTTTGAAGTCTTTGTAAGGTTCAGGTATGCGTAAGTTCTTGCCGCCACAGCCTGAGCCTTAAGTGCTTCTACGTTTGAGTAGCTTTCTATTTCGTTTGGAACCACACCATATAAATATTGCTCCATGGGCAAAACATTGATGACCGTCATGTCACTGCCTGTCACCCTGAAAAACTCAACCTGTCCTCTGTATGTATTCAGCTTGGCCGTTCCGATTTTTACAGGGCCGTTTTCATCCAGGGACTTCCCTCTCAAAAGCTTCTGGGCCGCCGCAAACATAAATACTACCTCTCCGGTGGAGCTGTCTGCCCCGCATATCCTGGTATCAACCTTGTCAACCACCGTACACTCCACCTGGCCCAGTTTTCCCTTGACTTCGGAAATTGCCGCCTGCGCCGAGGCATTATCCACATAGAACCCGGTCCATATGTTCCAGCCCGAATCGGTAAATACGGGATAGGCTACTATTCCCTTCTGTTTATAGGAGTTGACCACGGGAACCGTGTCATTGTAGGAATTATATGTACTCTGAAGTTTTAAATGATACGGCCCGACTGTTGAGTTTGCCGCGGCTGCGGCTGCCGTCAGCTTGGCACCGCTTCCTGTAAAATAGCTGTCTTTTCGTATGTTGAGGGCTTGCCCCGGACTTGACTCGTATACCTTTGTATTTGTGTTTGCAGACGCATCGTATGCGTTATACTCCACTCCCTTGTCGCTGCTGATGAGAATCTGGCTTTGTGCCGTAGAGCCGAAGTACAGACCGATTTTAACCGCGGGGTTGGACGCCGCATAGGCCAAAGGACTGCTGATTCCTGAAAACATAGCTGTAAAAAAAACCATGCTTAATAATAAGCAAATCTTCTTCATTAGTAATAAGCTCCTTGTCTATTTGTCTATTTTTTAGCTTGTTTCGACATGCAATATTCTACATCCTGCCTTGGGCTGAAATTGTAACAGAATTGAAATATCACGCATAAACTGAAATATATATAAAATAGCATAAAAAAATTGACACATTAATTTACCAATGATATGATTAAAAAAATGAATAGTGGATTTTAGATAGAGGTGCGTTTTTTATAAGTAACTGCATTGAGGATTTTGGGATTCTATGATATGCAGCAAAAGGAAAAAACGCCGAAGGTTATTACTTCCCAATAACATGTAATACCTGGTTTCAATGTTAAGAGCCTTGAGACTGTCATCATGACGAAGTGGTGGAGCGCTATCTGTTTATTATAATTCAAGGATTAAAGGGTTATAAAAGTATTAAACAGACGTTGGCTCGGGCCGGCGTTTTTTATTTGTGTTGAAACCAATAATAAACATCAGATCTATTCACAATATAGAAACAGACAACAGCGTGTATACGCAGACGGAGGTTATTATGAGGAAACCGATTTTTACAGGGTCAGGCGTTGCTATAGTCACCCCTTTCACAAACGAAGGAACCGACTACAATAAGCTGTCCGAATTAATTGAGTATCAGATCAGGGAAGGCACCGATGCAATAATCATTGCAGGGACTACCGGTGAGGCTTCCACAATGTACGATGATGAACATAAGGCAGCAATCAAATTTACGGTGGAAAAGGTCAACGGAAGAATACCGGTAATCGCCGGAACAGGAAGCAATCATACCGTGCACGCCATAGAACTGAGCAAATATGCCCAGGAGGTTGGTGCAGATGCCATATTGACCGTTACCCCCTACTATAATAAAACCACACAGAAGGGACTGTATGAGCATTTCAAGCATATAGCCAACAGTATCAGCATACCCAGCATACTTTACAATGTTCCTTCCAGAACCAACCTGAACATGGCACCTGAAACCATAAAGGCCTTGTCCGAAATTGAAAATATCGTAGCCATAAAGGAGTGCAACCTGTCACAGGCCGGAGATATAGTAAACCTCTGCGGCGAGGACTTCACCGTGTATTCGGGAGAAGACGGCTTTGTTGTTCCCTTCCTTTCAATGGGTGCAAAGGGTGTCATTTCAGTAATGGCAAATATTATTCCAAAGGATACTCACGATATGGTTGCGAAGTATCTCTCGGGAGATGTTGAAGGCAGCAGAAAGCTCCAGTTGGATACTCTTTCTCTTATCAAGGCCCTGTTTATTGAAGTAAGCCCTATTCCCATAAAGGCTGCCATGAATCTTCTGGGAATGAATGTGGGCAAGTGCAGATTGCCGTTGGTGGATATATCCGACAATAATCTGGAAATACTTAAGAAGGAATTAAGGAATTACGGTCTGCTTACCTGACCTTTCTTAATTGACCATAAGAATAATATAAATAATATACTAATACTATAGATTAGGATGTGAAAAGCAAATGATTAATGTTTTGCTAAGCGGATGCAATGGAAAAATGGGTCAGGTGATAACAAGGCTGGCACAAAATTTTAACGGCTTAAAAATAGCTGCGGGCTATGACATAAATGACAATACCGCCAACCCCTACCCTGTTTTTACTTCACTTAACCAGTGTGATGCAAGGATAGATGTTATTATTGATTTCTCAAACCCCAAAGCCTTCGGAGGACTTATAGAATTTGCCCAGGATAGAAATATCCCCCTTATCATGGCTACAACAGGGCTTTCCAGCGAGCAGACCCAGGTGCTGAAAACTGAAGTATCGGAAAACATACCGGTATTTTTCTCCGCCAATATGTCCCTTGGAGTAAACCTGCTCATAGACCTTGTGAAAAAGGCTGCAAAAGTGCTGGAGGGACAGTTTGATATTGAAATAGTTGAGAAGCACCACAACCAGAAAATCGATGCGCCAAGCGGTACGGCTCTTGCCATAGCCGACGCCATAAATGAAACTCTTCTGGAAAAATGCGAGTATACCTATGACAGGCATTCCAGAATGAAAAAGCGCGGCAAGCAGGAAATCGGAATACATGCAGTCCGCGGAGGCACCATTGTGGGCGATCACTCGGTAATTTTTGCAGGAACTGATGAAATTATTGAGATAAACCATACTGCCACCTCAAAGGAAATATTCGCCGTAGGTGCTTTAAAGGCAGCGCTGTTCCTTGCGGGCAAAAATCCGGGTCTGTACTCAATGACCGACCTGATTGCTGAAATCAACTAGCTTTTGGTTAATATAAGATTTAAAGTAACTGCAGTGCCAGTTACTTTGACAGATAAGCTTGCAAGTCCCCGGGTACGACTTTAAAGAAATATAAAATTATTCAAAAATAATACTTACAGGAGGGAATTTATTATGTCCAATAATTCAGTTACAAGTATGAGCACGCTTTATAATGTGGCAATGGTGACAGTAGATAATCTTCCAAACGATATGCTGATCATATCCGACATTTTCAGTAAAATTGCAGAAATGCATATAAATATCGATATGATTACTCAATCCCCTCCTTATCAGGGAAAGCTCAATGTCTCCTTCAGCATGCCTCAGGAGAATATAGCAAAGGTCATAGGACTGCTGAATACATATAAAGGCACTGTTCCAAATCTTCGTATAAGTATTGATTCGGAAAGTACAAAAATAAGCATTTTCGGAGAGGCCATGAAGGAGGTGCCCGGCGTTGCAGCCCGGCTGTTCAGGCTGTTGGCGGTCAATGACGCAGAAGTCAAGCTGGTTACCACCTCCGAAGTTGATATATCCTTTCTGATTTATGACAAGGATACCGACAGAGTGGCCTCAGCTATTAAGAAGGAATTTTTGATATAAATTTGTGGCAACCCAGAAATATTGCAAATTTTTTAAATATTACTTTACAATAATTTAGATGGTTATTAATAATAAACCATCTAAATTATTGTAAAAATCAAGGTATAAATAAGATACATAAGTCATACCTCATTAGAAAAGAAATCCACAAGCTCACTGGAGTCTTTATATATAAAAATTTTTTTTGATATTCCCATTAAAGTATTTGAAATTTCAGAACCTTCCTGTGCAATTGTAATAATTGGAACTCCTTTGGCAAAAGCATATCCAGATTCAATTCCTAAACCTATGCCCTTTTCAGTAAATTCTATTATGACAATATCACATGAATCTATTTCGCTAAGGGCATTTTCCATTAATTCCTTTGGCTCATACTCAACTTTACCCCACTTTTCCATATCTCTAACTACACACGAAGTAGTAATGGAGTTCTTTTCAAGGGCTTCTGATATTTTTTCTATAAGTTCCCTGTTCCTATAATCTTGATAAAACTTAATTCCGATATATGCCTTCATTATTAGTCCTCCGATTAGTATTTTGTAACGTACAAGTGACTTCTAAAAAGCTCTTTCAAAATTTCTACATGCACCTACCTAACCAGGCATACAATAAAACTGACACCGTAAGTAAAACGATGCCAGTCCTTATCAATCTATCATTTTTCAATTCTCTGCTTCCTATTCCTCGTCAGAGGCTTCTGCTTCCCCGTCCGCTTCATTTTTCCTGTAGTCCTTTTTGTAAAAGCTTTCGCCTTCTTCTTCGTCGTCTTCCTCTTCCGGCTCCGCAGGAGTTGCATTTTCAGTCAAAACATATTTTTTAATGATGGGGTTGACATAAAAATTGTTCATTAATCCCATAAATCCCGGCAGTATTAAAACATAAATTAAAAGACCTGCTACTATGTTATAGAACGCCGCATAGGCTATGATCATATTCAGTGCAAGAAACAGCACATTTGGCAGCAGCTTCAATATTGAAAAAATAAATGCATTCCTGTATATGTCTTTAATGCTCAAATGTACCGTAACCAGCATTGGATAAATATATAAATGCATTATCATGAATACTATAAGGGACAAAAATATAAAGGACGTTGCCGCAACATAAATGAGCCCGCTCTGGCTGGTATAGAAGTTGATGGCTATGCCCAGAATGTACATTACAACAATATCAATTACCGTAATAATCATTCCCTGCTTGAAGTTCTTTATAAAGTTCTCCTTGAAATCCCACCATATAAAAGAGTGCTCTTCCCTTGAGTAGTTCCGCAGAATATAAGTGATTCCCGCCTGGACAGGGCCTATGGTTATCACAGGTATCAAAGTCATTATTGCCGCCAAAAAAAACCTGACATAGAAATCTCCCAGCCCTTCATCTATTTTAAGCTTTTGCAAAAAATTTGAAGCCACGATAAATGCTACGAACAGAGCCGGTAAATTGAACAAAACAAACATAAGGTTGATTTTGATTATATGCCAGAACTTACGCTTTAAAACATCGAAAAAAATGAAAAATCTGGGCTTTGGAGGAACATCCTTCTCTACTCCAGGACCCGGTTTATTATAATTTGCACTGAATAACCCCACAAGTAATTCTCCTTTTCTGTCACAGTCATATGTACTATGCTGATGTATTAATAAGTATTTTATCAATAGTACTGCTTTCCTTCAACATATTTTTTAAAATTACCAAAGTCAATTACGGTTCAAACTTTCCCTACCGGGCAAATTATGCTTTAAAAACCGGCTTCAAACCCAACTGTCGGCTTTCAGCCGATATAGTAATCGACTTTATATTTTGCATAAAAAGTTACCGTAAAGCGGGACCGCAGTTGCCAATCCAATCATAATCCGTATTTTGAAACTTTTAAAGATACTTTTAAAATATTTTGTACAAAAAACGTATTTTTTATAATTTTTTTATTGACACTCTCAAAATATCCTAGTATAATCATACTTGCTGATGCGGGAACGCATCAAAACAGTACAAATGCGATCGTGGCGGAACTGGCAGACGCGCACGTTTGAGGGGCGTGTGGGAGACCGTATGGGTTCAAGTCCCATCGATCGCACCAAAAAGAAAAACTCCATTTTTTAAATGGAGTTTTTCTTTTGCCGTAAAATAACATATCAATATTATTGGAGGAATTTCTATAATGGATCAGAAACCGCAAGAAATAAAAACCCTTTTCGCAGACCCTTCCGCTCTCGGTCTATTTGGATTGGCTATGGTAACACTTGTTGCCTCTTCTCAAAAGCTGGGCTGGACGGACGGCCTATCTCTCGTCATACCCTGGGCCCTGTTCCTGGGAGGCTTTGCACAGCTATTTGCCTGTATCGGTGATGCCAAACGCAACAATGTTTTTGGAACCACCGCCTTTGGAGGCTATGCCTTCTTCTGGTTTGGTGTTGCCTTCTCCTGGCTTGTAAAACTTGGCTTTTTCGGTGAGAAGCTTGTTTCTGCGGCGGACAGCAGGCAGTTGGGCTTTGCTTTTGTGGGCTATCTGATTTTTACCTTCTTTATGACCATATTGGCAACGGAAACCAACAAAGTACTGTTCATAATATTTGTTCTCATTGATTTTTTGTTTATAGGACTTTCCCTGAGCACCTTTGGAATTGCAGAAGAATTCACACACAGGCTGGCAGCCTGGGCAGAACTGGCAATTGCGCTGTTCTCCTTTTACGGTTCGGCGGCAGCAGTATTTAACGGACACCTTGGGAAGGTAGTTCTTCCTGTGGGGTACTGTCAAGTACTTTGCGCAAATTTAATTTTGCCGCATGGTTTCTGGCAGTTACCCTGCTAGATTTTCAGATTCTGTTTCCTCTGTACTGTAGTTTTCAAGGTGTTTCATGTTCATATACCTCT
>NZ_MZGX01000019.1 GCF_002051585.1 Ruminiclostridium hungatei | reverse complement strand
GGAATCGATTGATCTATAAGAAGAGCAAGATCTAATTGTATTTTTTTCAGTAGTTCTAAAGAAATATTTTCTAAGCTATAACTTAATTGATTTGCTGTTAAAATATTTTTAATTAGCTCTATTTCAGAATTAACTGCATCCTTTTCCAATCTCATTTTGTCCAATTCATTCTTTTTAATTTCAAGATTTTCTATGCATTTGGAATCAATGCTTATATTCAAATTTTTCAGTCTGTCAAAGAAATCCTTGGTTTTGTTATAATAATTATTAAATACCGTTTTTTGTTCTTCCAGTATTTTTAATTTTTCTTCAAAATGATTAACAATGTGTTTTTTCAAAGCTTCAAATTTTTTATTTACGTCCGTAACAAGGTCTTGCATTTCTTTTTTCATTATCCCAAGATCAGATTTACTTTTATCAAGATAAGCTTGTGCTTCTCCTGCGAGTTCATCAGACTTAATTATATTTTCAAATTTTTCTTTTGAACCGCAAAGTGGGCATTGACTATTGCCTTCATTTCTATATTTCAAGAAACTCTCTCTGCCTACAACCAAATTTGATAAAGCTGCAATTATCTCATTTCCCTTCTCTTTATCATTTATTACATTCTTCCTATTTTTTATTTCGTTTTCCATCTTCTCAAACTCAGCCTTTTGTACTGAAACATATTCTGATATTCCTGCATATACCTCGGACTGAACAGTAGTATCAATTTGATTTATTTTTTTAATACTTTCAATTTTCTGCTTTTCATCAGATACTATCTTTATCTTATTTTTTATTTCATCAAGCTTTTTTGAATCATAATATGATTTTGTTATTGTAATATTCAAATCGTTTCCCATAGTATCAGCAAATTCAATCAATTTGTTAACTTCTTCAGCTTTCTCTATTGCCTGATAGTATGAAATAACGTGTTCAATTTTAGAAGAAACTACATTATATCCACATTTTTTTATTTTTTCTTGCTGTTTCTTTATTTCCTCAATATTTTCTTTCTGTATATTTAAGTTCTCTTCTTCATAAAATCTTATTTGAGGGTAATCTAATTGTTTAAGTTCATTTTTTAGCAAATCTAACTCTTTCTTATGCTCCTCGGTATCAATTAAAGATTTACTTTCGATGTCTTTTTTTAGCTCTTCATACATTAGTTCAAGCTTCTTACTTAGTCCATCAGCCAAGTTGTGTGGCTTAATAAAATCCTCAAATTTTTCTTTCACCTCTTGCCTTTTTGAGTTTAAAAATTCATAAGACTTGTATGTATCACATATATGATAATTATAGAACTTGTCATGTGCTGCATAATTTTTTATTTTATCTTTTATTATATCAGATATTTCCCCTTCAAATTTTATCTCTGTATCAGCATACAAACTATCCTCTTTCTGCTCCCTATAAACAGTTACCTTTACATTATCAACCACTAAGGTAATTGTTACTTTAATTTTATCATTTGGTGTACAATTAGAATTTTTTATTATGCCTTTCTTATTTTCTGGTCTGTTTTTTTCTGCTTGTTTTGAATTTCTCTCATCATAACATTTCTTAATTCTTGCTATATCCCCTGTAAGGCACCATTCAATAGCATCAATTAATGTAGTTTTGCCAAATCCATTAGCACCAGTAATAAGTATCAGCTGATTCTCACCGAATTCAAATTCTTTATATTCGTATATTCTAAAATTTTCAATTATCACTCTTGTTATTATCATCTTTAGTCAACCACTCCTGCATTATTTTTTTGTCCTCATCCGCCAATTTTTCTTTCTCACAAATAGAAAGGATTTTTTCATCCGACGGAATTAAATCTTTAAGTTCATTCTCAAGCCTTTGTGCTTCTTCACTATCTTTTTTTTCAATGGAAGAAAAGTAAAACGGAATCATATTCCAATTGGTTTCGTCTATTTTGCCATTTTCATTGCACAGCAGAAATAATTTTCTGCATATCCTTAAAGACTTTTCAGTCTCAGACCTGAAATGATCATCTAAATCTCCTATTTCATCTATACATAAAATCAGCAAATAAATTTCATATTGCAGATACTTTATATTCTCACGATATTCTTTGCCAAAGTTTACAAAGTGCAATACATTTTGTTCCCATTCTGCACACACATCTTTGATTTCTCTATATTTAAGTTTTATACAATCTAATACCAAAAACATTTCATTTTTAGTTTCGTGTATATAAATATCCATCAACGGTTTGGCATATCTTATTCTGTCTTCATCATCCCTTATAGAATCTATAAGATCTTCCTCACTGTTCATCTCTATTAAAAAAGCTTTAATAGGCTCTTCAATGTCATCCGACTCATATATAGATGTATATTCATCAGTAAAAAAATCTTTTATGTACATACTCTGTCTCCCTTTATAGTACAATCTCTCTTAAATAAACAATTTTTTAAATCTTGATCTTTAATTTCCATTTTTTCAGAACCATATTTGACGCAATCCATGCATTCTATTTTAAAAAAATTATTCTCCTCATATAAAATGCTATGTCCTATCCCTAAATCTATATCTCGAATCTTATTAACATCAAGCGAATACTTGTAATAACTCCTTAATTCTCCACGCATATACCATTTGTCTGGCCTCTCCTTCATTTTTGCAAGTCTAGGTACAATTTTTTTAATATCACCGTCTTGTTCTCCAACTAATGAAGAAAAAATTATTACTTTTTTTGATTCTTCATAGTTTTCAAAGTTAAAAAAGAAACTCTCTTCACTTTCCTTTATATTAAATCCATAATTACTGCAATCAATATCATATAGTATTTTCCAAGCATTTTTTGTAACCGATTTTATTACGCCTCTATGCTCTATAAATTTATCTCTTTCATTAAAATTATTTTCTTGATATCTGTCCCAATTAAGCTCCTTATCCCCATCGGTGCTAAGTGAATTTAGAAACCTGAATCTTCTTCTCTTACATTTAAGAATACTGTTTAAATAGTCTTTAGTAGATAAATAGATTTCTTTATAAACTGCTGCATTTTTAAGTTCCTCTATCTCATGAAAAACTTCTTCAAACGCATTGTCAATATACCCCATAACCAAAGAAATAATAATTTCTGTATTTTTCTGCACATCGTCTTCAAAGATTCTATTTATATGATTATTAAAATCTTCTTTTGTCATAATCCTCTGAGCATATTCTTCAGAATTTTTGTAATAAGAGTTTTGGACATACTGAACCGCCAATGCCATTAATAAATCCTTGATGTCATCATTTTTAAGTCTTTGAATTGAATCATCATTTTTTATAGATGTTTCAGACAGGCTATACAAACTATTTTTTAGAGTATCCCTTAAATTCTCAATTTTTTCTTTCTCTACTGTGCTGAACTCAAACTCGTCAAGCAAGCTTTTTCCTGCAACTTTTTCAAATAGCAGATTCTTCCTCTCTTTCATATCCGAACATTTTTCAAGTTCTTTCCTAATCTTTAGCTTGTCAATTGTTTTTAAATCATTTTCTTTTATTTTATTTTGTGTATTTGTCTTGTTATATTTTTTCACACTGTCTGCGTAATAAAAGCCGCAAGTAATAAACCTTTTATCCTCAGTTCCATATAATCTGAATTTTAAAAACTGATAAAACATATTATCATAGATGTCTTGAAAATCCAGTTGACTTTTAGGATAGTGCTTAACTTGATAAATAGATAACTGACTGGAGTTTTCTACTAAGATATCCTCTACCCACTCAACATAAATTTTATCCTCATTATTACTATTCATTATTAATTCAATCGCCAGTAAGTCCTGGTATAAAAATCCTTTAATATTATCGGATGCGTCTCTTCTTTCTTCTCCGCCACGAAGTATTTCAGCATATTCAGTATGTGTACACATATACTTCCTCCTAGTTACACATATATTGTACCATATATATCCAATAATTTTATAAAAATACTTATTTTGATATTTCTTGTATTGCGCTTAATAAAATATACTTATTTTATGACCTGTTAAACTATAACTGTCTCGAAGTTTAGGATACAAGTACAAGAACAAATCCTTTATATACTCACCCTAGCAATCATTTCCTTTATTAATAGTCCCGGCGCTGTGCTATAATTACTTACATATATTATGTATACTATAGGAGGAAAGCGTGAAAAGATTTTTTCTTTATACAGCCATTCTTATTTCCATATCTCTTATTATTTTTTCATCCCCGGCAGAAGCGGCCCCCTTGCTCGACCTGCCTGCAGAGGTCAGAAACAGCCTGTCGGAAGACCTGCTGCTGGCAATTGACCGCCCCTATGCAATAGTTAACGGCAGCTATACTCTCCTGGATGGAGGCAGCGGCAGAGTAAAGCCCTATCTATATAAATTTGACAGCCATATGGGATACATGCTTCCCCTGAAAGCTGTGGCCGCATACGCAGGGGCCAGCTACAGGGAAACCGGTGATGAAATCATTATTGACAACATCCATCTTAAAATCAGCAGCAATAAGGTAACGGGCGTTTCGGGCACAGATTTCATATATAAAGACGACTATAAATACATGCAGTTTAAAGACGGCAGCTTTTACATTGAAAAGGGAATGCTTGGAAAGCTTTTTACCACAGACGGCTTCTCTTATAATTACGAGATTATAGACTCCAACAGCACCAGCAGCCTGATTCATATATCCAGAGCCAACCGCGCAGCCTCGCCTTCATACCTGCAATATGCCGGGGAGCCTTTTGAATACATGCTCTCCCTGCCGGCAAAGCTGAAGTTTTCAAATGCTATCGTGATACAACAAAGCGGACCTTATGCAAGAGCTTTTGACAAGGATGCCCGGTTTGACAGCGGCAATCTTGCAGTAAAACCCATAACCAGAAAAAACAGAATGCTGGTTCCTGTAAAATTTTTCAGTGAAAACTATGGTGCACAAATAACGTGGGAGGCTAAAAGCCGTACTGCCACAGTCACCCTTGCCGACAAGCAGATAAGTATTACTGCGGGCAAGGCATATATGCTTGTTAACGGGAAAAATACAGCTCTTGAAGTCCCTGCAGAACTGTATGAGGGAAGGATGTACATCCCGTTAAAAGCAGTTTCTGAGGTATTCAGGCAAAATTTATTCTACACCTCGGGAATTGCAGTCCTGTCCCCCGATGTAATAAGCCCGGGCTACCTCACCCCTGAGGAAGTAAGCATTTTCAACAGGTATTTCAAAGCCAGAAAGGAAAACGATCTGGATGAGGCAAACAAAAATTCACCCAATAATTCATCCAATGTGAAGCATGTGGTAAAACAGGGCCAATGGACTTATTACATTGACTATGGCTATAACGCAAAATACAATTTTAATGGCCTGTGGAGAATAAGCGATGACGGCAAAACCCGTCAAAAGCTTGTAAACGGCAGAGTCGACTATATTGATGTGGTTGGTGACTGGGTATACTTCTTCAATGACAAGGGCAGCTATAAAATTAAAACCGACGGGACCTCCTTTACCCGGATTTATACGCAGGATTACAAAATACAAAAGCAGCATATCCGGGACGGACTTATATACTATTTTGACTGGAGGGACAGCAGCTTCTTTTCCCATGCCCTGGACGGTTTGGCGGCAGGCAGCCGGATATCCCTGAATACCCAGGCTTATCTGGAAAATATGATTGGAGATTATATATACTACACCAACAGGAGCAACGGCGACACCCTTTACCGTTTGAATATCATTACAGGCGTCAATACCAAAATTTCAACTGAAGCGGTCAGCGGCTTTGCCGTAATGGACGATTATATCTATTATACAAGGGGTGATAACGTCCCCGGTATTTACAGGCTGCCCCTTAACACGGCAGGTATTCTCACTTCCGGCAGTCCCTCACAGGACCTTTCTCCCCAAAAGCTGAGCAGTGCGAAAGCAGACTCCATAAACGCCGGCAACGGCTGGATATATTATTCCGACAGGGACAATGGAGGGAAACTCTGCAAAATACGTGCCGACGGCACCGGCACAGCCAGGCTGAACGATCAGCCCTCCGGCAATTTGAACCTGGTTGGTGACTGGGTCTACTACAGGTCGGACGGAAAACTGTTCAGAATCAAAACCAACGGAACTGGAAAAAATCGGCTGAATCCTGATACTCTGGGACTTGATCCCAAGGTTATAGGGCCTCCTATCAGTGTTCCTCCCGTGGGCAAAAATGCAATTACCCTGGAACAGAGCGGAAATACCCTTTGCAAAATATCCAAGCCGGTTGAAGATTCCCGCAAGCCTGATATATCCATAAGCCTTGAGCACAATCAGGCCCAAAGGGAAATCCGTTTCACAACCTATAACATGCGCGATCCCAAGGTGTCAATCAAGGTCGCCTTCATATTTGAAAACGGAACCAGGAAGGAATTCATTTTAAAAAATCCCAATACAGATGGGATTGCCACAAATGCATATAATTATTCAAAGGACGTTTTCACCGGGGAAACAATCAGGTTGGAGATAAGCTGGACTGCATACGGAGAAAACGGTAAGGCTTCTGCCACCTTCAAGTCGGTTATGTAGCGGCTATGACATTTCCTAAATAATATGAAGTTGTAAAACCGCCGGCGTCAGACAGCTTCCGGCGGTTTTTACAGTTGAGGTCAAGCGGTTTTTGCACTACCCTGCCGGGTTTACCTGTACCGTAAAGGTGGTGGTCTTTGTCACATCACCTACAGTAAAGCTTACCGTTACAGTTACGGTTCCCTGGGTGTCAAGTGTGCTTCCCGCGTCAGGTACGGTGGTATATTCCGTAATAACATTATTTGTGTTGTTGCTGTAGTTTGCAGTGACCACCATACCTGCCAGGTCAAGAGCCTCACCGGCAGTATAGGTTGTTTTTGCAGGCGGAGTTGTTACGGAAATGGATTCCAGCACTGTCGGCTTGTCTTCAAATTCAGCGGTAATAGTAACATTTTCCGCAGGCATAATAAAGGTGTTTCCCGTGACAGCAGTACCATTGTATTTTAAGCTGCCGGCCTTCAGTTGCTTTCCGGCCTCCGGCGCTACAGTCAGAGTGATGACCGTACCCGGGCGGGCTTTTGACGGCAAAGCTTCTACCGTACCGCCTTCAAGGGGCGCAATGGTTATGGTATAGGCTGGAACCGATATGTTGTATATAAGCTTGCACAATTCGGCACGTGTCACATGCTCCCCTGGCTTAAAACTCTCACCGTCATACAGGCCTTCCAGAACCTTTGCGTTAATACATGCCGATACTCCATCCTGCGCCCAGTCCGAGATGGCGGCAGAGTCTGCATAGGCCTTGTAGGCATCATCATCTGCAACTCCCAGATTATATGTCTTCATTGTTATCAGGGCCAATTGCTCCCGCGTAAGATAGCCTGAGGGTGAAAATCTTGTTGTGCTTGTGCCGCTGAGAATTCCCAGGCCTCTTAAAATTACGACGGAACTGTCATAGTAATTTCTAAGTTTTGTAATATCGCTGTAAGGATGGTTGTCCTCTATAATATTCAAGGAGCGGCACCATATGAACGCAAATTGCGCCCGTGAAACCTTTGCATCAGGCGAAAAGGTACTGACACCTGTTCCAGCCACAAAACCCTTGGCCCGGCTGAATTCTACAGCATCCTTATAGGGATGGTTCTCCGGCACATCTGTAAAGGTGGCAGCGGATACCGAAGTGATTGCTGATGTGAAAAAAATAGTTGATAATAAGATTGCAAGCAGTTTTTTTATTTTTTTAAGTCCCATGCTCTCTCCATTTCCAGCCGGTGTAGATTTTCAGCTTTGCCACGCTCCGGCTTCCATGACAAATGCTTCATATTCCCTAGTCTTTGGTAAACTGCCATTTTTAAAACCATGAATATTAATGAATATTTGTATGGAAGGCCTATAATAGCCTTATAATGGATAGAGCCTGAGGAAAATTTTAATCAGATTTGCTTTCTGACTGTCTTATACTCGTCATTGAACCGGAAATAAGGGCAATTGTTAAAGGAATACCTTAAAAACCGCCCCATCTCATCTTCATCCAGATTTGCCCCGCACTGATACGAGGCAAAATCCTCATCATATATATAGTTAATGCAGCATTCGCAGTTCTTTGCGCCTTTCATATCAAAGCCTCCGCTCAGAATTGATATTTTGTCTTAAAGTTTCTTACTTTATATATTAGCATTTTTACGGGTAAAGCAAAAGCGGTTCAGCATTTAAAATCAGCTCAGATTACTTTCCCGATTACTTTCCAGCGAGTTGAATTCCACCTTTTGCCTGGTAGGGAACTCATAATATTTATTGCTCAGATATTTAAAGTCAAGCCTTTTTGCAGACGGCAGCAAATATGCCGACACGGTAGAGCCTTTTATCCTTTTCTTGTTAAGTATCTCAATTATCCGTTCACCTGAGGATATTCCGATGCCATGTCCGTAATACAGCCCGTTATCCAGCAGAAAGACATTTTCTCCCTGCCATTCGGGTTTTACAGGATCCACATCCGGATTTTTAAAATATCTGCAGTCTCCCGGAAGGTAATCGGATACCCTGATGTAATCCACTATTCCCAGATTATAGGACAGATGCTGCCAATTCATAAGATATATCCTTGGGAACAGTCTGTTGAACAGTTGCTCCGGCAAAACATCCACAAGAGCTTTATAATATACGATAACCATTGCTGTTGCGCACTCGGTGGCATACTTCGAACTGTTTATGTAGATGTCTTTTATGGCATCCGACGGCTTAACCCCGCTTTTAAGTTCAAAGCCTCCCTCACCTGTCCTGTACCAAAATTCCGGATTACAACGGGATTTTCTGAAGACGCTGAAGTCCATATGGCTTTTATTCAGGCTTTTGGAAGCATTGACAATACTTCTTCTGACACTCAGTTCAAACTTAAGGTCATTGAGAGAACTGTAATTGTAGACCTCATTGCTGCTCATGAGTATATCCAGTACCTTTCCCTCTACGCTGTTTGATCCGTACTGGCTGATAAAATCCGCATCCAGCACTTTACCGTTAATCTTAATCATTGAACATCCCCCATAACCCTTTCAGCAATTTCAATCTGCCTTTCAACCGGACTCTGAATCCATTTGTTCCATTTATATCTGTTATAGCGGTAAAGAGCGTTTGAATAATTTGAAAGGAGAAGCTTGTAGTCGTCCTCCAGTTCATTGAACCGCTCCAGGTTTTCAGATCCCACAGCTCCAGCGGGCCTGGACTGCCGCTGTAAAAAGCTTTCAGCAGGCTTTTGCAGGTACTTGGCCTCAAGTGATACTGCAAACCTTGCAGGTTCAAAGGTCTGATTGTTGGTAACTCCCGTGTAATACAGAAAGTTCTGATTTTGGCTTATCCATTTCAAGGTGTTCTGATATTGTTTTCTTGTATTATCCTCCCTCTCGCTGACAGTCGGTATAAAATTCAGCAGCTTCCTGGCTAATTCCACATCCTTGGGTTCTGAGGAACGCAATCTGGCAGCCAGCCCATTCAAATTTTGAGGATTTATTGTTTCAAAATATGCCCAGGTCAGGTCATAAATAAACGAGCCCTTTCTATAGCGGCTGAATATCATATCCTCAATTATTTTCAGGCTGCGGTTGTTGCCGTATACTTTCAAGAGGCATATGGCAGCGGTATCCAATACCTGGTCATATTCTTCACTGAGTCCGTCTTCAGCATAGCCCGACTCAAGCATCCATCGTAGAATTTCCGGATTCTCCGGATTTTCCCCTTCATATTCCTGCAAAAGAACCTGGGAATCCAGTTCTTCTCCCTCCAATATCCGGCTTATGAAATTATATGCATATGTATTCCGTACATTCAGGCCATCTGAGAGCCGCAGCCTTTTGATTTCCGGACAGAGTATGAACAGGGAGGGAAACTGCAGGTTCTTCTGATTGACAGACTTCAGAGCTTCATTCTCATTGTTGCCTGCCAGGTCCTGAAAAATCGTCAGCAGCCTGTCACTTCCATAATAAATCCTTATCTCATCAAATAACGCAATATTCATACAATACTTTCCTCTTTCATAATATCGTATGTAATTATTATATGAAAAAAAGCCCGCATGTTTACAAATCAGAATGAAAATCCTTATTATAAATTGTTATTCCATTAACTTGTGGTTTTCGCCGTTTTTTCAGTGCTGTATTTAAAGGAAAGCTTCAAATTAAACTATCTGTTATCCTTTTTGTGCATACTTGGGGCAATTTTCTTTGCTTTTAAGAAATTCCAGCAGCAGGTGCAGCGCAAACAAATGAATAAAAGTCACACCTTCAGTACTATATTATATTGTTAAGATATAGTTTGGGAATTTATGGGCAAGACAAAATGCTATGAAAGGTGTGATTTTTATGATAAGAAATTTATCCTTAAAAAAATGGCTTTATATCTCCATACCTGTACTTTTCGTCATAGGGACCTGTTTTCATTTTTTATATGAGCTGTCGGGCGAAAGTCCCGCAGTCGGAGCAATGGCGGCAGTAAACGAAAGCGTTTGGGAACATTCCAAAATGCTTTTGCTCCCCATACTGGGCTGGTGGTTCATATTCTACATTACCAAAGGCAAAAAGCATGGCCTTGACCCCCGAAAATGGTTTTCAGGCATGCTGGTCAGTGTTGTAGCTGCCATTCTTACAACCTTCCTTGTCTTTTATTTTTATACCCGGGCCTTCGGAGTTGAATGCCTGGTGGTGGATATTCTGCTTCTGCTGCTGTCGGACGCTGTGGGACAACTGCTGGGCTTCCACGTGTATGAGTATTCCAAGGGCATCAGGGTATCCCTGTCGGCAGCAGCAGCTTTACTGCTGATGGTGGTATACATTGTTTGGACCTTTAACCCTCCCCATCTGCCCCTGTTTCTGGATGAAGCCTCCGGCAAATATGGGATACAGCCAAAAAGTACCGCTTTCTCAGCTTACAGCCCTGCCCCTTTTATCCTCATACATCAACTGGTCAATATGCTTGTAAAATTTTTGGATTGATACTCCCGACCTTGTGTCGTATATGTCGTAACCTATGCTGAGACTTATTTCATATGGAATAAGCTTTTTGTCGTTAAAAGCTTCAACATTTTCCTTCAGGCGGTTTATCATGCCAATCAGCTCCGACTGCTCCCTTATTTCAACGACTATTACAAATTCGTCGCCTCCGTATCTGGCAATGAAATCATTTTTCCTGAAACTCCTTTTAAGGATGTCCGAGACACAAACCAAGGCATTGTCGCCGGAAGTATGCCCGTATATGTCATTAATCTGCTTGAAGGAGTTTACATCTATCATTACACCGGCCAGGTACTTGGCATGCATCCTGTTCTTGATTTTCTGATACAGGTAGTTGTCAAGCTGCCTCCGGTTATACAAACCCGTCAGGTAATCGGTGTACAATTGATTATTCTGGATATTGATAAAAACAATCAGCAGAGAAAAGGCCATGCAAATCCATATAACCGAAATTCCGAAGAACAGTATCTGGAAAACCGCACTGATAAACGGCGGAAATGCAAATGAGACCAGAGCCACATACTGCCTTTTGTCCATTCTGTTTTTCTTTCTTACCAGTTTAAGCATTGTATATGCGAAATAAAAATAGCATATAAGGCACAGGAATATAAACAGGCTGCCTCTGTGATAAATGTTGTTGCTGTCAATGAAAAACAAGAACCCGTGTTTAGGACTTAATAAAGCCAAAATACCGTTTATGATAACCGGGAGGCTTAAAGCCCTGCTGATTTTTTTAATGCGGTTCTGATCCTTGAATATCTGAAAGTCTGCGTATACCGACCAAAGCATACAGGGTACGGGGTTGAGAATATAATATACGGTATTGGAAATATTGTTTAATAGCCTGGGGATTTCTCCGCTTCTCATATTCAGAGTCCAGGTGGCAGTATCAAATACTAAAATCAACCCATTGAAAAATAATATAAGAATAAAAAGCTTTTGATCATAAAGATAGCTTTCCTTTTTATTTCTTATATTAAAATATATAATCAGCAGTATTGCCATGGCTATCATGTTAATCTCGATATAATTGAAAGTCAGCATATTATCACCCTACACTTTTCTTAAAACAATTTATATCATTTTATTCTATAATACCTTTTTCTTTTCAATTTTTCTGTCGAAAGCTGTCACCTATAACTTTCTTTTCTTGATTTTACATTTTAATCCATATAATTGGATAAATATCCCTGAGAAAAGTTCAAAATAATTTGCTCCTCAAAAATATTTCAACAGCATTCAGGCCTTTAAAAAGTACATTATAGTGGATTTTCCCAGTTATTAAGACCCTCCGGTCATTATAATCTTATGTCACCCCCTTCAAACAAAAAACCACTATTTTTCCAAAGGTATAAACCTGCCCCAATGGGAAAATGTGGTTTTTTTGTTAATCTTCATTTGTGCAATTTTTCGACATAATTCTCAGCGCAGCAGACTTTGCCTTTTATACCGTAAACCTGTTGCACATTTCAGTAAGCCTTGCTATACTCGCGGAAACTTCCCCGTTCTGGCGGACTACATTCATGGATTCTTGGGATATGGACATTACCTTATCGGCAATATGGCTCGTACCATAGGCAGATTCATTTGTAGCCCTGGATATGTCTCCTATTACTCTGGCCACATCCTGTATGGACTCCATGATTTCATCCGAAGCACTGCTGAACTCGGCGGTCATATTGCTTACCATATCAGCATCACTGCTGTACTGTTCTCCTGTCTCCACCAAAACCTTGTAATCGGGTATTACCTGATTATTTATAAATTCCAGCATATGTTCCGAGGTTGAAACCATGTTCTCCACAGAGGCAACAACCACACCGGTTACGCTTTGTATTTCCGCTACGGTTGTTTTTGAGCTTTCAGCCAGCTTTCTTATTTCATCCGCAACCACAGCAAAACCCTTCCCTGCTTCCCCTGCTCTTGCAGCTTCGATGGCGGCATTCAGGGCCAGCAGATTTGTCTGGGAGGCAATCTGCAGAATAGCTTCCGACAGGACAGCAATTCTTTCAACTTCTCCTGATTTTTGTATTGCCTCCACCAGCTTGTCCCGGGTGTCTTTGCAGATTTCATCTGCTGTTTCCTTTGACAATACTGCCTTTTCCTTCAGCTCTTCCGACCTGTCAGTAATAAGCGCAGCACTGTTTCTTCCGTCTTGTGCCTTGTTGGAGATTCCCTCTATGGAAGCCTGTATTTCCATGGCAGAGTCACTCATTTTTTCTGTGGAGGCGGCAGTCTCCTGCATTCCCGCAGACAATTCCTCTGTTGTGGAGGACACCTCTTCAATCAGTTCGGAAAGCCTGCCTATATTTGTACCTGCCTTTTCCACCGCAGCTTCAACGCTTTGAGACTCATCCTTTATGATGGTTATCATCTCTCTGAAACTTTCCTGCATCAGGTTAAAATTCCGGGCCAGCTCCCCTATCTCATCCCTGCTGTCATAATCTATGCGTCTGGTGAGATCACCGCTGTTGCTCGCCATAGCCTTGAGCTTACCCAGAACAACACGTATGGGCCGGACCACGCCTCTGGCAACGAATATCCATGCAGCAGCAGCCACTATAATTACAATTGCTATAGAAAACATAACCACTGTTAATGTGTTGTCAACAGACTGCTCTATGTCCTTCATGGACTTCTGGATATTAGTGTAGGCTTCGGTCTTAAAACGGTTGATGTCACTGGTCAGGCTGTTTGCGGCATCATCAAAGCCTATCATCATGAGATTTCCCCTGGACGGGCCGTCCTTGATATAAGCCTCAGCCATTTTCTTTCCGTCTTCAAAATATGGTATGAAATCGGCCTGGATTTGTTTTAGCTGCTTTTCCTTTTCAGGATTTGCCTGAATTAACTTGGCAATAATTGAATTAAATTCCCTGGCACTGTTTTCAGCCTCTGAAAAACCGCTGTCAAAACCGCTGATACCTCTGGTGGCGCTTATGTCGGTCAGCCATTGCTGAACCTGCACCACGCTGTACTTCAGCTCCTCAGCCTTTGCCAGGGTATAAAAATATTTGTCATTCATAAGCTTGACCTGCGAAAGGTTATTTTGAATAGACATAATCTGAAAAACCATAAAACCTACAAACAAAACAAGGATAGCGATAATTGGCAGTACAATTTTGATTCGGATACTTTTCATATGAGACTCCTTTTGTTATGTTTAGTTGTTATGTATATTTTTAATGAATATATTGTAGCATTATTATGCAACTTGTACAATACAAATTAATTATTACACAATACAATAACTCCGTCTCATAAAACCAACCCGGCCGGCTGCCATCTGCGCACAAATAAAAAAGCATGCCCCATAAGCATGCTGTATTCCACCGATATTCAATTGACCTTCCACTGATATTTCATTCAAAGTCAGGTATCCTCATATGCCACCGGCCCGTACTTGTGGATTTCCTCTGTCAACTGCCCCACAGCCCCGGGGTCTGTAGCCCAGCTTGTACAAAACCGCACTGCACTGGCTTTTTCACTGACTTTGACCCAGAAAGAATATTCAAATTTTTCCTTCAGCTTTAAAAGTATACTGTCCGGTATTATGGGAAACTGCTGATTTGTGAAGGATTCTACCAGAAAACTGTAACCGTTTCTTTTAAAGGCTTCTTTTATAAGCATAGCCATTTTGTTGGCATGACCTGCCATTTCAAAATACAGCTCGTCCTTGAAAAGCTCAGCGAACTGCACTCCAAGCAGTCTTCCCTTGGCAAGCATCCCGCCCTTCTGCTTGATCATATATCTGAAATCCTTTTTTATTGTGTCATTGCACAATACCAGAGCCTCTCCGAAAAGTGCTCCGATTTTGGTGCCTCCTATGTAAAAGGCATCGCACAGCCTTGCCAAAGCGGGTAAATCCAGATCATTGCCCTCTGCGCACAGGGCATAGCCCAGACGTGCTCCGTCCAGATACAAAAACAGGTCCTTCTCCCTGCAGACCTTACTGATGGCAGATAGTTCCTCCCTGCTGTATATGGTTCCAACCTCAGTAGGATTTGATATATAGACCAGCTTGGGCTGCACCATATGTTCCCTGGTTTCATCGCTTGCATGGGCCTCATAGCAGGCTTTTATATCTCCTGCTGCCAGCTTGCCGTCTGCTGAAGGAAGGGCCAGCACCTTGTGCCCGCAAGCTTCAATGGCACCTGTCTCATGGGTGTTTATATGCCCGGTGTCTGCGGATATTACACCCTGATGAGGCCTTAACGCAGCCGCAATGACAGTCAGGTTTGTCTGTGTCCCTCCCACCAGAAAGTGTACGTCTATATCCTCCCGGCCGCATTTGCTTTTTATCAGCCCGGCTGCCTTGCTGCAATATGAATCGCAACCATAACCGGCAGTCTGCTCCATATTTGTTTCAACGAGTTTTTCCAGCACTTTGGGGTGTGCCCCTTCGCTGTAATCACAATTAAATCGTATCATTTTATCTCCTGTCCTCATTTGTAAGTACTGTTAAGCAGTCCCCTGCACTCAGCACCGTATGCTCTTTATTTCCTTTCCGTCCAGCTCCGAGCCCAACAAACCGCAAACTCCGTATTGATTTATGACCGTTATAGCTGCTCCAATTATACTCCAAGAGATTTATTATCTCAACAAAAAATACACTTTTGCTCCCCGGCATGGTGCTTTTGCCCTTTTCAAAAGTGTAACCTATTCTCGTTAGTTTACATAATATTATATTAGTAGCGTTTACCAAATGCAAAAGAAGTTGAATGAGGCAGTAACAAAGAGACCTCAGAAAAGCAACTGGCATTTGCTCCTTTTTTTCATTGTGCCCGGATGAAAATCCGGGTGCATTTTGCTATTACTATTTTATTTGAATGAAATATGTTCAGCTCTGACTGTAAGTTCTATAAGTTTCAAATCCTTGCTCTGAAGCAATGTGTGTATCTCGTATTGCTGCTCCCATCTGTAAACTTCTTCATAAAGCCACCAGGCTTCCTCAAGTAAGCCCTCCTGATTAATCAACGTATAATTCTCCAACGTCATTTCCTTTATTCCGGTAAAGCCCCCTGAGTTGTCAAATACTATTGAAAAGGACTTTCCGGTTTGTTTAACTTCTTTGACAGTGCAGTCATGAAAGTGAATACTTTTAAACACTTTTTTTTCAGCTTCCTCAAGAAGCTGCAATGCCTTTTCATAATACTCCCAATACGCTTTACCAGCGGTTTCCACAACTCTTCTATTTTCTTCACAAAACCGGGTTACAGCTTCTATTACCTGCCTGGACGCCTTATCCAGCACAAAAACACGAAGATCGGCTATCTGGCTGAGTATTTGCCCGGGCAACAGCTTTCCGGCATATTCAAGCTGTTGTATAAATCCTTCATAAAATAGCCGGGACTCCTTTTCCCGGCTGAAAGGTTCCCGTGAATTGAACCTCTCCCTTGCCTCTTCAAGCTTTAAACGATACTCTTCCCTAAAGGCTTCAAGCTCTTCTTCCGATAGACTTTCATCCACAATTTCCATTTGTGCCGGAAAAACAGCTTCAAAAGGCACAGAAGCTACCTCCTCCTCTAAAGAAAGCCATTCGTTCAATTTTTGGTCATATGTCTGCTTGAAATATTGCTCTGAAAAATGCTCCGCCTCTGCCGTTTCCTCCAGCAGCATATGTGCCCCTGTCTTCTGGCATAATTCATACCATTCCTTTGTAAAATATCTCACTATTATTCTCCTTAACTTCTGCATAAAGCAAGTCGCTTTCTTCCATGATTGTATACCCTTTCTGGTTAAAATTTTAAGTATTAACCATAAAGGAGATTTTTTATGAGTGCTTTTAAACTATCTATTCTGGAAGAATAATTTAAAAAACCGGAGTATTCATTATAAAAAGGTTATTTACCATTCATAGCCTTTGCCAGTTCCACCAGCTTGTTTATGGTCTTCCAATTCCGCACGGTAGCCGCCGCATCCAACTTCTGGAGATTATTGGCCAGCTTTGATTTGCGGATGCTATGACGTAATAAAAGAAAAACCTCACCGCCGACTATGTGATACCGATCATTTTCACTGCTATAGGCCTCCAGGCATTCCGGTCTTTCTTGCGGCGGAATTTGAGACAGCAGTGCAACATACAGACTTTCTACTTCTGACGCCAATTCCGCTTCAGCTATTTCTTCCTGAGAAAAAGGACAATTCAGGATAATTTGTTCCAGTTGGGCTGCTGTCCTCAAAATAACAGTGCTGGAAAAGCCAAAGCGTCCTTCAAATTCCTGTTGGATTTTTTTTTGTAAGGACTCCTGGACTTCATCTGATTTGAACAGCACATTACCGCTTTGAATATAGGTTTGTACTTTCAGAAGCCCAATAGCTTCAAACAGCTCTTTTAACTCCGCCATCCTGACGATGTTCTTTCCTCCTACGTTAATGCCCCGCAATAATGCTGTATAAGCAGTCATAATTCAATCCCTCCCCGGTAAAAATCAGGCTTTTTATGGCGTGAGCAGCCAACCGCCTGTTACACAATAGCTTTTATTCCTTCAATAAAAGTACGCACATCCTCAAAGCCTGTGGAATCCATTCTGAACTTCAGTTTCCCATGACAGACGATTTTTTGCTTATCCTGCAATTTGTACCTGGTTTTTGCCAGACAATCCCTGTAGCACCCCACACAATCATCCAGGCTGTGGAACATACGCCCGGCAAGATCAGGTGCCCTTTGCGTTAGCCTGTCCAGGGTCTCCTCCATCAAATCAGCTTTCCGGTGCCAGGTCTCCGGCTTGCCGTTGGTTATAAGATACCATTGCAGAGAGTGGTCAAAAATATCATTGCTCAGGTATATGGCATAGGAAAATCCATAATCCGGAGCTACATAGGTTATCTTATTGCCGTTCTTCTCCAATTGCCTTTTAAATTTGAAGGGTTTCAGGCTTTTTAAATATTCATCCATTTTGACAATTTCACTTTGAATATCCAACGGCAAAAGAGAAATACACTTCTCAAAAGCCGGCTTCTCCCCCACTGCTATGGCAAGGTTTTTCATTATGGGGGCAGGCAGGTCACCCTCCTGACGGGAAATCGGGGTTTTGTCGCCATACTCGGTTATGGTAACCGATTTTATACATAGATTTACCAGCTTGTCGCATGCAAGCTTCAGTTCAAAGCCCTCTTTGTTCATTTCAGAAAAGGCCTTGGCTTTCATATATCTTTCCTTGTTGGAGTAATATCTTTCCTCACCGTTTATCAGAACCTGCATCTGATTAAAGTCATAAATCAGGGAAATATCCGTGAATTCATTCATGTCCATATGGTTATGAAAAGACATTGTCTTTCTTGCCGGGGCGGCAATATCGTCCATACGCCTGTTATCAGAGCATAAGGTTCCGAAATTCACATGTCCCTTTCCCAGCAATATGTATAAACCGGGGGCATCAATTTTTGCCGTCAGGTCAATTCTCAACGGCAGCTTGAATCTGCCTGGCAGAAAAATATGGGAATTTATTGACAGGTGCTCGGCATCAAAGCGCTGAGTAGGTATTGCACGTTGGGTCCTAACATAAAGAAGCTTTTCCTTATGTTCACATTCAACTTGTCCGTTTGCCACGAAGGTTTTAAGGTCAATATTATGTACAGTCACTGTAATCACTCCCGTATAGAATATATTACGCATATCCGCGTATAGCTGCGTATAGAATATCATGTATAGCTGCTTATAGGATATCCTGTATAAAGCATGTTATGAATATAATACCAAAAATCACAGGAATCATACATAAATACTTTTACCCTTGCGGGGAGCCTTAAGACTCATTTTTTCCTGTCAGTCCGATATCTGGCATTAAAGCTTTCAAGGCAATCATACATAACCTGAGGATTGCCGGATATATTCACTGCCAACAATTCCTCCAGGTAACCCGTAGCTGCCTCCTCATCCAATAGCGAAAAAAAATCATAGGCGTAAACAGCCTTCTCCAGCTTTAATAAATTGCTGAAGCGTGCTATTTCAAAAGCAAGGCAGTGCTCGCTTATATTGTACCTGTCCCCTAAAATGCAGTCCTCCCAGAAGCCGAAATCCTGTGAAGCCTTTTTACCCGTCAGACTGTTTCTAAGCTCATCCTCCGAATGGCTGCCCAATAAATTAAAATATTCATCAATCAGGCTGAATAGGGTATTAGTGGCATTTTCCACTTCTGCTTCGGTATATGTCCTTTTCAGCCAGTATATTTCCAGCCCGATTTCATTTTTCAGAAATTCCACCTGGGAATAATGGGTTTCAATAATAGCCGCCATATGCTCATGGGATATGGTTCCCAGCCACACCTGGCCTTCAGCATTGAGAAAGGTCAGGTCTTCAGGCCAAAAAGGCTCCCTCCATTCATAAAGCCCATTCAGTTCCGGCAAAACAATCGCCTGCGTCGCCCCACTGCATTGATAGAAATAGTGCAGCAAGTCGGGACTATAGCATTGTATTTGCGGGTAATCCGGCGCAGCCACCTTTTTTATCAAATATGGTTCCAGTCTCTTGAATATTTCAGGCTCAGGGTAATATGCCAGTATTTCCTTGCGCACAGACAGTACAAAACTGCTGCATAATTCAAAGGCATACTGAAGCAGCCTTTGATATTCCAGATTTCTCGGTTCTTTTAATATATTTACAGGCAAAGCTTATCCCTCCTATTTTTCGCTGGTCAAGCCAGGAGCAGCACTTATAAATTTTTCCCATTCACCTAATGTAGCAACCTTTTTATCGCCCAACCGGGTTCTGTAGAAATCAATATATCCCTGCAAAATGCCAAAATCGTCTGACGCTAAATGCTCCATCCTGCTAAAGCCTTGCGGTAACCCAGTGTCACAGGATAAAAATTTAAGCTGCCGCGTTTTTAAATCATATTCCCAGTTATCACGTACCGCAGGGCGGAATTTACTTTGAAGACCATACAAACCGGAGTCTTTTGCATTTGACTTATAGGTATATTCAAAACTTATTGAGTAGGATAGGTATATGCTGGAATCGCCATCATAATCAACCGAAGCAGAAAAATAAGCATTTGCCTCAGGTACAACCATCTCCGGAAAGAATAAAGCACTGCCTTCTACAGGATATTCCCCCGCAACAGAACCATCCGGGTTATACCAGATTTCATCGAAAAGCTGCAGGCCGCTGCCATGGTTTGCCTCGTGTCTTATAACCAGCCAATATTTCGCCTGGTCACTGGATTTTTCAACCCTGTACTCCGGTTTTTCCCTCTCTTTCTGGTATGCGAAACCGTCAACCATCCATTTATCATCGCTATTTGAAAACATTATGTATATGTACAAGTGTCCCTTAATTATCTGCAATACGGCAACCTTTTTGTTTTCAATGCTAAAGCCATTGATTTTAATGTCTGAGCAAAGTGAATCAATATAATCTTCTTTTGGTACTTTTTCCAGCAGCCTGTCATAAATACCATAGGATTTTAAAATGTCATCCAGCAGCTTGCTGTTGAAGACCATATCTTCATTTCTTTCAAGATTCTCAAATTGAGTAAAGGGGGATAACACCTCTTTTTGCTTCATGGGTTGTATGAATTGTGAGGCTGATGAATTATTGGAAGGAACAGTGTTGCAAGAAGTCAAAATCAAGGTAATAACAATTAATAATAATAATTCTCTGATTTTCATTTGTCCTCCTGACCCGGTATATTACTCCCACTGCATAACTAAACTGGTGCACGCAAAATAATTTCATATTTCCCTGTAAAATGCACTATTCTTTTATTTTACAACTTATATGGAGATTTAGAAGTTACAGCTTTGTAATATAAGCTGCTGCAAGAAACTAAAGGCAATATTGATACTTCCACCAGACCTGGTAAAGGTGGTTTTTACTTATAAAAGCAGCTATCTGCCGCATAAAGTAAATGCTCCTTCAGAGGATTGCCCTCGGGTATATTTGGATGCTGGAATTCCGTTACTTTTGCCAGGCCGATTTTCTTCATTACATTTTCAGACGGGATATTTATTTTTGAGGTAAGGCTGTATATCTTTTCTAAACCCAGTGCTTCAAAGCCATATTTCAGACAGGCCCTTGCTCCTTCTGTGGCAAAGCCCTTACCCCAGGCTTCAGTTCCAAGTCTCCAGCCTATTTCAATACAAGGTGTAAAGGGAGCAGCAAAGGTTGCCCGGTGGAAGCCTATAAAACCTATAAAGCGCTGGTCAAGCTTTGTTTCAACTGCGTAAAGGCCATAACCGTATTTTTGGAACTCCTCCCTGATTATGTTATAAAACCCGTCTGTTTCTTCCGGGGAAAGTGTTTTTGGAAAATACTTCATTACCCTGGTATCTTTATTCATCTCCCTGAATTCAGGCAGGTCCTCTTCCCTCCAATCGCGGAAAATAAGCCTTGGTGTTTCAAAATAAACCATGAATGCCTCCTAAATATACTGAATGGTCCACATGTATATAGTGTTTGCCACTGTGGAATTCAGCCCGCAAGTGTCTTTTTTAAAATAGTCTGCAAAACATTATAGGGTATGGCCTGATGTGCATAAAGCTGCAGCATGCCCCTGGGTGTAAGCTTGAAATTATCCAGTTCTTTTTTATGCTCCATAATGGCACTTGCTTCAATGTTTATGTGGTCTTTAAACGGGATGATGCGGATAAAGTTTTTCCCGACATAAAAGCTGGGTAATTTAGCCCATAATTCCTTATCAATTTCAGTAGAAACGCTCTGAAATATAAGCTTTCTCAGCTCAGTGAAAAGGTTTTGTATGTCTGCACCATATGTATTGATATATTCCTGCAAATCCTGGTTCATTTGTTCCTCCGAAAAAGTATTTCTGTTGCAATTAACTATCAATTAGTTTGTCTGGTTTTTCAATATTTTCTTTAAATTTAATTGCTGTCAAAGGACAAAATTTTTTCTCTTCCAGAAGCTCTGAAATCCAGTATAAAGCGTTTGAGAGGAAAAACCTTTCCACGCAGCCTGAGCCCCGATATCAGATTTTGTAAATTGATTGTTTTCTTCCATAAAATCCTTCCACTCTCTATACTTTTAAAAACGAGCTTTTTATAAAGCAGATACATTCTGTTATCAAAAGCAAATGAGAGTTTGTAAAATATATTTTTAAAAATCTCACCTTCCCACAACCCCACCTCCCTTTATATTCCACCATTATTTGATTATTCCTTCCAAGAACATGAATATATTGAAAAAATATGACAATTACTTTCTTCATAAAATCAATTTTTCATATAACCACATCTCATGCGATTTTTTCATTTGTAAAAACAACTTCCAAGGCATATAATACATATCAAACTTATATTCTATATGTATTATTAAGGGTGTTTCTATGTAAAGAGTTATTTTGCATTCGGATTTAAACAACTTTTATGCAAGCGTTGAATGCCTGCACCAGCCTGAACTGAGAAACAAGCCTGTGGTTGTGGGCGGCAGTATAGAGCATCGGCACTGTATTATTCTGGCAAAAAACAATATAGCAAAACTACTTTGGCCTTAAAGTAAAAATACAGGATTTATTACAAGGTGTTGTTGAATTTGTTTGCTACCTGTCCCTATTCATAATTTTTAATGACAGTATTAATAAGAAGTTTGTTAATACTACACTTATAAGTGCTCCCTTCATACTATAAAACCGGGTAAGGTAATATTGTATCCCCAGGGCAAGCGGCAATACTGCTAATGTGGAAAGACCTGTAAACATTGCCCTTTTACTTCCTTCAATATTATAAACATATACATAAATTTGATATATGGTATATAAGGCAATCCCTAACGAAGAAAGTAATATGTAAATAAGGTTTAATTTATAATTCTGTCCGAACAGGAAAATAAAAATCATTGTTAAAAGACCGGAGCCAACCATAACTACAGCTATAATAACCGGAATGTATCTCTTGATATTTTTTCCCAGTCTTAGGTAGTTTGCCTTTGCTAAAAATGGTAAAAAAACAACCAGAAATACTTCATAGAATAAAACTGAAAATATATTTTTGACGAAGCCCTGATATGCATTGTATAGACCCACAGTTGAAGGACTGCAAAAATAATTTACAAAAAATAAATCACTTGAAAGGGTAACTCCCCCAAGAAACATGCTTAATATATTGCTAAAACTATAAGTGTAAACTTTTTTAACGCCTGCCCAGCTTACTTTACACATTTTAGTAACTCCTGTTTTTGTCAGGGCAAGTAATGTAAAAACCAAGTGAGAAATTATCAAACTGTAAACGTAGATTTCAAGGCTTTTTATATTAAGTACAAAAAAGCAAATTATTATCAGCATCAGATTAATAACAGATGAAAAAAGCTTAAAATAGCATATGGAATTGAACTTTTTTTGTCCCCTCAGATATGACTCACTGATTGTACTCAAGCTTAAAAAAACTGTAAGCAGTATAGCCATTTTCCATTCATTAACAGGGATATTCAATTGCTTTAGAATCAGTCTGTTGATAAAAAGCAATACTATTGAAAATATGGGAATAGAGATGAGGCTGCCCAAAGCAGATATGCTTATCAGTTCATTTCTTTCCTTATTGTCACTTTCGGGCAGAAACTTATACATTGCACTGTGAACCGCTAAAATCATCGGCACAAATAATAAATACGCAATATTGCTGATTACTCCTGTACGTCCGAATTGTGATGGAGTAAGGGTTCTTGCAGTCAATACTATTATAATGGTTGTAATTAAATAAACTATAACTTTAAAGAAAAAAACCCTATTAATACTGGTTAAGAAATCTCTATAATCAGAGTTGTTTATAAGATTCCTTAATTTAGTATTTTCTAAGGTTTTTTCCCTAAAAAGAATATATACTTTTGAAATTTTACTGTTCATCATTAACTCCTCAGGCTGGGACCTCAATGTATGTCTTTGCTTTCAGGCTTTCCTTTTAAAAACGATGTCCGTATAAAATATCGCTGAAAAATTCTTAAATATAATGGAACTGTCAATAGAAATATTACTGATTTAGCCAGTATATCACCTTTAACCTTTTTTGAAAAATATTTTAAATTCCTTAATGCTTCCTCCATCATGTCTGAAACAGATATTTCATGCGTGAGATGGTAGCTTACTGTGGCTTTACTTTTTACAAATTTAATTTTCTGCTTATATAAACGGTAGCCCAGTTCTAAATCCTCATAGCCCCATCCTTTAAAGCTTTCATCAAAAAGGCCGGCATTAAGAAAGCTTTCACGTTCCAGCGATACATTTCCAGTATAAAAAACAATCCATATAATAGGATTATACCGAAAAAAAAGTAATTTTCTCGACAGTTTATCATGAGAATCAAATGCAATAGTCGCATTTGATTCCATGTTATCCAGAAATCCAGAAAACTCCTCCTGTGAAATCATCATTTTTTTAATCTTATATTCAGTCAGATGAACATCTTTCCTGTTTCCTAACAGTATACAGGGTTCCTTATGTCCTTCAATATGCATTTTTACAAAATCCCTGCAAGGAACCCTGTCATCATCAATAAATATAATTATTTCTCCCTTGGCCTTTTTGGCGCCAAGATTTCTTGAAGCTGAACGTCCTACATTTTTTTCCGATACTATTTCTATAATAGGATAAGAAAATTTAATCTTACTATATGTATTTAAGGTTTCATCATTGCATCCGTCAAATACCACGATTACTTCAACAGTATTGTCCACTTGGCTTTCAAGGGCTTTTAACACTACATAAAGTCTGGAAATCCTGTCTTTTGTATTGATAACAATACTTGCTTTTATGTAAGACATAGAACACCTCTTATTTTTAAATTCCGTGATTCAAACTATTATTATTTGTAAACTTATTTGATATTTTTTCTATCCACTTATCAAGTGGCAATAATAATACTGCTATTATGAAAGGAATATGGCATAGCGCGAAAATTATCCCTTCAGTATAAGTCGGTATTCTTCCAAAGAAAATGATAATATGATGAGAATATTGCAATACATCAGGCAGCTCAGACGAATTAATAACATACCACATTAAATCAAGAAATCCGGAAAATATTATTAATACACCAGTAACCGATATTTTAATAACATGACCTGGTTTTCCTCCACCCATCCTGTATGCAAAAGCGGTTGTAAAATTTATCATTGGATATAACAGCAAATATAAAAGTGTGTAAAATTCTCCTCCTACTTCATCGTATTTTACAGGAACTATACCACTAAAACCAAAATAGCTTATTCTAGGAATTATGTATCCTAAGAACACAAAAAACGGGAGTATTACTAATAGAAATCCATACTTTTGCTTGTTAGGGAAAAAAGCTATACTTAAAATAATAAAACCATAAATTGCTAATTTAAACACCAGCCACCATATTTTTTCAATAGCACCTTGATGAGGCAGACAAAACCAGGTAATTAAAAAACCTCCAACACCAATTGTCAGACATATTAACCAAAAATACTTTTTTAAAACTTCCATTTAACTCATCCTCCTAAACAGTTTAATAATTATAACGCGTAAATTTAAATACATTATACTTTTGTATTTACATTTTTATTTTAACCTGCCTCCCTTTAAATTGAGAAACCATACATCTAAGAGAAAGCAAAGGTAAAACTTTTTAAATAAATTTAATTGTTATTGCTATAAACACCAATAAAATAAAATTAACAATAAATGGGACATCATTAACCAGTACTATTTCAGGATTTTCTCCCACATTTGATTTCAAAGATAAATATTGATATCTTAACATTCCATAAATAACTGAAGGTATTGTCAGCATCATCCATATGTTTTTTGAGACTTGAAAGGTATAAAATGAATAAAATATTATAGCACAGGATGCAACTACTGGTAAAATTTGATTGATTAATTCTTCGGAATACTCGTTCAATATTTTTCTATGCTCCTTTGCATCGCTATTTAACGTGTGTATTTCCTGCTTGCGTTTATTTAAGCCCAAAAACATAGTAAGAAAAAATGTGCACAGCAAAATCCACAGAGATATTTCTTCCTGTATCACTACGTATCCGGATATTACTCTCAAAAGAAATCCGGTAGATATTACCATAATGTCTACAATTACTATTTTCTTAAGCTTTATGGTATATAAAATATTAAGAATAAAATAAATGAATATAACTACTGCAAGATTATAATTAAACAAAAATGAGAGTATTAATGATATGGAACACAATATTATCAGCAGCACAAGAGCTTGCACCTTGGATACTGCTCCGGAAGCAAGGGGCCGAAATTTTTTTATAGGATGGATTTTATCAGCATTAATATCTATCAAATCATTTAAAATATAAACTGAACTTGATATAAAACAGAATAAAACAAATCCAATACAGGAATTGACTATATGAGACAGCTCAATTATATCTCCTGAGGATAATAAAGCTAAAAAAACAAAAATATTTTTAATCCATTGTTTAGGCCTGGAAAGTCTTATCATAGCAATAATATTAGTTTTTTTAGTTGTTTTTCTTTCAGATATAAGGAGCCCCTGATAATCAAATTTATTATACAATAACGTTACCTTCCTTTCCTGATTTACTGAACAAAAACACACATCAAAATGAGCCCTCATTTTTGCAGGGTCTAAATTCTTATTAAGCCATAACTACAAATTCCACATTTCTTTATATTTTACCATATTATACTATATTCTACCATTATTTGATAATTCCTTCTAAAAATATGGAATATATTGAAAAAATATGACAATTATTTTTTATAATAATTTTTCATATAACCACATTCCAGGCAATTTTTTCATTTGTAAAAATAACTTCCAGAGCATATAATATATATCGAACACATGTTCTGTATATATTATTAAGGGTGCTTCCACCCGCCTGTTCGGCACTGTCCGGGATATTGCCGGGAATAGAAAGGAGCCCTTCTTATGCGCAAGGTTTATGTAGATGTTATGTCCTCCTTTACAAAGGATGGTGCCCTGCTCCCTCTTTACTTCGTGTGGGAGGACGGCACGAAATATGATATAGACAAGGTATTTGACTTCAGGAAAGCTGCCAGTCAAAAGGTAGGCGGTCAGGGGATCCGCTATAGGTGCAGGGTGATGAATAAGGAGGTATATCTTTTTCTGGAGGGCAATAAATGGTTTATGGAAGGAAAATAAAAGGTTTTTGTGAAATATAGTGTCCTGGCTATAGGAAAATAATTGGAGTGATTTGATATGGTCCCATTTGGATATGAAAGAAAGCAGTCAGAAAAAGAATTGGCAGCAAAAGCCCAGGAACCCAAATACAGAAGGGCATATCTTGATGTTACGGCTTTTCGGAGAAGCAGTACGGGAGAATTGATTCCTCAATCCTTCCAGTGGGAAGGCCGCACCTATAAAATAACTAAGGTGCTGGACAGCAGGAACGGTCAGAGCTTCAAGGAAAAGATAACCGCCTGGAGATTTTACTGCACCTGCCGGGGCAAAAAATTCCAGCTTTTTTTCGAGGATGGGGGCTTTGGAAATCAGAGATTCTATATTGAGGTAAAAGAAGCTCCTAGCTACGAATAATATATCTTGTATCATTATTACATACTCTTTATGTAACCGTACGGCAAATCCTGCCATATTATGTATTAAAAAGATTACGTATAAGGAGTAGATTAATAATGTCGGATCAATATGATGGCTATGACGAATTCGATGAATTCGAAGAGTATGAAGACTATGACTATGACTATACCAGACCTGATGGAATGCCAAGCCCTATGATGCCTCAGCAGGGGCAGCAGCCCTGGCAGCAAGGCCAGCCACCCTGGCAACCGGGCCAACAACCTGGACAGCAGGGTCAGCCACCCTGGCAACCGGGTCAACAACCCTGGCAGCCGGGTCAGCCCGGTCTTATGCCATATGCTCCGGGGCCTCACAATTTTGGACAATTTGCCCCCACCATGCGTCCTCCGGGATATATTCCCCGCAGGCCGAACTTCTTCCCAGGCCCTATCAGACAGTGCCGGAACAGGTTCGCATTTATCTGGCTGAACAATGGCAGAAGCTTCTGGGCATGGATAGCAAGTGTTACTCAGCGTGTAATATACGGTTACAGATGGAACGGACGTATGTGGGTTTATATGGAATTAAATATAAACAGCATTAATACCTTTATATGCATAAGATAAGCTAGGGTTTGCATTTTATGCCTGTACAGCCTGCGTAAATGGGGACTTGTTTTTAAAAGTACCCATTTACGAGGTTTGTACCCGGGAAGGTTTGTACCTGGATAAGTAAAAATGCTATAATCATATATGTCTGGTATTACAAGTATGCAAAGGCAAAAGATAAATTTTTAATCCCCGGAAACAGGAGGAAAATATGTGCGGACGTTATGTCGTATTTACAGAGGAAGAAAATGAAGAAATGCTGGAAATACTCAAGGGTATTAATCAGCGTTACAAAAATGAGGCTTCCCTGATGAAGACCGGAGAAATATTTCCTACCGATACCGCACCGGTTATCACCGGTAGTTCCAGCCGTTCCGACAGTTCTTACAATTCTGACAGCTCCGGCATTGCAAAAGACCTGCAGCTTTTTAAGTGGGGCTTCCCACACTATATGAAGGCCGGTTCCCTTATTATAAATGCAAGATGTGAAACACTGCAGGAAAAACCCACCTTCAGGAAACTTCTTGCCGCAGGCAGATGCCTCATACCTGCAAGCGGCTTTTATGAATGGAAAGCTGCCGCCGGCACTACCCGTCAAAAGGACAAGTATCTTATCCGTTCAGCAAGCTCCGGGCTTATTTATTTTGCGGGCTTGTACGGCAGCTTTGCGGACAAGTCCGACATGCCCTCCACCCGTTTTGTAATAATAACCACCGATGCCAATGGACAAATGTCTGAAATACACCACAGGATGCCGGTTATACTGGAAAAAGACCAGGCACTGGCCTGGATCGGTCACACCCGGTCAGGCAGTTCCCTGGACGGGCTGCTCAAACCCTATGAAAAAGAGCTGACCTTCCAAAAGGTGGTATAGCTTTACAACCGGAGAGCTGCAATGCTAAATGTTACAATGCTACAATGCTATGCTACAATGCAACATTCTCCACCCCCGGCATTTTTTGCAGCCTGTGATTTACTATTATGGAAAGGGGCCCGTGCCCTCCGCAGATCATACAGGGTTTTTGCACTGCTTCCCCTGCTTCTTCCGCCAGGCTGAGTATCTGCCTTCTCATTTCAGTGGCCTTTGCGGAATCAGAATTGACGCTGTTCATCAGGTAGGGCGCCAGAGAGTTAAATTCTGCGCGTTCTGGACTGAAGCCGCTTATGTTGACAAGGAGGTCACCTGTAAAAGCCACCCCGAATTTTCTGTTTACAAATACCATTTCACCGTAAACATGCCCTCCGCTGCCTTCAAGCACTTCAAAATCCAAATCTGCAACTGAAAAATCTCCTATGTGCAAAAGCTCACGGTGCTCCTCTGGTATATCCCCCCGGTCCAGGATTGTGAAGTTCTCCGTATCAGGCGGAATATAGCCGGAAATTATGCGGCTCAGCTTGCTGTATCCCAGTCCCACCTCGTTGTGCTCCCTGTAATCGGGAATCCCCAAATATTGACGTTTTAAATTCTCGGCACTTTTCCTGTTAACACAAATTTCGGTATTTCCCAGCTTTGCCAGAAGTCCGCAGTGATCCACATCGGCATGTGATATATATACCCTTTTGAGTTTTGCCTGCCAGTCGCCAAACAGCTTGCTGAAAATTTCAAATATTTCTCCCTGATATATGGTATAGCCGGTGTCAACCAGCACCAGCTCATTTTCAGCTTCCAGCACATAGGTATTGCTTCCGCAGGGAGGCTGGATATTGTACAAGGTCACCTGGGGGCTGATTTTCACCTTTTCGATGTCGGCTTTGAAATTGCCGTCCCTGTGGAGGCTTATAAAATTGGCAAACCTTCTTATATATTCAAATACCTTTTTGGGATTCTCCCCTTTTTCCTGGTGCACCTGCCATATGCGGTTGGATTCTGCAATAAACTCCATGGTGGTCTCAGTGCTTAAATGCATGAGCTTTTGCATTTCATTTGCCAGGCGTATATAGAAAATCGTGTTATCCAGGCTGTTTTCAGCGTCATCATAGTCAACTATGTCTATCTGATAGCTCTCGCTGATCTCCTCCAGCAATAGTTTGATTATGCCGGGATTCTCAATGAGCAGGCCCATTTTAAAGTCCTGAAACTCTGTATTGTTTGAGCTTGAGTTGATATACGAAATATTTATTCCGTATCTGTCCAGTATTCTCAGTATTGGCAGCACGGAAGAGGGCTTATCCGGTATTTTTATGTTTACCACAACAACTCGGGTCTCAGAAATCTTTTCATTAAGATAACCCACACTGCCCAATTCCCCGGCAATCAGGGCCAGCTTGTCTTCCTGCGCCTCCACATCTATAAAAAGCGTATGAAGGTCAACAGCCTTGTTATAGCTCACTCGGACAATATTTCCATTATGCCTTGCAATAATTTTTGTAGCAAGCATAAATGCCCCTGTTTTATCAGGCATATTTGTTACGTAGGTTCTTCTTGGCATTTTCCTTCTCCATATACGCTGTAATTTAATATTATTATACCTCAATCCTGAGCCGTTAAAACAAGGTCAATTGCCTGTCCTCATACCCCTGCCGGTATGCAGCTATTATCTGTTTCATACCATACAGCAGGCCCAGCCTTTTGCATTCCTCTTTAAAGATCACCTTCAGCTCCTCCAGCCGTGGGGAATCACAGACATAGGAATCTCCGAACTGCCTGATATATTTTTGTTTCACGCCGGGAAATTGTTCATCCAGTTTGTCATAATACCAATCCCTCTGATTTTGTCTCAGGGTGACGCCAAAGGAAGTATATACGAACCTGGCGCCGCTTTCATGTGCACGCCTGAGAACGCCCTTGATATTTTCCTCTGTGTCCTCAATAAAAGGCAAAACCGGCATCATAAGTATTCCTGCAAAAATTCCGCTGTCCGTAAGACTTTTCACGGCGGCAAACCGTCTTGAGGAAGGGACGGCATTCCGTTCAACTTTTTTTGCCAATTGGTCGTCACAGCTTGTAACCGTCACCTTTACAATTACAGGTGAATGAGTTTGAAGCTTTTGCAGGATATCCATATCCCTGACAACCAGGTCACTCTTTGTTGCAATAGAGCTCCCGAAGCCAAACCGGTTTATAAGCTCAAGAGAGCCTCTGGTAAGCTCCAACTGCCCTTCAAAAGAATTATAGGGATCACTCATGGCACCTGTTCCCACTACGCCTTTTCTTCTCTTGGATTTTAACTCCCTGGAGATGATGCCCAGCGCATTTTCCTTTACCCTCACCCGGTCAAAATCCTCCACATGATAGCAGTCACTCCGGCTGTCACAGTATATACAGCCATGATTGCAGCCCTTGTATATATTCATGTTGTAATTTATGCCAAACCAGTTATTATTATGGGCATAACCGGATATTATAGTTTTTGCCGGCATATATTCCATTTCAGCTTCACCTTTCATATTGTCCCATTGTTTCCTTCAGCCGTTCAATGATTTTGTTCCTTATGTATTCAGGTTCAATAACCCTGGCAGCACTTCCAAAGGACAAAATGTAGCCGTATACCCAGTCACTTTCGGGAAAAAAGGCTGTAACTTCAAAGCTTCCGTCCCGGTTTTTGATAATATATTTCTCGTCAAATTCATCATAAACCCGGTATGCTACCGATTTGTCCAGGTGCAGCTTAAAATATGCAATTTTACGGGACTCTTCTCCGGCAGTGGAAAGCTCCAGTTCCTGCACCGTCCTTTTTTCAAAGGTAGTTTCCGTAAGCCTTACTTCCTTCATCCTGGTCAATCTGAATATACGCAAGGCCTTCCTTGTCAGACAGAAGCCTTTCAGATACCAGGTCTTGTCCTTGAACCAGAGCTGCACCGGCTCTATCTCCCTGTTGCTGCTTTCTCCGTATGAACCGGAATAGTCGAAAGCCAGAACCCTTCTATTTATGATTGCAGTCTTAATCATATTAAACTTTTGCCTGTTTGTCTCTCCCCAATGGGAAAAGTCCACGTCCACCCAGTTGTAATCAGCCTTGTTGAACAAAAGTCCCAGCTTGGCTATTACATTGTCAACCTCTGGGTAGTGGACGGCATTAAGTCCCTGCAAGGCCGCAAGTATTTCCTTTTGCTCCGAATCGGACAATATGGATTTGTTGAGTACATAATTGTCCAGAAGTCTTATACCCCCGCCCTTTCCCTTGCTCATATAAACCGGTATCCCGGCCTGGGATAATACATCGATGTCCCGGTATATGGTCCTCACCGACACTTCAAAATGTTCAGCAAGCTCTCCGGCAGTTATGGACTTTCTATCCAGCAGAAGGTAAACTGTTTCAAACAACCTGTTTATATGCATAATGCACCTCTCTGTCAATATTATAGCATTTAAACCTGACACAGGCATGTCATATTATATAAAATAAAATATGCAATACTATTTAAAAGCTTCAAACACAAAACAGGACACCCTGCAAAATAGCTTTGCCCGGGTGCCCTGAATCATCTTAAATATTTTATATATATCGGCTTAAATATTTTACAAAGGCTACGGTTATTTACCGCTTACAGTTTCATATGGCCAGTCTTCAAGCCCCCCAAGGTCATATACTTTTGTATATCCCATAAGAGTAAGCACCTCAACTGCGATCGCACTTCTTCTTCCGCTTCTGCAATACACAAATATGACAGCAGCCTTGTCGGTCAGCTTCGCCGGAGCATCGCTGTCAATGCCTTCCACAGGTATCAGAATACTTCCGGGAATGCGTTTTTCGTTGTATTCCTCCTCAGTACGTACATCCAGAAGAATTATACTCTCCCCTTTGTCAAGACGTGCCTTAGCCTCCTGGGGTTTTATCTCCATATTGCCAAGCTCCTTTGTTGACCCGGTTTGTACCGACGCCGTGTTTTTACTTACCGGCAGGAACAAAACTTTCTCCTGTGTACCGCAAGCAGTACTTATGATACCCAAAACCATCAGAATAACAACTAATAGATTTTTCATGCTAACCCAGTTTTTCCAGGAATTCAGAGCTTTTTTCAACGCAGCCCACGCAGGAAAGCTTTTTCAGCCCTTTGATATTGCTGCATTCCAGTGCACCTGCATGTTCCAGAAAGTGCTTTTCCAATTCCTCCAGCTTGCCTGGAGCCTGTTTGTTTAAGATGTATTTTACTGCGTAGTAGGCTCCGCACAGGCCATCTGGAGCTTTTCCTCCCCCATAGCTTTTAAAGGTCTCCACCATGGTTTCATCTATATTGAAATCTTCCTTAAACGCATTTATAACCGCCTGTGCGCAATTCATCCTCTGGCAGCCGCCCTGCCCTGTGTAGTAATTTTTCGCTTTGACAACCGACATTTTAAAATTCCTCCCATATATAAATCCTATTCAAGTATATTTTTGTTAAATCCTTAATATTTTACAATAATAAAACGTATTCTTCAACTGCCGGATGCCTTGCATAAAACTCTGCCATAGAACCTTTGCAATTGAACTTCCGGCAATAAGCATTTATCATTGAACCTTTATCATTAAACCTTTGTCAGGGAATTTTTCGGGCATTTGTAAACGCATTCGTTGCATTTCAGGCAGTCATGGTCTAGAACTTTTCCCGGGCCCTTATAGCTCAATACATCTATTCCCACGGGACATGACTTTGAACACAGCTTGCAGCTTACACATCTTTCCCGCACAAAGGCCACCTTTTTATTTGTTTTTGCCGTGGGACTATTTGCAGCAGCCCTTGTGACCAAGGAGGCCATAGTGCCCATGGGGCAGATAACACACCAGGTCCTGTGGCTGTAAAAAATCCCCAGGATTATTGTTACAAGGGTAGTTATTATTATCATTCGTACAAATACCAGGCCTGTACTTTCCAGACTTCCCCAGGCTAACGTCAGTTGAACGGCGAAGGCGCTCATCAGCAGTACCAGAAAGAGGTATCTGAACCACTTGCTTTTCAGCAGCTTTGGCAACGGCCGTTTGAAACTTATCCTCCGCAATACGGAATCATTGAAGCTCCCTCTGGGACAAAAACTGCCGCACCAGAATCTGTCCTTCCATATGGCTGCCACCGATGGAGCAAGCATGCATATAAGAGCTGCAATCCCTACTGCGGGATAAAACAATCCAACTATGCAAAAAGCAATAAGTACAACCCATAACCATTGATGAATAAACTCCCTGGATGTCTTCATTTCCATCTCCCTTTTCATTAATTACTTCTTATTGATATTATAAAACCTTCAACTATATTTGTCAATCATTATATTCAAATATTACAATATATTGTATGAATTTTTTCCCCGCTTGGTTCCTGATTTAATTATTTAATATGGCCCCTGTGAGAAATTCAATAAATCCGTTGATGAAAGCCTCCTGCCCGTAATCCAAATACACGAAATTAAATTCCCTCAGAATTCTTACCCCCTTAAGAGGCACTGTTTTTAATGTACCTGCTGCCACTTCCTGCCTGACTGCCTCCCTGGATATTACGGTATAACCAAGGTCAGCCTGCACAAGTGATTTTATTGCTCCTATACTGCCAACCTCCATATATATCTTCACCTGCTGGAGTCCTATTCCCAGCTCAAGCAGTTTGTTTTCAAAAACGCTCCTGGTGCCCGACCCATTCTCCCTCAGTATAAGCCTTCCCATGCCCACAATATCCGCCAGCTCTATTTCCTCCATTTTGGCAAGGTGGCTTTTTGGGGATACCGCCAGTACAAGTTCATCCTCTTTGAACTTTTTATATTTGAACCTTGTCTTGTCAAAAGGACCTTCAACAATACCCAGATCAAATTGTCCGAGGTTGAGCCTTTCAAGGATATCTTCAAGATTGTGCACATGCATTATAATATCCACACTTTCAAACCGGCGCTTATGCTCTCCCAGCAGCCAGGGGAGTACAAACTCGCCTATGGTCAGGGTAGCTCCGAGGTTGTACCTTTTCACCACGGCAGATTTATTCATCAGGGTCCTTTGAAAATTCAGATCCTTTGTTTCCAGCTCATTTGCATATTTTAAAAGCAATTCGCCTTCCCCGGTCAGATTGAGCTGTCTTCCCTTTTTCTTTACAAGCTGCACCCCGTAGTAATCCTCAAGCTGTCTGATATGCTGGGAAACCGCCGGTTGGGTCAGATTCAGCAGTTCTGCCGTTCTGGTATAATTCCTGAGCTTTGCCAGATTTATAAAGGTAGTGAGCTTTGCGTCTATCATATATCCTCCAAAAATTCAAATTCAGCCATAAATATTTTTTATACATTTATAATAAATCATAATTTGAAATTATGATAGTCCAGTACTAAAATGTTTATATCAAAACAATATTGAATTGGGTTGACTCAAAAGCCAATGGAATGGAGTATATTATGGGCTGGTTAAGAAAAAATACGGCAGGAATCCTGTTTTCCTTATTAATTGCTATTGCGGCAGTCTGGCTGGGCGGACTGTTTCCCATAGTTGGAGCACCGGTCTTTGGTATAGTTCTGGGAATTCTTATTAATAACCTTGCAGGCAAACCTGCGTGGGTGGAAACCGGTGTAAGATTTGCTGCAAAAAAGCTGCTGCAATATTCCATCATTTTGCTGGGTGCAGGTTTAAGCCTGGCCCAGGTTTGGAAAACCGGCAGAGAATCCTTGTGTGTCATGCTGGTTACCCTTTCCGTTTCAGCTATATCCGCCTGGGTCTTTGGAAAGCTGTTAAAAATACCCGGCAGGCTGACTGCTCTTATTGGGGTTGGCACAGCCATCTGCGGCGGGTCTGCAATTGCGGCGGTTTCACCGGTAATTGAGGCTGACGAAAAGGAAGTTGCCTATTCCATCTCCACAATCTTCTTTTTTAATATTGTTGCAGTATTGATTTTCCCTCCCCTGGGACATTTGCTTGGTTTTTCGGACAAAGCCTTCGGACTGTGGACCGGAACCGCCATAAACGATACCTCCTCCGTGGTTGCGGCAGGTTATGCTTTCAGCAGGACAGCCGGAGAGTATGCCACAATTGTAAAGCTGACCCGGACCACTATGATTATCCCGGTCTCATTGCTCTTTGCCGCCATCACCCTGCTGAGGAAAAGAGGTGCAGCAAAAACCTCAGATAAGGTAAATTACAGTTTTATAAAGATTTTCCCCTGGTTTATTGTGGGGTTCCTTGCTTTATCCTTGTTGAATACTCTATCGATAATCAGTGCTGCAGCGGCCTGCCGTCTTTCGGCGGCAGGCAAATTCCTGATAGTTGTGGCACTATCCGCCGTCGGACTGGGTTCCGATTTCAGGGAGATGCTGAAGACCGGCTTCAAGCCCATATTGCTGGGCTTGCTGGTATGGCTTTGTGTGGCCGCCGCCAGTATAGGAGTACAATATTTCACAGGTCAGATATAAACTTTATGTTTTCATAAAGTCAATTACGGTTGAAACCTTCGCCTTTCAGGCGAATATGTGCTTTCAAGCCTTTTATTTAAAGGCTTCAACGGTTTGGGATTTAAAGAGGCTGTACTTCAGAGGCTTTCAGCCGATAGTAATTGACTTTCCAAATACGTTTATGGCTTAAAATTGCAGCATAATATTTGCTTAACAGCTTTAAAATAATCCTTAATAGCATTTTTTCAGGAGAGGTAATACAATGTATCAATTTCTATGGCTGGTACCACTTGGATTTTTGGTAGGCACCTTCGGAACCCTCATCGGAGCGGGAGGGGGCTTTATTCTTGTGCCGGTCCTGCTGCTGCTCTATCCGGATAAAAGTCCCGAAACCATCACTGCAATATCACTTGCAGTAGTATTTTTCAACTCCCTGTCAGGTTCTTTTGCCTATGCCAAAATGAAAAAAACAGATTATAAGTCGGGTATTATTTTTGCCCTGGCCACGCTGCCAGGCTCAATTCTCGGTTCCCTCACCACCTCTCTGATACCCAGGGATATCTTTGACATGCTCTTTGGCATACTGCTGCTGGCGGGAGCCGTATATCTTTTTATAAATCCCCGGAACAAAAACAGACATAAAAAAGCCTCGGGAAAACAGATTACCAGAAGAGTTACAGATATTGACGGCATTGTATACACCTTTTCCTATAGCCCGTTGGCAGGCATAGTAATAAGCCTTCTGGTAGGTTATCTGTCCAGCCTTCTGGGCATCGGAGGAGGAATTATTCATGTCCCTGTCATGATACAGATGCTCAATTTTCCGGTACATCTGGCCACTGCCACCTCACATTTTGTGCTGGCTGCCATGTCCCTGTCAGGGAGTGTTGTCCACCTGGTAACGGGTGTTCTTTCCAGTGGGTTCATGCAAACTGCCGGCCTTACTATGGGAGCACTTTTCGGAGCACAACTGGGGGCACTGCTTTCAAAAAAACTCAAGGGAGACTGGATTATAAAAAGCCTGGCCCTGGCCTTGGGCCTTGCAGGTATCAGAATATTTATAATGGCGTTTATCTGACATTTATATATTTATTTGTTATAATGGATTCAGGAACTTTTTGGATACGGATTAATATTATACGAATAAAGGAGTTTTTATGAATAATTTTATTGAGATGTCACCCGAAAAATTTAATGAAAGTCCCTTTAAAATAATCGGTCAGGATTGGATGCTTGTGACTGCTGCCAAAGCCGGGGCTGTCAATACCATGACTGCCGCCTGGGGAGGTCTGGGCGTGATGTGGACAAAAAATGTGTCCTTCGTAGTCATCCGTCCTCAGCGCTACACCAAGGAATTTGTAGACGGCTCGGACTGTTTTTCCCTGTCCTTCCTTGACAGCAGTTACAGAAAGCAACTGGGCTACCTGGGAACAGCCTCCGGAAGAGATGAAGACAAGATTGCCAAAGCTGAACTGACCGTAGCTTACGACGACGGCGTACCATATTTTATTGAAGCCGGCAAGGTTATGATATGTAAAAAGCTGTATGCACAGCCCTATAAGCCTGAATTCTTCATAGATACTGCACTTGATTCCAGATTTTATCCTGACAGTGACCATCACACACTGTATATTTCTGAAATTATCAAGCTTATGGTCAAGGAGTAATTTGACCTCTGTTTCAGATTCATACAACCACTCTTTCAGCCCGGCTTTTCAAATGCGTGCATTATGCATGACCTGTAAGCCGGGTTGATTTATTTGTCACCGGATGTCATAAGTCCTGACAAAAGCTTTTCTACCTCGCCCTTTGGCAATGGTCTTGAGAACAAATATCCCTGCATTTTGTCGCACTCATATTTTTTCAGGTACTCCAACTGCTCAGTGTGCTCCACACCCTCTGCAATTACCGACATTCCCATTGACCTTCCCATCTTTATAATATGTCTGGTTATGGTTTTATTCTCCATACCAATTGACACATTGTCTATGAAGCATTTGTCTATCTTCAGGGTTGTGATTGGAAGCTGTTTTAAGTAGCTCAGGGAGGAATAGCCCTTTCCGAAATCATCCAGTGCAATGCCTATGCCCTTTTCCCTCAACTGCTTTAATTTTTCATATACGATATCAAAGGATTCAATCAGCAGTGTTTCAGTTATTTCAAGTTCCAGGGCACGGGGATCAATCTCAAAATATTCAAGAATCTTTAGTATTTTGTTGTTGAAATCAGCCTGGAATATCTGAAGTGGCGAAATATTCACCGACATTGTCATATGTGTCATGCCCTGTTTATGTAAATGACTAAGAAAATCGCAGGCCTGAATCAGTACCCATTCCCCCAGTTGAATTATCAAGTGAGTATCTTCGGCGACTTTTATGAATTTTACGGGAGAAACATAGCCCAGCTCGGGATTATTCCACCGAAGAAGAGCCTCAAGCCCCGTAACCTTGTTTGTACCAAGGTCAAGCTGCGGCTGATAGAACAACTCGAACTCGTTGTTGTCCATTGCGGTGTGCAGGTGTTTTTCAAGAACCATTCTTTCGGTAAAATCCTTGTTCATACTTGCATCATACAATATGTACCTGTTCTTGCCGCTTTCTTTGGCTTTGTACATGGCAATATCCGCAGATTTTATAAGGTCCTCTATGGTGTTGCCATGGTCCGGATATATGGCAATGCCAATACTGAAACTGATATGAAGGCCGATACTGTTGATAAAGAACTTTTCCCGGAAGCTGTACAAAATGTCTGCCGTAAGCTGTTCAGCACCCTCCAGGCCTGTTTCCTCTGCAAAGATTATGAACTCGTCTCCTCCCAGCCTGTAAAGCGTGCTGTTGTCAAACAGGTCCAGAGACAGTCTTTCACTTGCTCCCTTTATGAGAAGATCACCGAATTCATGACCCATGGTATCATTTATATACTTGAAATTGTCCATGTCAATAAACAGGAGAGCGGCTTTTTTGCCGCTGCTGTTCCTTAATATCCTGTTTGCATCCTCAAACAGTGAACGCCTGTTGGGAAGTCCTGTCAACACGTCATGCAGGGCCAGATATGTATACTTTTCTTCACTTACCGACAGGTTATGCTGGATTTCAGAGATCTCTCTCAATTGATCCTTCAGCTCATTGTCTGTGGCAACCAGCTCTTCATATGTCTGCGTAAGTTCCTCGTTACTGATATGCAGCTCCCTTCTGATTCTTCTGATTTTCCTGATATACATCAGCAGAACCATCAGGAAAAAAATCAGTACAAAGAATGCCGAAATAACTCCGCACACCAGCAGCTTGTAAGTCTCAAAAAACGAAAACGGCTTGTTTATGAGCTGTGCATCTTCCGGAAGCTTATTCAATGGAATATTGAACCTTTTTACCTGAAAATAGTCAAACTCCTTCCTGGACGCTTCCGTGTAAGCTACAGGAATGTCGTTTGCCTTCTCACCTTTCAGTATTCTTAATGCCAGTTCGGCGGCATAGTTTCCGTAAAGCCTTCCGCTGAGCATATTGCCGCCGAAAGCACCATTGTTTAAGCCGAAATCATACTGGTGGTACATGGGAACCGTACTGTGCCGGCTTATTTCTCTGGCTGCACGGTTGAAATCAATAATGGAGCCGGTGGCATCACTGTAATATGTGGCAAAAAACAGCATGTCGGTATTTTCAAGCCTGCTTACCATAGTCAGAAGGTTGCCGAATTCCAGATTGTTCAGCGGAGCAACCTCAAGTCCAAGGTCCATCTGGCTGATTTTTTCGGTTATAAGCTTTCCTGTTGACAAGCCGCTTTCCGTGTTATCATACACAAGATACACCTTTTTAATCTGCGGATTTATTTTCAAGGCAATGTCAATGGTTTCAACCGGATTTATTTCTTCCACCACACCCGTAAAATTCATGTACCGGTTCTCAAGCTCCTGCACCTTGTCCTGGTTGACACCTGAAAATACTATAGGAGCGCCGGAAAAAATATAGCGCCTGTTTTCCAATGCGAAATTCAAGGCCGCATCATCGGTGGTTATAATAAGGTCAAGTTTTTTACCGGCATATTTATATTGAAAGTAATCATAAAGTGAGTTCAGATTGTCTTGGGAGGGATAGTTTTTCCAATCCATGTATTCCACATAGATTGCACAATTTTCATTTGACTTGCCCAGGGTATCGATAATACCTGCATTTTGCTCGCTGGTCCATTGGATACCTTCATTATATGAATGGATTATGAGAACATTTTTTTGTTTTTGGCTGTCTATGGCAGACACCGAATATGCCATTGATATAATCACCAAAAATGTAAATACTGCCAGTAAAATCCTTTTAAAATTTTTCTGCATCATCTACCATATACCTCAATTAATAAAATTAATCACTATTAAACTATTAAACAGTAAACAGTATTACATTCCGACAATTAACCTTCTCTCCAGCATTATACCATATTTTTTGCATTTTCAGCAATAATTGTCAGCTAAAAAATCTATTTATTTATATTTACCCAGCCGGCCATTAATAAATCACTAAATATATTCATGTTATTATCAAAATTTAGTGGCTTATTGGTCATTTTTATTTAAATTATAATTAATTTTGTAACCATATAACAATTTTAGAAGAGGAGGATAAGGATGATCAGGATAGCTATAATCAGTGCTATGGAAATTGAGCTTGCTCCATTAATTGAAATTCTTACCGAGGACGGCTCGTGGGTGGCAGACAGCAATGAAAGCTTTGTAAATGCCGGCCTGGGACTGACAGTCTGCTGCGGGGTGCTGGGGGTGGGAAAGGTGAATGCTGCGTACCGGACGGCTGAAATAATACATAATTTCAACCCGGAGCTGATTATAAATGTAGGCTTTGCCGGCGGACTTAAGGACGGAGCCTCCGGTGGTGATATCGTTATAGGAAACGATTACAGGCAAGTTGACTTCCGCGCATTATCCCTGGATAACAAACCGGGTCTGGTTCCTCAGGCAAAGCCTTATATAATTCCGGAAAAACTCATAGAACTCTTAAGGCAAAAGAGCCTGGCTTTAAGCTTTAGCTGCCATGTTGGACGTATCGCCACAGGTGATTTCTTTTTGAACGACACCGGTACAAAAAACCGGATAATTGCCGACTTTTCACCGGTAGCCTTCGATATGGAATCTGCTGCTATTGCCCATGTTTGCGCCGACAAGGGCATACCCTTTGTCTCTGTACGGACTTTATCCGATCTTGCCGACGACCATGCCCATAAGGCTGTCAAAGAATTGACCGGGAGAATAGAGCAGCGGCCCATTCAAATAGTGCTCAGTGTACTTGGAGAAGTGGATGGCTACTCAAAGTGGAAAACCTCATGAAAACTTTTCAAAAAGATACTCCCGTATAGCTTGCGTAAATGGAAGGTATTTTTTGAGCCATCCATTTATGCAAGCTATACGGGAGCACTGATATGCCGGAAAGTATCCGTTACTGGCGGGTTGATAAAATAAACCCGCCGCAACTGATTAAACTGCCGGTCATTTCTATAATGTTTTAAATACCGGCAGCAGTTCCTTTTCTATTTTGTAGATGTCCGCCACCAGAAAATCCGAGGATGGTGAACTGTCAGCCAGGTGCTGGAAGGTAATACCGTATTTGTTCAATATATCATATGATTTCAGCGCCATGTCCCAATGCCAGTCATTTTCAGGCGTCCTATGCCCCTCAAGCGCAGACCCGGGATTTGGGTTCCACGCTCCTGTAAGGCAGGGTATGCCCCTGGAAGCAAAATATTCTACACCCTCAAGTGTGGATACCTTTGGCTCAAGCCCTGCAACAATACCAGTCCTGGCTCTTCCAAAACCAAAAACCTTGCCGGCATATTCTATGGCATCTATCCAATTCTGCCAGCCGCCGCATTCCAATTCCTTACCGGGGCAGACTGCCTTGAACAGGTGCTTGTCCCAGACCTCTATGTTGATTGCGATTGTCCTGTAGCCCGCTTCCTTGTACTTATCGATGACACTTAAATCCAGCGGTGCGCCTATAACCGCAGTACCGTTGAAATCATCCAGACCTGTGGCCTCCTGGACAGCCTCCGCCACATCAATATAGTAGTCCACCTCCCTCCTTTCCGGAATAAAGCCTCCGGTAACATTCAGGTGATTTGCAACTCCTTCATCAATTGCTGCCTTGTAGGTTTCCGCTATCTGCTTGGGATTCTTCCATTGGTGATGCTCATACTCACCGTAGGTATTCTTTGTGGCATTAACATTGCAGAAAAGGCAATCCTGTCCCTTGTCCTTCAAGGAGCATTCATTGCTGTAGGTGATATGAACAGTCCCGCTTTGCGTAAACGTGCCCACATGTGACATTATTGTTCCGTCGGAAGTCTTTTTATTATAATATTCGGGACGTTTGTGGAAGGTTATGGGGAATAATTCATTTCCCTTATAAGTAAGATAATATTTTCCGTTATCCAGCTCAATTTTATATTTTGATTTTCTGTCCCACTTGAACCCAAGCCTGAAGCCGCCTGGTGTTGAGTAACCGCATGGAAAATCCACACCCACATGAGTTTCATGGTCCCCCTCCGACTGGCTGTGTATCTGCTCCTGATAGCTGCCTCCCAGGTCAAGGTCCTTGAATATGGAAAAATCAAAACTTACACCATCATTGCCGATATTGTTTTTTAGTTCAAGTTCCTTATATAAGCTTACTTTTAACTGTTCCTTTGATATGGTCATGTAAATGCTCCTTTCAAATTTGGGATAAATATTAAACGATACTGAATACCGGAGCCGTTTTGAAAACCGGCAGCAATTCCTCATCTATGGCAAAAATGTCATGTATCAGAAAATTTGGACTTGGTGCCACATCAAAATAATCACTGTAGGTAAAACCATTGCGTTTGAAAATATCATGGCACTTGTAAGCCATATCAAGGTGCCATTGCGCCTCGGGTGTACGGTGTCCCTGAAGTGCGGAACCGGGATTGACCGTCCAGGCTCCGGTAAGGGCCAGTACTCCCAAAGATGCGAAGTATTCAACCCCCTGAAGGGTTGCAGGCTTTGGTTCAATTCCCGCTACAAATCCCGACCGCACCTTGCCTTTTCCAAAAACCTTTGCAGCATATTCAATTGCTTTTATCCAGTGCTCTCTGCCTCCGCACTGGGCAACCTTGCCAGGAAGGATTACAGGATAATAATTTTCATCCCATACCTCCAGGTTCATTGCCAGTGTCCGGAAGCCAGCTTCCTTGTATTTGTCTATGACACTTAAATCAAGCGGAGCTCCGATAACGGCAGTCCCGTTGAAATCCTGAAGTCCGGTTGCTTCCTGTACGGCCTCTGCCACATCAATATAGTAGTCAACTTCCCTTCTTTCCGGAATAAAACCGCCTGTAAGATTCATGTGTTTTACCCCGTCAAGCTTAAAAGCGGCACTTACTGCCTCGGCAATCTGCCTTGGGTTTTTCCAGCCTATTCCCTCCTTTTCCGCATAAGTGCTTTTTGTGGCGTTTATATTGCAGAAAAGGCAGTCCTGGCCCTTATCCTTCAGTGCACATTCATTGCTGTAAGCTATGGAAACAGTACTTCCATAAATAGTATCTCCCTGGGAAAAACCTGCAATAGTGTTAAAGGGCGTGCCATCACTTGCTTTCAGACCATAAAAATTCGGGCGCTTGTCGAAGGTGACCGGGAAAATCTCCTTCTTGTCCTTTGTTACCACATACTGTTTGCCATCATAAACAAGCTCAAAATCAGACCTCCTGTCCCACTTGAAGCTTATCCTCAAGCCCCCCGGAGTAATAAAACCCGTTGGCATTTCTATGCCTTCATGGGTCTCATGATCCATCTCAAAGCATAAGTGAACCTGTTCCTGATATTCCCCTCCCAAATCCAAATGCTCAAATATATGGGGATCTACGTTTATACCTTCTACACTTATTTCGTTTTTTATTGCCAGTTCCTTGTATAGCTTTTGTTTGATTGCTTCGTTACCCATCTTCCTACCTCCATTTTTGTATTTTTAAGTTTGACTTCCATCAAGCCTTTTGTGGTTCGCTCACCAGATTTTTTGCCCATGAATATTTTGTTATTCTCCACCGTACAAAAAAGCTTTTTATGACTATTTCCACCAGAGTAAGTCCAAATGCCACTTCGATTGATACCTTGAAGACCATGCCCGACATAAAAAGCAGCGGAAGTGAAATAAACCATACACCGATTGTATCCAGTATGAAACAGTAGAAGGTATCTCCTCCGCTGTTCAAAATTCCCACAATGCCAATATGGTTGTATGCATTAAAAACAATTGATATGCTAAGCAATACGGCCATATGATAAACCTGGCTTTTTACCGAACCGTCAACCTTGTATGCACCGATAATCAAGGGAGTCAGCAGTAAAAACACCGAACTGCATATGACACCTATAAGAGGTGCTATCTTCTGAAGCCTGGCAGAATTGTTATAGGTTCCTTCCATATTTCCCGCTCCAATTTCCCTGCCAGTCAAAACACTGGCTGCCGCCGCTGCTCCAGTCATAAAAACCGTGGAACATTTCTGTACTATTGAAACAATGCTCACCGCCGCAACAACCGAGGTCCCCATTCTGCCGTAAATAGTGTTATACAGCATGGTTCCTATGCCATAGAGTCCCTGGTTGACAGTCACAGGATAAATAGTCTTAAGATACCGTTTTATAAAGCCTTTTTCTATACTGAAAAAATCAGTCAGGCTGCCGCGAAGAAACGGTATCCTGCCAAAGGTCAGACCAACCAGCAGGCACAGCTCCAGTCCTCTGGCTATTGTGGTGGCAATACCCGAGCCCATTACCCCCAGTGCAGGAAACCCTGCCTTGCCATAAATCAAAGCATAATTGAGAAAAGTATTTATCACAATGGAAACCACAGAGGCAATAAGAGAAAATTTTGACCGTTCGACACTTTTCAGCCATGAGGCAAGTGTAAATATCGCAGTAGAAAACAGATAGTTAAGTGCCGTAGCCTTTAAATAATCACTTCCTAAGGCGATTACTTCCGCATCCACGGTAAACAGCCTCATTATATACCCGGAAAGTGCCATACACGCCGTACAGAATACCATAGCAATGCCTTCACCCAGTATAAGATTGATGCCAAACATTCTCCTGATGCCCGGATAATCCTTTTTGCCCCAGTATTGTGCGGTAAAAATTGCTGTTCCGTTGCACACTCCAAAGACCAGAAGGCAGAACATAAAGTAAAAGTTGTTGCTGAAACTTACGGCTGCAATGGCAGCCTCCCCCAATTGACCTACAAAAATTCCGTCTATAAGGTTCACAGAAGTGTCCAAAACCCGTATAAGCACCAGTGGAACAGCCAGTATTGTAAATTCTTTATAAAAAGCTACTCCCGGCCTTATGCCGGAATTTGATTTTGCCTGTATCATTTGCTGTCCGATTCCTTTAGAGCATCATTATAGAAAGACGGATTGTACCAAGCATCGATGTCCACTACCGAATCGGCAAGCTTGTTGTCTTTGAGGAATTGTGCCACGCTTTTCAGGTTGCCGATAACATCCTTATCCGCTTCAACCAGAGTGGAGTAATTTTTCAAATCCGGGTAAACAAGGTCTATAACGTTTTCAGGTGTACCTGCTTTAATCTGCAAGGCCCGCAGGTCCCCAGGATTTTTCTGGGCATATTCCCTTGCCCTGAGCAAGCCCTTAATAAAGGCTTTGACCACTTCCGGATTTTCTTTTGTATATGACGCATTGAATACGGTTGCTGTGGAATTCAGCCATTCCCTGTGTCCCTCGGTACTGTCAAGCAGCTCACCCAGACCTTTTGAAGCAAGTGTCTGAGACTGGGCGGCACTTACAACGATTGCATCCACGGTTTTTGCTGCCAGGGCGTTGACAGCATCCTTTGCAGTCATGTTTACAAACTGTATGTCGTCAATTTTCAGTCCGTTGTTTTCAAGCATCAGATAAAGCACTCTCTGCATGTAGGCGCCGATTTGTGTCGCCACCTTTTTGCCCTTCAAATCCTTCAGGGACTTATATCCTTTTCCCGGCTGGGCTACAACATACGTAGGGGCATCGGCAAGTCCTCCCGCCACCATTACGGTATCTATGCCGCTGGCCTTTGCCACCAGGGCAGGAACATCTCCAATGGCGCCGGCATCAAGGCTTTTGCTGGCCAGTGCCGCATTGATTGCAGGTCCGGCTCCGGTAAAGGGAATTATTTCTATCTTTGCATTTACCTTTGCAAGCTCTTCTTCAAAATATCCCTGGTCTTTTGCTATGCCTACAAGCCCGGTAGCAACTCCGGAGCCCTGATCCACAAAGCCGTATTTCAGCGTATGTACCTCACCCTTTTGGGAAGTATCTGAAACTGAACTGCCTGCCGGTTTCGTATTTCCTCCGGCGGAAGAGCTGCCTGAACTGCTTTCACTGCCTGTTCCGCACCCCGCAAGAAGGATGATGGATACAAGCATAATTGCCAAAATTGATTTCATTTTTTTCATGACTTTCTACCTCGTCTCGTTTAATAAATTTAAATTACTGCCTTTTATTTCTTCCATCTCAGAACCTTTTTGGTTATTTTCCTTAAAATCAAATCCACAAGCCACCCTATGACACCTACGACGATCATATCAACTATTAGCTCGTTGGATCTCATCAACTGCTGGGCATTGCTTATGCGGTATCCCAGGCCCGAGCTTGAAGCCAGCATTTCTGCACCCACAACCGACATCCAAGCCATTCCTGCTCCCAGCCTGAGCCCCACAAAAACAAACGGTACCGCTGAGGGAAAATACACTTTCCTTATGAGCTCCAGCTTCTTGATACCATATAGTCTTGCAACCTCAAGATAACCCTTGTCGGTGTTTCTGATACCATCTATGGTATTCAGCAATACCGGGAAGAACGTACCTTTAGCAATCAGAACCACCTTTGAGGTATCTCCGATACCAAACCAGAGGATAATGAGAGGCAGCCATGCAAGGCCGGGTATCTGCCGTATCCCGTCAAATATGCCGGAAAAAAAACGATTTGCAAAGGCGGATATTCCCATGAAAACTCCAAAGGAAAGTCCCAAAAGTCCTCCAAAGAAATAACCCTTCATTACTCTGACCAAACTGACGGACAAATCGGAAAACAGCAAACCTGTCTTTAGCTGCTCCGCCAGATTTTCTGCAACAGACTTAAGTGAAGGCACCAGCATAGGTGGAAAAATGTTTAATACTGAAACAATTTGCCAGGTTACTAAAAGTATCAGCGGGAATGAAACCGATGTAAGTAAATTGAATACGCCGTTATATCCCCATGCTTTTACTTGTTTGCCGCTGTTTTCCCTGAGACCGGGTTTGATGTGAATGTGTTCGAGTGCTTCATTTAATCCTTCCACGTATTTTCCTCCTTTTCACCTTTTGAATCAAAGCAACATATAATTCATATATGTTTGTTATTATTATATTTTTTTGTAGTATTTTGTTTCAAGTGAATATATTTTGAATTTAACCCTGTTTTTTTTAGATATTGTGCAGTGTATGGAAAAGGAACAAAAAAAAGCTTCAAATCACCTTATGGCAATTCAAAGCCCCTATGTTTTCAGCCGTCTGAACTATAAAAATATTACTGCATTACTGTATTCCCGATCCCGGCCAGGTACCGTCCTCTATCTGGAATATGTCGTGTACGGGAAATCTGGCAGGAGCTCCGTTGAACACCTCTTCAAAGGTCCTCCCGTATTTTCTTAAAATCTCCGCATGCTTAAGCTGTACCTCCCAATGCCAGTCAATAGTGGGAGAACGGTGTCCTTCCAGGGGTGAACCTGCATACGGAACCCAACTGGAGGCAATAGTCACCACACCCCTTGAGGCCAGGTACTCAATGCCCTCGTACAAAACTTCCTTGGGCTGGAGGCCGCATACAAAATTGCTCCTGACCTTGCCCTTGCCAAAAACCTCCACCGCATATTCTATGGCATTGATCCAATTATCATAGCCTCCGCAGGCATCTACCTTGCCGGGGCACACAAGCTCAAAATAGCTCTTTCCCCAGACCTCGGTGTTAAATGCAATTGTACTGAAGCCTGCCTCCTTGTACTTTTCTATTACCGAAAGATCCAGCGGCGCACCTATACAGGCCGTGCCGTTGAAGGTGTCCTTCCCCAGGGCCTCCTTTATGCTGTCGGCCACATCCAGATAGTATTCCAGTTCCCTGCGCTCAGGTATAAAGCCTCCTGTGAGTGTTACATGCTTGTAGCCTTCGTCATACGCCGCCTTCACCGTCTCACCTATCTGTTGCGGGTACTTCCATACAGGGCCGTCAGGACCATCCTCATATTTCTTCTTTGCATTAAAGGTACAAAACAGGCACGTCTGTCCCTTATCCTTGACCGAACATTCTTCACTATAGCATACCACTATGCTTTTGTCGGTACTGCTGACGGAACGGTCCTGGGCAATATCCTTCATATTTGCACCGTCCTTTGTCTTGGCGGAATAAAACCCCGGTTCCCTATCAAAGCTTATATCCGAGAGATAATTGCCCCTGTGCTCTATTCCGAACACATTATTCCGCTCTACGATTTTGTAGGGTGAATTTGGGTCCGACAGCGGAAATACGCCAAAGCCATTCTGCAAATGTACTGCATGTGGAAAATAGTAATGCTTTTTTGCCTGTGAGAATTTTCCCGGCCCGCAGAATTCAACTGTTTTAACTTCCTTCTTTTGGACCAGCTTTTTCAGTACCTCTTCATCAAAGCTCACTCCTTCGATTCCCAGGGCTATTTTCAACCTCAATTCCTCATAAAGCTTATCTTTCCACTCACTCATACCTTCTGCCTCCTTATATAAAATTTAAACAAATTTTAGTCTCATGCCCTTCCACCCTTTATTAAAACTCTCAGGCATCCCTGTCCGTATCCGAAAGCACGCAAAAAGCAGCATTTTCCTTTCCCTCTGTCAATTCTGTCTTCTGTATCCCCGCCAGCTCTGTTATTTCAGTTTCAGCATACACAGCCGAACCTGGCACTCTGAATTTTGAAATATCAAGTCTTTCTATGGAAATTTCCTGGGGGACGGGAAGCTGCGGAACCCAATCATAAGGTGCGCGGTAAGCCCGATAAACAATATTCATGGATGGGGCAAGGCCTCCAAAATAGGGATTTATATATTCCCAGACAATTTCATGCTCCTTTGTAACCTCTATAAGTCTCCCGTTGGAGCCTTCGGTAATGAGTGTATTTCCGTTGGGAAGCCTCTGGGCACTGCTGATAAAAGGACTGTAAAATTTATAGGAATCCAGAGGATTAACAAGCCCTGCTTCTGCCGGAGTATACTGCCATACTATTTCCAACGTAACCGGATTGAATTCCAGTACTCTGGAATAATCCCTTTTGGCATTCATCCGCCCCGTAGGTGAGGTTGGATTTGGGACACCGTAGCCTCCCCAGCCTCCGTTGTCAAATACAAGCAAATTCCCTTCTCCGGGCAAGCCCCGGGGAATCATGTGCAAATGGTGCTGTCCTATTATCCAGCCCAGCTCCACCAATTCTTTGGAGGCATTAAAGTCAGGGCCTGTGCGCCATACGATTTTACCGGTTTCCTTGCTTATGATTGCAAGTATGTTGGCTTCTCTGGAATCCCAGATTATGTTGTCAGGATGAAATCTTTCATCTCCTCCGTCATACCACTTGTTTTTACCCAGGGTGGATATTGAATTTATGTGGAGCCAATCTCCCATTCCCCCGCCTGCGGGGCGCATATTGGGGTCTCTTGCCAGTATATTCCTTGCCGCCTCATCAAAGCCCAATTCATCAAAATGTTCACTGGCCTTCCACTGCCAGAGTATCTCCCCATCCCAGTCCACCTCAATGATCTTGTCATCCAGCAAAAGCTTATGGGTTATTTTTGTATTGTGAAGATTTTCATGTACAAGAATCAGGGTATTTCCCCGGTCTACAAGCGGGAGGCTGCCCGGAGCATAATATCCCACCGTAGAACCCTCTCTCTGGAAGTCGTGATGCTGCCTTGCCATCCATCTTGGCTCTTCTCCAGGGTCTTCTATATATTCCAGCCTGTCGAACTTCCATACAATATTGCCCTCCCAGTCCACCTGCAATAAATCCACCTGGTCCTGCATTCCGAACCTGGGATTTCTGGTGCCGGAGGAGCCGAATACCTGGCCTCCGGGGAGCAATTTGTTGGGAAAGCCCTGAAGCCCTTTCCACAGCTTCAATTCCCTGCCGTTCATATCTATGAGCAGTGCGCCTCTGGCAGTGGGTAAAACCGTATATCCCCCATAGGCCTTATCTTTGTTGTAAATTGTCGTTCCCGTTGGAATTATACTTGGAAATCCCATAATCAGTCTCCTTCCCGGCGCGGTTGTAAATCCGGCTATTCAACAGTTAAAACGGCGTTACTGTATGCCTCAAGGAATGCAAGACCACCGTCTACTCCCAGCAGGCTTCTTTTTAAAATAACACTTCCCTCGGTTGGAAGTGAAATGTGCAGCAGGGGAACTTCAAGTTCTTTGGCAGCACCTGCCTCCAGTTGGCTTCCCAGGATTATTTCAGGGGAAAGCTCCCTGATTTTTTCCTGTATCCTTTTACCGTCCTCAGAAAAAAATGTTTCGAATTTTATTTTTTTTGAGATATTTTCCTTTTCAAAATCTGCAGCCTTATCGGTGAAAATTATTGCCTTGACTATTTGACCAAAGCTGTTTTCAAGAAAGCTGGCAACGGGTGCAGCTATATAGGTCGGCCCCACCACGACCACCTCTTTCTGGATATGCCGCCTGTAATAGGTGGGTGCAAGCTTGGAAAGATAATACAGGTATTTGTCCCGCTTCTGCTGCAATAGTGCCTCAATTTGCTCCTGCCTTTCACTGCGTACAGAAGCCAGCTTCTCCAGTATTTCTTCAACTCCCTCTATTCCAAGTGCTGTTTCTTCGATATAAATATATGGAGTATTATATTTTTCTTTGAGATAACGCGCTATTTCAAGGCCCCAGCCGGTAAACGCAACATTCAGGCCGGCGTTCCTTATCTGTTTCCAGTTTTCCACTGAGCTCCCGTAGCCAAACAGGGGATTTGCCTTGAAGCCGGCTTCCTCCAGGAGTAAATGCAGTTCTTCAAGATTCCCTTCCCAGTAGGGATCAAGATTTGGAGCAATTCCGAATATGTTTATTAAGGACTCCTCCACAGCGGCTTCTGAGGCCTGAAGCTTTTCAAGGCCTTCAATAATTCCCCTGGCCACCTTTGTGTACGCATCAAAGCTGTGGCCTTTAAAGCCGGGAGTGCTTATATTAATCACAGGATAGCCCTGTTCGGCGGCTTCCTTGGTCATTGCGCCAATATCATCTCCAACTATTTCAGCGGCACAGCCGCTGACTACCACATACAGCTCACCTTCCAGAACCTTTACGGTATTCTTTATCTGTTCTCTCAGTCTCGAGCTTCCTCCGAATACTATCTGCTTTTCAATTATGTTGGTGCATGCAATAGTGTAGTTGTCGCCATATCTGTCGGCAGCATTTGAAATATATTTTTCCTGTGCCGCACAGCCTGCTGTTGAATGTACAATGGGAACAACGCCGTTAATGGACTTTAAGACGCTCACAGCCCCCTGAAGCAGACAGCCGTTCCTGTTGAGTTCAATATATTCCGCCATTATTTCACCTCCTGCTTTATATACCAGTTTGTGTTTTTCTTCAGCCAGCCGGTCTGATAAACAGGTGGTTTGGGCGCAGCATTAAAATTTTCGGAAAAGCCTCTGTATTTGACCAGTCTGTAAAATTTTTCTGCAAAGCTTATGCTGCCCTTATATCCAAGGATATTGATATCCCGTATGTCCAGCACAGGAATACCCTCAAGGGCTATTGAACCCACAGCCTGGTCATTTCCTACATATACCTCCGCTCCCGACTTTCTCAGGATATTTATCTGCTCGTATGGCTGTCCCTCACCTATGAGCAGGGACAGCTCCGGATTTTTGCGGTACAGCTTTTCCATCTGGTCAAGCAGCGTAATATCAAGATAAGGCACCTTTATACCCACCACCTCAGCGTTCAGTTCTTCCAGAAGGCCGATAAGGGAATTGGCATATTCGGGCTCACAGCTCAGGTATACCTTTATACGGTCAACCTTGTACCTTTCAAGTGCCTTTACGGCATGTTGACTTTCCTTTTCAATGAGCTCTTTCGCCTGCTGCTCCCTGCCAAGCTGTTTTCCTATCTGGGCAAGCCACTTTCCGGTAGCCTTGACTCCCACGGGCGCATTTGCTTCTATTTCAGGTGTTTGATAAACCTCCTTGAGAACCTTGGCGAAGTAATCTCCCTCACCTTTTTTTACAACCAGGTTAAATGCCGCACTGCCTGCTTTTGCAAGGTCCTGATATTTTGAAAAGCCGGGGAACACGTTGGCTTCAACACCCAAGGCTTCCAAAAGTCTCTTCAGTTCCTCTATGCCTTCCTTGTTTTCGTTAAGGGAAATGACGTTTATAAAGTTTTCTTTTTCCGCCCTGTTGGGCAGCAGGTGTTTTACTATTGAATGAATAGCCGTATCATAGCCTGTTATACCTATTTTTGATTTAAAGCCGTCGGTATAAATGGGAACAATGGGAATTCCAAGCTCATCAGTCAAATCCTGTGCAACGGAGGCCACATCATCGTTGTTTATGGCAACCACCGAGGTAGTAAGGATAAAAATGATTTCAGGCTGATTTTCCGTGTAAATACTCTTTACAGTTTTTCTAAGTTTTACATCACTGCCTAAAATGGAGTCTTCCTCGTCAATATTGGTTACTGCCCATTGGGTCGCCAGGGAGTTTCTGTTATTGTAATGGTTCTGAATTATTCCGCAGCCCCTGGGACCATGTATGATTATCACCACATTCTCAATAGAATTGATTGCCTGTAAAGCATATAAAATATCTGAATTTGTCTCCTGAGAAAAGGTTCTGATACGCTGTTTCAGATTACCGTCATAAAATTCTCTCAAAAGAGCCTCTACAGTTCCATAATATGCCCCGATAGCAGATAACCTTTTTTCTCTTATAATCGGAGCCTTGCCTCTCAAAACAGCCATAAATACCTCCATACACCGCACAGCGGTTATATATTTGCATTAAGATCGCTTGCCGCATCAGCTTCAATCTTTAAAATCCTGTCGCCCCAATCCTTTGCCCAATCTCTGAGTTCTGTGACACTTAACGGGTTTGGAACGGCCGCTTCGCTGTCATCGATAATGTATTTTGCCAGCGCCCTGTAAACATCCGCCTGTTCCGAATCAGGATTTGCCTCTATAACAGTTTTGCCGTGCAATTCGCTTTGTGCAACAACTGATGAACGGGGCACATATTGAACCACCTTTGTGCCTGTCTTGGATGCAAAGTCATTTATAAGCGGTTTTGCATAGGGTGTCAGTACACTGTTTGCTATAATACCGCCCAATTGGGCCCCTCCCGTGGGAGCATATTTGCTTATTGCCTTGAACAGGTTGTTTGCCGCATATACGGCCATAAAATCAGAGGAGCTTACCACATACACCTTGTCGGTTATGCCTTCACGGATAGGTACCGCAAAGCCTCCGCACACCACGTCGCCCAGTACGTCATACAGAACCACGTCAGGCTTGAATTTTTCAAAAAGGTCCAGCTCCTGAAGCAGTGTGATTGCGGCATTTATTCCCCTTCCCGCACAGCCCACCCCCGGGACGGGCCCTCCGGCCTCTATGCAAAGCACCCCTTTGAAGCCTACCACGGATATATCCTCAATTTTTACATTGCTTCCGTCCCTCAAGCTGTCCAGCACAGTGGGAAGATAATTTCCTCCGCGCAAGGTATTTGTGGAATCGCTCTTGGGATCGCAGCCTATCTGTATAACCCTGTAGCCGGCTTCCGCAAGTGCCGCACTTATATTCGAAGTTGTGGTGGATTTACCTATTCCACCTTTTCCATATATTGCAATATGCTTGATTTTTTTACTCATTCATACCACCCTTTTTTTGTATGTTTGTTTTTACACCGGGCCGGGCCTGTGCCGTGACCCGTGCTATTTTCCCAATTCCTTTTTAGCTTTTTCAAAAAAGCTGGTGTCAACCAGATTGTCAATATCAGCACTTTTTTCTATGTATTTGTATTCGAGAAGAAACTCGTTCAGCTTATTCAACCTGGCCTTGTCGGCTTCTTCAATTCCCCCGTCCAGATTTGCAAAGTTAAATTCACTGGAGTACACCTTTTCTATAACATCAACGGGAATGCTTTTTGTGGCAAAGGCCTGCAGTGCCTCGTCCTTATGCTCCAGCGCATAGTCATATGCTCTGATGTAAGCCTTAAGAACTGCAACGACCACCTGGGGCTGTTCTTTTGCAAATTTGCCCGCTGCTGCCAAAACTGTCTGACTTGCAAATTCCGGATAATTTTTTGCAGTTGATTCTATGACTTTTACGGGATACTGCTTGTTTATCAGTTGTGCCGTCAGGTCAACAGACAGGAGTGCATCGGCATTTCCGCTTATGAGTGTGGAATTTGCATTGGCCACATCATTTATCAATTTCACTTTTCCCGCATCTATTCCGTATGCCTTTACCAGATTGCCCCAATATTCATCCAGTATGGTGCCCCGGCCAACTATGACTTTTTTGCCCTCCAGGTCCTTTGGCGTCCTGATATCCGAAGCCGCCGGCACAATCACCGATAAATTGAACCGGGAGTCCCCGATGGACACAATGGATACATCTATTCCCTTTGCCTTTAAAACCACCGGCGGAAGATTGCCATAATAGGCCAGGTCTATTTTCCCGGACACAAAGGCTTCATTCACAGCGGGACCTGCCGCTGCAAAGCCCAATACCTTCAGCCTGTATCCTACCTTGTTCAATTCCTCCTCAAGATACTTCTTTTTGTCGGCCAGCCCCCAAATACCTGTGAGCTCGTTTGACTCCTGAGCCAAGGCCAGGGTAACGGTTTTTTCCGAAGGCTCTGAGGCTTTTCCTGAAGCAGTATCCTGCCCCGCAGTGCTTTTTGCACCCGGGCTTATGGAACCATTGGCCTTAACAGACGTTTCAGCGGTGGAATTATATCCGCAGCCGGCAATTAATAATGCCAAAACTAAAAATGCTAAAACTTTAAAGTTATTCTTTCTCATAATGCTTCCTCCGTCTCAGATTACGTACTCAATTTCCATATTTTCGTCCTCAAAGAAATGATTGTAGATCCTTTTCTTTATATGTGCAAACTCAGTGCTTCCCCTGTCCTTTACAGTAGCGGTGTTCACATCTATAATCTCCTTGATTTCACCTGGCCGCGCTGACATTACCACTACCTTTTGTCCGAGAAATATTGCTTCATCAATGTCATGAGTGACCATGATCATGGTGGTTTTTTCCTCTTTCCATATCCTCAGAATTTCTTTCTGCATCTGGATTCTGGTCAAGGCATCCAGTGCTCCGAAGGGCTCATCCAGCAGCAGTATCTCGGGATTGCTTGCAAGTCCTCTGGCAATTGCCGCCCTTTGGGCCATTCCCCCGGAAAGCTGACTGGGATATGCTTTCTCAAAGCCATTGAGCCTGACTAATTCAACATGCTTGGAAATGGCAGCTTTCTTTTTCTCCTTTGATAAGCTGAACAGGCCAAAACCTATATTTTCTTCAATGGTCAGCCAGGGAAGCAGCCTGTGTTCCTGAAATACCATTCCCCGGTCAGTTCCCGGTGCGGTTATCCTTTTCTCTCCGTAGGTGACTTCGCCGGTCTCATATTCCACCAACCCGGCAATGATTTTCAGCAAGGTGCTCTTTCCGCAGCCGCTGTGCCCCACAATAGTTACAAATTCGCCTTTCCGGAATTCAAGGCTGATATTCTGCAAAACCGGAATCTCATCCTTGCCCACCTTAAAGGATTTGTATAAATCTTTTATTTTTAAAACCTGCCCGGCCATATGCCCCGACTCCCTTCACAAATGTATCACCTTTTGCTTCCTATCCACGGAGTAGCTTTTCTCGAAACAAACGTGAGTATCTTATCCATCAATATTCCAACTACACCAATCACAATCATTCCCATTATGACAACATCCGGCTTCATGAGGCTTCTTGCATCGCTGATTCTGAAACCTATTCCTTCGGTGGAGGCAATGAGCTCGGCAGCTACGACAGCCATCCAGGATATTCCAAGTCCCAGCTTCAGGCCCACAAAGATTTGCGGTATTGCAGAAGGCAGATATACTTTTCTGAAGGTATTCCATCTGCTCAGCTTATACAGCCTGGCTATTTCAATATAGCCGGGCGGAGTGCCCCTGATGCCGCTGAAGGTATTTACCATGATGGGAAAGAAGGCTCCAAGTATAATTACCACTATCTTTGATAATTCGTCTATACCGAACCACAAAATAATCAGCGGAATCCACGCCATCATGGGAATCTGACGTATTGCATTCAAAGTAAGGGAAAAAATATAATTCATATTTTTTGACATGCCCATGGTGGTTCCAAGTATTACTCCCAGCAGAACTGCGGCAAAATATCCCTTTACAACCCTCATAAGGCTTATTCCCAGGTCCAGCTCAAGCTGTCCCGACGCCAGGTTTTCCTTAAATACCTTAAGAACGCTCCTTATACTTGGCAATATGGCTTCAGGCGCTATTCCCCGGGCTGTTGCAATACTCCAGAATATGATTACTGCCGCCGGTATTATCAGACTTAGCAGAATTACTCTTAGGTTTTTCATATCTGAAGGCCTCCCTTCTCTGACTGGATGTGATGCTATAAAGTTATTGTGTTAACTCTCTCCGCCGGTTCAGAGGCTTTAAAATCCAGAACCTTGATTCTTTCGGTTTTAATCCTGTAAATATTATGATTATGTATCGCTGAAGACAGTTGGGGTCTTCTTTGCAAAATAGCCTGCCTGCCGGCGCCCAAATCATCACCCTCAGTCAGTAAAGCCCTTCCGTACAGAGTTACATTTACAAAATCAGGTATTGTCTGATTTTCATGCTGGAATAATACGGCGACTTCATTATTACTCTCCAACTGCTTAACCTTATTGCTTTCTTTTGCCGTGGCAAAATATACCTCCAAACCGGATACACCGTACCCCCCAAGAGTTCTGATATCCGGTTCTCCGGCTTCATTCACCGTTGCAAGGGCCAGAGTCTTGCTGTTATTCAAGTAAACTTTAATTTCTTCCTTATCAATTGACATAATGATATCCTCCTTATGCTTTTCATAAAGGCAGCCCTGACTTGCCAGGGGCAGTTCCTTTGAATTTGAGAAAAACCCGGCAATATATTATTTCACATATATATTTACTAGGTTTTTGACTTCAATTTGTTATTTTATATTGTAGTCTCATATCTTTTCCTGAACAATAGAGTATATTTGGATATATGGTGGACTAAATTTGGAGTTTAAAAAGATGGGGTGGCACAGCAAAAAATATATAGAGCTTGTATGATTTTCAGCACATTTTATTGCTGTTTATTAAGGCTCCTGGCTGTAAAATTATTAACGGCTATTATTATATGCCGTCACAAATTATATATATCTCCGGCTCCTTATTTATCATAAGGCAAACAATTAAAATATTATTCTATTTTTCCAATTCTTTTATTTTATTCTTAAGCTCCAAGTAATTCATTACCTCGTTTGTTTCTATCGTCTCAATTTCAATATTCCCGTCCTGAGACATCGTGCCGTCTGCTGAAGATATTGCAGTACCTTCACCTGCCCTGGTGATTTCCTTGACCCTGTTGATACCCTGTCCGTAGCTTACAAGCTTATATTTATCCAATTCGCTGTTATAGTTTAAAAACAGTACATAGTCTCCGCCCTTTACAAAATTCCCGTCACCGGTACCTATTAAACCGAATTCAAACTTATCGTCAACGGAACCTTTCAGGCCTTCCACGGTTTTCATCTTGTAGGTGGTTACAGGGGCCACCATTCCATCCTCTTCCCCTTTACCGTTTTTTGTCAAGGCAGTTACGGTTTTAGTTTCTTTTTCTCCGGTGAATATGCACCTGACTATTACGTCAGAGCTGCCTATAAGCGTATTTTCATCATATCTCATTTCACTGAAGTAGCTTGTTCCACAATTAGCCATGCCGGAATTATCCATACTGGTTATGCCTGCTGTTGCAGTAGCTGTGTCTGTGCAGACATTATTTATAATATATGCTGCAAAAAGCAGCACTATGGCGGCTGTTACACAAGCTGCCGGAATAATTTTTCTTTTCATTTTATCTCCCATCTACGCGCATAGCGCATACATAAATAGTTATGAAAGACACGTAGTGGCTTTCTCTGCGTGAAATCCACTTTGACTTGCCACATATATCTTTCACGCTAACCCCTCAAATATGTAATATGCCTTTATTCATAAAGCAAACCTGTATTATGCTATTTTGAATTTCAACCATATAATGCCATATAGTCATGACTTGTCAATACAAAAAGCCGGCAATATTAAGACTACCGGCTCTTCATAATGGGAATGTTTATATTTGCATCACTTCTAGCTATTTTTCCAGCTCTTTTATTTTATTCTTAAGGTCCATATAATTCATTACCTCGTTTGTTTCAACCGTCTCAATTTCAATTGTCTGATCCTGAGATAACGTTCCGTCTGCAGCAGCTTTTGCTGCATTTATCTTTTCCTTGCTGATTTCCCTGACTCTGTTGAAGCCCTGGCTGTAGCTTACAAGCTTATACTTATCCAGTTCGCTGTTATAGTTTAAAAACAGTACATAGTCTCCGCCCTTTATAAAATTCCCGTCACCGGTACCTATCAGGCCAAATTCAAACTTATCATCAACGGAACCTTTCAGGCTTTCCACCGTTTTCATTTTGTAGGTGGTTACAGGAGCCTCAAATTCCATATCTTCTCCTCTTCCATTTTTAGTTAAAGATGTTATATTCTTTGTTTCTTTTTTTCCGGTGAATATACACCTGACTATAACGTCGGAGCTGTCTATAAGTGTATTCTGATCATATCTTATTTCGCTGAAATGTCCCATTCCTGAATTAGCTTTACTGGATATATCTGCTGTTGCATTAGCTGTGTCTTTATCTTTGTAGACATTATTTATAGTATATGCTGCAAAAAGCAGCACTACGGCGGCTGCTAAACATGCTGCCGGAATAATTTTTCTTTTCATTTTATCTCCCCTCTACGCGCATAGCGCATACATAAATAGTAATGAAAGACACGCAGTGGCTTTCGCTGCGTGAAATCCACTTTGACTTGCCACATGTATCTTTCATAACACCTCATCCTTTTATTTAATCAGTGTATATACATACTGCACACCGCTTATATCATCGTTTTCCAATGTCCTCCAGTAATATGTAACGTTATTCCCCCAAACATCTGTAGTATTGGGCCACATAGTTGGATAATATGCAGCAGGTGTATTTGCCGGTGAACCATTTCCCGGCATGGTGCCGCTATGGCCCAGGCCTGCCGCGTGGCCGAATTCGTGAGTGAAATTGCCCTGCATATCCAGGTAATTACTGCTGTTGCCGCTTCCCCAGGAACAATTTGAATTCAGCACAATGTCAAATTTATTGTAATTATTATTTTGATCAGTCCAGCAGTATCCCGATGCTGTAGTTGGAATTTGATAATACCAATCAATCACGTTAAAATCCATGAAACCAACATCTGAGAATGAATCATCAAAGCTGATTTTTCCTGTCCTATCCCCAAGAGTGCCGAAAGATATTCCTCTTGTAACACATGACCATGTATAAGCGGCTTCCATAGCAGCATTCTTTTGTGTCTGAGTCATACCATTAGTGTAAAAAGACAAGTTCTTGGCAGTAGGTCTGGTAGGAGCCAAAGTATAAGCCAAAACACTAAATGTACATATCACAAGCATTATGGCAAAGCCCAGTCCAATCAGAATTCTTTTCTTTGTCATTTGTATCCTCCAATTCATTGTTTTGTGAGTATATATATTTCTTTAGATTCAGATTGTTATATCCATCTACATATTAACTCTATTTACTATTTTTGTCAATTACTGTAAATAAGTACGTTTTACCTGTTATAAGTAACATTTTACTGTAAACTTATAAAATAGAGGTGTAATCTTAATTTAACTCGTTATGCTAGTTGATTTTATGTTCAGCACAGAGTAAGAAAATTTGTCTCAACGGGTACGCAAAGTCAATTACTATCGGCCGAATGCTGATAGTTTGGGTTTGAACCGTAATTGAATCTAGTACAGAAGTATCTGCTGAGCAATAACTGTTTCCAACTGGTAAAACTCACCTGTCGAATTAGCACAACGCCCTATACGCAAAAAAGCAATTGCCGGAATAACCGTCCATACAGTCAAGTCTGAACCGGTACGCTTTCTGGCAATTGCCTTTGGGTATTAACCTTTTATTCTGTTGTTTAAAAAGATTTCAGCAGGCCTGGTTTGCTGCCCGATGCTATATTGCCTGCTTCAGTGCCGGCAATATCCCGCTTTCAATTCTATAAATATCGTGTATGCATGAATTTGATGAAGCACTGCAATCATATAGCTGATCATATGTAAATCCGTTTTTGCGGAATATCTCTGCTATTTTCAAGGTCAGATCCCAATGCCATTCAGGTTCCGGGCTTCTATGGTTTTCCAGCTCGGAGCCGGGATTTGGGCACCAGGCCCCTGCAAAGCAGACAATGCCCTTTGAAGCCAGATATTCTATCCCCTCCAAAGTTGAACGCTTTGGCTCCAGCCCCGCCACTATGTTTGAGCGTACCCTTCCATGGCCGAAAACCTTTGCGGCATGTTCCAGAGAAGACCTCCAGTTCTCCCAGCCTCCGCTTAACTGCTCCTTGCCCGGGCAGATGCTTTTAAAAATATTTTTGTCCCAGAGTTCTATATTTATGGCCAGGGTACGGTAGCCTGCCTCCTTGTACCTGTCTATTATACCATGGTCCTCCGGTGCTCCGATTACAGCCGTCCCGTTAAAATCGTCCAAACCGGTTTCAAGCTGGATTGCCTCGGCAACATCAAAGTAATAATCCATTTCCCGGTGCTCTGGTACAAAGCCTCCTGTCAAGGTTACATGATGCCTTCCAGGCTCCTGATAGGCAAGTTTTACTGTTTCGGCTATCTGCTTGGGATATTTCCACTTGATGCCCTCCACGTCAGCGTAGGTGTTTTTTGTAGCGTTAATGTTGCAGTACAGGCAATCCAGCCCTTTTTCCTTCAAGTGGCACTCGTTGCTGTAGGTTACAAATACCACTCCCTCGTGATTATAAACCGCGATATTTTTCATCTGAACCCCGTCACTGGTAGCATGACTGTAATATTCAGGCCTTTCCAGAAAATCAATGTCAAAGACCTTGTGCCCGTTTTCAGTCAGAATGTATGAACCCCTGTCATAGCCTATGGAAAATCTGGATTTCCTGTAGGAATTAAAGGGAAACAGAAAGCCGCCCGGAGACCTGAAGCCTACCGGATGTGCAATGCCTGCATGAGGCTCCTTATCGTATTCAAACATACCATGAACCTCTTCCTGGTATTTTCCTCCCAGATCCAGACTTTTCAGCAGTGTATCCACTTCTTCGGTTATTTGTATTCCCTCCACCGTAACTTCATTTTTTATTCTTACTTCCTCATACAGATTGCTTTTCACACTCATATCAAACTCTCCTTTACTGTAAAATCATTCAAATTTTCTGGTATCATTAATGCCGTACCTGCCCAATACCGTCTTGCCGAAAGCCCTGATAAGCCGGTCAGAGACATATCCCATAAGCCCAAGGGTAAGAAGCCCTACAAATATCCAGTCCGTCCTGAAATAAAGTCTTGAGGTGTATATCAGAAAGCCTATTCCCTCCTTGGCTGCCAGCATCTCTGCCGCAACGATTGAGGTAAAGGCTCCCCCCAGTCCCAGCCTTATGCCGGTAAAAACATGAGGAAGTGCAGAAGGAATCAGAACAGAATAAATAATTTGAAATTCTGAAGCCCCCAGCGACCTTGCAGCTTGCAGCCTGTTTTTGTCAATACTCAGAACCCCCACTATTGTATTTATTAATATTACAAATACCGTGGCATAAAAAATAAGTACCACCTTGGATTGCTCTCCCGCACCAAACCACATCAGAAACAGTGTCAAAAAGCCTATGGCGGGGATAAATCTGAGAAAATCTATGAAGGGCTCAAAAATCCTTCTCAAAAGTTCCAACCGGCCAATTATCAAGCCTGCCGGTACGGCGAATAAAATCCCCAGACTCCAGCCCCACAGTACTCTTTGAGAGCTTATTGCAACAAATCTTACCAGGGTTCCGTCCAAAATAATTTCTTTCGCTCCTGCAATAGTTTCCAGCGGACTGGGTAAAAAATCCACTGTATAAGCCAGAGAAGCAATCCCCCATATGCCGAAAAGCAGTATCCAGGTAAGTATTCCTTTTTCTGCCGCAAACCAGACGGCAGCCCTTAAGGTTCTGATAAAAAGATATACAGCCTGGCTTTCACTCTTTTCCCGGTGCTTGTTTCCCGTATGGTTCACCGCTATTTCAATTACTCTTTCCACTTTTGATTCTCCTTTCCCCTCAATACTCTTTTAAGTTGCAATTTCAAATATTTTCTCCAAAATCAAAGTGCCCCTGTATTTGCCCGAACAATGCTGAAAATCCCGGTGAAGCCGCATTCCTATGATAGGGCAAAGTATTTTCATATATTTTATATATGGTGGCATCCGGTGACTTTGACATAATACTGATTCTTTGACCTAGTATTATAGCTTCGGTTATGTCATGGGTTACAAAAATAATGGTTTTTCCGGTTTCCTGCCATATCCTTACAAGCTCAGTCTGCATAATCCTTCTGGTATGAGCATCCAGAGCTCCAAAAGGTTCGTCCATAATCAAAATTTCCGAATCATTTGAAAGGCTTCTTGCCATCTGAACCCTTTGCTTCATTCCTCCTGAAAGTTCTCCCGGGTATTTATTCTCATGGCTTTCCAGCCCCACCAGCCTGATATACTCCGAAGATATCTGCCTGCGTTTTCCCGAAGCCATTCCCTTCATTCTCAAGCCGTATTCAACATTTCCTCTTACCGTCAGCCATGGAAATATTGCAGAATCCGCATTCTGGAATACCACACCTCTGTCCCGTCCCGGTTTTTTGATTTCAGTGCCGTTCAATGCAACACTGCCCTCCGATTTGGAAATAAATCCAGCAATAATGTTTAGCAGTGTGGATTTTCCGCAGCCGCTGGGGCCAAGGATTATATGGAATTCTCCCCTGCCTATTTCCAGATTTATGCCCTTTATTACATTCCGTCCGGGGCCACCGGGTTTCAAACCATAAGTATAGTCCTTTGAGAGATTGTCAATTTTAATGCAGGTGTTTCCTGCTGAACTCATAAGCCCATTCCCCCTTTCTTTGTGGAAATAAATATGGCTGCTTGGATTAACTCATTGTGTTGGTTAAACATGATGAACGTGAATAAAGTGCTTGATACTGTCCACGCGAGGACAACTTTAAAGAAATGCGCGGTATGATTAAAAGCTTTTGCTGAAATTGTAAGCTTATATCATGCTGCTTTAGCAGTTAAATTGACACAAACACGATGTCAATTTAAGCAGCACCCGAGACCTGGATAGTGGAGTTGCTGCGACGGCTGAAAAAGCATGTTGTAAGTCGTACTATTTCAAGCAAAAGTGTTATATACAAGTATTTCTTTAAAATTCGTCCGGAAGGGAACAGTCTCACAGGTTACTTTTTAATTGTATACATCCTTAACCAGCACTTCAGTTACTTACAGTTATTTTTTATATGTAATTGTCTCAGGGAAGGTTTTCTCCAATGGCTTTAAATATATATAGTCCCTGACATTAAAGTCATACTTGATCAATTTGTTTTGAATGGACCATTTTGCCACACTGTCCAGTTGATCCACATCCTGTTGACTGAGTCTGATGTCAAAAATGGTGTCCTTCAATACCCTGGCAATATTTTCCACAGGTATTTTAAAGTTATCCTTAACAATATTGGCTGCTTCCTCCGGATTGGCATTGATAATGGCAACTGCCTCCTTTAAAGCCTTAAGCAGCCTTTGTATGCCCTCATCATTTTTATCCAGGTATGGCTTTTTAAGCATCAGAAAACCCTGTGGTGCAAAACCGATCAGAGTGTAATCTCCCAGACTTTTCCCTCCCAATTCTTCAACCTGCCCGCTTATATCAGCACCTGCCCATATGGCATCGGCATCTCCCGACTTTACAAGTGCAAGCCCCTCGGCAGTACTGCTGATAAACAGCGGATTCACGGATTTGGGATCAATTCCGTATTTATCATAGGTTTGCGCCCAGACATATTCATTTACAGTTCCCTTTTGAACTACCACCGATTTGCCGGACAAATCCTGGATTTTTTTTATACTGCCTTTAAGTGCGTACAATTTTGAAGCACCCAGTTTGTTTCCTGCGATAAAAGAAATAAACTGCAATTCACTTGCTCCGCCCAGCCTGCTTACAGCGGCAAAATCCATAGCTTCGCCTATATCCGCCTGGTCAAGCTGTACAGCATTAATAGTATCTATTCCATACGCATAGGTCTGAAAATCTGCTTCAATATTGTATTTTTCAAGTATGCCTTTGTTTTTTGCAACCCAAAAGGGATAGGCAAAAGTTCCGGAATCCACCGCAATGTTTATTTTGAAAGCTGCAGCATCTCCGGAACCGGATTCTTTTCCTGCCGCCGGGATTGCTGCCGGCCCGGAAGCCCCGGTTTCAGAAACCGTCACAGGGCTGCTGCCCCCTCCGCATCCGGTCATCCCCACAAGCATAAGGCCTGTAATTATTAATGCTGCTGCAAAAGTTTTAAACCTTTTATCCATATTTTTTTCTCCCATCTACGCTTACCTGCGTACTCAAACAGTCTTCGCTGTCCGTTTTCCCCTGATTTCCGGGTAAAAAACAAAGGACAATCACAGTATTTTACTGAAATTATCCTTTAGTTTCTCTAATCAGATATTCATTATTTAAATGGTGTATCCTGCCGGATTTGTTTTATTTATCAGGCTACAGATATTTTTTTATTGCTTCCACCCGGTCAAGTCTTTCCCATGGCAAATCTATATCGGTCCTTCCAAAATGCCCATAGGCTGCTGTCTGCCTGTATATTGGCCTTCTCAGCTCCAGTGCCTCAATTATTGCCGCGGGTCTTAAGTCGAATTCCTTTTTTATGATATCTACGATTTTTTCGTCCGGTATTTTACCTGTGCCAAAGGTTTCAACTGCAACCGAAACCGGTCTTGCCACACCGATTGCATACGCCACCTCTATTTCCAACCTGTCGGCAACCCCGGCAGCCACCAGATTTTTGGCAACCCATCTTGCAGCATAGGCAGCCGATCTGTCCACCTTTGTAGGGTCTTTGCCCGAGAAAGCTCCGCCTCCGTGTCTCCCCACTCCGCCATAGGTATCTACAATTATTTTTCTGCCTGTCAGCCCTGCATCACCTTGAGGTCCTCCAATAACAAATCTTCCTGTAGGATTTACAAAATATCTGGTTTTATCATCCAGCAATTCTGCCGGCAGTACTTCCTTTATCACATATTTGACAATGTCCTTCCTTATCTGCTCCAAAGTCACCTCCTCAGCATGCTGGGATGAAATGACCACCGTATCAATCCTTTTGGCATTTCCATCCTGGTCAAATTCCACTGTAACCTGTGATTTGCCGTCAGGTTTCAGATATTTGAGAGTACCGTTCTTTCTTACTTCGGTCAACCTTCTGGAAAGACGGTGTGCAAAGGAAATTGTTACAGGAAGATAATCCTCCGTCTCATTGGTTGCGTACCCGAACATCATGCCCTGATCCCCGGCTCCCGTTCCAAAGTCTTCCTGAGACCCGCCTACCTTCGATTCATAAGCTTTGTCCACACCAAGGGCAATGTCTGCAGACTGTTCATCTATAGATGTCAGAACAGCTATTGAATCTGCGTCAAAACCGTCGGCATTTTTTGTGTAGCCAATCTCTCTGATTGTATTTCTTATTATTTTGGGAATATCAACATAAGCCTTTGTTGATATTTCTCCCACTACCAAAGCAAGCCCTGTGGCAACAGTTGTTTCAGCAGCCACTCTTGAATATGGGTCTTGCTCAATCAATGCATCCAGTATGGCATCTGATATCTGATCGCATATTTTATCCGGATGTCCTTCAGTTACTGATTCTGATGTAAATAATCTGGCCATAAAATTGATCTCCTTTTGATAATATTGATAGCACAGACTCTATAAGACCGTGCCTGATTTTTAATATATACTATTCCGATATGTTTATTTTAATTGTATATAATCCTCATTTCAATGGAGTATATTTTGAAAAATGGTAGACTAAATTTGGATTTATATTTACAGGTTTCTTTTAATTATATTTTTCACAAGGATAGCAAGCTGGTGCAGGTTCTCCTTGAGCAGGTACGCACAGCAACTGTTTTTCATGGCATATTTTATGCTTTCAGGGGATACATCCTCGGAAACTATTATGAAAGGGGTTTTGGGTGCCAGCTCATTTCTGGTCAGCAAAGCTTGGATGGCATTAAAGTGGGGTGTTGAATTGTCAGAGAGAATAATATCATACTGCTTGGAGCAAAGTGCCTGTCTCATGGCATCTTCGCTGCATACATATTTACTGTCCACCTCAAAGCCGCCTCTTTTCAGCTCCAGAACATTCAAATCTGCTATGTATTTGAATTCTTCTATTATCAAAACATTTATTTTTTGCATATTATCTCCCATCTGCGCGCATAGCGCGTACACAAATAGTAATGAAAGAACACGTAGTGGCTTTCGCTGCGTGAAATCCACTCTGACTTACCACATGTATCTTTCACGCTAACCTCCTGAGCCATATTGTGCTTTTTTCAACAGGCAATTTATTACAGGTATTTCCATTAATAAATTATAAATTTTCTCATTTACACTGACAACAAGAGTAAATTTAGATTTTGACTGTCTTTATTTGGATATTCCCAACCGAAAATATAGGTTTTAGCTGTTACCCACTACTAGTTCACTTATTAAACTCATATTTTTAGTATGTTTTTCAATTGACAAAATATTGTTAAAATTGTATATTATACATATATTTATAGTATGTATTTGAGTGTACTCGGGAGTGATTACTATTTTTAATAAAGAGGATTCCTATTACAAGAACCCACATAAAGCCGACCTTCAGGAAATAGCCGACAGGCTGGAGGTTTCCAACCATGAGCTTCAGGCCTTTAATTACACCATATCCCATGAGATTAAGGCACCTGTCCGGGCTATAGACGGCTATGCAAGAATTTTTATTGAAGACTATAAAAATTCAGTTTCCATTGAGGGCATTGAGCTTATTCAAAACATACGGGACATATGCAGTGATACATTAATTCTTATAAACAAGCTTTTGGACTATACAAAATTCACGGATTTTGAGCCTGTTCTGGAAGCACTGGATGTGAAGGAGCTTGCAAAAACCGTTTTTGATGAACTGGTAATAGGATATTCCCAAAAGCAAAGAATCATTCTGCAGCTAGAAGAGGACATCCCCTTCATCCTGGCCGATAAGATTCTGATGAAACAGGTGTTTGCAAATATCCTGTCAAATTCCCTGAAGTTCACCAGAAATGTTGATACCGGTATAATTTGCATTGGTTACCGCTTTGAAAACAATGAGGGCTATTTCTACATAAAGGACAACGGCGTAGGATTTGATATGAAGTTTTCCGAAAACCTGTTTGGCATGTTTCAGCGCATGCACTCCTTGAACGATTTTGAAGGCAGCGGTGTGGGACTTGCAATTGTTAAAAAAATCATAGAAAAATTCGGCGGCCGTGTCTGGATAACAGGTGAGGTTGGAAAAGGCGCCTGCGTGTATTTTACCATCAGCCGTGAGAATATCCTGGTGTAAGCGGTGTAATATTAAGCTATTTGGGAAACGAGGTGATTTTTAATGCACAAGACTTTGATTGTGGATGACAGGGACATTTTCCTGATTGAAATGGAGCGGTTAAAAGTCTGGGGGGAGCTTTCAGGGTTTGAAATTGCCGGAAAAGCCAATAACGGCAGTCAGGCTATAGATCTGCTCAGAAAGAATACCTACGATCTGGTGCTGACCGATATCAGAATGCCCATTATGGACGGACTGCAGCTTTTAAGGGAAATCAAGCGGGACAGATTGTCCCCCTGTGTTGTGTTAATCAGTGAATACAGCGAATTTAACTATGCCAGGCAAGGCATAGTACTGGGTGCATTTGATTATCTGGTCAAGCCGGCCAATGAAGAGAGCATACTTGAGCTTCTGGGCAGGGCTAAAAAGTTTTTATACAAAAACCAGGAACAAAGCTCCAAAAGCTTTGATTCCAACAGCGGACCGGAATGGGCTTACCCGGCGGCGGAGGAAAAAAGCATAATCACCCACATAAAGAATAAGGACTTCTCGGCAGTGCAGATGTTCGCAACTACAGTTGAAAATCTGTATCAGGCTTTGCGGGACAATATTATAAAAGCTGATATTATTATAAAAAAGCTGTATCACAATATAGTGACGGCAATTTATGAAGAATATAAATGGCTTGGCAATTTTACGGCAATAAGTTTCTTTGAAGAAATTGATTTCCTGCATGAAGGAAATACCGACGCCTTCAAGGAATTCTACCTGAGAAAGTTAAATTTCCTCATAAAATTCATATTAAAGTTTCAGCCCGATACTCAGGATGAAAACATCCGTAATATATGCGACTACATATTGAATAATCCCGAACAGGATTTAAAGCTGAAAGTGATTTCCGATAAATTTTTCATCAACAATACATATTTGAGCAATTCCTTCCCGGCAAAGACCGGCATTCATTTCAACGATTATGTGACTATGGTGAAAATGGCCCGGGCCGAGTTCCTTTTTAAAAATACCTCTTTAAAAACCTATGAAATAGGCTTTCAGATAGGTTACAGGGATTTAAACTACTTCATGAAGCAGTTTAAAAGGATAAATGGAAAGAGCCCCTCAGAATTCAGGAATTCCGAGTATTCCGACTATCAGATTTAGCTTCGGTAATTGACTTGTACAGCTAGTATTCATGTGCTATTATAAAGTCAATTACTATGGATTTAAAAGCCGGAGCCGGAGGGGTTATGTCTAATAAACTTAAATTAAGAATAAATAAAGAAGTTCTTGTGTATGTTTTAACAATTATTTTATCAGTTATTCTGCTTATTGTGGGAAATCGTATCACGACCAAAAATCTCAATATACTCAGCGGAGCCGAGGGTGTCAAGGCTGAAAAGGCCAAGGTTGTTGAAATATTAAGCTCAAAAAAGGTGGAATATGATCTGGGAGGGGACAATCCTGAAACAGGCAAGGATATAATTTTTTCGGCCAAAGTACTGTCAGGCGCTCTAAAGGGCAGTGAAATCAAGGCACTTCAGACCATTGATCCCTTTACCGGGGCATCCCTTAAGGAAGTTGAGCCCGGTGACAAGGTAATACTGTATAATCTTGATAATGAGGATTCGGAATATGACTGGGTTTTGGGAGAATATCTGAGAACTGACATTCTTATGGTACTCGGAGCGGTATTTCTGATTTTTCTGGTCATATTCGGGCGCTTTAAAGGCTTTAACACTATTGTTTCACTTGCCTTTACCTGCGTTGCAATATTTGCCGTATTCATTCCGGCGGTGCTGCAAGGCTTCAATATTTATTTCTGGTCAATTATAACCTGTATTTTCATAATTACCATGTCTTTTCTCATAATATACGGAGCAAACAGAAAAAGCCTGTCGGCAGGCATAGGCTGCCTTGCAGGTATTCTGGTATCAGGCTTTCTTACTCTTATAATGGACAGGCTGCTGAAGCTGACAGGTCTTGTAAGCGAAGAATCTCTATATGTCATACGTGTAAATCCTACTCATCCCATTGACCTTCGGGCCATTATTTTTGCCGCCATACTCATTGGAGCAATCGGAGCCATTATGGATGTATCCATGTCAATTTCCGCTGCTCTTGCGGAATTCAAGGAAAAGCTGGAATACACGCCATTTTCACTTATAATCAAATCCGGAATGGCCATTGGCCGTGACATTATGGGAACTATGGCAAACACTCTGATACTGGCCTACATAGGCAGCTCATTATCGGTGGTTCTGCTGCTGGTATCCTATAACAGCTCTATTTTGGAGCTTATGAACAAGGAAATGATAGTTGTGGAGATATTACAATCCCTGGTGGGCTCCTTTGGTATTCTGGTAACCATCCCTATCACCTCCCTTATCTGCGCCTACCTGTTTTCAGAGAAGGTAACGGGTCAAAAACCATACAAGGCTCCTGCGGCTGATGATTTTTCCGATGAATACACCGACGGCTGGAAATAATTTTATATAATCAAAGCACTCTTTTGTGTACAAGCTAAGCAGGACTACAAATTCGGAGGCTATATATGTTTATTCCCCAAAGAGTGATTTTTGAGACAGGCTCCCTTGATTATCCCCTTGGCCGGCAGCTTTATTCAAGATTTAAAGCTGAAAAGCTGCCTGTGCTGGAAAGCTCTCTCAATAAAATCAAAAGCAACATTCCCGGAGATACTCCCGCCCAGTTGTATCAAAGCGGAAAAGCCACTCTGGTGGTGGGCGTAAAAAAAAGCCTGAGCTTTCAAAGCTGCAAGCCCTCGGCCCATTTTCAGCTTCCGCTTGTAAGCGGCTGCACCGGACAGTGTGAATACTGCTACCTCAATACACAGTTGGGTGATAAGCCCTTTATACGGCTTTTTGTAAATCTTGAGGATATATTCAGGCAGGCAGACAAGTATACCTCCCAAAGACTTCCTGACACCACCATCTTTGAAGGTGCGGCCACCTCCGATCCTGTTCCGGCGGAGCCCTATACCGGAGCCTTGAAAGCCGCAATCTCCCACTTCGCAGCTCAGGAAAATGCCCGTTTCAGATTTGTTACCAAATTTACGGATATAGACGGCCTGCTGGGGCTGGAACACAAAAAACATACTGAGATAAGGTTCAGTCTCAATACCCAGACCATCATAAAGGCCTACGAGCACAAAACCGCATCCGCAAAAAAGCGGCTTGAAGCCAGTGCAAGGTTATATACCGCCGGATACCCCATGGGCTTTATAATTGCTCCCGTATTTATTTATGACGGCTGGCAAGAGGAATACAGAGAGCTGCTTTTGGAACTGCGCCAGGCATTTCCTGCTTCTGCCTCCCGACCCATAACCTTCGAGGTCATATCTCACAGGTATACAACAAAGGCCAGGAACAAAATCGCGGAAATCTTTCCTCAAACAACACTTGACATGGACAATGAAAAAAGACAGTTCAAATACGGGCAATTCGGCTACGGAAAGTATTTATACCCCGGCGAAACCCTGAGCATGGTCAAGGAATTTTTCCAGAGAGAGATAAGCCGGATATTTGAAAACGGCGAAATAAAATATATAATCTGACTCCCTTTCTCAAGTCCGCTCGTCAAGCTTATCCTTTCGGCTAATGGTCTCCCGGTCGTCTGCTGCCGTGCTTTCACCCCTATGGCCCATAGGGCTGTCAATATTTTCTGTCCGGATACCATCCTTTTGAAACAGAGCCTCAAGTTCAAGCTGGTTTCTGGCCTTTATTTCTTCTGCCTTAACCATGGCATCCGCCCTGATCTGCTCTTTTTTCAGCTTGTACTTGAATACCTCCTGCATTGAAACATATGTAAATGAAAAAAAGCCGATAACTCCCACAACAATGGCTATAACCGTATTTTGATCCATGCCCGTCTCCTTGTGCTAAACGCTTTATTTTAAAACAGAAAAGTCTGCCTGTTAAAAGTCAATCTGTTACAGGTGCAACTGCCGCCTTGATAAATTCAATGAGCTCCCCCGGCTTCAGCTCCACCTGTAAGCCTATTTTGCCTGCACTGAAAATAATGGAGTCAATGGTCTCACAGGAATTGTCTATAACGGTTCTGTAATCCTTTTTCATTCCTATTGGGGAACAGCCTCCCCTTATATAACCTGTTACCTTGTTTATCTCATCCATTCTTATCATTTCCACCGACTTCTCTCCTACCGACTTTGCAGCAGCCTTGAGATTCAGCTCCTTGGCTACAGGTATTACAAAAATAAAAAAGTTCTTACTGGCTCCCCTTGTTACAAGGGTCTTATAAACCTTTTCCACAGGTTGTCCTATTTTAGCTGCAACGGTAACACCATCAACAGCGCCTCCCTTGCTTTCATAGGTATAGGTATTATAATCCATGTGTGCGCTGTCCAGTATCCTCATAACATTTGTCTTTTGAACCTGCATTCCCTAACCCTCCTGCTTTGGAAATCTGAAGTGCCCTATTATCCTGCCGCTTCTGCTCCACTTAAGCAGTACGTTTTCCTCCTCCACAGCTACCGTACTGGAATTGTGTATTATATACGGCACCCCGTCCTTACGTCTTTTGTCCGATACTACGGCAACATGCTCGGTCTTGTTCAACACTACTATATCACCGGGCTGCCACTGGTACAAGTTCTTTTTATCATAGGGCCTGACTTCCCTGGTCAGACTGGTGGCGTATTTTTCAAAAAAAACTATCTGGTTTTTAACACGCCGGAAATCAATATTTGGATCGGGTATCTTTACACCGTTGGTATAATCTTTTGTATGCTCAAGAATATCTCTGTCCATGTTCAGCTTCAGATTATAGCCGGCATTTTTCAAAGCCCTCCAGATTACATCGGTACAAACTCCCTCCCATTCAGGCGGATATCCCCCCTCATAATATGTACTCTGGTATTTTGTCTGATTCAGGACCTCCATTCTGGCCCCCTGAACAATATCGTCCATATCGCAAATGCCGTCACTGTCCATATCGCCTTCACACACTATCTTTTCAACTGTAACCTTTCCCTTCAAAAAGAAAAAAGCGTCCAGATAAACAATTCTATTATAGCTGAGTAAAGCTATAAATCCCAATGTTAATACTATTGACGCTATAATTATGTTTTTTTTCATACAAACCTCATTTACAGCCATGGGTATTTAACATCACTGGAATAAAAATTCCGGTATCCTTTTCAGGATAGTCCGTATATATTTTTCTCTATACATGTTTTCGCCCTCTCGGCAGTTTTGGAGTCGGACTTCAGAGAATTCTCAAGGAACTCCGGATGCTCCAAAAGGAATGTTCTCATGGTCTCCGTGGGCTCCTCAAGGTAGTTCATCAGCATTTTGTGCTGTTCGCGTGTAATATGTGCCTCTTCCAGCGCTCCGTCAAATAATTCCTTGTCTACATTCATCAGGGCATGGGACTCGACACCTGCACCATTGAGCCTTTCTGCTCCCCCCTGAAGTCTGTCTATGACTACCAGACTGTATTTCAGATTGCCATTCAGGGCCGCAATGGCAGGTATCCATGCTCTGGTATAGCTGGAGGCCTCTGTTATGATGTCGGCAATATGAAGAACATTTGCATTTTTAAGGTCCTTGACCTCCGATGATATCCCGTTCTGGAACAAAACAGCGGTTAAGTCCTTGAATATGGTTATATGCGGTATCTTCAGCATATCGGCAATTATCAGTGAAAAAAACCAGTCTCTTCTTTCTCCGCCTGATATGTAGCTGATATTCTGCATATTAAAATTACTTCTAATATACTCGCACATGGATAAAATTAGACCTCTGAATATCTCGTCGGTTTCAAAATTTTTGCGGGTGAGCTCCAAAACTATTTCAGAGCATTCCAGCTTATTTTCCTTGCAGACATCTATAACCTTGAGTAAGCCATTGGCCTTTTCTTCACTGCCGTACAAGAAATGCGTGTTGATATAGTAGGGCCCGATTTTGGACGAGGTGTACCAGAAGGGTCTGTTTTCAGGACATACCCTTACAGCGTCGGTTCTAAAAAGCCATGTGACAAGTTTGTTCTTTTCCATATTTATTTCCATGCCTCCCATTTTGCACAAAACCCCATGAAAGTTACGGCATGGAATCGGTGCCACATTTTTATATGTTTCAAATTTTCTTTCAACCTTGCCTCCGTATATAATAAATGCTATTTCAGCTTATTTTGCTTTCGCTTTTCTTCCATGAAGTTCTGCCACCATTCCTGATTTGCAATGGTGCTCAATTCAAAGTCCAGATGCTCGGTGTCCCCCTCCATCAGAACTTCAAATTCATCCTTTTTATCCTCATAATCAACCACGGTAACCGAAGTGTTATCGTGCCAGAATATGTTTTTCAGATTTTCCAGCTTATGTCCATAGAACCTGCAGAGGAGTGTGCGTATTGCAGCACCGTGTGTAACAATACATATGTTTTTCCCCAGGTTGCTGCTTATAATATGTTTTACCTCCCCCAGGAGCCTTTCATAAAATTCAGCAACACTTTCCCCGTTTGGCATCTTGTGCAGATGCGGCTCTTCTTCCCAAATCCGGTTTTCTTCCGGGTATAAAACCGGCAACTGGTCAAAGGGCATGTCTTCCCAATCCCCGCCGTTTATTTCCCTGAGTTTATCTGTCCTCACTATTGGAAGCTGCTTCCGGTCTGCTATATACTGAGCTGTTTGCAAGGTCCGGGTCAAGCTGCTGGAATAAATTATGTCAACAGGTATTGTATCCATTCTTTCGGCTACCCTTTGTGCCTGCCTGTGTCCCTTTTCAGTAATGCTGCTGTCAAACCAGCCGTGAAAACGCCTGTTGATATTGCCCTCTGCCTCAGCATGCCTAACTAATATAAGTCTGGTTACCATTTAATCCTCCAATAATTAATAATTCCTTCGGTTTTAATTATACCAAACTTTTGAATATTTATTAATACCATAACAGGCGATGCCCGATTATTCCTGTTGAATATACCAATATATATGAATATCAGTTAAGCTCCAAAGCTCCGGTCAGCTCCTTCAGGCTGTTTAAGCCGTAATTCTCCATATAGTCCTTCAGTCCCTGAAGAATCTCAACAGGCACTGTGGGATTGACAAAGTTGGCAGTCCCAACCATAACAGCCGTTGCACCTGCCAGCAAGAACTCTATGGCATCATCACTGTTTGATATTCCTCCCATGCCAATGACCGGTATTTTTACCGCATTTGCCGCTTCATAAACCATTCTGACAGCTACAGGCTTCACAGCCGGCCCTGACAGACCTCCGAAATTGTTTGCAAGTATCGGTCTTCTTCTATGGATATCAATAGCCATGCCAAGCAATGTATTTATAAGCGAAATACCATCCGCTCCCGCAGCTTCAGCAGCTCTGGCCATGATTTTTATATCTCCCACGTTGGGCGACAGCTTTACAATCAATGGCTGCCTGCAATATTTCTTTACCTCCGAGGTTATTTCCTCAATAAGCCTTGGATCGGTGCCAAAAGCCATACCTCCCGCTTTTACATTGGGGCAGGATACATTCAGCTCTAAAGCAGCAACCTCGGAATCCCCCAATATTTCTGCCATTTTGCAGTACTCCTCAATGGTATTGCCTGATATATTGGCTATAATCCTGGTATTATACTTTTTTAAAAAGGGAAGGTCATGTTCCTTGAAGGCCTCAACTCCAGGATTTTGCAAACCCACACTGTTGAGGATGCCCCCGGGAGTTTCCGCTATTCTCGGAGGAGGATTTCCCGCCCTTTCCTTTAAGGTGAGTCCCTTGACCGATATGCCTCCAAGGGCGTTGAGATCGACATATTCACCATATTCGCGGCCAAAGCCGTATGTGCCTGACGCCATGATGACAGGGTTGTTAAAAGTTATTCCTGCAATATTTACGCTCAAATCAATATTGTTTGACATATTACACTCCAATCTGCGTGCCAAACGCATCGATGTTTACACTGAATGCTATCATAGCAATTAGTCCCAGCAAACTTCCGTGCTCCAGAACACAGGCCCGTCTTTGCAGACATGGCTGAAGCCCTGCCCGTCCTCTCCCTTTTTGGTCTTGCAGGCGCACACCAGACAGGCGCCTATGCCGCAGCCCATCCTCTGTTCCATGGAAACCTGGCAGGGTATGCCGTGCTTTTCTGCTATGGCCGCCACCCTGCGCATCATGATTGCAGGGCCGCAAGTATAGACTATATCGGGCTTTTGCTCAAGCAACCGCTGTTCCAGCAGCTCGGTGACAAAAGCCTGCCTTCCGTAGGTGCCGTCATCAGTAGTTATTTCCACATGCCGTGCCGCGGCCCTGAACCTGTCTTCCAGCACCACCGCCGCTTTTGTCCTGAAACCCAGGAGAGCCGTTTTTTCCCCGGCCCCGCTGCTGTTCAGCAGGTACAACAGCGGGAAGGTGCCTATTCCACCGCCTACCACAAATATGTTTTTGTGTTTGGGGTCCAGGGTGAAGCCCCTTCCCAGCGGGGCCATCATATCCACTTCACCTGAGCACATACAGCTAAGTCTTCCGGTTCCGCTGCCCTTTACCTGAAAAACAATATCAAAGGTATTGTTTTTCCTGTCTACATCACAGATGCTGATAGGCCTTCTGAGCAGGACATCAATATCCCCGCACTTTATATTTACAAATTGACCGGGTACTGCATTTGCAGCAACATATTCCGACCTGATGGTCATCTTGTACACATCACCGCTCAACTGCTGCATTTGAGTAATCTGCTCCTTGAGAACTTTTTTCATTTTAATCTCCCATCTACGAGCATAGCGCGTACACAAATAGTAATGAAAGACACGCAGTGGCTTTCGCTGCGTGAAATCCACTTTGACTTACCATATGTATCTTTCACGCTATTATCGCTCCTAATATATGAATCAGCCATTACAAGTCAATTACCATCGGCTGTAAGCCGATAGTTTGGGTTTGTGACTAAAGTCTCCTGAAGTACAGACTCTTTAAAACCCAAACCGTTGAAGCCTTTAAATAAAATGCCTAAAAGCATATATTCGCCTGGAAGCGAAGGCTTCAACCGTAATTGACTTTATGCCTACTTGAATATGTCCAGGTTCAGAACCTCCAGCTCCCCTTCGGTCTTGCCCAGCTTCAGGCACTTGATTACCGCCAGTGCGGTGTCCAGTGAAGTCAGGCAGGGGATTGACATCTCAACAGCCTTTCTTCTGATTTTGAAACCGTCCCTGTCAGGCTTCCTTCCTTTGGTGGGGGTATTGATAATCATTCCCAGCTTTCCTGACTGTATAAGGTCGAGGATGTTTGGCGAACCCTCGTCCAGCTTCTTTACGGCATTTGTTGCTATACCGTTGTGATTCAGCATGTGGGCGGTTTTGCCTGTGGCATAGAGGGTAAAGCCCAGTTTTTCAAACTCCTCGGCTATATGCACCAGTTCAGGCTTGTCCGTATCCCTCACGGTCATCAGTATCCCGTCACCTTTTTGCGGCAGCCTGATACCCGATGCAATGATACCCTTGTACAACGCTTCCGGGAAGTTATCGGCAATACCCAGGACTTCACCGGTGGATTTCATTTCAGGTCCGAGGCTGATATCCACATCGTGAAGCTTTTCAAAGGAGAATACAGGCACCTTTACCGATACATATTCGGGCTCCTTATACAAACCTGTTCCAAACTTGAAATCGCTGAGTTTCATGCCCATCATGCACTTGGTTGCCAGATTGACCATGGGTATGCCTGTGACCTTGCTGATGTAAGGAACCGTACGGCTTGATCTGGGGTTGACTTCTATTACATACACTTCATTGTTGTAAACAACGTACTGGATATTTACAAGTCCCACAACCTTCAGGGCCTTAGCCAGTCTTTCGGTGTAATCCACAATTACCTTTTTTATCTTGTCGCCCACCGTCTGGGTAGGATATACCGAGATACTGTCCCCGGAGTGAACTCCGGCTCTTTCAAGGTGCTCCATTATGCCCGGAATCAAAATGTTTTCCCCGTCGCATATGGCATCAACCTCAATTTCCTTGCCCATCATATATTTATCTACAAGTATGGGATGTTCCTGAACGGTTCTGTTTATGATTTCCATAAACTCAGCCACATCCTTGTCATTATAGGCTATTTCCATGCCCTGCCCCCCAAGTACATAGGAAGGTCTTACCAAAACCGGATAGCCAAGCTCATTTGCCGCCTCAAGGGCTTCTTTCAGGGTAAAGATGGTCTTTCCCCGGGGCCTTGGTATTCCTGTCTTTTCAAGTATTTCATCAAACTTTTCCCTGTCTTCGGCAGCATCCACACTTTCAGGCTCTGTTCCGAATATTTTCACTCCCATTTCATCCAGAGCCTTTGTCAGCTTGATGGCGGTCTGCCCGCCGAACTGTACGATAGCCCCTTTTGGGTTTTCAGCTTCCACAATGTTTTCTACATCTTCCGGAGTAAGCGGCTCGAAATAGAGCTTATCGGCTGTGTCAAAGTCAGTGCTTACTGTTTCGGGGTTGTTGTTTGCAATAATTGTTTCATAGCCCATTTCTTTAAGCGCCCATACAGAGTGAACCGAACAGTAGTCAAATTCTATACCCTGACCGATTCTTATAGGGCCGGAGCCCAGAACCAGGACCTTTTCCCTTTCAGACTGCTTCACCTCTGAAAAGTCATCATAGGTTGAGTAATAATAAGGTGTTGCCGCTTCAAATTCCGCGGCGCAGGTATCGACCATCTTATAGGCCGCCGTTATCCCCTGCTGCTTTCTGAGAGCGGTTATCTGCTCTCTGGCTGCTCCTGTAAGTTTTGCTATTATCCTGTCTGTAAAGCCCATTTTCTTGGCCTTTTTGAGAATTTCCCTTGTCAACTGGTCAGGTGTCAAAGTCTTCAGCTTTTCCTCCATCAAAACCAGTTCTTTTATTTTGCAAAGAAAGAAGTAATCTATCCTGGTTATTTCATATATTTCTTCCAGTGTAACCGAGCGGCGTATTGCTTCTGCTATTACAAAGATTCTTTCGTCATTTATATCTGAAAGCTTTCTGACGAGCTCGTTTCCTTCAAGTCTTTTATAGACGTCCTGTTCCAGTGTGAAGATTCCCAGTTCCAGGGAACGTATGGCCTTCATAAGTGCCGCCTCAAAGGAGCTGCTGATGGACATTACCTCACCTGTTGCCTTCATCTGGGTGCCCAGCGTCCTCTTTGCCTTGACAAATTTGTCAAAGGGCCACTTTGGTATCTTCACTACTACGTAATCCAGAGTGGGTTCAAAGCAGGCATAGGTCTTTCCGGTTACTGCATTTTTTATCTCGTCCAGTCCATAGCCTATTGCAATCTTTGATGCCACTTTTGCAATAGGATAGCCGGTAGCCTTTGAGGCCAGGGCCGAGGAGCGGCTTACCCTTGGATTTACCTCGATAACCGCATACTCAAAGCTTGTAGGATGCAGTGCGTACTGTACATTGCAGCCCCCCTGTATTCCCAGGGCTGAAATTATTTTCAGTGCGGAGGTGCGAAGCATCTGATATTCCTTGTCTGCAAGAGTCTGTGAAGGGGCCACCACTATGCTGTCACCCGTATGTACTCCCACAGGGTCTATATTTTCCATATTGCATACGGTAATTACATTTCCCTTGCTGTCACGCATTACTTCATACTCGATTTCCTTCCAGCCGGAAATACATTTTTCTATAAGCACCTGATGAACACGGCTGAGTCTCAGGCCATGCCCTCCAATTTCCCTCAGCTCCTCTTCGTTGTTTACTATTCCTCCCCCTGTACCTCCCAGGGTGTAGGCAGGCCTTACTATAACCGGGTAATCTATTTCCTTTGCAAAGGCCACAGCATCCTCAATTGTAGTGACAACCTTGCTGGCAATACAGGGCTCCCCTATGCGCTCCATGGTATCCTTGAAGTCCTGCCTGTCCTCGGCCATTTTTATGGCTTCGGTGGCAGTTCCCAGAAGCTTTACCCCCTGCTCTTCCAGAAAGCCTGATTCAGCCAGTTCCATTGCCAGATTAAGCCCGGTCTGTCCTCCAAGAGTGGGAAGGATGCTGTCAGGTTTTTCAGCCCTGATTATATTCTTTACTACCTCAGCCTTGAGAGGTTCAATGTATACTTTATCTGCTATATTTGTATCCGTCATAATTGTTGCAGGGTTGCTGTTGACAAGTACGACTTCTATACCTTCTTCCTTAAGGGCCTGACAGGCCTGCGTGCCTGCATAGTCAAATTCGGCGGCCTGTCCTATTATAATCGGTCCGGACCCGATAACCAATACCTTGTGAATATCATTGCGTCTTGGCATTCTATTCTCCCATCTGCCGCTTAGCGGCTTCATATAAGTAATGAAAAAATTGAAACTATTTTGCTATCATTTTTATGAATTCATCAAAGAGATATGCAGTATCTCCCGGCCCTGGCGACGCCTCCGGGTGGAACTGCACCGTAAACAAGGGGGCATTTTTATATCTCAGTCCTTCAATTGTGCCGTCATTCATATTAATATGGCTTATTTCCATTATTTCCGGGTCAAGTGATTCCTTCACTATGGTGTAGCCGTGGTTCTGGGAGGTGATGTAGGTCATGTCCTTATCAAGGTCCTTGACGGGATGATTGCAGCCCCTGTGCCCATATTTGAGCTTTTCGGTATTGGCCCCGTTGGCAAGTGCTGTAAGCTGATGTCCAAGGCATATTCCGAATATGGGCTTTTTGCCTATCAGCTTTTTTATATTTTCTATCTGGAACCCGCAGTCCTTCGGATCTCCCGGGCCGTTTGACAGCATTATTCCGTCAGGCTCCACAGCCAGCACCTCTTCTGCCGTGGCTGTGCACGGAAACACATATACATTACAGTTTCTCTTTTGCAGCGATCTGACTATATTTTTCTTCAGACCATAGTCCAGCAGGGCGATTGTATAGCCTTCTCCGCTGCCGCCGTAGTGCTTTACCTCAGGAGTAGTTACCTGAAGAACAGGATTGCTTATGGTATATTTTTTTACCTCTTGTATTTTTTCTTCAATTTCCTCAAGGGTATCACCGGTGACGATGGTTCCCTTCATTGTACCCCTGTCTCTCAATATAATGGTCAGGGCCCGTGTATCTATGCCTTCAAGACCGATTATTTCATTTCTTTTCAGATATTCATTGAGTGATTCTATGGATCTCCAATTACTTGGAGTCTTGCAAAGCTCCCTTACGATAAACCCCTTTACCTGTGGTCTCAGAGATTCGATATCGTCAATATTCACCCCGTAGTTGCCTATCAGCGGATAAGTCATGCATACAATCTGTCCGCAATAGGAGGGGTCGGTCAACACCTCCTGGTAGCCTGTCATTCCGGTGTTGAAAACTACTTCTCCAACAACCCCGCCTTCCATTCCAAAGCTGTTTCCCTCAAAAACCGTTCCATCCTCGAGTAGCAAAAAGGCCTTCATTATTTATCCTCCTAAGTCATTATGGCTATGCCGCAAAGCGGCCTTAATTATTGAAATTTATCTTTGCGCCAGCGCATTGTTAAGGTCTTCCTTCATCCTTATAACTTCGGCTCTTGCCGCATCAGCAAACCCTTCCGGGCTGTACTGGTCCTTCCAGCTTTCCGACGTGTATGCACACATGACACTTCTTGAGGCATTTACAATTGCCCCCAGACCGTCAGGATTGAAGCTGTTTACGCAGTCCCGTGCAGTTCCGCCCTGGGCGCCGTAGCCGGGTACTAAAATATATGCATGCTTCATAATTGAGCGCAACAGCTTGGCCTGGTTTGGATAGGTTGCTCCAACCACCGCTCCCACACTGCTGTAGCCGTATTGACCTTTTACATTCTTACCCCATTCATTGACATAAGACGCCATTATTTCATAGATGCTCCTGCAATCCTGAGTTACCAGGTCCTGCAGTTGTCCAGAAGACTTATTGGAGGTTTTTACAAGTACGAATATCCCCTTTTGGTGGCGGGCGCAATCGTCTATAAAGGGCTTTATTCCATCCACTCCCAGATATGGACTGACGGTAAGGGCATCCACGTCAAATGCCTTTTCCTTTATCTCATTTTCAAGGACCGTCTCACCAAGAAATGCCTTTGAATAGGCTTCCGCAGTGGTGCCTATGTCGTTCCGCTTTCCGTCGGCTATGACCAGCAAGCCCTTGCTTTTTGCATATTTGCAGGTTTCGTCAAAAGCTATCATTCCCTCTGTGCCATACATTTCATAATATGCAAGCTGAGGCTTTACAGCCGGTATCTGGTCGTGAACCGCATCCAGGAGCTGCTTGTTAAACTGCAATATGGCCTGAGCAGCACCTTTCAAGGTTACGCCATATTCCTTGAAGGCCTTTTCCCTGATAAAAGCGGGCACATATTCAAGCTTGGGATCCAGACCGACAACTGTAGGATTGTTCTTTTCCTTTATACTCTCAATAAGTCTGTCGATAAACATACTAGCCTCCATTTCACGTGCCGGGCACGTATACAAAATAGTAGTTGATTTGAAGTTATGGCGGATTACCCTTTTTTATACTATCTGACCGGCTCTTACTACCGGATTGCCGCCTACTATGGTATATTGCGGCTGTCCATAGAGCTCATAGCCGTGGAAGGGCGAATTTTTGCTCTTTGATTCAAGCCTGGTTATATCTACAGTAAATTTTTCATCAATATTGAAAATCATAAGGTCCGCACTGAAGCCAACTTCTATTGTTCCCTTATTCAACCCCAGCATTTTGGCCGGATTTAAACACATTTTGCTCACAAGCTGCCGCAGGCTCAGATGTCCGGGCTTCACAAGACAGGTTATTGCCAGAGGAAATGCTGTTTCAAAGCCTACCATGCCGTTTGCCGCTTGCTTGAATTCAACATTTTTTTCATCCAGATGGTGGGGGGCATGGTCCGTTGAGATAATATCTATGGTTCCGTCTTTCAAGCCCTCTATTATGGCGTCAACATCCTTTTGGGTCCTTAAGGGCGGGTTTACCTTTGCATTTGTATTGAAGCCTTCACAGGCCATATCGGTAAGTGAGAAGTAATGCGGACAGGTTTCTGCGGTTACGCTTACTCCTCTTCTTTTTGCATTTCTTATGAGGTCTACCCCCAGTTCGGTGCTCACATGCGCTATGTGTACAGTGGCCCTGGTGTATTCAGCAAGTATTAAATCCCTTGCTATCATCACTTCCTCGGCAGGCGCCGGATTTCCCTTCAGGCCAAGTATTGAAGAATAATAGCCTTCGTTCATGAGGCCTTCGTCCACCAGGTCCAAATCCTCGCAGTGGGATATTATGGTGATATCGAACATGGAGGCATACTGCAGGGCTTTTTTCATCAGTGAAGAGTTGTTAACAGGTCTTCCGTCATCTGAAAGGGCAACTGCTCCGGCGAATTTCAGCTCGCCTATTTCACTGAGTTCCTCTCCCTTAAGCCCTTTTGACAGGGCTCCGATGGGGTATACGTTAACCATCCCGTCAGACTTTGCTTTATTTATAACATATTTTATCATTGCTTCATTATCAAGCACAGGACTGGTATTGGGCATACAGGCTACAGAGGTAAATCCGCCCTTGGCTGCACTTCTGGTGCCTGATTCAATATCCTCCTTGTACTCCTGCCCGGGGTCTCTCAAATGGCAGTGTGCATCAACCAGCCCCGGTACAACATACATTCCCTCTGCCTCAATAATTTCACAGCCTGTGGAATCTATCCGGTCTCCTATTTCAATTATCTGGCCGTCCTCCACCAGTATATCGGTTACCTTGTCCAGGCCGCTTTTAGCATCTATCACATGCCCGTTCCTAATCAATAATTTCATTTGCTGCTCCCCTCCTGGTCAATAAATATAGTAAAGCCATTCTTATTGCCACACCGTTGGTAACCTGTTCATTTATGGCGGACTGTTCTCCGTCCATAACCGCAGAGGAAAGCTCAACCCCTCTGTTAACAGGTCCGGGATGCATCACCAGAGCATCTTCCCTTGCCAGCTTCAACCTTTTATCATCCAGCCCGAAAAATCTTGAATACTCTCTTATTGACGGGAACAACCCCTTCTTTTGCCGTTCAAGCTGGATTCTCAGCCCCATTACTACATCAGCATCCAGTATTGCCTCCTGCACCGTGCTGAATACATTGACTCCCAGCTTTTCCATGCCCGGAGGAATCAATGTGGCAGGGCCTGATACGTTAACCTCCGCACCCATTTTTGTAAGCCCCCATATATTGCTCCTGGCCACACGGCTGTGGAGTATATCTCCGATTATGGCTACCTTCAGGCCCTTCAGGCTGCCTTTTTTCTCAACCATTGTAAACATGTCCAGCAATGCCTGTGTAGGATGCTCGTTCATACCGTCTCCTGCATTTATGACGGAGGATTTCACGTTTTTTGCCAGCAGGTGGGGTGCTCCCGACATGGGATGTCTCATTATTATGACGTCCGAACCCATACTGTCTATGGTCTTGCCTGTATCAATCAAAGTCTCACCCTTTTGCACACTGCTGCTGGAAGCTGAAATATTGGCGGCATTTCCCCCCATGTATTTTGCGGCAAGCTCAAAGGAAAGCCTTGTTCTCGTGCTGTTTTCATAGAATAGTGTAATTATTGATTTCCCTTGAAGATGGGCGGTTTTCTTATTGTTTGAACTAAGAATATATTTCATAGTTTTTGCAGTGTTGAGGATATATTCTATCTCTTCTGCGGTAATATCCCTCAAGCCCAGCAAATCTTTAGATTTTAGGTTCATACTTATTCTCCGTTTCCTCTTCCTTATTCCTTGTTGGATATGGTAACACTGTTCTCTCCGTCTATTTCCAGCACATTGACATGTACTATTTCACTTCTTGAGGTGGGGACGTTTTTACCCACATAATCAGCTCTTATGGGCAGCTCCCGGTGGCCTCTGTCTATGAGCACGGCAAGCTGTATCATCTGCGGTCTGTTGATATCCATTATGGCATCAATTGCCGCTCTGACCGTTCTGCCGGTATAAATAACATCGTCCACCAGAACGACTTTTTTATTTGCTATGTCAAAGTTTATTTCAGTTCCGTTTATAACGGGATGCTCGCTCAGCAAACTCAGGTCATCACGGTAAAGGGTTATATCCAGTATGCCCACCGGAATTTCTCTGCTTTCAACGCTTTTGATTTTTTCAGCAATCCTTTGGGCAAGCGGCACACCTCTTCTTTGAATTCCAATCAATACGAGCTTTTCCACACCCTTGTTCTTTTCAATGATCTCATGAGAAATTCTAGTAATGGCTCTGCTTATTGCACTCTCGTCCATTATCTCCGTTTTTTGCATCCTGATCATCCTCTCTTTTATTAATTAAAATATATTAGTATCAATATTAACTATTTTACATTTACTCATTTACTGAAATTTTATTTATCCAAAACCTATTGAAGTATATTTAAACCTCAAATTAAACCTTCAATCAGCCCGAAACGTCAAAAAAGCTTCCTGCCCTAAGGCAAGAAGCTTAAACATATCAAAATATAACCCGGTTGATGAATACGGCTCTTACAGCTCATATGCATCCTAAGATTATAAAAAAGCATGCTAGTTTAATATCTCACCTTATAGCCTCACTGGACTAATTTAAAGGCAAACCACTTATTTCTTAAAATCATATCATATCAACGGGGTATTGTCCATACTTTTTAATTATACCAGCAGCAATATTTACTGCCCGTTTCCGGACAGCTCCGCTGCAAGCCTGGTAAAATATCCGGGCACCGGAGTCTCAAACTCCATCAGCTCACCGGTTGCAGGATGCTCAAAGGTAAGCCTTTTAGCATGCAGCACCTGTCCTCCAGTATCAAACCTCTGTTTTTTCCTGCCGTATATCTGGTCACCAATTACAGGGTGATTTATATATGCCATATGAACCCTTATCTGGTGTGTCCTGCCTGTTTCCAGCTTCAGTTCCAGGTATGTGGCAGAGGGAAATCTTTCAAGCACTTTGAAGTGGGTTACGGCATTCCTGCCTGACTTTGTATTTACGCTCATCTTCTTGCGTTCTACCGGATGCCTTCCAATAGGAGCATCAATTTTACCGTTGTTTTCATAAATAATACCTTCAACTAAAGCAATATACTCTCTTTTAATATCATGGGTCTTCAGCTTTTTTGAAAGAAATTCATGGGCGTGATTATTCTTTGCAACCACCAGAAGCCCGGAGGTATCCTTGTCGATTCTGTGGACAATCCCCGGCCTTATAACACCGTTTATATCCGACAGGCTGTCTCCGCAATGCTTCATCAGGGCATTTACAAGTGTTCCGGTGTAATTTCCCGCCGCGGGATGTACCACCATTCCCTTGGGCTTGTTTATGACTATAAGGTGCTCGTCTTCATAAACTATATCCAGAGGGATTTCTTCGGCAGCTACCTGCAGCACCTGGGCTTCCGGAATGTACGCAGTTATTTTGTCTCCTGTCTTAAGCTTGTAATTGGACTTTACCTGCTCCCCGTTAACTCTTATATTACCATCCTGGCAGAGTTTCTGTACAAATGATCTGGAGAAGCCCTCCAGCCTTACCGCCAGCCAGGCATCTATCCGTGCCGGGCTCTCATTGCATTCTATAGTTAGTTCCTTCAAATTTGCCTCCGTAAAAAAATTATTACTTGGTTAACTGATACTGCTCATTAAGTTACTTAACCAGCACTTAAAGAAGTAATTATTAATGGCCTGTTACTCCCGTACAAACTTACCTAAATGGTTTGCCCACAAAATAATTTGTTGAATTTGTAACGGTTCATCATAGATTATTTTATCGTCGCTCACATTCAGCATCCTTGCTTCATCGTTTCGCTAAAATCCTCATCCTGTGGATTTTACCATAAAATAACCTATGCCTCACCAACAAATTTAAACAAATATTTTTAACCAAGCAACCTATTCAAGCAAGTTGCACTCGCGTAGCAATACAATATATTCTTTCTCTTACTTAAAGTAATATAATTGTGCCAGCACCCATTTAAACCAGAATATAAATCACAAGTCATTATTTTGTGTCATCGTCCGCCTTCACAGCTTCAACCTTCGGTACTTCCTTATATATGAACAGGATATATATTGCCAGGAATATGGTTCCTACCACCACAAAGCAGTCCGCAACATTGAAGGTGGGAAACGCATAGCTTCCAAAGTGGAATTCCAGGAAGTCCACTACCTTTCCATCATTGAAGATTCTGTCATACAGGTTGCCCAGTGCTCCTGGAAGTATCAGGGCTATGGACAGCCTGAGAAATTTATTTTTGTTTTTCACCAGAAAGCCAATCATAAATAGTGCTATGACAGAAGTTATTATGATAAAAAATAATGTCTTACCCTGGAGGATGCTAAACGCCGCACCTTCATTTTCCAGATGCCTCAAATAAAAAAATTTATCAATTACCGTAACAGGATTTCCTTCTATTTTGTCCAGTACCCAAAGCTTGGACAATCTATCCAGTATAAATCCTGCTATAATTATTATTGCCCAGATCATATGTTTCCTCCGTCCGCCTTACGGCCTGATAATCAAGGTAAATACCACCTTGTTATGTCATTATATTTATACCACACATAGGGGTTTACCGCACCTCTTATATTTTTGCCGTACATCATGCTGTCATTTATAAAATATAAGCCTATATATGGACTTTCATCCACTACAGTATTTATGAGGCTTATAAAAAGGCTCTTTTGTGTTTCGGTATTGCTCTGTGTCAAAATCTGCTGGAGATACCCGTCTACCGCAGGATTGCTGTAACCTGCCACATTCAGACCCGACTGGATTTCAGCCGTAGAGTATGCAAATGATAAATCAGGTATTGAAGACACCTTGTAACCGGTTAATGCCAGATCATATGCCCCTGATTTCAAGGCATTTCTATAGTTTTCCCAGGACAGCTTCACTACCTGGACAGTTATTCCGCTTTTTCCAAGTTGCGAGGCAATCTCTGTGGCAGTATTGAATCTCAGGGCATTTCCGTCATTTACAATAAACTTTAAGGTTAAGGCCTTTTTACTTCCCTTTTTGACATACTTCTTTTTGGAGTCCAGCGAATAGCCGCTTTGTGTCATAAGTTCTTTGGCCTTGCCCACGGCATCCTTCTGTTCAAAATCCACCAGCTTGTAAACCCAGGAATTGGGAGTTACAGGTATTTCAGCCGGAACTGCAATTCCTGTTGCAGCATTGTCAACCAGTTGTTTCTTATCCAGCAGATAATTAAGTGCATTTCTAAGCCGTTTGTCCATCAATGGACCTTTCTTTATATTCAGAGTCAGAAATTCAAAATTCCTCCCCGAATATCTTTTCAAGTTTATGTCCGTCCTTCCGATATACTTCCTGTATTCGTTGTACTGCGCCGGAAGTACATCTATATCCCTGGCCTGAAAGGCCGAATAAGCATTGTTTGAATTATTGAATACCTTTATTTCAATGTTGGAAATATAGGGGGGCTTTATGGCATTATCCTTTTGGGCCGAATTGGGGCTAACCGCCGTATTGTACGCAGTCTGTCCCTCGCCCATTCCGCTTTCGGCATTCCACCATTCTTCATTGAGCTTGAGCCTGACTCCGTTCTTCTCGTCAAAGGAGTCGAAGCAATATGGTCCAGTACCCACAGGAGTAAGATTTGCCTTTGACTTTTTGTCCTCGAGCTTCTCATTTGCAAAAATATGCGCAGGAATAATAGGAAAGGTCAGTTCGTTTTTAATAAACGAATAGGGCTGTTTCATTTTAATAATTACCTTGTTTCCGCTGGCTGAAACCGCCTCTATATTTTGAACATTTTTTGAATAAACACTGTTAGTCTTGCTGTCCAGAAGGGTATTTACGGTGAATACCACATCTTCCGCCTTGAACGGCGCCTTGTCATGCCATTTGACATTTTCCTTCAAATCTATTGTCAGAGTTAATCCGTCGGAGGAAACTGCTGCTCCTTTTGCAAGCATCGGCAAAGGCTGCTGATCATAGTCGAGAGTGTACAGCCCTTCAAAAACAAGACCCAGAAAGTCCTGAACATATATGTTGCCGGTGGTGACAGGATTAAGAGTGTCCACCGGAGTTGTAAACAGCCTGACAGACCCTCCCTTGACAGGTCCTTTGTCAATAACGTCATACCTGTCTTCATATACATCTTCCTCTACAGTCCTGTTTTTTTCCAGATTCACTGTACAGGCACCGAGAAATATGCTCAGGGTCAAAAATATTAATAACAATATTCTAAAAGTTTTCTTCATCTGGTATTATTTCTCCTTCATGAAAAAGTCAATCATTACCGCGGCTGAAAGCTCACAGCCGGCGCTGGAAAACGGGTTGGTATGAAACCCCCAATTGACTTCGCTAAAAAGCACTTATTTCAGCATAACTATGGCGGCAAGGCTTCCTGTTTTTGTCTTGTCACCCCTGTAGGAAAAAAACATGTCATTATTGCATTTTGTACAAACGCCGCTGACAAGTATATTCGACGGATCAACACCTGCATCGGTGAGCTCCTGGCTGATTATCCCCTGCAAATCAATATAATATCTGCCGTTCTTTCTGTCTATATATCCATCACACCAGGGGTGTGCGTCAATAAACATTCCGTAGACCTCTTCTCCCACCTCAAAGCAGTTTTTGCAGATTGAGGGCCCCACAGCCACCTGCAGCTCCTTCATATCGCTATTGTATCTGCCCTTCATAACTTTCAGTGCTTCAAGAGATATATTCAAAAGGGTGCTCTTCCAGCCTGAATGGACCGAGGTTACGGCTTTTTTTACCGGGTCTAGTATGATTACGGGAACACAGTCCGCATAAAAGGTAACCAGCGGAATACCGGGTATATTTGTGGTAAGGCCGTCATAGCCGGTAATATTGCTTTCCCTGGTCAGGCCCTTTCCTGCATCCGCTTCTTCCACATACCATATCTTATTGTCATGTACCTGATTGGATAAAACCATTTTATCAAAATCCACGCCTATTGCCTCTGCAATAATATGATAATTGGCCAGCACATTTTCTTTCAGGTCATTCCTGTTGAAGCTCAGATTCAGAGAAGCGCACTCTCCTGTACTAACACCCCCAAGCCTTGTTGTAAAGCAGTGGGTCAACATACTATGGTATTTTTTCAGGTTGCTGAATTCTATATATTGCAGACTGTCCTTCTTGTGTACAATAATTTTGTCATTGCTATATACCATTGGCTTCTCCTGTCTTTGCAGATTATTTGCACTTATATGCAAGCTCTCTGCAGGTCATACACGTTCTATGAAAGCTGGTGCTCTTCAAAAAGCCTGCTTATTCTTTCAATTTTCAAAGCCTTCCCTGTTTTGTCGTCAACTTCAAGATAAATGGCGCAAAACTGAACTTTTCCCCTGGCGACCTCAAACTTCTGGGGCATCCGGTTAATGAACCTTTCAATTATCAGTTCCTTGTCAACCCCTATGACGCCTTCATAAGGACCCGTCATGCCGACATCGGAAATTATTGCGGTACCAAAGGGAAGTATTCTTTCATCTGCGGTCTGGACATGTGTGTGAGTGCCCGCAAGACAACAGACCTTCCCGTCCAGATACCACGCCAGGGCACACTTTTCAGAGGTGGCCTCAGCATGCATATCAACAAACACCACCTTGGTTCTGGACTTTATAAGCTCAAGTTCCCGGTCTGCGGCAAGAAAGGGGCAGTCTATACTGTCCATATACACTCTTCCCATCAGATTCAGTACTGCCAATTCCTTATCCGCAGACTTCAGTACCGTATAACCTCTTCCAGGCACATTGTGGGGGAAGTTGGCCGGTCTTACTATCCTGTCATCCGAGTCAATGAAATTCAGAATTTCTTTCTTGGACCAAGTGTGGTTACCCATGGTAATACAGTCCACGCCTGCCTTGTAAAGCTCTTGTGCAATTATATATGTTATGCCGCTGCCTGCGGCACAATTTTCTCCGTTTGCAATGCAAAAATCTATCTCAAGTTCCTTCCTCAATTTTGGTACACATTCTTTAACAGCTTTTCTTCCCGGGTTTCCATACACATCCCCTATAAAAAGTATTTTCAAAATATTTCCTCCAAAACTAGCATAATTATTAATTTGAATCTTCAGGTATTAAAAATATCAAGGTACTTGCATATAAATCTGTCAATATATTATTATACCAATAACAATTATAATACAAAAACTCATAAAAGGTTAGAGTTATTTTTATAAACAAAAAAGCGTGGTTTCCCACGCTTTTTTGTTTATAACCGGCCTAAAGCCGGTTCAATAATTACTTAGCATATTCAATAGCCCTTGTCTCCCTGAGCAGAGTTACTTTAATCTGTCCTGGGTACTCAAGTTCATCTTCAATCTTCTTAACTATTTCCCTTGCTTTTAGTACAATGTCCGCATCATTGACAACTTCAGGCTTAACCATAATCCTGATCTCTCTTCCGGCCTGAATTGCAAAACACTTCTCTACTCCTTCAAAGGAATTTGCAATTTCTTCAAGCTTTTCAAGACGCTTGATATAGGACTCAAGAGTTTCTCTTCTTGCTCCCGGTCTTGCGGCAGATATTGAATCCGCAGCCTGTACCAGAACAGAGACAACGCTTGTCGCCTCAACATCACCGTGGTGGGAGAGAATTGCATTTACAACATCTGCGCCTTCCTTGTACTTCTTTGCTACATCGGCACCAATTGTAACATGTGATCCCTCAACCTCGTGGTCGATGGCCTTACCTATGTCATGAAGCAAACCGGCTCTTTTTGCAAGAGGAACATCAACTCCCAGCTCAGCCGCCATTATGCCGGCCAAGTGTGAAACCTCTATTGAATGGTTAAGTACGTTTTGTCCATAACTGGTTCTGAATTTCAGTTTGCCAAGCAACCGGATAAGTTCCGGATGCAAACCATGCACACCTGTTTCAAATGCTGCGTTGTCACCCTCCTGACGAATGGTATTGTCAACTTCCTTCTTGGCTTTTTCTACCATTTCTTCAATCCTTGCAGGATGAATTCTTCCGTCAAGTATGAGTTTTTCCAGCGTTAACCTTGCAACCTCTCTGCGTATGGGGTCAAATCCTGACAATATAACCGCTTCCGGTGTATCATCTATAATCAGGTCAATTCCTGTCAAGGTCTCGAGAGTTCTGATATTTCTTCCCTCACGACCAATTATTCTACCCTTCATCTCATCATTAGGTAAAGGTACTACAGAAACTGTAGCTTCAGATACATGGTCAGCGGCACACTTTTGAATGGCTGTAGCCAGTATGTCCTTGGCCTTCCTGTCTGCTTCCTGTTTCGCATTAGCTTCAATTTCCTTAATAAGCGCAGCAGCTTCGTGTTTAACTTCATTTTCAATATTTCTGAGAAGGTACTCTTTTGCATCTTCAACAGATAAACCGGAGATTCTTTCAAGTTCCTCAGTCTGCTTTTTGACAAGCTCCTCTGAATGTCCCTGTAAAACCTCTATATCCTTGATTTTCTTGTTCAAGGCCTCGTCCTTCTGTTCAAGAGCCTCTACCTTCTTATCAAGGGTTTCTTCCTTCTGAACCAATCTTCTTTCCTGCCGTTGAAATTCATTTCGCCTGTCCTTGATATCTCTGTCAAGTTCAATCCTGCTCTTATGAATTTCCTCTTTAGCCTCCAGAAGTGCTTCTCTCTTCTTACCTTCGCCTTGCTTTAACGCTTCTCCAACTATTTTTTGAGCTTCCTGCTCAGCACTGCCGATAGCGGCCTCAGCTTGTTTCTTTCTGGCCTCAAAGCCTTTGTTAAAAGAGATTTTGAAAGATATAAATGAAGCAATTGCTGCGATAATCAATCCAACGCCTAACCCGGTTAAAATGCTTGTAAGTTCGATTGTTACACACCTCCTCCTTATTCAGTTTTCAATGCTCAAATTTCAAAATTCATATTCAAAATAGTAGTCAATTATAGTCCTCTGTTGTCCAAAGTATTAACAAAAATTGACTTTTATGATTGGATATAAGTCGGAAAGGAGAAAGAATCCTTACTGCACCGCAAACAGTATAATCAAAAAACTAAGCCTTTATGCTACGGCTATACCTGTACATAAAATGTACATATATACTCGATATGAGATAAATAAAAAACCTGCATATATAATTAGCCTAAATCAAGCTTATATTCAAAGTCATTAATCTGACAAATGTGTTTTCCGATACAAATAACCTTCTACGATACAACCAACTTAATTGCCATAATCAAGTTAATTTTAATCTTTTTTAATTTTTATGTCAAGAATTAAAAAAATTCATGGGATATTCCCAGGTTTTTTTGTGACATTTTACCTATAAAACCATGTTGACTATTCCAAATTATTCTGAAGCAAGGTTGCCTTTACGGTATTTTTCATAAGCATTGCCCTGGTCATTGGTCCGACACCGCCTGTAACTTTCGTAATAGCAGATGCAATTTCGGAAACAGTCTGAAATTGCACATCACCCACCAATTTCCCGTCTGCCCCTCTGGAAACGCCCACATCTATAACAACCGCACCCGGTTTTACACAATCAGGTTTAATAAATTCCGCCTTTCCGATAGCACACACGACGATATCTGCATTCCTGCATATTTCTGCAATATTGGCAGTCTTGGAGTGACATATGGTCACCGTTGCATTTTTTGCCAGAAGCAATATGGCCTGAGGCTTTCCTACAATATTGCTCCTGCCCACTACAACACAGTTTTTCCCTTCAATCTGGATATCGTTTGCTTCCAGAAGTTCAACCACTCCCGCAGGTGTACACGGCATAAATACGGGCTTGCCTATCATCAGATTGCCCACGTTTTCAGGATGGAAGCAATCTGCATCCTTTAAAGGATTTATTGCAGCTATGACTTTTTCCTCGCTTATATGCTTTGGTATAGGCATCTGAACCAGAATTCCATTTACATTCCTGTCATTATTCAAGGTCTCGATAAGCTCCAGCAGTTCTTCCTCCGTAGTTGAAGCAGGCAAGGCATATTCAAATGATTTGATGCCTATTTCGGCACAGTCGTTTTTTTTATGGTTTACATATACCCTGGATGCAGGATCATCTCCTACTATTATAACTGCCAGTCCGGCATTTATACCTTCTTGCCCAAGTGCGTCAACTTTTATCTTAAGTTCAGCTTTAACCCTGGCAGCAAGTTCTGTTCCATTTAATACTTTTGCTGACATAAAAAGTTCCTCTCTTTTGTATTTTTTCCGAATGGAAAGTACCAGAATAATCCAAACAGACTCTTTATATATTTTATTTTAAGGACTTTCAGTTGTCAATTTTTTTGGTTGGAAAATTACAATTCAATTATCATGTGGAGTTTGAAGCGTACGGTTTTCTTACTTAAATTTTATACTTTTTAATTCATTCAATATTATTACTGCCACTTCTATATAAGTGTGTAAATTGAGAAATTATATTTTGGAATGGCTGATAAACAATTATCGAATCGCTGACCCATTTGTCTCCAAAACCACAGAACCAAACATTTTTGAATATATGAGGCAGCATATTTAAATATTCACAGTTTTCTATTTCATCTGCTTGCCATCCTTTAATGGGCATTATTAACAACGAATTATTTCGTATACATTGAGTAAGCAAAAAAGATAAAAAGCTATTACTTATTATATCTGAAGATATCTTTATCATATCTAAAGGATTGCTATCACCTGTTAATTCATAAGTTATAGGTGCATTCATAGGCGATATTAAATCTAAAGAATTTCTTCCTCTGAAACAGTTCTTAATAGACTTGTCTATTGCCAAAGTATTCCATAAACTTGAGAAAACTTCTTCACATTCATCTGTAAGGCCTTTTAAATAGAACTGCAATATTCTTTCACTGTCTGTTAATACTGTAACATCTCTAAAAATACTGGTTAGAGCCTGCACTGTAGGTAGTGTAAGAATCTCAAGGTTATTTAAATGTGCAGGTGGAGTATATTGAATTCGCAAAGAGTTTTCGTTATAACAATATAAAGTTGTAATCAAAAATTGGATTTCACTATTTGAACATATAACAGCTTTAGGGTCTAATTTGTGGAATAAACTCAAATAGTTTATATGCTTGCATTTTAAATTATTATAGTTATGTAAAGTCGGATTACTATTGGCATTTGGAAGTTTTTTGTTGTCAATTCTTATAAGCAATGTTTTCACCTCTTTTTATAATTACTTTTTTATTATATCAGTTTATTTCATCTTTTTTAAGCTACAAAAAATATAAGCTCAGAGACATCACTATCATATCGTATTTTAGAAACAAGTGGAGAAACATCAGGTCATACAGTTAATGTTGTTGGAAAGTGCACTACCTTAAAATCAAACATAGTTTCAAATTATTTAATAGTAGCCGACGGCTGGTATGATTCAGCTCCTAAGTATATGAATTATACCAGTATTGATTTTGTTAATACATATGGTGTAAGTTATAATATAAAGTAATTAACAAGCTGAAAGGATATGAAATGAAAAAAATTATTAGTATTAGTGCCATGATTTTGGTTTTAACCTCAATAGTCACCGGCTGTGCAAAAAGCAACAAAACACCGGCAGACGCCGGTTCTTCCGTGACTGCCTATGGAATTACAGCAGAGGTTTCAGAAGTGTTTGATGATTACTGCAAAGTAGAGGTAACTGAAAAAGATAATAATTTTGCAAAAAATGATATTATAACCGTTTATTACAACAGCATATACCGAGAATCGGATGAAATATCCGAAGATGCAAAGGATATTAAGAAAACAGAAAAGGTTGATACCTTAAATAAAGGCGATAGTACAGCAATTACATATTTTAAGTTTAAAAAAGAAAAAGCCGGAAATTTTATTTTTGACTCAAATATTTTGATTATTAATTAATATAATTCCTGCCTGCTGGCCTGTTGGCTGCAGCAGCAATATTTTCATTCCGTTGGCGTTTTTTCTAACCCCGTATACCCTCAGCAGGTATACGGGGTTGTCATTTTACTTTAAAACGCAGTGGTTATACAAATAGCCACCTATGGTCTCTTTCCCGCAGCCCTTTGACTTCCAGACACCTGCGACTTGCCTTTTGCCTTGCGGCTTTTGGCTTCTGAAACCCGTCCTGCTGTCCTTCCGCCGTCTTCATATTTTTTCCCTTTTATATGTGAGCTTCCGTTCTCCTGCTTTCTGCCTTTGGCACTTATATAAGCTGGGGTTCCGTTTCTATCCGCAGTTCTATTCCCGGAACTAGCCCTGGAGTTACTCCCAGAACCACTCCCATAGCTGTTCCCAGTTTTATCTGCGGCTCTTGTATACCCGTCTTCCTCATTTTTTGTTCCTCTTTTCTGTTTGGGCGCTTCAGACCTTCCCGCCGTTTTTTTGTGCTTGGCGGCTTCTCCGTTTCTTCCCCCCGCTTTTCTACCGCTTTCCTCCTGCCTTTTACCCTTAAGGGGCTTAATCAGGCAAGCAGGCCCAAACCCTATAAGTTCCTCTCTATGGGCTTCTTTCAGGGCCTCGGTCACAAGCTGATAGTTTTCTTTTTTTCTATATTGCAGCAGAGCCCTCTGCATGGCTTTTTCCCTTGGATTTCTCGGAACATATACCTTTTTCATATTCCTGGGATCCAGTCCGGTATGAAACATACAGGTGGACAGAGTACCCGGCGTAGGATAAAAATCCTGTACCTGCTCGGGCATTATGCCATGTTCCTTCAGATACTCCGCCAGCTCAACCGCCGCATTCAGATCACTGCCAGGGTGGCTGGAAATAAGATAGGGCACCAGATATTGCTCCTTGTTTATTTTCCTGTTAATATCATAGAACTTCTTTGCAAACCGGTCATAAAGTTTTCGGTCAGGCTTGCCCATCTTTTCCAGAACCCTGTCAACCACATGTTCAGGAGCAACCTTTAGCTGCCCGCTCACATGATGCTCGCACAGCTCTGTAAAAAAGTCGTCGTTTTTATCCAGCATAAGATAGTCATACCTGATGCCCGAGCGGATAAAAACCTTCTTTACTTCGGGAAGTGCTCTCAACCGTCTTAGTAAATCCAAATATTCCGAATGGTCCACTATAAGGTTTTTACAAGGGCTGGGGTGAAGGCACTGCCTGTCCTTGCAGACTCCGTGCTTAACCTGCTTCTCGCAGGCAACGCTTCTGAAGTTTGCAGTAGGCCCTCCCACATCATGAATATAGCCCTTAAAGCCTTCTGTCCATGTGAGTTTTTTCGCTTCATTTATTATGGATGCCTGGCTCCTCTTCTGAATAGCCCGCCCCTGATGGAAATTGAGCGCGCAGAAGGAACAGCCTCCATAACATCCCCGATGGCTTGTTATACTAAATTCCACCTCGGTTATGGCAGGTATTCCTCCCATTTTTTCATATACAGGATGAGGATTTCTTTCATAGGGAAGTGCATACACCTTGTCCATTTCGGATACAGACATGGGCAGCGTGGGCGGATTCTGTACCAGATACCTGTCTCCGTGCTTCTGCACCAATATCTTTCCGCTGACGGCATCCTGCTCATTGTACTGTATCTTAAAGGCTCCGGCATAGGCCCTCTTATCTCCGGCTACCTGCTCATAGTCAGGAAGTATAGACACAGTTTTTGATCCGTTTGAATCCACCGCATTTCTTATTTCTGCCGGAAGCTCGTCATAGCCTGCCAGATAACAGCAGCCTCTGGTGTTTTTTATACTGGCTATGGGAACATCCTTTTTGAGCAGCCTGGCAATTTCAAGAATAGGTTTTTCGCCCATTCCATAGGACAAAATATCAGCCTTTGAATCCACAAGTATGGACCTTCTGACCTTATCCTCCCAATAGTCGTAGTGGGCAAACCTCCTGAGACTGGCCTCTATCCCTCCGATTATGACGGGTGTATCCTTGAATATTTCTTTTATCTTATTAGCATATACAATAACAGCCCTGTCAGGGCGGTAGCCTGCCTTGCCTCCGGGAGAATACAGATCATCCGACCGTCTTTTTTTACTGGCAGTATAGTGGTTTACCATGGAATCTATTACGCCTGACGAAATGAGCACACCATATTTGGGCCGCCCCAGCCGTTTAAAATCCTCGCTGTTCTTCCAGTTGGGCTGCGCTATGATTCCCACCTTGAAGCCCTCATTTTCTAAAACTCTTGTTATTATGGCATGTCCGAAACTGGGATGATCCACATAGGCATCCCCGCTGACGTACAGAAAGTCCAACTGCTCCCAGCCCCGCTGGTTCATATCCTCAAAGCTTATTGGTAAAAAAGCCATTTATATCGTCCTTTACTAAAGAAATAATTAACACCGTAAACGGCGCAGCCACAGCAAATAAAAACAATACTATTCTAACACAAAATATTCAGCAGTAAACAAAAACTCCTAAAACCGGCTTTGTACCAATATCTGCTTTCGCCCTTCACTGCCCTTGCTCGCCCTTTAGTACAACACTCGGTAAATCCTGGCACATAACTCCTCCGCCTTGTATTTCCAAAAAATCTCCTCCAAATTTATGCACCCTATTTATCGAATGTTGTACTAGCCCTCCTCCAGCAGCAGCCGGCCCTGGAGAGGGTCAAAAACATTGTTGGCATATATCTGCTGCTTTATGTCGGGATTCAAGCTTATTGCCTTCCTGAGATTATCCATTGCAATGTCCAGCTTTTTCATCAAAGCATATACCGCAGCAATATTGTAATATATCTCGGCTTCTCCCATATTTTGATTCAAGGCCCTGCTGTACGCCTTAATGGCCTGCTCATATTTCTTTGCCTCGGTAAGCGAAGCCCCCAGATAATAATATACATCTGTGTCCTCAGGATTCTTTTCTATGGATCGCCTGAAGACATCGGCCGCATCCTCATACCTTCTGAGTTCAAACAGCACCACACCCATGTTATAATAAAGCTTGTGATTATCCTCACAGGCTTTTATTCCATTTGTATAGGTTGCCAGGGCTTCCATGGGACTCTGCATTTTAGAAAACAGAATTCCCAGGTTATTATATGCATCCACAAAGTCCAATTTCAAAAGAATGGCGCTTTTGTAGTGTTCTAAAGCCTTTTCATATTCTCCCTTTTCTTCATAAGCCAGAGCAAGGTTGAACTGGCAATTATAACTGTCCGGCTTTAAGCCCAGAGCAGTCAAATACCCGGCTATGGCTTTCTCTGTTTCCCTAAGCCTGAAATGGCAGCCTGCAAGATAATAATGCCCGTTGTAGTCCGACTGGTTGATTCCGGTATAGGCTTTATATATTTTAGCTGCCTGTTCATATTCCTTCATGCCCATAAGCAGCTTTCCAAGTTCAAAATATCCTTCAGGCCCTTCCTTATTAAGCTTGATGCACTTTCTGAAGCATTCCTCAGCCTGCTCCATATTTCCCATTTCCATAAATAATTTTCCCAGTAAGAGTGAAATTATATAATTATTGCTGTCCTTCTCCAGTATTTCCCGGTAATACTTCACAGCTTCCGTTCTGTCGCCTTTTTCTGTGAAAATTCTTCCAATGCCCTCTTTTGCTATATTAAACCCAGGATTTATTTCCAGCGACCGTTGAAAGCAATCCAGCGCAAATTCCAGTTTTCCCATGTTTAAATATGTAACACCAATGTTGTAATATACAAGATATTGTTTGAACTGAATATTTTTTATGGCTTCGGAATGTACAGAATTATTCGTGGACTTTTTCAACTGTACAATAAGCTGTTCATTGAGCTCCAGGACTTTTCTGTAATAGCCCTGTGCCTCGTTGTACATTCCTTTTTTAAAGGTTGCGTTGGCATAGTTGAAATGCAGGTTTGAAGATGCTCCAAACAAGTCTATCAGGTTATTATAGATATCATAGGCATCCTCATAGTTGCCGTCGTTATACAGGTGCTCGGCCTGTACCAGCTTCCTCCTGACTCCCTTGAAGACCTCCTCCTTTATAAAGCCAAGTTCTGAAATTGTATCGGTTACAAAGGTATCATTTGAAATAATGCTCATTACCTCAGAAGTGTTCTCATTTTTGCCGGAGTTTGCCGGTTCAATGGTTATAAACCCTTCAAAGCTTCCCTTTTCCTTGACTTTTTTTATCATGGAATTATAGTCAAAGCCAATGAGAAGACAGGGAGAGACTATTCCAAACACAAGATAAAACAGTTCCACGGCAGTACTGGTTTGCACCTGATTGATAAGCGACAGGATAACAATAGTCAGAGCGGAAAGCTGAAGTGTAAAAGAGATAAGTGTTACAAGGCTTTTGGTCTTTAACAGCCTGTAAAACACATAAACAATAAGCAAACACAGAATAAGCATATTGAATGTAGTTAAAAGAAACATACATGCACCCCCACGTAATTTCCGGCAGCGAAAATGCAAAGGTCAGAACCGCCTGTGCATTTTTTTGCTTAACCGAGTCTTTTGCATTTAATTTAACCTGTAGTGCTAATTAAAAATGTGGTAGCAGCCAGAAAATGCTACTCACTCCCGGGACTTGCAAACTTGTCTCTTAAAGACTTATTAACTGGCACCACAGGTTAATTTGACTTGCTGCGCCTGTTCGGAAGTTAAGATTTTTCTGCTGAAAAACAATGATTTGGACAACTGGAGCTTCCGTGCCGTTGTCCAAATTTTCCCACCTGTTAATTATAAAAATCAATTGGCACCACAAGTAAATTTTAAATACCCGTTTGTATTATATTAAAATGAAAAGTTAATTATTAACCCAGGGAAATATGAATTGAATTTATTGCTGTTTTGCACTCTGCCTGTCTTTTTCATTCATTTGCAGCTCCATCCACTGCTGCTTTGAAATAAGCACCTGTCTTGGCTTGCTGCCCTCAAACCTGCCCACAATATTTCTTGCCTCCATCTGGTCTATTATTCTGGCGGCTCTGGAATACCCCACCTTAAACTTTCTCTGCACCAGGGAGACCGAAGCCTGCCCGGCCTCAACCACCATATCGATGGCCTGGTTCAGCAGCTCGTCATTGTCACCGGAGTTATCATCATTTCCGGAACTCTGGTCATTTATTCTTTCTATAATGTTTTCATCATAGTTTGTGTAGCCCTGTGTCTTTATGTACTCAACAACCTTTTCAACCTCACTGTCGGATACAAAGGAGCCTTTCACTCTGAGGGGTTTTGGCTCTCCAACCGGGTAGAACAGCATATCTCCCCGTCCCAGCAGCTTTTCCGCCCCGCCCATGTCCAGAATGGTTCTGGAATCCACCTGGGAAGATACGGCAAAGGATATCCTGGAAGGAATATTGGCCTTGATAACTCCGGTTATAACATCCACAGACGGCCGCTGGGTGGCAATAACAAGATGCATGCCTGCAGCTCTGGCCATCTGTGCCAAACGGCATATGGCATCTTCAACATCATTGGGAGCAACCATCATCAGGTCTGCAAGTTCATCCACTATGATTACTATATGAGGCAAGGCACCAGGCTCATCATTAGCCTTGAGCATTGCATTATAGCCCTTCAGATCCCTTACTCCCTTGTCGGCAAACAGCTTATACCTGTTTACCATCTCCTGAACAGCCCAATTCAAGGCACCTGCGGCCTTTTTGGGGTCGGTGACCACCGGTATCAGCAAATGAGGAATACCATTGTATATACCCAGTTCAACTACTTTTGGGTCAACCATCAACAGCTTCACTTCCTCCGGTGAAGCCTTGAACAAAATACTCATTATCAGGCTGTTTATACATACGCTCTTTCCTGAACCGGTAGCACCAGCCACCAGCAAATGAGGCATTTTACCTATATCTGCAACGACTGTTTCTCCTGATATGTCCTTTCCAACAGAAAAAGCCAGCTTTGAAGAATGGTTTGTAAACTCCTTGGATTCCAGTATGTCCTTTAACAGTACCGACGACATTTCCTTGTTTGGAACTTCTATTCCTACCGCAGCCTTGCCGGGAATGGGCGCTTCTATTCTGACGCCGGCGGCAGCGAGATTCAAGGCTATGTCATCGGAAAGATTTACTATCTTGCTTACTTTCACACCAGGGCTGGGCTGGATTTCATATCTTGTCACAGCCGGCCCGCGGCTTATATTTATAACTCTCGCCTCAACTCCAAAGCTTTTTAATGTATCCTCCAGCTTTTTAGCTCCTTCAAGCGCGCTGTTTTTAAGTGCCTTGACATTGGTTGCATCATCTCTGCTCTCATCCAGCAGGTCAAGGGACGGATAATTATATATAAGGGGCCTGGGCTGCTGTTCTATCTGAGGTATTACCAAGTCTTCGTTTCCTGCCGGACCTGCATTTGCAGAAGGAGTATTTCCCTCTTTAACGCCTTCCTCAGAATCCGGGTCCGTTGCTTCCACTCCCGGGCCTTCCGGAGAAATCCCCATGCCTTTTATGTCTGCAACCACCATATCCTCGGCAATATCGTCGTTAAAGCCTGTAAGGCTGACAGTAAAAGCCTCCTCTTCTGCTGACATCTCAAGGGTATCAGAATTCCGGGCTGCAGCAGCTTCATCTTCTGCGCTGCTTCCAAGCTTTTTGGGAACTCTGTTGGCCCTGCTTTCTCTTTCTATCTTAAAGTTGATAATCTTGCGTTTTTCAACTTCCGAGACTTTTTCCTCCCGGAGCACATCCTCGTCACCTTCGGCTTCGGCCTGTCTTTCCTTTATCCTTTCAGCCTTCCTGCTTTTTCTTGCATCATTTGCAGCGCGGAACTTCCTTGAGAGGAAAGCCGAAACATTACTTAAAAAGGCTGCCATTGATATATTGGTCAAAAGTATAATATCTATTATTGAAATTGTGGTAAGAATAATAATGGTTCCCAATATTTGAAAGGTCATCAGAAAAGGCAGAGTCACAAGACCTCCCAGAAGTCCCCCTCCGTTTATTTGGGTACCCTGTCTGTAAAAGTCCACAAGACTTGTGTAAAAGGCCCTACCCGCATAATCATCATACTTGAACTCCGCCACCTGCCAGAAGCATGACACCAGTAAAATAAGAACACCAAGATAAATTACTCTGAGTTTGAAGGTATGGGAGTCCTTTTTGAAAATCATGGCCACCCCGTAGACAATAAGAACAACGGGAATTAAAAATGCAGGCACACCCAGGAAACCCAAAAGCATGCTGGTTATGGCCTTGCCGAATACACCCATGGATTCGCTGAACAAAAAGCTGAAAAGCGCCAGCACACCAAAGGCAAACAAAATCAAACCGAAAATTTCATTCCTGTATCTTGAGAAACCACTTTCCACCCGCTTGTACTTTTTCTTCTTTTGCAACTTTTTGGCTTGCATCGGTACACCCCTCATTAGTATTTTGACTTGGCTCAAAGCATGCCTGTTGCTGGCATATGATGAAATTATATCACATTTTCGAGAATTATTCCAACACATGAAAATCTGCTGCATCAAACATCAAAGGCGGCTTTTGCCACACTTCAAAAAGCTGCCGTCCTAATCAGAAAAGGTCGGCAGCAGTGCTTCATTGTAAACCGCATATTAAAATGAAATTCAGAAGGATACTTGAGAACAGGCTCCGGCAAAATGCCGTGCCGTTATATCAAAGCTATTGAATCAGTCAATATCATTGTCGGTATTAAACAATTGCTTAAGCAGCTCCAACTGCGACAGCAGCAGTGTCTCCGACTTGGTCTTGAAAAGGTGCAGACGTTTTTTCATTTCTTCATATTCAAAGCGGATTTTGATTACTTCCTGGTTTGCATCATTTATTATCTTCTGGGCCTTTAATTCCGCCTCCTTGACAATATTTTCAGCCTTTTCGTAAGCATTCTTCTTGATTTCCTCACCTGTTTGCTGTGCAACAATGAGGGTATTTTGCAATGATTCCTCAATATTCTTGTAATGCTGTATTCCTTCATTTAAAACCGATATTCTGTCCTTGAGTTCAATGTTTTCTTTTATGTAAAGTTCGTAGTCCTGTATTATGCTGTCCAGAACCTCATTTACCTGATCTTCATTGTAACCCATAAAATTCTTTTTAAACTTGATATTATCAAGATCATTAGGAGTATAGTTCATATTCAACCAACCTTTCCAAGATATGATATCTTATTCAAAACGCCTGACAACTATATTTATCCGGTCCTTTCTTGTAGTTCCGCCAACCTTGTCCAATAAAATGCGGCCCATGCCCCGTATGGAGATTACATCCCCCTGGGCAAGCTGCCTGGATGGATTGACAACCAGCTCCCAGTTTACATTAACCCTTTGAGCTCTGAAATACTCCATAACCTTTGTCCTTGAAAGCCCAAAGCCGCTTGCGGTCACAGCATCAGCCCGAACCGATGCAACAGTGGTATTTATGATTTTCTCCTTCCTTTCGGGAGGAGTATACATATAAACCTGTTGAAGCTGACATTCAACTTTCGCATTACCAATTTTGTCCAAATTGTATGAAATATATTCCGCAAGCTTGTCAATCAGAAAAACATCTCCATAGTTTTCATATACAAGTATGTCGCCAATCTTTTCCCTTTTGACGCCCAGTCCCATAATGGAACCCAGATAATCCCTGTGGGACAATTCCTTTTCCGCAAGAGGTCTTATCCTGAGATAGCTGATGGGAGCGCTGCTTAAAGCGTCCTCCGCATCAATAAAATCCTGGCTCATTGCGGCCAGAACCCGCTCTGCACCTTCATATCCACCTGTAAAGGTATAAAAAACTCCTGCGGTTTTGTCAAGTACTCTTTTCGCAACAGTCGCCTCATAGGGAGAAAGAAAATCCGAATACACAAAAGAGGAATAACGGCATTGTTCCGCTTTATCCAAGAGACGCGAAACCATCACCCTATCCTCAATTTTAGAAACTGTTTTCAATAATTCGCTTTTATTCATAAGTTATTTTATATTTTCAAGTGTTCATATTTAATAAAGTAAAATCATAGATAGCCTTGCAAGTACGTTTCTTAATATACCAATAAGAATAAACGCAACCAAAGGTGAAAAGTCCATCATGGAAAACATGGAGTTATTCATAAACCTTGACTGACTTAACATATTCCTTATTGGAGACAGTACCGGTTCGGTAATTGTATACAACAGGTCAACCGCCTTGTTATATCTTGATACCGGAAGCCATGTAATAAGCACCCTTACAAGCAATATAACCTCAAAGGCCCGCAATACCATATTTAAAGCATAAAAAACTGCACTCATCTGCATTCCTCCGGAGCAAGAAACCATCAACAAGGTAGAAACTGTCTACAAGCACAGCTTCCTATTTAGCCCAGGGAAATACGGTTTTATTTCTGAGCTCGTCCTTCAGGTCTCCGCTTACGTCAACATTGTTTGGAGCTATGACAAATATATCACAGGATACTTTTTGTATACTTCCGTCAAGAGCATAGATTGAGCCGCTTAAAAAGTCGATTATTCTCTGCGCATCAGACTTTTCTATACCTTCAAGATTAATTACCACAGGCTTTTTGCTCTTCAAGTGGTCACAGATATCCTGAGCATCATCAAAGGTAGTTGGCTGGGAAACAACCATTTTAAACTGATTTGCGGAATGGATATTTACAACTTTACCGGCTTGCTGTTTCTTGGAATTGTTGAAAAAGTGTGTCTGAATAGGCTCACTTTTGAGATCGTCCTTAAAGTCGTTATCACGAAGCTCCAAATCTTCATCCTCTTCTTCGTCAATAGCTTCCCATCCGACGAAATTGAAAACTTTGTTTAAAAGTTTTGACATTTCAAATTCCTCCTGCGTCTTTAGTAATTTATTTAATCTTTTCTCACTTGTAAAAAAAATTACTTTTGTGCATAATCTCTCTTTCCAAATATGCCCGTGCCGACTCTGACCATGTTTGCGCCTTCTTCAACCGCAACCTCAAAATCGTTACTCATGCCCATGGAAAGATAATCCATACTAACATTATCTATTCTTTTCCTCTTTATGTCAATATATATGTTGTAAAGATTCCTAAATACAGGCCTTATGTCCTGTGGGTCCTGAGTATATGGGGCTATGGTCATCAAACCCCTTAAGGAAATATTATCCATTTTAGCTATTTCATTCACATATTCGTACACTTCTTCCGGGCTTATTCCAAACTTGGTTTCTTCACCCGAAACATTGACCTGCAAAAGAACATCAATTTTTCTGTTGTGCTTTCCGGCTCTTGAGTTTATTTCCTTTGCAAGCTCCAGGCTGTCAACGGAATGTATCATTTCGACTTTATCAATAATATATTTTACCTTATTGGTCTGCAGATGTCCGATCAGATGCCACCTGACATCTGCAGGCAGCCTTTCATATTTTTCCAGCAGCTCCTGCACCCTGTTTTCACCCATATCCCGAAGTCCATATTCATAGACACTTTGTATCCTGTCCGTCTGAACAGTTTTTGTTACTGCAACGACATTGATGTCTTCCAGCCTGCGCCCGCTTTTTTCCGCAGCGGTCCTTATCCGGTCATAGATATTGTCCAAGTTGTTTTTTATCTCTGAATCAGTCAATTATCTGTCCCTCCTGTATATTCTTAGGATTTAGGATATATGTATTGTAAAGGGCGATTGAATTCTCACCCTCCAGATTGTCAATTATAACCGCATCATCATTCATACCTGTAATTCTGACTTTTTTTATTGAGGCAGTATGACCTTTAACAAGGGTTATCAATGCCGTCCTGTTTTTGGTATCGATGTTCTGCAATGCGCTGTGTGGAACCTTCAGCCCGGTAGCACTGGAGAGTATGATGTCTGCATTTATCCTTCTCAAGCCCACTGTTTCATTTAGTCCTGTATCGAATTTAAAGGCTATTATTCTTTTTCCTTCAATTACATCAGAGCTGTATACTATCTGTGCATCAATATACAGGCCCGTATCATTGACCCTCAGTGTCACGGTCTTATCCAGCTTCAGGGATTTGCAGTACTTTTCCTCAACCGCAGCAACCATATTGCTCTCCAAATCCTTAACCAGCTTTGCAATAGGTTTCCCCTTCCTTGCTTCTATTACATTAAAATCCCTGTTGGTTTCCTTGGTGGTTATTTTCTCCAATTCCCCAGGAGTAATATTGCGTATGGCCGCCGGCGTAAGTATGGTTTCGTAGCCATCAACCGCATAGGATATCAAGCCTGCAGTTTTTGCGGTTATTTCCTTTATATTATTGTTCAGCTTGTTTTGTATGACAGCTTTTTCATTTTTCAGTTTATTTATATAGGCTGCGGATTTACTGCTGTCCCCAAATATATCCGACTTTCTGTAAACAATCTTATCTATATTTGAAATACTGTTGTAGCTCTCCACCAGACTGCCTCCAACAGACTCCTGAGCCAGATCCTTCATTTCTTCAATTATTTCCGAATCCAGTTTTTTTATGTCACTTGAAAAGGTGCTTATATTTTGCTTTTGTGCATTTTGTGCTCTTGCAATCTCCAGTTCCTTGGTCTTAAGTTCCTCATAGGTTGATACAGGGACATTTTTTACTACCGATGCTATTTTGTAATTTGCCGGTACTTTTTCACCGTCCATTGCATCCATTACGCAGTCCCCTGTTTCCGGCGACAAAATCAGTTCTTCGTTTCTGATAAATACCCCGTCAACATTTTTGATTTCTTCTATTCTGCCAATTTTCAGTATATCCGTTTCAATACCGTTTCCATATATGATAAATAACAGTGCCGGCAGGTATATCACCAGAAATACTCCCAATATAAGCGTTCCGATTTTAACACTCTGTTTTCTGAAAATGCTCATATGCAACCCCATTTCCGCAGTTAAAATCTGATTCCATTATTAATAAGTTTCTGCAGTGCAATGATATTTCCCAATTTCACATGCTCATATACCAGACCGCCCTGCATATATGCAATATACGGACTCTTCACAGGCGCATCTGCGCTGAGTTCTATTGAAGAGCCCTGTACAAAAGCACCTGCTGCCATTATGACAGGCGAGTCGTATCCCGGCATGTCCCAGGGCTGAGGGGTGACATAGGAGTCAACCGGAGAACCCTTCTGAATGCCCTGGCAAAAGGCTATGAGGCTTTTTTCATCCCTGAATTTTACTGCCTGAATTATGTCACTTCTTTTTGCAGTAACCGAAGGCAGAGTTTCAAAGCCGGCCCTTTCCATAAGCGCGGCACAGAAAACCGCTCCCTTCAAGCTTTCTGCCACTACATGGGGAGCCATAAAAAGTCCCTGGAACATTAATCTGTTATTCCCCAGGGAAGCACCTACTTCCTTTCCAAGCCCGGGCGATGTAAGCCTGTATGCCGCCTGTTCCACCAGGTCCTTTTTACCTGCAATATAGCCGCCGGTCAGCGCAAGCCCGCCTCCGGGATTTTTTATAAGGGAGCCGGCAACTAAATCCGCCCCTGCCTCCACAGGTTCAATTTCTTCCACGAATTCGCCGTAGCAATTGTCCACCATTATTATGGTTGAACTGCTGACAGCTTTTATAGCTTTGATTACATTTTTTATGTCCTCAATACAAAGTGCATCTCTCCACGAATAACCCCTTGAGCGCTGTATCATTGCAATTTTGGTTTTTTGGGTAACCGCCCTGCTTATCTGCTCAATATCCGGCTTACCGTCAGCCCCCAATTCAACCTGCTTGTAGCTCACGCCAAATTCCTTCAGCGAACCGCAGTTCTCCCCCCTGATTCCTATTACTTCTTCAAGGGTATCATAGGGCTTCCCTGTGACGGCTGCAAGTTCATCTCCCGGCCTCAGATTTCCAAAGAGACATAAAGCCAGAGCCTGGGTTCCCGATACTATCTGATGTCTGACCAAAGCGTCCTCAGCCTTGAAAACCTCCGCATAGATGCTGTCAAGCACCTCCCTGCCCCTGTCGTCATAGCCGTAGCCGGTGGTGCCGTTAAAGTGGGAGTCACTCAATTTGTTATTCTGCATTGCCTTTATCACTTTTAACTGGTTCAACTGCTTTGTATTTTCTATCCCTTCAAATACCTTCCGGGCATCCTTTTCCGCTTCCTGTGCAAGTTCGAGCACTCTATCCTCAACTTCAAAATTTTGCTTCAAATATTCCCTTATTTTTGCATCCATTGGAAAAATTCCTCTTTCGTATTTTAAATTGACTTTGGTAATAAGCTTTTTAATAGCATTATATACCATTTGAAAGCATCCTGCCAGATTTTATGCATATAAACCGGGCAATTATTTCTTATTTCAGACAGGTTATTTATACAAATGAGGTATTATACGGGTGTTTATTCCTTTATAAGCACCTGCCGGGTTGCAGCTTTTTGAGCTTTAACTGTATAATAGTTCTGTACCCGGGCAGTACCTGATAAGAATTATCCTTGCTGCTGCCTGCCGAATACTGCTATTTACCCTGCGGAGGTTTTATGATTCTAGAACACAGCGCCGACACTTCGGATGCCGGCAAGCCCCTGAAACATGTGTTGAAAGGTAGATTAAAAATATCTGAAAGACTTGTAAAAAAACTCAAATACCAGAACAAAATTTATGTGAATAATGAACCTGTGCATGTAAACTATACCTTAAGGGAAAATGACCGTGTAAGGGTTGAAATAGAGCTTGAAGAAGCTTGTGAATATATTGAGCCTCAAAACATTCCCCTGGATATTATTTTTGAAGACCATTGCCTCCTTGTTTTGAACAAGCAGCCCGGCATTGTGGTGCACCCCACCTGCAGTCACCCTGATTCCACCATTGCAAACGGCATAGCTTATTACCTGAAGCAAAAAGGGGTCCTCCGGAAGATCAGGCCGGTCAGCCGGCTTGACAGGGAAACTTCGGGTATTATCATCTTTGCCAAAAATCAATTTGTTCAGGAGACCCTGATCAGGCAGATGCAGGCCGGAATTTTTGAGAAGGAGTATCTGGGCATTGTTCAAGGCATTCCTCCTTCAATGACCGGAACAATTGATCTGCCCATTGACAGAAAGCCCGGCAGCATTATGCTCAGGCATATTTCCGATACGGGTGCTCCCTCGGTTACACACTATGAGGTGCTGGAAAGCTTTTCAAAGCATAGGGCCGCCCTGCTCAGATTCAAGCTGGAAACCGGAAGAACCCATCAGATAAGAGTACACTGCCAGGCTATGGATTTTCCCATTTACGGAGACACCCTCTATTCCGATAATTTTTGCGGGTTAATTTCCCGTCAGGCTCTTCATTCCCATACTACCAAAATTGTTCATCCAGAAACCGGGAAGGAGGTATTCTTCAATGCCGGGCTGCCTTCTGACATGAAGCAGGTACTGGAAATAATGAGAGCCTGACCTGTAAATATTTTACATACACATCCCTGTGTGCTACTATTTTCTTATTGATTAATTTGCGCCGGACAGCGGCAATATGAGCATACGGCTCTACAAATACTACAAATGAAGAAAGTATCGCTTTGGGAGGAATGCAGTTATGGATATTTTAAAAGACAGGTATTCTATTACAGAATTAAGTGAGGCTTTAAATATAACAGATCATGCGTTAAGATTTTATGAAAAGGAGTTTGGTCTGAGAATTCCCAAGGACAGCAGGGGAAGAAGATTTTATACTCCGCAGCTGGCAAATGTCATGTACCAGATTAAGGATATGCGGGATCAGGGACTGGAGCTTAAGGCAATCAGAAAAATTCTGGAGGATCAGAATATAATACAGGAAAGCGCAGTTCCCCCCCTTTTTAACCCTGCCGTCCCCATAAGTGAAGACAACCTGCCTGCAGTAATTGCAGCACAAGTCTCACAATTGGGCGGCAAGGAGCTGTCTGTTATTATGGATGCGCTCAACAGCATGAAGGAGCAGTTTTTTGAAAATATATCCACCGAGCTGTCCTCTACCAAAGAGCAAATAACAAAAGAAATACAAAAATCAAAACTGGAGTTGGGCGCGTGTGTTGAAAACAGTTCAAGAAAGCTCGAGATAAAGCTGGACAGGCATTTTCAGGAGGTTGACAGGAATATTACCAACTGGCGTGAGAAAAAAAACACCACCCTGGCCGGAAGACTGAAGAAATTAATCGGAAAGTAGAGCGGCTATAAAATATCCGTGTGGGTCTTTTCAACTGGAATCACCGCCGCTTGTACCCAAGCCCATAGAATGATTATCCTCAAGTAAATGTTATGTTCCTCAAGAATATTATGATATGCAGAAACCACTAAATTGTAGATATATAGATTACTTTGCAATCAATGATTTTTGCTGAAGCAAGTCTTCAAATATTCCAAAAGTGTCCAGCATATTTCTACCATAACAGACCCAACACATGCTGCATTTTACTTTCCATGTAATAATCTCCCATATTTGATTATTTTACTACGAACAATAGTCTGTTCCATACGGTATTAGCTTATGCCATTCGTCAGTAAAGGCTTGATGCTCCGCTTTTGTGACGGCAACACTTAACATAGAATTGCTATATGGCAAACCTTACAAGGAAGCTATCTCCAATTGACCCTGTCAGTTTTGGCAGCTTTCTCAGTGTTCCCTTCAAGCCGTTTAAGAGCCCGGACAATTTGGAATATTTGCTTGTTGGCCCAGTGCAGGAAAGTAGGGCCATCTTCAGGTAACAGTCCACATACAGCAAAAAGAGCATCGTCCTGCCAAAACAGTATACGATACTCCTCAATCACTCTATATAAATTGTTGCATATAAATGCATTCAAGAACTAAAAGCCTGTTTACTAATCCTTCAATGCAACGCCCTTTGCATCTTTGTTTATGCTGCCGGAAAGAATCATTATGCCTTCAACAAGTCCCCATATCCAGGTTGCCCATGAGAGGAATCCGCAAGAAAGTACAGTTATCAAGAGCTGGGCCAATCCGATTCCTATGTGTCCAAGATAGAACCTGTGAACACCAAATACCCCAAGAAATATTCCGAACAAACCCGCTGCAAGCTTAGACTTCTGCTGACCATACGCATTCAAGTTGACACCGCACTTCATACAAACTTGAGCCATTGAATCTGTTATATCTCCACACAGCGGACAATAATTATTACCTTTTCCAACCGGCACTCCACATGAGACACATATGGCAGCCTGATCATTCATAACATTACCGCAATTTCTACAATACATAATATTTACCTCCTAGTTGATATTTATGGTTAAGCTCTCGTTTTCATACAAGTTTCGAAAATGTATTACATCTAAGTATACGAATCAGTGCCATGTATGTCTGAAATTAATTGCATGAAATTTAATAAAGAACACTTGCTTTTTCAACCGAATATCTGTTATTATCCAGATTAATATATATTAAATTCTGAAAAAAGTCCACTCAAAAATAATGTAATAATGAGGTTTGTAAACATAATCACCATAGTTTTAAAAATATGGTGATTTTTGTATTAATTTATGTTAAAATTGTAAATAAAGAATATTTTTTGCGAGGAGCAGATAAATATGAGATTTGTCCAAAAGTGGTCTTACTCATGTGCAAGGCACTTAGCATTGGTTTTAAATGAAAATCATAACCGAAGATCAGTTTACTATTATGGATTTTATATAGTTTTTGGAACTTTGGTCAAAGGTATAATTTTGATTTCAGTGGCTTTACTGCTGGGGATTTTAGTTCCCTCTCTGCTTATAGTATTGGTTTTAAGTTCCTTAAGGTTAGTGGCCGGCGGTTATCATTTTGATACTTACGGGAAATGTCTTCTGGTTTCATTGATACTTATTGTAATAGCAGCTTTGATAACCCAGCATACTTATATTTACTGGAGTACCGCTTTCATAGCAGTATTTGTGCTTTTGGTCTTCTCCGTCAGCTTTTATATGCTGGCAAAATATGCTCCAAAGGATACTCCAACAAAACCTATTACAGATCCTCAGGCAATTAAGCGTTTTAAAAAGCTCTCAATAGCGTATCTTGGTATATTGCTGATTATAAGCTGTATTCTGTTATTGTATAACCTGAAAATGCATGTTTTGGCAATTAGCTTCGGAGTCCTATTTGAGATTTTTTCCATAACCCCTGCGGGGCATAGTTTTTTCAATAAAATAAGGGACAGTTTAAGTAGACGGTAACATTCAGTTAAATAATTATTTTGTATGAAAACACTTGTATTACATATAAAACACAACAGATAAGGGGTATGCGCATGATTGATGCATTGTTTCAAAACAGCCTTGTAGCAAGGATTATATTGAATACACTTTTTGTATCCATTCCAGAAGAGCTATATCTGGTAATGTTTACACTTATAATGGTAGGAGAATTTGAGTATTGGAAGGAGTCTGAATGTAAAAGGCTTATAAATAGATTTGATTACGTCCGGGTTTTTTTGCCAACGATTGCAGGTGCTCTCGCATCAAATATATTAATAAACGCTGGTCTCAATAACGGTTTTTATCAATTTTTGACTCCGATTTTTATGTATATCATCATAGTTCTTACAAATGATATTTTTGGAGATGCAAGTGCGATAAAGTGGATGTTAAAAGCCTTTATCTCTTATATGATAGGATTTCTTTCAATCGGTATTCTCGAATTACTATACATACCAATGGTGCTGTACGGCACAGGGATAACCCTTGTACAATTATCCAACAGCTTCTTACATTATTTTTTATTATCACTTCCTTCGCGATTCTTACAGTATTCCATCCTTTTATACCTCATAAGTAAGAGACGCACTTTGCTAAAAGGAAAATTAATAAAAAATATGTTATCATCTCCAGTACTAATAATTATATTTTCTTTATTAGTACTGTGTAACATTCTTTTCCTATGGCTTATGTATAATTTTATTGTTTACGACAAGGTACTTATAAATTTCCAGCACATTTCTCAAGTGTTTATTATTATCGGTATTGTAAGTTTTCCAATGTTAAATATATCTGCACTTCTATGGGGTTTCTATTTCTTAAAAAATAATGAAATAAAAGATAAAAAGAAAGCTTCCGAAAAATTATATATTTTGTTGAAAGAAATAGAAATATATACAAATAATGAAAATTATGATAATATAAGGTGGAAACTTAACGAGATTGGCATGGGCATTAGGGATGTGGCCCAAAACCTGTACAAAGAAAATGAAACGGATCGAATAACATGATTTTTTATTAATTAAAGGAGGTTGATTAGTTATGAAAGCATTTTTTTATACTATTTTATCAAGTCTTTTATACATTTTGGTATTATTGTTTGGAGTAAAACCAGCTTGTTTCTGGGGACTCCATCAACCGAGAGTTCCAACGCTCAAGTAAAAACTAAGTTTGCTATTGTATTATGCAAATAAAAGATAGGTTAAATCCTATAATATTATTTACCGTTTCATTTCTTTGTAATACCTGTTACCTGCATTAATAGTTCTGTCCTTAATGTCCATAGCCAATTCTAAATACTGCTCATTTGCAGGATCCAGTATGAATTTTCTTACTTCTTCCGGCAAATGGCTTAAATGCGGGTCTCTTACTTCACTGTGACCTGTAAGATAATCCACCGATACATTGAAATAATCAGCCAACTGCTTAAGTTTTTCAATTGACGGTTCTCTCTTATTGCTTACATAACCATTAAAGGTAGGAATTTTAATATTTAGTTGGATGGCAGCTTCTTGCTGCTCCAATCCTTTTTCTCTGACCAACTGCTTTAATCTCTCTCCAATAGTTTTTTCCATAAAATTTTCCCTCTCATTTATTTCCTTACAATAATTATAATTATATACAGGCTTTTTTGTCAATTAATTACTACAAAATAAATTTCATTTTGCATTTTAATAACAAATTTTTCTACATTTTTTATTGACAAATTGCGTTTCGAATTTTATAATTATTTTAGTGGCAATTTATTACATTATTCAACTATATTGGAAACATGAATTAATATCTATTATACCATGATATTAAATACATGTATTACTTTTATTATTTATTAACAAATCGTTGAGTGAGGAGGTTTTGATATGCTGGTTGAAGAAATTAACAAGCTAAAGGAAGTCCTAAATAGACAAGTTGAAATCTGTACTCTGGACAATGATACAACCCTAGCACTCAGCCAAGACTTGGATAAATTAATAGTTGAATATTATAGGGACGTACTTATGGTGCATAATATGCGGTAGACTATCCTCGGTATATCCTTTGCAGTCAATTTTATTGCATTGAATTACTATATAGTATATAATTTTTATGGTAATTTTTAATGAAAGAATAACGAGACGAGAGGATAGATATATTAATGAAACTAGGTATTGTCGGACTTCCTAATGTAGGTAAAAGTACTCTGTTCAATGCTATAACCAAAGCAGGTGCCGAAAGTGCAAATTACCCGTTTTGTACCATTGAACCAAATGTAGGAATTGTTGCAGTTCCTGATGAAAGACTCGATAAGCTGGCTGAGATGTACAACCCTGATAAAGTGACGCCCACAGTTATTGAGTTTGTTGATATTGCAGGACTTGTAAAAGGTGCCAGCAAAGGTGAAGGGCTTGGAAACAAGTTCTTGTCACATATCAGAGAAGTGGACGCAATTGTTCATGTTGTGAGATGTTTTGAAGATGGAAATATAGTACACGTTGACGGTTCCATCGGACCGAAAAGAGACGTGGAAACCATAAATCTGGAATTGATATTTGCCGACCTTGAAATGCTTGAGAGGCGGATTGACAGAACAAGGAAGAATCTTAAATCCGGTGACAAAAAGTTTCAGGTGGAAATTGAATTGCTTGAATCCATCAAGGCTCACCTGGAAAGCGGAAAGCCCGCCAGGTCAATGACCTTTGACAGCGAGCAGCAGCAAATTGTGGATCAGATATTCCTAATAACATTAAAGCCTGTCCTATATGCAGGAAATGTATCAGAAAACGACCTCTCCTCCCTGGAAGGCAACGGATTTCTGTCTGAATTGAAGGAATTGGCCGCCGGAGAAGGTTCTGAAGTAATGGTTATCTGTGCAAAGGTTGAAGAAGAAATCGCGCAGCTTGCCGAGGAAGAAAAAGCAGATTTCCTTGATGCAATGGGCCTGGAGGAATCTGGTCTGGACAAGCTGATTAAAGCCAGCTATAAAATACTCGGGCTCATAAGCTACCTTACAGCCGGTCCGCAGGAAGTCAGAGCCTGGACCATTATAAAAGGCACAAAGGCGCCTCAGGCGGCAGGCAAAATTCACAGTGACTTTGAAAGAGGCTTTATACGGGCTGAAATTGTGGCCTACAACGATCTTATGGCCTGCGGCACATATAATGCTGCCAAGGAAAAAGGTCTGGTCAGATCAGAAGGCAAGGAATATGTTATGCAGGACGGTGACGTTACACTGTTCCGGTTTAATGTATAATAAAAATCGGTTGTAGTCCCCCTGCATATCTTCCTAAAAGAATATGCGGGGGATTTTTTTGTAATTTTACACTTCTTGTAGAAAAAGTTATTCCGTGTAAGTTTAAAGTGTAAAAGCTGTATCTTTGTGATTATATAATAAATAGAGCCTGTGAAAAAAGTCTGTAAAATAAGCGTTCTATGATAAAATAAAAAATCATAGGAGGCTTTTTTCAATGGGAAAAAGACAAGAACCCATGAGTGAGGGCAAAAAGAACATTATCGCAAGTTTGCTACAAGAGAGTACGACATCAAATCGGCTATGACATTCAGGGAGCCCTGAAGGATCTGCTTGGCGGGACTATACGGTCCATGCTGGAGGCAGAAATGGACAATCATCTGGAGTATGCCCCTTATGAACGTACCGATACCCCTAATGCTCGGAATGGGAAAAAGAGCAAAACAATCCGTACCCGCTCGGATTAGTATACCGCACCGGGTCGTTGGCACAATAGGCATACAGGTTCAGGCTGAGGGGGTTTTCATCCTCGCCCCAATAGCTGTCCTCTGTGGTAAAGCGTCCCAGGTAGGGGTCATAAAATCTGGCCCGAAGGTAATACAGCCCTATTTCGGAGTCCATGAATTCCCCTGCGTAGCGGATAGAGTTGCCTGCTGCTGTTTCTATTGTCAGCACGGGATTTCCCCATATGTCATATTCATACTGGTTCTGGGTGGTTCCTGCTGCATCCACTGTCTGCACCACATCTCCGTGGCCGTTGAACAGGTAGTAGCTGGCCTTGCCGTCTGCATCTGTCTTTGATATGTAGTTTATTCCCTTTACATAGCTGGCCCTTGTATTGCCTTCTGCATCTGTTTCCAGGATTACATTCTGCCTGTCGTAGAGGTAGTTTGTCACCTCGACCTTGTAGCCGCTGCCGGATTTCCTTACTGCTTTGCTTACTCTCAGGTCGTCCCCGTCATAGGTATAGCTGGTCTTTTCAACAAGGCTGTCTATCTCACCTTCCAGGTCGTCACCGTAGGCCGTGCCTTTGGTGGACGGGCGCAGCTTCGTGCTGTCTGGCAGTATATGACTCACACTTTGCCTGAGCTGGTTTCCGTTGTCGTCATATA
>NZ_MZGX01000018.1 GCF_002051585.1 Ruminiclostridium hungatei | reverse complement strand
ATTTTCTGGTGGAAATGACGAGATGGATACACCCGTTCCCATACCGAACACGGCAGTTAAGCATCTCAGTGCTGATAATACTTGGCTGGACACGGCCCGGGAAAGTAAGTCTCTGCCAGATTTATATTCCTCAATAGCTCAGTCGGTAGAGCATGCGGCTGTTAACCGCAGGGTCGTAGGTTCAAGTCCTACTTGAGGAGCCAAAAGAACAGATTCCAGTTCAGAATCTGTTCTTTTTATATTTCAGGACAATTCCAGGCTTTTCAATTATTACATTTATATGAAACTGGCAGAAAATTGGTGTTTTTGGTAGAAATCAGTTTGATTTTTTTTATGGTATTATGTATAATCACTATTGTACGTAAAAATTGATTTTAGCATATAAAAATTGTACTAAACAGTTATACTATTTACATCAAAATTTATTTCTTAGGATGAGGTACTTATGAAAAAGAAAACAAAAATCACCTTTGTAATTTCCACATTAATGGTTGTTTTGCTGCTTACTTCATGTACAGCATTTAATGGTAACAGTGATAAAGTAAGCGAGATAAGTGCAGGCTCATCTGGTACAGCCCAACAAAGTCAGGCAACATCAGCGCAGGTTTCAGAACAGACTTCAGCTAATTCAACGCAAGCTGCATCTACGACAACAGGCTCTTCCATTGACATACCTTCGGATAGCACAGGGGGTAAAGATGCCCAGCCCGGCAATGGACTGCAGCTATCTCCAAGTATTGAACAAGTCAAGGTAAAGGCTGTTTATCTTACAGGACCTTCGGCAGGGTCATCTACCAAGGTGGACAATATTATAGAATTGGCAAAGAAAACCGAACTAAATACTGTTGTTGTGGACATTAAGGAAGACGGTTCATTAAACTATGAATCAGATTTAGAGATAGTTAAAAAATATGGAAAACAAACAAAATATTATAAGCCTGAAGTTGTCATAAACAAGTTTCATGAGAATGGAATATATGTTATAGGCCGTATAGTCACATTTAAAGATCCTACACTGGCAAAGAACAGAGTTGATCTGGCCATAAAGAATTCAAAAGGTTCCCTCTGGCTTGAAAATGGCTCTACACCATGGACAAATCCTTATAATGAAGAAGTTTGGGATTACAATATTGCTATAGCAAAAGAAGCCATTTCAAAGGGCTTTGATGAAATACAATTCGATTATGTCAGATTCCCCACAGGAAGAAAGGCAGATTTTAATTACGGAACCAATGTACCTGAAAAGGCTGCAGCTATAAATGGATTTTTGGCCAAAGCAAACAAGGTATTGCATGAAGAAGCCGGTGTGCCGGTATCTGCCGACGTATTTGCCATTATTGTAGAGAGCAAGCCCGATGGAGAAAGCATAGGACAAAGAATTTCTGAGGTTGGTAAGGACATTTATTGTATCAGTCCCATGATATACCCGTCACACTATGCCAACGATGCTAAAAAAGGCATCATGTCCAACGGAGTAGGCCAGAAAATTAACGGTATCGTGTTTACCAAACCTGATCTTGAACCATATAAGGTAATGTACAATGCTTTGGTATCAGCAAAGGCAAAGATTGCGCAGGTACCGGAATACAAGGCAAAAGTCCGCCCGTACCTTCAGGCATTTACCGCTAAGTATCTGCCGAATGGATATTATCAGACCTATGGACCGCAGCAGGTTAAGGAACAGATCAAGGCTGTATATGATTCAGGATATGAAGAGTGGATATTGTGGGACCCAAGCAATAAATACCAGGAGTCATATTTTAATCCTGAGAAGTAACAATAAAGTAAGCCTACATTGAAAGAGGCACATAAGAAATTTTTCAGGTACAAAATTCATAGTAAAAACGCGGCAGGATGGCTAAAATAAGCTATCCTGCTTTTTTGTTCTGAAAATGATAACTACTGGTTAATCAATTCCCAAGGTGAATACAGGTCTTATTTACTATACAATTATCCTTAGCAAATTATTGAAATGTTTTGCTCAGGATGATACAATATATAGTACTGGAACAAAAGAGAAATACTAAATATAGTTGTATGAGAGGGGATATATAATGAAACTTTCAGAAAATGCAATTAAGGTACTGGAGAAAAGATATTTGTCAAAGGATGAAAATGGCAACCTGCTTGAGGATGTTGAGGGGATGTTCAGGCGTGTAGCAAAGGAAATCGCCTCGGCAGATGAAAAATATACCCATAAAGCAGGGCTTGTTGAAATAGAAGAACAGTTTTATGAGATGATGACCAGTCTGGAGTTTTTGCCCAATTCCCCTACGCTCATGAATGCCGGAAGGCCACTAGGTCAACTGAGTGCCTGTTTTGTGCTGCCGGTTGAAGACACAATGGAGGGCATTTTTGAGACAATTAAAAATGCTGCATTGATACATAAGAGCGGAGGAGGCACAGGCTTCAGTTTTTCGAGACTCCGTCCCAAAGGCTCAGCCGTTAATTCAACCGGAGGCGTTGCAAGCGGGCCTATCAGCTTTATGAAGGTCTTTAATGCAGCGACGGAGGCCGTAAAGCAGGGAGGAACCCGTAGGGGTGCAAATATGGGAATCTTGAGGGTGGATCACCCGGATATCCTGGAATTTATCTCATGTAAAAAAGATAACTCTGAAATTACAAATTTTAATATAAGCGTAGGTATAACCGAAGATTTCATGAAGGCGGTTGAATACAATCTGGAATATGAGCTGATTGATCCCAAGACAAAGAAGCCTGTTGGAAAACTGAATGCCAAGCAGGTATTCGATATAATTGTAGAAATGGCCTGGAAGAACGGCGAACCCGGCATAATATTTCTCGACAGACTGAACAGGGACAATGTTACTCCGGAGCTTGGGGAAATAGAGAGCACAAATCCTTGCGGGGAGCAGCCGCTGCTGCCGTATGAAGCCTGCAACCTCGGCTCTGTGAACCTGTACAGCATGCTGGATGCTGAAAAGAATTCCTTGGATTTTGACAAGCTGGGGTTGACGGTGAAGAAAGCAGTGCACTTTCTGGATAATGTAATAGAAGTAAACAAGTACCCTCTGAAGGAAATTGATGAGATGACAAGGGGAACTCGGAAAATCGGGTTGGGAGTGATGGGATGGGCCGACATATTGTGCGCACTTGGAATACCATATGATTCCCAGCGTGCTATTGAACTTGCCGGAACTGTAATGGAATTTATTCAAAAAAATGCCCAGAAGGCTTCTGAGGAGCTGGCCCGGCAAAAGGGAGTCTTTCCATACTATGAGCAAAGCATATATGCAAAGAAGGGTATCAGAATCAGAAATGCCACAACCACAACCATTGCCCCTACAGGAACACTTAGTTTGATAGCAGGTGTTTCCAGCGGAATCGAACCGGTTTTTGCAATATCTTATATCAGGAATGTTATGGATAATAACGAACTGATAGAAGTTAACCCTGTATTTAAAAAGGCAGCACTGGAGGGTAATTTTTATTCGGATGAATTAATGAAGAAAATTGCTGAATCGGGTACTTTGAAGCATATTGAAGAGATTCCGGAAGAGGTGCGGAAAGTATTTGTTACAGCCCATGATGTAAGGCCCGAGTGGCATGTCAAAATGCAGGCTGCCTTCCAGAAGTACACCGACAATGCGGTTTCAAAAACTGTTAACCTGAGTCATGAGGCTACCACCGATGATGTAAGGGAAGTGTTTACTTTTGCCTACAGGGCCCAGTGCAAAGGAGTTACCATATACAGGGATGGGAGCAGGGACATGCAGGTTCTCAACATAGGCAAGGTTCAGGGAAAAGAAGAGACCCCAGGTGAAGTATTGCCGGCAGGAGAAAATGAATACTGTGACTCCTGCAACGATATTTCCAAGAGAATTGCGGGTATTGAACCCAGGCCCAGACCGGATATAACCACAGGCTTTACTGAAAAGGTGAAGATTGGCTGCGGGAATTTGTACATCACTGTTAATTATGATGAAAACGGCATATGTGAGGTATTTACAAATACCGGCCGTGCAGGAGGCTGCCCATCACAGTCTGAAGCAACCAGCAGATTGGTGTCGGTTGCACTGCGTTCAGGAATGGATGTTAAGTCCATAGTGGAGCAGCTCAAGGGGATAAGATGTCCTTCAACCATCCGGCAAAAAGGGCTCAAGGTGTTATCCTGTCCGGATGCCATAGGCAGGCTGATTGAAAAGGTGGCCAGGATTCAAAGCAGTAAGGAGGAGGAAGCCGGCTCTGACTTTGCAACCAGAGAATACAGCATTGTCCAGAGACCAAATGCATCAGGAGGGGAAACTGCCTGTGCCTCGGACTGCTATGAGTGTACTTTGAAAGAGGTGTGCTCAAATCCTGAGTCGGGAATAGATGAAAGAACCCTGGGAGGAGAGTGCCCCGAGTGCGGGAAGACTGTGGAACATGAAGGCGGCTGCGTTATTTGCAGGAACTGCGGGTATAGCAAGTGCGGGTAGGGACTTCTGATATTATATAATTGGTTAAAATATTATACATTAAATTAGTATTTTTTTGAGATCCAGGAATACCTGAATTAGAGGGTGTTTCTGGATTTTTTATATTGGTAAAGTGAAAGAAGAGTTAAATTAGTTTATATATCTAGCAACAATATTTACAATGCATACATTCAATGTAAATGTAGAAATATTTATAATTAGTGGTAAAAATGTTGAAAAAAGATAGTAGGTTTTCTAAAATGCGGGTTCCGAAGGTACATATCCAAAAAATCCATGCCAAGACTCTCATGTAGCATGGATTTTTGTGTCTGTTCAAATATAACCTCCATGTCAATCTAAAAGTAATCAGCAGTGTCACCTTTCAGTAGATGAAATTACTCCAGGGTATTTATCTTTACTTAGGATAAGTACATAGTAGAATCATCAATCATATAATATTTATGAGCATATATATTTAGCAGTATGCTCTGTCCATAATTTTCAGCGAGGTGAATTTAAAAAATGGATGAATTAATCGTAAACGGTGGTTTTGAAACAGGTTCATTTCCTCCCTGGCTTGTAGACAATGCAAGTATAACGTCTGTCTATAAATTCTCTGGTAACTTTGCAGCACAGCTCTTAAGCGGCATTTCTGTCATATATCAGATTATCGAAGGAGATTTCAGCCAAAGTAGTGAATTCTCCGCATTTTTAGGAAAAATCGGACCTCTCCCGAACCCACTCACGACAATCACAATAGCATATTTTGGTCCATCCTTTAATTTTCTTGGACTAGGGTTGGTAATAAGCATTCCACCAGGTACACTTCCAGATGCATCCTTAGGGAATTGGCAGGAGTTTACAGGTATAGTTGCACCAGCTCCCCCGGGAACAACAATGGCTATAGTGTCAATCAGCAAGCAAGCAGATCCTGGTACCGCTGATGTAGTAGCAGACGATGTCTCATTAACTACTGAAGGCCCAATTGGCCCTACTGCACCAACTGGCCCAACGGGGCCAACAGGAGCCACCGGCCCAACCGGCCCAACTGGACCGACTGGACCGACAGGAGCAACTGGACCGACTGGACCGACAGGAGCAACTGGACCGACAGGAGCAACTGGACCGACTGGACCGACAGGAGCAACTGGACCGACAGGAGCAACTGGACCAACGGGAGTAACTGGACCAACGGGAGCCACCGGCCCAACCGGACCGACAGGAGCAACGGGGCCAACAGGAGCCACCGGCCCAACCGGACCGACCGGAGCAACTGGACCGACCGGCCCAACCGGAGCAACTGGACCAACCGGACCGACAGGAGCCATCGGCCCAACCGGTCCGACAGGAGCCACCGGCCCAACCGGTCCGACAGGAGCCACCGGCCCAACCGGACCAACCGGAGCGACTGGACCAACGGGAGCCACCGGCCCAACCGGCCCAACTGGACCGACAGGAGCAACTGGACCAACGGGAGCAACCGGACCAAAGGGAGCCACCGGCCCAACCGGACCGACAGGAGCAACTGGACCGACAGGAGCCACCGGCCCAACCGGACCGACAGGAGCAACTGGACCGACCGGCCCAACCGGTCCAACTGGACCAATGGGAGCCACAGGCCCGGCAGGCCCCACAGGTGCAGGAGTTACGGGACCGACGGGTCCAACTGGCCCAACGGGAGCCACCGGCCCGGCAGGCCCGACAGGTGCAGGAGTTACGGGCCCGACAGGCCCAACTGGACCAACGGGAGCCACAGGCCCGGCAGGCCCGACAGGTGCAGGAGTTACGGGACCGACGGGTCCAACTGGCCCAACGGGAGCCACAGGCCCGGCAGGCCCGACAGGTGCAGGAGTTACGGGACCGACAGGCCCAACTGGACCAACGGGAGCCACAGGCCCGGCAGGCCCGACAGGTGCAGGAGTTACGGGACCGACAGGCCCAACTGGACCAACGGGAGCCACAGGCCCGGCAGGCCCGACAGGTGCAGGAGTTACGGGACCGACGGGTCCAACTGGCCCAACGGGAGCCACCGGCCCGGCAGGCCCCACAGGAGCGGGAGTTACCGGTCCAACCGGACCGACGGGACCAATAGGGCCAACCGGACCGACAGGTACAGTAGAGCCTAACCCGTTTGAGGTTTATGTTCAAGCAGGTGCAGTGGGTGGAAACGGCACACATGCGAATCCTTTTGGAACTATACAGCAAGGTTTGACAGCCGTATCTCCTACAGGAACTGTCCACATACTGGGAGGAACTTATACGATTACTTCTACAGTGACAGTTAATAAAGCAGGTGTGACATTAAAGGGATACCCAAATACGCTGATAGTGCTGCAAGCAGCAGTAATAGCTTTTCTCGTTACAGGAAGCGGTGTTACAATCGATGGATTAACTATTACCAGTAATGCTGCATATGCTGTTGAATTCATTCAACTTGCCGGAGCAAATCATAAGCTTGTTGATAATGTAATTTATGGACCGCCTCAAGCAGGACCATCTACCGATTGGGTAGTAAACCGTGGTTTTCTAACGCAATCGAATGTAACAAATCTGATCGTGGAAGAAAACATTTTATACTCTCTCAGGCAGCCTGCGTATTTAAATCCAAATTCCACAGGTCATATCATTAATAATATTGTTTACAACACCCGTGGATTTGTTGTTGACAGGGCGATCTTCGTTATTTCAGGTAATTCGTGGGGGAATCCGGAAAATGCAGTTGATATTGCATTGCTTGTCGGCACACCTACGGGGGCTCCTTACGACCCATTGACCGAATTAATAAACAGCAATAGTGTTGCTACAATCAGCGATCAAAGGTAACAGGTAAAAAATGCACAAGGAAGTGTCGCAAAATTGATATGCTCCCCGTCAAGTAGACAATTATATAAATAAAAATCTTTTCTGCCGGCAGGTGTAACCCGCTGGCAGTTTTTATGCGTGTGTAAATACATATCATTAATTAACAGTATAGTATGCAAAAAAGGAGCGTTACAGAATCAATCTGTAGACTCGCTATTCTTTTCACCCCACTCATACAAAGTAATTAAAACTGCGCGTAAAGACCTACCTTTTTCAAAAAGGCTGTATTCAACTTTTGGCGGAATTTGATTGTATTGTGTCCTGACAATCACTTTGTGATCCTCCAATTCTTTGAGCCGCATAGACAGCATTTTATGTGTAACCCCATTTAGACATTTTTTAAGTTCGCCATACCTCATGACCTTATTAATCGACAGCCAATATAAAATCAACAGCTTCCACTGTCCTCCGATAACCGATAGTGTATATTCAATAGGATTCAAATCATAAATATTCTTACAACTTTTTACTCTATCCAATGCCTCTTCTTCAACCATTTATTACTCTCCTTTTTGATAGTATGATACAAATAAGAGCATGCTTAATATAATATCTTATTTGTATTATACTATCTATACAATGAATTTATAAAGTATGTTGGAGGCATACAATAGAAAGACTATTTCAATCAACTGCTATCAGTTATAAAGAAGTAAAAAACAGGGTGCTTTTCCATTAGTGGTATGTATATGATACCGTGAGGATGGCTATGCATCCGCTGAGAGTAATGGGCATTAAAAGCAGATTGCTAAGGTCGGTGTAGTTTTATCATTCAAGAAGCTATCTATATTAGTGATGCTGGTCCGTTTGGAAAAACACAAATTGGCATTTGGGACCATGGACAAATAAGCGGGCTAAAGCAGATTATGAATTGTAACATTTCCGAGGAGCACTAGTTAATTATAATTGGTAGAATGACGCAACAGCAGGACGAGATACCTGACATTGCTTACACTGTAAAATGAGTGCATGTGTCAGAGATAACGAAAAATGCCACTGACGGCAGGAATATTTATAGGCAGTGCAATAATCAGCACCAACGAATTGTTTAAAAAGAATTAATTTTGGAGGAATCAAAGATGGATTATTTAAAAGCGATTGAAAAAAGAGTATCGACTCGCAATTATTTGGGTATTGGCATTGACAAAGAAAAGTTATCCGTACTTACAGACGAGATAGATGATGGCAACAAAAAATTTGGTCTTTCAATATCTTTTCTTGAAGACGGCAGTAATGCCTTCAATACATTTGGCAAAAGCTATGGTATGTTCAAGGGAGTACGTTCACTTATCGTCATGAAGGGGCCACAAAACGACATTCACTTAAAAGAGAAGTTAGGTTATGTGGGAGAAAAAGTTATTTTGAAGGCTACATCATTAGGATTAGGCACATGCTGGGTGGGCGGTTCATTTGAACGTCAAAACCCGATTTTTGCGGTTTCAGAAGGCGAAGAATTTGTTTGTGTAATCACTATAGGTATTGTAGCTGAGAAAAAATCTTTAATTGGAAACGTAATAAACAAAATAAAACGCCCAAAGGCTATAGAAGCATTCTATACTTCTGATAATGCCGTCCCTGATTGGTTTATTGCCGGGATAAACGCTGTGCAAAAAGCACCTTCTGCCAGGAATAGCCAAAAAGTACAGTTTTCATATAATGATTGCATTGTCAGAGCCAGTGTTCCTGATAGCTACCGCTTTGATTTAGTAGATTTGGGAATTGCTAAATTGCACTTTGAGCTTGCTGCTGGAGGTAGCTTTAGTTTAGGCAACAATAGCAAGTTTCAAAGATAATGCTGAGGAGTAATTGAGCTTTAGCGAGGCATAAAGTCCACATTCAGATATTGTATTAGTGAAAATGTTAAAAAATTGCAGAAAACAAGCAAATGTGCAGTTGAGCTACTTCACTTTCTTTATACAAAATGACAATAGGCACTGCATATTTTATAAACATAAATACAGGCATGTTAATTGTGGAATTATATAGGAGCAGGTATTGGGAAATGTTGTGCCGATTGATGTATTGGGCCTAAAGGGCTAAACGGAGACTTCCGCGTTGTTCTGCTTCCATTATTATTAAGTATTTGCTAAAATATAAAAGTATAGCGTCAAATCAAAAGCTATAAATTCTGTTTTATACGAGGTATTAATGAGAACTATACGTGTGCTTGCACCTATTATAAACGTACTGCCGGAAAGTATTATCCGATATATTGGCAGTAAGGCATCAGATTTTCTTCTTTATAAATATGCAAAGCTTGAGGTTACAGGAAATGAAATCCTGTCTGAGCGGATAGGCAAACCAACAATATTCATTTCAAATCACTTAAGCAATGTGGATGGCATTGTTCTCAACAAGATACTCAAGAAAAATAATGTCACCTTCATGGCCGGGGTAAAGCTGAATGCAAATCCTTTTACAGCGATTTTCCTTAAGATGGTAAAACACATTTCCATAAGTCCCAATTCGGCTGACAGAAATGCAATCAAAGAGGCTCTGGCGATACTGGGTAAGGGAGAATCAATTTTGATATTCCCAGAGGGGACCAGAAGCAGATCCGGTTCCATGATAAGGGGGAAAAAAGGGTTTCTGCTGTTGGCAAGGCTCTCCAAGGCGGATATTGTTCCAATAGGGCTTGAGGGAACAGAACTCCTGCTGCCGGTAAACCAGAATGACATGGGCAGGGAAAGTCCGCAACATGCAACGGTGAGTGTAAAAATAGGGCAGCCATTTCAACTGGCTAAAAAAGATAATACCCGTGAGAATTGGGATGAAGAATGTGTATTTACCGCAATGAGGAAAATTGCACAAATGCTGAAAGCCGAATACCAGGGCATATATAAAGTTGAGTGAATGGAATGGACGGGATTCATTTAATTATATCAATCACTTTTATGTTTAATATATTGTACATTTACAGAGCCCCTCAGTGCTGAACCTTTTCTTTTCGGGTTCAGCGTTGGGGGTTTTAATTTGAAACTTCTTATCAAAATAAGTCAAAATACTACAAAATATATTTAAAAGTGGTAAAATAATGTTGATATGGAATACTGTGAAAATAAATTTGTTTTCCAGGGTATATTTACTGGGATTACAAGGAAGAGGTAAATTATAGTGGATAACGGCGATTCAAAAATGGTTTTTAAATCAAAACTTGAAAAGGAAGATTATTTAAAGGCATGCAAAGTGATACTTAAGATGAAGAGGAAGGAAAGAAAGCTGTTGGTTTTTGTATTGGCCTATATATTGCTTTTTTTTGCAATTCTCATTGTAACATACCTGGGGTCAAGCGGGGGCAAGGTTGCTTCAGTTTCCCACCAGAGTTATGTATCAAATCCTGCACCTTGGTATATTGCTAATCTGCCGACTATTTCATTTGCAATTATTTTTGCAGTATTGGTAATCATATTTAAATATGCCAGGAATGCAAACAAACGTCATTATGAAAGCAATAAACTGATTCAGAATGAAATGGAATTTACTCTAGACAATTCAGGGATTGAATACAGGTCAGAGAGGGTCTATTCAAAGATAAATTGGGACGAAATTTTTAAAGTATACATATCAAAAGACTTTTTCTTTATCTTCATATCTGATAGAACAATGTGGGTTATACCAAAAAAATATATTGGGATAGATGAGTTGTCAAAAGTGGTTCATTATTTCACCACGTATGTTAATAAGAAGAAGGTCAGATTTGCAAACTACTGATTTTTAATAAAAAACTTATCAGGTGCAATATGCAGCCTGATGACAAGTAGTTTATTGGATTGCCGGCATTTAATCACTGTAGGTTAAAACAAATCTTCACCAAAAGGAGGAAAAGGATGATATCACTAGGAAACGCAATTATTCTTCTGGTTCTTGCACTTGTGCTGTTTTTGGCTGTTATTGCAATAATACGGGGATATAAAGGTATGAAGCAGAGCAAATGCTTTGATACCCAGGTGAAAAAAATAAAATTTGGCTATTGGCTGCTTTCAGCCGTACATATGTGGGTGGGCATTCTGATAACTCTGTGTTATTTGATTGCAGGAGTTTTAATTTTAATTAATATATAGGGGGTGGTCTGAGATGGCTTTTATATTTCTTCTGCCGTTTCTTGCAGCCATAATCGGCATAATTATTGCGTTCATGTGTTTTATAGGTATATGTCTGATAGTAATGGGAGGTACGGGTGCAGCCATGAATAAAATATACTTCAAGCAGATGAAAATAAGTAATGGTGCATCAAAACCTTTATTTAACATAGTCTCAATAATCTTAGGAATAATTTTTATATTATTCCCTTTAGGCTATGTTTTATATGGAATTATTTCTTCATTATAGAAATATATACATAAGCATACTCAGAGTAGAGTGCTTGCAAAACTTAATATTTTATTAAGATACAGGATATTTGCTTTATGGTAAAATATTATTAATATGGGAATTGAAGTAAGGTAATGTTGGCGGCTGATGCGGTTGTCCTGTATTACTTTGAGTAACCATATAAAAATTTGCAAACTGGAGGGTTTTAAATGTTAAACAAGGACAGACTTAAAGGCTTTTTTTCAGGATTAATATTTTCAGCAGTTTTAGGGGTATCTGCATTGGGAGTGACTGTGCTGGCAGCGCCTGTAGCAAAAAATATATCAGTTGTGTATGATAACATTAAAATTTATGTGGACGGGTCCCTTATAGAACTCAAGGACGGAAATGGTGAAACAATCCAGCCTTTTATTTCAAAGGGCGTCACATATATGCCTGTTGCGGCATTTAGCAGAGCATTGGGCAAAGACGTCAGTTGGGATGGGAATACAAAGAGTGTCTATATTAAACAGCCCGAAGTTGAGGCTAAAGAAGTTACGGTATCCAATGTCGATGAACTGTTTGCAGCACTTGGCACTAACAGTCATATCAAGCTGAAACCCGGCATATATAATATTTCTGATCTGAAGCAGGGATATAGTGATAGTAAGAATATCTTCTGGGAAGAAGTGTACGATGGAAATAAATTGGTTTTAAAAGAAATAAGCAATCTGACTATTGAGGGGCTGGGAGACAAGCCTGTAGAAATAGTAGTTGAACCAAGATATGCAGATGTGCTCACGTTTCTTGATTGCGAAAATGTAAATATAAAAAATGTCAAGGCCGGGCACACCATTGAGAAGGGTGCTTGCATCGGAGGTGTGTTCAATTTTGATTCTTCAAAAGACATAGCTGTTTCAAACAGTATTTTATATGGCTGCGGAACATATGGGATTATTGCGAATAATACTGAAAACTTAAAGCTTTCAGATTCAATTATTGAGGAGTGTACTGAAGGGGTCATGGCAATAAGCAAGTGCAAAAATTTTGAATTCAGCAACAGCATATTCAGAAAGTGTGAAAGCTATGGATTATTTGGAATCTATTCTTCCACAGCTATTGTTTTTGATAAATGTGAGATAGCTGAAAATACCGCATATACGAAAAACACCGATATGTTGTCGGTGAATTTATCCAGTGAGATAAAGTTTACTAATTGTAAATTTAAAGACAATAAGCTATTTAATTTAAACATTGAGTTTTTACCGGATATTGATTTTACGGGCACTACTTTCGAGTAGTACGGCCTGAATGGTATAAAGGCATGTCTTATCTCACATTATTCAAATAATCAACCCACAAGGAAGGGCTGGATTTCTGCCAGCCCTTCCTTGTGGGTACATCAAAAGAGGGACTATGCAAATATATTGTTTTGTGTGGCTTCCTCTGTCTTAAAACTGTAATTTGGTGTAAAAAGACATATTATTTCTTAATATATATCTTTTTAAGGACAGTTATATTCCCAGTATGGACTGGTATATTGAAGGGGTGATTCCAGAGTAAAGTTCCCTTTCCATATGCTGAAATTATTTAGCTGAAATTATTTAAATGACTTTTCGGGAAAAGCCTACGGAGGTGCTAATGAAGAGGAGCATATATACCTTGATTCTTATCATTTTTGTCCTGTCAGCTTGTTCAACAGAAAAAAATACAGGAAAGCTCCGTGAGGTACAAGGAAATACAATCGAAAGTAACAGCACCATACAACCCGGAAAAGATATTTCTATAAACAGTGCAGAACCAATGGAGAACAGTGGTGCAGCAATGAATGGGGCCCAAAGCCAGGCACAAAATAAACAGCAATACTCTTTAAAGCAATTGTCAAATTTGATCGGCAGGGATAAACAAAGTATCCTGGAGGAGTTGGGTGCAGATTATCAAAAAGTACAAATGGGTGTAACAGGGAAGGATTCGGGCTATTTCTTTGAAAATACAGGTTTGGCACTATATTTTAATGGTAATGGCAGACTTCAATATATTGAAATGGGTACTGGCTCAAAACATCTTGATTTCAGGACGGGGAATAATTTTGACTCCATAAGGAGGAACTTGTCCTGTGATGAGGTTGAAAGCTATGAAATAAGAGACGATGGTTATCTGCATGAAAACTATTATGATAGACCAAATCTTTATATGTTAACTTTTAAGAGTGGAGATTCTGTGGTTAAGTTCTTTTCTGAACAGATAACCGGAGAAAATTATAAAATACTGTTATACAGGCCGGCTGCCTTTGTTGATATAGCTGCAATTGTAAAATTACTGGGGTATGATTTCAGTAAAGTAGTGAATTTATATGGACAGGACTATTTAATAAGCGGTGAGTATGATGAGGCTTTCCCCTGGTGGAAACATTATGAGGCCTTGGGCTTATACTTCGGGAATTACAGTGACAGCGAAGATAACAGTAAATACATAGAAATTGACAAAAATGTTTTACTGAATAAAATAAAACCTGGAATGACATTTAATGAAATAATGAAGGTTATGGGCAAAACCAGGATTTTTGAAGAAGAACGGTATATGATGGAATATAGAAGATATGTAATCAAGTACGTATTTGACACATATTTCATAGAGGCATCCTCAGATGATAAAGAAGGAACAAATTCTCAGATTCAAATCGGTATGGAAAATCCAGAGCTTGAAGCCAGAATCTTCGACAATCTGGACTGGGAATTTTCAGGTAATGGGATATGGTTAATATATGACAATAAAAAGTATTTGGTTCGGGAGAGCGATATGACTATTTTTCCTGTATATTTGGAAAGTGAATATACCTGGCTCAATATTCCCAAAGATGCAATAGGAGCTTGCCGTCAATCCATAACCGGGCCGGGTGAGCTGGAAGCTTTTTATGTCAAAAAGGCAGATAATGAGCTGGTATTATATGAAAAGATATATGAAGAGGGTAAGGCAGACAATGAAATTCCTTTTAAAGAATATTTAAGAATTAAAATAGATTAAAGGCTAAATTGTTTCTATTTCAGAACGGCTTGAAATCGAATTTAGGGGTTAATATGTATATGAAAATGTATGCAAAGAAATTGCCAGTGCTTTTTATTATTGCAATGCTTTTATCAGCCTGCGTAAATGGCGGCCAAACTACAAGGGAGCAGGCGAGCATTAATGCAGCAGCATCAAGTACAGGTAATGCAGCAAGTACGGTTAGTAATTCCGTTGCTCAAAAGAGTGAAGAGGCCGGTGCGGGAGATTCCACCGCATTAAATACTGCAGGTGCTGAAAATAGTGAGAAAACAAAAACCGCTGAACTAAAAACTGCGTCAGAGGATGAACTTGCAGAGATTGAAGCTATTTACAGGAGCCTATACATAGGTGAGTTATTTGAGTCGGGATACATATACCTTGAGCCCTTTAGTACCAAGAGGGATGTATTCAATGAGAAAATCAACCTTGACAAATATCCCTTGTCTATCAAATTCTATTCTTTCTTAAGCGGATCTGATAGCTGTTTTGCTGCACAGTTTGATTCCATATTCAGCTATTATGTACCTGCCAGGGAAGAAAGCAGCAGTTACTTTTTGCAAGCCTTTTCAGAACCTGAGCAGCACGGGTTGCGCTATAAACTGCAGGCCAATACAGACGAAAGCCTGGTAGGCATTACACTGTCGGGATATGAAATTTCAAATAATACCATTTCAAATCAGGGGAGAAAGAGGCCATATTCCCCTGAAGAGCATAAAAAAGCATTGAGTCTTATAGAAAAGGATAAGGAAATACCCGGACCAGACCGGACATTGGATTTTATCAGTCTTGAAAATACAATTGCCGGAGCTGAACAAATATGTCTATTGGGTATTAAGGACACTCCATATGAAGTATTGTTTTCAAAGTATTTTGCCCATACCTCCGAGTATACCGCGAATGTATATGTGGCCGATTTCATAAAAGGCGGAGAAGTGGCAAAAACATATGAAAAATATAACTGGGACGGGCCCTATTGATGGAACAATACTCCCGCAGTGATAATAAACCACCTTTTTTGACAGAATTAAGCAGGGTTTGACTTTTTACCAGAATTAAGGTATATTTCATTATAATAGGCAATCTGATTTATGGGTTCGTCTAAATTTATTTATAATACTAGGAGAACTATATTATGAACAAATCAAGAAAATCACTGATAATGATTATCGCAGCAGTAGCGGTATTGTCAATGGGAATTGGTGCTGCAGGTACTGCCACAATAATCAAGGCAGAGCTCAACAAAACTGTTGCAATATCTGTAAACGGCAAGGCATTTCAGCCCACCAACAGCGCAGGCGCCAGACTGTATCCACTTACATATAACGGTGTCAACTATGTGCCTGTAAATGATTTTGCAAAAGTCCTGGGGGCAAGTGTGACCAGCAAAGGAACAGCCGTAACCGTAACAAGCGCTAAAACTGCTCCGGCAGGTTCAACCTCCACCACTTTAAATGGAAAAGTTGCAACTGTAGAGTACGATAAGAACAAACAGTCAACCTGGATTAAGTTTTCAAATATAAAGTTTTCAACCAAAACCTCCGGCAGTATGACATATTATCTGGTAGCCATGGATGTAACAAACAGGGCAACCACCACCATAGAAGTATCAACTGCAGGTGATGTGGGCTTGATGGACAAGAACGACAGGTCGCTTTCAACAGTGATAGGAATATCCGAATCCACCAGATGTACTTTAAAACCGGGCGAAACTGCAACTATTTATAAGGGCTTCTCCGCAACTTCACTTGATTCACTGGCGTATATAAGGTATTACCCTTTGTCGGCTCCCAAAGGCGACTCTGCAAAGGTGTATACAGTTGATTAAGAGGGATATGCCATATAAGTATGTATAATTAATTATACGGCAAGTGCAGGTATTCAAGTGTAGATGGCATGGATACTACAAGTAATAAGTATATTTACAAACAAATATAAAAACAAAAGAGGTTATTAGGCATAACCTCTTTTGTTTTGCTCAGATAGCCGCCGGCTATGTAAGTATCAATCAAAAAGGTATGTCAAGGTCACAAATAACAATATGAGTGAACTGGAAAAAGTAACAGCACTGCATAAATATGTAATGCGGCATACGATATTAAATGGCTGACCATGAATAGTTGATGATGAATAATTTCATTTCAACTTTATGGGGGGCAAGGGACCTGAATAATACCCGGAATAGTATATAATATAAAACCGTGAATCCAAGATAGGATTCACGGTTTTATGGGCCTTTAAAGAAACAATCAGTTTATTTTTACGTTACTTTTCTCCTGGGAATTTAGTTATAGCACCCAGTAAATACTGCTTCAACAGCGCAAAATCAATGGCATCAACTTCACCGCTTGCGTCCAGGTCAGCCAGTACAGGATTTTTAACAAGCTCTACTCCAAGCAGGTGTTTTTTCATAGCCATTAAATCCAGTGCATCTATTTCTCCATCGGAATTCAGGTCACCCAGTTTTCCCGATATTCCAGAATCAGCAACGAAGGTTGTGACACTCTGGGCGGGGAGTTGGGCTGTAAAGGAGCCTCCCGACACATTTACGGCTGTTCCGGCTGCAACATTCCGGCTGGAGTCCGATATCCATGTAGAGAATTTTGATGCTGAGCCATTTTGCAGGACAAAATTTTGAGTTACTGCGGTAGTTCCTTTGTTTATTGCGACAATAACCACTTTGTTGTCACCCTTATAGGCAGATATGTAAACATTCGTATTAGGATTCTTTGTTGCATCAACCCTTACATACCCGGGACGAACAAATTTTGAGAATTGAGACATCATAGCTCCGCGCTTGCTCATGGTACCGTCCTCTTTCATAGGGCCGTATTGCCTGCGGATAAACCACCACACGTATGCCTGGAAATCAGCCTCAACCATGGCGTTGTGCATATGCTGGGCAACGTCCAGGGCTTCAGGCCAGCGGTCTGCTGAGTTGGCCTCACTGTTTGGATAATATACCTCGGTCATCCACAGGTCTTTTCCGGCACCCTTTTGCTTAAAGAGCGGGTAGGGGAAATTGCTGACCTGGGTACCGTATAGATGAGCCCCCAGGATATCCAGATTTGCAAGGGCCTGAGCATCATTCAGTATGGGATCTGATATGTTTTTAAGATATTGGAAGGACTCCGGTGCAATTACTCTGCAGTTAATAGAGCCTGCGTTATTTTTCATGAAGGTGAGTATTTCCTGCGGTGTCCACCAGGTCCATTCATTTCCGTAATCGGGCTCATTTTGAACGGAAATGGCATACAGGTCCACGCCATTCTGCTTCATGAAGGAAACGAAATCATTCAGATGCTGTGCATACGCAGCGTACTTATCCGGTTTAACATGTCTTTGCCCGTTAACGGTCTGTACCATATCGGACGGAGGACTCCAGGGTGAAGCAAAAACTATTGCTCCATTCTTTATGGCTGCCTTGGCAGTATCCAACTCGTTGGCCCAGGTAGTTTTGTCCGGGTCTACATGAATTCTTAAGATAGAGAAACCCAGTTGCCCCTGCCCGTTACCAAAAGCCGTTTCTCTTTGAGCGGCTGTCAGGTCCGAACCTTGCCAGGCAGGATAGTTCATTCCTCCAAAGCCCCTGATTACCTGTTTTTCAGAGGACAGGTTCACTAATACATCATTTGCTGCCAGAACTTCAAACGCAGGTACGGTGAATATCATTGACATTACAACTAATAAAGCCAGCAAGGCTCTGATTTTCTTTTTAAAACATGAAATCATTTTTTCATCTCTCCTATAAATAGTATTCAGCCATAAAAGCGCGTTTTTCTGAGAACGCGCAATTTTGCGGCTGTTAAAAAACTTGTCATGCTGCTTTCTCAATGGAAACAGACGGATTTCATAATATGAAACTGCCTCTGGCTGGTGTTATTCCGGATAGCTTGTCAGGATAAACAGTGCCGTATATGGCTCATAAGAAGCCGCAAGCAGGATACCTTGTAAAAATGGGTATAAAGAATATAGTGCGAAAAAATGTAATTTTTAAAAACGGCTCAAGAGAGTCATATAATGATTTGAATAAATAAAACGCAATATGTTCCAGGGCACTGATTAATATTGTTCCTATTAAGCTGCATATGATTTCACCGATCTACCCGTAACCGGGTCTGTTGCGTTTTCAACAGAATAAAAATTTCGGCATACGTATAAAGTACATGTCACCAACCTGTAGTCAAGGTCAATTTTACATTTGACAGCCTAAAGCCCGCTAAAGCCGGAAAGCTTTACAGAATTCAGGTTGTCTGTTTTTGTACCGGTAGCACCTCCTTTTTAAAAAATCGGTAGAATAGCAGCAATTCAGCCCTATACTAATTATACGTCAAAGCATAAAAAATTTCCATTATTACCATTAATTTTTAATATACATAAAAGATTATCAAGAATAGACGGGTGCCGCCGCATGTTGAATATTCATTATCGGAAGATGGAAAAGGCCTGTTTGAAATATTTGAAGAGATAGCCAAATGGGGAATGGACTTGAAAAATAAAAGGAGCAGTGAACCGGTAGATTGCTGAAGTACCTCAGGTCAACTTTAATTTCAAAATATGCAATTATTTAGTAGGATTTGTCGGTATTATGTTATAATATAAATTAACTCGGCAAAAAAATGTTGGGAAGAACTATATTATTACATGGAGGGATAGCACTTGGTCAGCTTAGTTAAAAATGGTGTGTATTATTTAAATAGAGATACACTTGTTGAGATAACAGAAAGCGGAGCTTTTGAGATTTTAAAAGGAAACAGCAGGGCAGGAAACCTGCCTGTGGATGTGTCTTCCATCAAGCAGGAAGAGGCAAGGAAAAATACCATAGCGTATAAGATATTGATGGAGCACAATACGTCTGGGGATACCCAAAATTTAAAAATACGCTTTGATGCTTTGGCATCTCATGACATTACATATGTGGGGATAGTGCAAACAGCAAGGGCAAGCGGTTTGCAAGAGTTCCCCCTTCCCTATGTAATGACCAACTGTCACAACAGCCTGTGCGCAGTGGGAGGAACAATAAATGAAGACGACCATATATTCGGACTTTCTGCCGCTCAAAAATATGGTGGAATCTATGTTCCAGCCCATCAGGCAGTTATACACCAGTATATGAGGGAAATGATGGCAGCCTGCGGAAGTATGATTCTGGGTTCGGACAGCCACACCAGATACGGAGCCTTGGGTACAATGGCGGTGGGTGAAGGCGGACCGGAACTGGTAAAACAATTGCTCAGAAAAAGCTATGATGTAGCTTGTCCTGACGTAGTCGGAGTGTACCTGGAAGGCAAGCCTAAAAAGGGCGTTGGACCTCAGGATGTGGCTCTGGCAATTATCGGAGCAGTTTTCAAAAATGGATTTGTAAAGAACAAGGTCCTTGAATTTATCGGACCTGGCATACAAAACCTTTCCGTAGACTATAGAAACGGCATAGATGTTATGACAACAGAGACTACCTGTCTCAGCTCCATTTGGTCAACGGATTCCAAGGTTAAAGAGTATTTTGAGATTCACGGGCGGCCTGAAGGCTATTCAGAGCTGAAGCCTGGAGATATTGCATATTATGACGGCATGGCTATTGTGGACCTGGACAAGATAGAGCCTATGATAGCACTGCCCTTCCATCCCAGCAACGTATTTACGGTGGCTGAACTTAACAGCAATGCTCAGGACATATTGAGAGCAATTGAGGTTGAAGGCAGAAAGCAGATTGATAATCCCAAAATAGAGTTTTCTCTTGTGGACAAGGTCGTCAACGGCAGACTGAAGGTTGAACAGGGTATTGTTGCAGGCTGTGCAGGCGGAACTTTTGAGAACATATGTGAGGTTGCGGCCATGGTGGAAAACAGGTCCACAGGCAACGGAAGCTTTTCAATGTCGGTCTACCCTGCCAGTCAGCCGGTTTATTATGAGCTGGTTAAAAACGGGGCGGCGGCTAAAATGATGTCTGCAGGAATCGTTATAAAAACAGCTTTTTGTGGTCCGTGCTTCGGAGCTGGTGATACTCCTGCAAATGATACTATCAGTATCAGGCACGCTACCCGTAATTTCCCCTTTAGGGAAGGTGCCAAGCCAACAAACGGACAGATTACCTCTGTGGCTTTGATGGATGCCAGAACTATTGCCGCAACAGCAATAAACAATGGTATTCTGACTGCTGCAACAGAAGTGGAACCTGTCAGCCCGGATATGAAGTATACCTTTAACGGGCAGATATACAAAAATAGAGTTTACAGCGGTTTTGGAAAGCCCAGGCTGGACCAGGACGTTAAATTCGGCCCCAATATTGCAGATTGGCCTGAAATGAGCGGGCTTACTCAAAACCTCCTGCTGAAAGTAGCGTCGGTTATAAATGATCCCGTAACAACGACGGATGAGCTGATTCCATCGGGGGAAACCTCCTCCTTCCGCTCAAACCCCTATAAGCTGTCGGAATTTACTCTGTCAAGAAAAGACCCGGGATATGTACAGCGGGCAAAGGACGTGCAGGCATTGGAACAGGAGCGTAAGACCCATGTGGGTGATGCAACAGGCAGTAATGGATTGTCAGGAGACCTTGAAAAAGTGCTGGCAAGTCTGCCTGGTGCCGGTTCAAAAGATGTGGAGAATATTTTAAAATCAACGGGTATCGGAAGCGTTGTATGTTCTGTAAAGCCGGGAGACGGATCAGCGAGAGAGCAGGCGGCTTCCTGCCAGAAGGTGCTTGGAGGCTGGGCAAATATCGCAGTTGATTACGCGACAAAACGCTACAGAAGCAATTTGGTAAATTGGGGTATACTGCCCTTCACTATTGAGGATGAGAACGTGAGTTTTAAAACCGGAGATATGATTTTTATTCCTGACATCAAAAGCAAAATTGATGGCGGTGAAGAAATAATTCCTGCCCGACTTGTTCAGGAGGATGAAGTTAAGGAAATCAAGCTGTATTTGAAGAAGATGACGGCGGAAGAAAGAAAAATAATATCTGAAGGCTGCCTCATAAACTATTACAACATATAAAGCTGGTTGTTTCAGAGATTGGTTATTTTCAATCATATTAATGTCTATTCGGAAACTGCTCTGGTATGTGAAAAGAGAAAAAACATACCAGAGTGATTACTGCGCTTTAATCTGTTGATTGAATTAGGCAATAAGCCCCTGACGGGGCAACACATGCAGACTGGAAATTATTTATTATAATTACTGAGTAGTGGGAACTGGCTGTTCGGAGCAAGGATGACGGCCAGTCCGGTATGATGCACGATTAGTTAAAATTAAAAGAGATTATTCATGTGAATTTTAATATAGATATCAGGAATTTATTAGGAAAATAGAAAAATATAATGAGAGGAATAGGTAATAAACTTAGGTTTGTTACATTGTCTATAAAATGGTAAATATATATGAATTCATTCGTGAAATAAATCCGGGGATAGTAGGAAAATTTGAAAACAGGCATAAAGAAAAGTTTGATGTAATATTGTACGGAGCAGGTGAAGTAGGTAAGGACTTTTTGGACAGGTATGATTTATCGGATATAAATATTGTTTATTACTGTGACGATGACAGGGATAAATGGGGCAAGTGCTTAAACGGCACATTAATCATTTCTCCTGAAGAACTTTTAAACATCTCTTCCAATGTACCCGTATGTGTAACAATAAATGAGCCGGATGAGCCGGCTAGAAAACTGTTAAAAGCGGGAATAAAGAATTTGCTGCACAGATATTCCTTATATTACTTGCTAAACCTTGATAAGCTGCAAAAGGTTTATGATTTATTGTGCGACAGTAACTCAAAAAAAGTATTTCTTGGACTGATAGAATATGTGTATACTCAGAATCCGGAGATATTCGGCAGGATTACTACCTCGACAGAGCAATATTTTCTTGAGGATATATTCAGTTTTGATAATAACGAATGTATTATTGACGGAGGAGCCTATACAGGAGATACCATACAAAGCTATCTTGACATATGCAGAGGCAACTACGGCAAAATATACAGCTTTGAGCCGGATAAGGGGAATTTTGAGAAGCTTCGTGCCATGCTGCTGGAATTAGGCGACGCGGCAAAAGGAATTGAGATATACAACAAGGGTATATACAGCAGCAGCGGTGCTGTAGGGTTTTCCAACAACGACAGTTTTGACTCATGTATTGTGAAAACATCACCATGTATGATAGAGGTTATAGCAATAGACAATATATTCATGGACAACAGGATAACAATGATTAAACTGGACATAGAAGGGGCAGAAACCGATGCGATTCTGGGTGCTGAAAAGCTATTAAAAGCACAGAAGCCAAAATTGGCAATCTGCAATTATCATCTGCCCTCAGACCTGTGGACGGTTATCCTGCAAATTAATGAATTTGTACCTGAGTATAAGTTCTTTTTGAGGCACCATAATGTTCATTCCTGGTATGAATCGGTGCTGTATGCCAAATTATAGCAAAAATATACATAGGCCGTTATAAACCTTATGGTGTTGACAAAAATGCGAAATAAGTAATATAATTACTATGAAAAACTTAATTTGTGATTTTGTAAATCATGCAACTGGCGGAAAATATGAATAATCATATGGGGAGCATGATTGGTGAAAAATTATCGACCGCCTGGGTAGACTATATACCCGGGCGGTTTTTTATTTTTAAGGAGGGTTTTAAATATGTATGAATTGAAATACGGCTGTAATCCAAATCAAAGGCCTGCTGAAATCCGTTCTGCTTCGGGAAAGCTGCCCTTTAAAGTTTTGAATGGAAATCCGGGCTATATAAATTTTATGGATGCCCTTAACTCCTGGCAGCTTGTCAATGAACTGAAAAATGCTGTTAATATGCCTGCGGCTGCTTCCTTCAAGCATGTAAGTCCTGCAGGTGCGGCAATAGGCTTGCCCTTGAGCGAAGAACTGAGGAAGGCATATTTTGTTGAGGATTTTGACTTATCTCCCCTTGCAGCGGCATATGTGAGGGCGCGAGGTGCCGACAGAGTATCCTCATACGGCGATTGGGCCGCACTCAGCCACGCGGTCGACAAAGAGACGGCACTTGTTCTCAAAGGAGAAGTATCTGATGGTATCATAGCTCCCGGGTACACACAGGAAGCTTTTGAAATCCTCAGGCAAAAAAAGGGCGGTAAATATAACATTATTGAAATTGACCCATCCTATGAGCCTGGTGAGACAGAGACAAGGCAGATATTCGGAGTGGAATTTGTCCAAAAGCGCAATAATTACGTTCCCGGAGCACAGGACTTGAAAAATATTGTGACTGAGAACAAGGAACTGTCCGACAGTGCAATAAGGGATATGCTTCTTTCCATGATAACTCTCAAATATACCCAATCCAACTCAGTATGCTATGTATCAGGCGGACAGGTCATAGGCTGCGGTGCCGGACAGCAGTCCAGAATCCATTGTACCAGGCTTGCCGGGGACAAGGCTGATATCTGGTATCTGAAGCAGCATCCGAAAATATTGGGGCTTAAGTTTAAGAAAGGCGTGGGAAGACCGGAAAGGGATAATTCCATCGACCTGTTTATAAGAAATGATGTTACGGAGTATGAACTGAACATGTTGAAGGATGTTCTGGAAGAAGTGCCTGAAAGACTTACACAAAAGGACAAGGAAGAATGGCTTAAGGGTTTGAAGGACGTAACCTTGGGTTCTGATGCATTTTTCCCGTTCAGGGATAATATCGACAGGGCCTTCAGAAGCGGCGTGAAGTACATTGCCCAGGCTGGCGGGTCACTTAGGGACGACATAGTTATTACTGCCTGCAATGAATACAAGATGGTGATGGCAATGACCGGGGTCAGGCTGTTCCATCACTAAGCAAAAAAAGGATTACGAAACACCTGTGGCATCAAAAGAATACCAACCTCTGCAAGGTATGAATTCAGATGTCACAGACCACCAGAAAGGCTAAACACGCCATGCAATGGACAGTTGCCATATAAGCTGCCGCTGCATGGCTTTTTATTTTACTCTTCACTAATAATAATTTTTTGCAATATTTATAAAATTTTGGAAAATTTGTACGATTTTTGTTGTAAAATAACTTCCAAAGTTATACAATTATATTGAGATGACGTTGATTTTCATTCTTCACTTGACTATTTGCCACTGTTATTCCCTATAAATAATCCCCATGGATATTTAAAAAGCAAAATACGCCCAAAGGCAAAAGTTCCACTTCATGCCTGAAATGAAAGGAATGACTATACCTATGAAAACAGAATTTGATGAAGAGAAAAAAGCTTTAGTATTTTTAAAAGATGCTGACCAGGATGCGGTGCTTAAAATCTTAAAGGGAGGCATAACGGCTCTTCTTGAAACAATAAAAGCCCCTAAAATATTTAGCTGGGGATTTGGTGAGCTTTTCGATACTGTATTGGGTACTACCGACAGTACGCAGACTGTTCTGGCAAATATAGCGCAGAGTCTGGACTCAATAAATGATAAATTGGACAACCTGATAAAGCAAGTACTTGATCTGGGGTATGGTATGCAAATACAGGACTATATTGACTACACCCAAAAAATGTCCATAATAAACAGTACATTTCTAGCCGAACTCCAGGCGGTGGATGCTTTATCGGATGGGGATGATAAAGCCCAGAAACAGAAGAATCTGATTTCCGACATGAATTATGATGATTTTTACACCCAAGTGCTGGTGCTTGGCAAAAAATTGCTGGATACTTCCTCCATCACAGGCTCCAATCTGTTTACGACTTTTGACAAGCTGGCAGTAAATACATATAAATGGGAACATCAGGGCTATGAGCCAAGGGCCTTGTTCCGCAACGGGGCATTGGGGCTGTACCTGTCCCTTACAAGTTTTTGTGAGATTGCAATACAAGGTACAATTAAGGACATGGATTCAAGTCAGGTGACAGAAATTGCAAAGCTCCAGAATTTTCACAATAACCTGAAGGATCAGATTACTGATGTAAACAATATGGTGGCTGCCACTGACATTATTAAAAGGGGTGACGATGTACGCTACTATCAGGTGAGCGGTCACGAAAGGCTGATGTCTTCGGTGCCACAGCGCATGAGTGTGCCTCCCATAAACTATAACCAAATCGACTACAGGGACTTGACGTATTTTGTAGTTACAAGCAACGGACAGCCTGTACCCGAGCTGGAATGGTATCAGGCCGTCCGCAATGATTACGGCAATGGTCAGACTTTGTTTAATATTTTCTTCAGCCCTGATGAAGGCAACTTGTATAACACACCGGGTTTTTCAGAAACAGACTGGTATGTGGTTAAAGCACTGTACTGCCAGAATGAGGTGATGGAGTCCTTTGCTTCGGGTACCATTATTGCCAGTGACGGCACGGTAAACAGTGACTACAAGCTGGCTACCTCTGAGACAAATGGAGGTAGAATCCATTTTTGGAGAAACCCCGATACCAATCTTGTAGGTATTCAAACCGTAACCGGATAATTGTATATAAATCCAATCCAATAAGAGGTACCGGTTAATAATTTCATTATTAATTGAGTATATTGTGTATATGTGGCGAACCCCGGGCTCCTAACCTGTTTGTAAGGTTAGGAGCCCGGGGTTTTTACGGGTTTTTTACAGTTTGTAACTAAATAAAACAAACAAGAAAAAATTTCACAAATATAATTACAGTATATGTAAAAAGTGGTAAAATGAAGCTGGAATCTCGTGGCGGGATTTAGGGAAAATCAAATTATCTTGAATAATTTAAGGGGGTAAAACATGAAAAGGATAAGTATTATTCTGGTGCTTGCCATTCTTCTGACAGGCATTATTCCTCAAACGGTTGCGGCTGAGGAAACAAATTTCAACTATGTTGATGCTTTTGCCAAATCCATTCTTTTCTACGAAGCAAACTGGTGCGGTCCGGATGCCGGAAACAACAGGATCAAATGGCGTGGACCCTGCCATATTGAGGATGGGAAGGATGTTGGACTGGATTTGACCGGGGGCTTCCACGACTGCGGAGACCATGTCAAGTTCGGGTTGCCTCAATGTGCCTCGGCGTCCACACTTGCGTGGTCCTACTATGAATTTAAGGATGTTTTTATTGCCAAGGGACAGGACGAATATATGCTGAATATTCTGAAGCATTTTTGTGACTATTTTATAAAATGCTTCCCCAATAAGACTACTTTCTATTATCAGGTGGGAGACGGAGATGTAGACCATCAGTACTGGGGTCCGCCTGAACTTCAAACCTATGACAGGCCTGCATATTATGCCGCCACACCGTCAAATCCCGGTTCTGATGTTGCAGGAGATGCGGCGGCAGCACTGGCACTGATGTACCTGAACTATAAGGACAGGGATTCCGTATATGCTGACAAATGCCTGCAATATGCCAAGGATTTATATAATTTTGGCATGACCTACAGGGGAAACAGCAAAGGACAAAGCTACTACCTGCCCAGGGATTATCTGGATGAACTCATGTGGGGCTCAATATGGCTTTATGTTGCAACTAATGATCAGACATATATGAATAATGTGGAGAAACTGATGGTAGAGAAAAAAATCAGCGGAGACAACATGTTCAACGACAACTGGACACAGTGCTGGGATTATGTTTTGACAGGAGTATTTATCAAGCTTGCGACACTTTCAAATGATCCCAGGTATAAAATAATTGCCGAGGATCATCTGGATTACTGGCAGAACAGGCTGAAGTCTACTCCAGGAGGGCTGAGATATCTGGATAGCTGGGGTGTATGCAAATATCCGGCAGCGGAGAGTATGGTGCAGCTTGTATACTACAAGGAAACCGGGAACAAGAAATACCTTGATTTTGCCAAATCTCAGATTGATTACATACTGGGAAAAAATCCAAATAACATGTCATACATGGTAGGCTTTGGAGACAACTACCCGAAATACCCGCATCACAGGGCGGCAAGCGGTGTACTTGAAGGGCCTCCGGCAGACGAAAAGAAGGAATTGCCCGAAAGGCATATCCTGTACGGTGCACTTGTGGGCGGCGCAGATATGAAGGATGAGTATCATGATAATGTAAATGAATATGTATACTCTGAAACCGGATTGGACTATAATGCCGGACTTGTTGGGGCACTGGCGGGAATGTCCAAATACCTGGGAGGAAATCAGATGCCTGGGCCTACTCCCGGTATTGAAGGTGAACCTACAAACTATTATTCTGAAGCTAAAATATACAAAAAAAGTAACGAAGGCCTGACAATCGACCTTAATCTGTACAACATCGTCACATCACCTCCCAAATATGAAACCGGCTTATCCTGCAAGTATTTTATGGACCTGTCGGAATTTGCCGTAGCAGGCATCAATCCTTCAAAATTCACAACTAAAGTATATTACTCCCCGGCCAAAGCTGAAATATCTTCAATACAGCCCTGGGACAAGGACAAAAACATCTACTATGTTGAGGTGACCTTCCCCAACAGCCAGTTGTATGCAAGAACCTATGTCCAATTTGCAGTGTACAACTACGAGAGCAAGCTGTGGGATTCCTCCAATGATTTCTCGGCAGTGGGGCTTAATGATACCGCATATACAAAGCTGGAAAACATACCTATTTACAAAAGCGGTGTCAAGGTATACGGCAAAGATCCCTCAGGTGGAACAGAAATACTGTACGGAGATCTGAACGATGACAAGCAGGTGGACGCTATAGATTTTGCCCTGCTGAAAAAATATCTGCTTAGCTCGGATTCCAGCGGAATAAATATAAAAAATGCCGATGTGAATCAGGACGGAGATGTAAATGCTTTGGACTTTGCAAATCTGAGACTTTACTTGCTGGGTAAGGCAGTATTGCCTGTAGTCCAATAATTGCTCCTATATCTTGAATTTAAGAATTTTCGGGAGGTTTATGATGAGTAATAAACACAAATTTATAAAGAGCCTGTCACTTATTCTGACAGCCAGTGTTATTGCGGTACAGCTATTTACGGCGGGGGCGGCATATGCCGAAGCCCCTCCTGCCACATTCACACCGGCGGAAAATTGGGAAAGCTATAATTACTTCAACTTTGCAGAGGCGCTTCAAAAATCCCTGTATTTTTACGATGCCGAAAAGTGTGGTGCCGAAGCCGGATATGACAAAGGCGGAAGGCTGGAATGGAGGGGTTCCTGTCATGAGGGTGATGAAAAAATCCCTCTTTCCAATACCTCGCTTTCCAAAGCCTTTATTGATAAATACAGAGATATTCTGGACCCGGACGGGGACGGAACAATGGATTTGCACGGGGGCTTTCATGACGCAGGCGACCATGTCAGATTCGGACTTCCTCAGAGTTATACGGCAGGTACGCTGGGCTGGGGCTTTTACGAGTTCAGGGATGCCTACAAGGCAATTGGTGAAGAAGAGCACATGCTAGAAATATTAAGGTATTTTACAGATACATTTTTACGCTGCTCGTTTCTTGATAAGAATGGAAATATGATTGCATTCTGCTACATGGTTGGAGAAGGTGATGCAGACCATTGCTATTGGGGGCCGCCGGAGCTATACCCTGACAATATCCCAAGACCTGCCGACTTTGCTACCGCAGAAACGCCAGGCAGTGATGTTTGTGCCAGCACGGCAGCAACACTTTGCACCTCATATTTGATTTTTAAGGATTCCGATCCGCAGTATGCACAGAAGTGCCTGACCGTGGCAAAGGCCATGTATGACTTTGCAAAGAAATACAGAGGCCTTGCAAAAGGTGATGGCTATTATACCTCGGATTATGATGAAGACGAACTGGCCTGGGCTGCCGCATGGCTTTACCAGTGCACAGGAAATATGAACTATATTAAGGATATAGATTCGGTGGACGAAAAGGGAAATTATACCGGATACATGAAAAGGATAATACCTGAGACTTATAATACAAATACCTGGTACAATTCCTGGGTGCACTGCTGGGATGCCGTATGGGGAGGAACCTTCCTGAAGCTGAACGAGCTGTTGCCTGAAAATGAATTGTTTGATTTTATTGCCCGCTGGAATGTGGAGTATTTATCAGGTGGTATGGCAAAGCATAAGGACCCTAACGACAAAAACTATGCAAAGCCTTCTCCTGCCGGATATACCATGATAAATGGCTGGGGATCTGCCCGCTACAACACGGCTGCACAATTATCGGCACTGGTTTACATGAAAAACCATCCCGATAGGACCGATTTTGGAGCATGGGCCAAGAACCAGATGGAATACCTTATGGGACGGAACCCTATGGGATATTCCTACATAGTAGGCTATGGATACGAGCAGGGCCTGCCGTCTGTACAGCATCCTCACCACAGGGCAGCACACGGTTCAAAAACCAATAGTATGAATGATCCTGTGGAACACAGGCATATATTATGGGGAGCACTGGCTGGAGGACCTGATGTAACTGATTATCATATTGACTCTACCACTGAGTACGCCTACAATGAAGTAGCAGTTGACTATAACGCCGCCTTTGTAGGTGCCTGTGCCGGCTTGTACAAGTACTACGGTCAGGGTCAGAAACCGATAGCCAATTTCCCTCCCAAGGAGGCCAGAACTGACGACTACTATTGTGAGGCCAGAGTGGAACGGGAGACCAAAGACAGTACGCAGATTGTTCTGAGGGTGCATAACGAATCCAGTCAGCCCCCTCATTATGAAACAGGGCTTATGGTTAAATATTTCTTCAATATAAATGAGCTTTTGGAAAACGGACAGAGCATAGATGATGTCATATTTGCAATTGAGTATGACGAGCAGATTTCCATGCAGCAGGAACCTATAACCTACAGAGGGCCATTTAAATGGGATGATGCAGGAACCTATTATTACGAATTTGATTGGAGCGGCAGGAAAATATATGGGGACAGGGAACTGCAAATCTCCTTCAGAGCAAAGCAGGATTCAAATTATCTGACCCATTGGGATTCTTCCAATGACTATAGCAGAAAGAATGTTACAGGCACGTATGCAGTAACCAAGAATGTACCTGTATATTTGAACGGGGTATTGGTTTACGGAGAGGAAGCGCCAAAGCTTGAACCCCAGGATCCTCACGAAAATCCCGACACTTCACCTGCAGCTATAGGCGTAACCTATAAATGCGGTGCAATTGATCCCTCAAAAAATACAATAAGGGCTGCAATAAATATAAAGAATACCGGAAGCGTACCTGTTAATCTTTCTGACATAAAGGTCCGCTACTGGTTTACACGGGACGGCAACAGTGATAATTCATTCACCTGTGAGTATGCGGTTTGCGGAACTGATAAGGTTATGGGGAAAATCAACAGCATCAGCAATCCTGTTACAGGAGCCGACAGCTATTGTGAAATTTCATTTGCAGACAGCGCCGGCAAGCTTGCTCCGGGGGCCAGTACGGGAAATATGCCTTTCAGGATAGAAAGCACTGCCGCCTATGATCAGACAAATGACTATTCCTATAACTCCAAAATGGCAAGTGAATTTGGAGATAATAATAAAATTTCAGCTTATGTCAAGGGTGAGCTGAAATATGGAACCGAGCCTGTGACAACCGGTTATCTGGCAGGTGATGTTGACGGCAGCGGAACTATTGATGCCATTGACTATGCTCTTCTGAAAAGTTATATGCTTGGCGGTATACAATTGGATTCAGAGGCGCTTATCCGTGCAGATGCAAATAAAGACGGAGCGGTAAATGTAATTGACCTTGCGGTTATTAAAAAGTATCTTCTTGAACAATAGCAGCTCCGCATCTGAAGACGGTTTTATTTAAAAGGCCTATGTCCCATATGACCTTAGGCTCTGAAATATGTTGGAAATCCAGATTGTCTTATTAATTAAGATTTTCTGGATTTTTTTTGTTCAGGAAGTCTTGGCTGTTTTATATAATTGAGCATCCTCTCTGAAAATTCGACCAAATATAAATAAAAATTACAAATTATTATGGTTATTCTTTGAGAAAATAATTATAATCTTAATAACAGATACTTATCATATGCTGATAAATGAGATAAACCGAAGGAGGATATTTAATTGAAGACATTTACAGATAGGAAAAATACTGAAAATGATGCAGCCCAGGGGTTGCCGGAGGATGGTGCAAAAATTCCGATTGTGCTGTCAGGTGAAGCCGCTTCCATTTATATAGATCCTCAGGCAAAGGATTATGCCGGATTAAAGAGGGTGGCGGATTCCCTGGCAGAGGATATAAAATTGATTACAGGCATAATCCCGGCAGTAGTAACAGAAGCCGGCGCGCTTAGGGGCACAGTGATAATTGCAGGATCTGCCGGAAATAACTCTCTGATAAGTCAACTGGTTCAAAAGGGTGAGCTGTCTGTTTCGGAGATAGAAAACAAATGGGAATGCTACAAGATACAGGTGGTTGACAGGCCTCTGCCAGAAGTGGATAAGGCAATTGTAATTGTCGGAAGTGACAAGAGGGGAACTATTTACGGTATATATCATATTTCAGAATTAATGGGAGTCAGTCCCTGGGTCTATTGGGGAGATGCGCTGCCGGACAGGCGGAAGGAGCTGCTTTTCTCAGAAAATCAGCTAGGGATCATATCAAGGGAACCGACCGTAAAATACAGGGGTTTTTTTCTGAACGATGAGTGGCCATCTCTTGGAACATGGGTTACAGGAACCTTTGGAGATTTTAATGAAGAATTTTATGATAAGGTGTTCCAGCTTATATTGAGATTAAAGGGTAATTTCATGTGGCCTGCCATGTGGAGCGCAGTTTTCAGCGAGAACGGAAAGAGCAGTTCCATAGCCAATGCAAGGCTTGCCCATGAATATGGCATTGTTATGGGCACATCCCACCATGAGCCCATGTTCCGGGCTGGTGAAGAGTGGAAGAAAATAAACCGGCAGTATGGGAACAATGAGGCATGGGATTTTTCAACCAACGAAGAGGCCATAACCAGGTTCTGGGAAGACGGCTTAATGCGGAATAAGGAGTTTGAAAGCCTGATTACAATCGGTATGAGAGGTGAACAGGACTCTGCTCTGAAGGGGTCGGAAAAGAAGAATATAGAGCTGCTGAAAAAAATCATAAAAACACAAAAGGACCTTCTGAAAAAGCATGGACTGGAGAGGGCACCCCAGGTACTCACAATATATAAGGAGGTGGAAAAATACTGGTATGGCTCAGAAACCGCCGAAGGACTCAGATATTGGGACGTACTGGACGATGTAACTATCATGCTGGCGGATGACAACTTTGCAAATGTCCGGACCCTGCCTGCCGAAAATGAGCGCAGCCGCAAGGCTGGCTGGGGTATGTACTACCATTTCGATTATCACGGCGGACCCCGCTCATATGAATGGATTAACACCACTCCTCTTGAAAAGGTATGGGAGCAAATGTCCATGACATTTGATTACGGAGTAAGAGATATATGGATTGTAAACATAGGAGATTTGAAGCCCATGGAATTTCCGGTATCTTATTTTATGGATCTGGCCTATGATTTTGATACCTGGGGGAAAAACGGCCGGAATAAAACCAGAGAATATACTGAAATGTGGGTTTCAAGGCAGTTTGGAAAAGGTTTGGAAGACAGGGTGTCAAACGGTATAGCAGATGTATTGTCGGATTATACAAAAATGAATGGCAGCAGAAAGCCCGAGGTAACCTATCAGGATACTTATAGCTGCATAAATTATAACGAGGCACAGAGGGTTTTGGAAAAGGCAGCGGACCTGGAAAACAGGGCAAGCCAATATAAAAAGCTGGTTCCTGAAACTTCCGGGGACGCCTATTATCAGTTGGTTAATTATCCTGCGGCGGCATCTGCAAATATAGTGAAAATGCAGATTTATGCAGGTCTGAATAATTTGTATCACAAGCGCAGGAGCGTGCTGGCAAACCATTTTGCCGATTTGGTGCAGGAATGCATAGATGCGGACGGCAATATGCAAAAGCATTACAATGAAGTCATGTCCGGCGGCAAGTGGAAGGGCATCATGAGTTCGCCGCATATAGGCTATACCCAGTGGAGTCCTGAGGGATGGAAGTACCCGGCAGTCAAAAGAATCACACCGAAAAAGCGAAGCCGTATGATTGTTGACGTTGAGGGCAGCGAGCCTGGCTATACTTCGGATTGCTGTGAATTGCCGGTATTTACGAACCTGCTGAAAGAGCGCCGTTCTTTTACAATCAGCAATGGTGGAAGTGGGGAGTTCGAATACAGCGTTGAAGCTGATGCCGATTGGATTATAGTTGACAAAATGACTGGAAGAGTCGGGTTAGGGCAGACAATAGCCGTAACCGTTGACTGGGGTAGAGTTTCCGCCTCTGCACAGGGCTTAATAACTGTTTGTGGTGCGGGGAAAACCGTACAGGTCAAGGTTGTGGCTGAAGTCACAGACACTGAAGGCTTGCAGCACATGACATTTGTTGAGGCACAGGGCGTAGTTTCCATTGAAGCGGAGCATACAGCGGACAGGGGTGAAAAATCCGGCGTGGAATGGAAGGTAATTGAAAATTACGGGCGTACCTTGTCAGCAGTTAAGATGTTCCCCACAACTGTGTCTTTTGAGTCGCCGGAGGCTGCTCCATATTTGGAATATAAAATAAAAGTCAACAGGGATTCGGAATATATATTAACAACCTATACAGCTCCCACTAATAATTTGTATGAAAAAAGCAGATTGAGGTATGCGGTTGCTTTTGACGGGGGAGCTGCTACAGTGGCAGATGCTCTGCCTCCGGAATTTATTGCAGGCAGTTATGAAAATGATATCTGGTGCGATGCCGTGCTGGACAATATTCATATAACCAGTACCAACCACAAATTGGCCAGGGGAGTACACACCCTCCGCTTTTATGGCTTGGATGCGGGTTTGGTTCTGCAAAAGCTGGTTTTATCCCGGGAGGAGCTTCCAAAATCATACTTTGGGCCGTGTGAGAGCTTCTATGTGGGGCGAACCGTTTAACCAAATAAGAACATTAAAAAACCAACCTTCTGAACTTGTATTTTTAAGCAGAAGGTTGGTTTCTTATATAAAATGCAAGTTTTCTTGTTATAATGACTCAGGTTTCAGAGATTATCCTGCCGATGTCGTCCAGGTCATAGCCACCCAGACCCTGCAATTCCAGTTTGAATTCCTCTGAACGGAGTATGGAAAAAATGGCATCTGCAGCAGGAGTATTTATATCTTCCTTTTTAAGAATCATATCATACTGTTCTTTCTGAATGGGTATAAAGTCTATGCCCTGCACCTGCAAACAGGCTTTTTCATTGCCTATGCCACAATCAGCCTCACCGCGGGCAACGCTGCTGGCTACCGCAATATGGGACTGGTACTCCTTGTAATAACCTTTTATGCTTCTTCCGGATATGCCCATTTTGCGCAAATGCTCATCCAGCAGTATTCTGGTTCCGCTGCCCTTTTCACGGTTAACAATGGTTATATCCGGGCGTCTCAGATCACGCCAATCCCTTATTTCCCGGGGATTGCCCTTGGATACGTAAAAACCCTGCATTCTGCCTGCCAGACGGATAATAACAGCCGGGGTACCCGGAAGCATCCTTTCGATGTAGGAGACATTATACTCTCCTGTTTTGCTATCCCACATATGTGCTGTTGCCGCCTGGACCTCTCCCTGATACAATGCATATACGGCATTATAGCTTCCCTCATATGAGCGGAGGGCGCGGATTCCGGCAGGATGCTTGTTGAGATAGCGGCATAAGATATCCAGAATGACATCCTGGCCGGATATGATAAAGGTGTTATTAGAAGAAAAGTACTGTTCTTCGTATGCCGCAGGAACCGTACTTTTTACAGCATCCGCAAGACCGGCCTCCTGGACTGGAATCTTGGTTTTGTTTTTATACTTTTCCACATCCGACAAATCCACTCTCAGCTTTTTTCCAACCCTATAGGAATTTAATTCCCTTCGCTTCATTAGATCATAAACAGTGCTTTTGGAAATCTTTAATATATCTGCAACTTCCTGAGGAGTTAAAGGCCTGTTATCCATAGCGTTTTTACTTGCCTTTCATCTAAGGTTTTATATGATTATAGCATATTTTGTTTTTTAAAAATATATAAATTGTATATTGCAGATTATTTGTATGTATTTAGTCACAGCATTGGTTGCAGTTGGAGCAATCCGCACAGTCCCTGTGCCCGGACCTGGCAAATTCGTCTATTGAGAAGTCATATTCATCTATGTCATATGTGATTTCATTATTAAAGCTGACTTTTCCATTTTCAAAGCTTATTTTCAGCGGCTTGAAAAAATTGAAGCCTGTAAGGGGCACATATACCTTGTGGTAACCGCTGGCTGAACTGACGGTTACTTTCTCCCTGGAGGTAATTATTGATTTTATTGTTCCGGCTTTACAGAAAATTAATGAATTCTTATTTCCTGATATGCCTGAGGCCGTGGTGTCGTAAGCCGTTAAAAATCCTATGGGCGTTTCCAGAAGGACAGGTACTGCAGGTTCAAAGGAGCTTATGGCACCTCCCGGGTAAAAGGTTATTCCTGTTTTTATAAATTGTTCACCGGCAGGGGTCTTAAGTGTTATTCTTTGGCCTGGCCAGAAGGTGAGGTCGCTGATTTCTCCGTTTTCATAAAAGCCTATGGAAATTATCTTGGCTTTTATGCTCTGGCCGGCTAATGGAATGGAGAGTTCTTCTGCCAGGGAGTATTCGTCTGTTTCCTCCCAATAACCTGAAATCTGACCGTTCAGGGGGAAGACTCTTTTTAGACTGCCGCTTTCATAAAAAATAATAAGCTCAGCAGGAATAGAACCTATGGGAGTAGCTATGGCGGTTTGTTCATTCAAAGCTACCCTGCTGATTACTCCTGATTCAAAAAAGCTTACAGAATAGGTGTGCTTTTTTCGGATGCCTGCGTGCTCGTATTGGGGTATCAAAGCTCCCGGACCGGAATTTACAAGTACCGGCCTGTTTAAAATACAATGCTGTAATCGGCCGTCAGGATATGTTTCATAAAAGGGTAAAGTACTTCTGTCAATATTGTTTAAATCTGTAAACATGGGGTATACCTCCTTTAAAACCTTCAATAGCGGTTATTTGGGGCAAATAGTCACCTTGATGTCACCGCTGGCAGCCTTATCCGCAGAATAAATCAGACCCAGGTTTTCAAGCTCGTTATTAAACCATTTGGGGAGGTGGTCACAAATCAATTCCAACTGTTTAAAATTCCTTTCAGATATAAATGGCAGCAGAATTTTTTTTGAAGTCAGATGAGGATTCTGGTTTAAAGCAGCCTTTAAATCGAGAAAATACCGTCCTTCTTCATCTGACTTTTCCGGAGTCTTTCCGGTGACCGCTTCTGCCTTTGCCTGTGCGGCGGCAGCAAGTTCTTTGCTCTCCAGCTCATATATGGAATCCAGAAACTGTTCGGGTTTTCCGTCAACTTCATATATACTGAAGCGATAGGCCTCCAAAATACTGAACAACTGTCCGTTTACCTCCCTTGCTATGAAAATCCTGCAATCGCTTAGTTCGCTTATCATATGGGTTATTTTTTTCCGAAACTCCGGCAGCGTACGGCAATCTGCCAGAGTAAATTCAATATCCCTTGCAGCGTGCCAGGACGCATCTTGGGAATTGTGGGAATAAACTCTGATCCTGCCCTCCTCTGATAATGAGCATGTGGCATCCTGCTTGTTTAGATAGACAGCAAATGATTTCATATTAATCCTCCTTAAAATGTTAGTAATTGATGTTTCTATTCCGGCTTAAAAATATATCTTGATGCATAGTTGATACAAAATGGACAAAATATTTCCGGATTAAATAAAAATGTATTAAAGTATAGAGAAAGTACTGACGGTTATAAATATGTTATTTTAAGTTTACAACTTTTGAATGCAAGTTCATATTATTAATTATGCATAAAAACATGAAAAAAGAGTCGCAAAAAGTTAGTAATAATTTATAAAAAAACTTTAAAACCTGCACTAATTGCCAGTTATGGGATTTGAACAGCTTAATGAATTATGAAGGATTAGTCAAATAATTATTGCAAAAGTGTTGACATCTTATTCTAATTTGTTTATAATTGTGTCAAACAATACAAAATGAATAAAACATTTTAAATAATTCCAGATAGAATAGTTTTGTATTAAAAAACATACCAGCACTGAAGTTAAATCTTGTATTCACATGAGAGCCAATGGTGCCAATCAAGAAAATTCTTGTTTTATATGACGGCTATACAAAGTTCAAGTATGGCAACAATGCTGTATTATGTCATATAAAATCCATTTCAAAGACGCAATGCAAAAAAACTTATTGTGGCGGAGCCTTGTCAGGCCGTATTGCAGCCACCGTAGATCAAAAACTCCTAATCCCACAGTGAAGTGAAAAAGTGAAGTGAAGAGCAATCACTATTGAATCAATTAAGTTTATCAATTGAAAACAAAAAAATAATAATCCTGAAGTGAGATTTTACTACACAGTCAATCAAGCAATGTGGTTTGGTTTGATTTGTTATACCTTGATTGACCAGGTAGTTTAATTATAAATGCACTGTATTTTCAATACGTGCGGTAAATAAATATAAAAAAATTGGGTTTTATAAGGGGGCGTAGCTATGAGAAAAATAGCATTTTACGGAAAAGGTGGGATAGGAAAATCCACCACACAGCAGAACACGGCTGCTGCAATGGCACATTTCTATGACAAGAAGGTTTTCATACATGGATGTGACCCGAAGGCTGACTCTACAAGATTGATTCTTGGGGGAAAACCACAGGAGACACTGATGGATACCTTGAGAGAAGAGGGTGAAGACGCTATAACCATCGAAAAGGTTGTAAAAACCGGCTTTAAAGGAATCAGGTGTGTCGAGTCGGGTGGACCCGAACCTGGTGTAGGCTGTGCCGGAAGAGGTGTTATTACAGCAATTAACTTAATGGAAGAATTGGGTGCTTATACACCTGAACTGGATTTTACATTCTTTGATGTTTTGGGTGACGTTGTTTGTGGAGGGTTTGCAATGCCTATCCGTGACGGTAAGGCAGAAGAGGTATATATTGTAGCTTCTGGAGAAATGATGGCGATTTATGCCGCAAACAATATCTGCAGAGGTCTTCTGAAATATGCAAATCAAAGCGGTGTCAGGCTTGGCGGTATAATATGCAACAGCCGCAAGGTTGATAATGAAGTTGAACTTATGGAAGAATTTACATCTGCAATCGGAACTAAAATGATTCATTTTGTGCCGAGAGACAATATTGTTCAAAAAGCTGAGTTCAATAAGAAGACCGTAGTAGAATATGATGATCAGGAAAATCAGGCAAAGGAATATGGCGAACTGGCAAGAAAAATCATTGAAAATGATTCGTTTGTAATCCCCAAGCCGCTCAGCATGGATCAGCTTGAAGCAATGGTAGTAAGATACGGTCTTATGGATTAGAGAAGGGGGTCTTAAAATATGCCGTTACAATTATTTAAATGCGACGAAGTTATTCCCGAACGTAAAAAGCATTGTTATATCAAGATGCCCGGAGAAGACATATCTGATTATTTGCCAAGTTCCAACGTAGAGACCATACCGGGCACCTTGTCTGAAAGAGGCTGCAGCTATTGCGGAGCAAAGCTGGTTATCGGCGGTGTTCTCAAGGACACCATTCAGATGATACATGGACCTGTAGGCTGTGCATACGATACCTGGCACACAAAAAGATATACCAGTGACAATGACAATTTTCAATTAAAATATGTCTGGTCCTCCGATTTGAAGGAAGGCCATATAGTATTCGGCGGCGAGAAACAGCTTAAAAAGAGTATAGTCGAAGCTTTCGCCGAGATGCCTCATATAAAAAGAATGTATATTTATACCACCTGCGGAACAGCTTTGATTGGTGATGATCCAAAGGCGGTGGCAAGAGATGTGGAAAAAGAATTGGGCGATGTTGACATATTTGTAGTTGAATGTCCGGGTTTCGCAGGCGTCAGCCAGTCAAAAGGCCATCATGTGCTGAATATTGCCTGGATGAACGAAAAGGTAGGAACTGTAGAACCTGAGATTACAAGTGATTACACAATTAATTTTATAGGTGATTACAATATTCAGGGTGATACCTTTGTTCTTGAGAAATATTTCAAGAGACTGGGCATTCAAATCGTGGGCCATTTTACAGGCAACGCAACCTATGATCAGTGCCGTTCCATGCACAGAGCAAAGCTTAGCGTGGTGAATTGTTCCAGATCGGCAGGCTACATTGCAAACGAGCTTAAAAAGAAATATGGAATCCCTCGTCTGGATATTGATACCTGGGGCTTTGACTACACTATGGCTGGTTTGAGAAAGGTAGGCATCTTCTTTGGAATTGAAGACAAGGTAGAAGAACTTGTTGCCGAAGAAATGGCCAAGTACAAACCCAAGATTGAATGGTACAAGGAAAGGCTGCAGGGCAAGAAAATGGCTATCTGGACAGGCGGACCCAGACTGTGGCACTGGACCAAGGCGGTAGAGGACGACCTGGGTATGGAGGTTGTAGCCATGTCTTCCAAGTTCGGACATCAGGAGGACTTTGAAAAGGTAATATCCAGAGGTCGTGAAGGTACTATTTATATAGATGACGGAAATGAGCTTGAATTCTTTGAAGTTTTGGACATGGTTAAGCCGGATGTTATTTTCACCGGGCCCAGAGTAGGTGAGCTTGTTAAAAAACTTCACATTCCATATATAAACGGTCATGCATATCATAACGGGCCATACATGGGCTTTGAGGGCTTTGCCAATATGGCCAGGGATATGTATAATGCCACTAATTCTCCACTTATGAAACTGGCCGCCAATGATATTAGAGTCGGCTGATTATTGATTAATCGAAAGGATGGATGATTTATGTTAATGATAAGGGCAATTATCAGACCTGAAAGAGTAGCTGAGGTACTTACCGAATTACTGGAATCGGGTTTTCCGGCAGTTACAAAAATGGATGTTATGGGACGTGGAAGACAAAGGGGAATTCAGTTCGGGGACATGTACTATGATGAAATACCCAAGGAAATGCTGCTGATGGTTGTAAAGGATGAGGATAAAGAGGATGTCATTGAAATATTGCTGAGAAAATCCAGAACAGGTACAAAAGGAGCCTTCGGTGACGGTAAGATTTTCATTAGCCCTGTACTGGAGGCCTATACCGTAAGTTCCGGACTAGATCAACTGTAAGGAGGCAAGTTTATGAAGGAAATTTTAGCTATCATAAGAATGGATATGATAAATCAGACAAAAGAAGCTTTGCTTACAAGGGGAATATCCGGCTTGAACTGCAGAAAAGTCATGGGCCGAGGCAAAAAGAAAGTTAATTTTACAGTGGTTGACAATAAAGTTTCCCCGAAGGTAGTTGAGGCAGTATCCGAGGAACACAGATTAATCCCGAAACGCATGTTGTCGGTGATTGTCAATGATTCGGATGCTCAAATGGTTATAGATACCATAATAAAGGTCAACAAAAAGGGTAATCCGGGCGACGGTAAAATATTTGTGCTTCCCGTCGAGGAAGTAATAAGGGTCAGCACAGGTGAACGCGGCGGTGCGGCAGTATAACCGATTATTCGGAATTGACGATGAAGGGGTGAGTTTTAATGGCAGATAAAGTGGCGGAATTGTATAAATTTTTTCAGCAGAGATATTTATGGCAGTTTTATTCCCGTGCATGGGACAGAGATGAAAACATAAACGGAATACTTGACAAATTGCCTGTCATATTTTCGGGAGGACAGCCGGAAGTAGCGGATACATTGAAGGACAGAGCCTTTTACGCTGAAGCCAGGATTGTAGCAATGGAGGTAACAGAGAGATATCCATGGGTTAAGGATATGGATGTGTCACAGCTTAAATCAACTATTGATGCAGTAAAGGAAAAGATTATTGACGTTACGATAACAAAGTCTCAAAATGGTGAGCTCAACATTCAAAATTATTAAAAACAAATTGATTGAACAAAGAGGTGATAAATATGACTTGTATGGTTAAGCAGAAGGACAGGACAGGTATAATCAACCCCATGTATAACTGTCAGCCGGCTGGTGCACAGTATGCCTGCATCGGAATAACTGATTGTATTCCTCTGGTTCACGGAGGTCAGGGCTGTAGCATGTTCGTAAGACTGCTGTTTGCACAGCATTTTAAAGAAAACTTCGATATAGCCTCGTCCTCCATACATGAAAGCGCCGCGGTTTTTGGCGGACTTGTAAGAGCTGAGGATGCAGTTGATACAATGCTGAAAAGATATCCTGATTTAAAAGTAATACCGATTATAACAACCTGCTCCACAGAAATAATCGGAGATGACATAGACGGCTTGGTTGGAAAAATGAGAAGAAGTATCAAGAAGAATTTTCCCGACAGGGAAGTTCACCTGATACCTGTTCACACTCCAAGTTTTAAAGGAAGCCATGTCAGTGGTTATAACGAAGCTATGACGGCATTGGTAACAACACTGGCAAAAAAAGGCAAGCCAAACGGAAAGCTGAATTTAATTACCGGTTGGGTAAATCCGGGAGATGTAACCGAATTTAAGTATATTTTAAAAGAAATGGGCGTGGAGGCAAACGTGCTCATGGATACTGAAAGCTTTGATTCGCCTACTATGCCGGGGAAGGATGCATTTTCTTTTGGAAGCACTACTGTTGAAGACATAATAGATTCTGCAAATGCGGTTGGAACCATTGCCCTTAACAGATATGAAGGAGCTGCGGCTGCCGAATATCTGAGGGATGAGTTGGAAGTTCCCGCTGTAATAGGGCCCACACCCATAGGAATTTCAAATACCGATAAGTTTATCAAAAACATAAGCCTGATGACCGGAAAAGCAGTTCCTGATTCTCTGGCAATTGAAAGAGGAAAGGCCATAGATGCTTTGGCTGATCTTGCACATATGTTCTTTGCAGATAAAAGGGTTGCCATATTTGGAAATCCCGATCTGGTGATTGCATTGGCGGAATTTTGCCTTGAGGTGGAATTGAAGCCCGTATTACTCCTGTTGGGCGATGACAATAAAGCCTATCAGAAGGACCCCAGATTGAAGCAGCTTGAAAAAAACATAGATTTTGATATGGAAGTTATCTGGAATGCCGATCTATGGGTGCTTGAAAAGAAGATAAAGGACAAGGAAATAGAGGTAGACCTCATAATGGGGCATTCAAAGGGCCGCTATGTGGCAATTGACAACAAGATACCCATGGTGAGAGTAGGATTCCCCACCTTTGACAGGGCAGGCATATACAGACAACCCGTAGTAGGATACAGAGGTGCGGTATATCTTGGTGAAACCATTGCAAACACCTTGTTTGCAGACATGGAGTTTAAGAAGGACAGAGAATGGATATTAAATACCTGGTGATGGATTAGCCGGAAAAACAAGCAGCACCAAAATTCTTGATGGGCGAGGAGTGATAATTGTGGCAGGTAAAATAGATGAAAATATAGTTTTTTACGGGCACTTAAGTGAATTGTATCAGCTGGCAAAAGAGGGGAAGATAAAAACCGGGTTACAAGGAAGTCATACTCGCCCTTGCAAGTTTTGGACCGCCACAAAAATATTGAGCGGCATACGCAATTCTATTGTAATAACACATGGGCCAAGCGGCTGCGCCTATGGGGTAAAAAAGGCCTATAAGCTCACCAACAGCAGAAACAGCGGATCACCCTATGAGCCGGTGATAAGCACAAATATGGATGAAGAAAAGGTTATCCACGGAGGAGAGGGCGAGCTGAAGGGTGCTATTCTGGAGGTGGACAGCAAATACAGGCCGGATATTATTTTTATAGCTGCCAGTTGTGCTACCGGAATTATAGGAGACAATATTGATGCAATAGTGGACGGTCTCAGGAGTAAGGTTTCTGCCAGACTTATGACTCTTCATTGCGAAGGCTTCGCAGGAGAGTACAGAAGCGGATTTGACCTGGTATTCAAGCAAATAACAAAACTGATGGATGCCCCTACCGCAGAACTTAAAAAACAGTTGGAAAGATCCGTGAATATCGTAGGGGGAAAGATGGGGCCTGAGAGGACGGAAGTGGATACGGATGTCAAGGAACTGGTCAGGCTTCTGGAACAAATGGGAGTTGGAGTAAACTCCATAATCGCCGGCAACTGTTCTCTGGAAGAATTGAAAAGAGCTCCGTCTGTTGCGGTAAATTGTACCCTGTGCCTGGATATAGGCTATGCAATAGGCACTGAAATGCTGAACGAATTTGGAACTCCCCTCAACTCCACTATTTTGCCCTATGGCATAAGTGCCACTGAAAAATGGATCAAAGGAGCGTCGAAGTATCTGGGTATGGAGAATGAAGCCGAAGCTTTAATTCAAAAGGAATACTCCCACATTAAAGAGGAATTTGAAGAGGCCAGAAAAAAGCTGGTTGATAAAATAGCCATTATTGAAGGGCATGATGCCATAAAATGTCTTTCAATAGCACATATGCTGGAACGTGATTTTGGAATGCGGGCAGTAATCTATAATTTCCACCCGTGGAATACCGGGGCAAGGGAAACCAGCATAGACTACCTGCTGGAAACGGGGCTTGATCCGGAGATATTGATAACGAAGGGGACCTTGGCCTTTGGTAAATATGAATCCATGAAGCAGACAGAAGAGGAATTGCTGGATTTTATTGGTGGGTTTGATAAGGATTCTGTTGTGTATTTCGGGTCATCATTAAGCTTCCCAAGCATTCCGGTGGTTGATCTGAATGCCATTATGAACAGGCCCAGATTCGGGTACAGAGGTGCTTTGAAGGTTGCAAAGTGTATCAATACCGCTCTGGAATATTCATTCAGAAAAAGAAGTGCTTTGTTTAAAAAGATAGTTTTCCCTGAAAAGTCCGGTTTGGCATCAGCCGGTTCCATGACCAGCAAGCTGGGAAGTGAGCTCCCTGATTGTACAGTATATGCCGAGAGGAGACGGGGCAAATGTATGATGAATTGAAATTTGAAAACTGCAGCCACAGTAAGGACCCGGTGCTTGGCTGCGCACTTGAAGGAGTGGCCAGTGTTATAGCGGGTATAAATGATGTGAGCATAGTTATCCATTCTCCTCAAGGCTGTGCAGCTACAGTGGCTAATGCATTTGACAACCATGAGATAGATTTTACAAAGCGAAAGATAGGGTGTACCCGCCTTTTTGAGACCGACATTATAATGGGTGCCTCCGAGAAGCTGGAAAATCTTATAAGGGAAGCGGATAAATCCTTTGGAAGAAGCGTGATGTTTGTAGTTGGAACTTGTGCGGCAGACATAATCGGTGAAGATATTGAGGGCTTATGCAAAAACCTTCAGCCTGAAATCAATGCCAGACTGATACCTGTGGTGGCAGGAGGGTTCAGGGGTAATGTATATGACGGTATAAATCTTGGTTTGAAAGCAATTACGCCTTTTATTAAAACCTCCGGAGGAGGTGCGGAGGATTGTGTCAATTTATTGATTCCCCAGGCAAATATTAATCCTACCTGGATGGGGGATCTGGACCATATCAAGAACCTGCTTGAGCAGCTTGATATCAGAGTTCAGACGGTTTTACCCCACAATATGGGCCTCGAGGAGCTGGGAAGCTTTGCCGATGCAAAGGCAAATATACTTTTAAGCGGTGATGCGGGACAGGATTTTGCAAAAAGAATGCAGGAAAAGCAGGGAATACCCCTCATTATGGGAGATATCCCGCAGCCTGTGGGACTAAAGAATACTGCCAGATGGATAAGGTCAGTTGCCACATATTTTGATAAGGAAGAAAAAGCTGAGGAAATTATCAGGGCCGGGGAAGAAAAAGTGGCCGATATTCTCAGAAGAAGAGCATTGATGATAATTCCAAGGTACCGCAATCTGAGGATAGCAGTCTGTGCCGATGCTACCTATGGAGTAGCTCTTGTGAGGATGCTGTTTGAGGAGCTGGAAATGATACCTGAACTTATACTTATCAGGTCAAGCAATACCAGGGCGGCAAAAATATTGGAGCGCGAAATCGAGAGCATGGGCATATCCCCTAAAGTTGCTTTTGGAGTAGATGGCTATCAAATTAAAAAGGCGCTTGAAGAAAGCAGGGTGGATGCAGTGCTGGGGTCGTCCTGGGAAAAATATATGGCTGAGGAAGCAGGCATTAAAATTGCTTTTGACCTGTTTGCGCCAACCAACAGGGATATTTATCTTGATAAGGCTTATATGGGATATGAAGGTATGCTTAATATGCTTGAAATAATCGGAAACGATTGGGAGCGGGCATTCCGTTCGAAGGAAATAAACTGGGAGCAATATGCGTAACAGGACTTATTGCTGAAGGGGGCTAACTATGCAGTGCATGTGTGATAAAAAACATGAAAATACAAATTTACCTGAAGAGCTGAGGGAAATGACTTTAAAGCATCCCTGCTATTCATTTGAGGGCCACAATAAATATGCCAGAATGCATCTGCCTGTGGCGCCGGCTTGTAATATCAGTTGTAATTATTGCAACAGAAGATATGACTGTGTAAATGAAAGCCGCCCGGGGGTGACAAGTGAAATATTGAAGCCTGAAATGGCAAGGGATAAGTTTAAAAAGGTGAAAGAGGATATTCCTGAGTTGACCGTTGTGGGTATTGCGGGGCCGGGAGACGCACTGGCAAACTGGCCGGAGGTTAAGGAGACAATTGCCTTGATTCAAAAGGAGTGGTCGGATGTGGTCTTTTGTATTTCAACAAATGGCTTGATGCTTCCTGATTACGCACCTGAAATAATTGAAATGGGAATAAAGCATGTTACCGTTACGGTAAATGCCCTGGATGCTGCCATAGGCGCTCAGATTTATCACCATATAGTTTATGGAGGGGAATATTATACCGGAGAAGCGGCAGCGGAGATACTTATAAAAAATCAACTGGAGGGCATAAAATATCTTGCTGAGCATGGAGTACTGGTCAAGGTCAATATTGTAATGATTAAGGACATTAACTCCAGTCATATATTTGAAGTGGTCAGAAAAGTAAAAAGACTGGGAGCCTTCATAACAAATATAATGCCTTTGATTCCTGCGAAGGGAAGCGCCTTTGAGAATCTTCCCCAGACAAGCATGAAGGATATAAATGCCATAAGAACCCTGTGCGGTAAGGAAATCAACCAGATGACCCACTGCCGGCAATGCAGGGCCGATGCCATCGGACTTTTGAAAGAGGATCAGTCCTACAAATACAGAACTGCCAGCAGGGAACCTGATGAAAAAGCTGTTGGAACCATTGTACTTAAAAAATACAGAGTTGCTGTGACCTCCAAATATAAAAAGCTTGTGGATTTGCATTATGGCCATGCAGAGGAGTTTCACATATATGATGTGGATGGATATGAAACAGTATTTGTTGAAACCAGAAAAGTGGAAAAATACTGTACCGGCCCGGAATGCGACAATGCTGAAGAGAGAAAGGAAGCTGCCCTAAGGGTAATTCAGGACTGTGATGTGGTTCTGACTATGAGAATAGGGTTTGATGCACAGAAGAGGCTTTCTGACAGAGGTTTTTTAATAGTTGAATCCTGTGAAAGCGTGGAAGAAGGTTTGTTAAGCGTAATACGCAGTATTGGTGTAAAAAAGGCCATATGAGCTGTGGATTGAAATTTTTCCCGAAGGAAGGTGGTTTTATGATTTCCGAATTTGTATTCATTGATAAAACTCTGGCTTATGCGTTGAAAAATGAAAAAATAGACCTGCCGGATTATATGTTGCTGATGAAAAAGATAACAGCCATGACAAAGATGTATTTTGATATACATATCAATTTTCTTCGGAAATATTCAGGGGGTAATAGCCTGAATATGGATTTCGGCAGTATCAGAGCATGGGTGGATTGTCAGGAAGAACAGGTGCTTGCCGCATATGAAATGGGGATTTCGTGGATCAAGATCAATATAAATAATGCTGTTTCTGATAATGCTGTAAATGAACTGATGAAGGTACTGACCCTGGCGGCCGGTTTTAAAATGAAAATAACCTTGGGATGCATGGACATCACAGAAAATATAGAAGAGTTTCAGAACGAAAAACTGTTAAATATCCTGAACAGTTTTAAAATAAGCGGACTTATTGTGCATGACGGTGAAAGCCGCCTTGACCCTATTTCTACTTATATGAAACTGCTGGAAATAAAAAAGGCCGTACCGGTAAAGCTGGAATATGGCGGCAAAAACGGTCTTGGACTTGCAACGGGCAATACCCTGGGAGCCGTTAAAAGCGGAATTGGTACAATGTCTGTTTCTATCGGCGGTATCGGCGGGTTCCCGGCCTATGAAGAAGTTGCCATGGGAATCAGCAGGCTGCTTAAAATACCCGTAGACATACCTCGAAACATAGCTGTTTGCTGCAAGGAGCTTCTGGAATATATACGGATTGAGATTCCAAAAACCAAGCCTATCATTGGAGCCAATATATTTGCTCATGAATCAGGCATACATGTTGATGGAATATACAAGCGCAGTGAGCTGTATGAGCCCTTTGCACCGGAAGAGGTAGGCCTTTCGAGAAAAATTGTCATAGGAAAACACTCCGGGAAAGCCGCTATTGAGCATAAAATTCAGGAGCTGAATATTAATGTTAAGCCCTACTGCATAAAAACTTTGCTGGAAAAGGTGAGAAGCCTGGCAATCAAGCAGAAAACAGCCGTTGGAGATGAGCAATTGCTCAGGCTGATAGAGGAGGTGGCAGTCTGCAATGGTTAGAATTATTGACACAACACTGAGGGATGGGGAACAGACTGCCGGTCTGGTGTTTTCACCTCATGAGAAGGTGGAGATTGCCAGGACTCTTGACAAGGCCGGAGTTTTTGGAATAGAAGCCGGGATACCTGCTATGGGAACTGAAGAGCAGGAGACTATGAAAACCATTCTGGGGCAGGGCTTGAAGGCACAAATAATTGCGTGGAACAGAGCGGATTTAAAGGATATATTGCAGGCCATCAATTGTGGTTTTTCCTGCATTCACATTTCCGTACCTGTTTCGGATCTCCATATCCAATACAAGCTGAAAAAGAGCAGGGAATGGGTTCTGGACAGGCTGAAGGATTCCCTGCAATATGCAAAAAGCTTTGGATGCAGGGTGTTTGTGGGGGCGGAGGATGCTTCCCGCTCAGATGAGGAATTTTTTCTGAAGGTTGCAGAGACGGCTGCGGCGCTTGGCGCTGAAAGAATCCGTTATGCAGACACTGTGGGGTGTCTGGAGCCCTTTGGCATATTTGATACCATGAAGAGGCTGACAAAAAGGTGCAGCCTTCCCATTGAGGTTCACTTGCACAATGATTTCGGATTGGCTGCGGCAAACACCATATCTGCCGTAAGAGCAGGTATAGAGCTGGCAAGCGTCACTGTGGGCGGTATAGGAGAGAGAGCTGGAAACGCGCCTTTTGAAGGTGTTGTCGAGATATTGGAAAGCCTGTATGGAATGGATACCGGCATCAGAACAGATGTCCTGGAGGAGCTGGTGGGAATGGTAAATGGAGCTTGCAGCCTATCGGAAGCCAGTTGAAAAGATACATGAAATGGTTGAAATTTGGTGTGACTGGATTGGGGTAAGAATTATGGAAAAAACGGGTATCGTTAGAAAGTGTGATATGCTGAATTATCTGATAATAATGGACTTGGCCAAAGCAGAAGATTTTAAGGCCATGTACAGTATACTGGGAGTCAAATCCAGAAAAAAGGTCATTGCCGATATCCTGTACGAGGATCTGGTAAATAACGGGACTATGGTAATGATTGAGGACAGGGAATTATATTCAAAAATATATAGCTTTGACAGGCACAAGGACTGTAAGTTCAATGATACCTTTAGTGCCGGAATAGATGAAATTGATTTTTCCATAATGCTGGAAAAGGATCTATGGAGCTATATATATGGCGAGTATTTTCTGAATTGCCGTTTGACAACAGAAACAATAGGTTTCGGCTTGATAAAGGTTTAGGTGCAGCGGGTGGAAGGAGGGATGCGGTTGGATTACAGGATGGATACTGAAAAAATAACTCTTTTCGAATATAAGGAATTGTTAAAAAAGCAAAACCTGCTTGCGGGACGGAGGCTTATAAAAAATAATATTGACGAGAGATTCCAAAGTATGGCTCAGGCAGGAATAAATAATGTCAAGGATTTAAATGAAAAATTGAGGAATGAGCCGCTTATTGAAGAGCTTTCCGGCAAATCCGGAATTCCTGTGGAATACCTTATGATATTAAAACGGGAGATAGCAAATATAGAGCCGAAACCGGTGCTTATAGCGGATTTTCCATATATATCGCCGCCTACCTTTAAGAAACTGGGAGAAAGCTGCATTCAAACCTCTGAAGATTATTTCAGGATATCCGAAGGCTGCTCCAATCCGGGGGCTGTAAATGCCAGTACGGGTATTTCTCTGGAGGATGCTGAAGAATTGTGCGTATTGTGCGATTTGATAAGAATAAACGGTGTGGGGCCGGTATTCTCCAGAATTTTATATGAAGCGGGTTTTACCAGTGTTGAAGAAATTGCAAACTCTTCTGCCGGTCATATTTACAATAAGACCCGGGAAATAAATAAAATCAACGCCTTTACAAGAGCTATTCCCGAAATAAGTGAAATACAGCTTTGTATTGATTTTGCAAAGCTGTTGCTCAAAAATTAAACTGCTGTCTCATAATATTATATAAAGATCCGGCAGTAAAATGCCGGATCACCATTTTTTTTATTGTGGAGGTCAAGGTTGAAAGAAAACCACTTTCAAACCTTTGAATTTATGTCCGCAGAGCGGACAGGGGGGGATAAAAAATGAAAGTACGATTGGACTATGTTACAAATAGCAGCTCGGTCAGCTATATAATAACCATGAATGCGGATATGGCCGAATTTGGAAAAAAGAGAAATCACAACTACACTGGAGATACAAAAAAGCAGCGGATTTTTGAAACTCTTTCAAAGGACCTTGTGAGTTCGGGCGAAATCCGGCAGTTCGGTGATAATGAGATTATCATGAAGCAATACGATTTTTCCAAAAAACCTGACTGTAAATACGACTATTCCTTTGAGGTTCCTATAAATGAAGTAGATTTTTCTAAAATGAGTGACGAGGTTCTCTGGGCATATATTTATGGGGAATACTTTGTAAATTCCCGATTGCCTGCCGAATTCAAAGGGTTGGGACTGGTGCAGGTACCGAGGGATAAGAATAAGCTGGCAGAAAAAATACATTCCCTGGGGTGTGATGACTGTGAGAGAAAAGGGACTGAGAAGTGTCATGGGAACAAGGCTGAATAGCTTTGCAAAAAAACTGGTTTTGTATAGATTAAGAGGTGAATATGTATGATTGTCAGAAGACATAGTACGGGTTACAATTTTTTGGGTGACACAGGTACCGGACTCACACTGAGGTGGGCCGATGGGGTGGGCGAAAATCCTGTATATGCACCATGGCCGGAATTGGCCGACATTTCCATAAGCAATCACTGCTCCAAGGGGTGTGATTTTTGCTACAGGGATAGCAAAGAGGATAACTCCTTCATGACCATCGGGCAGTATGAAAAAGTTCTTGCAGGTCTTCAGCACGAACGCTGGGGGACGGTTTTTCAGGTGGCTTTGGGAGGGGGAGAGCCTCTGGAACATCCTGATTTCAAAAAAATAATTCAAGCCACCTGTGACAGGGGCATTGTAGCTAATTTTACTACAAACGGAGAAAGGCTGAACGAGGATATTGTTGGCTTTCTCCGGGGGAAGATAGGAGCATTGGCCATATCCGCAGCTCGTATTGACCAGATAGATACCGGTATTTTGCGCCTTTTGGCCGGGAATGAGATAAGAACAAACCTGCATTTTATTCTGGATAACAGGTCCATAGCCCAAGGTATTGATATGCTGCGGGGAAAATACAATGATATCCTGAAACATGTGAACAGCGTCATTTTCCTGACCTATAAGCCAAAGGGCAGAGCACAGGCAGATAAATGCCTCGAACTGGACAGCAACCTGAGAATGTTCCTGAACCTGGTGAATAAGAACAAGTGCTCCTGCTCGGTTGGCTTTGACGCTTGCTTTGTTCCTTTGCTCATGAAGCACACCGAAGTCAACGTTGATTGCATCGATTCCTGCGAATGCGGCTTTTTTTCTGTGTATATAGACGAAAATATGAATGTGAAGCCCTGCTCCTTTGCCAGTGACGACAGCTATTCCTTTAACCTGAATGACTGCGATTTCAAAGTTATCTGGGGCAAAAAGTATGATAAATACAGAAAGGAAGTACTGAAAAATCGCTGTAACAGCAGCGATTGCGCAAACAAGAGCCAGTGCAGAGGCAAGTGTGTATATTTCGAGGATTTGCAGTTTTGTTATGTTAACTGATTTTATAAAAAAATAACTCGCACCCTTTCGGGTGCCGAGTTATTTTTTTATAAAATCACGTTTCTGCAATAATTTTACCGCAATCTGTCAAATCATAGCCGTTGATACCATGCATTTCCATTTTAAAATCCTCGGATTTCATGATATCCAGAATTGCCTGGTAAATGGGCTGGTCTATGTGGGCTTTCTTTATGACCACATCGTAGTATTCCTTATGTGCAGGTATGAAATCAATCTGACGTATCTTCAAAAACGGAAGTTCCAGACCTACAGCCATGTCTGCATGTCCTTTGGCTATGGCGCTTGTGAGGCCCATAGGCGAATTCGACTCATTTTCATACCCCTTTATTTTACTGATGGAAATGCCCAGCTTTTTCAGGTATTCATCCAGAAGTATTCGCGAACCGCTGCCTGGCTCCCGGTTAATGATGCTGATATTTTTCCTGCCCAGATCTTCGAACCCTGAAATCTTCCTGGGATTTCCCTTCAGGACATAAATGCCCTGCATCCGGGCGGCCAGACGTATGATTACCGACGGAATACCCGGGAGCATTCTCTCCACATAGGGGATGTTATAGTCCCCGGTCTTGCCATCCCATATGTGAGCTGCGGCTACATTTGCGTCTCCGCGGTATAATGAATAAAGGGCATTGTAGCTGCTCTCATAGGATCTGAGGGCCGGAACTCCTCTTGGGTGCCTTCCCAGATGGCGGCAAAGGATATCCAGCAAGGAGTCTTGTCCGCAAATGGTAAAGGACTCACGGCGGTCATCCCTGTTTGAATCCAGCTCTGCTGCGGCTGCTCTTTCGGGCTGTGCCTGCTCAGGGTTTCCGCTCTTTTTAGTCTTGATGCTTTTGCTTTTGTTTTTGTATTCTTCAACATCAAGCATGTCAACCCTGACCTTGTTTCCAACTCTATATCCGTTCAGATCTTTTCTCTTGATTAATTCATATACAGTGCATTTTGATATTTTTAAAATCTCTGCAACTTCCTGGGGTGTTAAGGATTTATTCTCCAAGTCATCCACCTTCCTAACTGAAAAGTTTATATAATGTTATAAAACTAATAGAAAACTAACAAAAACAAATGAATTTAAATAAATTATAACATGCAATATGCACTTGTTCAATATGCATCAAATATATAAAAACAACAAATAATCAATTATGAGCCTGAATAAAATTGTTACGTATCAATAAAAAATGAAGGATTGGAATAAAAATATTGCAAAATGCTTGACAGTTAAAATGCTGGTGCTATAATAAAACCATACAAAACCAAACGAATCATAAAGAATTCTTGCGATTTAAATCTGTTATGTAAGAAATGCGTGGCAAACCATATGCTCTACCAACCTCTGCCCTGTTCTCTGATCAGTTCACCGTCGAATTGAAAACTTCATACCGGCAACTGCTTGCCCGGCCGGAATTCAAAGTATAACTGCTCTGTAAAAGCCTTAAGCAGGGTTTACTTATTTTTTCAAATTAAAAATTATAAAAATTAAGTTTATTATAAGGAGACTTACACAGATGCCCGGTAATAGCCGGGCTTAAGGGGGGGAGTAAGATGGAGGCGGTGGAAGACAAGCCGGAACCTGTAAAAAAACAATATGCTTCTATAAATAAAATGGACAGGAACAGGGTTATACTTTTCAGCATGTTCATTCTGCTAATAGCAGCAATTTTTATATCCTTCATAATCGGAAGGTACAGAATACCAGTACCGCAATTGCTGGAAATCCTTAAGGGGAAGCTTCTGGGCATGCCTCAAACCTGGCCGGCTGCCGTTGAAACGGTGATTTTTAAAGTCAGAATACCAAGAATATGCGCGGATTTAATGGTAGGAGCAGCTCTTGCCACCTCCGGAGCTACCTATCAGGGATTGTTTAAAAATCCCATGGTATCTCCGGACATTCTGGGGGCTTCGGCCGGAGCAGGCTTTGGGGCAGCTATTGCCATACTGCTGTCCTTCAATCTGGTAGGAGTACAGCTTTCCTCATTTGTTTTCGGCCTTGGTGCGGTAATACTCACTTACATGGTTGGCTCCATCATAGGCCGCAGCAGTAACGCTATTCTGATACTTGTCCTTACGGGTATGGTAGTTTCAACCATGTTTTCGTCCTTCACATCAATTACAAAATATTTGGCGGATACCGACAACAAGCTTCCTGCAATCACCTTCTGGCTTATGGGCGGCCTTTCCTCGGTAAGCACGACAGATATAAAGGTTTTACTTGTTCCCTTTTGCCTTGGCATTATTCCCCTGTTTCTTTTAAGATGGAGATTGAATGTACTGTCCTTTGGAGAAGAGGAAGCCCAGGCCCTGGGAATTGATACAAAAACCACCCGCAAAATAATAATTGTGTGTGCTACCCTGTTGACCGCATCTGCCGTATCGGTCAGCGGGATGATTGGCTGGATAGGACTTGTGATACCCCACATAGCCAGGCTGCTGGTGGGGCCCAACTATAAGGAACTTCTGCCCGCATCCTTTCTGGCCGGAGGCATATTTCTCATAATTGTGGACAATGTGGCCCGGAGTGCCTTTACCATTGAAATTCCTTTGGGAATTCTGACCTCACTGATAGGAGCACCATTTTTCATGTACCTGTTAATTAAAGGAAGAAGGTCTTGGATATGAAACTTGAAATAAAAAATGCCGTTTGCGGCTATGGGAACAGAACGGTTGTAAAGGATATATCGGTCAGTGTAAGGTCGGGCGAAATACTATGCCTGCTGGGACCCAACGGTGTGGGGAAAACCACGCTCTTCAAGACTATTCTGGGATTTTTGAAACTGCAGGGCGGCAGCATAATCCTGAACGGCGAAAATGTCACAAGTTGGACCAGAAAGAAACTGGCCACAGCGTTGGGATATGTGCCCCAGGCCCATATCCCGCCTTTCCCCTTCAAGGTTCTGGATGTGGTTGTCATGGGCAGGACAGCGCACCTGTTAAGTTTTTCCTCACCCTCCCGCAAGGACCTTGCTATTGCTGAAAATGCCCTGGAGACTCTTGGGGTGGGATATCTTAAAAACAGGATATACACTGAAATCAGCGGAGGAGAGAGGCAAATGGTGCTGATAGCCAGAGCTTTGACCCAGCAGCCGGATATTCTCATAATGGATGAACCAACCTCAAATCTGGATTTTGGCAACCAGGTACGCGTATTGCAGCAAATAAAAGCCCTGGTGGAAAAAGGAATAGGGGTTATAATGACATCTCATTTTCCAGACCATGCTTTTATTTGCTCCGGTAAGGTGGTATTGATGCAAAAAAACCATAAATTTATTGCGGGGCTTTCAGAAGAGGTAGTAACTGAAGGCAACTTACAGGACACCTACGGTGTAGATGTTAAAATTGTAAGCAGCCCGGGCAGAGCAGGTGAAACAATAAAATCCTGTATCCCTGTACTTGCGGGGGTCTGATGGCAGCATAGGGCAGCAGCGGACTTTTGAAGCATATTTGAATTTTATTTTAAACATTCGGGGTGAAAAAATATGAAAAATCATAAAAATGACAGAAGTAACAAGAAGATTAAGAATACTTTAAAGCAAGCAATCAGTTGTGCAAGCTGTATGGGAATAGTGCTGGCCTTGTTGATTTCAGGCGGCTGCGGGACTGTGCAATCAGGTAAGGAGGCGGTGCAGCCGGAACTTTCGGGTTCATCCTCAGCAGTTGCGGAAAACATGGATCCCCTGGGCAGGTATGAACCTGAAATAACGGTTTCAATGGTTCATCAGAACGGGGATCAGACTGTGAAATTCAAAAATGGAGATACCTTTGAAAACAATGTGTTTACCAGGGCCTATAAAGAAATGCTGGGCATAAACGTAAAATATTTATGGGTGGCATCAGGGGATGACGAGGCTCAGAAGACAAATCTGATGATTGCTTCGGGCTCACTGCCTGATATATTCATGCTGGACAGTCTTTCACAATATGAACAACTGGTCAAGGCTGATAAAATCCAGGATTTGACGGACACCTTTGAGAAATATGCCACAGCTTACACAAAATCAATATACTCCGGCGAATTTGCAAGAGAGCTGGAAGCTGTGAAACGGGGCGGAAAGTTATATACAATACCATGGTTCAATGATTACAATGCCATAATTTCCATGATCTGGATCCGTTCAGACTGGCTGAATAATCTCAACCTTCAGATTCCGAAAACAGGGGAGGAACTGTTTAAGGTAGCAGAAGCTTTTACCTTTAACGATCCCGACAAAAACGGAAAAAACGACACCTATGGAATACCCATGGATAATTCGGGAATAGAATCGGCCTTCTGGAACGTATTCCACAGCTATCCCGGCATCTGGACAAAGGATTCCGCCGGGAAACTGTCTTATGGGATGTATGGTTCAAAGGAGCAGGCAGATGCAACAAAGGCTGCTTTGCTAAAGCTTCAGGAGTTTTATAAGAAGGGTGTGATCCGCAAGGACTTTACTACGATTGAAGATGCCCAGTTGTCGGAGGACATAATTTCAGGCAAATGCGGGGTTTTATTCGGAACAGCCAGCAGACCATACTTCCAATTGCAGGACAACACAAAGACAGATGCAAAGGCAGATTGGATTCCTCTGGCAATACCGTCCCTGAACGGAACAAAGCAGACAATATCGGCCAGCCCGCTGAACCAGTACGGCTTTTATGTAGTAAGAAAGGGCTATGAACATCCGGAAGCCCTTGTGAAGCTGCTCAATCTTTATAATAAGCTGGAAAATGACCCAAGCACGGTAACTCAGGAGTATCTGGACGTTTACGGCAGTTTCTTTAAGGCTGCACCTGTGAGACTGTATGAACCCCATACTTTCTTCAATGACTATAATTCACTTAAAAGTGCAATTGAGAGCGGTGATACCGCAAAGCTCACCATTATCCAGAAACAGTATTATGAAAATATAAAAGCATTCTCTGATGCTGGAGACAAGACCTTTACAAACAGGGGAAACAAAACAGGCTGGGCGGATTTCAAGTACTATGGGCCTGGGGGTGCGGCGGCTGTTGCCGAAACTTATAACAAAAACGGATTATATGTTTATGATGAGTACTTTGGTCCTCCCACCAAATCCTTTATAAGCAAACAGCCGTTGATTGATAAAAAGTGGAATCAAATTATGATGGATATAATAACAGGAGCAGATACAGCGGAGTTTGACAGCTTTGTGGAAAGCTACGGGGCTATGGGAGGAGATGCCATAGCAGGTGAAGTTAATGAATGGTTTGAGTTGAATCAAAAATCCAACTGATTCATATCTGATTAAAAGAGAACCGCAGGGGTGAGGAAAATGTTTGCAGAAAAATTCAAAAGACAGTTGCCATTGCATATAATGCTGCTTCCGGCTGTGATTCTTGTGATTGTATACAATTACGGCCCCATGTTCGGGCTGGTAATGGCTTTTCAGAATTTCAACCCTGCGGAGGGCTTTCTGAAATCGGAGTGGGTTGGACTGGGTAATTTCAGTTACCTGATGAAAGTTGGTGACATTCATCAGGTATTATGGAATACCGTATATATTTCAGTAATGAAAATAGCAGCAGAGACTCTTGCGGCCATTGTGCTGGCGCTGCTTTTGAATGAGCTGCGGCACAGGGCCTATAAGAGAGTGGTGCAGACGGTCATTTATTTTCCCCATTTCCTTTCCTGGATAATACTTGGAGGCATATTCAGAGAACTTCTGGCATATGACGGAATAGTTAACAATGTGCTGGGGCATGTGGGGGTTAGTCCGGTTATCTTTCTTGGAGACAATAAGGTTTTTCCTTTTGTTCTGGTAGCCACCCATGTCTGGCAGCAGGCGGGTTTCGGCATAATCGTGTATCTGGCCGCCATCTCAGGAATAAACCCTCAGTTATATGAAGCTGCCGTTATGGATGGAGCGGGAAGACTGGCCCAAATCCGGCACATCACTTTGCCTGGAATTAAAAGCATAATAATTCTCATGGCCACCCTAAGCCTTGGCAGCATTCTTGATGCCGGTTTCGGACAGGTGTATGCCCTGTACGGACCGGCGGTGTACAAGAGCGGAGATGTTATTGATACCTGGGTATACAGGATGGGTTTGCTTGATGCGCAATATTCCATTGCGACGGCGGTGGATATGTTCAAATCCGTTGTCAGTTTCGTATTGGTATCGATTTCATACTTTATGGCCTATAAGTTTTCAGATTACCATATTTTTTAGGATGTGAGCCAGATGGTTGAAGAAAAAAGCACCGGAAGAAAAATTTTTATATGGCTGAATGTGCTGTTTCTGTCTGCCTTCGCACTTTTGTGCATAGTACCGCTGGTACATGTGCTGGCGCTGTCTTTTAGCAGCAGTGCGGCAGCAGGCTCCGGAAGGGTCAGGCTTTTGCCCGTGGAATTCACTTTAAAGGCGTATGAATTTGCCATGGATAACGTGCACTTCTGGAATTCCTTCAGGGTATCCATAGAAAGGGTTTTAATAGGTTTGCCGGTGGAGCTGGGCTTAACCTTGATTACCGCATACCCGCTGTCAAGACAAAACAAGGACTTTAAACAAAGAACCATATATGTATGGTTTCTTTTCATCTCCATTCTTTTCAGCGGAGGAACCATTTCAACCTATATGGTAGTAAAATCCACCGGACTTATTGATACGATTGCAGCGCTGATAGTTCCGGGTGCGGTGAATGTATTCAACATCATATTGATGATAAACTTTTTCAGAAATCTTCCCAGAGAACTGGAAGAAGCTGCATTTATTGACGGGGCAGGACATTTCAGAATACTGTTTGGCATAATTGCACCGGTGTCCATGCCTTCCATAGCCACAATCGCCGTCTTTATCCTGGTAAAGCATTGGAATTCCTGGTTTGACGGGATGATATACATGAATAATGTATCTAACTTTCCATTGCAGTCTTATCTGCAATCCCTGGTAATACAAAGGGATACCAATCTTCTGATGACCAGGGAGGAAGCCGAGCTGCTGGCGCTTATATCCGAGAGAACCACAAAATCGGCACAGGTTTTTATAGCAATATTGCCAATATTTGCAGTATATCCCTTCCTGCAGAGGTACTTTGTTTCAGGAATGGTAATAGGGAGTGTAAAGGAGTAGATCATAAGGAGTAAATCATATGGATGATAATTTAAGAGAATATTACAAGGCACTTTATTTTACCGATTTCAATTCCTCCCCCCATGACTACGGATACAGCGGCAAGCTTTCCGGTGCAATGTATGCAATAGGCGAGATTAAAGATGCCGTTCCCATTATTCATGGTTCTGCGGGTTGCGGCTTTCACTATAAATATGTGTGCAGGAGAGGGTATCTGCCCGCTTATAACGCACAGTGCACCGAACTGGAGGAGGAAGATATAATATTTGGAGGAGAGGAAAAACTCAGAGCTGCTATAATTAAAACGGTTGAAAAGTATTCACCCTCCATGATTGCCGTAATCCCGGCAACTTCAGTGGACATGACTTATGCTGAGGTTGATTCTGTTATAAAAAGTCTCAGCAATACAATGAGTTGCAAAATAATAGCCGTTAATTCCGAAAAATTTTCTCATGTGGATAAACGCAACAGGGGCAGAGCCATAGAAGACAGCATTAAAAACTGGGATGGCTCCTGCCGTAAAAATACTTTTGAATTCAGCAAGGGCTGCGGTTTTTCCGAAGCGATGACCGCCATAGTTGAGAACCTGATGACCGGGCAGGAGCCCAGGGAGAAATCGGTGAACATATGCGGTTTTGCATGGGGAGCAGGAGGGAGCGCTATTGTTGACGGCATGGCCAGAGAACTTAAGGCTTTGGACATTGAGGTAAATGCCTTTATCCCAAACTGTACCACACAGGAATTGATTACCGCTCCCAGGGCAGCTTTGAACATAGTTACAAGAAGGATACCCTGGGCCCGGAGAATGAAGGAATTATACGGCACCGAGTATTTTCAGGCGGGCACCTTTGAGAACTACAGAGGAATAAGCGGCATAGAAAGGCTTTACCTTGAAATATCCCTGGCCTTGGGAATTGGAAAACCGGCCTCTCAAAGCCTTGTAAACAGGAAAAATCAGATTTACAGGGAGCTGGGAGAGGTGAGGGAGTATTTTGATAAATTTACATTTGCACTTGTATCCTCAGACTATAGAGGCCTTCCATACTATATTGAAGAATATGAAAGGGAATATGGCATCCGCCTGAAATATGTCTGTGTCAGAATGAAAGAAGAGGATATGGTCTTTGACGGCATTTCAAAAGAGACAAAGGAACTGCTTATGAAGAATATAAGGCTGGCATTGCTGAATTCCGGCAGTAAAGCCCAACTGCTGCAGGAGACAACTGAGGAAGAACTGCTGGCGGTGTCAGGCGCGGTTGATTTTGTACTGGGGGACCAGATACCGGACTTCCCTGTGCATGCTCACAAATTTTTAAGAGGTACAGGAAAAGTTATTCCCATGGATATGGCAGGCTACGGAAATATGATAAAAGGTTTTGCATCAATAATCCGGAAGAAATCGGGGCCGGACTGGCAAAACAGGGATGAAGCCTTTTGCCTGCCGGAGTATTATTCCGGGGTTGAAAACCTGAACCTGAAGGGTTCCAGAAAAATGTGGGAAGAGCTGTGGCTGCAAAGGAGGTATGGAACATGAGTTTATGCAAGAGCTGCAAGCTGTTTGGCGCCTACCGCGCCGCCGTGAGTATAACGGATTCGGCGGTGCTCATACATTCCACCATTGGCTGCAATTGGGGGACCTCCACTTTTCACAATACTTCAAAGCTTATGGACATAAGGCAGTGTTCAAGTGTCATTTATGAGGAAGATATAGTCTATGGAGGGCGAAGGACGCTGGAAAAAGCACTGAGAGAGGTTTGTGACAACTACGACAGCTCTGTGGTTTTTGTCCTTACCGGCTGTGTGGCAGAAATAATGGAAGATGACATAGAAGGCATTATCAGAGATACAAATTGCAATAAGGATATAAAGATTATCAAGTCAGCAGGCTTTAAGGGCGATATGCTGTCAGGCATGGAGGATGCCATGAGGCTTTTGGCTGACAATATGAAACCCGCAGCCCCAAAGAAAAACTCAATAAATTTAATCGGGCTGTTTTCAGATGATTTCAAAATTGATGCTGACTTGAAGGCTGTGAGGAAATTGCTGGGCAGGCAGATACAAATCAATTGCGTAATGCCGTATGACAGCTATGAAAAGATACAGGAAGCACCTGGGGCATGCCTGAATGTTGTATTTTCCGGCTTTGAACCGGTTGGAGCCTATATGCAGGAGAGGTTTGGAACGCCGTACATTGTGGCAGAATATCCCTATGGGATTGGAAACAGCAAAAAATTCTGCAAGGCCATATATGATGCTTTGAATATAAAAAGTCATTTCAGTTTGGATGCCCTGGAAAGGATAACTCTTGAAAGGCTGGAGCATGCCTTCGACTATGTTAAAAAGTTTTATGGAATGCCTGCTGCCGTGGTTGGTGACGGAGTCAGGGCAGCTTCATTGAAAGCTTTCCTTGAGAGTGAGCTCGGTCTTAATGTGGAGGTTTTTCTGAACAGCTTTCATGATACAAAAAACAGGGATTTTGACAAAGAAATAGAGCTCTCAAATTCAATCATGATTTTCGGTTCTTCCTTTGAAAGGGGATGGGCCGACAGGTATAACATTCCATTGATACGCTATACTTATCCGGTTTTCGATTCAATCAGCATCGGAAATAAAAATTACGCAGGATTCAGCGGAGTAATAAATCTTGTGGAAGACATGGTCAATTCCATAATGACCATGGAATACAGAAGGAGCGGAATGTACGGTTAAGGTGATTAATTTTGGCAGTACAGCACACAGACCCCGGCAGATTTTCTGTCACAGGGCTGTGTGTCTGACCCGTAGCAATAGCAACTCAGTTATTTTATTCTACAGCTATCATAACCGAAGTGGATTTAATGACGGCTTTTGCCTTTACTCCCGCCGCCAGGCCAAGTTCTTTGACTGCAGACCTTGAAATGGTTGAAGATATTAGACTGCCGGCATTTGTTTTTAAAGTTACAATTGCGTTTACCGCACCGTCCTCCACCTTTAGGATTTCTCCGTCAAGCTGGTTTCTGGCGCTGATTTTTAAATCGCCCACACCTGTCATAACTTCGGTGGACTTAATAACAGCTATGGCTTCCCTGCCTCCCGCAAGCTCAAGTTCCTTAACGGCAGACATGGATATGGTGGCTGAAATTACTTCGCCGCCGCTTGTCTTCAGCACAACAACAGCATTTACAGCACCTTCCTGAATGCTTTCGATTTTTCCCTTAAGTTGATTTCTTGCACTTATAATCATTATAAACTCCTTTCTGACGCTTCTCTCCGATAAAAATTTCCATCAATATGTAAAATAATAGCATAAAGTTGAGCTGAGGGCTATTGGGCTGCAACATCAAAATTCATAACATTGCCGATGGTAAAATTATCGTCGAATACAGCAAAATAGACAAAAAAATCATAAAAATATCAATAAAATTCTAAATGGAAGAACAAAATACCAAAATTTTATAGCATTGACTTTTTTTGACAGTTTATATATAATTACTTCAAAAGTTATAAAATGGGGTAATATTTATGAATATTCTGGTATTAATCGGGTCATCGAGAAAGAATGGAAACTCCGCTAATATTTTTGAATATCTGAAACAGCATGAACTAAGCAGTAAGTATTCCATTGAAGGTGTGTATATCAGTGACTATGATATTGAGAATTGCAGATCATGTTATGGCTGTAATCAGGGTGGATGCGTCATAGATGATGATATGCCAATTGTTGTGGAAAAAATGATAAATGCAGATGCAATTATTTATTTACCGGTTGTTTATGCTTTCTCAACAAATTCAACTATGCAGGTGTTTCTGGAAAGGTGTGGCTTCGGATATCTCAGGGTTCAGGGAAGGCCTTTGAGAAACAAGCTGGCAAATGTCATCGCAGTGGGACGAAGGTATGCTCATTTAAATGTCATCTCACAAATTTTTATGAATATTTATCTTAATGAAATGATTATTGTTGGCAGCGGGTTTCCTCTGGTAGTAATGTGCGAGGGTGATTTTCCCGGGGACGCAATGCTTGATGAGGAGGGGAAAAATTCAATAGACAGGTGTATAACAAGAATGGTGGAATATTACTATGACAAAAAGGAAGTAGTCGTCTAGAGCAATTACAGCAGAAGGAGTGGCACGAATTTGATATTGATGATTGATAATTATGATTCTTTTACTTTTAACATCGTACAATACCTGAAAGTTTTGAAGCAAGATATTTATACTGTGCGCAATGATGCCATCGACAAGTCCCTGATTGAAAATCTGAAGCCCCAATGTATCATTATTTCTCCCGGCCCCAAAGCTCCAAAGGATGCCGGACAATGCCTGGATATCATACATGAATTCAAGGGAAAAATCCCCATATTCGGTATATGCCTTGGACATCAATGCATAGGAGCGGCGTTTGGAGGCGAGATAGTCCATGCGAAAAGCCTTATGCATGGAAAAACCTCTGTCATTAATTCCCTGGAGAAGGGAATATTCAAAGAATTCAGCAAAAAGCAATTCATTACAACCAGATACCATTCTCTTGCCATAAAAAGGGAAACCTTGCCTGACTGCCTGGAAATCACATGCGAAACCGATGATGGAGAAATAATGGGAGTTAAGCACAAGGAATATGATATTGAGGGAGTACAGTTCCATCCTGAGGCCATATTGACCGAAGGGGGCTATGAAATGCTGAAAATATTTCTGGACAGGTGCGGTTGTGGCTCCGGAAGCAAGCCGGATACAAATATTTCAGACAATACTCTGTTCAGTACTGCTGAAAATTCACTTTTCAGCAGCAGGAAGCTCCACCTTATACAGGAAATTGAAATCTTCAATTATGACGGGGATTTTCATACCGGATTTTTGAATATTTATAATCACCACCCTGAATATGGAAACTGTGCCTACCTGGATTCGGCAGGCGGTCCGGCAACTGACTGCAATTTCTCTGCCATAGCCGTTGACAGGCAATTCACCTTGAAACTGAAAAGCGGTCTCCTGACAGTTGAAGGCAAAAACGCAAACTATATAAACCATGTGAAGGGAATCCTTTCAGAACATTTCCAGCGCAGGAATGGAGGCTTTGATATTAAGGGCAGCAAGTTCTCTGCAATTTTCAACCTGATTAAAAGTTCATTTATTATTGACTGCCGGCATGATGAAAAATTAATCATATCAGTGCCTCTGATAGGCTATTTTACATACGAATACCTGCATTACCTGGAAAGTGTGCCCGAGAGAAGCGAAGATCCGTTAGGTTTTCCCGAGGTGGAGCTGGGTTTCTATTCCACTCTGATTTATACGGAATACAAGAGTAAAAGCTTCTCTATAATATCCAATTTCACTGATGTCCCATTTCCAAAGGACGACATAATCAGGTGCTTTATGAATTCCGGCACAGGAGAGTCCCCTATAAGCCCGAATGGTGACTCTGAAGTTCTGGAAGGCCGGCTGGTACAGAATATCTCCAGGGAAAAGTACCTGGAAATAGTGGACAGGTGTAAAAAATATATTGTTGAGGGAGACATATTCCAGGTGCAGATATCCATGAGGGAGGAAATTGAAGCCGACTGCCGGCCTATGGACATCTACAGGCAGATCAGGGCAATGAACCCTTCCCCATACATGAGCTTTATCCAGGAGGACAATTATACCTTCGCCAGCAACAGTCCGGAACTTCAATTTTCTGTGGTGGACGGGCATGCCATGATAAGGCCTATAGCGGGAACCTCCAAGGGAAAGGGCCGGGACAGCGGAGAAAGAGCGGAAATATTTGAAGAATTCTCAAAGGATAAGAAGGAGAATGCAGAGCATATAATGCTTGTGGATCTTGCCAGAAATGATATAGGGAGAATGGCCGTGGAGGGTTCGGTGCATGTTCCGGAGCTCTTGAAAATAGAGGAATATTCAAAATTCTTTCACATGACCAGTACTGTCAAGGGCAAACTGCAGTCGGATTTGAATTCCATGGAGCTTTTTGAGGCTACCTTCCCGGCCGGAACCTTGACCGGGGCGCCCAAAATCAGGGCCATGGAAATAATTTCGGAGCTTGAGACCGAAAAGCGCGGACCATACGGAGGTGCAATTGGAATCTTTGATTTCAACGGAAACATAGTAAGTTCAATAAATATAAGGACCGTTATAAAAAAAGGCGGAAAGCTGTATATACAGGCTGCAGCCGGTACAGTTGCCGATTCGGTCCCTGAAAATGAATGGAACGAGGTAATAAACAAGTTGGGAACATTGAGACAGGCCATTACAAATGTTTGCAACGATGAGCTTCAGCTTGTTTGAAATTCTATCGTAACAGCGATAGGACAATATAAACAGTATTCTGAAAGGGGTTAAAGAAATAATGGATAACGTAGGAATTGATTTTAACAGTATTGAATGGAAAAAGTGGGACAAGCCGGGGGCGGTTGGCCGCGTAAAGCTGGTGTTTGCCAATGGCAAAAGGATAAGACTGCTGGAGCTTCCGGCGGGCTTTAATGAAGAAAAATGGTGTGAAATAGGTCATCAGGGTTATGTGCTGAGCGGGGTTTTTACCATAATGTTTGAAGACAGCAGCTATGAATGCAGGCCTGGTATGGGTTTTGTCATACCAGACGGAATAAAGCACCGCTCAAAGGGTATGGACGATGAAAAAACAGTGGTATTCGTAGTGGATGAAATCGGAGTGGATAATATTTATGGAGAAAATAAATGATTTGCGCTCAGCGGTCAGCTTTCTGGAAAGTAATGAAGAATACATTCTTGAGCATAACGAACCCATTGATGCCCATTGTGAAATTGCAGCACATTATGTGAAGCATGGGGCAGGTGTGCCTGCATCTCCCAATTGCAGGGAGGGCTCTGCCGTTATCTACAGGAATGTAAAAAACCATTCCATGCCGGTGCTAATGGGTTTGTTCGGAAGCAGAAGAAGAAGCAACCTTTTGCTTACCGGAAAGGATGACAATACGGCAGCGGAGGTTATGCTGCATGGCTTGATGAACAGGCTTCCCGCTGAGAAAATGGAAAATCCGCCCTGCCAGGAAAATATTATAAGAGCTGTGGACATTATGAAGCAGCTTCCTGTTCCAACCATATCCCAGGCCGATGCAGGTCCCTTCATCACCTTGGGTGTCGTATATGCCGCAGACCCCGAAACAGGAGAAAAAAACTGCTCAATACACCGGTTCTGTATTCACGGCAAGGATACCATGACCATATGGATTGTTCCTGGACGTGACCTGGGCATATTGTATAAAAAAGCTCTTGAACGAAATACTACCCTTCCCATATCAATAAATATCGGGGTTGATCCGGCGGTTTATTATGCCTCCTGCTTCTCAAATCCTCCGGTAGCTCCGGGGGAGGATGAGCTGTCAATTGCGGGGGGAATCAGAAAATATCCTGTACAGGTTTCGGAATGTGTGTCGGTGGATGCATTGTGTATCAGCAATGCGGAAATAGTTCTGGAAGGAGAAATAACCGGTGAATTGGCAAATGAAAATGTTAACGACCCCACAGGTTTTTCACTGCCGGAATTTTTGGGTTACAACGGATACGCAAAACCCTCCATACCCCTGGTAAAAATCAAGGCCGTTACACATAGAAATGATGCAGTGTATCAAGCCTTGCTGGGACCGGGAAAGGAGCAGTCCGAGCTGTTGAGCATTCCTGCCGAGGCGGCGGTTATGAAGCTCTTAAAAGAGAATCTGCGGGGAGAAGTTATCAATGCCCATTACAGCTCGGCAGGGGGCGGTCTGCTGTTCCTGATTCTTCAGATAAGAAAGAAAGCCCCTGTTGACGATGCCTTTGCAAGGCAGGCGGGATTAATGGCACTGTCCTCCTTCCATATGCTAAAGCATGTGATAGTGGTGGATGAGGACGTTAATATATACTCCCATGAGGATGTATTATGGGCCATGACCACCCGGTTCCAGGCAGACGAGGACATAGCCCTGATTAAGAACCTGCCCGGCTTTCCGGCAGACCCCTCCCAGTCTCCTCAGTACTCACGAAGCATACCGGCAGCCGGTGTAACAGCAAAAGCAGTATTTGACTGTACTGTGCCGTGGGGGATGAAAGCCCTGTTTAAAAGATCCTTTTAACCGGACTGAATTGTAAATATTTTTAAATTTTGAAGGAGATTTCAAAATGAAAGAGGAATTAGAAGCTGTAAGAGCAGAAATTGACAATATTGATAATATAATAGTGGATTCGCTGGTAAAAAGGATAAATTGCGTGTTGAAGGTGGTTAAGTACAAAACCAGCGAAGAGGATGTAATTGGCTGCGACAGGGTGAAAATTGTTCTGGACAAGGTAAGGAACAAGGCAATTGAGGCCGGAGGACACGAGGAAATGATTGTGGAGATTTATAAGCAGATCATTGATGTGCTCACGGATATGCAGCTTGAAATACTGAGAAGCAGGAATGAATAAAGACAAAGGAGACCGGCTATGAAGATTGTTGTAATTTTAGGACATCCGCAAAAAGGAAGCTTTAATCATGCAATTGCAGAATTGGCAGTTGACACCCTCAGAAGTGAAGGGCATGAAATAATATATCACGATTTGTATGAAGAAGGCTTTGATCCTGTTATAACAAGCGAGGAGATACCCAAAGGAGCCCGGATTGATGCTGTTATTGAAAAGCATTGCCGGCATATAGCCGAGGCCGATGGAATAATTATAGTCCATCCAAACTGGTGGGGGATGCCTCCCGCTATAATGAAGGGCTGGATTGACAGGGTTATAAGGCCGGGAGTGGCCTACGCCTTTTTAGAAAATGACAAGGGTGAGGGTGTTCCCATTGGGCTGCTCAAGGCAAAGGCGGCAATAGTGTTTAACACTTCAAATACGGAACAGGCAAGGGAAATAGACGTATTTGGAGACCCTCTTGAGACCATATGGAAGAATTGTATTTTCAGCCTGTGTGGTGTTGATAATTTTTACAGAAGGATGTATGGAATAATTGTGACCAGCTCTGAGGAAGAGAGGCGGCATTGGCTTGAAGACGCAAGGCAGGCTGTTTTAAAATATTTTCCGGGAGATACAAAATAATTTATATTCTGCGGTAATGGACTGACAGGCTCAGCTTTGCCGCATGGGGCAAAAAGTATATGATTGAAAAGGCAAACATAAAAAATATATGCGTATATGGTGTGGGCGGTGTAGGCGGGTATTTCGGAGGGCAGCTTTGCCGGGGCTTGCTGTCGTCACCGCACCACAAGCAGGATACTGAATACAGGGTTTATTTTGTTGCAAGGGGAAGGCATTATGAAGAAATCCGTTCCGGAGGGCTCACTCTTGATGCTGAAGGACAGGGAAAAGTAAAAATCAAGCCCTATGCGGTAGTAAATGACGTGGCGTTGATTCCGCCTGCTGATATATATATCATATGTACCAAGAGCTATGATATATGTGCTGCAGTTGAATCAATCAAAGACAGGCTTACAAAGGATACTGTTATTTTACCTCTTTTAAACGGCATAAACATATATGAGAAAATCAGGTCTGTAAGTCATGAGGGTATTGTACTTCCGGCCTGTGTCTACATAGCCTCATATGTGGAAAAACCGGGTACTGTCAGACAGCAGGGTCCGGAGGGGAGAATAGTATTCGGCCGTGACCCCCGCAATTATTCCCACACTCCAAATGAAATATTGGAATTATTCCGAAACACAGGAATCCGTTATGAGTGGGTGGACGATCCCTATCCGCTGATTTATGAAAAATATATGCTTATATGCTCATTTGCACTGGTTACGGCCAGGTATGGAGTCACCATGGGCAGGGTTATTGAGGATAGCTTCCTTAAAAACATACTTGTGAATATTATGCTGGAAATCAGAAGCATTGCAGAAAAAAAAGGAATAAAAATGTCTGAGGATATAATTGAAAAATGCATTGATGTGGTAAGAAAATATCCTGCCGGCACAAAGACCTCCTTTCAGAGGGATGTTGAGCAGATGAAGGAGCACAACGAGGGGGAGCTGTACGCAGAAACCATACTAAGAGCAGGTGAGGAACTGGGTATACAAACACCATTTACCCGGCTGGTTTCAAGCTTTGAGACGGGCGGGGCCAAATGGACGGATGCTGGTATACAAGAGGTATAGAGGTATAAATGATAGAGATAGTCAGAAAGAAAAACCGTTTGGAACTGAAAATGATGGCTGCCGGCATGGGCGACGATCTTTGCGTCATGCTGACGGGAGGTGACAGGCCGCATCTTGGAGCAGTGACAGTGGGCTCCGGCACCGGAGACCTCAAAACCTTCACTTTTGACAGGCACAAGGAAAATATAATCACCGAGCTGTTTTCCAGCAGGTTAAAAAGGGAGTATGCCGGGAATTTTGCCGTGTGCTGCGGTATACATATGAACAATATATCCCAGGAAGAACTAGAGCTGGTAATCCAATTATGCCGGGATATGGCCGAGGAATTATGTGCATTACTAAAAAATAGAGCTGGATGAGGTTTTTAACGTGAGGCTTATAGTGGGAATAACAGGGGCGACAGGAGTCATTTATGCAATAAGGCTTCTGGAGGCGCTAAGGGAAATAAATAATTTGGATGTTTACCTTATTATTAGTGAATGGGCAAAAAAGAATCTTGGGATAGAAACCGATATTTCCCTGGATTATGTGGAAAGTCTTGCAGGTGAAGTATTTGACAATGCAGATTTGGGTTCCAAAGTGTCAAGCGGCTCATTTGTCACCGATGGAATGATTATTGCTCCCTGCAGCATGAAATCGCTAAGTTCAATTGCAAACGGCTATTGTGAAAGCCTTATTTCCAGAGCTGCGGATGTAATTCTCAAGGAGGGGAGAAAGCTGGTTTTAAGCCCGAGAGAGACTCCCTTAAGTGCTGTTCACCTTGAGAATATGCTAAAGCTGTCCAGACTGGGAGTAAGAATCGTGCCTCCCATGCCGGCCTTTTATAACCGGCCCAGGGAGCTGGAGGAAATTGTAGAACACCATGTAATGAAGATACTGGATCAGTTTGGGCTGGAAAGCCGGATGGCAAAAAGATGGAATGGAAATCAGCCTGCCCTGTTTTAGCATTGCAGCAAAAGTGCAATATTTTATGCTCAGGGACACAAAATATATATTGACATTAGGTAAAAAAGGGTGTAGAGTAAATATAAGGTAGTAATGTCCGGAAAACTTAATATTTAAAGTCTATGAATGAGAAAAGTATTTAAAGTATTTTATCACAGCGAGTTGACGTTTGGTGAAAGGTTCAACATAAGATTTTTAGAGAAATGGGCTCAGGAGATTTAGAACGAAGTTATAGTAGTTTGTTACGTGTTTCTCACGTTATAGGGATAGAATATTTTTATGTATTTGAAAATTGAAGTTTTTGAGTGGTATAGCGAACTGTTTCGTCTCGAATTGACGAAGCAGTTTTTTTGTTTATCATCAGCGCTGAATAAACAATAACTGAAAATTCCCATATGAAACAAACGAATATTTTTAGGTCATTGAGCTGCGGGTTTCGACTAACTGCCTGGCTTTAGTTCAGTATTGCCTTTTGCCGAATTAATAACACTATAAAATCAATGGAGGGTGATTCAATTGAAAATATTACTTATAGATAATTATGATTCATTTACATTTAATGTTTATCAATACTTAAGAGAGCTGGGAAACCATGTGATCTCCGTCAGGAATGATGCAATAACCCTGGAAGAAATCCGGGAATTAAGCCCGGAGGCCATATTTTTATCACCCGGGCCAGGCACTCCAAGTGAAGCAGGTATCTGCACAGAACTGATAAAAAGGTTTGCCGGGGAAATATCAATATTTGGCATATGCCTTGGGCATCAGGCCATAGGAGAGGCCTTCGGAGGGAAAATAATACACGCTAAAAGTCTGTTCCACGGAAAAACCTCCAGGATTTTCACCTTTGACAAGGGAATCATGAGCGGCTTTAAGGATGGGTTCATTGCAACAAGGTATCATTCCCTGGTGGTAGAAAGGGATACTTTGCCGGACTGTCTTGAGGTTACCTGTGAAACGGAGGATGGCCAGATTATGGGCATCAAGCACAGGGATTACAACATTGAGGGTGTGCAATTCCATCCCGAGTCCATAATGACGGAAAAGGGAAAGGCTATGCTCAAGGCATATCTGGAAAGGACGGGAGAACTTCTGAAAAACTGTGAGCGGACAAAAGCTTCCGGTATTGACAGCCGCCTGGATAAAAAGGAAAAGGCGATGCCTGTTGCCGAAGCAAGGGAAGTGGCCCAGTCCGCCGTAAGGCTCAAAAGGAATGGAAACGCCTATGAATTGTTGAAAAGAATACAACACGGCTTTGGGCCGGAAAACAGTTGTATTCTGGAGTCGGTGGACGGTCCTGCGGAAGACTGCGGGAGCAGTTATATAGGAGTATTCCCCCGCTTTGAGATAGTTATAAAAGACAGCAAAATGACCATTTCTTCCAAAAATGCAGACCTTGAAAATATGTTCATAAAGAATTTCAGTGATATGTATGATACCCAGAGCAAGGTTTTCTGTCTGGGAGCTAAAAGGTTTTCGGATATATTCCCTGCTATAAAAGGCATGTTTAAAACAGTCAAGCAGCATGAGCTGGACATTAATATAAGCCAGGGTCTGATCGGATATTTTTCCTATGATTATTTTCACTATATTGAAAAGGTTGAAAAGAAAAATCTGGATGCCCTGAACCTGCCGGAAGTACACCTGTGCTATTATTCCACCCTGATACATGTGCTTAAGGAATCACAGGAAATGGTAATTGTCAGCAATTACATTGATGATGAGTGCCATAGTGATGAAGAGCGGTTGCTGGCGGTATTGCAGGGCGACATTGCTTATCCTGATGAAGTTCCCAGCGGTGCTCTGCTGGGTATAACCTCCAATATGAAGAAAGAAGATTTCCTGAAAAAGGTTGAAAGGGCCAAAAAGTATATATATGAGGGTGATATTTTTCAAGTGCAGATTGGCAGAAGGCTTTGCGTAAAAAGGCAGATTGAACCTTTGAAACTATATGGAAAACTCAGGGAACTGAATCCCTCACCCTATATGTTTTATTGGGATGCCGGAGAATACCAGCTTATCAGCAACAGCCCCGAGCTGCAGCTCAGAGTTGAAGACCTGAATGTGAAAATAAGGCCAATAGCGGGAACCTCCAAGGGAAAGGGAAACAGCCCCGAGGAAAGGGAAAAGAAGAGAAATGAGCTGGTAAGCGATGCCAAAGAGCAGGCGGAGCATATAATGCTGGTGGACCTGGCCAGAAACGACATTGGAAGAGTGGCCGAGGCAGGGACTGTAAAAGTAAGCAAGCTGATGCGGGCGGAAGAATTCTCACATGTATTTCACCTGATAAGCAATGTTGAAGGGAATATTTCTCCCGACTCAAATTCCATGGAGCTTTTTGAGAGTACGTTCCCTGCGGGAACCTTGTCGGGAGCACCCAAGGTACGCGCTCTGGAAATAATAGAGGAACTGGAGGACGAACAAAGGGGGCCTTACGGAGGTGCTTTCGGAATATTTGATTTTAATGGGAATATTATCAGTTCGATTATTATAAGGACGGTGCTGAGAAAAGGTGAAAATTTATACCTTCAGGCCTCCGCAGGTATAGTAGCAGATTCCAGCCCCGAATCGGAATGGAATGAAATAGAGCATAAAACTGCAGCCATAAAAAAGGCCCTGGAAGAAATTGACGTTTAATATATGAAAGGATGAAAGTGTTATGCATATTATTAATCAAGAAAATCAAGATTTTTTAAACGGCTACAAAAAGGTAGTTGAAAGTTTTTTTGACGGCAGCTTGACGGGGAAGGAGCTGGAGGCTTATCAGAATCAAAAGCTGAATGAAATACTCCGGTATGTGCATGCCAATTCAAAATACTATAATAAGGCTCTGGAACAGTACAGCCACAAATTTGGAAGCTATACGCTGGATACCATGAAGGAGCTTCCCTATACCACCAAGGATACCTTGAGGGAGGCGGATATTGATATACTGTCCCAGCCAATACATAAAAATGCCTATTATTATGAAACCACAGGCACCACGGGAAAGGCCACTCCATGCCCCAGAAGCATGATTGACGTCATGTCCAGCAATATAACCATATCACTTATGTACAAACAGGTCTTTGAAAGCGTATTTGGGGATGAAAAGCCGGTGGTAGGGGTATACGGCCCAACGGAGGTCCATTCCTTCGGAGATACTCTTGGCAATGTATGTCACAATCTGGATTTATGTACCGTAAAAGCATGGCCGTATTCTCCCATAATAGGTTTTGATAAGGCCCTGGAGCTTATAAAGAAATTAAATATCCAGGTGATAATGTGCACACCCGGGCTTACCATGACATTGCTGAAGGCCGCTAAGGTCCGCGGCTATGATATCAATAAGGATTTTAACATAAAAATGTTCATGCTGACGGGAGAAATGTGTACTGAACCTATGATCAGGAATATAGAAAAGCTGTGGGGAGCCAAAGTTTTCAATTTCCTGTATGGTTCCCAGGAAGCGCTGGTAATGGCCACCTGCAATAAGAATAACAAAATGAATATTTTCCCCCATAATTATATATATGAAGTTATCAACTATGAAACAGATGAGGTTACAGGTCATGAGGGTGAGGGAGAACTGGCGGTCACCATGCTCAATCCCGGCGGAAAACCTCTTATACGGTACAGAACCGGAGATATTGTCAAAATACACAGAAATCCTGACAGCCCCATACCTTCTCCGGAAATGGAAATACTGGGCAGGGTAAAGGACCGTATACTGTTCAACGGGCTGGAGTACAAGGCTGCTGATATCGAAAAGGCAATAATGACGGATGTGGCCAACTGTCTGGGCTATCAGATAATTATTGACAATCCTGGCGGAACAGATCACGTTGACGTTAAAATTGAGATGCTTGATAAGGAATATGAAAATCCCGGCATATTGCAGGAGATTAATAAAAGATTCAATGAGGTTTTCAAAGTGGGGAACAGCGTGTCATTTTCCGATGAATTGAACCCTGTGGTATATACAGGGTCTCTTGTCAGTTGGAAGGCGGCGAGAATAATTGACAAAAGGCTTAAAAAAGCTGAGCATGACGAAGTGGAAAGAACTTCCGCAAAAGAAATAATCAGCAAGGAAGTCATAAAAGCCAAATAAGCACCGGGGTGGGACATAATATGAGTTCATTTATAGATATTGCGAAAAAACGGTATGCCTGCAGGAAATATAAGACTTTAAAGGTGGAAGAGGAAAAGCTTGAGCTTATTCTTGAGGCCGGAAGAATTGCCCCTTCAGCTTATAATTATCAGCCGCTGTATTTTATAGTAATTGATGATGCAAAACAAATGGATAGGATAACCGGCTTCTGCGGCAACAGCGGAAGCTGGCTGAAAAAAGTTCCCTTAATGATTGCGGTATGCAGTGAATACGGCAAATCGTGGATAAAGGCTGATGGCAGGGCTTCATATGAAATAGATGCCGCCATAGCCATAGACCACATGACCCTTCAGGCTGCTGACCTGGGATTGGGTACCTGCTGGGTCTGCGGTTTTTATCAGAATGAGTGCCGTGAGATTTTAGGTATTCCCTCCCATGTGGAAATTGTGGCATTTGTACCTGTGGGATATCCTGAAGAAGAAATTGACAATATGGATTTCCAGGTTAAAAACAGAAAGTCCAGAGAACAGATGGTGAGTAAAAATGTCTTTGGTGCCCGTTGGGTGGAACTTTGAAATACGGTAAATCTAATAGGTTTTAACTTTTCAACAACCGGATGTGTAATAGCCAGCATCCGGTTGTTGTCATGTCCTGCTGCCGGGGCAGCAGGTTATATCATTATTATGATTCTGATAATCCGAGAATATAGTACTATATAAATTATTTAAAAAAAAGTCACATCATGGTAAAATACAGCCTATATGGTAATGCGGTTGGTTAAAATATCTACATGAAATGGGGGACATTATGCCCGCAATAGGAATTGATCTTGGAACTACCAACAGTCTGGCAGCCTACTGGTCTGAAAAAGGTGCTGAAATCATACCCAACAGGCTCGGTTCAAATCTTACTCCGTCAATTGTAAGTGTTGATGATAATGGAGAAGTTTACATAGGACAAATAGCCAAAGAAAGACTGATTACGCATCCAAATCTCACGGCCTCGGTTTTTAAAAGATTCATGGGCACTGAAAAGCTCTACCAGCTTGGCAGGTTCAGTTTTTCGCCCGAAGAGCTGTCATCCTTTATAATAAAAAAGCTCAAGGATGACGCGGAGTACTTCTTGGGTCAGACAGTCAAAGAAGCCATTATAAGCGTACCGGCTTACTTTAACGACAGTCAGAGAAAAGCCACCAAGAAAGCAGCGGAGCTTGCAGGATTAAAGGTTGAACGCCTTATAAGTGAACCGACTGCTGCGGCTATGGCTTATGGCTTGTATAAGGAAAATGATTATACTAAATTTTTGGTATTTGACTTGGGAGGAGGAACGTTTGATGTTTCAATCCTTGAACTGTTTGAAGGGGTTATGGAGGTTAAATCCATAGCAGGCGACAACTTTCTGGGGGGAGAAGATTTTACAGAGCTGCTTATATCAAATTTTTTAAATAAAAACAAACTGAAATCAGAAGAACTTGATGCAAAGACAAAATCCATCATCTACAAACAGGCAGAATCCTGTAAATATGGTTTGACAGATAACAGCCTGTCCAAGATGATGCTGACAATAGACGGGCAAATTGTAGAAGAATCAATTACCAGAGAAGAGTTTGAAAAAATTGCAGCAGGATTGCTGCTAAAATTGAGGCATCCTATTGAACGGGCTTTGCGGGATGCGGAATTATCGCCTCAGGAGCTGGATGCGGTGATTCTTATTGGGGGAGCTACCAGGATGCCCATTATCCGTTCGGCAGTTACAAAAATGTTTGGAAAGCTTCCATATTCAAATATAAATCCTGATGAAGCAGTGGCTTTGGGAGCGGCTATTCAGGCTGCGTTAAAGGAACGCAATGAAGCTTTGAAGGAAATAATACTGACAGATGTCTGTTCATACAGCCTGGGTGTAAATGTGGTTAAGCAAATTTTTTCAGATAAGTACGAGGAAGGGTATTTTCACCCGATAATTGAAAGAAATTCTCCAATACCCGTCAGCCGGGTGGAAAGATTTTTTACTGTGCATGATAACCAGAAGGAAATCCGGGTTGAAGTATATCAGGGAGAAAGCAGGAAGGTAAGTGAGAATATCAGGCTTGGAGAGCTGCTGGTAAAGGTTCCTCCCGTAGTGGGTGAACAGTCTGTAGATGTAAGGTTCACTTATGATATTAACGGGATTCTGGAAGTAGAAGTGACCACAGTTAAAACCGGAGAAAAGAGAAGTATGATTATAGAAAAAAATCCCGGTGAATTAAGTAAAGGTGAAATTTCTGAGCGACTTAAACTATTGAGTGAATTGAAAATTCATCCCCGTGAGAAGGAGGAAAACAGACTGCTGCTTGCAAGAGGAGAGAGAATCTACGAGGAATCTGTGGGTGAAATGAGGGATGTGATTTCTCAGCATCTGGATATTTTTGAAAGAGAGTTGGCTTCCCAGGAAGATAAGCGTATAAAAATTGCAGCTAAAAAGCTTAAGCAGTTTCTGGATGAATTGGAAAGCAGGTTTCAACTATAATGAACATATGGGAAGTTCTTGAAATCGATTATACAGAAGATGTGGGTACAATCAAGAAGGCTTATGCAAGGAAGCTGAAGCTTTGCCATCCTGAAGATGATGCAGATGGATATCAGAAGCTGCGTGAAGCATATGACCTGGCAATAAAAAATGCTAAAAATGCTGTTAAGATACAGGATTCTCCGGACAGCGTCCGGAATAACGAGAGCCCGTATAACATGCATATGCTCCAATATGCTGCGGATTCTGGGGTGTATGGCTCATTCCCTGCATCAGGAATAAATGTTAATGACATAATTTCCGGCACATTTGAAAACCGTTTGAAAGGTTTGATGTCACAGCTTGGTAAGATATATGAAAATTTTTCGGAAAGAATAAATATAAATTCCTGGGTACAGGTTCTGAACCATGAAGCCATGTGGGATTTGGAAAATAAACAATTAGTGTTTATAGAATTTGTGACGTTTTTGTCAACTCACCGATGCCTCCCCGGAGAAGCATGGGCTTTGCTGGATGATGCATTGCGATTGCAGGAGCAGATAGAGCACCCTGTTTTCAGACAACACTATGAATTGAGAAATTATTTGCTTGGGGTTTTTAATCAGCGCTCGCTGAGTTTTCATTTTCTACATGATATAGAGTACGGCCAGCGGGAAAAATTCATAGAGTTAAGAGTTAACGCATTGGAATGTCTGCAAAGGAAAAATTATGATTTGGCATGGGCTTACATAGAGGAGGCAAGGGAAATATTTGACGGAGACCCGGAATTGACTTGCCTTGAGGGAATACGGTACTCGGTTGCATATAACACAGATGCTGCGATTGAAGCATTTTCAAAGGTATTGAAAGTAATGCCTGATTCTGTGGAGGCACTTTCCGGCAGGGCTAATAATTATTTGTTGAATGACGAGCTGGAAAATGCCAAAAAGGATTTTGAAGCATTGCTGGAGTTAAATCCAAAGGAAGATAAATATGTGACCCAGCTTGCGGAAATTCATTTAAAACAGGATGACCCCATTGGTGCCAGAAAGCTCTATAAAAAAATCAATGCCTATGAGCAGGAATTAGATAAGAATCATATACTTAATCTCATTGCCACTAACAAGGCTCTTGTTATAATGGGCAAAAACCCCGGACATGAAGAAGGTGCTTACTTTGAGAAAGAACTGCCTTTTATTAAACAGGAACTTAAAAAGCTTCAGAAATATGCCGGCAATGGTTATAAAACCAGCTCTTCCAGTGTTTATAAAGGATATGTCAAATTTATCATAGGCCTGGTACTTGTTTTGGCAGTCTTGTTTTTAGCAAATATGTTTTACAAGACAATAAATAATAGGAATAATGTTCAAGCAAATGGTTCAGTTCAGGGGGGAGACGCGGTTCAGAGCGGTAAGGTTGTTTCGGAGGCTTCAGGTGAAGCTGAAAAGGTTATTGATATATCCGAGGCAAATTTGGAACAATTGGCACAATCCGGGGAAAAAATATCTGTTACTATAACCCAGCCTCAAATTCTTAATTTTATTATTTATAATTCCTCAAAAACTGATAAGAAAACCCTGTATCCATTAACGGAAAAATTAGAGCCCGATAATGAGAATAATAGAATATTATATTTATCAAGAAACCTTTTTATAGGAAGGATAGGAGACAATTCTCTGTTTTTTTACGGAAGTATTTTTAGTATACTGGGTAAACAAAAAATCGATTATTATTCCGATGGGGGCTTCCCTGACGAAGTTACCTTAGAAGGCAGAATTGAAAGGAATGATTTTATAGATTTTAATACTACAGTTATTGATTATATGTCCTTTTACCCGGGGTATGAGACCTATCTTGCTTCAGTAAGCACAAAATACATATTTAAAGCGGAAGAAGATTACTATATCCCTGAAATAAATAATAATAGTAATAATAAAATCCCGAATATAACTGCAGTTATTAAATTGCTGTTAATATTAACTTTTGTATCAGTACTTATTTATAAGACGATAAAGGGAAGCAAGCACTAGTGGTCTGATTGAAATAACAGAGCTCTTTGTTTTGGGGTTTTTAACTTAACTCTTATAATAAACCCATAAATAGACATTAATGCACTTATATGTTAAAATATAGAATAATTAGGCGGTTTATACGGCCTATTGTCTGAGTAAGCTTTTTGTATTAAAGTTCGGCGAAAGTCTGCCTGCCGCACCCAATTACTGCCTTGGTCAAGGTAAGCTGCCGGAGCCGGCAAAAATACAAAATTCATAAATTTACTGAGGAGGTATTTTAACATGAAAAGGGTTTTAGCGTACTTACTTGTTTTGGTTATTGTGTTTACCGCTTTGCCAATTTCCTTTGTCAACGCTGCCACAGGCGGCTACTACAGCACAGGCACCTACAGGAACATATTCGTCGAGACAGGCAGGACAGAAGCTCAGGTGCAAGACAAACTCAACACCATGTTTGACAAGTTCTTTAAGGGAGACACCAATAATCAGAGGCTGTTTTATGAGTCGGGAACCGACGAGGCCTACATAAGAGACACAGGAAACAACGATGTGCGTTCGGAAGGTATGTCCTACGCCATGATGATATGTGTCCAGATGGATAAAAAGAAGGAATTCGACATGCTTTGGAAATGGTCCAGAAACCATATGTATCAAAGCTCAGGGCAGTATAAGGGTTTCTTTGCATGGCAATGCAACTACAGTGGCGGCATAATGGATACTACTCCTGCATCTGACGGAGACGAGTACTTTGCTATGGCGCTTCTTTTCGCAGCACGCAGATGGGGTAACGGAACAGGAATATACAATTACGAAGCGGAAGCCCAGGTAATACTGGATGCCATGCTCCATCAGGCAGATGACGGAGTGGGAGTAAACATGTTTGACAAGACACAGAATCAGGTGGTCTTCTGTCCAAACGGCGGTTCGGCTACCTTCACAGACCCGTCCTATCATTTGCCTGCATTCTATGAATTGTGGGCATTATGGGCCAAGAACCAGAACGACAGAACTACCTGGAGCAAGATAGCAGCAACAAGCAGGGAATTTTTCAAGAAGTCAACAAATTCAACCACCGGCTTGAATCCTGACTATGCTAATTTTGACGGTACTCCAAAAGACGTATCCTGGAGCTCGGGACATGCCGACTTCAGATATGATGCCTGGAGAGTCGCTTCAAATGTTTGTGTGGACTATGCCTGGTGGCAGAAGGATGCCTGGGCCTCAACAACCTTTGCACCAAAGATTCAGAGCTTCTTCAAAAAAGAAGGTGTAAGCACTCATGGCAGCAACTACACTCTGGCAGGGTCAAAGCTCAACAGTGACCATTCCCCGGGATTAGTTGCCATGAACGCGGTTACAGCCATGGCTTCCGACGCGGCAACTGCAAAGCCCTTTGTGGACGAATTATGGAATACGGCTGTTCCTTCAGGACAATACCGCTATTACGACGGAATGCTTTATATGCTTGGAATGCTTCATTTAAGCGGCAACTTCAAGATATGGGGCGCAGTACCCACGGTTATGTGCGGTGATGTTAACCAGGATAATGTTATTGATGCTCTGGACAGTGCAGTGTTAAAATCTTACCTGCTTGGAAAGATAACTACTCTGCCAAGCATGCAGGCAGCGGACACAAACGCTGACAGTTCAGTGGATGCTATTGATTTTGCCATACTTCAGCAGTATCTTTTAGGTAAAATAACTACTTTGCCTTACGGCAACTGATAGAAGCCCACTGAAGTAAAAATACATAATATTTTCCATATTATATATTTTTCGAGGATATTTATACCATTGATTTTGGCACCTGGCAGTAGAAAAGCGGTAAAAGTTGTAGAATATTGCGAAACAGGATAAAACCCGAATATATTATGTGTTAAAAATTACCTATGAAAAAGCCCCTTGAATCTAATTCAATGGGCTTTTTAAAAAATCAGTTAAATCCTGACAATGATTTTTCAGCATTGTCACAAAGTCAATTCGGAGGCTTTGGCCTCAATCCCAGACTATTTTAAAAGGGAGAGATTATTATGTGGGAAAACAGAGCACTACTCTGGAAAAAGTTTTTGCGTACTGTAGCCATACTGCTGGTGACTTCAATGCTTGTATCGGTAATATTTTTTCAGCAGGCAGTTGAGGCGGCGTCTGAACCAAGAACTGGCGGTTCCTATTACAATTATGGCGAAGTATTGCAAAAGTCAATTCTTTTTTATAAGGCTAACCGTCTTGGAGACTTACCCGATGATTACATTTTACCCTATAGGGGAGATGCCGCAATGACAGACGGGCAGGATGTGGGCCTTGACCTGACAGGAGGCTGGGCAGATGCAGGAGACGGAATAAAATTTACCCATCCCATGTCATATGCTGCGGGCCAGTTGGGCTGGGCAGTATACGAATACCGCCAGGCATTTGAAAAGTCAGGGCAGTTGGACGATATTCTGGACGAAATCAAATGGGCTACGGATTTCTTCATAAAGGCGCACCCCAGCCCCGATGTCCTATACTACATGTGCGGGTATGAGGAATCCGACCATTCTGTTTGGATACCTCATGAACTTCTGGACTACAGAACAAAAAGAACCTCCTTTAAGGTTGATGCATCCACTCCGGGTTCTGATGTGGCGGGACAGGCTGCCGCCGCGCTGGCTATAGCATCCTTGATTTTTGAGCCCACCGACCCGCAGTATGCAGCAACCTGCTTGACTCATGCAAAACAACTGTTTAAATTTGCCGATACTTACAGAGGAAAAAATCCTCTTAAAACTTTATACCCTTCGGGAAGTTATGTGGATGACCTGGCATGGGGTGCAATCTGGCTCTATATAAAAACCAAGGATGCCTCTTATCTGGATAAGGCCAAGTCGGTGCTGCCTGCCAAGTCGCTGGGCGGTCAGCACACTCACTGCTGGGACGATGTAAGCTATGGAGCGGCATTAAAAATTGCACAGGTTACACATGATGCGGAATATACCGCAATGGTTGAAAAAAATCTGGACACCTGGATGCCTGGAGGAGGTATCACCTATACTCCGGGAGGCCTGGCCTGGCTTTCACAGTGGGGTTCTTTGCGTTATGCCTCTACTGCTGCGTTTCTGGCCTTTGTGTGGTCTGATGACCAGACAGTGGGAACTGCCTCAAAAAAGGCAGCCTACCACAAGTTTGCAGAGAGTCAAATCAATTACGCACTTGGAGATAATCCCCGGGGCGGCAGCTATGTGGTGGGATTCGGCAAGAATGCACCCGAGCACCCCCACCATCGAACAGCCCATGGTTCCTGGACCAGCATGCTGTCCGTACCTTCCTTCCACAGGCATATTCTGTATGGTGCACTGGTAGGAGGCCCCACTTCAAATGATAGCTGGAAGGACGACATTTCGGACTACACCTTGAATGAGGTGGCTACGGACTACAATGCAGGGTTTGTAGGCGCCCTTGCAAAAATGTATGATATGTATGGCGGAAATCCGCTGGAAAATTGGCCTAAGCCTGAGGATTTCAGAGCAAAGGAGGACAACCTTACAGAATATTTTGTGAGAGGCTGGATAATATACGAGGGCTATGGAACTCTGAACCTTATGTTCCAAATCAATAATCGTTCAGCCTGGCCTGCCGCCATGAAGGACAAGCTTTCGGCACGGTACTACATGGACCTCACGGAAGTTTTTGAGTCAGGGCATAAGGTTGAGGATGTGGAAATAACACTTGGACAGAATCAGGGAGCCAAGCTTTATGGCTTGAAGCAGTACAAGGACAACATTTATTACTTTACAGTGGACTTTACAGGTACGCAGCTTATGCCTGCCGAATGGGAACTGTGTGAAAAGGATGCAAATGTGTCCATAAAGTACAAGGACAACTGCGGCTCTAATGAAAATGACTGGTCATACAAGAACCTGACAGGTCCTCCGGACTACGACGCAGTTTCTTTTGCTGGCAAAACCCCATATATTCCCATATACGACAACGGTGTACTTTTGTGGGGAGAAGAACCTCTTAAAAATGAGCCGGACTTTACCTACGGGGATATAAATGATGACGGCAGCATAGATACAATAGATTTTGCCCTGCTGAAACAGATATTGATGGGGAATTCTCCGGCAAATGTCAATATGCAGGCAGCGGATGTCAAGGCAGACGGGGATATAAATGCCTTGGATTATGCGGTACTGAAGAGCTATCTGCTGAAAATCGTGGATAAATTGCCTCAATAGCAGTAAGAAAGAAAACTCCTGCCAATGCTATGCTCCCCTTAGAGTAGACACCTGAAATGAAAAAAATCCAGGACTATACTAGGGGGAGATTTTCTTTTCCGGCCCAGTGCCGGGTTTTCATATTGCTACCTTTCGGGTGGTGTGATAATATAAAAGTGATATGTTACAAAATATTACAAATAAGTATTGTTTGCTAAAATCCGACACTAAGAAATGAGGCGATAATAATGTTATTTATATTCGGCTGGGGTCATCAAACGGTTAAAAACCATGGTCCTGTGGGTGTTTACCACTGCGAGCATTGCAATAATGACAAGTATTGGACACTGTACAGCAGAAGAACCTGGTTTACACTCTTCTTTATTCCCGTCATTCCATACAAGACTGAAAACATGCTGTTATGTCCCATATGCAATCATGGAGTAAAGCTTGACGCTTTAAAATTCAACGAATTAAGACAAGTGGCACAGTGCAATATGGATTTGATAAATAAAAAAATCACACAGGAACAGCATGGACAAATTCTTGCAGGTATAGCCTCCTCAACCGGCAAAAGCCCCAATGAAGGAGATAATTTTGCGGGTAAAACCGAGACTCAGATTAATTACATAAATCAAATGAAAGAGCTAGAAAAACAGAAGGGCTAGCAGCAGCTCAAATGTGAAAAGAACAGTAAAAGGAGTGCCGGCATGTATAGTTCAGGTATTAAACACCACTATACTCTGGCACTCACTTTTAACTGTTCTTATTTTTTCAGCTTATAATATTAATTCACGGGGAGAGTTTTTATATCACCCAGCAAATACTTCTTAAGCATGGCCAGGTCAATAGCATCCACGCTGCCATCAATATTCACATCAGCAAGCCTGAGACCGTCCTTTGAAGGGAAGGTGCTTATCTGGCGTGTAAGATATTGTTTTACAAGTGCAAAGTCAATGGCATCAACTGCCTTGTCATCATTAACATCACCATACAAGCCGGCATTGATTTCTCCCACAAAAGTGGTGATTGAATTTCCAGCCAGGCTGGCTGTGAAGCTTGAGCCGCTTACAGCTATTTTTGAACCTTCTGCCAGATTCTGGGTTGCAGAGGTTGTATATGGTGTCACAGATGCAGGGGAGAACCCATCCAGGGTATATGTAAGGGATTGATTGGTTGAACTGTCATTCATGGCAACTATGGCGAATTTACCGGTAGCCGGGTCTTTGTAAGCAGTTACATAAACACCTGATACAGGGTTCGCCGTAGCGGAAATTCTCTGCCAGCCGGGTCTTATAAACCTTGAATATTGTCCGATTGTATAAAGCCTCTTGGCAACTTTATAGGTTTTTGCATTCATGTCCATTTGTATGAGGCCTTCTCCGTTATATGTCTTATAGCAGGCACCCCACCAGTAATTCCACGCATTTCCCTGGGTTATGGTCATGAAATCATATATTTGCTTTGACCATTTCAGGCCATCTGTAATTGTTATATCGTTGCCGTTCATATCAGATATTTCTGTTTGCCAGATACCCTTCCCTTTAGCTTTAGTGGTGGGGAAGGTGGCATAGGAAGAGCCATAATTATGACAACCTACAATATCTGTCCTGGTAACAGCCACAGCATCATTCAGACAGTCTATGGCGAGAGACTCGGAACAGGTCATTTTTTCACCCATAATTACTTTGGCAGTTATGCCCTCACGGTCAAAGGTAGGCACCAGAGCATCTTTCATAAATGCTTTAAATTGAGCTCCTGTCCAGGTACACGAAGAATAGGCGGTTGTCAGGTCAGGTTCATTTGAAATGCCTATATGGGTTATTTCAATGCCAAACTTGGATTTGTAGTTTTTAATATGTTCAGCAAGATAGGTGGCATAGGCCTGATATTTATCTGCCTTGACCGACCCGCCTGCAACTGAACCGTTGGTCTTCATCCACGCCGGCGGACTCCATACCGAGTATTGGATGTTTTTGATTCCGTATGCTGCCTGGATGGCCCTTATCATAGGTATTTGATCATCGTTGGATTCACTCCAGTCCCAGGTGGTCTCAGACGGCTGCATGGTTTTGTTGGGGCCGTCTGTGGCATTTCCCCAGGTCCCGCCGTCACCGAGAATGGAACGAAAGATGGAAAAACCTGCTCCTTGGGTTGTAGAGAAAAGCAGATCATATATTTCCTTTTGTTTGGTTTCACCTAAAAGGGCGATATTGTTAGATTGATGAAAGGCTTCAGATACACCAAAGCCATCAATTGATTGATAGACAGTATTCCAGCCCACCGTAACCGTAGATGCTGCAAAAAGCTGCTGAGGCAAAGCTAGAGACAATAGAATCATTAATGCAATCGCTATACAAGTTAAGCGATTAAATCTTTTCATACCATAATCCTCCTATTTCGGTATTTTTGTTGTAAAAGACGAACCTTGAGATTAGCAGGATATTGATTTTTTTCAATATCACTTTTCTTTTGTTTTGCCTGCCCATATCAGGGCAGCTTTATCCTGTGTATTTTCAGTGCAAAAGACGGCTTTCCTCCTTTTAAAATATTTAGGTTTTTAGGACACCTATAAACCACAAACTATAAACCCTGGGATTCTGTATAAGGGCTTTGAAATAAACCGTGAAAATGAGAACGAAACTATTGCCTTGAGATATGTATTTAGTCCGATAACTGCCAAAAAATATGCTAAAAGAGCATAATTTGATATATTGCGAAATAGATTTACAGTCTTTTAATATTATACCATATATTGACATTGATTTTAAAGGCAAAAATATTGCTTTTTGAGAAAGTATCAGATAGTTCTTAGATAGTACTCAGATGGTCCTCAGAAGATACAGGAACAGCGAGCTTTACAAAAATAATTATTTCAGAAATTGGCCGGTTTTCCCCATCTTATAGGCCAGCAGTATAATGTCCTTTTCCTGGGAGGTCATATTCCTGTCATACATCTTTTCAAATTGCTCTATTATCCCCTGGGTGTCAATGGTTCTCCTTGGACTTCTGGCCGGTCTGGTCCTCACGGCTGCAGGGTCATATATTTCCGCCTTCATGAAATTATTATGGATTTTTTTAAGTATCTCACCTGTATAATACGCATCATAAAAGGCATTGTGAAAGCTGTGTTCAACAGGGATTCCCAATGCGCGGACTGCGTATTCAAGTCTTAGCTGGGTTTTGACCGGGTAGTGCAGATACATTGAGGCATAGGGCTGCAGGTTTATATATTTTTTTGACAGGTGCCTGCTGCTTAAATGGTGATATTCCACACTCCTGTACAATTGCTTCATATCACTTGAGCCCCATGCACAAAAAACTGAATCTTCACCGCCTGCAAATTCGCAAAACTCCCTGTATATTTCAGGGAAAAGTTGCTCCGACAGGAGCTGTTCTGCTGTGATTCCCGTGAGTTCAGCAACAAATGGATTTATTTTTTCATATAAATCCGGCTTTACATATCTGTTAAAGGCAGCCACTGTATTAAAGCCTGAGTCCAGCTTGAGAGCACCTATCTGTATTATTTCAAACGGTAACTGCAAACCCGGGGCCGGGCGGCTCTTTACGGAGGAGGGCTCCTGATTCAGTTCCAGGTCAAATACAATATAATCCATATAAACTCCTGAGTTTTGACATATGCCTGTTATATACAAACTTTTATTAGAATTATATAATGAAAAGGCACTTGTTAAAAGGGGTGGCAAGTGTAATCATGCACTGGGCTTTTGACAGTCAAAAGCTGTACGTGAATATATTGTTTTTGCAAACTGGAGTATAATATATAACTGATAGAAAATTTACTATACAGCCGGGCGCAGAATGAAAAATTGACAAGCGGCAGAGGGAGACATTTCAATGAATAACATGAACTTGACCATGTTGACGGATTTTTATGAAATAACTATGGCAAACGGCTATTTTCAAAATGGCTGGAAGGATAAAACGGCATACTTCGATATGTTTTTCAGAAAGGTTCCCGATAATGGCGGCTTTGCTATAATGGCGGGCGTGGAGCAGGTAATACAATATCTTAAAAATCTGGCATTTGACAAAGACGATATAGAGTATTTAAGAAGCCGGAAGCAGTTTGGTGAGGATTTTTTGGAGTACCTGAAAAATTTTAAATTCAACTGTGACGTCTGGGCGGTTCCCGAAGGCACTCCCATATTTCCGAATGAGCCGGTGGTAATTGTAAGGGGTCCTGTAATTGAAGCGCAGTTTATTGAGACCATGGTTTTGCTGACCATCAATCACCAGAGTCTTATTGCCACCAAAGCAAACAGGATTGTGAGAGCGGCACAGGGGCGGGAGGTCATGGAGTTTGGCTCAAGGAGGGCGCAGGGTTATGACGGTGCCATATACGGAGCCAGAGCAGCATATATCGGAGGCTGCATCGGAACAGCCTGCACCATTGCGGAAAAAGAGTTTGCCATACCTGCCATAGGTACCATGGCCCATAGCTGGATACAGATGTTCAACAGTGAACTGGAGGCCTTCTGCCTGTATGCCAGGACTTACCCGGATAACTGTACACTTCTGGTGGACACCTATAATACCCTTAAGTCAGGTGTACCAAATGCAATAAGGGCCTTCCGGGAAGAAATAGTCCCCAAGGGCTTCAGGCCCAAGGCCATCAGGATAGATTCCGGTGATATTACTTATCTGTCCAAGGCTGCCAGAAAAATGCTGGATGAAGCCGGCTTTCAGGATTGCAGGATTGTAGCTTCAAATTCTCTGGATGAATTTATTATCAGGGATATTTTGTCCCAAGGTGCGGAGGTGGATTTGTTCGGCGTTGGTGAAAGACTTATTACTTCCAGGTCAGAGCCGGTTTTTGGAGGAGTCTACAAGCTTGTGGCAGTTGAAGAGGAGGGAAGGCTCATACCCAAAATCAAGCTGAGTGAAAATGTGGGAAAGGTCACAAACCCAGGGTTCAAGCAGGTTTACAGGTTGTATGACCGGGTCAGCAACAAGGCCATAGCCGATGTATTGACTCTGAACGACGAGGCTATAGATGAAAACCGGCCTTACGAAATATTTGATCCGGAATATACCTGGAAAAGAAAAACCTTGACGGGTTTCAGAGCGCAAAAGCTTTTGGTGCCCATATTTGAAAAGGGCAAATGCGTTTATGAAAGTCCCAGTACCCAACAGATAAAGGAATTTTGCAGGGCACAGGTGGATACTATCTGGGATGAAGTCAAAAGATTTGAAAATCCCCACAAATATTATGTGGATTTATCAAAAAAGCTGTGGGATATTAAACAGGGACTGCTGCAGGACTATTCTGTAAAATAGCAGTCTCGGCTGCTGCGTTTCAGGTTTTACATAACAGCACAGGCACAGTTGCGGAAATAATGGGAGCATATGGGCAAACTTCGAGACAACAGGTTTGTTGATATGCTTTTTTTATTTAAATATATGAAAAAATATGGTATAAAAGGATGTATAAACAAAAATCATGTATAAATTTTATTAAAACCGGGGTATGAAATGAAAAAGATATTAGTCGTGGATGATGAACCATCACTTAGAGATTTGATGGAATTAGTCTTAAAACGTGAAAAATATGAAGTGGCCGCGGCTGTGGACGGAAAGTCTGCCTTGTCCCTTGTCCATGAGTTCAAACCTGATTTAATCCTGCTGGATATTATGCTGCCTGATATGAGCGGACATGAGGTGTGCAAGCAACTAAGCGCTGACAGGAGGATTCCCACTATCATGTTAACTGCCAGGCATGAGACCATAGATAAGGTGCTGAGCCTTGAGCTCGGGGCTGACGACTATGTAACGAAGCCCTTTGAGATAATGGAGCTGCTGGCCAGGATAAAAGCTCTGCTCAGACGGTCCGCCAAGGAGGATGAAGCGGAAATAATCTGCCATCAGGATTTAAAAATAGATATGGCAAACATGACTGTTTTAAAGGGAGACAGGGAAATCAGCCTGACGGCCAAGGAGTACCAGCTACTGGAGCTGATGGCGAGAAATGTAAAGAAGACCTTCAGCAGGGATGAACTTCTTCAGAAGGTTTGGGGCTACGACTACATGGGAGACAGCCGGGTGGTAGATATATGCATAGCCAGGCTCAGGAAGAAGATTGAGGATGACAGCAGTGACCCCGTACATATTGTAACAGTCTTTGGATTGGGATACCGCTTTGCGGGTCAGAGCTGAGGCTTTTACGGTTATTTTTACGAAACCAATGCCGTGTAAAAGGTGGAGGGAAAAATGAAATTCAGTACCAGAATGGTTTTATATTATTCCATGACATCCGTGGTGGTGCTGCTTATAGTTGGAGCAGTGGTAATAAAAAGCATTGAGACCTATTGGATAAACAAGGTGGATCAGCAACTTGCAGCACAGGATACAATGGTTCAGGATTATATAAATCAGGTGTTCCTTTTTGAGAAAAACAGTACAAAGGAGCTAAATGAACAAAATGCAAAAATGGTGTCTGCCAATCTCAGCTCGGGAGTGGGACAGCTTTTGATTTACGACAGGGATTTGCGGCTGCTCAGTGGCCTGGTTGACATATTTGAGCATCCTGATTTCCGCATGGATGCCTTTCAGAAGGAGGTCCTGCTGCCTGCGCAAAAGGGCGATACCGTAAACTACATACAGAATAATATCTATTACTATGCCTCACCGGCAAAAATAGACGGCAGGAATTCAGGGATAATTGTAATAAGCTATAAGCTCGATCTTCTGAATCTCATACTGAACAAGGCCATTGTAATCCTGTGCATGGGGGCGGCGATATTCTGCCTTGTGATTCTGATATTGAGCATATTAATATCCCGCAGATTGTCAGTGCCCATTAAAAGGCTTGTAATTACCACGGGAAAGTATGCAAAACGTGATTTTGAGCTGGTGGAAATATCCCGCAATGATGAGCTTGGGCAATTGGGCAGGAGCATAAACGATATGGGTATGCAGCTTAAGGACCATATTGACAGGCAGAAGCAGTTTGTTTCAAATGTATCCCATGAGCTCTGTACGCCACTGGCGGCTATAAAAGGATATACTGAGTACCTGGCTGATGAGGTCATGGGAGACCCGGGCCTTGACAAGGTTATTTTCCACCTGGATAATGAGACCTCCAGACTTACAAACCTGGTCAATGACCTGCTGCAAATGTCCCGGATGGACTCTTTCAATGAAAAGTTTTCCTTTCAAAAGTTGAATTTATCGGACCTTTTGACCGAAACTGCGGAAAAAATGAGAGACAGGGCATCAGGCCATAAGATTGATTTATGCTGCGGGATTGACAGGAATATCCATATCGAGGCGGACAGGGATAAACTTGTACAGGTGCTGGTAAACCTGCTGGACAATGCCATTAAATATTCCCGGGAGAAAACTTCTGTTGAAGTAAGGCTCGCTTCTGATAGTGAATATGCCGTTATAACCGTTGCAGATGGAGGAATAGGCATTCCGGAAGAAGACCTGGACAAGGTCTTTGACCGCTTTTACCGTTCACAAAATGCCTCCGGTATTCCCGGCACAGGCCTTGGACTGTCCATATGCAAAGAAATCATTGAAAGGCATAAGGGCGAAATTTACATATGCAGGACCGAGACAGGAGGCACAGAGGTCAGGGTCTTGCTGCCCCTTTAAGCTTTAAGTCCCTTTTAAGAGGAATAATGTTACAATTTTGATACAACTATGAATTATGAAAGAAATAAGCCCAATATATAATGATATTGACAAGAGAGAAAATCAAGTTAATAAGGGGGCTTTAAAATGAGTGGCTTTAAAATGAGTGGCTTTAAAATGACAGGCTTTAAGATGGCAGGTTTTAAAATGACAGGTTTTACAAGGAGCAGTGCCAGGCGGTGGGGGGCAGGCTTGCTGGCACTTGGATTGGCGGCAGGCATGTTAAGCGGCTGCGGAAATTCCTCGGATAAATCCTCCGCCGGTGTCTCAAGTGCAGCGGACGCATCAGTAAATGTTAAATTCAGTGAGCCGATTAATGGCGCTACAGAAAATGTAATTTCCCTTGACGGCAAAGCTGATACCACCAGAAACTACGGCATGCAGACCTCTCCCCAACCAGATGAGTATAGAGAGGAAGGCCGCCAAAACCAGAGTGCATATTTCAAGGACTATGGTATCAATCCGTTCAACGATACGGGAAATAAGCCTTTATCCACTTTTTCACTTGATGTGGATACAGCTTCCTATACAATCGCCAGAAAGTACATAGAATCCGGTTCACTTCCTCCAAAAGAGGCAATAAGGCCGGAAGAGTTCGTAAACTATTTCAGACGGGACTATCCCTTACCCGCAAAGGACACTTTTTCAATTTATACGGAGCTGGCGCCATCCGCCTTCAACAGAGGCTATCATATACTGGAAGTAGGTGTCCAGGGCAAAAATGTGGCGGCCTCAAATATAAAACCTTCCGCCTTGACTTTTGTCATTGATGTTTCAGGTTCCATGGGTATTGATAACAGGCTGGGACTTGTTAAAAAGAGCCTGAATATATTGGTAGGGCAGATGGGTGAAAGTGATAAAATAGGCATCGTGGTTTATGGCACAAACGGCAGAAAGCTTCTCGAACCCACCTCGGGGGAGGATAAAGACCGGATTTTATCAGCCATTGACAGACTTGAACCGGAAGGCTCCACTAATGCTGCGGAAGGTTTGATACTGGGTTATGACATGGCGTACAGGAATTACAAAAAGGACGGCAATAACCGGATAATTCTATGCACCGATGGTGTGGCCAACCAGGGGATCACCGGTGCAGAAGATATTTTAAAAATGGTGGAGGACTATAAGGCAAAGGGAATAACTCTTACAACACTGGGCTTCGGCATGGATAATTTCAACGACATATTCCTTGAGACGCTGGCAGATAAGGGAGACGGCAATTACGCATATATTGATACGGTGGAAGAAGCCAAAAAGGTATTCATAGACCAGTTGGCCGGCACTCTGGAGGTTATAGCAAAGGATGCAAAGGCTCAGATAGAGTTTGACAAGGGCAGTGTGGAGAGTTACCGGCTGATAGGGTATGAGAATAGAGCGCTGGAAGACAAGGACTTCAGGAATAACACCGTGGATGCCGGTGAAGTTGGCGCCGGACATGCGGTTACGGCATTGTATGAACTAAAGCTCAAGAACAGCCTGGAAGGGCGGATCGGAGTTGTAAAACTCAGGTATAAGAGTCCTGATACAGGTAAAGTTACCGAGATAAGCAAAACCATTGATTCTGCTCAGGTAAAAGACAGCTTTTATAATGCAACTCCACGCTTCAGATTTATTTCCATGGTTGCCCAGTTTGCGGAGATACTGAAGGGAAGTCCCTGGGCAAGCAATACCAGTTTGGAGGATGTTAACGATATCCTTGAGCATGACCTGAAGGACCTGAATTGGAGCAAGGAGGATACCGGGTTTGCCGGCCTTGTAAGGAGCGCTATGGAGCTTAAAGCCAGGTAATGCTCCTTGCGGAGAATAATATGCAGTTTTTATTTTCATATAAGTTCCTTGCCGGTCTGAATTAAAAATTTTATGACCGGCATTGGAACTTTTTCCGTTTATCGGGGTCTAATAGTTTATAAGCATTAACAATAAATTATATGAGGTGATTCCATGACCGTAAAGAAGAAATTAATAACATTGACTGCAGCAGCAATTCTTTCGCTGTCGTTCGCCCTCAGCGGGGCAGAGGCTTCCATACAACTTATGGATTTGCCTGATACCGATGTAAAGGATAAAATAGTTTCACTATATGAGAGAGGTATCGTAGCCGGTACGTCAGACGGAAAATTCTCTCCCATGGCCAGGGTTACAACAGCTCAAACAATACAACTGCTTGTTAATGCCTTTGATTTGAATCTCAATTTTGTCCGTTTTGCCAAGGAGCCTAAAGCAACTGATTATTTTTCAAAGGCTGATGACAGCGCCTGGTATGCAAATGCACTTATCATTGCCTCGGTTAACGGTGTTGAAATCAGTAGAGATATTGACCTGAAGCAGGTCTGGACCAGAGAGCAATTTACAAATACACTTATAACCTTTATGGAAAAGCATTATAATCTTCCAATGCTGAAAATATTGCCGGAGGCTATTGCCGACGAGTCTCAAATAACAGCCGATTACAGCGGAGCCATTCAGCGGGCATTGCTTTACGGGGTTGTAAATCTGGATGAGGAAGGCAACTTTTACCCAAAGGACAGGCTTACACGTGCTGAAGCGGCTGAACAGATCTATAACGCTCTGGAATATTTGCAGTCCAACTTAAAGAAAGTGGTGGATTGAGAATAAAAAATCAAATATTCATACAATCTTCCGGAACTTGGTGGTATAATATTCTGATAGCCAGAATTGCTGGTTGAAAATCTATTATATCCGGAGAAAAGTATGAAACACATAATTAGACTTTTTAAACTTGCCAGGCCATGGACAAAATATCTGGTGGTATCCACAGTTGCACTGTTTATGATTTCAGGCATCAACCTTTTTGCACCGTACATAACCTCAAAAATAATTGCAATAATGGAGAGCGGTGATTACAGCTCCTCCATTAATACTATCGTATTTTTTGCCATGATACTGCTGGGCTGCTTCGCCTTAAGAGCAGTATTCCAGTTCCTGAACAACTATTTTGCGCATGTGGCGTCCTGGAGCCTCGTAGCCCGTTTGCGGGGAGTTTTGTATGACCATTTTCAAAAACTGTCCATGAGCTACTATCATGATAAACAAACCGGCCAGCTTATGTCCAGAGTCGTAAACGACATAAATACCTTTGAAAACCTGATAGCCCATGCTATTCCAGATCTTGTCACAAATATCATCACCCTGGTGGGCGTATTGGTTATCCTGGTTTTTATAAATCCGTTCCTGGCCTTGCTGGTTTGCATACCCATCCCCTTCATTGCTTTCCTGTCTGTAGTGCTTCGCAAAATCAGGAAGTATTTCAAGGTGGGGCAGGCTAAGATTGCCGAATTGAATGCCGTACTTCAGGATAATTTTTCCGGAATGAAGGAAATTCAGGTTTTCAACAAACAGGAGCATGAACTGGGAAAGGTCTCTGAAAAATCCGAGGAACACTCTTCAGCATTGATTAAAGCTCTTTTTTACTCTGGAATTTTGAATCCAGCAGTTAATTTTATATCTTCAATCGGTACTGTCATAGTGCTTATTGCGGGACCATTGCTTGCATTGAAGACAGGCCTGAGCATATCACAGGTAGTTGCCTTTTTGCTGTACCTGAACCTTTTCTATACGCCCATATCAACGCTGACCAGAGTGGTTGAAGATATGCAGCAGGCGCTGGCGGGAGCGGAGAGGGTTTTTGAGGTGCTGGATACCGATCCCGACATAAAGGATAAGCCCCATGCCAAAAAGGTTGGAAAGCTGTCCGGCTCAGTGGAGTTCAAAGATGTCAGTTTTTCTTATAAGGGTAATATCCCCGTGCTGGATGATATAAGCTTCGAGATAAAGGCAGGTCAGATGATTGCCCTGGTAGGTCCCACCGGAGTTGGGAAAACCACGGTTTCTGCCCTGATAGCAAGATTTTATGATCCAAACTCAGGAAAAGTCCTTATGGACGGGATGGATATCCGGGATATGACTTTGGAGTCCTTAAGAAATCAGCTCAGCATTGTTTTGCAGGATGTATTCCTGTTTAACGGAACAATAGCCGAGAACATTGCATACGGCTGCAGCAACACTACTCAGGAGCAGATAGAGGAGGCGGCTGAAACCGCCTGCATACATGAATACATTATGTCTCTGCCGGAAAAGTACCATACTGTTATCGGGGAGAGAGGCGTCCGCCTCAGCGGAGGCCAGAAGCAGAGAATATCCATAGCCAGGTCCGTTCTCAGAAATTCACCTGTGCTTATCCTTGATGAAGCCACCTCCGCAGTAGATACCGAAACCGAAACGGAGATACAGAAGGCAATTAACCAGATAGCCGGAACGAGAACGCTGATTGTTATAGCTCACAGATTATCAACCGTAAAAAGGGCAGACAAAATAATTGTACTGGAGAATGGCAAAATAGCCGAACAGGGACAGCACGAGGAGCTCCTGAAACTAAAGGGAGTATACTCAAACCTCTGCAATATACAGAACCTGATGTAAAAGCCAATACCAATCCTGCAGCTTTTAATTAAGAAACAGTCGTAAAATGGAGAAACCAGTGAATACAGTACAAAAAATAAAAACTCTGCGGAAGCACCCGCTGATTGAATTATTAAAACATAACAAGGGAAATCCAAGGACCCTGATTTTAATGGAGCCTCTCTGGGGTATTCCCTATAACTTAATCGCACCTTTTGCCACACTATATATGTACACGCAGGGAATAACGGACGTTCAAATCGGACTGATTCTGTCGGTTGCTATGTTTGTTCAGGTGTTTTTTTCCTTCTTTGGTGGTATAATCACCGATAAGCTGGGGCGCAAATTTACAACCATGATGGGTGATTTCTTTGGCTGGGGTGTTGCTTGCCTCATATGGGCCATTTCGGGTAACTTTTGGCTCTTTTTAATTGCAGTCTTATTTAACAGCTTTGAGCAGATTAACCAGACGGCATGGTATTGTTTATTGATTGAGGATGCAGATTCCAAGGATTTATTAGGAATATATACCTGGGCGAACATAGGCGGTCTGGTTGCAATATTTTTTGCACCAATTTCTGGAGTCTTGATAAATTCTTTTACCGTGGTCCCGGTTGTCCGTGTTTTATATCTGGTTTTCGCTGTGAATATGCTGATTAAGGTGATTATTACTTTGCGGCATTGCGATGAAACCCGGCAAGGAAAGATTCGTATGGCCGAGACGAAAGATACCACTGTTCTACAGATGTTATATGAATACAAGGATCTGATACCCAAAGTGCTGATGAATAAAGAAATTATGAAAGTGGTTATTGTCTCTGTGATATTACATATAACCAATCTTGTCAGTACCAACTTCTTTAGCTTGTATGTAACACAAAGACTAGGCATAGCAGATCGTTATCTGGCTTTTTTTCCTATTTTGAATGCGGCTGTGATGTTGATTTTCATGATTGGAATACAGCACCGCTTGGAAGCTGTGAAATTCCGGATACCTATGTGGATTGGTCTGGTATTGTATGCCGCGTGCTCGATTCTTCTGATACTGACTCCCATCGGCAGCTTGCCGTTTATTATCCTTTATGTCTTTGTTGCGGCAGTGGCCAGTGCCCTTGTAGTGCCTCGTAAAGATGCCTTGCTCCAGCTAAACATTAATCCGAAGGAGCGGGCCCGTATTAATTCTTTGATTATGTCCTTTACCATTGCTTTTGCCTCACCATTTGGCTACTTTACCGGATGGTTATCAAGTATTGACCGCCGCTTGCCATTTGTATTTACATTTACCATTTTCATCGCAGCAATCATTATCATAGGTCGTATCCGTGATCCCGAATTCGCTGAAGAGCATAGGGACGTGGATAATCCGGTGGTTTGCGGTACAGGTGATTAAACTTAGGCTGTTACAGCAATTTCAGACACATTTCCTTGAACTCATAAAGTGAAGACGGTATTATATAATAAATGGATGGCTAAATAATAAATTTAACTTGTCTTAGAAGAGGTATTAAATGAAAAACCAAGACACAAAAAAGAAAAAAATAATAGATTGTGCAAATCAAATTATTAGATCAGAAGGAATACGTGCTGTTAATGTTACAAATGTGGTTAATGCTTGTAAGATTAGCAAATCAACCTTTTATAAGTATTTTTCATCAACCGAAGATTTAATCTCAAACATTAAACAGGGAGCTGACAATGATGATGAAGCATTTTATTCGATGAGGCAAATGATTATTCAAAAAGCTATAGCTGAATTTTCCAAAAACGCTTTTCATACCATAGATATTGATACAATTGCAAAAGCTGTGGGATTAAAAAGAACTTCGATATACAGCTACTTTAAAAGTAAAGAAGAATTGCTTGAGATAAGTTTTCAAAATGAATTGGAAAATCGAAAAAGATTTAGCAAGTTAATGAAGCAGAGCCCATTTCATCCTGTTGTCTACATAGAAAAAATCCTTCAATATGGTGTGAATTTTTCAACTAGTAAGTACAACAATCTTATGATGCGAAACATCCTATATTATTCAAGTGTAAATGAAAAAATTAAAAAAATATGGGATGAGACATACAGCTGTACTCAAGAAATTATTGAGGAATATTTTGTTCAGGGAAAAAAAGAAGGGGTATTTAGTCAAGATATTGAAACAAAAACTATTTCGCAATTGGTACTTTCATGCTGGCTTGGGATATCTGTGAGCAAACCTGAGCAATATAATGAACTGGGGAAAAAATTTATTGATATGTTCATTATACCAATTACAAATTACAAAGAACGATAACATACTAAAAATATCAAAATAGTAGTAAGTTATCATTGACATGTATTGTTTGGATGTTATCCTGACTTCTGCAGCAAAACGAGATAAAAAATGCCTGTAATCTCTGTGAATAAAGGATTAGCAGGCATTTTCAAAGTTAATATCTAGCTTCTTTCCAACATCTTCAAGTACATCATCATAAAAATCAAAAAGATAATAATTCTCCTCGGTAATAATCGCATAACAACCGTCAAATTTTTGATACCTTCATGTTGGCTTGGGATATCTGTGAGCAAGCCTGAGCTGGGGAAAAAATTTATTGATATGCTCATTATACAAATTACAAAGAATGATATCATACTAAAAATATCGGAATAGTAAAATTATCATTGACATTGTGATATTTGGATGTTATTATATGAGTACGGTAAATGACTTTGTGTCGTTAAATGTACTTAAATATGGTTTGCCTAAGCATAAAAAAATTATTTAAACTTAAAGGTCACATCTTTTTGGGTGTGACCAAAAAAATACAATATACCCAAGTAAACATATAGGATAACATTGACATGTGTCTACTTTGGATTTATCGCAGTTTTTATCTGAGGACGGAGGATGATTATGGCGGTCAAAAGCATGAGTATAATAGAGGTTATAGCAAAAGAGCGTACTTCAGAACTTATTGATATGGGTACAGTTGGAATCGATATTGGCTCAAGACAGTCAAAAGCAGTTTTGATTCATGGAAAAACGATACATACAGTAATCACTGCAAGTGGGGTGGATTCACAGGAAACTGCAGAAAAGCTGGTGGGGAAATTACTAAAGGGTACAGGAATTTCAAAAAGTGAAATCAGTTATATTGTCGGAACAGGTTATGGCCGTGTTGCAATGAACTTCCAGGGTATACCGTCTGGAATAATGACTGAAATAACTTGCCATGCAATGGGGGCGCATTTCCTCAACGCCGGAACTAGGACAATTATTGATATTGGTGGACAGGATTGCAAAGCAATTAAAATTGATCCTGAAAACGGACGTGTTATTGAATTTGTGATGAATGATAAATGTGCAGCAGGTACTGGCAGGTTTTTGGAAAAAACGGCTGAAATGCTTGGGTACCAACTTGAGGAATTGGGAGAAAGGGCTTTGGAATCAAAGAAAAAGCTTGAAATCAGTAGCCAATGTGTTGTTTTTGCAGAGTCCGAAATTATTTCACTTAAAGCAAACGGAGAAAAACGGGAGGACATAGCAGCGGGAATTCATTTTGCCACAGCACGGCGTGTCAGAAATATGGTAAACCGTATCGGACTTGATCCGGAAATGGTTTTCTCAGGAGGAGTTTCAAATAATCCGGGCATGAAGCTTGCACTTGAGGAATTATTGAAGCACCCTATAAAAACTACAAAACTGGATATGGTCTATTGTGGTGCACTAGGTGCAGCGGTGCTTGCACAGAGGATGTCCAGGGATAGTTACATAACTGGTGAAAGCAAGGAGGATGGGAATGAAAATTGAGGAAGTCATTGATTCTGTTTTGGTGGGTGAAATTTCTGATATTGTGGTGCTTGGAATTGATATCGGCTCAAGGAATGCAAAAGCAGTTCTTTTAAAAAAGGGAGAGATATTTACCGCCATTGTTGCTACCGGTGTGAACATGCAGGCAACTTCAGAGGAATTGCTGGAAGAAATATTTGAAAAGGCTGGAATGTCCCTTCAAGATATAAAATATATTGTGGGAACGGGATATGGGAGGATATCTCTGAAATTTCCCGATGTTCCTACGGATATATTGACAGAAATATCATGCCATGCAATGGGAGCACATTATTTGAATTCAGGAACCAGGACTATTATCGACATTGGCGGTCAGGATGCAAAAGGAATTCAGATTGATCCGCAAACAGGCAAGGTTATTAAGTTCAAAATGAACGATAAATGTGCAGCCGGGACAGGCCGTTTCCTTGAAAAAGCAGCAAGCCTGCTGGACCTTGGATTATCTGAGTTCGGGTCTGCTTCATTAAGGGCAGAAAAAGAACTGGATGTGAGCAGTCAGTGTGTTGTTTTTGCTGAGTCGGAAGTTGTTTCACTAAGAGCAAAAGGGGAGGCCTCTGAAGATATAGCGGCAGGAGTGCATTTTGCTTCTGCAAGACGTGTAATAAGCCTGCTCAACCAAATTCCCCTGGAAGCAGATTTGGTGTTTACAGGCGGAGTGTCAAACAATGTAGGCATGAAACATGCTCTGGAACAATTGTTGGGGCATCCTATTATTGTACCGCGTCTTGATATGGTATTTGCAGGTGCATTGGGAGCCGCCATATATGCCCAGCGGCTGGCAGAAGAGACTACCCGGACCAGAAAGCAGGAATTACTGGCACACAAAGCTAATCTTTCGGATTTGACCAGAAAAATTGAAGAAGCTGAAGTATCGATCATAGAGCGTTTAGATGTGAAAAAGGTAGGCTATTTATGTACATATACCCCTGTTGAAATTTTAAGTGCAGCTGATGTAGCTTATACAAGGCTGGGAAAATGCGGTTTGCCAAATGTAGTGGCACAGGGGGAAACTATTGTTAAGAGTGTCTTTTGCGATGTCACAAAGAGCATTATAGGTCATTTCGCTGCAAAAGATCCGTTGTATGAAGCTCTGGATCAAGTTGCGACATTTTATACCTGTGATTCAATGAGGGCAACAGCAGATGCCATAGACAATTATTTTAAGCCTACTATTGGTTATGTAGTGCCAAGAGGGAGTGAAAAGGAAGCTGTAAGGAATTTATTCCGCCAACAGATTATTAATTTTAAAAGTGATATTGAAACTCTGACCGGGAAGCCTTTAAGTGTAGAAAAAGTACGTGAACACATTAATTTGCATAAGAAAATCAGGAGGCTTATCAAGGAGATATCTGAATTAAGAAAAAGAAATAATCCTCCTATTTCAGGTGCTGATTTTTTGGAAATCACACGTGCATACAGGACTATACCTCCGGAAGAACAAGTATCTATTCTGTCTGACATCCATAATCGCTTGTTAAATATACCTGATGATGATTTTCCACGTTTGCGGATTATGATTGCAGGTGGAATGATGGCTGATGGAGACCGAAGAATTATGGATTTACTTGAAAAAGACCTGGGAGTCAATGTAGTTGTAGAAGATCACTGCACAGGTCTTAGCCCCTTTTATTATGAAACTGAAGAATCCGGTGACCCCTGGCAGGAGCTTGCAAACTCATATCTGGATCAGGCACCGTGCGCAAGGCAGTTTCCGCTTTCAAAGAGGATTGATTTTTCAGCGCTGCTGGCGAAGGAATACAGTGTTGATGCTGTAATATTTACTTATCTCAAATTCTGTCCATGTTATGGAATGACAAAAGGTAGTTTTATAAAGAAGTTTCAGGATACGGGAATACCTGTTCTTGAACTTGATACTGATTATTCACAAGGTGATACAGGACAAATAAACACAAGACTTGAAGCATTTATTGAAGTCTTAAAGGAAACCAAAGGAGGTGAAAAGAATTGAGCAACAAAGTAATCAAGGAACCATCCAATCAATTGGAGTACATCATTTCCAGCAAGCAGGAGCATGAGTATTCCAAGGCTGTGAATAAGCTTTTTGACCTTGCACTGACATATATTGAGGATGCTGAAAAGGGTAACCGTTTAGGACGAAAAGCTGCATGGACCCAGGGGGTTTTTGAAGCACCGCTGTTTTATGCCTGTGATACGGTACCAATATCGGCAATAGACCTTGGAAGGCTCAGCTCCCGTAATTCGGTTCAAATAGCGGAAGAGGCTTTTGATTTACCAAAGGAAACCTGCTCAATGATTTCTGTTTTGCTTGGTGAATGGGTTTTGCGCAATAACAGTTCCGTAAAAAGAGTTGTAGCATTTAATAATGCTTGCGAGCCTTTTAACATGGCTTACGAATTAATACGCGAGCAAGGTTATGATGTCTTTAGGGTAGAAGGAGCTATTCGCCCAAAATTAAACCATGACGGCAGATTGGATCAGGTGATCAAATTTCTGTCAGGTGAGCTTGGGGACCTGGCTGTATGGCTGACAGGAAAGCAGCTTGATGAAAGCCGGATGGCCCGGGAAATTGCACGTATGAATAGAATATTGGCAAAAGTAAGAACTGTTATGGAATTAAGACTTAAAAATTCACTCTATATTAAAAGTTTGCCAACTATGTTTATACTCATGGGATCAGGGCACTATTTTGGTAAGCCGGATGAGTTTGAAGCGGTACTTGATGAACTGATTGATGAGCTTAACTCTTCTGATGTAATTCCTTCACCGCTGGGAAAGGTTATACCGCTTACCTGGATAGGGGCTCGTGGCTTGGAGTTCGGAGTATACAAAGCGGTTGATGACTGTGGTGGTGCGCTCCTAAGCTGGTTTACTCCAAACCCATATGACAGGAATTGGCGTGAGGATGTACCACCTTTAGAAAGTATGGCCCGGTATATACTGGATTATTTTCTTGTTGGATCACCTGTACATCAGATTAAAGGCATAGAGAGAATGATAGAACAATCATCATCAAAAGGTATATTTTTTTACCATTATGTAGGATGTGCGTTTGGTGGGGTACATGTTGAAATATTCCGTGACTACTTCAAAAAAAGGGGTATTCCCAGTATTGGTCTTGATGGATGCTTTCAGGTAGGTGCGCCATCCGGACAATTATTAACTCGTGTTAGAGCATTTATAGAGATGTTCTCATAATTGCAAACTTATAACTAGGCGGTGAAATGTCCCCTACTTCTGCAAGTGGCGGGTACTGCTTTGGTTTTCAGGCGGAGAGCACATATCTATATCTACCGCCTTGTTGAAACACCGCTGGTGTAAGGAATTTTTCCTACAACCGGAAAACTTCCTTTGAATTGAGGTGTTATAAAAATTAATAAAATTATAAAATGAGAGGCGGGAAATACTATGAAAAGAATTATTTCGTTAGTACTGGTAACTATTTTAGGAATTGTGCTTTTTAGCGGATGCGGAACTAACGAGATCGTTGCAAAGGATTCCAAAGTGAGCCGGCAAACAAAGGAAACATCAAATTCGGCTGCCAAACCTGAAGTCATAAGAATTGGCTCTATCATTGGCACGATATCAACAATTGCCAAGGAACAAGGTTTTTTCGAAGAGGAATTCAACAAAGACGGTATTAAAGTAGAATATCAAAGCTTTACTTCAGGACCTCCAATTACTGAGGCATTTATATCCAACAAGCTGGATATTGCTACATATGGTGACCAACCTGCAATTGTTGCAGCGGCAAATGGTGCTGGTGTAAAGGCTGTAGGAAGCTTTACCGGAGGCTACGACAAGCTGGCATTAGTTGCTCAAATTGATTCAGACATAAAATCTCCAAAGGACTTAAAAGGTAAAAAAGTGGGAATTACAGTTGGAACGGTAGTCCAGCATATGCTTTATCTTTATCTTGATTCAGCAGGTCTAAAGCCCGAAGATGTAAGTATTGTAAATCTGCAACCCAATGATTTGATTACTGCATTGGCAGCAAAAAACATAGATGCAGCTGTAACGGTAGAGCCTTTTACAACCGTTATACTTGCAAAAAAAGCTGGAAAACAGATTTCCGATTCTACCGGATTAAAATATATGGCTGGTCCAATTGTCGCAAGCAATGATTTTATCACAAAGTACCCGGAAATCATTAATAGATTGCTAAAAGCATATGATAAAGCAAAAAAATGGGAAGAACAAAATAAGGATAAGGCCTCGGAAATACTTGCAAAAGAGCTGAATATTCCTAAAGAAGTTGTCCTGGCAGGCATCATTTCAAAGGATACAGACAATGTTAAAATTACAGAGGATGTTTCAAAAGCTTTTGAGCAAACATACCAGTTCCTGCGAAGCAGCAATTTTATTAAAAAAGACTATGATATTAAGTCCTTTTATGACGTGCAATTCTTAAAGGCGGCAGGATTACAATAACACAGAATCATTCCGGCAGTTGACTGCAACATAAGGATGCTGCCGGGATGTATTCAAAGCCAAGGAGGGCTGTGGATGGCAGAAGCAAAAAGTATATATGGCAATCAATTGAGAAGTAAACAAATCAAAATATTGACAAAGCTCTCTCACTATCCGGCTGCATTGATTGTACCAATTGTTATTTTGATATTTTGGGAGATTATGAGCAGAAATGGTTATGTTAAAGCATTGATTCTTCCTGCTCCATCTGGAATTCTGGATGCTTATATAGAACTTATAAAGTCAGGCAGGCTTTTTGACAATCTATTGATAAGTATTTTTAGAGTTGCTCAAGGATACGTGGTTGGTGCTGTGTTGGGAGTGGCTGTAGGAATATTAATAGGACTTTTTAAGAGAGTAGAAATAGCTTTTTCAATAGTCCTCGGATTTTTGCGTCCGATACCAATCATTGCCTGGATGCCGGTTTTGATATTATGGATGGGAATTGATGAAGGTTCTAAGGTTGCAGTGATTGCAATCGGCAGCTTCTGGCCTATTTTGATTAATGTGGTTTCAGGCATACGAAGCGTGGATGATAAATATCTTGAGGTAGCTTATATATTTGAAAAGAACAAAATCCAGATTCTTTTAAAAATTGTTTTGCCATCGGCACTCCCTTCTATTTTTACCGGATTGCGTGTAGGTATAGGGATTGCATGGATGTGTGTAGTAGGAGCCGAACTGATTGCTTCAGCATCGGGAATAGGCTATCTTATTATGTCATCAAGAGAAATGCTGCAGCCGGATATAATGTTTGCCGGTGTATTTTCTATCGGGCTAATCGGCTTGCTTATTGATTCCAGTTTAAGAATAATAGAAAAAAGATTATTGAAATGGAATTCTAATGCAAATTCCTGAAAAGAGGTTGGAATGAATACAAAAGATTCGAATCATTTACCTTTAATTATTAAGAAACTTCATAAAAGCTATAAAATTGATTCCGATACAGTTGATGTGCTGGAGGATATTAATCTGACTGTCAGGCCTGGAGAATTTATAAGTATTGTCGGAGCAAGCGGATGTGGTAAAAGTACTTTATTAAGATTGATTATCGGCCTTGAAAAAAATTATCAAGGACAAATCCTCCATGGAGATAAACCCATTAAAGGTCCAAGTTCAGATAGGGGGATGGTGTTCCAGCAAGCGAGACTCTTTCCGTGGCTTACTGTTGAAAAGAATATAGAATTTGGTATAGTTGGGAAACTATCTGAGGTTGAAAAAACGAAAATAATTGAAGAACATATAGAATTAGTTGGGCTAAAAGGATTTGAAAAAGCATATCCACATCAATTGTCCGGTGGTATGCAGCAGCGTGTAAGTATTGCTCGTGCACTGGTTAACAGACCTGATGTATTGCTTCTGGATGAGCCATTCGGAGCATTAGATGCATTAACCCGTATCAATATGCAGCAGGAGATTCTACGCATATGGCAAGCAGAAAAAACTACCATGATTTTGGTTACACATGATATAGATGAAGCAATATATCTTGGAGATAGAGTCTTGGTTATATCCAACCGACCAGGCAAAATCAAAAAGAATATACCGGTCGAATTGTCAAGACCAAGGGAACGAAGTGACTATGATTTTGTGAGAATCAGAAAAGAAATTTATAGAGAATTCTTCACTCAAGAGGAGAAAAACCTTGAATATTTTATATAACGAGGCAATAAAATGTCCCCTCCCCCCTCCACAAGGTGGCGGGTACCGCTTCGGGTTTCAGGCGGCGAGCATATCTCCCGCCTCGTTGAAACGCCGCTGATGTAAGAAAATTATCCTACAGCCGGAAAATTTTCTTTGAATTGAGGCGTTATAAAATGGGTTAGTAAGAGTTGAAAATTTTGAGGGAAAAAAGAATTCTAAAAGAATTGTGGTGCCAAAGATGGATTTAAAAGCGCTTAAAAAGAAACGGCGTTATGTGTCAGGTTGATAAAAATAAATTTTCACTTGGAATAAAAACTGTAGGCGGTCAATTTGAAGCAGAAAAACTACTAAAGGTTTATGAAATAGCTAAAAATATGGACAGGGCTATGTTCACATGACATCAAGACAAAGCATTGAAATTCCACATATTAAGCTTGAAGAAAAATTGCAAATTTTGCCACGATTTTCAAATCAGGGGTAGGTGTAAAAGCCTGTCCTCATAACTTAGACACGTCAGGGTGGTCACCTCAAAAGGGGGAGCTGCCTTTTTTGTGCATCTATTAGACGCTATAAGCTTCATACCATGCTGGGCATTAAACTTATCAGTGGTGATTTAAATGTTACAGACCACCGGTACCCCACACTGTAAAAATCCAAAATATTTTTCTGTTCCATATTGACATTGACGTAATGACAACCTATATAATGGGTATTAAGGTAAATGGGGGCAAAAACTCAGGGATTTATGTTTTTGCCGGAACTTGGAGGATGTATGGAAACCAGGCTGACAGTGGGGCAACTGGCCCAGAAACATAACATATCGGCGCGGGCGATACGCCATTACGAAAATATAGGCTTGCTGGAGAGCAGCAGGGACATGGAATCCAATTACAGGATATATGGAGAGGATGAATCTCAAAGGCTGTCTCAAATACTGCTGTTTAAAGGTATGGGTTTCTCTCTTAAGGAAATTGCAGCCATCATCACTTCGTCGGGAAAGAAAGAGAACATCGTAAATATAATCAGAAACAGGCTTAAGAACCTGGAAAAGAAAGCGCTGGTATTTAACAACTGCATTGAAATACTCAGGGAATTTCTGGAGGAGTGCAGCAGGCAGCCGGATGACAAAATTGACAGCATTGGGTTATTAAGCGGGCTTATATCAATTAAAAGCCTGGGAGAAACCGGCCAGGCTGTGCAGGAAACCCTGCCTGAGAAAATGTCCATATTGTCCGACAAGGACCTTGAAATATTGAAGCTGTCAAGATCGGAGGATTTTAACGCACTGTATCTTCCCTTCATTTTAGGACAGGAGGATGCGGACATACTTGAAAACTTCTTTATAAACCACAGAAGGTTTTTTGAACTGAACAAGGTTATTTTGCCGGGAGGCAGGAAGCTGAATGAGATATATAACACACATACCATTGCGGGAAACATTAAGACCAAGATAGCAGAGATTTTGCTGAATTCAGAAGGCGGGCAGATGACAGATGTGACTTATAAGGAAGTGGTCCGGAATTTGTTCGATGCAATTGTCTCAGATATGGAGGCGGATCAGCAAGACCGGATTGGGCAACTGGAACTCAAGCTTGCAATGGCCGTACTTGTAAAAGGTCTGGAAATATTGGATTTTTCCGGCAAGCTGAACAATGAGAACGTAAAAGCAGTTGCAGAGGTACTGGAACTGGAACTGCCCCAATATACCCCGGAGTATTTGCTGAAAGCCGTTGGTGAAATATATGAAAAAGAGGGAAGGGTTGCCTACAATGTGATACGCATTGTCAACAATGCGGTCAAGCGGCAGGTGCTGGCAGGTTTGTTCCTGGCCATGACGGATTACGACGCCCTGGACAGCAGAAACTGGCTTCTGGACAGAGCTCTTGACATGGCCATAAAGCATATATGGTCACGGGAGATTGAAGTGATCGGGCAGCCGTATAAAACTCTTTTCCAGGTAATATTTCAGATTGCTCTCATTCGTGCCAGAAGCCTGTATGCGCCGAATACTTTTATCCTGCCTGAAATTATGCAGCTCAGGGAGAGAAAGCTAATAGGCGTTGAAACCCGGACCACGGACAGGGACGGACTTAGCGGCAGGCAGATTCCAGCGCTTGAAAACCTGTATTTTGACCAGGGCCTGTCAGAACATATTCCATGCCGTACAAGCCCCGGTATAAGGTATGGGATTACCTGCAGGCACGAGGGAGAGTATTATACCTACATTACAGGAGAGGAAGTTGACAGCTTCGAGTATATTCCGGATGGAATGACTGCCCAGGTACTTCCCGGCGGAACTTATGCGGTTTTTCCGGTAAGGGGAGGGCCCTTTCCCTACAAGGTTCTGGAAATCAACGAATATGCATACGGAACCTGGCTGCCGGCATCGGAATACACTTATGACTTCAGGCCATATGTATTGATAGGAGAAAATGAAATTATAGGAAAAATAGGCTGTGTGGATTCGGTTATAAAAGTATGTATACCTGTGAAGCTCAAGGAGGCTGTAAAATGATAATTGATGAAGCGGCTTCCCAAATGCCGCATATGAATACACATAAGCTGCACTCCTTAATCAGGTACATAAAGGAGAGCAATATAGGCATAAATGGTATTGTCATTTTAAGAAACGGAGCGGTGGCAGCAGAAGCGTATAATTACCCCCACCACAGGGAGGTACGATATGATATGCAGAACTGCACCATGGCCGTCATATCGGCTCTGATCGGAATCGCAATCGACCAGGGCTGTATTGACAGTGCATCTGAGGAAATATCCCGATTCTTTCCTGATTTTTTTAATGAAAAAGGAGCAACGGACAGGGAGAAAAGTAAAATAACTGTGGAAAATCTCCTGGAAATGTCCTCCGGCTTTGAGTGGAACGATACTGTTTTTAGCGAGAGCAATTCATTATATCAACTCTGGAGAGCTGACAGCCAGGTTGGCTTCATTCTGGAAAGGCCCATGTCCCATGAGCCTGGAAGCAGATATAGCCACAACATGGGAGGGATACATCTTTTAAGTGCCATCCTGCAGAAGGCTGTGGGAATGCCCGTACCGTCATTTGCACTGGAAAAGCTGTTCAGGCCGCTGGGAATAGAGGCGCCGCAATGGGCGGAAGACAGTCAGAACATAGCCGTGGGTTTTTATGGACTGTGTCTGAGTTTGAAGGATGTGGCAAAAATTGGGCAGTTATATCTTCAAAAGGGCAGGTGGAAGGGAGAGCAAATTATCTCGGAGAAATGGATTGAGGCCTCCACCCGTAAGCGTATGGATACTCCGAATGGCCCCTGGAGCTTTTATGGCTGCGGTTATGTCTGGAATATGAACAGGTTTGGAGGCTACTGCGTAAAAAGTCTCCAGGGAAATTCATTATTTGTTTTGCCAAAGTATTCAATGGTGGTTGCAATTTCGGGTTCCCTGCTGCCGCAGCAGCTCCAGCTTCACGAAACCCTCATGGAAACTTATTTGATTCCTGCTGCCAGGTTTCACGGAGATGGCGATAAGGCGAAGCTTTCGTCGGCACAGGAGCAGCTTGTGAGCCTTACAAAGGACATGGCGTCTCCGCCGGAGCCGGAAAAACCACGGCCTTTGCCCGGGACAGCCTCCCGCATCAGCGGAATCACCTATCATATGGAGCCAACAATAGCCGAGGAGAGTTTCACATTTTATTTTGATGAAGTACAGGAATGCAAGCTGCTTGTCAAAATGTACGGGAAGAATTATGAAAGCAGCATAGGCCTGGATAATGTGTACAGGTACTCAATGAGGGATTGCTGCAAAGGCTTTTGGGAAAATTCCGGCACCTTTGTCATGGATAAGAAGATGCTCAGCTCAAACAGCAATTTCAGATACATTTTCAGGTTTGAAAAAGATAAGCTTCATGTAAAAATCAAATCAGGTTCTGATGGCGTGGAAGCAGGTGCCGCGACAGGTACGGCAGAGGCTTGAAGAATACTGTGAAATATGGGAAAGAGGTAGAAAAATATGCTCAGCAAGTTGTCAAATTTCTGGTATTATCATAAGAATCATGTTCTGGCGGCAATAATCCTTCTTGTAATAGCTGTTTTTGTGATAATTGTTGTACCGGGCGGCACTCCCAGCCCCGATATACAGGTGGGATATGTTACAGACGGCAGGGAAGTGGGCGAAGCCGTGATCGAAGAAATGAACAGTTATTTTGAAAATGTTATAAAGGATGTTGACGGGGACAATAAAAGATACATGGACTTCATACCCCTCATTGGGCCCCGTGTGGATGTTGAATTTTCATCGGATGGAGTACAGTTGATATTGATTGATGGCAATACCCTGGACTTATATAAAAATCAAGGTGTTTTTGAGCCTTTGGACGCTGTGGTAAAAAAACACGGGCTGGATGTAAGCATGGATGAAAGGGTGCTGTCCATGACGGAAGGCCAGAAGGAAACCCATATTTTTGCCTTGCCTGTCAGCAAGATAAAGTACCTGCTGGACAGGGGATTCCCGGGAGATAATTACTATCTGGCTGTGAGAATGGAATATGAGAATACTCCGGAGGCCAGGACAAAGAACAAAAACTCCTATTCGGTTCTTGAGAAAATGCTGGAATACAGGGGCTGAGAACAGACACTGTAAAACAGACATTATGACCGAAACATTTCGGTGTCAGATAAAAATGTAAAATTATCCCTGATAGTAAAATATTGATTATATCAGTGTTTCCTAAGAAATCGGACGCCAAACAATATATTATAGTGCTATCAGTATTAAAACGCAAAAATCTCGATGCTGTCAATCAGTTTATGTTGGCCACACTTTCCCTTACAACAAGGCTGTGCGGCAAAAATAGCTTAAGGGGCAGGTTGTGGAGCTTATTAATACGTCCGATCAGCAGTTGAGCCGCCATATGCCCCATTTCGGCTGTGGGCATTGAGATAGTGGTGAGCATTGGGGAGGTTTTTTCAGCTATCTCCAGATTGTCCATTCCCATAACGGAAATTTGTGCCGGTATCTTTATATCGGCGTCATATAATCGATGTATCACGGCCGCAGCCGTCACATCAGAGCCGCAAAGAATGGCGGTTGGTAAATCCTCTGCTTTCCGGAGCAGTGCCCCGGCGGCTTCGTACCCCTCCTCGCTGCTGTTGTGTCCGCAGGTGGTTATCAGCTTGGGGTTAACCTCCAGTCCGTTCGCGGTCACGCAGTCTAAATAAGCATGGTATCTTGCTTCGCCGTCAGTTTCCCCGATGTATCCAATCCTCCTGTGCCCATTTAAAATTAAATACTCCATCGCCAGCTTTGCAGCCTCATATCCGCTGTAAAGAACCTGATCCCAGCCTGTGCCGATTACATTACGACCGACGAATACCAGATTTTTATACTTGGCCTCCAGCTTCGTAAAGGCTTTGGCATCGTCAAAGCGCCCCAAAAGGATCGCGCCCAGAGGTCGCTTTTCCCTATTCTGCGGATCCCAATCTAAAATTGCCTTGTCAATATGATAGCAATAGTCGATTAATGTATACCCCATCGTAAGGGCCTGCTGGGCCGCTGCCCGAAAGACTTGCGCGAAAAACGGGTTATCATCAATCGACCTTACCCGCCTGCCCAATATGCACACAATGGCTTCCCTCTCCTGTGGCTGCCCACTGGCCTTTCTCTGTCCCAAAGCCCTTGCATATGGCAAAGGAGTGTAGCCGGTTTCCTTGATGATAGCCCAAACTCGGTCACGCAGTTCCTTTGTTGCGAAGTTATTGTTGGGGGAATTTATAATGCGTGACACAGTGGATGGATGGACCCCCGCCAGTGCGGCGATTTCTTTTAACGTCATTATTATGTTCCATCCTTATTAAATTTTTGCGGATTGCAAGCCCCTTGCCGTGCTTCCCCAAAGCTTGTCCTGTGATTAGTATACGTCTTATTCCGCAAAAAATCAACGCGGTAGGAAATCGGTTGCGTAAATACTTATTGAAAAACAAAAATGAGTAATATATAATCATTCTATACTAATCATATAGATTTAGTATAAATTAAAAAAGGAGGTGTATTTGCGCCCATGCAAAACAATGTGAAGATATCCGTATCGGGTTTAAGAAAAGACTTTCTATTAAAAACAGACAATAAAATAACCGGTCAGTTTACCGCATTAAATGACATTAACTTTGACATCTATGAATCTGAGTTTATATCGGTATTAGGTCCCAGCGGCTGCGGCAAATCCACCCTTCTGGATATACTTGCGGGACTTTCGGCGCAAAGCGCGGGTACTGTCTGTATTGACGGTGAAGCGGTTGTCGGTCCTGATTCTAAACGAGGTATCGTTATGCAGGGATATGCTTTGTTTCCTTGGAGAACTGTACGCAAAAATGTGGAATACGGTCTTGAGTTACAGAAAGTACCTAAAAACATGAGGCGTGAGATAAGCGAAAAATACATTAATTTGGTAGGACTTGAGAAATTTGTGAACTACAGGCCGAACGAGCTGTCGGGAGGTATGAAGCAAAGAGTAGCTATAGCGCGCGCTCTTGCATACGATCCTCAAATCCTCCTTATGGATGAACCTTTTGGCGCTCTTGATGCCCAAACCCGTGAAGTTTTGCAGGACGAACTGCTGAATATTTGGTCAACTACACAAAAGACAATTGTTTTTGTAACGCATAGTATTGACGAAGCAATTTACCTGTCAGACAGGGTTGTGGTTCTTTCACCGGCGCCGGGCGAAATAAAGCGGATTTTTCCGATCAATTTAAGACGGCCAAGAAACGGCGTAAGGATGACAATGGAGTATATGCAGCTTTTTCGCGATATAACGGCTGCCCTGCACGATGTGTCTGTTTTGCCTTCCCAAGAAGCTAATGGGAGCGGTATTTGATATAAAGGAGTTCATTCACGATGCAAATTAAAGGCAAAAAGAAAGATTCAATCGAGGTGATTGTCCAAGCAGGATCCGGGAAGAGTTTTGGTGCAGCAGCATATAGGATATTCAAAAACTCCGCGCTGCTCTTGTTCGTGATTGTTCTTTGGCAGGTACTTCCGACGTTTAATATTATAAAGCCCTATCTTCTTCCTCCATTTTCAGAAGTCGTAGCCACATGGTTTGATTTAATGCTTTCAGGCAAGCTTGAACCGGATATATTTATAAGCCTGCGGCGTACTTTAACAGGTTTTAGCTGCGCACTCTTTTTTGGCATACCGATAGGCGTGGCGATGGGTTATTCTAAGATTTTCTCTGATTATGTTTCGCCTTTTATTCATTTTTGCAGACAGATTCCATCTATGGCATTATTCCCTGTATTTATTATATTTTTCGGTGTAGGCGAACCTTCAAAAATAGTTATTGTATTTTGGGTATCTGTTTGGGCAATCCTTCTAAACACGATTAATGGCGTTATGAATGTTGACCCTCTTTTAATAAAGGCATCGCGCTCTATGGGCGGGAAAAATATTGCTATACTGTTTACTGTAATATTGCCTGATAGTGTACCGTCAATAATGACAGGAGTGCGGCTGGGAGCGGGATCTTCCGTTATTTCACTTGTCGCGGCTGAAATGCTTGGAGCCCGGGCGGGATTGGGTTTCCGCGTTATTAATTCGCAATATAACTTCCAAATCGGACAAATGTACGCAACGATATTAACTATAGCCGTAATAGGAATAATTATTAATCAGCTTTTAGTTTCAGTTGAAAAGCGGTTGACATTCTGGAAGCCCACAGTAGGAAACCAATAATCAAAAAGGAGTGGGAATGTGAAAGTATCAGCGGAATATGTAAAAAAATTGATAGACAGTGATGAAGTTTATGCACTGATTGATGTTAGGGACCGTAAAGAGTATATAGATTCACAAATATTTATGTCATCGCATATCCCAAGATATTTATTGGAGGAAAAAATACCGGTAGTTGTACCTGTAAAAACTACAAATGTGATTTTATATAGCAATGAAGAAAAACGCGCTATGCTTGCCGCGCAAACTTTAATAAAAGGCGGATATACAAATGTTTCCGTGCTTGATGACGGAATTGAGGCTTGGAAAAACGCCGGATACCCGGTAGTCACAGGAGAGCATGTCTTTAGCAAGGCTTTTGGCGAGATAGTAGGTGAACTCCGAAAAACCGTTACAACGGTTACCCCCCAAGGACTGGATGAAATGCTTCGGAGCGATGACGATTATGTAGTCATAGAGGTGCGTCCCGAAGAAGAAGTCATGATTACCGGCAGCATACCCGGCGCCGTAAATATTCCCGGTGTTGAGCTGGTATTGAAAGTACACGACTATTTTAAAGAGGGAAAGAAGATAGTTTTTACTTGCGCCGGACGTACGCGGGGGTTTATAGCGTCCACAACGGTAAAGCTTCTCGGGTTTCCGCCTGTTTATGACCTTCTTAATGGTACGCTTAACTGGAAACTTGCGGGATTTAATCTTAAAAAGCCGGTGCCCTGTGCTCCGCCTGCTACTGAAGAAAGCAAACGGCAAGCCGAAACGCAGGTTAATACCCTCATAGAAAAAGAAAGCATACCCCTTATAGAACCCGATTCGTTAAAAACATTAATCGACCGTTCCGATAAAGAGACTCTTTATCTAATTGATGTCCGAACCAGGGATGAGTTTATTTTGAATCATATACCCGGAGCTATCCATTTTCCCGGGGGTCAAACGATACAGAATACCGATGATTTGATGGTAGTACATAACGCGACTATCGTGTTCATCTGCGATAACGGTACAAGATCGGGGGTATCCGCATATTGGTACAAGCAAATGGGTATTCCGAAAGTGTATGTACTTCGTGGCGGAATGAATTTGTGGTTGCAAAAAGGGTTTAAAGCAGAAAAAGCGATTGCGGATAAAATTTTATTAAATTACGAAGAGGCAAAGGCGGAAATACATACGTCAAACGCTGAAAAGATCGCACTGGTCATAGAAAGCAATAAACAGTCTGTAATAATTGATGTCGGCAACGGCAGGGCATACGCCAAAGGGCATATGCCAAACGCCAAATGGGTTCCGAGGGCGCGGATTGAGGAGCGGATTTCCTTAATTGTTTCCGATAAAGAAACAATTTTAGTTGTAACAGCGGAGAATTTCAGTCAATCAGTTTTTGCGGCAGCGACTTTAAAGTCTTTAGGTTACAAAAACATCAATGTTTTGGAGGGCGGGGTTACAACTTGGTCAGATGCCGGCTTCACTCTAGTCGAGGGAACTGACGGGCAGATAATTGACGACCGTGAAATACGTCTTTCGGAGTACGGAGACAAGGAGGCTGCCGCATATTTTGAATGGGAAGAAAACTTAATTCATCTTCCTGAATATATGGATTATTTTAAACAACGAGGATTAATTTGAAGGGGCAACTTGCTTAGTCACAAATAAATGAAAAAGTATAAAAAGGAGAAAAATTATGAGAAAGAAACTTATAGCAAGCATTATGGCAGCAATCGTTATCAGTATTTTCCTGCCGGGCTGCTCGCAACAAACCACCGAAAACTCTCAATCAACCCCACCCGCAAGTAACGAGGCAACAGCAAAAGCGTCTGAAGGCGCCGCAGCCAAGGAGCTCCCGGAAACAGACGATGTAACGCTTCGTTATATAATAAACAATGTGAGCGACATTTATCCCTATGACTTTGCGCTGGAAATGGGATATTTTAAAGCTGAGGGTGTAAACGTTGAAGAGGTTGAAGGAATTGCCGGAGGGGGCGCAGCGGTTATCCAGGCTATTTCTAACGGCAGCGCGGACATTGGCAGCGCAGCGATTCCCGCATTTATAAACGCTGTGAAGACAAAAACCCCGATAAGAGTAATATATGGCGGACCGGCAATAGCTCACGAAGAGAACCCCGGTTATAATATATTGGTGAAAAAGGGCAGCGATATTAAGGCCCCTGAAGATTTAAAAGGTAAGACCATTGCTTTATCGGCACGCGGAGCGATGATGGAATTTTTCCTGCACTTATATTTGAATAAAGCAGGTCTTTCCATTAATGATGTGGATATAATTGTAGTCCCGGCAGCCCAGCATGAACAGGTTGTAGAAAGCGGACAGGCAGTTGCTGCCGTAGACGGCTCACCTATTGCCGATAAAATGATAGAAAACGGTGTGGCGGAAAGTCTGACTACGATGTATGACGCAATAGACCCTGAACTATCGAGCATGGGCTGGGGCTATATCATAAATACAGATGTGCTTAAAGAACACCCTATTGCTGCAAAAAAATTAGTTTCCGCTTTGATAAAATCTGATGAGTATGTTCAGGCGCATCCTGACGAAGCACGCAAAGTCGTTGCAAAGATTTTTGAAAAGCGCGGTGCGAATCCGGAGCTTGCAAAATATTGGAAACCTTATAAGCTTGTGGATCATGGGCTTTGGAAAGATAGCGGTATTAAGTTTTGGCTCGATTTTATGAAAAATAATACTACGACCGATACAAGTGCTATCAGTCCTTCAGATATATATACTAACGAGTATAATCCTTATTTTAATAAATAGGTCGGGTGAATTGAACATGGGAACCAGAAAATCAAGCAGGACGGACATACCCTTATTTGAGCGTAAAGAGCTTACAAATAAGTTGAAGCTTATAATCAATGAAAGAAGTTCCGGGATAGGAATAGTCGGCGTCGCTTCCATAGACAGGTTTGAAAACTCGCCGAAAGGGCATGGTCCGAGGGATTTTATTTCTGACGCAAACGCGGTGGTAGTTTTGGGACTACCCATTCTTGATGGAGTTGCGGACTATGCGAACTATGAAATGAAAGATTCGGAAATAGTAACCGATGAGGACATTTATGTAGGCAAAGATGGTATAAAAAGGATTTACAATCCAAGGCTCGCTCTGCAAAATCAAGTAAACCTCAGGAGTGCTCATGAAGCACTTAATATGGAAATACAGATTCTGAGCATCTATGCCGGAGCATTTTTGGAGAATGAAGGCTATAAAAGCCTTGTAATGCCTACCACATATGGCACTACATTTTCATGGCAAATGAATGTTGACAAAGACTATCCGAGAAATGTAAAAGGAATAGGGCAATTTTCACATCGTCATGCCGCCGTTGCGGCAGGGCTTGGATCATTTGGACTTAACAATCTTCTTTTAACGCCAAATTGGGGACCACGAAACAGATTTACGACCATTATCACCCGTGCCCCGCTTATTGCCGATGAACTGACGAATATTTCAAGCTGCCTCGGAGAAAAATGTTCTAAATGCATTGATAGCTGTTGCGCGAAAGCATTTGGGGATGTATTTGAATTTGAAGCGTCCGGTGTCAAGCAGAAAATGGCTAAATTTGACCATCTCAAGTGTGAAGGAGCTTATGGGCTTTGTAAACGCGCATGTATTTCTTCATGTCCTGTCGGTTCATTTTAATATCTTTGCAACATTAACAAAAATACAAAGGGGCGCACATCAAAGTAAAATTTTGAGGGCAGCCTTTTTTTCTATAGAGTTGGAGCCAGAAAGGCAAAACCTGGATTGTCTTTAAAGAATTTATTATTTCGAAAAGAGACCGTTTCAGATTTTGTGTAAACCTCCAGAGTGATACGGCATCTTTTTTGCCCACTCAAAGCACGTTGAGACGGTAATTCTGATGACAAATAGTTGTTTGAAGGGCATAAAATAGGGTTTGACCACAATATGTTGTGGTTTTGGAGCAAAAATTAAGCAAAAATCTGGACAAAAAAGTGCGTTTTTTGACCCGGATTTTTGGGGCTTCTCATAGATGACAGATTTTTTAGATGACACCCCAGAAACCATAAATTTCATAGAGGAAAATCCAAAGGCATCAGAATACAAAATCCCGGTGTCTTGTTTTTTATAAAGAGCAAAAGGTAACCGAATCATTTCGGTAGCAGGCAAAATTTATAGGGCTATGTTTTTCTATAACGAGAAACTGGCCTTTTCTTGGCACAGGGGCATAAGCAGTACGAGTTAAAGCAGAATTTAGCAATTTATAAAGTGAAAATTTTTAATGATTTGGCTGTTAAACCACTTCTGAAATTTACTTAATATAACAGAGGCTGGAAGAATTTTAGGAGTGAGTAAACCATGATGACCAAGATGCTGGTAAAAAAGCCAGAGCCGGCTTCAGGCAGGCATCACTAGCAAGGGAGGAAGGGAAGAAACGTAAACAGCAGAGAAAGCTTCAAGGAATGAACCCTCCTTTGGCAGAAAAACCAAAGCTTGAAAGTAAGTCTGATGGTAAGACAGAGGATATGAGCTTACAGGATAGCAATACCAAGAATCCGATACAGATGGTAAAGCAGGATGTAAGCAATGCTGCTCCAGGATCGGGAATTCCAGGTAATTTAAGAGCAGGGCTTGAAAAACTATCAGGTGTTGATTTATCCGATGTAAAAGTGCATCAGAACTCTGATAAACCGCAGCAGGTGGGGGCATTGGCATATACAAAGGGAAATGATATTCATATAGCCCCCAGGACAGGAAAAGTATCTCCCTCATGAGGGCTGGCATGCGGTACAGCAGAAGCAGGGAATAGTCAGACCCACCTTACAGATGAAAACAGGGGAACTTGTTAATGATGATGCAGGTCTTGAAAAAGAAGCTGATGTTATGGGGAATAGGGCTGAAAAAGAGGGTTCAACAAGTAGTACGTCAAAAACGGTAAAATTGGAAAAATCTTTTCAAATGATGCAGGAAAGTAAGACTATACAGAGAATATCACAAGAAGAGGCAATGAGAACAGCAAAGGAAAATACTCATGAAAAGAATTCCGGCTATAGTTGGAGCATAAGAGCAGGTGAATATAACAGATATGTTATGGAAGCTCAGGACATGCTCCGGGATATAGGGTATAAGCTTTCAAAGCGTGGAGCTGATGGCAAATGGAGTCCTGGTGGAGAAACATATAATGCATTGCTAAAATTCCAAAAAACCTGTAAGGATACCTATAACGGCTTAAAGCAAAATGCTCCAACCCAGGCTTTAGCACAGGTTAAATATATGCAGGGTGTTGATCCTACCGGAAAACTCGACAAGGCTACATATAATGCTTTAAAGAAGGAAAAAGAAAATAAGACAATCAGAATAAAAGAAGAGAATGAGCGAGCTAATAAAAAGAAATTAGAAAGTAGCAATAAAAGTAATAAAACAAAGGAAGCTGCTGAAGATACTAAACAGGGCAATATTGATACGGATGATGTATTGGATGGAATTCAGACTGTTATTGATGTTGTAGGCTTTGTTCCCGGCGTGGGTGATATAGCCGACGGAGTAAATGTCGGAATAAGTATAGTCCGCAAGGATTGGTTGGGAGCAATATTTTCAGGGATAGCTTTGATTCCAATGGCAGGCTCTGCTATTGCAGCGCCGATTAAAGCTATATCTAAGGCTTCGAAAGTTGGAAAGGCCGGAAAGTTTAGTAAAATAGTTACGGACGCCATAGAATTTTTGGTTAAATTCTTAGGCGGTGCTAATAAGGTTATTTCTAAATTGAGTGGTTACCTGGAAGACTTGAAAGGAATTCTTCGTAAGGTTCCTGAAGGAATAAAAGCAGCTGCAGATTCTAAGCTGGTGAAGTTAATAGCTGGAAGTAAAGGAATTGAAAAGATAATTTCTTTTGCAAAAAAGATAGGAAATGGCATTGATACAATTTGTAAAAAAGCAGATGAGGTTTTTACAAAGGTAAAGAATGCAGTTGCCCCAGAAATGCCAGTAAAGAAAGCAGCAGTGACAGAAACGCCAGTAAAGAAAGCAGCAGTGACAGAAACGCCAGTAAAGAAAGCAGCAGTGACAGAAACGCCAGTAAAGAAAGCAGCAGTGACAGAAACGCCGGTAAAGAAAACAGTTGTAACAGAGGCACCGGTAAAAAAAGCAGTTGTAACTGAAACGCCAGTGAAGAAAACATCTGATGTGGGAGCAAGTGAGGTTGGTAAGGGAGCGGATAATACTGCTAAGGGTGCGGGGAGTAATGTTGCAAAAGGATGGAAAGTCGGTGATCCAATTGATAACCTGACAAAGGCAGGAAATCAGCCTTCTTGGAGTGCTGTAAGGCAAAGATATTGGAAAAATGAAGCATTTAATACCCCTAAGAATTATTCTCCTGAGAATATTGCAAGAATGCAGAAAGGGTTAGCTCCACAAAGGTTTAATGAATTGACCGGAAAGATGGAATCAATGGAATTACACCACATAATTCCTCAGAGGTCAAATTTACCAAATATTAATAATTATGAAAATTTAAGGCCTGTATGGCCAGATGAACATCAATTAATTGACCCATACAGGAAAACAGGGAGGTAGATTAATGCCAAGTTTTGATAAAGATTTTATGAATGCTAAAGGAACTCCAATTAAATATAAAGATTTAGAACTTATTAGAATTGACCGAATTCCAGTTAAAAAGAAATTTTCTGGTTATTTGAGAATCATATCAACTAATTCAGAATGGAAACAAGGAATACGCATAAGAGTAGACGGTTCGATGACTATTAATGCATGTGAAGGAAATGACTTCATCATATGGGCAGATGACGTTAAAGGAGATATTCCTTTTGAGGGAACCTCAAAAAAATCACAGTTGATGATATGGAATGCTTGGGATACAGGTAGTGGCCGAGTTGATGCATGGCTAAACGGCGCAGCAATGATTCTTGAATTACATGGAAATACTAGAAGGTATAAGTGCAATGACTCTCACCCAGATGAGAACTTTGATGATATTATATTTGAAGTAATACTGAATGAATGATTTTCATTATAGCAGACATCTTAAAAAGCTGGGATTTAGCTGATTTTATAGTAATCACAGCTACCTAAAGATAAACAGACTCTGTTTGCTTAAAGCCCTAAGCGGTCGGCATTGCCGACCGATGTGAACTGGCGGGTGCGGTGCTCAAAGGTGCACCCGCCTTTAACCTGCTATAGTATTAGTCAAGGGATAAATGCAATAATATTGGCAAAATTCCTCCCTTTACTTTGATGTTATCAACGTCCATCAGGACGATGATATAATGTCCTCATACAGACAGAGGTTCT
>NZ_MZGX01000017.1 GCF_002051585.1 Ruminiclostridium hungatei | reverse complement strand
AAATACTCTCGAGTGATTTTAATTTTTTCAGTAACCACTATTCTAAATTTTTGTGGCATAAAAATACTCCCTTCATGATAAACAGTGTTTGTTATTTCACTGTCTCTCATAAAGGGAGCATATCATTCAAGTAGGTGTTTTTATTTTATGTGCGTCCAGCAAGCTGGAGCACACTTGCCAGTGTGAGTCTGGCCCGGGTAATTGCCAAGAAGCCTGTTAACTAATCCCGGTGAATATCAGTAATAGTATGTGCTGAGCGGCAGGATATTTTCCTGTTAAAGAAGCGATAGTAGAGACAGTTTTGCTTTTATTTAACCTTGTTCAATTATGATATGGCCACTGAATGTTAAATGTCATTCAAGGAATATACAAGAATAATGTCAAATATAATTGACAAATATTATATTATGGTATATATTAACATAATAATAAAAATATACCATAATTAGTAATAAAATGGATAAATAAGACGAAATCATATTGTTTGGATATAGAAACTAAATAACAGGTCATAAAAAAGATAGAAGGTGAGCTGGAATTGCCTGTTTAGTATATTTTGATTTGAGTAGCCGTAGACATGACACTGCCTTGATGTGATTGGAGGAAATGAATATGAATAGTGATGCTGTTTTAATTTTTACACCTATTGACTACAAATATAAGGATGCTGATACACATTATGCACCGTCTTTGGGATTAGTTGCACTGGAGAATTATTTGTATAGTAATGGCAAGATGATTGATATTCTGGATGGTAGTATTGTTTATAATCAGAATGAAATATTAGCTTATATAACTAAATATAAGCCTGAATTTGTAGGACAAAGCATACAGTTGATTTCCTATGAGAACTCATTGGAAATAGCTGAAGCAGTACGTTCTTATGGAGGAATTAACATTATAGGAGGACATCATGCCTCTCAAATGTATGAAGCTATACTTATCAACCAACATCACTTAATTGACTATATAATTATTGGTGATGGGGAAGAAGGTTGGTTGAAGCTACTGAACTCTGATAATATTGAAAGTATTCCCAATATAGCATATTACAAAGATGGTAAAGTATGCTGTACATATAATAAGCCCTTTGATATAAATCTTTTACCGATTGATTACAGCAGAGCTGATTTGAAACCTTATCAGAAGCGGCTAAAAGAATCGGTATTTTCTGACCACAAGTATGACAATTATCTTAGGATATACTCTCATAAAGGGTGCGGAAATCGGTTGAACAGTAACGCATGCGTATTTTGTGGACGTGCCGATCAGGGGGTCAGATTTAAATCTGCCGAGTTATATTGGGAAGATATTAAGCAATGTGCAATGGAGGGACTTACAACCTATATATTTGATGTAGGTGATGATTTATTGTTTTCAGAAAAATGGATAGATGAAGTCATTGCATGCAAACCAAAAATTTCACAGACATACGAATTGGGGGTTTTCGGGAGAGCAAACCGTGTTAATCATAAGATGGCAGAAAAACTTAGAAAACTAAGTGTAGTTGATGTGGTTATTGGATTTGAGTCAGGTGACGAAGAGGTAATGAGGCGCTGTAATAAATTAGACTCCACTCCTGCGCAAAATATTCTGGCAGCAGAATATTTAGCTGCCAATGGAATAGATGTTACAGCAAGCTATGTTCTTGGACTACCTGGGGATAATGAGACTTCACTAAAAAATACTGTTAAGAATGCTACCAAGGTATACGAAATTATTTATTCAGAATTGGGAAGAGCACCTAAAGAGATGGTGGCTAACTTAATTGAACCTAGTCCGGGCTCACCGGCATATAAAGAAATCCTGAAACGGTTTCCAGAAAAATATTATCAAAAGGACATTCTCAGCCTGGAAGAACTTCAGAGAGATTATTTCCGGTGTTTTTTCAATTTGGAATCTGCAAAGGAATACAATGATTTTAGAAAAATGTTAGGAAAATATGCAAATGAAATACATTCATTAGTGGATTTTGCAGATTCACAAGGATGGCTGAATGAAGAATTATGAAAAATACAAATGTGTTAATTAAAGAAATGAAATTATTGGTATACGATGTAAATCCATATGTCAAGTTATTAAATAATGCATCTCGTACTGTTAATGAGTTTTATAGTCCTCTTTATGAGTACGAGGTTAATGAGAGGATTTTTCCTGAAAGCGTTATATTAAAAAAAATGATTGTGGAGGATGTTTACGAATTTTATGGGAAAAGTAAAGCTGATTTGATAAAATCCCGCCTTGACAACCACTTTATGGCAGAAACAGCTACACATTATAGTTTTCCTAAAAGTTTCGATAATTTTTATGGTATTGATTTTGATTCAAACCTGACATGGAACGCATATATTATATCTGTCGCCATGGCAAAGAGATATGGACAATCCGTTCATTTTGGCATATATGTAACAGACATTCCCTTTAGTTCCGCAAACTCTCCATCTGTCATTGAAATCACTCCGGAAATAAGCACTAGAATACATCTATCAGGAGATATCAGTAGATGCGTTGAATGGTATAATCTTGAAAATGATAAAATTGATTTATGTATCAAAAAACTGAAAGAATTAACAAAAGCGTCTCTATTAAGTGATTTGGAAAAAGTTCTGAATGATAAAAAAAATGAAATATCAGCAAAAACTATTAATAGGTTGAAAAGCGATAATGTATCGCTGGAAACCACATTGGAAGTACTAAAAGAAGCTAATGCCAGTAGAGATGTCATGAAAAAATTCACAGAAATCCTGACGGAAATCAATTCTATCAGTGATTCTTTTAATCGGGATGCATCTGATTTCTTTAGTAGAACGATAAATGTGCATAAAAAACTGTTCGATGATTTGATAAACTCTGATAGACTGGGCGTAGAGCAAATTACATTATCTAACCAGACAATTATTAAGTTTTTTATAGCTCAATTAAGAGACAAAGAGAGTTGGTGGTTTAGGGTATTCAATAACCCGGGTATTTTAACTAAATTTGTTGAAGAGTTGGCTGATGTCCGGTCTGGCTGGAGTAAAATTAAAACAGATGATAGTTATTATATGACCTCTCCATTCCATAGAATTATTCATAATGCAAAAAAGACCCTTGTTACAACTCCGAATTTTGATCTGAAGGAGTACAAACCGGAAGTTCTGGCAGGAGAACTGGAAAACAGGGAACTTACCCCCACCTGTGCCATGTTAATTGTAATATATCTTAGTGTGGGTTTTCTGCCGGTAGGAGGTCCGCTGCAATCAATGTATGCTAAGGAGATTCAGAAGAAGTTCTGTACTTTTTTATACGGAATTAATGAAGTTGAAAAAGCTGATGAAGTTAAAGGGATACCAGTTGAAATTTCCTTGCACACAGCAGCTTTTGATTGTAAGGATAACATGGGGCTGTATAATTATAGTGATTTGAAAGAAATGCATGACTTAATGCCGGACATAATTGATAAAATTCCAGAGATGAATTTAAAACATGCACACATGAATGCGCTTCCTACGCTTTATAACTTTTATTCGCATTATGTTGTTGGTAGAAATCACCCGGATTTTCGAAGGTGCATTATAAATCAGAGTAAGGAAGAATTTTTAGAAGACATTCTCTGAGCAGAATAACCACTATAAATATGAAATATAGGTATTTTAACAGGAAGGTTTTAATAGCTATGAGAAAAAAATCAATTCATACATATGTTATTATGTTCGGAGTTATAATCACGGCAACAATATTGACTTGGATTATTCCTGCAGGCAATTTTACCCGGATTTTCGACAATAATCTCGGCAGAGAATTAATACTTGCGGATAGTTTTAAATATGTACAAGCAACACCTGTTTCACTGTGGGGAATGTTTGTTGATATATTTAATGGATTTGTAGAATCAGCAGATATCAGCTTTTTTTTACTGTTTGCATATGGATATGTTAACATTTTATTAGAATCAAAGGCACTTGAAGCATTTGTTAATTATCTTTTGGTTAAAATGCGTGGTAGAGATACTATGATTATCTCGATTTTTATTATTTTATTCGCCATATGTGGTTCAACTTTAGGAATGTACGAGGAAGTGCTGGGGTTTGTTCCAATTTTTATGGCAATCTCCATAGCATTAGGTTATGACAAACTGGTTGGCGGAAGTATTGTTATTCTTGGAAGTGGAGTGGGCTTCGCAGCTGCTACAATCAATCCATTTAGTATAGGATTAGCGAGTAATATTGCAAACATACCTTTAATGGAGCCGAAGGTATTTATCTTCAGGATTTGTGCATTCGTCCTGTTTATAGCTGTTACTATTCTTTATGTTTTGAAATATGCCCATGGAATAAAAAGTAATTTGACAAACGGTATTGAACAAAACAAAGACCACACGTTAAATGTAAATAGCATACAAAACAATATACATAAATTGGAAATAAAACAAATACTTTCTCTTGCTTCCTTTTTATTAATTATTGTTTTTATTGGAGTAGGTGTGATTTATTATGATTTCTATTTATCAGAAATTGCAGCTATATTTTTCATTTCTATGTTCATTACAGGTTTTATTAATAAAATAAGTATTAATGATATATGTGAAAAATTTATTAATTCATCAAAAGAAATGATGTTTACAGTATTAATTATTGGTTTTGGGCGGGCGATTCAGGTTATTATAACCGAAGGAAATATCATAGATACAATAATCAATTATCTTTCACATTTGCTCCTGCAATTGCCAAAAGAAATTGCAGGAGTAGCCATGCTTATTATTCAAAATATTCTTTGTTTTTTTGTGCCTTCAGGAAGCGGGCAAGCCGTTGTTTCTATACCAATTTTAGCCCCGGTTGCAGATTTGCTGGGTTTAAGCAGGAATATCGCAATACTTACTTACCAATTTGGTAATGGTTTTGGGTATTTATTTTGGCCAATTGGGGCTGCAACAATTTGTGGCGTAATGAAGATAGGGATAGACCAATGGTATAAATATTTCTTGAAATTATATTGCTATTTTATTATAATACAAATAATTCTAATTATGTTAGCTGTTGTCATGAATATTTGAAAATGTAGTATCCAATATGGAGGAATGAAATGTCAGAAAATGTATATGAGTATAATGAAAAAAAAATTGTTGCTATTTTATCTTCAAAAATTTCACCAGAAGTTGCGTTAAATGTAATTGGACACTTAGCGATATCCTTAGGTGCATATAGCGAAGGCTCTCTTATGGGGAGAACCTTCCTGGTGGACAAAAGCAATATCAAGCATCCCGGAATTTCCAAATATCCATTTATTTGCACGAAGGTAAAGCCTGGAAGGTTAAGAAGTGTAATTGAAGATGTACGTACAAATCATCCTGATATAAAATTACATGATTTTCCGAAGCAAATGCTTGAAACCGGGCATGATGATGAACTAGCGCAAGCTATCGAGCAAAGTGAAGAAAATGAAATGGAATATTTGGGAGCGATTATCTATGGAAGTAGTTCGGAAGTCAATCTTATTACAGGGAAGTTCACTTTGTGGAGAGCTGATTAAATTAATAACATTTCATACTATTTGAAAATGCTCATGATATTCTTTTATATTTAAAAGCTGATGGAAGTATTATTGATGCTAACAAAACAGCAGCAGACAAATACGGTTACTCGTATATTGAGCTATTAAAAATGAATTTGAAACAAATATGACACCTTCAATGATGAGTGAATATAAAGGACAAATGGAAGTTTCTGCTTCCACAGGAATAATATCTGAAGGTATCCATGTAGCAAAAGATGGTACAGACTTTCCTTTTGAAGTAAGTTCAAGAAGTATTGACATAAAGGGTGAGTTGATAAGAATTCACATCATCCGTCATATTACAGAACGGGAACAAGCGGAAAAAATAAGGTATCTGGTTAATTATGATGCACTTACAGGTATTTCAAATAGGGGATTTATTATGCGGCAATTTGAAAGAACCATAGAACCAGCAAGACGTAGCAAGCTCATGTTTTCAGCTATGCTTTTTGATGTTGATAAATTCAAAACCATAAACGACATACACGGGCACAATTCAGGAGACGGGGTTTTAAGAAAAGTTGCTGAAAGATTACAGGCGGTGGTAAGAAAGGCAGATATAACAAGGAAGACTTGGCGGAGATGAATTTTTAGTGATTCAGCCATTTACCAATGATAAGAAAGAATGTTCAGTATTGGCTGATAAAATTCTCAATGAGGGTTGCCAGGACGGTTCAATGGGGGGATGCTACCTTAGGCATTCGGATAAGTATTGGGATAGCGTTTTTTCCCCAGGATTCAATTGACCCAAAGGTATTAATCCAGTACGCAGATAATGCCATGTATGCTATAAAACAACGAGGAGGAAAAGAAAAGCCACTTTGTGTACCTTGAGTTATAATGAAAATTTACATTGCTGTGTTATGATTGGATAAATAGTCATAGGAAAATACCTGTTGGTTATTTGTAGAATACGCCGCTAAAAACCGGAATTTGAAAGGAAGCGAATAAAGATGGGTGACCCGAGTAAGTTTGCAAATATTATAGAATATAATGTCTTGATGTATGTCTTAGGAGCACTATTGCTTTCCGAATGCATAATATGGTTTTTAACATTAAAAGGGAGCCGGGACAGTTCAAAAAAACATTCTGATAATGGAACTTTTTGGCTGATTATTATAGGCTGGTGCTGCAGTGTAATGTCCGGTGCCTTTTTTAGAAGCCAAAGCATGCCACAAGCTGTGAGAAACTGGCTACTTCCCCATTTTACATATTATATCGGAATAGTCTGTATTGTTGCCGGAATAATAGTACGTTGTACGGCGGTTGGGACTTTGAAACACGCCTTCACATTGTCAGTTCAGACAACAGACAGTCAGCATCTCATTCAAACCGGGCTGTATGGCATTGTCAGAAATCCCGCTTATACAGGGAGCATTATCAGCCTGTTAGGAGTGGCTTGTGCATATGGCCATATCCTGGGAATTATCGGTGTTTTTGTAATTTGCCTTATTTGCTATGGGGTAAGAATACATGTTGAAGAAAAGGCATTGACCACGCAATTTCAAGAAGAATTTGAACAATATTGCAAGCACACAAAATATCGCCTGATACCGGGTGTATATTAAGCAATTTACAAATAGCGGTCTGATTAGGAGCGAAAGACCTCTCAAGGTTTTGAAAAATTATACTCAAAAAACCCGCCATTCCTGGCGGATTATCTATTTCACTTTTAATAATTTTACTTCGTGGACATCTAAGATTTCCTTTATAGCCTTAATATCCTTTTTTATCTCAAGGGTATTTTCCAGAGCCTGACGATATCCGTCATATAAAGCTTTGGAATCTTCACTTTGCTTATTTTCAATAATCAAAACATGCTTTTCCAAACTCCTCACGTCGCTTTTTAAGCCGTTCACGTCGCTTTTTAAGCCGTTCACGTCGCTTTTTAAGCCGTTCACGTCGCTTTTTAAGCCGTTCACGTCACTTTTTAAGCCGTTCACGTCGCTTTTTATCTCTTTTATATCGGAATCCATGCTGTTGAGTTTTTCAAGAATCAGTCTTAAGGTTTCTTCCATATTACAGCCCTCCAGAAAGTAATTATATCATGTGTCGGTAATATATATCTATACTTTTTTTCAGACATTATAACTGAAAATAGTATTTTATTAATATACGTATGCTGAATGTGAATAAGACCAGACCAGGCATGATTTATCTCATATAATAAAATTTGGAGTGACTGCCGAAGTCAGGAATAAATCAAGCCTGACCTGTAAAAGTTACTTCTGGACCGGGATAAAACAGCTATAATTAAAATCTCCGTTGACATTGCCTGGAAACGCCAATATAATGAAAATGATGCAGTATTTTGAAACTGCAAAGGATTGAAATTTCAGGTGAAAGGAGTTGTTTTAATGTCTGTAAAAAATGTTGAGGTGGTTTTTCGCTAACTGAATACCGGCAAAGGTACACGCAAATGCCATAAAGCAGGCATTGTTTGTGTTGCCTGTGCAGCTTCTTTTGAGCAACCTGAATCGTGTATAGTGGAATTTTTGACACGCAGCCTGGCAGCGTGTTTTTTTATTACCTTTTTATGCTAGGAACCCTGCAGGTGGCTGTTATCTGCGAGGGTTTCCAAGCCTTTTTCAGATGAAAGAAGAAGCCTGGAATTGATGGCTGATATGAATATGGATAGGAAGTCCACAAAAGGAGGAGACAGGGAATGGATATTAAAATAAGAAGTGAAAGAATATCGGATTATAGCAGTGTGGCAAATGTCAATTACGAGGCATTCCTCGGCTGGCACCCCGACAACCAGTATGTTTCAGAGCCCGTATTGGTAGACCTGCTAAGGCACAATTCATTGTTTGATCCGGAATTGTCTCTGGTTGCAGAATTCGAAGGCAAAGTTATAGGCCATGTGCTTTTTTCACCTTTCAGATTTATTGTACTGGGCAGGGAGCAGATGGGGGTAATATTGGCTCCCGCAGCCGTGAAGCCTGAATTTCAAAATAAGGGGGTAGGGAGCCGGCTGATAGAAGAAGGACATAGAAAGGCAAAGGAAAAAGGCTTTGTATTTTCCTTGCTCTGCGGACATGAGGGCTACTATCCCAGGTTTGGTTATAAAACAGCTATGTTTTCAGAAACAGGAGCAAATGTGAATATATGCCGGGAAGACTTTGACCATGAAGGTTTTAATGACAGGCCGGTTAAAGAGGAGGACATCAAGTGGATACCGGAATTATGGAAAAGTCAGCATGCAACTGAGGCTATTGCACTTATGCCCGGGGAGAATATCAGCGAATGGAGTAACCAGGGAATGCACTGCAGGTGTTCGGTTGTCAGCAAAAATAACAGGATTCTGGGGTATGTCAGGTACGCCTCTTTAAAAAGACTGAATATAAAGGAGCTGGTGGCAAAAAGTGAGGATGTTCCGGATATATTAGCCTATCTTGTCTGGAAAAGCTATGGCAAGGCACAAGGAGAAATGAGTATTTTACTGCCTGCCGAAAAAATAAATGCTATGCTTGTAAATTCAGGCAATTATAGAATAACAGAGGGACGAATTGCACACAAAGCCTTTATGATGAAGGTTCTCCAGCATGCCGGCCCTGTGGAGGACTACTGCGAAAAAGTTGAAAAAGGGCTTATAAAGCCCGGCATTATTGCTTTTCCTGCAATGTTTGACATAGATGACGGGAGGGATAAATAGAATATGAAAAAATTTGAGACATTGACTTTATAAGGCAGCATTTGGTTATTATTACTTGATAATATATAATTAACGGTACATGGTAGATTCTGCTATGTACCGTTTTTTAAAATCCTATGAGACCTGGGAAAAATTGAAGCAGGTTGATATTTAAAAAAGGCTGGAATTCAGCGCGGTTGGCCAACAGACAACCATGAACGGCATTACCTGTATACCTTTGAGTATGAAAATCGGGGCAGTTTGATTCCGGCAATCCGAATTAAATGGTTTCTTGTATTGTTATGGTAAGTATGCTACAATAAAGGAAAAATATAACATTTTGAGGTAGACATATGAACAAAAGAATAATTAGCGTTTTCCTGATTTTATGCATGCTGGTTACCCTTAACATATTACCCTCCAGTGCCGCAGGTACTTCAAAGGTCAAGATTACTGTCAAGCTTCAATCAATTGACCTTGTAGAAAATAACCATGTGGGAAATGAGTGGGTCTTTGAGTGCAAGGTAAATAAGAAGAACTTGCAGGAAGGAGATTCAACCGTTATAAACACAACTTCAACAGGTAAAATTACAATCGTGTCAACTGTTGAAGAGATTGACAGTATTCCTGACACAGGTTCAAAGACCTTGACTGTTTCGGTGGGTAAATTGAAAGTCAACAAAAACAATACATATACCTCTCTGGTAACAGTCACTGAAAACAGGGGCCGATATTCAGGCAATAAAGCCGTATGGAGGTTCACATACGGCATAAAAAGATCCTAAGCTGCCTGACTATCCTGCGGCGTTTGTTACTCGGCCCGGGATTCACAATGTATCGGCAGGGTTGATTTTTGAAGCTGTTTTTTAAAAATTGCACCAAATGCGTATCTCACAAAGGGCTGTATGAAAAACAACTGAGAAAAAAATGCAAACGGAAAATTAAAAACCATCTTCTGCATCCACTGTGCCAAAAACTCCCAGGTAATCCCGTTGTATAAAATTGTAGCCACAAAGCTCATCATGGGACACATAAGAATGACTGTAGAGCATATGCTGGCGGTTGTAACCACATAAGGCTTATCCTCCCTGGGATTTACAATGCTGAAGGCAATTTTCAAAGACAGGGGACCGGCAATGAAAAATTGCAGCAAAAAGGCGAATACAAACTCAATTGCAATTACCTTTCGGGAAGCTGCAAAGACCAGGTTTGACATTCCCCCCATTTCAATTGCAAGATTGTAAAACACAAACAGATGCACCGTAATAGTTACGGTCATTAAAGTATAAACCAACTTTTGAAAATTTGTTGTGGGCATTAACATTCCCATCCTTTCTTTTTAATATTGCTATTCTTTTCCAGACAACAAAAAAAGACACAGCATGCACCTTGTACCGTAATCAGATTTACGTGCAAAGCACCACATGTGTCGTTTCGCCAGAAATAAATATTCAATTGGATATAATTTAACACATTTCATAAAGCGGGTCAAGCATCAGGGTATCTAAAGGGGAATTCCTTTTGGCAGCTTATGCACGATTTTGCCCGTGATATTCGGGGGCTGTATTTTTGCGGTATTCTATGGGCGAAACCCCCAGTATGTCTTTAAAGGCAGCGGCAAATTTGCTGGCATTTTCATAGCCCACCTTTCCGGCAATGGTGGCAATGCTGTCGCTGCTATGGCGCAGCATATAGGCTGCCGCCTGGATGCGGTGGGATTTTATGCAGGTGAAAATAGGCATTCCGTACACTCCCTTAAAACAAAGCTTCATGGAGGTAAGGCCAATGTGGAAATTCTCAGACAATTCCTCAAGTGAAAACCGCTTTTCCAGATTGTCGGTCATATGTTTTTTGATTTGTTTGACAATCTCCACCTGCTTTTTTGGAAAGTATTGTCTGGGCTCCTTTTGCTCGGACAATTCCGTAATACTCAGGAATAAAAGCAGTTCCAGCACCTTAAGCTTGAAATATCCTTTTTGTACCTCCTGGGGAATGGTGTAGAGCTCGGAAAAAATGTGCCGGATTTCTGCTTTCGCCCTCATGATAAAACAGCGGTTATTGGGGCAAAGCCTGTCACGCAGGGAATAGAGGTCGATTGAGATGTCCTCGAAAACAGAGGATAAAAAGGTTGAAGCCTTGTCAAGGCTGATAATTACTGCCACCCCATGATAATGCTCCAGGGGGAAGCTTGAAGCAGTTATCCTGTTATGGCACATATTCACCGCAAGGTCGCCTTCTTCCAAATAGCCGTATGTACCTCGCTCAAATTCACATTCAAACCTGCCTTCCCTGCAATGGTTTATTTCCATAATTTCCTCTTGAATATGAATGTCCTGATGGTAGCTAAAGGTGTGAAAATCATTGTATATCAAATCAACTCCGGGAAATACCCGGTAGCTGGTCATGACTCCCCGGCCATTGGCGGTTTCCGCTCTGTAAACCGTACAGTCATTGGTGCGCTGTATAACAGCAATATCCTGACCGTATAAGTTTCTCTCATATTCCGATGCTTGCATTATTTTTCCCCTCCGGTATTACAAAGTCAATTACTATGAGCTGAAAGCCTCCTGAATTCAAAGCTGATTCAAACCCAAACTGCGTTTGGCTTTGAACCGTAAATGGCCTTGGTAAAATATATTCTCACATAAGTTAGAATATCCTAACTTATTAATATAATATGTTTTTTCAGAAGAAAAGTAAAGAGCCTTTTAAGCTTAAAAAAATGTCCGAATGGAGCAGAGGACGGCTGAATGGAGCGGAAGGAGCAGTCCATAACTGGTATAATATAGCACTGGCAGCATATATAAAGGTACCTGGCAGGAAGGCAAATTTTTTTACTTGAAAGTTAGGTTATTCTAACAGTTTGCGTGAATGTCAATATTTTCAGGTATATAAAAATATATAAAGAAAAGAGGTAATATAAGGATGAAAAAAGAAAAATCTAAAGCCCATAAGCCCAAAAATGGGATGGCAAGGCTTATGGAGCTGGCAGCAACAAAGAAGCCCCTTGTTATTTGCTCGGCTGTTCTGTCTGCAATGGCAGCGGTTGCTTCCTTTGTTCCCTTTATATCCATTTATTATATCATTGGCGAGATAATGAATGGATATCCGGATTTCACAAGTCTCAATGTACAGAAGACCATAACCTTCGGGTGGATTGCCTTTGGAGGTGTTTTGGGAAATGTACTGCTATATTTTGCAGCTTTGATGTGCTCGCATCTGGCGGCATTCGGAACTCTTTACCGCCTGAAGGTGGATTTTGCTTCTCATATAGCGGGGCTTCCCCTGGGCTTTCATTTAAACTTCGGGAGCGGAAAGCTGCGTAAGGTTATGGATGAAAATATTGAAAAGATTGAGGGCTTTATAGCTCACCAGCTTCCTGACATTGTGGCGTCCCTTGTGGCACCGCTGGTTATGCTTGGAATTTTGCTGGCTTATGACTGGAGGTTTGGATTGGCCGCGCTGGCCGGAGTAGTTATAGCCTTTGTTCTGCAATTTTCAGCCTATGGAAATGAAGGCTCAAAGGCAATGGTGAATAAATACCAATCAGCACTTGAGGATATGAACAACGCCTCCGTAGAGTATATAAGGGGTATTTCCGTGGTTAAGGCCTTCAAACAGACGGTATATTCCTTCCGCAGGCTCCATGATACAATCAAGGCGTATACCGGATTTGTCATTCCATATACCCTGAGCTGGGAAAACCACATGTCGGGTTTCTCAACAGTCATCAACAATATATACCTGTTCCTGCTGCCGGTAGGCATACTGATAGGAATGAACACAACCGATTATGCCGCCTATGCCATGACCTTCATCTTCTATCTTCTGTTTGTGCCCTCTATTTCCTCAGTTATGCTGAAAATCATGTATGTTACCAGTAACGGCATGCAGATTACCGGGGGTGTGGAACGTATGGATCAGGTGCTTCAAAGGAAAGCCCTTGCCGAAACAGCGGATCCCAGAATGCCGGACGGCTGTACCGTAGAGTTCAAGGGAGTGTCCTTCACCTATGCTGAAGCAAAGGAAAATGCGGCTCTCACAGATGTATCCTTCCTGGCGGGGCAGGGAGAGGTCACTGCCATTGTGGGGCCTTCGGGAAGCGGAAAAAGTACCATTGCCCATTTGATCCCCAGATTCTTTGATGTGGCGGAGGGCAGTATTCAAATAGGCGGAGTGGATATCAGGGATATGAAGCTGGATAATCTCATGGAAAAGGTCAGCTTTGTATTTCAGGATGTATTTCTATTCAAGCAGAGCATTATGGACAATATCAGGATTGGAAATCAAACGGCCTCTGACGAACAGGTGATTGAGGCGGCCAAAGCCGCGCAGTGCCATGAGTTTGTGGAGAAGCTGTCCAAAGGCTATGACACGGTAATCGGAACAAGGGGAGTGCATCTCTCGGGAGGTGAACGGCAGCGGCTTGCAATAGCCAGAGCCATTGTAAAAGACTCTCCTGTCATAGTGCTGGATGAGGCGACGGCCTTTGCTGACCCGGAGAACGAATATCTGATACAGAAGGCCTTCGAAAAACTGATGCGGAATAAAACAGTAATTATTATTGCCCACCGGCTGTCCACCATCAGGAGTGCCAACAAAATCATTGTTATGGATAAGGGCCGGATGGTGGAGCAGGGAACCCATGAAGAACTTATCCAGGGAAATGGAAAATACAAGGTCATGTGGGATATGTACACAAAAGCAGTAGAATGGAAAATCCAAAGTGGAAAGGAGCTGGGTGCAAATGTTCAAATTGAAGGAAAAGCTGCTGTTATCGGATAAGGGGTATTCAGATTTGAAAAAGGCCATTGCTGCATGCACAATTACAAATCTATCCTTGATGCTTCCTTTTGGCATAACCATACAAATTTTTGCAGAATTGCTGAAGCCCCTGATGGGAGAGGAACTCTCCTGGGCCAGAATGTGGATATATTTCGGATTGGGGCTTGTAGCCGCGCTTCTGGTATTTCTGGCTAACAAGAATGATTACAAAAAAACCTATGTAGCCTCCTATATGGAATCGGAGGCAAACCGGATACGTGTGGCAGAGCATATAAGGAAGCTGCCCATGAGCTTTTTCAATTCCAGAAACCTTTCGGAGCTGACCACGAATATCATGGGAGACTGTGCAACAGAAGAGCATGTGCTGAGCCATATAATTCCCCAGCTTCTGGCCAACGGTATCTCCATAGCGGTCATATGCCTGGCCCTGGCTATTTTTGATTGGAGATTGGCACTGACTGTGTTTTGTACTGTGCCTCTGGCCTTTCTCATAATTGTCATAAGCAGAAAAATAACAGACCGCCTCAGTGAAAAGCATGTGGACTCCAAGCTCGAGGCTTCCGACCAGGTGCAGGAATATCTGGAGGGAATCAAGGTTATCAAGTCCTGCGGACTTGCGGGAGCAAAATTTTCTACCCTGGACAATGCCATAAAGCATATGAAGAATATGTCCATGAAGCTGGAGTTCGTGGGAGGAGTACTGGTAACCGGGGCTCAAATAGTTGTACAGTCCGGCATAGGGCTTACTGTCTTCGTGGGAACCTACCTGCTGACGGCAGGGGAAATCCGACTTATACCGCTGCTGATGTTTTTTCTCATAGTGGTGAGGATTTACGGGCCTGTACTTACGGAACTGACGCTGCTGCCCGAGCTTCTATATATGCAGGTTGCCACCGCACGCATGAGAACGCTTGTTTCAACTCCTGTAATGGAAGGGAACAGTGAAAGGAAAATACGTGATTTCAATATAACCCTTCAAAATGTCTCCTTCAGCTATACCGGGAAGCTTTCCAAGGAGGAAACCGTTATCAGGGATTTGAACCTGTCAATACCCCCAAACTCCATTACTGCCCTGGTAGGACCCTCGGGAAGCGGGAAGAGCACCTTGTCAAAGCTGATTGCAAGATTCTGGGATGTAAACAAGGGAACTGTTAAAATCGGCGGTATTGATGTCAAGACATTGGAGCCCGAGCATCTGATGAGCTATATATCCTTTGTATTTCAGGATGTGGTGCTGTTTAATGATACCGTTTACAACAATATAAGAATCGGGAACATGGACGCCACACGGGAACAGGTGCTGGCAGCAGCCAGGGCGGCCTGCTGTGATGAATTTGCCCTGAGCATGCCGGAGGGCTATGAAACCTTGCTGGGGGAAAACGGCAGTACCCTTTCGGGAGGCGAAAGGCAAAGAATTTCCATTGCCCGGGCTCTGCTGAAAAATGCGCCCATTGTTCTGCTGGATGAAGCGACGGCCTCTCTGGACCCTGAAAACGAAGTGCTGATCCAGCAGGCGATTTCCAGACTGATAGAAGGTAAAACAGTTATTGTAATCGCCCACAGGCTAAGAACCATTGCAGGTGCTGGAAAGATAATCGTCATGGATAAGGGCAGGGCAGTGGAAGAGGGCACCCATGAGGAGCTTATGCGCAAAAAAGGCTTGTATGAGAGGCTTTATACCATACAGCAGGATAGCCTGGGCTGGAGTGTATAATCATTCCCTGTCCGACTGCATGAATACTTGCATGGCAGCTATGGAGTCAGAACTTATAACATGTTCTATGGCGCAGGCATCGGCTTCAGCCACCGATAGCTCTACCTTTAAAACCTCAGTCAGAAATTGCCTGATGACGTGATGTTTTTTTGAAGTCAGTTCAGCCAGCTTCAGGCCCTCCGGTGTGAGGAAAATCTCCTTGTACTTTTCACTGACAATGAGCCCCTTTTCAGAAAGGGTGGACATGGCACTGTTGGTGCTTGCTTTGGTGACGCCAAGACGGAGGGCTATATCTGAAACCCTGGCACCTGCACCCTGGGCTGAAAGCTCATATATGGCTTCCAGGTAGTTCTCCATTGTAAATGTAAGCTTTTCCAAAATAATCCTCCGGGTTTATAAAATTAAGTGCCTTTATTTATGAAAGCTTATATGAGCGGAAATAAATAAAGGCGTTCTCACAACTATAGTATATCCTTTCGGCCTGTAAAAATAAAGCAGCTTGTTCGGGCATTCTGATGAATTAGGCTTGACATACTGAAGGCGGTGTTATATCTTGGAATAAAATATCCGGCTGCCATGAAATGCTTTCGGGGATGAAATCCAGGAACAGCGTTGGAAGGCGGTTTTTACGGATATAAAATGCGAATACGCAATATTGTTAAAAGAGGTGAAACGGTATGCTGTTTATATGTTATCCTAAATGTACCACCTGCCGAAAGGCACAAAAATGGCTGGACGAGAAAGGGTGCGCCTACACTTTCAGAGATATCAGGCAGTACAACCCCACCTATGAGGAACTGAAAAGGTGGGTGGAGAAAGGCGGGCTTCCTGTACGGAAGTTCTTCAATACCAGCGGAGTATTATATAAATCCATGGACCTTAAGAACAAACTGGAGTCCATGAGCGAAGAGGAGCAGCTTAAGCTGCTGAGTACCGATGGAATGCTTGTAAAAAGACCTCTGCTGGTGGACGGAGAAACAATATTGACAGGCTTTAATGAAAAGGAGTGGAGTGGAAGGCTGTGATTTTGAATTTTCAAAATTTTGAGTTAATATGATAGTTTTGGGAATAATAAGCCTGAAGGTTATCAAAGTCAATTACGGTTCAAAGCCATCGGCTTCCAAAAGCCAACAAGTTGGCTCTGAATTATGCTTTTAAGCTGACTTTGAAAGCCGATATGACTCATGAAAGGAAATAGTATGAGGCTGAGAAGATGGAATACTCCCAAAGTAGCTATTACTCATAACAGAGATGAAGCGGCAGCCATAAAACAAGCTCTGGAGCTGCTGCAGATAACCTCTGCAATTGGAAATGAGGATGTGATTGTGATTACACCCAACTGGGTGAACAATAAGCAGCCCGATTCTGCCGTGGTGGTCGGGCCGGAAAGCCTCAGACAGATAATAAGGATATTCAAGGCTAAAACGCCAAAAAGGATAGTGGTTGCAACAGGCACTGCCGACGGTGAGACAAAGGAGGTCATGGACTCGGTTGGCTTCGGAAAGGTGATTGCCGAGGAGGGTGTGGAGTTTATAGACCTGAACCACGGGCCTTTTGTAAGAATTGATTTGGAGCACCCCATAGTCAAGGCTACCAACCTGAACAGGCTTTATGAAGAGGTTACTGTTTTGGTTTCCTTCACCCAACTGAAGCAGCATGAGGAGGCCACAATGTCCGCAGCAATAAAAAATATTGCGTTGGGGTGGCCTTCTGCGGAAGAACACGGGCATCCAAAAAAGAACCTGGGAATCCATACCGACCTGCATGGCTTCATATATGCCATGGCCCAAAAAGTGCCCATTGACTTGTCCATTGTCAGTGCCAGCCCGGCTATGATAGGCACAGGTCCTTCAAAAGGAATCTCCCGGCATACTGGCCTGGTTGTGGCCGGCTGCGATCCTGTTGCTGCCGATACGGTTGCTGCAAGGCTTTTGGGCTTTAAGCCCCAGGCTGTCAGGTATTTGTTCGAATGCGGCAACAACAAAATAGGGCAAAGCGTTATAGATAAAATAAATATTGTTGGAATCCCCCTGGTGGAGGCTGAAAACATATTCAGCCGTGCGGCATATGGTGACGGCCTGGCTGTGGATAAGAAATAAACCTGCAGTTGAAAGGGAATACAAATAATATGAGGTCTTGCTCTTCAAAAGAACATAAAAGGCCGGCTTGTACATGAGAGTACCTGCCGGCCTTTGCTGTGTGCGCTCAGCACCGAAAGTCCATGGGCGAAGGTCACTGAAACTTCCTGGACCCCGGGGCATGGCCTTTTGTGTAAGTAAATCCGGACATTTATCTGAACTCCCTGGCCAATGCCTCAAAGGCGGGCAGAGAATTCTTTATTGTTTCAAGGCTCACACAATAGGCCAGCCTGAAATGGCCCGGACCTCCGAAGCCCGAACCTGGAACTATGAGCAGATTGTATTTTACGGCTCTGTTTTTGAACTCCACATCATCTGCAATCAGGGATTTGGGAAAGAGGTAGAAGGCTCCGTCAGGCTTCACACACTCATAACCCATTTGAGTCAGGCTGTTGTACAGCAAATCCCTTCTTTCCTTATAAATATTTATATCCACCGAGGAATCAATAGCCTTGGCTATAACCTTCTGGAACAGGGCGGGAGCGTTGACAAAGCCCAGAACCCTGTTGCAGTAAATCAAGCCGCCCATTAAGGTATCAATATCCTCAGCCTCTGGATTTGTAGCTATATAACCCATGCGCTCTCCGGGAAGAGAGAGGGACTTGCTGAAACAGTCAATCATTATTGCATTTGGGCATATTGTCAGAATGTTGGGTATTTCCACATCATAAGCCAGCTTCCTGTATGGCTCGTCGGAAATAATATAGATTGTATGTCCGTATTCCTTTCCTTTCTGCTCAAGCACTTTGGCAATAGCCTTTAAAACGTCCTCACCATAAACTACTCCTGTAGGATTGTTTGGAGTATTGATAAGTACCGCCTTGGTATTGGCAGTTATTTTGGACCTTAGCAGCTCCGGGTCGGGCAGGAAGGTCTTTGAATCAGTATTTACCATTACCGTCTTGCCGCCGTGATTGTCAATATACGAGGTATATTCAACAAAGTAAGGCGCAAAAATAATCACTTCCTCACCTGGGTTCAAAAGGGTTTTCAAGACAACATTCAAAGCTCCCCCAGCGCCAACCGTCATGACTATGTTGTTGAAGGTGAGCTGAAGCCCGGTTTCCCGGTTGATTTTGCCTGCTATGGTTTCCCTCACCTCAGTGTAACCTGCATTATTCATATATAGATGCATACCTGGCTCGTTTGAACCGGCCAGCTCCCGCAAGGCAGCCTTGACTTCTGCAGGAGGCTCTGGGTCGGGATTTCCAAGAGAAAAGTCATAGACCTTATCTGCTCCATACAGTTTTTTGAGTCTTGCACCTTCTTCAAACATAGCTCGTATCATTGATGAATTTGCAAGCCTGTCTTTAATTTTATCCGATATCATCTTAATTCCTCCTCACAGAATTTTTTTATATTTTAATAAATCTGAACAACAAACGGGTAAGGTATTCCAAGCCGGTGAACCAAATCACCTGACCCGGGTTATTTTTATTATTTTTTCTTCCTCAGGCGATATATTGATTGTCTTAAAGTTATCATATATGACCATGCCGGGCTTGGCGCCACCGGGTTTCTTGACGTTTTTTACAAGGGTGTAGTCCACTGGGACGTTATGTGACATTCTGGCACTGCTGTGATGGGCGGCAAGGGCTGCAGCTTCCTCCAGCGTAGAGTTTGGAACCTCACGGCGTTCCGTCCTTATTACAACGTGCGAACCCGGAATGTTTCTGGTATGCAGCCAGATGTCGCCGGCTGAAGCAAGCTTCAAGGTCAGCAGATCATTTTGCTTGTTATTTTTTCCCACAAGAATAACAAAGCCGTCACTTGAAGTGAATTCCAAGGGGGCAGAGGGTTTGTCCTGCTTCTTTTTTTGATTTCTGGCAGAGGCTCTGATATAGCCCTGGTCCGTTAACTCCTGCCTGACCTCTTCAATTTCCAGCCTGTTACTGCAGTTTTCCAGCATTGCCTGTACACTCTGCAGGTATTCCAGCTCGGACAAGGTCTCTTTTAACTGCTGTGTCACGTTTAAATGAGTGCTCTTGGCCTTTGAGAACTGCTTGTAGTATTTCTGTGCATTTTCCTGAACAGATTTATGTTCGTTTAAAGGAATATTGATATACTCCTGGTTTTCGCTGTAATAATTCAAAACCCTTGCAGCTTTACTGCCCGGGGGAATGCAGTAAATGTTGGCAGTGACCAGCTCTCCATATAGCTGAAGCTTATTCCTGTCGGATACCTCCCGGAGCTTGTCATGAAAAATGGAAATTTTCTTTTCACAGCGGTCTATGCTGTTCTTAATTACCTTTACCACATCGCCCATTTTTTGTGACAGACGTTCATTTGTATCCCTGAGAGCATAGAAATCATCCAGAGCAACAGATAAAAGCTCATAGTTTTTAAAAATAACCGGTTGGCTGGGAGCAAGGCAATAAAAGTCCAGCGGCCTGAGCAGGTTTTTATCCTGGTAGACAATGCAGGGCTGAAAAGCGTTGTTTTTTATCCGGTCCAGGTAATCCTTCAGGGCAGATATGACTTTTTCCCTTTGGGAACCGTCCAGGTCCGCAACCGGTGTTTTGGGTGCAACACCCGCTGCTGCACAAATTTCGCGGCAGGTATACGGGCTGAAACCCTTTATGATATTCAGCAGCAGCCCTTCAAGGTGTTTGGCCTCACCGGCAGTTCTATGCCGGAAGATATGGTCTGCTTCAACACTTTCAGGCAGTTCCTTGTCTTGAGCAGGCGGGAGGGAATAGGGCCTTGCAGGCATAACCTCCCTGACACTGCTGATATCACTGTCTACGTGCTTTATGGAATCAATGATTTTGTCCTGGCTGTTCAGCAGGATAATATTGCTGTGCTTTCCCATTATTTCAATCACGACCCTTTTAACGGATAAATCCCCCAGCTCATTAACTGATTCTATATTGAGCGAGATAACTCTTTCATAGTCGTGAAAGCTTATGTCAAGCAGCTTACCCCCTGAAAGGTGCTTTCGCATAAGCATGCAGAAAACAGGAGGTGCCTGTGGGTTTTCCTTTTGAGCCGCGGTGATGTGGAGGCGTGGATAATTGGCATTGGCACTGGCCACAAGCCTGTAGTTCCGGCTTTTGGAACGGATCAGCAGCACTATTTCATCTGCTTCGGGCTGAAAGACCTTGTCCACCCTTCCGCCTGCAAGCAGGCTATTTAATTCATTTACAATACATTTTGTCACTATTCCGTCAAATGGCATTTTAGTATAGACTCCCGTTAAAAAACTTAATGCGGTATATTATTGATATATGTTATATTTTAATCCGTTAAACAAGCTGAGGTATGGATTTTCAATCCTCAAGGGCCTGACGGATATCCTCTATAATGTCCTCCACGTTTTCAATTCCCACTGAAAAACGTATTAGGCCGGGATCGATTCCCGCCTGAACCAATTGTTCATCGGATAACTGTCTGTGAGTGGAGCTGGCCGGATGGAGCACCGCCGTTCTGCAATCCGCAACGTGAACGACTATTGCAGCCAGCTTGAGCTTGTCCATGAACCTGACCGCACCTTCTCTTCCGCCTTTGATTCTGAAGGATACAACGCCGCTGCAGCCTTTTGGCAGGTATTTGTCCGCCAAAGCATGGTAGGGGTCGTTCTTAAGATAAGGGTAGCTTACAGACAGGATTTTGTCACTTGACGCAAGAAATCCGGCAACACTTTCAGCATTCCTGCAATGGCGCTCAATTCTCAAATGCAGGGTTTCCAGGCCCAGATTTAAAAGGAAGGCATTATTTGCCGACATATAGCAGCCGAAATCTCTTATAAGCTGAACCCTGGCTTTTGTTATGTAGGCGGCCCTTCCGCAGTCCCTGGTATAAATCATGCCGTGATAGGATTCATCGGGCTCTGTCAGGCCGGGAAACTTTCCGTTCTCCCAGTTGAAATTTCCTGAATCTACAATAACTCCCCCCACGCATACAGCATGGCCGTCCATGTATTTGGTAGTGGAATGGATTACGATATCAGCACCATATTCTATAGGTCTTAAAAGCATTGGAGTGGCAAAGGTATTGTCAATAATCAACGGCACCTTATTTCTGTGAGCAATGGCCGCAAATTTTTCCATATCCAGAATACTGATTTTGGGATTTGCTATTGACTCGCCGAATAGGACCTTTGTGTTTGGCTGGAAGGCCTTTTGTATTTCTTCCTCCGAACTGTCCTGGTCAACGAAGGTAATACCGATGCCCATTTCGTTCAGCCGCTTGTGGAACAGGTTAAAGGTTCCGCCGTATATGGTGCTGGAGCATACGAAATGGTCGCCGGACTTGCAGATATTCAATATGGACAGCAGGGAAGCAGCCTGTCCCGAAGAGGTGCAAATAGCTCCAATACCGCCTTCCAGGGCAGCAATCTTGTTTTCGACACATTCTACTGTAGGATTGCTTATTCTGGAATACATATGCCCCGGTACTGACAGGTCAAACAGCTTGGCAACATGCTCTGTGGAATCGTATTTATATGTAGTACTCTGATATATTGGCAAAACTCTGGGCGCGCCGTTTTCAGGCTTATAGCCTTCCTGAAGGCATTTTGTTTCCATTTTCCATGACATTTGAAAAATCACTCCTCGCAAGTATCAAAAGTTCTAGAATTTAACATTAGCTTATATTTTATAATACATCAGGGATTTTAACAATAGATTGAAAGCAAGTAGAGCTGTTTATAGAAATAAACTTATGAACCAGTGGTATGTGACACCTAAAAGTCCCATATTGCCGACGGTTAAATTCTGCGCAGAATTTCGTTGTCGTTCTTTCCAATACATACAGTATTGCCTTCGTCCTCTGCCTTATCCTGCAAAAATTTTCCACCCCGCAATATACGTTTCAGATGTTACAGACCACTGGTACAACATTCGGTAAATAGGGTGTATAAATTTGGAGAAGATTTTTTAGAAATACAAGGCGGAGGAGTGTGGAATAATTGCTTTATTTCAATTGACGACAACGATGTAGTTCAAAAAAATATACCCAAATTATGTGCCAGGATTTACCGAATGTTGTACTGGCTGGCTATAAACAATCCGCTGAAATTATTGTCAGACTATTGGTGCGAAGGCTGGCGGGGCTCACCGGCTGTATCTGCCTCATCCTCCCGGGGACCGGGATTTTGTTCAAAGGGTCTGACCAAACTGCTGAAGCCCATAAAGGGGTTATTGTGTATGCTGTCTATAATAGTGTCTATTCTTTGGGATACGTAGCTGTCATTTCTTCTTTTATTTCTCATGGGAATACCAAAAGTCCTTTCCTGCCTTACGGCTTTTTAAACTGCTTCTTTTATATTATTCTGGGATAAAGAAGGTTATTTAATTCATAAATGTTTCTGTAAAAAGTAAAACAGACAAATCCGGTTGGGATTTGTCTGTTTTACCAAAGTCAATTACGGTTCAAAGCCTTCGCCTTCCAAAAGCCAACAAGCTGGCTCTGAATTATGCTTTCAAGCCGGCTATTAAAGCCGGTAGTAATTGACTTTGATAGCTGTATATATTTATATTTTGCAATTCACAATATTGCTGTTAATGACAGAGCAGACTGCTTGATTGGGCTAGGCTGCAATATCTTCACTGTCCTGAGCATTTGATTTTCTGAAACCGCCCTTTTTGGAATAGACGATGGCTCCAATAATCAATACCGCACAAATGCCAAGTGCCACCAGCATTCCTGCGTCGGTACTCTTATACTGTATAAGGATGGGGGCTGCCAAAAGAGATACAAGGTTTATAACCTTAATCATTGGATTAAGGGCAGGGCCAGCCGTATCCTTCAGCGGATCACCTACCGTATCTCCCACAACCGCAGCCTTATGGCTCTCAGAGCCTTTTCCGCCGTGAGCACCGTCCTCGATGGTTTTCTTTGCATTATCCCAGGCGCCGCCGGAATTGGCCATGAATACTGCCAGCAACTGTCCCGAAATGATTACGCCTGCCAGAAAACCGCCCAGGGCTTCAACTCCGAGAAGAATACCAACTATCAGTGGTGAGACCACCGCAATAATTGCAAGTCCCAGAAGTTCTCTTTGAGCAGCCACAGTACAGATATCCACGGCTCTCTGATAGTCCGGTCTGACCTTGCCCTGAAGGAGGCCGGGAATCTTAAACTGCCGTCTTACTTCATTGACTATGAGAGAGGCGGCTCTTGTAACAGAATTTATGATAAGTGACGAGAAAAGCCAGGGAATACATGCTCCAATGAGCATTCCTATAAACACCACAGGACTTGACACACGTATGCCGGTATCAAAAATAGTTTCCTTGGCACCCATACCGATTTGAATCTTGGACACATCTGTAAGGAAGGAGCCGAACAGGGATACTGCGGCTATAACGGCAGAACCTATGGCAACACCCTTTGTAATAGCCTTTGTAGTATTGCCTGTAGCGTCAAGGCTGTCCATAACTTTTCTGGCATCCTTGTCCAGACCGGCAAGTTCACCTATTCCGTTTGCATTGTCGGCAATAGGCCCGAAGGAGTCCATTGCCACATTGTTACCGGTAAGTGTAAGCATTCCTATACCTGTCATGGCCACTCCATAAAGGACATAATGCACATCCTGTCCCCAGAATATCAAGACTGAACTGAGTATGGTCGCTGCAATAACTACAGTCTGCCATACTGCACTTTCAAAGCCCTCCGCCAATCCGCGGAGAATTAGAGTTGCAGAGCCTGTTTTTGAAGATGCGGCTATATCTTTAACCGGTCTGTGGGAGGTATCGGTAAAATGCTTGGTAACTTCATCCAGAGCTACGGCAAGTAAAATACCTACTCCAACGCAAAGGAAAGCTTTCCATTCATTCATGTAGAGGGCTGCCAATAATGCAAAGGCGGCAAGACTTATAACTGCGGAAGTATAAAACCCTTTATTTATGGATTTGAGGGCGTCACCTTTTTTTGACCCTCTGACCAGATAGGTGCCTACTATGGAAGACAGAACTCCTATTCCTCTTACAAGCAGAGGAAATATTATCCATTTTAGTTCCCCTGTCAGGGAATAAAGGGACAAGCCCAAAATCAAACCTGATACGATTGTTACTTCATAAGACTCAAATATATCGGCTGCCATACCGGCACAGTCACCAACATTGTCTCCCACAAGGTCGGCTATTACCGCCGCATTTCTGGGGTCGTCCTCGGGAATGCCTGCTTCCACCTTGCCCACCAGGTCTGCTCCCACATCTGCCGCCTTGGTATAAATGCCTCCGCCGACTCTCATGAACAAAGCCAGAAGAGTTCCGCCGAAGCCGAAACCAAGAAGTGCGTCAGGAGCTGCGATTCCAAGAACAATAAAAATGAGGGTTCCGCCCAGCAACCCCAATCCATCGGTAAGCATACCGGTTATTGTTCCGGTTCTGTAGGCGATTTTCAACGCTTCGCCGAAGCTTCTTCTGGAAGCGGAGGCTACACGTACATTGCCTTCTACAGCCATTCGCATGCCGAACTGTCCAACCAGCAGGGAGAAGATTGCACCCATAACAAAAGCAATAGCCCTTGCAAAGCCGATTATGATTTTAACATTATCCTCACTTAAATTTGAAAACCTTTTTGTTGCCTCCTCACTTGGAGGAACAATATAAACAGAAAAGAATAAAAGAACGGTAAGAACAGCAATAAGAGGGAGGATGGACTTGAGCTGCCGGCGCAGATAAGCGTCCGCCCCGCCCTTGATGGAATTCCATACCTCCTGCATTTTTTCAGTACCCTTGTCATACTTCATGACCTGACGCCGAAGTATGAGTGCATAACCCAGGCCCAGAAAGGCGATAATAAGTACGCACCAGATTCCAAAAGTCTCAAACCGTGTTGCATTGCTTAAACCAGACATTAAATACACACCCTTTCAAAAAATTTTTTTATTTAAAAAAATTAATAAACGGAAAGAATGGAATGAGTAATAAAAAAAATTGTGCCAAATTATACATTCTATGAAATTCTATTTTTTCCTTTATTTTTTCCCCCTTTTTTTAAAAATATTTATATAAATTATCATATTGTCCGGCTAGTGGTCTGTAACATTGTTTCTTGACATTTTGAGTTAAAATTCATCAAAAAAATACAATTGACTTTTTGCCGGATTGATAGGTATTAAAAGCCACAATAGGCTTAAATACAGCAGTTGAAGCTAAAACAATACTGTATGGTGTTATGTACCTATTGACATAGACAACACATATAAACTATAATTTCAAGGTGATGATTTTACAATTACTGACATGTTTTTTATAAATATGTATTATTGTGTAGTTTTGTGCGTTTTTACATTGAGTTATATGTAATATAACTATAAAAATATTTTACTTGGAGGTTGATTATGTTAAAGCAGCGTTCTTTTTGGGGTTACTTTGGACTTGTTTTAATAACTTTGGGTATTTATGGCTTGGTTTTTGTCTATAAGATGACAAAGGACATTAATACCTTAACCGGTGATGAGGCTCCCGAAACAAGTCCGGGTCTGGCACTGGTACTTTATATGTTTACGTGCGGCATATATCCTCTGATCTGGTATTACCAGCAGGGTCAGAAGCTGTACAATTCCGGTATGGCAAAGGGAGTTGCAGTAAAGGAAACGGGAGCTTCCTATCTGCTGTGGATAATCCTTGGAGCATTTCTCTTTGGACTGGGACCGTTGATTGCAATAGCCAAGTTTATAAAGAACTACAATAATATGGTTGTTATTTATAATAACAGAGTAATTAATAATGCAAATGCATAATAAAAAAGGCGGACTTTCCAGTCCGCCTTTTTTATTATGCATTTTTACCTGCCTTACCTGCTTTACATTTCAGAAAAAGACTCTTTGGGTAAAGCCCTGTCGGGCCCGGAAACTTCATCAGCTTCCTTTGAATCTGCCAAAAGCTTTCCCATTCTGAGCTTTGAGACAATCATATTCAGTATAAGGAAAGCCAGGCCGGTGCAGCCGAGAACAAGCAGGTTCTGAGCCAGATAACCGTAATCTATGCCGGAGATTACTTCCTTTAATGCATTAACAGAATATGTCATGGGCATAAAGGGGTTTATAGCATTAAAGAAGTTGGGGACCAGCTCCATGGGGAAGGTTCCCCCGCAGGAGGTAAGCTGGAGTATCAGCAGAAGTATTGCAGTGAATTTTCCCACATCTCTGAGTTGTACCAGCAAAAATCTCATGATTGAAGTAAAGGAAAGTGAGATTATGATACTTGCCAGTACAAAAAGCACGGTATTTTTTACCTGCAGATGCAGCCCGTTCAATATGGCAATGTCCAGAACAACTGCCTGTGCCATACCGATAAGACTGTAACCTGCGAACCTGAGAAAGCCCCTTGAATTTTCAGACAGCCTGCGGAACCTGACATCGGGGTCCAGATAAATGGCAAAGAACATCATGAGTGCGCCAACCCACAGTGAAAGCGACACAAAGTAAGGGGTAAAGGCAGTTCCGTAATCCGGGATTCCATTGACTTTCTGCTCCTTCAGCAGGATTGGTCCTGCAATATACTCTTTTAGTCCGTCAATTCCGTCAAGCTGACTGTCAGCTCCGGACAGAGAACCGGAAACATCCTGGTGTGCCTTGGAGATCCCTGAAGTGAGTTCCCCCATTCCGGCATAAAGTTTTTCTTCACCGTCATATAGTTTTACTGCACCGGAATACAGGTGTCCACTTCCGCCGGCGGCTTCAGCCATCCCTGAAGCAAGCTCAGAGGCTCCGGCCTGAAGACGGGAGGCTCCTTCATAGAGTTCCTTTGAACTGGCGGCGGCAGAACTGACATTCTCCGAAACAACAGTTATAGCTGAATCAATCCGGCCATAGGACGCATGAAGCTTTTCCGCTCCTGCCGAAATCTGGCTAAAGCTGTCAGAAAGCCTGCCCAGGCCTGCATTCAGACTGTCTGCTCCCTGGGTCAACCCGGAAGCGCCTTCACACAGCTTTTCCCCTGACAGCGTCAACGCCGCTCCTGCCTGTTTTATCTGTTCCGGAGCCTGCTGTCCGGCTTGAAGTGCTTTGACAATTGCCTGCATGTTCTGGTCATTCAGGGCTTCCGGGTGTGCAGACATATATTGCCGGAGCATGGCTGCAATACCCGCTTGTGCATCTGCAGACTTATTAACGGATTCCACATAATTATTAAGACCGGAAGAAAAGGCCTGCAGGTTCTTGCCGTAGGATTCCATACCATTCTTGAGCCCAGAGGAGGAGGAGGCGAGCTGAGCGGTGCCCGTACTGAGTTTTGTAAGGCTTTCATTCACGGACGTCAATCCCTGTGAAAAGGAGGAGACTCCTTTTACGAGCCCGGGTATGGTTTGTGCACCTGCATTGAGCTTTTCATAGAACACGCCGGCTCCGTCCCGGAGCTTCCGTGCGCCGTCTGACAGCTTCCCGGAACTTGCCCTGGCAGACTTGATTCCCTTGTTCAGGTCATATAGGCCTGTATTGAATTGTTTTTGACCGGCAATCAGCTCTCCTGTCTTCAAATAAATTGTATCTGCGCCGTCGTCCAGCTTTTTCAGCCCTCCGTCCAATTCCTTCAAGTCTGAGGGGATATCCTTAATCTGCTGAAAAAGGGTGTCCATAATTTCCTCGGAAACCTCCTCTGAAATCTTGTCTTTGAACTCAAGCGTGACTCTGCTTAATACCTGGCTTGCCAGGTAATTTCTTTTTTCGTTTACACTGTAATTAAGGGTTCCCTTTATTTTTTCAATATCACCTGCGGTAGAGATGTTCTTTGAAAATTCAGGCGGTATATAAACAGCAGCGTAGTATCTTCTTCCATTAAGGCCGTCTTTGGCGTCTGCGTCGTCGGTTACAACCCATTTTAAGGTGTTATCGTTTTCAAGCTTGCCGGTTATTTCCTTACCGATGTTTTTATCCCTGCCGTTTATAGTTGCACCGGAATCCTGATTCACAACAGCCACCGGAAGGTTTTCCAGCTTACTGTACGGGTCCCAGAAAGCATCGAGGTAAAAGAAGCTGTATACCAGTGGAATTATGATCACTGCCAGAATTACAGCTACGATTTTGTATTTTTTTAACTTTTGCATTATTCTGCCTCCTTTTAGTCAATGATAAATTTAAAAAATATTTCACCTCCAAAAATGTTTTAAAATTAAATAATTTGAAATTCAAAGTAATTATACAAAAAAATATATCAGCTAAATACCTTGTCAAAATGGGAGTTTACATTGGAAAGAATATCAATTAATGCTTTCCTTTCCTGGGGATTCAGTATGCAAAAAATTTTTTCGGCAATTTTATTCCTTAATTCCACAATGGATTTAAAAACATCCACCCCGGTTTCGGAAAGGGATATGAAAACCTGACGCCTGTCTTCTTCATCACGCTGCCGGACGACATAACCCTTTTTTATAAGCCTGTCAATGGTGACTGTGGGTGTACCGAAGGTAACTCCCAAAGTATTGGCGATTTCTGACATCTTCTTATTCTCAGAGCCGTGGCCTATTACAAGTATTGTATTTATCTCGATTACCGTAAGGTCTTCAAGGCTCTTGCTCAGGTATTTCTTGCTTTCGAGCTTGTAATACTTGTCAAACAGCTTTCTGAATAACTGGTCAACAAGCAGCAGCTCATTTGCCTTTTCGGAACTCATTCTGACAACACCTCGTTTATTTTGAAATTCAAACTATTTGATAATAAATATAAACGTTTTTATAAATATTGTAAAGCATATTTATTATAAATTTTCAAATAATTTTATAGTGAAAAGAGCAATAGGAAAATTTATACAAAATTATTACATTATGGGTTTTTAATATTTACTTTTTATAAAAAAGATGGTAATATTATGCAGAACAGATTATTTACAAAAGAAAAGAATGGTGATTAACATGGAAAACAAAACTTTTTTGCTAAATAAGGAAGTAGAATGTCTGAAGGAAGAATTATATGATCTGCTGGAAAACGAGCCTTGGGCACAGTATGATATCTTGCGCATAAGTACGCGTTTAGACAACCTGATAATCAAATTCTACAAACCAGAATGATATTTGACGTGAATTGAATTACATTCATTGACCAAGTTTTTTATTGCTTTTTTCTTTATAAAATTTGTTTCCAGATTGATATTTTCAGAGATATATCTGATTTTATTTGCCGTATGGCTTTTGAAATCAGTTATATCAATGGTCTTGTTTTTATATTGCTTCAATAGAATTGAAAGCATGGCAATACAGCATTCCAGCAATTGCTTATCATAATTTTCCATGTCTTCACACATAATGTATTCTCCATCTCTATGAATTTTTTATAAAGTTCTGACAAAATAACTATAATAAATATACGAAAAATTGTCAAATATTTCCTATGGATATGAATTTGAAATTTATCTGATTGAAATTATCTGATATAATTCTATAAAGAATCAAAATTTGATAAAGATTTTTCAGGTGGCCGGTATGCTCAATATTCATGTTAATGATGACTGCTTATTCGTTAAAAGTATAGACAGGACAAGTATAAAGAAAATCTATTCAATATATACAAATTCCAATGACTTTAAATATGCGACAGGTATTTTCCAGCCCATAGGTTATGAGCAATTTGCAAATAACCTATCCCAGTTTATACAGAGGGAAAATGTGTTTTTTCTTCATGTCCGGCTGCATTCGGGTGAGACAATAGGCCTGGTGAAGGGAATAGTCATAGAAAATGACAATATAGTCTGGATAAATTCCATGGTTATAGATACTCCATATCAGGGCAGGGGATACGGCCGAAGGGTTATTGGGCTTCTGGAGGATTATTTCAGGTGTGACAGCATGGCCCGGAGAATTTATCTGTCTGTTTTCAAACCCAATACAGTGGGAGTGAGGTTCTGGAAAAAATGTGGATTTGACGACTGCAATCAATTTCCGGGAAGGAAGACGGTAAAATATAATGATACTGTTCAGATTATGTATAAATTGTTATAAATGATATACATATTACAGAAATATTACTAAAAAATTGCTGTTTTATTTCAAAAAGTTTGACAAACTGTTACAAATTGAATATAATGTTCAAAGAGTAAATAAATGCAGTGGGACTAAATTATAGAAATTGTGGACCTTGATTTATTTACCGTAAATAAAGCTGAATCCCTTAAAGGGTACGGAGGAACCAAATTATTGGGGTGAGTCCATGAAAATGGTAGGGAGATCCTATTGCCCGAGCCCGACAGCTAACTTCGGAAGCGAACTATAGGAGGAGCCAATGTCAGGTAAGATCAGCAAGATACTTGTTGGATGTATTTTTGCCTTTTCTCTGGTTTTGATTTGTTCAGTGGCTATGGCGGCTTCACAGCCTGCCCAGATAGTGGGGACCAAGGTAAACGTGAGAACGGCACCGGATACTTCTTCAAGTGTAATCACAAAGTTATCCAATGCAAGGGTATCGATTGTTGATAAGTCCAATGGCTGGTACAAGATTTCCTTTAATGGAAAGACAGGCTGGGTAAGCGGTGACTACATAAAAGTATTGACTGCCAAAGGTACTATTAATGCTGAAGGCGTTAATTTCAGAGAAACTGCCAGCACATCCGGCAAGATAATCGATTCCTTAAGTAAGGGGACGAGTGTAGAAATTCTTGATACTCTCTCAGATTGGCACAAGGTAAAGGTGGGCAGCAAGACAGGTTATATCGTGACCAAATTTGTTACAGCCGCCAGTACCGAACAGAAGTCATCCCGTTCTACAACAGTATCAACCTTGTCAGATGCAGATTCAGGAGTAGCCGACGACTCTGCGGAAAGTGATATAGTTGCATACGCCAAGAAATTTGTTGGAGTACGGTATGTTTATGGTGGAAAAAGCCCAAGTGGCTTTGATTGCTCAGGTTTCGTTGGATACGTTTTTAAGAATTTCGGAATTAAGCTTAATAGTTCCGCTGCAAGCATGTATTCAGACGGTGTAAAGGTATCTAAGAGTGCATTAAAAGCAGGAGATCTATTGTTTTTTGACGCATCTTCTAGGAAGGCATCTGGCGCAATTGACCATGTAGGTATTTATATAGGAGGCGGCCTTTTTATTCATGCTTCTACTTCAAATAAAAAGGTTATTATACAGGACCTATCAGAATACCAGGGAAAATATATTGGTGCAAAAAGAGTAATGTAAATTTTATCATAAACCCACAAAAACGTCCGGACAGGACGTTTTTGTGTATCATTTTACTTTTCTTTCTCAATTCTTTAATTAACAGAAAATATATTTCTTCTTATTTCATTTTATTTAATTCGCAAGTATAACCATTCTTTTTTCTTTTCAAGGAATATCCATTGGCATTACGGTTATGTGCATTTCTGTGCAAAATACCGGGTATGGAGGTCATATGCTTTTAAAAAGACCGCTTTGTATGTTTTGTGGCTTATTTATGGCAGGAATACTGCTGGCAGACATACTCAAGGCTCAGATGTTTCTGTCTCTGGCGGCAACAGGCTTCATGCTGCAGGTCATCCTGTTCAATAAGCTGGGGAAAAAAGCCGGGTTACTGTTTTTATGCCTGCTGTTTTTCTGTGGAGGCGGACTGCTGCTCATAAAATCAGAGAATAAATACCTGCTGGAGCTGGAGGAATATTATGGTAAACAAATTTCACTTGAGGGCTATATTGACAGTGAAGTTGAAACTTTTCCTGACAGGCTAAGATTTGTTTTCAGGGCGGACCGCTTTGGATTGTCCTCTGAACGAACCGGAAATATTGACGCAAAGCTGATAGTAAACATATACGGCCTGGAGGGGAGTGCCTCCGCCGTTTATAAAAAAATCAGTTACAGGACGAGGCTCTCTCTGCGGGCGGTGCTTGACAGGCCAAAGGGAGCTGTGAATCCGGGCGGATTTAATTATCAAAGGTATCTGGCAACGGTGGGGGTGTCCGGAACAATTAATATTCTGAACGGCAGGGATATGGAGGTTATGGGCTCAGAGCCGGGCGGGATGCTTTACAGGCTTGGTTTCAAGATAAAAAACAAGGTCCTGGGAATAGTGGAAAAAAGTCTGGATGAAAACCAGGCCGGCTTGCTGGCCGGTATGATAATCGGCTATAAGGACGGACTGGGTGAAAATGCATCAGAAGCTTTCAGGCAGGCGGGTCTGACTCATATTATGGTTGCTTCGGGTATGAACGTGGCCTTTATAATTTTACCGCTTATGTACCTGTTCAAGAAAATTCACCTGGGGAATAAGGCAGCGGGCTTGATTGTCATTCCCGTGCTGCTGCTTTTTGTTTTTGTAGCAGGATTTTCGGCCTCTGTGGTCCGTGCCGTCATAATGGGAATAATTATTCTGGCCGGAAAAATCCTTATGAGGGAAACCGATATATATACAAGTATTTCGGCAGCAGCACTGATACTTTTATTTATAAATCCATATACAATTTATGACATAGGCTTTCAGCTTTCATTTTCAGCCACTCTGGCGCTGGTTTTATTCTATCCGGGCATTAAAAAGGCTGTCACACTGAGAAATATGCCGGGAATCCTGGAGGACACCCTTGCTGCCACCCTTGCGGCACAAATTGGAACAGTACCGGTTACCTTATATTACTTCAACAGCCTTTCCATAATTTCAATCATAACAAATCTGCTGGTAGTCCCCCTGGTTCAGATTATAACCATTACGGGCTTTGTCATGGTCTTTGCAGGTCTTGTAAATATTCAACTGGCGGTCCTCATAGGCAATATAAACAATACCTTTTTATCCTTTGTACTTTTTGTTGCGGAAACCTCGGCCAAACTGCCTTTTGCTTCCCTGATGCTTCCTACTCCTCCAGGCTGGCTGCTGTTTACTTATTATGCAGCCGTATTGTATATATTTAAAGGCAGGGAAAAGCTGAAGGGCAAAAAAGCCTTCCGGTGGGCGGTAAAGGCTTCTGCGGCACTGTCCCTGTTGCTGCTGCTGGCCGGTACGGTGCTTCCCAAGCCCCTGACCATAACCTTTCTGGATGTAGGACAGGGTGACGGTGCCTTCATAAGGACAGCCAGGGGAACGACAGTACTGATTGACGGCGGTGGGAGGGATGCCGGCTCAAAATCTGCATTTGATATAGGTGAGGCTGTTGTGGTACCATATATTCTGGACCAGGGGACCAGAAGTATAGACCTTGTAATTGCAAGCCATGGGCATTTGGACCACACCGAGGGACTTGAGGCCGTATTAAGGAATATCAGGGTAGGAAGAGTCGTTTTGCCGGATACTGATGGGAACGGTTTTGAAGCCATAAAGGACATTTGCCTGAGGAAGGGAATACGGTTTGAGCTTTGTAAAAAAGGAGACAGCATAAGACTTGACCGGGATACCCGCATGGAGGTGCTGAATCCTCTGGCTTTTTCTGAGGACAGTTTATCACAGCAGTCTTTAAATAATAGTTCATTGATGCTAAAATTAATTTACAAAAACATAAAGGTGCTTTTTACCGGAGATAGTGAAATGCCGGTGGAAGAAAGGCTTTTGGATGCCGGAACGGAGGTTGCCGCCGACTTGCTGAAGGTGGGGCACCATGGTTCTGTGACTTCAAGCGGCGAGCCCTTTATAGACAGGGTCAGTCCCAGGTATGCAGTGGTTTCCGCGGGGGAGCACAATAAATTCGGACATCCCTCCCAATTTGTTTTGGACAGGTTTGAACAACGGGATATCAAGCTTTACAGAACGGATGAATGCGGTGCGGTAACAGCAAAAAGCTATGGCGTGGATATAAAAATAAGCACCATGCTTCCATAAGGCCGCTCAGACAAATAAGAGCTGCAGTAAAAATAAAAGGAGATGTACTATGAGTCTGGATATTCTAAAAAAACAGCTTAAGGAAGAAAAACTTCAGAATATATATTTGTTCACGGGGGCTGAGGAATATTTGATCAAGTATTATATAAATGCCATTTCAAAACTTATAGTTTCCGAGGACAACAAGGAATTCAACTATGTGTGGCTTGAAGGGAAAACCGAAGCCCAGTCAATTATTGCAAACTGTGAAACCTTGCCCATGTTCAGTGACATGAAGCTTGTAATAGCCAGGAATACAGGACTTTTCAAAGGCAAAAAGGGTTCCGGTGCGGAAAGTGCAGCAGGCGGAACCGGCAAGGACAGGTTGGCGGAGTATCTTGAAGAAATACCACAGTATACCTGCCTTATATTCGTAGAAAGTGAAATTGACAAGAGGATGAAGCTTGTCAACGCTGTTAAAAAAAATGGTCTGCTTGTGGAAATGGATTATCAGAAGCCGGCTGACCTGGTAAAATGGGTTATTAAGGTTTTCAAAAGTTACAATAAAGCCATTGACCAGATGGCGGCGTCGTATATGGTTGAAAACAGTGAATACGCCATGACGGAGCTGTTGAACGAGATTGATAAAGTGGTCAATTATACAGGCGGAAAAAATGAAATAGATATTAAGGATGTGCAGACAGTATGTGTCAAAACCATTAAAAGCAGGATTTTTGATTTGACGGATGCCATTTCCGAGGGAAACAATTCCAAGGCACTTTCACTGCTCAACGATATGGCAGCTCTGAAAGAACCCATGCAGAAGGTCATGTTCATGGTCATACGTCAGATAAGAATGGTCTACAGGCTGAAGCTTCTGAAAATGCAGGGAGTCAGGGAGGATGCTGCTGCAAAGCAACTGGGACTTACTCCTTTTGTAGCTTCAAAGGTTGTGAGCGTCAGCCGGAATCTGGAGGTGGGCCTTTTGGAAAATGCCATGTATTACAGCCTGGAGCTTGACGAGTCCATAAAAACAGGTAAAATATCCGACAGGATTGCCATAGAGCTGTTGATAGCAGCAATGGGGCGGAAATAACATCTGAAGATATTAAAAATTCAACTTTGGGGGTTGTAAATTGGAAAAGTGGATTTTGAGGAATCCTAAAAATGACTTTGAAAAAATGTCACGGGAATTGGGCGTCAGTCCGCTGCTTTGCAGAATAATGGTGAACAGAGGTATAACCGGGCCTGACTCCGCAAGGAGCTTTTTGAATCCGGATATGGGGGCTTTGTTTGATCCAAGGTCAATGAGGGATTTGGAAAAAGGTGCGGCTATTATTATTGATAAAATAAGGCTGGGCAAGAAAATAAGGATAATCGGCGACTATGACGTGGATGGTGTTGTCAGCACCTTTATTCTTTACACCGCTCTTGAACGATGCGGAGCAAAGGTGGATTACGCCATACCCCACAGAATATTGGACGGCTACGGAATAAATAACACAATTATCGATAAAGCCAGGGAAGACCTGGTGGACACCATAATAACCTGCGATAACGGGATTTCTGCCGGGGATCAGGTGAAATATGCCAGGGATGCCGGGATTACCGTGGTGGTTACAGATCACCACGAGGTTCCTTTTATAGAAAATGAAAATCATGAAAGAATACATATACTGCCCCAGGCAGATGCGGTCATAGATATAAAAAGGCCGGACTGCAGCTATCCTTTTAAGCTGCTTTGCGGCGCAGGGGTTGCCTTCAAGTTTATACAGGTGCTGTATGAGGAGCTGGATATTCCTGAGGCTGAGTACCAGGATTTCTATGAATTTGTTGCAATAGCCACTGTATGTGATGTGGTTGACCTGACAGGGGAAAACAGAATTTTTGTGAAAAAGGGTCTTTCAATGATAGGGAACACCGGAAATGCCGGACTTAAGGCCCTTATGAAGCAGACCGGCATTTGGGGAAAGGAAATAGGTGTCTACCACCTGGGGTTTATTATCGGCCCGTGCATCAACGCCTCAGGAAGGCTGGACTGGGCGGAAAAGGGTTTGAAGCTGCTTTTGACCCGGGAGGCTGAGGCGGCTGAAAAGCTGGCTTTTGAGCTTCACCAGCTTAATACAGAAAGAAAGAATATGACTCTGGCAGGAGTTGAAGAAACAGTAGCCGCTATTGAAAACAGCAGCCTCAAAGAGGACAAAATCCTTGTGGTTTACAGGCCTGACGTCCATGAGAGCATAGCGGGAATTATTGCCGGTAAAATCAGGGAAAAGTATAATGTGCCCGCATTTATAATAACCGATGCCGAAACCGGTGTAAAAGGCTCGGGGAGGTCCATAGAGGAGTATAACATGTTTGAGGGCCTTCTGGAATGCAAGGAGCTGCTTACCCGCTTCGGAGGACACCCCATGGCGGCAGGGCTCAGTCTGGAACGTGAAAATCTGGACCTGCTGAGAAAAAGGCTGAATGAATCAGCGGCTTTGACAGAGGAGGACCTTATTCCGAAGGTGTACATAGATGCAAGAATTTTGCTTTCTCACATAACCATCAAACTGGCGGAAGAGCTTGCGCTGCTGGAGCCATATGGCAAGGGCAATGCCAAACCGCTTTTTGCGGAAAAGGAGATAACCGTTTCCAGGGCGGCTTTGCTGGGTTCGGGCAGGAATGTACTTAAGCTCAGGCTTGAGGCGGCGCCGGGGAGGCATATTGATTGCATCTACTTTGGAAGCGCCGCTGATTTTGATGAATACATAGCCGGAAAATACGGAGCCGTGGAATTAGAAAAACTTTACAAGGGAATAGCGGAAGGTATAAAGCTGGATATTATATTCAACATAGATATAAATGAGTATAATGGGAACAGGAGCGTGCAGCTTGTAATGCAGCATTACAGGTAGTTGGCCGTGGTTTTGCTGCTTCCGGAGCAGGACTTGGTTTTCCCGCTGAAAAAAAGTATTTGTAAGTGCGGAAGTATTTAATTATAATATTATCTATACATAAATTCAGTACCACGAAGAGAGGTATATTGATATGGACTTAAAAGCAAAGCTCAGGCATGTTATGGATTTTCCCAAGGAGGGAATCGACTTTATCGATATTACAACAGTTCTCCAGGATGCGGAAGCCTTTAAGGCATGTATGGATTCCTTCAAGGATTATGCAGAGCAGCTTGGAGATTTTGATGTGATAGTGGGGTCTGAATCCAGAGGATTTATATTTGGAGCACCGCTTGCGTGTCAGATGGGAAAAGGCTTTGTTCCTGTGAGAAAGAAGGGCAAGCTTCCGTACAAAACCATTAGAGTGGAGTATGACCTGGAATATGGTCAAGATGTTCTGGAAATGCACGAAGATGCTGTAAAGCCGGGACAAAGGGTACTCATTGTTGATGATCTGCTGGCAACCGGCGGAACTACAGAGGCAAATATAAAGCTGGTTGAACAGCTTGGGGGAGAAGTCGCCGGAATAATATATTTTATTGAGCTGGGTTTTCTGGAGGGCAGAAAGAAACTAGAGGGCTATAAAGTAAATTCAATTGTAACATTTTAATCATATTACCCTCTATTAACAATGTATAGTACGTTTTTGAGCGGCGAATTTACCTTTCGGCTACGTTGAAGCCGTTTGTAAGGCACAAAGCCTTCCTTCGCGTCTTCGCCTTGCCGCAAGCCCGATTCTCTCGCTCAAAAATCTCCGATCTCACACCAAAATATTTTGGCAGTTTTCGAGGCGGATGGACGCAGCCTTGCTGATGCAAGGCAAGGACGACAACAAAGAAAAGTGGCAAAATAGCCGGTGTGAGGCGTGTTACACATTGTCAATAGAGGGTATTATACCATGATATACAAAAGTCACAGATGACTGGTGGAGGATGCTTTGATAGATAGCTTTTCAGTGCTTGTTGAAAAAGTAAAAAAATATGACCCCAACAGTAACATTGAACTGCTTGAAAAGGCATATGATGTTTCTAAAACCGCCCATGAGGGCCAGCAGAGGAATTCAGGGGAGCCCTATATTATCCATCCTGTAGAAGTAGCTGTAATACTTGCAGAAATGGAACTGGACTGCACTGCGCTTGTTGCTGCCCTTCTTCACGACACCATTGAAGACACCACCTGTACATATGACGAAATAAAGGCTCAGTTCGGAGCCGAAGTTGCAGACCTTGTAGATGGGGTTACAAAACTGACAAAGCTGGGCAAGCTGCCGTTTACTTCAAAAGAAGAGCAGCAGATGGAGAACCTCCGCAAAATGTTTGTTGCCATGGCAAAGGATATCCGCGTCATTATGATAAAACTGGCCGACAGGCTTCATAACATGAGAACGCTGAAATATATGAACGAGGGCAAGCAAATAGAGAAGGCCAGGGAAACCCTTGAGATATACGCCCCTCTTGCTCATCGGCTGGGTATTTCCAAGATAAAATGGGAGCTTGAGGATATATGTCTCAGGTATCTTGATCCCAAAGGGTACTATGATCTGGTTGAAAAAATTGCTTTCAAGAGAAAGCAGAGGGAAGCATATATTGAAGGCATCCTTCAGACCCTCAGAGAAAAAACTAATGATTTGGGCATTGAAAATGCTCAGATTGACGGCAGGCCCAAGCACTTCTACAGTATATACAGAAAGATGGTAAAGCAGAACAAAACACTGGACCAGATATATGATTTATTTGCGTTCAGAGTGATTGTAAATTCCGTAAAGGACTGCTATGCCGTCCTCGGACTTGTACACGAGCTGTATAAGCCCATGCCCGGCAGGTTTAAAGACTATATAGCCATACCCAAGCCAAATATGTACCAGTCGCTCCATACCACCCTGATCGGGCCGGAAGGTCAGCCTTTCGAGGTGCAGATCAGAACCTGGGATATGCACAGGGTTGCAGAGGTTGGTATAGCGGCCCACTGGAAGTATAAAGAAGGGGGCGGCAATCCAAAGGAATCAGACAATAAATTCGCCTGGCTCAGACAGCTTTTGGAGTGGCAAAAGGATGCCCGTGATGAAAGTGAATTCATGGAAACCCTGAAGGTTGATTTGTTTACTGATGAAGTGTTTATATTCACTCCAAAGGGAGATGTGGTAAGCCTGCCCTTTGAATCTACGCCTGTTGACTTTGCATACAGCATTCACAGCGCTATCGGAAATAAAATGATCGGGGCCAAGGCCAATGGAAAAATGGTTCCCATAGACTATAAATTAAAAAACGGTGATATTATAGACATCCTGACTTCTTCAACAATTCACGGTCCAAGCAGGGATTGGCTGAAAATTGTTAAAAGCAGTCAGGCTAAAAACAAGATAAATCAATGGTTTAAAAAGGAAAAAAGAGAAGAGAACATATTAAGAGGCAAGGAAATGGTCGAGCGGGAGCTCAAAAAACAGGGGTTTGCCTTTAATCAGCTATTCAAGGCAGAGTGGATTGAACTGGTGCTAAGAAAGTACAATTTCTCTACTCTGGAGGATTTATATGCAGGTATAGGTTATGGAGCCATAACAACAAATAAGGTTATTACCAAGCTTAAGGAGGAATTCAAAAAAACCCTTAAGCCGGAAGAAATAGAACAGATACTGGAGTCCATTGCCCAGACCAGAAATGACAAAAAGAAAAAGAACATACCTGAAAGCGGTATTGTTGTTAAGGGAATTGACAACTGTCTTGTGAGACTGTCCCGCTGCTGCAATCCGGTGCCCGGTGATGAAATTATAGGTTATATAACCCGGGGACGTGGGGTTTCGGTTCACAGAAGCGACTGCATAAATGTTTCAGCCGGTCTGGAAGAAGAAGGGCGGCTTATAGATGTTAAATGGTATTCCACCAATGATGCGGCTTACAAGGCGGATATAACCATTATGGCAAATGACAGGACATCTTTGCTGCTGGATGTTACCAACAGCATAGCAGAACTGAAGATTCCAATAAAAGCAGTTAATGCCAGAACTACACGGGAACAGATAACATTAATAAATCTTACTCTTGAGATAACAAATACCGAGCAGTTGGAAAAAATCATCAAGAAGCTTAAAAAGATTGACAGTGTGTTTGATGTAACAAGAAACAAGCAGTAAAGCAAAACGAGCAGTAAGCAAAAAAAGCACTAAAGCGAAACAAACAGTAAAGCAAAACAGGCAGGAGTTCAAATGAGAGCGGTTGTCCAAAGGGTGACAAAATCAAAGGTGACTGTTGAAGGCAGTGTGGCAGGGGAGATAAACAAGGGTTTTATGGTCCTGCTTGGTGTTGGCCGGGAGGACTCGGCCTCCGATGTGGATTATCTGGCTGAAAAAATTGTCAATCTGAGAATATTTGAAGACAGTAACGGTAAGATGAACCTATCCCTTATTGATGTAGGGGGAGAGCTGCTGGTGGTATCCCAATTTACGCTCTACGGAGATTGCAGGAAGGGCAGAAGACCCGGGTATGACAAGGCTGCAAGACCTGAAGAGGCCAAGGCCTTGTACGAGGCCTTCGTTGAAAAATGCAGGGGCTGTGGAGTAAAGGTTGAAACGGGCATTTTTCAGGCTCATATGCTGGTGGATATATGCAATGACGGCCCTGTGACACTTTTACTGGACAGTAAAAGGGAGTTTTAGTCCGGTCTTGACTGACGGTAAACTAAGTATAAGTAAATTTTAAATATGAAGAAGGACATGCTATGATTATAAAGACAATTACAGGCGGAATATTTGATTCCATATCCTATCTGATATGTGAAGGTGACAAGGCGGCAGTGATAGACCTGGGAGTCAAAAGTGAAAAAATACTGGCGGCGGCTGCCGAAATGAAGGTAAGCATTGAAAAGATTATTATGACCCACGGACATATTGATCATATAGTGGAGCTTGACCATATACTTGAAAAAACCAATGCAAAAGCATATATACATGTGGATGACGAGCCGGCACTCACCGATGCGAAATTAAACGTATCTGCCTTTACCTTTTCGCACCAGACTATAAACTCCCGCTGTGAATTGCTCAGGGACGGCAGTGTGCTTAAGGTGGGCAGCCTGGAGCTAAAGGTCATCCATACGCCTGGCCACAGTCCAGGTTCTATCTGTATTCTGGCGGGCAGCAGCCTGTTTTCAGGAGATACGTTGTTTTGCAACGGCTATGGAACTGTGGAGCTTCCAAACGGGGATTTTGAGGAAATATACCGTTCAATAACGGACATTCTTTTCAATTTGCCGGAAGACACAACGGTTTATCCCGGCCATGGCAGTTCAACTTCCATAGAGCAGGAAAAACGTACAAATCCCATAAGGCATGCGGTGGAATGGTAGAAGTCAGGCACTTCCTCCGGCAGCATTTTATAAAAGAGATATTTGGAGTTACCATGCTATATTACAAAAATGATTTTTATTATTTGGATTATGAATTTGAGGATGTTCTAAAGCTGTTCTTTTTAAAAGATGAGCTGCAAAAGGCAGATGGCCCTTGGAATTACGGTTCCGGGGCATTTCTATTCTGTGGGTTTGAAACGGAAGCAGCGGCGGATTTGTGTATCAGCTTGAACGCTGACGGATTTAAGGAGCAGATAAGTATTCCTGTTCCGGAGGAATTGGCCGCTCTTTTTCAGGCTGAAAGGAAAGGGGCTCCGGGGGCTTTAAAGGAGCATAAGACGGATATCAGACCTTTTAGAAAAGTATTCAAAAGAAAGCTGTACCTGCTGCTTGAAAGCTTTACCGGAAAGAGTATTCCATGGGGCATAATGACAGGCATCAGGCCTGCAAAGCTTGTCAATGAGCTTATGGATGCCGGCGAAAAGGAGCAGGACATTGTCAATAAGCTGGTAGAAGACTATTATGTGACACGGAGCAAAGCCCAGCTTTTATATGAAGTTGCCGGGAACCAGCGTGAACTGTTTAAGGATTCAGCACCTGAAAGTGCAGCCTTGTATGTGGGAATACCCTTTTGCCCGACACGGTGCCTGTATTGTTCCTTCAGTTCAAGTACCCTGGGGCAGTATAAAAAGCTGGTGGACGTTTATCTGGAGGCCCTTTTAAAGGAAATCCGGCATACCGGGGATATAATAAGGAGCTGTGGCCTGAAAATAGAAAGTATATATATTGGAGGCGGAACTCCCACTTCGGTCAATTCCATACAACTGGACAGGCTGCTTAAGGGGATTGAAAGTCTGCTGGATTTAAGCACAATGAGAGAATACACACTGGAGGCAGGACGGCCTGATACAATTGATGCCGGCAAATTAAAGGTCATAAGGGACAGCAGAGTAACAAGAATCAGTATAAATCCGCAGAGTATGAATGCAACAACCCTGGAAAGAATAGGCAGAGGGCACACTCCCCGTCAAGTGGAAGAGGCCTTTTATACCGCCCGGAGTCTTGGATTTGACAACATAAACATGGACGTTATATGCGGGCTTCCGGGGGAAGATGCCTCCATGTTCAAGCGTTCAATGGAACAGCTTTCAAAGCTGAAGCCGGAGAGCATCACTGTTCATACAATGGCTGTGAAGAGGGCGTCCAGACTCAACCTGGAAAGCGACAATTTCAGTCTCCGCAAGGAGTACGGCCAGGTGGCGGAAATGGTGGAGATAGCCGGAGCATACGCGGCAGAGCTGGGCTTAAGGCCGTATTATCTGTACAGGCAGAAAAATATACTGGGGAATCTTGAAAATGTCGGCTACAGCCAAAAAGGAAAGGAGTGCCTGTACAACATTCAGATTATGGAGGAAAGGCAGTCGGTATTTGCCTGCGGTGCAGGTGCGGTTACAAAAATAGTTTTTCCTGAAAACAGGATTGAAAGGTCTTTTAATGTCAAAAGTGTCGAAGAATACCTTGGGCGTATTGACGAAATGCTGGAGAGAAAAAAATTTCTGATTGCCAACCAGTTATAAATGTTGACAATATCAAAAGTGAATTTTAAAATATATAGTAGACTGTTACCAAAATCAAGTCAGGTTTCAGGTTGGCTTTCAGCCGGCGGCAGTTGACTTGTTAATATTGTCAGGCCTTAAAAGGGAAGAGTAATCAATGCTTCTATTCAGGGAAAAGCTGCCGAAAGCCAATTAAGCTTAAAACTTTTTTGGCATCGACTGTGAGCGGCTTATAGAAAAGGTGACGAAAGACACCCTATGTGGATATGTTTCCAGGGCTGATGGGTTAAAAGCTCATCCGTTTTCTGCGTTAAAGACTTCAAGTAGGTTCTTTTGTTAAGCATTTATTAATGCGGGAACCATTAGGGTGGCATCACGGGAAGTATCCTCTCGTCCCTTATTGGGATAAGGGGACTTTTTTAGTGTATAGGATTTATTCTTGATGTAACCGGATTTTTCTTTACATAATATTATTATTAATTTGCATATTCATGTAAATAATTGAAATTATATATATTTTTAATGATGGGAGTTGTACAAATGGCGAAACAACAAGTAGTAACACCTTCGATTTTGCCTGGGTTTTTGGAGTTATTGCCTCAGGAGCAGATGGTATTCAATGAAATGTTGGAAACTATTAAAAAGACATATGAAACATACGGATTTATTCCACTGGATACTCCGATGATTGAAAAATCAGAGGTTCTTCTGGCCAAAAGCGGCGGTGAAACGGCAAAGCAGGTATACAGGTTCAACAAGGGCGAAAATGACCTGTCTTTGAGATTTGACCTGACTGTGCCTCTGGCAAGGTATGTTTCACAGCATTTTGGCGAACTGACCTTTCCCTTTAAAAGGTATCATATTGGAAAGGTGTTCAGGGGAGAGAAACCTCAAAAGGGCAGATTCAGAGAATTTTATCAGTGCGATATAGATATTATCGGCTTTGAAAGCCTCAGTGTCATAAATGATGCCGAAATTTTGAGTGTAATATATTCTACCTTTAAAGCGTTGGGTTTTAGTGATTTTACCATAAGGCTGAACAACAGGAAGATTCTCAACGGTTTTTTTGAAAGTCTTGAGGTAGCGGACAAGGCAGAGGTTCTGCGGACAATAGATAAAATCGAAAAGATTGGCAGGGCTGCTGTGGCCGATGAACTGAAAGCCTTGGGTCTGTCCGAGGGGGCGGCTGGCAGGGTTCTGGATTTTGTGGGCATTAAGGGGAGCTGCAGCGATGTGATTAAAAAGCTGCGTGGGCTTTCGGTGAATAATGAGATGTTTACAGAGGGTATAGATGAGTTGGAACTGGTAATTAATTATATTGATGCCTTTAAGGTTCCGTCCGGCAATTATACCGTGGACCTGACGATTGCAAGAGGTCTGGACTACTATACCGGCACCATATACGAGACAATACTGAACCAGTATCCTTCAATCGGAAGTGTGTGCTCAGGGGGAAGGTACGATAACCTGGCTCAGAATTACACCACCAAGAAACTGCCTGGAGTAGGCATATCCATTGGACTGTCCCGGCTGTTCTACCAGTTGAGGGAGGCGGGAGTCCTTGGAGAAAGCAAGAAGGCCACACCCTCTCAGATTCTTGTCATACCCATGAAGGAAACTATGGCGCAGTCCCTGGAACTGGCAACAAAAATAAGGGCTTGCGGAATTGCAGCAGAGATTTATTTCAATGAGGGCAAGATAGGCAAGAAATTTGCGTATGCAGACAAGCTTGGAATTCCGTATGCGGTTGTTGTGGGCGAAGATGAAGTGAATTCCGGGAAATATAAGCTCAAGGCTATGGCAACCGGAGAACAGCAGGAACTGGATATTGACCGTATAATCCAGGAGCTTAAAGCCAGATGAGGATGTAAAAATACCTGCTATAGCCGGACTTCCGGCACTATGGCAGCACAGATACCTAAATACTATTTGATAGCGTGCACCTTGGGATTATATGCATGCGGACGGGAGAGCATATGGGAGAATCCATATACGGACTTACAAGAAGTCACAAATGTGCTGAATTGACTTCGGCAAATATAGGTGAAACAGTTACTGTCATGGGCTGGGTTCAAAAACAGAGAAATCTGGGCAGCCTGGTTTTTGTAGACCTGAGAGACAGAACAGGTATTTTGCAGCTTGTGTTCACCGATAAGGACGGTGAAATGTTTAATAAGGCAAAAACCATCAGAAGCGAATATGTGCTTGCAGTGGTTGGAACTGTTGCAGCGAGGGCGCCGGAAGCAGTAAATGCAAAGATGGCTACGGGAGAGATTGAAATAAATGCCAGGGAGCTCAGAATACTCAGCAGCTCGGAAACACCCCCTATTTATATTGAAGAAAATTCCGAGGTCAACGAAATAACCAGACTGAAATACAGGTATCTGGACCTGAGAAGGCCTGATATGCAGAGAAACCTCATTCTCAGGCACAGAGTTGCAAAGGTTGCCCGTGACTATTATGATGATAACGGCTTCCTGGAAGTTGAAACACCGATCTTAATCAAAAGTACACCCGAGGGCGCCAGGGATTATCTTGTGCCAAGCCGCGTACATCCCGGCAAGTTTTTTGCACTGCCTCAGTCTCCGCAGCTTTACAAGCAGCTTTTGATGGTATCGGGCTTCGACAGGTATTTTCAGATAGCAAAGTGCTTCAGGGATGAGGACCTGCGTGCGGACAGGCAGCCTGAATTTACACAGATAGATATTGAGATGTCCTTTGTTAATGTTGATGATGTGCTGACTGTAAATGAAGGCTTTGTAAAGAGAGTATTCAAGGAGGCCCTGGGAATAGAGCTAAAGACTCCGTTTCTCAGGATGCCGTATGCTGAAGCTATGGAAAGGTTTGGTTCAGACAAGCCGGATATCCGTTTTGGAATGGAGCTGGTGAATGTATCAGAACTGGTTGCTGACTGCGGCTTCAAGGTATTTACCGATGCTGTGGCCAATGGAGGAAGTGTCAGGGCGATCAATGCAAAGGGCTGCGCTAAATTCAGCAGAAAGGAAATAGATGCTCTGGTTGAAGTAGTCAGGACTTACAAGGCAAAAGGCATGGCCTGGATATCAATCGACGGTAATAACGAAATTAAGTCTTCCTTTGCCAAGTTTATGACTGAAGATGAGATGAAAGCCCTGCTCGGGGCGGTTCAGGCTGAACCTGGAGACCTTATCTGCTTTGTAGCCGATAAAAACGAGGTTGTTTATGATGCTCTCGGACAGCTAAGGCTGGAGGTTGCAAGAAAACTGGATATTTTAAATCCGGAGGACTATAACTTTTTATGGGTTACAGAATTTCCCCTGTTTGAATATGATGAAGAGGAAGGACGTTATGCCGCGAAGCATCATCCCTTTACCTGCCCCATGGATGAGGATGTTGCACTTTTGGACACAGAGCCGGGCAAGGTGCGTGCAAAGGCCTACGACATCGTATTGAACGGTGTTGAACTGGGCGGAGGGAGCATAAGAATCCACATGCAGGAATTACAGGCAAAGATGTTGGAAATGCTGGGCTTTACCCAGGAAGACGCCAACAGAAAGTTTGGTTTCCTGCTGGATGCGTTTAAATACGGCACACCTCCTCACGGCGGAATGGCCTTTGGACTGGACAGGATGATAATGCTGATGGCCAAGACTTCCAGCATAAGAGATGTCATAGCATTTCCCAAAGTGCAGAATGCTTCAAGCCCAATGGATAACGCGCCTGACATTGTTGATGGAAAACAACTGGAGGAATTGCATATAGATGTTATAAAGGAAAATACCCTCTATTAACAATGTATAATACGTTTTTGAGCGGCGAATTTACCCTTCGGCTACGTTGAAGCCGTTTGTAAGGCACAAAGCCTTCCTTCGCGTCTTCGCCTTGCCGCAAGCCAAATTCTCTCGCTCAAAAATCTCCGACCTCACACCGAGATATTTTGGCAGTTTTCGAGGCGGATGGACGCAGCCTTGCTGATGCAAGGCAAGGACGACAACAAAGAAAAGTGGCAAAATAGCCGGTGTAAGGCGTGTTATACTTTGTCAATAGAGGGTAACTAGCCTTTGATGCAATTTCCTGGTCGATTACATTGAAAACATTGCCATTGGTCGGAGTTTGCCGATTTTGGTATAATAGACGTAGCAGTCTTTTAATCGTGGAACTGTTGGACAAATTTTAATGTAGGAACTATGTGAATAAAAAGGTATTCTATAGATTTTACATAGTTATAAAATTAAGTTTGGAGATTAGTCAATATATGAAAAAAAATTATCGCGTGGGATTGGATGTTGGATCTACCACTGTAAAAATGGCTGTTCTTGATAATAATAACAATCTTGTTTTTTCAAAATATCAAAGACATTATTCGGACATAAGAAAAACCATCTTTGAATTAATGGATGAAACCTGTGATAAGTTTTATCAGGAAGAATGCACCATAATGATAACCGGTTCGGGTGGATTACTGGTCTCTCAGTGGCTGGGTCTTGACTTTATTCAGGAAGTAATTGCAGGCTCGGAGTCTGTACAAACTCTTATCCCCGATACTGATGTAGCAATCGAACTTGGCGGAGAAGATGCTAAAATAACATATTTCAGAGGCGGTCTGGAGCAGAGGATGAACGGAACCTGTGCGGGAGGTACGGGCTCGTTTATTGACCAGATGGCCTCCTTGCTGCAAACTGATGCAACGGGCTTGAATGAATATGCAAAAAACAGCAGGATGATTTACCCCATAGCCGCCAGATGCGGAGTATTTGCCAAAACCGATATCCAGCCGCTTTTGAATGAGGGGGCTGCAAGGGAGGATATTGCGGCTTCAGTATTCCAGTCGGTGGTCAATCAGACAATCAGCGGTCTGGCTTGCGGAAAGCCTATTAAGGGTAATATAGCCTTTCTGGGCGGTCCACTGTATTTTCTTTCGGAATTGAGAAAGAGATTTGAGATAACTCTTGACCTGAAGCCCGAGGAGGTAATTTTCCCTGAGAATTCGCAGCTTTTTGTGGCAATAGGTGCCGCGCTTTCATCAAATTCGTGTAAAACGGTGTCCTTTAAGGAACTGAGGGAGAAACTTCCAGAGCTGAATACAATTGTGGTTCATGAGGTTGAAAGGCTTAAGCCGCTTTTTGTCAATCAGCAGGAACTTGATGAGTTCAGGGAAAGACATGCCCGGCATTCTGCGGTTATACGGCCGCTGTCCCAGTATAAGGGTGATTGTTTCCTTGGGATTGATGCAGGCTCCACAACTACTAAGGCGGTTTTGATTGATTCTGACGGAGAGCTTCTTTACTCACATTACGGAAGCAATGAGGGAAGTCCCTTAAATTCATCCATAAGAATTTTAAATGACATATATAAAAAAATACCTTCCGAAGCCAGAATAGTAAATTCAACTGTTACAGGATACGGTGAAGGCTTGATTAAGGCTGCCCTGAAGGTGGATATCGGGGAAATAGAAACAATAGCCCATTACAAGGCCGCCGACTTCTTCCTGCCCGGTGTTGACTTCATACTGGACATAGGCGGACAGGATATGAAATGCCTTAAGGTCAAGGATGGAATTATTGACAGCATTATGCTGAACGAGGCCTGCTCCTCCGGGTGCGGTTCCTTTATAGAGACTTTTGCAAAATCGCTGAACTTTACAGTTGAGGATTTTGCAGTCCAGGCACTGCTGGCTGAAAAGCCGGTTGACCTGGGTTCAAGATGTACAGTATTTATGAATTCAAGGGTTAAGCAGGCACAGAAGGAGGGTGCCCAGGTAGGGGATATTTCCGCCGGGTTATCCTACTCCGTTATTAAAAATGCCCTGTTAAAGGTTATTAAAATACGTGATCCCAAGGAAATGGGAGAAAAGATAATAGTGCAGGGAGGAACCTTCCTCAATGATGCAGTTTTAAGAAGCTTCGAGCTCATTTCCGAAAGAGAGGCTGTAAGGCCGAACATTGCCGGGCTTATGGGAGCTTTCGGTGCGGCTTTGATAGCGAAGGAACGCTATAACGGTGCTCAGAGCACACTCCTGTCCAAAGAAAAGATAGGTGAGTTTGAGTTCAATACAGAGTTGCAGAGGTGCAAACTGTGTAATAACAATTGTCTGCTGACTATAAATCAATTCAGCGACGGCAGCAGGTTTGTATCAGGCAACAGGTGTGAGCGGGGAGCGGGGCTTGAAAGCTCAACCAAGGATGTGCCTGACCTTTACGACTATAAGTATAAGCGGATAGTTGGCTACAAGCAGGCGGCTGGAATTGAATATACAAGAGGAACAGTGGGTATACCCCGGGTTCTTAACATGTATGAGAATTATCCCTTCTGGTTTACTTTTTTTGACAAATTGAAATTCAGGGTGGAACTGTCTCCTCGTTCTTCAAAGAAAATATATGAGCTGGGTATTGAAACCATGCCTTCCGAATCGGTGTGTTATCCTGCCAAGCTCGTACACGGGCATATTACCAGTCTGGTAAATAAAAACGTGAACTTTATTTTCTATCCATGTCTTCCATATGAGATTATTGAGGATGAAGGAGCGGATAATCATTATAATTGTCCAATAGTTACTTCATATCCCGAAGTCATAAAGAATAATATGGATATTTTGAAGACAAAAGGCATAAAGTTTATGAATCCCTTCCTTCCTTATGACAACAAGGAAAGAATGAAGGTAAGGCTTTTTGAGGTTCTGGGTGCAGAATTCGGCATATCCAGGGCTGAAATAGAAAATGCCGTTGAAATGGCATATGCTGAGGACGAAAAGGTTAAAGACGATATCAGACGTAAAGGGGAGGAGACTCTCAAGTATCTGAGGGACAATAACAAAAGGGGAATTGTGCTTGCGGGAAGGCCTTATCATATTGACCCTGAAATAAACCATGGCATTCCTCAAATAATAACCTCCCATGGCTTTGCTGTGCTGACTGAGGACTCAATAGCCCATCTGGGAAAAGTTGAGCGCCCTTTGAGAGTAGTTGACCAGTGGAAGTATCATTCCAGGTTATATTCAGCGGCTACAGTGGTGAATGAATACCCTGAGCTTGAGATGATACAGTTGAATTCCTTTGGATGCGGCCTGGATGCAGTAACTACAGATCAGGTTCAGGAAATTTTGAATACCAACGAAAACATATATACTGTTCTCAAAATTGACGAGGGCAACAACCTGGGTGCGGCCAGAATCAGAATAAGGTCGCTGGTTGCAGCCATAGAAGACAGGGATAAGAAAGAGCTGAAGCCTCACAAGCAGCATGAGTCTCACAAGAAGGCGGTTTTTACCGGGGAAATGCGGGAGAAGCATACAATTCTGGCTCCTCAGATGTCCCCCATACACTTTGATTTTGTTGAAGCTGCCTTCAGAAAGAGCGGCTATAAGGTTGAGGTGCTTCCGGAGGTTGACAGTGCAGCGGTTGAGGACGGCTTAAGATATGTCAATAATGATGCCTGCTACCCGTCTATTATAGTGGTGGGACAGATAGTACATGCGCTTAAGTCAGGCCGGTATGACCTGGACAACACGTCTGTTTTGATCACGCAGACAGGCGGGGGCTGCCGTGCTACCAACTATATCGGCTTTTTGAGAAAAGCTCTCCAGGAGGCCGGTATGAGCCAGGTTCCGGTTATATCCCTGAATGCTCTGGGACTGGATAACCAGCCGGGCTTCAAGATAACCCTTGACCTGTTGGACAATGCCTTCAAGGGACTTGTTTACGGGGATCTGCTCATGCGTGTGCTCTACAGGGTAAGGCCTTATGAAGCTGTGCCGGGCTCGGCAAATGAGCTGCATAAAAAGTGGTCCCAAATTTGCGTGGATTCCATTTACGAGGGTAAAAGAGGAAGCTTCAAGCGGAATATAAAGGGAATAATCAGGGAATTTGATGCCCTTGAATTGCAGGATATAGTCAAGCCCAAGGTTGGCCTGGTTGGCGAAATACTGGTCAAGTTCCATCCGGATGCCAATAACAATGTAGTTGATGTGGTGGAAAAAGAAGGTGCAGAGGCTGTAATGCCTGACCTTATTGATTTCTTCCTGTATTGTGCCTATGATGCAAATTTCAAGTACAAAAATTTGTCCGGCTCCTTTAAGAAGTTGGTGATAAATAATCTGGCCATTCTGGGTATTGAATATTACAGAAGGCATATGAAAAAATATCTTCGCAGGAGCAAAAGATTTGATGCCCCTCATTCCATTTACGAGCTGGCGGACAGTGCTTCTGAAATCCTGTCCATAGGAAACCAGACAGGTGAAGGCTGGTTCCTTACTGCTGAGATGATTGAGCTGATAAAGAGCGGAGCAGGAAATATTGTTTGCATGCAGCCGTTTGCATGTCTGCCAAATCATGTGACAGGGAAGGGAATGATAAAGGAGCTGAGGAGGAGATATCCTCAATCAAATATTGTTGCTGTTGATTACGACCCCGGGGCAAGTGAGGTTAACCAGCTTAACAGGATAAAGCTTATGATGTCTGTGGCCTTTAAAAATCTTGAAAATCCTCCTGTAAATGCGGATACCGCAGATGCCGGCGAGGACAAAGCTCCGGACGGACAGAAGGTTGTCTTGCAGGGAGAAAAGATAAGTTCATAGACAAGTAAGGTTAAATATGCTTGGATGCTGCCCACTGCCGTACGAACTTTAAATAATGCTTGTACCTGTAGCAACTGCTTGAAATTTTATGGTTTATTATACCAAGAATTTCAGCAGTTGCTTTTATTTGGGAGCGAAGAAACCGTTTTCACGATATTTTTCACTGAAATCAAGGATTCGATTCAATTTACCGTAAAAAAATTACGGATATATACTAAGTTTTATTTATTGCAGTTATTCAATATCTCCCCGACTATGCCTGCATAAAGCTTTCCTTCGGTTTTTTCAAGACGCAGGGCTATATCTCTGATGTAAAAATTGTCTTTTAACAGCCGGGCTCTGAGGTTGTTTTTTATAGCCTCCAGATTGTCCCGGGCCTGTTCTGAATCCCTGCATACCGTGATAGCGCAGGTATCCTTGTAAACAAAGGTGTTTACGGTATGACCGCTAATTGTTATCCACATGCCCTCTTCGGTATTTTCCATAAATTTTGCAGCCTGTATAATGCCGTCCCTTGTATCAATGAAATAAACCTTTTCCCCTTCCTTGAACATATTAAAACCTCCTTTTATTTGTGCAATAGTATTTTATATCATAAACAGCAATTAAATATAATATATAAAAATAAATACCAAATTTACAATATATATGATATCATATTTTTAAAATTCAAAACAAATGTGGCGGGTTCAAGAGGTGCAGGATGCCAAACAACAAACATGAAAATTCTGAAAGTTACATTTACCCTGACGGAGGGGAAGCCATCACCATAGCGTTGATTGGAGAGACTGAACCTTACCCCGGATACTGGCAGGCCAGTGAAGACGGTGTGTTGGAACGGGGAATCAAAATAATTTCCAAAAAAGGCTTGAACGGCAGCTTGCTTGATGTAGGCTGCGGCTTTGGAAGGCTGCTCCTGAAATTCTCAAAGTATTTTGACTCACTGTATGGAGTTGAGCCTGACAAGGAAAGATACGAAGTATGCAAAAAAAATATTTCCGAATGGGGTATGGAAGAAAAAGTAAGGCTGTTCAATGGAACTGTTGACATGCTCGATGACAAGCTGCGCTTTGATGTTATACTCTGCAGCCATGTAATTCAGCACATTCCGGAACAAATATCCGGCCAATTGCTGAAAACCTTCAGAAAGCTGCTTAAGGACAACGGACTTCTCATACTCACCACTTCACACTCAGATACAAATGAGGATATTTATCTGAAAAATTATATAAATACTGAAGGTAAACGGGCGGAAGCAAAGATTTCACAGAAAGAATTCAATTCCTTTGAGAATAAAAACGGAATCCTGCCCACAAAAATGTTTTCCTGGCATAATTTGCAGAAGCTGCTTGAAGCCGGCGGATTTCATGTCATAGACTCAAGGGTGTACCATGATAACAGGGGCAGCAGGTACGTACATAAGCTATTTGGAACCGACAGGCTTATCAATACCCTGGGCAGCTTGAAAAAAACTCGCGGGAGGGATATTTGTGTTATTGCAGGACAGGATTGATTTCAGGGATACGAGCTGCGTCCTTCTCACCAGCGCAAAATTCAGGTTCAGGCCCGTAGTCTTGAACAAGCTGATAAAAAGACTTGAAGACTACTTCCATCTCCCAAGGTGGAACAAGGACAGTTATTATGCCAGGGAATTTCTAGAGTATAAGAACATTGTCTTTAACAAGGAATTCAAGATAGATTCCGAGTTAAAAGTGAAGCTTGGAAGGTTCAATTTCGATCTTACATATAATTCAAAAAAGAAGAAATATTCTGTAGATGTTTTTGCATTCATATATCCGGTAATAGATGTTGTCAACCTGTTCTACTGTATTCCGCTGGAGGATATGACGGTGGATGAGCATATTTATTTCCGCAAGGCCATCCAGTTTGACAAATTTAAAAAGGGCAGTCTGAAACTCCATAATACCGGTTTCTTAAAGACCGCCAATGAATTTGATTATACCGACTTCGGCTCCATAACCAGGGAGATTTACCGCATATTTGTCGAGCTGTCCGGCTACAGGAGATACAGGGTTCTTCACACCCTTGCCTGCCTTGGGAAAAAGCTTGCTTTAGATTTGCAGGAGCGCTTTTGCAAGACTGGAACAGGAACAGAAAAGGACGGTGCAGAGAAGAATAGTGCAGAAAAGAACGAGAGTAAAGGCCACAGGAGCCTGCAGAAGTTATATATTGAGCACCTGTTTGAAAAAATAAATATTGAAAAGCTGCTGCTGTTGGAAATCAGAGATATCCCGGATTTTGGAGGGAATTGCGCCCAGGACAAAGATTTTAAGGAGTACTATGCCAAAAAGCTGTACGGCCTTCTGGTATGCGACGAAGGCTATGACTTTGTTCCGGAGGGCACTGTTGGAAATGCAATAGATGAAAGCTTTGGTTCCAGAGATTTTTTCAGGGTATATGCTTCAAATATCGGTGTGGTGATGTTCAACCTGATAAATTGTGAATGCAGAATAAAATATAATGATTTTCAGAGGGAAATAGGGGAAAGATTTCAGGACAACAGTTCGGGAATACTGACCCGGAACCCTGAAATTGCAGGTTTGGAGCATGGGGCATTGCTGGCCATGGAAGAATCCATAAACTTGCTTACCATAATCAATTCCAACATGAGAAAGAGTTATTTGTCCCATAACAAAAAGATATCCAAAATCATTGACAATAGAAGAAAACTCATAGAAATTATTAATCTTATATCAAGTATAAATATAAATGAAATAACCAACTTAAAAAACCTGATGCTAAAAAAAATAGGAATACTGGCATTTGTGTCAAAGGTCAGAGAAAGATTGGATATTGCGGAAAATGACACATTAGTGATATATCAGAGAAGAAACAATTTCCTGGTCATGATAATCACAGTACTGGGAGTATTCTTTGCTGCCATGAGTATTTCAGAAATAAAGTCCGGAATTGTTGAATTCCTGAAAAACCTGCTTATGGGAAGCTAAAGTACCGGGAGGTATGATAAGGCCTCCCGGTACTTTTATTTTCACGGGAGGCTTACCAAAGTCAAACTATTGACTTGTTATTCAGTGCAGCTTGGCAATTCAAGTATGGCCTTAAACAGGTCTCCGTCAATACTTATTTTAAAGTTTCCACCCTGCAGCTCCGTGAGGCTTTTGGCAATTGAAAGTCCAAGTCCCGAGCCCTCGCTGTGCCTTGAGGCATCACCTCTTTTGAACCTTTCCATCAATTCATCCTCAGTGACATTGAGCTCATAGGCTGAAATATTCTTCATCACTATATTTATCCTGTCGCTTACCTGATTGACATCTATATATACCCTCGAACCGGGAAGAGCATATTTAAACACATTAGACAAAAGATTCTCCATAACTCTCCAAAGCAGTTTTCCATCGGCCATTACATATGCATTTTCCGCCGGAAAGCCGGTTTTAAAGGTCAGGCCGGAGGCTTCGATCTTATCTGAAAGCTCTCCCAGACCTTGAGAGACAAGTGAAGCAACATTGAGTCTTTCCAGATTTATGGCAATATTACCGCTGGTCGCCTTGGCAGCTTCAAATAAATCTTCTGTAAGACTTTTAAGCCGTTGAGATTTCGAATCGATTATACCAAGGTACTTATGTGCGTTTTCAGATTCCAGTCCTTCATTCTTTAAAAGATCCACATAGGTTATGATTGAGGTGAGAGGTGTTTTCAAATCGTGGGAGACATTGGTAATGAGTTCCGCCTTCATTCGCTCCGCCTTCACCTGGCTGCCTACGGCATGTTTCAAGCCGTCGGCTATCTGGTTGATACTTCCGGCCAAAGTCCGCAGCTCAGGGATACCCTGTTCGGGAATGTTGTAGGTCAATTCACCGGCCCTTATTCTTTCTGTGCCATCTTTTATATTTATGAAGGTCTTGAAATTTTTCAGCAGGAAGTATACAGCTACAACATTAACGCCAACTATACCCGCCAAGCCAAACAGAGCTCCCATATCCCCCCCTGATGCAAACAGGATCAGAGTGAAAAATAATATTATAAATGAATATCCGCCGAAAATCAGAATAAGTCTCATTGCCAGAGGACTTTTACCAAAAACTCCGCTTATATTTCTTTTAATCCCCGCTGCAAGCTTGTTCAGCCACCTAAAGAACCATCTGAGAATCCTGTAAATCAGGGTGTGTCTTATAACCTCTCGCCTTTTAAGCCTTTTTACGAACATTGTGGTGAACAAAATACCAATTAATGTTCCGATTGCAATAATTACGCTGAATATTACATATATGAGACTGATGTTATAGCGGAGGTTATCCCTGTAGAAGTATGGAACGAACTGCGCCATAGGAGTGATACAGAGCGCAATTGCGGGAATGCTTATGGCCAGTGCGATATCAAGATATACCATATCCACGGTAATCAATTGTACCCCGTCGGTGCCGGGACGCCTTCCGGAGGAATATACCAGATAAGAAAGGCTTATTAATACCAGCAGCAGACCCAGGGAAGAGGTTTTAACACCTGCAAGCCCCCTGGCCACATTCTTTTCAAAGCTTGAAACCTCGGTCTGGTATCTTTCCTGGGACATTCCAAAATAAACGGTGGTATCTGAAGGTATGAAATAAGGCGAGTAGGAATAGTTTCCGAAGAAAGAGCCCCAGTTGCTCTGTGTAAGCTTTACTGAGATGGGGAGGGTACTGTAGTAGTTTTCTGCCGACCCGGCCGCTACATTGGTAAGTGTGTTTTTGCCTGCCTGGACCACAGTATAATATATTCCGTGATAATTCTTAAGATTTCCCAACTGGGCTTTGTAATCTGCAAGCTGCTGGTTTATTGCATCTTTTTCAACATCACCCAGAAGCTTGTCATATTTTTCATTTATTTCCTTTATGCTGTTATCTTTCTTTTCTTTCAACTGTTTGATTTTCTCCAGTATGTCATCATTTTTCAGGCCTGATATAATATCTGAACCGTCTGATACGTTTCCATCCGAGTCTATTGTAAACTGCCGGTCATTCAGGTAGCCCTGGTATGTGTTTACAGATTCATAATAGCTGCTTTCCGCCTGTTGGAGTTCAGTTTCCTTCTGACTTCCCAGATAGGATTTTTTGTCTGCTATTTCAGCTTCGTTAAGTGCTGAACCTGCTTTTATATTTTCTTCACTTTTGTAATTAAAGGCCAGGACTGAGATGTGATAATAGACCTGCTGAAAAATATTCTTGCTTGCCATACTTTCCCTGAATTCTTTATTCTGGATGGCTTCTTCGAAATAAGGCGCCTGCAGAAGCCCATACGCAAGGGTTATCATACCTGAAACACAAATGATTACGGCCAGGAGCTTAAACCAGACCGAATATCTATAATTTTTCGATTTTGTATCCAATTCCCCACACCACCTTTAAATATTTTGGTTCTTTAGGATTAATTTCTATTTTTTCACGAATTCTTCTAATGTGCACAGCTACAGTGTTTTCGGGACTAAAGGAGGGTTCGTTCCAAACCTGTTCATATATCTGGTCAATGGAAAAAACTCTTCCTGCATTTTCACATAAAAGCTTTATTATTTTGTATTCCACCGGAGTCAGCCGTACCGGCTCACTGTCTACCCGGACTTCCTTTGCAGTATCGTCCACAACCAGTCCGCCGGATTTGTATACACCTGTTTTGGGGACAAAACTCCCAAGTGAGACATATCTCCTGAGAAGTGATTTTACCCGGGCAAGCAGTTCCAAAGGGTTAAAGGGCTTGGTTACATAGTCGTCAGCGCCCAGATTAAGACCCAGTATCTTATCCGTATCCTCGGATTTTGCACTTAACATCAATACCGGAATATTATACTTTTCTCTGATTTTCATGGTGGCCCTTATGCCATCCATTACCGGCATCATAATATCCATAATGACCAGTTGTATTTCGGCTCTGCTGAAAACCTCTATGGCCTCAGCACCGTTATAGGCCTTAAACACTGTGTAGCCGTCGTTTCTCAGATATATTTCTATTGCATCCACAATTTCCTTTTCGTCGTCGCAAACCAGAATATTCACGTTAACCTCCGTAATTAATGCACCCGGTATTTCATTGCCCAGCCCGGAGCAGATGGTGTTGCCTTTCCTGCCGGCCCTTATCTATTCTTTCCCGTTGACAATACATATCATTATATCACATCCCCGCATTTTGAAATTTTGTGGCTTCTGCCTGCTTATCTATATTGAATACTATCAATGGTATCTTTCAAACTTATTGACAAATTTCTTACAATTTTCTTAATTAAATTGGCTGTGGCAAGGGAGCAAGGTAAATGCTAAAATGAAGTAAATGTATAGACCGGTGGTGAAACGGGCCTCCAACAAGAAACCGGATGATTTTAGGAGGTAGTTTGAAAGAAACTGAAAGTTTGGAAAACTAATGCACAAGTGCCTGTTTTTTAGGTACTAAAAAATAAATGGCACGTGTGATAAATTGAATTTAAGCCCATAAAAGATTTCATTGAAATTTTTGTTTCTGTTTTGGGCAAATTCATTTTGCACGAAGCAGAAATGGAGCTTAAATGAAAAAGATACTGCTTATACCTGATTCCTATAAGGGAACCATGTCTTCAATGGAGATTTGTAAAATAATGAAGAAAGCAATTTACAGGCACTTTCCCCATGCCGAGCTGGTGGCCGTTCCTGTGGCCGACGGCGGGGAGGGCAGTGTGGATGCCTTTCTGGCTGCTGCCGGCGGCAAAAAGGTCCATCTGAAGGTAAAGGGTCCGTACTTTGAAAGCCTGGACAGCTTTTATGGGGTTTTGCCTGACAACACAGCCGTCATTGAGATGGCTGCCGCCGCCGGACTGCCTCTGGTGGGAGAAAACAGGCATGCAGAGCTGACTACAACCTACGGGGTTGGACAGCTTATAAGGCATGCTGCCGAAACAGGCAGCAGAAAAATAATAGTGGGTTTGGGAGGAAGTGCTACAAATGATGGGGGCACAGGTGCCGCAGCCGCTCTGGGCGTGAGGTTCCTGGACCTGGACGGAAACGCTTTTATTCCTGTGGGTGAGACTTTAAGCCGGATTGCCAAAATAGATATTTCAGGCATAACTCCTGTATTAAGGAGTGTGGAACTTGTAGGCATGTGTGACATAGACAACTCCTTATGCGGGGCCAAGGGGGCGGCAGAGGTATTTGCTCCTCAAAAGGGTGCTAATGCTGATATGGTTAAACTTCTGGACAGAAATCTGGGGCACCTGGCGGATGTCATTGAACGTGATATTGGGAAGGACATAAGAAATATACCGGGCGCAGGGGCAGCAGGAGGCATGGGAGGCGGAATGGCAGCCTTCTTCGGCGTCAGGCTCCAGCCCGGTATAGAGACTGTGCTGGAGGCGGTGGGCTTTGATTCTCTCTTGACAGGCGCAGACCTGGTCATAAGCGGAGAGGGCCGGATTGACAGCCAGTCATTGAGGGGAAAGGTAGTAATTGGCTGTGCCAGGCGGGCAAAAGCTGCAGGAATACCTTTGATTGCTGTGGTGGGAGACATTGGTGACCATATTGAGGAAGCCTATGCAGAAGGAGTCAGCGCCATTTTCAGCATAAACAGTGTGGCAGCACCTTTTGAAAAAGCCAGGGAACGCTGCAGAGACGATTTGGCCATGACGGTTGACAACATAATGAGAGCCTTGAAATTATATGCATAATGAAGTTGCTCTGATGATTTCAATATATAAAAACTCCCGGAAGGGAGTTTTTATATATTGAAATCATATTTGAAAATATTTTGAAAAGGCTCAGCACTGACAGCCTTGGTTACAACTGTTCCATTCAGGACCAGCCTGTGCCCGCAGCTTTCGCATCTGAAAGTAAGGCTGTTCAATTTTTCAAGTTCTTCCTGTGGAAGATTCAATAGAACACTATTGCATATACAACATCTTACAGTACAAAAATTCAAATTTTTCCCTCCAATCCTAAAATAAGTATATTCTTAGATGTATGATTTTGTACCGGTTTTTAGAACAAAAAAATAAAAATAAGGCTATAGAATATATTACATTATTTCCCATAAAATGGAACTGCTTGTCTCAGGGTAATACCTGGTTTTGGTACAAGCCAGTAATATTTTATGAATTTTTGAATATAGTTTTATAAATTTAATGTTTGGCAGTTGGTTGAATGGAGGCATGCATATATGAGAGAAATTGCGAGGTTTGATGGAAATTCCATATACGGTGATGCAAATGTGTCAAAAAGTAAAGGCAATTTTTCAAAATTACCTATAATACTGTGTGCAATTGCGGGCATTTTAATAGGAGGCCTGGCCTTCAGGGCGGCAAACGGCAAACTGAGCATTGAGAGTCTCAGCGGGGGAGTGCGGCAGCTTGAGGCGGGCGGCAATAAAACGGCCCACACCTTTGAACTGGCAATGGATATTCTGTTTAAAGCCTTCGGAATGGACCGGTATAATCCCATTACCATATTAAACAGCAATTCCCCCTTCTTTGAAGCATACTACAAGAATGATTACCTGAAATTTATAGCGCAGAAGGAGCAGGAGGAGCTCCAGAAAAAAATAGTTGAAAGCCGGGAACTGCAGCCTGAAAAGCAACCGGAGGCGCTGCCAGCCGGCACCGCAGGAAATACAGCCGGAGGTGCGACAGCCATGGCCGAAGCAGGTGATGGGTTTAAAGAGGCGTCAAGCAGCATCACCTTTGAGGGGGATGTGCAAAACAGCGACCAGGAAAAAAATCCTGTGGTGACAAACGGAAAAATAAAGGTGGTTAATGAGACAAAGTACAATATTGATATAAACAAGCTGCTAAAGGAACCACTTAAGCTGAACCCGGTCAAAACCGGGCCCCAGATATTTGTATACCATACCCATACCACAGAAAGCTTTCTGAAAAACATTGGTCAGATTGGTGACAAAAGTGTTCCGTCAAGAACCAGCGACAGCAATTACAATGTTGTAAGAGTGGGGGATGCACTCATAACAAATCTTAAAAAACTGAACGTAAATGTCATACACAATAAGACCATACACGATAAGGATTATAACAGCTCCTACGTCAAGTCGCTGAGCACACTTACAGATTATGTGGGAAAATATCCTTCCCTCAAAATGACTATCGACCTGCACAGGGATGCAGCGGGCAGCGAAAAGCTGAGGGTGGTAAAAAAAATAAACGGCAAGGACTTTGCGCAGATAATGTTTGTTATAGGAACAGATTCCAAGCTTGAAAACCCCAAATGGAAGGAAAACCTGAAACTTGCCTTGAAGATCCAGTCCCGGCTGAATGAGCTGGCACCGGGTATAGCGAAACCGACATATATCAGCAAAAACAGGTACAACCAGCATTTGACCAACGGCTCTGTTATTATTGAAATCGGCGGTGACGGAAATGTTATAGATGAATGTGTCAGGAGCACAACTTATTTGGCTCAGGCAATAAATGACGTAATATATAAAAACAAATACTGATGATTAAATTTACTGCTTCAGGTCAAAAATAGATAGCATCAGAATGTTTGTCCGGAGGCTGCTTTGGCTAGAAAAATAAGGTTTAGAAAGATAAGAATCTATCATTTGAAAATACTGGCGGTTATTATAATGTTTTTATTTGTGGTCATAGGAGGACTTGTTGCCGTTGATATAACTAAAAGCAATGTCATGAAGGGCCATCCGCAGTTGGAAATGGTTAAGATAAGTGAGTTGGACGAGGATATTTACAGGATATCTGTATTTGATGATGCTTTTAACCTGAATCTGAAATACTTGAAAAGGGAACTCAGCAAGGTGAAAAATATTTTCAGATAGGAAATAAAGTAATAGGAAGTAAAGGTTTAAACCTGCGGGTGTCAAGTGTTATTAATGTAACCTTTTTGTTACCAATGGTCTTGGATATTATGTTAATATTTGCTCATACAGCTATTATAATTATTTTGCTAAGGATAAATATTGTTTACGAGGGGATTTGATGCAATGAAGAAATTAATTTCACTGGTTCTGGCAATTCTGTTGTGTTTCACCGGGTTTACCACACTGGAGGGAGCAGCCTCCGGCAGCACTGTAAAGGTTGAGGCAAGAAAAATTGACCGGCAGGAAGACAGCCTGGACATAAAAATAATATATCCATTCCTTGAAGGGTTTAAAGCAGCATCCCAATTGAATGATATCATTCAAAAAAGAAACATTAGTGCAATTGGAGCTATTAAAGAGGCTCAAACCTTTATTGATGACCTGAAGGCGACCCAGAAAGCTGACGGAGAACAGGTAACAACCATGAAAGCGGCGGTTGAGTCTTACTTTGACTACAATTTCAGCGGCAATATACTGTCCATACTTATAAACTCCTATGATTATTACGGCGGTGCCCACGGGTCCTCCTACATGGATAGTTACTCGGTAAATACAAAGACAAATGAGATATATAATTCTTTCAATTCCCTTTTTAACAGCGGCAGCAATTATAAAAAGGCAGTATTGGATAAGTTGAACAGGCTTATTGATAAAAACAAGGATTTATACTTTGAGGACGCAAAGAAAAGTGTTGCTGCCAAGAACAGCAATTATAAATTTTACATTGACGGGAATAAGCTTGTTATATATTTTGACTTATATGAGTTAAGACCTTACGCAGGAGGGATCCCCGTCTTTGAAATTAATGCCGGGGAATTGAAGGGACTGCTGAAAAATGACGTATATTCCCAGATGATAGCTGCCAAGCCGCTGGAAAAGGTCAGATTCAACGGAACAAGCCTTTCTCCTCAGCTAAAGACCTATGAACAGGAATATGTACTGATGGTTCCCTTGCAGGATATTGCAAAGCTTTTGGGCTACAAAGTGACCTGGGATGCAAAAAAAGGCTGGGGAGTCGGCGGAGGCTTTGTAAAGAATAAGGAAAGCAGCTTTTATTCCAGCAAGACAAACGGCAGCGTGAATCTGGGGTTGGCTGCAAAAGCTGTTGGAAACACCATGTATGTGCCCCAGTCGTATTTCTCAATGGTTCTTAAGGAGGATGTATATTACTACGGGGATGCATTAAGAATATACAGGATCAATCCGGCAAATCAGAACACCTTTGAAAAGCAGATTGTGGAGCTTGTGTCTCCCAAAACCTCCCAGGAAGCTGTAAATATGTATGCCGCAGCAGTTAAGGAAAGAAAGGGTGCAATTCAGTACGCATTGTATTCGGATGCGCTAAAGGCTGCCAGGAAAGCAGACCTTGAGGATTTGAACTGGGTAACAGGTGTCTCAAGTCCATGGGTGTCCGGCTATGAAATAAAAAATACAGGCAAGGACAGCTATGCCATAACCTTCCACTGGGCAACCTCCACAGGCAAGGCCGGTGACAGTGTCACAAGCGTAAAGGCGGAAAAAATCAGCGGTCAGGATTACTGGCAGATAACAGAGGTAAAGGAATAGTTCGGCGGGTTTATTTTAAGAATAATAAAATGACAGTCAATTGTATGGTAAGTTTGAATATTTATCATGCAATTGATTGTTTTATTTTTTTCGGTAAATAATAATAATTGTACATTTCACCGCAACGAAAACCCCCGTTGGCTTATGCCGGGCGTTGTTATTATCCTCAAAAGTTTACGAAAGTTACAAAAGAGCAGTAAACTTTTTGCGGTAATAACGGCTAAGGAAGATAATAGAGCCGCAAATAACCGCAACAAAACCCGTTGCGGTTATTTGCCGGACTATGATATAATGAATTGCTAACTATGTGTGAATATTTGGAACAAGCTGTGGAGGATTAGGAATGCCAAGTGAAAGACAAAAATATATTAGGAATTTTTGCATAATTGCTCATATAGACCATGGTAAATCGACGCTTGCAGACCGGTTGCTGGAGAAAACAGGTGTGCTTACGTCCAGGGAAATGCAGGAACAGGTTCTGGACAATATGGAACTGGAAAGAGAAAGAGGCATTACAATAAAGGCACAGGCCGTACGTATGGTATATAAGGCTCCTGACGGGCACGAGTATATTTATAATCTTATTGACACTCCGGGCCATGTTGATTTTAACTATGAGGTTTCCAGAAGTCTTGCCGCCTGTGAGGGGGCTATTCTTGTAGTTGATGCCGCCCAGGGCATAGAGGCACAGACTCTGGCAAACGTATATCTTGCGCTGGAGCACAACCTGGAAATAATGCCTGTGATTAATAAAATAGACCTTCCCAGCGCACAGCCTGAGGTTGTGAAAAAGGAAATAGAGGATGTCATAGGCCTGGATGCGTCTGGCGCTCCCATGGTATCGGCCAAAAACGGTATAAATATTGAAGAGGTCCTTGAAAAGGTAGTGCACATGATTCCATGCCCCCAGGGGGATGAGGAAGCTCCGCTGAGAGCGTTGATATTTGATTCCTTTTATGACAGCTATAAAGGTGTTATTGTATACATGAGAGTTAAAGAGGGTATCGTGAAGACCGGAGATATCATCCGTATGATGTATACCAAAAAGGAATTTGTAGTTACCGAGCTTGGCCATCTGAGGCCGGGAGGCTTGTCTCCCGCAGAAGAGCTTAAAGCAGGTGATGTAGGATATATAGCGGCAAGTATTAAAAATGTCCGGGATACCAGAGTAGGTGATACAATAACCCTGGTGGATAATCCCGCCCAGGAGCCGCTGCCGGGTTACAAGAAGGTAAATTCCATGGTGTTCTGCGGCATATATCCCGCGGATGGTTCAAAATACGGTGATTTGAGGGATGCCCTGGAAAAGCTTCAGCTAAATGACGCGGCTCTTACCTTTGAGCCCGAATCCTCTGTGGCACTCGGGTTTGGTTTCAGGTGCGGTTTCCTTGGTCTGCTTCATATGGAGATAATCCAGGAAAGACTGGAAAGAGAATACAATTTCGATCTGGTAACTACGGCCCCAAGTGTAATTTACAAGGTCACTACCACCAATGGGGAGGTGCTTACCATTGATAATCCTACAAATCTGCCGCCCGTCACAGAGGTGGACAGTATGGAGGAACCCATAGTAAAGGCTACCATAATGGTTCCTACGGAATATGTGGGCAATATTATGGAGCTTTCCCAGGAGAGAAGGGGCGTTTACAAGGATATGTCCTATATTGATGAGGGCAGGGCCATGCTGATCTATGAAATGCCTTTAAATGAGATAATATATGACTTTTTTGATGCCTTGAAATCCAGAACAAAGGGCTATGCCTCCTTTGATTACGAGCTTATTGGCTACAGGGAGTCCGATCTTGTAAAGCTGGATATGATGCTCAACGGCGAAGTTGTTGATGCCCTGTCCTTTATAGTCCACAGGGAAAAGTCGGTATCCAGGGGCAGGAGAATGGCTGAAAAACTTAAGGAATCAATACCCAGACAGATGTTTGAAATACCCATACAGGCCTGTATCGGAGGAAAGATTATTGCCCGTGAAACAGTAAAAGCTTTCCGAAAAGACGTTTTGGCCAAGTGTTACGGCGGTGACATTACCAGAAAGAGAAAACTGCTTGAAAAGCAGAAGGAAGGCAAAAAGCGCATGCGCCAGGTAGGCTCCGTAGAAGTACCCCAGGAAGCATTCATGAGCGTACTGAAACTGGATTGATAGAAAACATTATATAAAGGGCATTGGAGCAATCCGGTGCTCTTTGAATATTTTTGGAGGCAGGGAATGAAGGAAAAGCTGTTATGGCTTCAGAATTATTTAAAAGAGACCTATGACACTCCCATACTTGAGAATTTTTTAGGTCTTGAGGTTTCAGCCCTTGAAGAGGGAAAAATAGTATATACCGCTAAGATAGTGGACAGGCACTGCAACATGTACGGTTTTATCCATGGAGGCACTCTGGCCTCCGTATCCGACATTGCCATGGGTGTAGCATGCATTACTCTTGGCAAAAAGGTTGTGACAATTGATATGAACATAAGCTATATAAAAAATGCGCCGGCGGGAAGCATAATAACAGCCATAGGCCAGGTTGTCGGCAACGGAAGGACCATAATGAGGGCCACAGGAGAGATATACTGCGAACAGCAGTTGCTTGTCAGGTCCCAGGCCTCGTATTTTGTGACGGGGGAATTTGGCGAGGGCCGGTGATTATTGTGTTATGGGTTGACTAATAATTGGGCTGACTCACAATGAGGCTATGGCTCTTCCAGTACTTGCACTTTAAATTTTCAGGCAGCTTATTAAGAATCCCTTTTTTAGAATTAGGAAGAGCCTCGTTTTCAGTTTTTATCAGTATAGTTGTTTTCCTCTTTATCAAAGTCTCTATATTTGTCTAAGCAATAACATATAACATGTATAAATTATTATTAATCTTCACTTCCAAATATTCCAGTAAAGTCATATCGAATAGTTTTTAATGATAAGGTAAAAATAATAAAATAAATCAGGTTTGGAACAACTTTCAAAAGCGGTTGTTCCCTGAGTTCATCAAATGCACTTTAATTTCGCCGTAAAGTTAAGTCATATAAAAAAATGAAAGGATGGATCTGATGAAAGCTGTGATTATGGCAGGCGGGGAAGGGTCACGTTTGAGACCGTTGACCTGTAATCGGCCCAAGCCTATGGTACCAATTGCTAACAGGCCAGTAATGGAACATATTATAGAACTACTCAAAAAGTATGGTATTAATGATATTGCAGTTACCCTTCAGTATATGCCCGAAATTATAAAGGATTATTTTGGTGATGGAAGTGAATTTGGAGTAAACTTGAAATATTTCACCGAGGAGGTTCCCTTGGGAACAGCCGGAAGTGTAAAGAATGCAGAGAAATTTTTAAATGAACCCTTTGTTGTCATAAGCGGTGATGCATTAACGGATATTGATCTGGAAAAGGCGCTTGCCTTTCACCGGGACAGGGGAGCTGTTGCAACACTGGTTTTAAAGAGAGTTGAATGTCCCATAGAATATGGTGTGGTGGTAACCGACCAGACTGGGAAAATAACCAGGTTTCTTGAAAAGCCAAGCTGGGGCGAGGTTTTCAGCGATACGGTAAACACCGGTATTTACGTCCTGAACCCTGAAATTCTGGAGTATATTGAGCCCAACCGGATGTTTGATTTCAGCAAGGATGTTTTTCCTGTACTGCTGAAGGAGGGCCGGCCTATGTTTGGATTTGTCACCGGGGATTATTGGTGCGACATAGGGGATTTGGAGGCGTATGCAGGAGTACACAATGATATATTGGACAGAAAGGTAAAAATAAATATAAATGCAAAAGAAATACGCCAGGGTGTATGGGTTGGCGAAGGTGCAGTAATTTCCAGGGAGGCAGGTATAAAACCTCCTGTTTTTATCGGAAAAAATACTGTAATAGCCGAGAACTGCAATATCGGAAGCTATACTGTCATAGGGGACAATAATCATTTGTCTAAAGGCAGCTCTGTAAAAAGAAGCATACTTTGGAAAGGCTGTACTCTCAAGGAAAATTCTCAGATAAGAGGAAGCCTTTTGTGCAACAGGGTCAGGATGAACACCAGAGCCTCAGCCTTTGAGGGAGCTGTAATCGGCGACAGTTGCATCCTTGGAAAATGTGCATCCGTTAAGCCCGGTGTAAAGCTGTGGCCCGAGAAACGGGTGGAGGCCGACACTGATGTATGTTCCAACCTGGTGTGGGGCTCAAAATTTACCAAAAACCTTTTCGGCAACAGGGGGATTTTGGGAGAAATCAACGTGGATATCACTCCTGAATTTGTTTCAAGGCTGGGAGCCACATATGGCTCTATATTCAGCAAGTCTTCCAAAATAGGGGTGAGCTGTGATGATGCGGATGCCTTGAAGATGCTGAAGAATTCCCTGATTTCAGGCTTGCTGTCCACGGGGGCTGAGGTGTACGACATAGGCACGGCAATTTTACCTGTAATAAGGTCTGCCATAAAGTTTTACGGCTTAAGGGGCGGGGTGCACATATCTGCTTCAGGCCAGGGACAGGATATGCTGGTAATAGATATTTTAAACAGTTACGGCAGCAATATTGACAGAGGCGAGGAACGGAAAATCGAGAATACCTTCATACGTGAGGATTTTGTAAGGTGCCCGGTAAATGAAATCAAGCCGGAGGTCAAAATACCGGATCATTGCATATTTTACAGCCAGAGTATCCTAAACGGAGTAAAAGCCAGGGAGCATAATTTCAAAGTGGCTATTATCGCCAAATCCCAATTGGTAAAAACAATCGTGGAAAGAACCCTTGAAGGGCTGAAATGTAATTATGCCTTTATAAATCCCAGGCTGGAAAGCAATTATAGGAAGAAGGAAAGTCTTTTTTCAGATATAAAGACACTGACCACTACCGTCAGACAGGGGAAGTTTGATGTGGGTGTATATCTTGACAATTCAAGTGAAAAGATGATGCTGGTTGATACAAAAGGCAGGGTAATATCTGATGATCTTTTTATGGCGCTTATCAGCCTTATCCATCTGAAGTCTGAAAAGGGCAATACGGTTGTAGTCCCTTTGAATACCAGCAATGTAATTGAAAAAATAGCAGTTGAACACGAGGGAAGGGTAATCAGGACAAAGACCTCGACTCAGGAACTGATGAAGAAAATGGTTTGCGATGAGAATCCAAAAAATATAACTGATTTTTTTACAATGAATTTCGATGCTGTTGCGGGACTTGTTAAGATAATCGACTTTATGGCGCAAAATGAAATAAGGCTGGAAGAAATGGTGGACATGATACCTGACATTCACATTCTGAAAAAAGAGGTCAAATGTCCCTGGTCATCAAAAGGAAAGGTTATAAGGGCAATCATCGAAGAAAATGACGGAGACAGCCTTGAAACCACGGAGGGTGTAAAAATTCTCGGTGACAAGGGGTGGGTGCTGATTCTGCCAGATGCTGAAAAACCGGTTTGCAAGGTGATAAGTGAGGGGTATTCAGAAGAATATGCCAACGAACTTACAGACATATATGTGAATAAGGTGAAAACCATCAGCCAGGATAATGTGAGCAGCAGTTGACTGTTTATGAAAAATGATATGAAATAAAAGGAAATGTCCTTTTGGCCCTGTTGTCGGAGTAAATCCTGCTTCAGGGCTAATTATTTGTATTTTTCCGGCTTAAGGCGTATAATTTACATTGAAGGAATGCATATTCTATGCTTTAACGGGAGGAGTAATGAAACCGGTAATCAGATTATTTTCATTTATTATTGTCCTGATTCTGTCGGTCACAGGCATGTCAGCCACAGTTTCAACAGCCGGAACGCAGATAAAGTCACCGGGCATATATGTTGCCCTGGGAGATTCGATTACTTCAGGCTATGGTCTGGAAAGCTTTACAAATAATGATGCGAAGAATAGAAGCAGTTCTTATAATTTTGTTACAAAGCTTGGCAAAAAGCTGGACATGAAGACCGTGAATCTTGGAGTGGAGGGGATTACCAGCACTGCTTTGCTGAATTCCCTGAAAAAGCCGGCAACGGCGGAACAGAAGAATGCAGTGGCGCAAATAAAGGATGCCGGTCTGATAACTCTTTCTGTGGGAGGAAACAATGTTTTCATACCCTTGCTAAATGCTGTAAACGACCAACTGGGCAAGGGGAAGAGTATTTTTAATGCCGGTGCTGCAGAAATTCAAAATGCAATACTGCAGCTATTGTTCAGCGAAACACAGCTAAGCAAACTGAAGGCAAATATTTCTGCGGGAGCAGAGGCTTTTGCGGGAAATGAAAAATTACATAAATCCGGTGAGCTTTCTGAAATTATTGGGACAATAAAGGCTTTGAATCCAAAAGCAAAGCTTGTGGTTCAGACAATTTATGATCCGTACGGTTTTATATTGCCTGATACGGTGGGGAAGGCAATTGATACCATGAACACCGCAATAATCAAGCAATCTGGCAGCGGGAAGAATTATATTGTGGCAGATGTCTGTTCCGCTTTTGAAAAGGCAGGAAAGGGAATGCAGCTCTTAAATGCAGATTCCGGCAAAACCTTTGACCCCCACCCTACGAAAAAGGGGCATGAAGTCATATATACCCTGATGGCGTATGCGGCAGATAACAACAAGCTTCCCTATGCATTGAAAGCCAATGTGGTAAAAGGGTCGGCGGCTGCCGTTATATCCGGAGGCGAGTTCAGAATAACAATAACTCCCTCAAAAGGCTGCAAGCTGCCCCAGATCATTTATCTGACCGTTGGGAAAAGTGTAAAGTACAACCTCACTTTAAAAAATGCCACAGCAGTAATACCTGTGGCAAAAATAAACGGAGACATAACAATAACCGCAGTCTGCACAAAATAGAAATAGAAGGCCGGACAGGACAATACCCTCTATTGACAATGTACAATACGTTTTTGAGCGGCGAATTTGGCTTGCGGCTGCGTTGAAGCCGCTTGCAAGGCACAAAGCATTCCTTCGCGTCTTCGCCTTGTCGCAAGCCAAATTCTCTCCCTCAAAAATCTCCGACCTCACGCCGAGATATTTTGTCAACTTTCGAGGCGGATGGACGCAGCCTTGCTTGACGCAAGGCAAGGACGACAACAAAGAAAGGTGGCAAAATAGCCGACGTGAGGCGTGTTATACATTGTCAATAGAGGGTAGCTTTAAGGCATAAAAAATCCGGGTATTCCATTTTTATGGAATGTCCCGGAATCACCTGGGTTACATTTCCCCCACTGGGTCATAGGTTCTGTCCGCCACCGGCTCAAAATAAAAGTCAATGAATAACGGAGTCTTGCCATTCAACTGGTCAGCCTTGACAGGAGAGGTATAAAAAGCTATCCTGTACTCAAATTCCGGTTCTTTCACCCGGTCTCGGGCATTTTTGTCATAGGGCATATCCTCAATCTTATAAATCCCTTCGTTTTCCATCTGCCTTATAAACCAGTTCAGTTCATCGTCATCATATACATCCATACATGGTATATTGCCTTTTTTCATTTCATCTATAATTTTTGACATTTCTCCGGTTTGAAATCTTACCTGGTAAAACATTGTTGTTCCTCCTTTGTGTTTGAGTGCAATTATAGTGGATATTAACCGCATGCAAGAATTATATAATAACTATACCACATATCCATGCCGGCAATCAAAAAAGATATATCGCTCCGGTCTGGTAAAATGACTGTTGCTGGGATAATATAAATTGAGTAACATTATAAATCAACGCGTTGTAATAGTTAATACCGGAGGTTATACATGAGAGTTTTTTTTGCCATAGAGCTTGAGGAAGAGATAAAGGATTACCTGTTTTCTATGCAGCAGAAGCTGAGGAAAATCTGCAACGGAGGTAATTTCACCCATAAGGACAATTTTCATTTGACTTTGAGGTTTATGGGGGAACAAAGCGAAGAACAGCTTCTGAGTCTGAAAAATGCTTTGACTGCGGCGGCCTCTGAAGCACAAAGCTTTGAATTAAGGCTGTGGGGCCTGGGGGCGTTCAACAAGGGAAGCAAAAAAATAATCTGGACAGGTCTTGAAAAAAGCAAGGAGCTTCAAGGGCTGTATCAAAGCCTGGAGACTGCCCTGGAACAGGAAGGCTATCCACGTGAAGAGCGGAGCTACAGCCCTCATATAACACTGGCCAGGGAGACAAGACTGGAGAGCGGTTTTCTGGAAACAGGCATAATTCCCGTGGAAAGATTATCTGTGAGGGTAGCCTCCATTTCTCTGATGGAGAGTGCAAGAGTCAATAACAGGCTTTGCTATCAGGCCGTCCACAAAGAGGCATTCCGATTCTGAGGCCTGATAGCTGTCAGGTTTGCCATATCAGGTATTTCCAGGCTATCAGGAAAATAATTACACAAGCCGATTTAAATTGAACTGCTTTGCGTAAAATGGTAAAATGGTAATCTGGAAACCAAATACGCATACAAAGGAAATTCCTGATGGAGGAAGGTTGAAGGAAAATTTGAAACATATAAAAATGTGGCACCGATTCCATGCCGTAACTTTCATGGGGTTTTGTGCAAGATGGGGGGCATGGAAATAAATATGACAAAGGCAAATCTTATAAAAGCCCTCTGCATAACAGCAGCATTGGCTTTCATGACCACAGGTACATACGCGGCGGGAGCTTCTGTGTTAAAAATTGACGGAAGGCAGATTAAGGATGCCGTCAGGGAAATCAACGGGAAGCAGTATGTTCTGGTGGACAGCCTCAAAGACAATTTGGAGGGCATAAGTATTACGGGCAATGGCGGCACAGTTGAAATAAATACGGATATCAATAAAATTTCAAATATAATCAATCAGGTAAGTCCCTCGGTGGTGGGTATTATCGGAAAATTGAAGGAAAGCAGCTATGATTACAGCGAGTATACCGACAATCTTGTTTTTGGGACAGGTGTCATATACAGAAGTGACGGATATATTATAACCAATGCCCATGTTGTAAAGGATATGGATTCCATAGTAGTGGTATTATCCAACAGCAAGGCTTATAAAGCCCGGCTGAAGGCCATAGATGAGAGCCTTGATCTGGCAGTAGTTAAAATAGACAAGGGCGGACTCAAGCCGGCGGTTTTTGGAGATATGTCTTCGGTTGCCGTAGGTCAGGAAGTAGTTGCCATAGGAACTCCTCTGTCATTTAATCTGAGAAACTCTGCAACCAGGGGGATAATCAGCGGGATGAACAGGTCGGCAGACGGAGAGTACAGGTTTATTCAGTCCGATGCAGCCATAAACGGGGGAAACAGCGGAGGGCCCTTGGTAAATATGAAGGGGCAGGTTATAGGAATAAACTCAGTCAAGCTTGTGGGCTTTGGCGTAGAGGGCCTGAACTTTTCCATTCCTGTCGATACGGTCAAGTATGCAATAGGGCATTTTGAAAAGTTCGGAAAGATTAAGAGGCCGTATCTGGGCATAGTGTTTTCCGAAAGCATAGCAGCGCAATATGGGCTTCCAAGTGCTGTGGAAGGGCTGACGGTGAGGGATATCAAAGAAGGCTCACCTGCCTCGGAGTACGATATTGAGACTGATGACAAGCTGGTGTCGGTAAATGGGGTGAAGGTAAATTCAATCATTGATTACAATGAGGAGATGAAAAAATACCTTCCTGGCGACAGAGCAGCCCTGAAGCTGGTGCGTGACGGCAGGCAGCTTGTTGTAAATGTTGTTTTCGGTGAAAAATAAATGTGATAATGAGGATGTGCTGCTATGAACCTGATATATTTTAACAATTTAAAGAATCAGAAAAAATTCCTGGCAGGTCTGCTGCTGGTGTTATCTCTGCTGACAGCCTGCCTGACGGGCACGTACGCCGCCAACGATGACAAGCTGGTGCTGGAACTGAAGGTGGGAAGTGCTGCGGCAAAAATTGACGGTGCGTCTTCCGTGGCCGAAAAACCATATGTGGTCAATAAGACAATAATGGTGCCCCTGGAATGGTTTACAACGGCAGTGGGAGCCGAGGTAAACAAAAAATCCGGCAATGTTGTGGAAATCATTTATGGAGAAATGTCAGCTAGTATCACCATAGGGAAAACAAGCTATATCTGTAACCGGGAGACAAAAAAGCTGCCGGCAGCACCAGCTCTGAAAAATAAATCAACCATGGTTCCTTTGGATTTTTTAGTGGATAACTTTCCCATAACCGGCACGGGTGACCTGAAAACCGGAAATATAAAGCTTGTCCTGGAGGATGACGGAGCATTGAGTGATTTGTCCTTCCTTACCGGAGGCATCAGCAGTCCAAAGGTGGGAAACAGCTATTTTGGCTGGAGCCTGAGTATCCCTTCCGGCTCCAGGATTGTTTCCAACAGCTTCAAGTCCGACAGGACAGGCATTACAAATGAAGGCAGAAGTCTTTATTTTGAAATATATGTTGAGAACAAAAAAAGCAGGAAGCTTTCTGAATTGTACAATGACATACTGTACAACAGCACGGTGAGAAGCTCAAAAATGGATGTGAAGGCTGATATCCCCTACTTTCAGTATACCAGGCTGACAGAATACGATGAAGCACTCCGGGTAAAAGTTTTTGACAAGGGAGATTATTTTTACTATCTGACAATAAATTGTTACGATAATTCTGTCACCCCTGAAAAACTGCTGACAGACAAATACTACGAAAATATTGTGAATTCCTTTAATCTCAGTTACAGGGGAGCGGTTAAGGGGGTTGAGGACTTATCCAGGATAAAGCAGGGGAAAGCTGGTTTCTACAACTACATAGCGCTGAATCTTGAGTCGAAATATATGCCCTGGTCAATGGATGTTCCTGCAAGCTGGGACAGGGTTTTGGCAAATGATGATCCCATGTCCACCTGCCTGGGACTGGACAGCACCCATTATATGAAGGTTACCATGAACACCCTGGGCGAAAGCGGAAGTCTTGATGAGTATGTGGACAATATAGTAAAAAAGTATAATACCTATTTTAACAGGGCAGTATACAAGTTTATTTCAGACAGCTATGAGCCGGTTGCAGGGGCAGAAGCCAGAACTTTGAGATTTGGTATCAGGCAGGGAAGCAGGGACTATATAATCGATGAGTATTATTTCATCCAGGGGGATTTTGTCTATGAAATAACTGTGAAAATACCTGGGAATGAACATGACAGGCTTATTGGACAATTTAAGGAAACCATAAATCAAATGAGCTTCTATTCCATTGATGAAGACCGGTTTCAAAGTGATTTTGAAAAATTTAACGCCAGAAATCTGGGAATAAGAGTGGCTCAGCAGGATGGCCCTTTTGAATATATGAACAAGACCTTCAAATGGAGTTTGAAGATTCCTGGATATTGGACAAAGTCAGCGTCTGAGGATGACAGCAGTGTAACCTTCCTCAATCCCTACTCAAATACAAGTGTAATGGTTTATTCCCAGGAGAATTCTGCACTGTCAAAAAATCTTCCTGATGAAGAACGGTTCAGCATAATGAAAACTCTCAAGAAGGTATACAAGGCGACTCCTGTCCAGGGCACTGCAAGTGAAAAGGGCCTCCAGATGAGAGTATACACCTACAAGGTTGAAAGTGAAGAAAAGGATTATTTTGCAACCGTGACCTGCTACTGTTTTGAGGCAGGCGGCAATTCATACTGTTATGTTACTGCTGTTCCTGAGCTTACTGCCACTTTGGAGGCAAATAGCGAGGCCGGGGACATATGGAATTCCTTTACGATTAAAAACTGACAGTTATTACAACATTGGGTAAATCCTGGCGCATAATTTGGCCTTGTATTTCCAAAAAATCTCCTCCCAATTTATGCACCCTATTTATCCAATGTTATACTAGGAATATATTTACGCAGTACCGCAATAACCATAAGGAGTATTATGAGAGAGAAAATAGAACCCCTGGCATACAGGATGTCACCCCGGACAATTGAAGAATTTGTGGGACAGGACCACATAATCGGCAAGGATAAAATGCTGTACCGGATGATTAAGGCCGACAGGATTACTTCAATCATACTATATGGGCCTCCAGGTACGGGAAAGACTTCCCTGGCAAGAATTATTGCCAATACAACACAATCCAGCTTCGAGAAACTCAACGCCGTCACCTCGGGAGTTGCAGATATCAAGCGGATAGCGGCGGATACAAGGAATCCGATGCTCAACCCGAAGGGCAGGACTGTTTTGTTCATAGATGAAATACATCGCTTCAACAAGTCCCAGCAGGACGCCCTTCTGCCATATGTGGAGGATGGGTCAATAGTTTTGATCGGTGCAACAACTGAAAACCCTTTTTTTGAAGTCAACAAGGCCTTGATATCCAGGTCCACGGTTTTTATGCTGAAGCCCCTTGAAGAAAAGGATATAAAAAAGCTGCTTTTAACAGCAATAGAGGACAAGGAGAGGGGACTGGGAAACTACAGCATCAATATTGACCAGGCTGCACTGGATTACCTGAGTCTGGTCTGCTCGGGAGATGCCCGTACAGCCCTTAATTCAATCGAATTGGCTGTGCTCACCTCAGAATTGGATGAAAACGGCTCCCTGGACATTACCTTGAATACCATCGAAGAGTGTGTCCAAAAAAAGGCCATACGCTTTGATAAGAACGGAGAGGAGCACTATGATAATATCAGTGCCTTTATAAAGTCCATGAGGGGAAGCAGTCCGGATGCCGCAGTATTTTATCTGGCCAGGGCCCTATATGCAGGTGAGGATGTTGAGTTCCTGGCCAGAAGAATAATAATATGCGCTTCTGAGGATGTGGGAATGGCCAATCCCACCGCATTGCAGGTGGCCGTTGCTGCGGCCCAGGCCGTTAAAATGATCGGAATGCCGGAGGCCAGAATAATACTGGGTCACGCTGCGGTTACAGTGGCATGCAGCCCGAAATCAAACTCGGCGTATGTGGCTATAAACAAAGCTCTTGCTGATGTTGAAACAAAAAATACCGGAAGTGTTCCAATGCACCTGCGCAATGCGGCAGCCAGGGGAATGGAGCAGTTAGGCTATGGACAGGGCTATAAATACGCCCATGACTATAAAAACAATATAGTAAAGCAGGAATTTTTACCGGAGGAAATGAAGGGAACCTTATATTATCACCCCACAGCAAACGGCTATGAGGCCAAAATAAAAGATTGGTTGGAGAAATGGAGAGATCAGTGATGATGAGAAGAGTATTGGCGTGGATATTGCTTGCAGGTTTTGTTCTGTTGTTGTTAAACATAGTATTTTTTCATGTGTTCCAGATGCAAAGCGTTGCCGTGTATGCAATAATTGCTGTTTGGTTTATTTTTTCAAACAAGCCCCTGCCCAGCAATAAGATAATTAAGACGGGAGAGAATGCGGGAGGGACGGGACTTGAAAACTTCTCGGAAACTCAGGAGGATATTGAGGAGTTTCAGGGAGACGGCAATGAAAATGTTCAAGAGACCTCAGAACAATGACTGAAAATAACCTGATGTTTAAGGTTTTTACGTGATATTTGGAATAATTATTTTACCACTGCAAATACTATCAGGGAATAACTTCATGTAGAAGGAATATTTACTGGAAGCATATGCCATGAAATGAAGGGTATTCCTTTACAGTTCCGGAGGTAAAATATGATAGTAGCAGTACAGCCGAATATGCCAGAGCTTTCAAAGGCACTGACCCGCCGCGGTTACACCGTGGTGGATTTATATACTTATAGAAATCCTATTGATGCAGTAGTGTATGAGGGCAAGCGTTTTGATTTTTCAGCCATAACAGAAGAAAATACAGGTCCGGTAATGAGCACCAGCAGCAAATCCAGCTATGGTGTTTTTATTGTCTGCGCAAACGGAAAGAGCATTGACGAAATTGACTACATGTTGAAAACAAGGTGCTACAGTTCTTTTTTTGATTCGGACGATAATTGTTAACAATAAAATTTTACCATTTGTTTGTATAAATGTTGCTATTTATACTTGAATTCCTTAACACGATATGGTAACATCAATTAAAGTCTAGTAAATTAATTGGAATTAAGGTGATTAGCGTGAAGGTATCAACAAAGGGAAGATATGGTCTTAGAGCTATCGTTGATCTTGCCGTCCATGACAGGGATGGTCAGGTATCTTTAAAATGTGTTGCAGAAAGACAGGGCCTTTCAGAAAATTATCTGGAACAGCTTTTTTCATCCTTGAAAAAGTCAGGTCTTGTAAAAAGCATAAGAGGTGCTCAGGGCGGTTATTTACTTGCAAAGTCGGCTGAAAGCATATCTGTGGGGGATGTTTTGAGATCTCTTGAGGGAACACTTTGCCCTGTAGACTGTATTGATCTTGAGATGCCCGTTAGTTGCGACAAGGCTGACTATTGCGTTACGGCTACAGTTTGGGCCAAGCTGAGGGATAAAATAAACGAGGTTGTTGATTCTATTTCAATTGCTGACCTGGTTCTGGAGTATGAAAGCAAAACAAAAAATGATTATATATATTACATATAATCCTGTTTTTTAAATTCTTGTAAGGGTATATAATTAAGGAATGCTTGAAAACTACTTCAATTATTCCTGGTGAAGTTTATATAAAAGGGAGTGTTCGACATGGGAAACAGAATTATTTATTTGGATCACGCAGCAACCACTTATGTAAAACCTGAAGTATTTGAGGCAATGAAGCCATACTTTACTGAACATTTTGGAAATGCATCTTCTATATATAGTCTTGGACGTGAAAGCAAAAAAGCTATTGAAGAAGCAAGGGAAAAAGTAGCAAAGGCTTTGAAGTCTGAAGCCAGAGAGATATATTTTACAGGATCGGGAAGTGAAGCGGACAATTGGGCTGTAAAGGGTGTGGCCGCCGCAAACAGAAAAAAAGGCAACCACATTATTACATCTGCCATAGAGCATCCGGCAATTATGAATGCATGCAAATACCTGGAGGGTGAGGGTTTTGAGGTTACTTATCTGCCTGTGGACAGCGACGGTGCCGTTTCACTTGAGGATTTGAAAAAAGCCATCAAGGACACAACTATACTTATAAGCATAATGTTTGCCAACAACGAAATCGGAACCATTCAGCCAATACAGGAAATAGGGGCCATTGCCCGTGAAAAGGGCATCATATTCCACACCGATGCGGTACAGGCGGTGGGAAATGTGGATATTGATGTAAATAAACTGAATATCGACCTGCTCTCTCTTTCGGGTCATAAATTTTATGGACCGAAGGGTGTGGGCGCTTTGTATGTGAAAAAGGGAGTCAGAATTACTTCCTTTATACATGGCGGAGCTCAGGAGCGGGGAAAGAGAGCCAGTACAGAAAATCTTCCGGGAATAATCGGACTTGGAAAAGCAATAGAACTTGCAACGGAAAATATGGAAGCCTACAATAAAAAGCTTTTGGATTTAAGAGAAAAAACCATAGAAGGACTTATGGCAAAAGTACCGTATATCAGGCTCAACGGGCATAGAAGCAGCAGATTGCCCGGAAACGTGAATATTTCATTTCAGTATATTGAAGGAGAATCACTGCTGCTGATGCTTGATATGCTGGGTGTCTGCGGTTCCAGCGGCTCTGCCTGCTCTTCAGGCTCACTTGATCCCTCCCATGTGTTGATGGCAATAGGTCTGCCCCATGAAATTGCACATGGTTCCCTGAGATTGACTTTCGGAGATGTAAATACCCAGGAGGATGTTGATTTTATACTTGAGGAAATTCCTAAAATAGTCAGCAGGTTAAGAGATATGTCTCCATTGTACGAAGCAGTTAAAAACAAGAAGTAATTACAGGCTTAACCGTTAAACTATTGATATCTATAACAGGAAAGAGGTTATGTAAAATGTATAGTGAAAAAGTTATGGACCATTTTTCAAATCCAAGAAATGTTGGAGAAATTGATGATGCAAATGGCGTGGGTCAGGTTGGAAACGCAAAATGCGGTGATATAATGAAGATGTACCTGAAGATAGAGGATAATATTGTTGTAGATGCAAAATTCAAAACCTTTGGCTGCGGAGCCGCGGTCGCTACCAGCAGCATGGCAACCGAGCTGGTTAAGGGCAAGACTGTGGAAGAGGCTATGAAGATTACAAACAAGGCTGTTGCGGAGGCACTGGACGGTTTGCCGCCAGCAAAGATGCACTGTTCAAACCTTGCAGAAGAAGCTATAGCAGCAGCTCTGGAGGATTATAGAAGAAGGAACGGACTGGCCTCTGATGAAAGTGTGGACTGTACAGGCTGCTGCAACAGTTGCGGACACAGCCACGGTCGAGAAGAGGATTTTGAGGACGAGGATTGATAATTGACTTTTCAATTAATTTAAAGGGTTAAATAATAAATGCAGGATGTTATTATTTAGCCTTTTTTGTACAGGAGATTGACTGATGAATTCAAAGAAGGTTATGCTCGGTATGAGCGGCGGCGTAGACAGTTCTGTTGCAGCCGCCATTTTATTGCGGCAGGGTTATGAGGTAATAGGAGTGACACTGCAAATATGGCAGGATATGGACGAGGAGTCGAAAAAATCCGAAGGCGGCTGCTGCTCGCTTTCTGCGGTGGATGATGCCAGGAGAGTGGCAAATAAGCTTGGCATACCGTATTATGTGCTGAATTTTAAAGACATTTTCAATAAGACGGTCATAGAATATTTTAAGGATGAGTACTTTAAAGGCCGTACTCCCAACCCGTGCATTGCATGCAACAGACATGTGAAATGGCAGGCTATGCTTGACAAGGCCATTTCCATGGGAATTGACTATATTGCCACCGGCCATTATGCCAAGGTTGTGGAGGACCCTGTTTCAGGCAGATTTATTCTTAAGAAATCCGTCACTGACAGGAAGGACCAGACCTATGCGCTCTACAATCTGACACAGGAGCAACTGAGCAGGACCTTGATGCCTGTGGGTGACTACTCAAAGGAGCAGATAAGGGAAATCGCAAAGGAAATAGGACTTTCTGTTGCAACAAAGCCTGACAGTCAGGAAATCTGCTTTATCAGCGATAATGATTATGGAAGGTTTTTAAGCGAAAACAGTCCCAAAAAAATAATTCCCGGCAAGTTTGTGGACACCAGAGGCAATGTTTTAGGTACCCACAGAGGCATAGTACATTATACTGTGGGACAGAGGAAGGGGCTTGGAATAGCCTTTGGAAAGCCGATGTTTGTTGTGGCTCTGGATGCTGAAAACAACAGGGTGATTCTGGGAGACGACAGTGAGGTTTTTTCGGACACACTTACTGCTTCCGACCTGAATTTCATTTCCATGGAAGGCCCTTATGACGGGATGAGAGTAAATGCAAAAATCCGCTATTCCGCAAGGGAAGCACCTGCGACTATATGGCTAATGGGGACAAAGCAGATCAGGGTGGTATTTGATACTCCTCAGAGGGCGATAACACCTGGGCAGTCTGTGGTTTTCTATGACGGAGATGTGGTAGTAGGCGGAGGAACCATAGATTAGGAGGGCGGGCAGCCATGATTGAAGTTAAAAAGGAAGAGATGGATAAAATAGCACCGCTTTTTCAGGGCTGGGACGAAACTCTCATCTGGTCCTGCCTCCAGGGCTATATGGGCAAGGCCTGGGCCCGCAGTGGGGAAAAGCCCGGAGCGGCTCAGATAATAACCGGTGATTTCTGCTTTTTTGCCGGGCAGCCCGATGACGAGCTTATTAAAAACATACCCGGCAATTTTCCCTCCGAATACATACTGATGATACCTGAAAATCACAAGTGGGCTGCAGGGATTGAAAGGATTTACAAGAGCAGGTACGAAAGGTTCATGAGGTATGCCATAAAGAAGGAGCCGGGGGTATTTGACCGGAAAAGCCTGGGCTGCTATATTGAAAACCTTTCACCGGAGTATGCCGTAAAAAGTATTGATGAGAAAATATATCTGAAAACAAGGCGGGAAAGCTGGTCAAAGGATTTATGCTCACAATTTTCAACCTATGCAGATTATGAAAGATATGGCATGGGCTTTGCCGTTTTTCACGGTGACAAGCTGGTTTCAGGGGCTTCCTCCTATACTGTTTACAGAGACGGCATAGAAATAGAGATAGATACCAGGGAAGATTACAGGCGGAAGGGACTGGCTCTTGCATGTGCTTCAAGGCTAATACTGGAATGTCTTGACAGAAAGCTGTATCCTAGTTGGGATGCCGCCAACAGGGAATCTGTGGCCTTGGCAGAAAAGTTGGGATATCACTTTGAAAAAGAATATGTAACCTATGCGGTTCCTGCAAGATGAAGAAGTGAAAACCGGCATAAAATAAAAAAAGCCTTGGGTCAGGAGGCTGTTTCTCTTATTTTCCGGGGGTTGCCGTGTATATCGCTGTCAGGATGTTTTTCAAAAACATCAAAGGCTTCACTCAGGCAATCCTCAATAACGTCGGAATTTAAATATACGTTATTATTATTCAATTTTCTCACCTTCTTTCAACTACAGTATTAACTATATACCTATTTACATATAATATCAATACCAATTTATGTTAAGTTTCCATTACATAAGTAAATAATAATTAACTTAACTGGTTATTTCAGGCTCGACAGGGAGTAGGCAGCCTTTTGTCTGTTAACTATATTTTAGCCGGCACAACCGGTTGAATTGGCTAAAAGGCTTCAAAAACCGGCTTCCGCTTCTCAAAATGCATGGTATATTTAAATCCGATAGCTTTCAGGCAGTGGGCGGCCTCCTCGAAGCAATGGCCCAAATGCTCCGTAAAGTGCGAATCCGAACCTATTGTGACGATTTCGCCCCCAAGCTCGAAATATCTCCTGAATACATCGTAACCGGGTATGGGTTGCTGTAAGTCAGACCGGAGTCCCGAGGTGTTGAGTTCAATACCTTTTCCTTTATGTATGACAGCTTTGAGTATCATGTCCAGGATATCACTGTAGTCGGCGTATCTTAAGGGCTTATCCTCAAAATTTCCATATCGGGCTGCATAACCTATATGACCTATAATGTCATAGTTGTCGTACGCATTGACGGACAGCAGAATTTCCTCCAGGTAACGCTCATAGGACTGCTGCTGGGAGCGCCCTCTGAAAAAAGCACCGGTATAGGGGTCCATATGGTCTATTATATGAACGGAATTAATTACAAAATCGAAAGGATACATGGCAAGCACCTGATTTATTTTGTCTGTAACCTGGGGCTGGAACCCCATCTCAACACCTATCAAAACATCAAGCTTTCCTTTCCACCTGTCTTTAAGTCCGCAGAAAACCTGAAAATAGTTTTCATAGTCAATTAAAAAGCTTTCATCAAAGTCGGGATAGTCATAATCCACATGATCTGTAAAAACAATTCCCTTAAGGCCTATTTCCACCGCTCGTTTACAAGCAGCTTCCGCATCCATTTTTGAGTCTGTGGAAAATTTTGAATGAATATGATTGTCATACATTGTAACTTTCTCCTTTGATAAGTATAATTAAAACTGAATAAATTATCCAATCTGTTTTATTTGTATAATGAATTGGATATCTTAATATATGAGAAGCAGTATTGTTTTAATATTATCAACTTTTTAAAATTAAGTCAAAAATAATGGAGCAGGCATGCAGGCTGTGCATGCGGACGGGAGAGTGTCATGGGTGAAGAAAAATCACAAGGAGAACTGCTGAAGGAAAAATTGTCCTATGAAACAAAAAATGCCTGGGAACATGGTGAAAATGAGATACGCAAGGCCTATGACCTTTGTGAAAATTATAAGGCATATCTGGATAAAGGAAAAACAGAAAGGGAGTTTGCCGCAGTTGTTGAAAAAGAGCTGGTCAAAAACGGTTATGAAAACCTGCAGCTTTTGTTCAAGCAGGGAAAAAAATTAAGGAAGGGCGCCAGGGTTTATTACATAAATAAACATAAGGCGGTTGCATTTGCAATTTTGGGTGACAAGCCGGTTGCAGACGGAATAAACATGGTGGGTGCTCATATTGATTCTCCGAGAATAGATATCAAGCAAAATCCATTGTATGAAGACTCAGGGCTTGTGCTGCTTAAAACCCATTATTACGGCGGAATCAAGAAATATCAGTGGGTTGCCATTCCATACTCCCTTCATGGAGTAGTTGTCAGGGCTGACGGAACGAAGGTGGACATTTGCATAGGAGAGGATGAAACTGATCCTGTTTTTACAATAACCGATCTTCTGCCGCACCTGGCCCAGGATCAGATGCAGAAAAAAGCTACCGAAGTTGTAACCGGAGAAGGTTTGAATCTTCTGTTGGGGTCAAGGCCCTATAATGACAAAAAGCTTAAAGATAAAATCAAGCTTAACATACTGAAGCTTCTTAACGAAAAGTACGGCATGGTGGAGGAGGATTTTCTTTCGGCTGAGCTTGAAGCTGTTCCTGCTTTTAAAGCCAGAGATATAGGCCTTGACAGAAGCCTGATCGGAGCTTATGGACAGGATGACAGAGTTTGTGCTTTTACCTGCGTACAGGCCATGCTGGATGCAAAACCTGCTGCGAGGACGGCACTGTGTATACTGACCGACAAGGAGGAAATAGGCAGCACCGGAAACACAGGGGCACAATCCAATTTTCTCAAAAGCTTCATTTCAAAATTGCTTTATCTGACCAGTGACAATTATTCGGATGTTCTGCTTAATCAATGCCTGGAAAACTCTTATATGCTTTCGGCAGATGTGAATCCGGGTGTTGACCCCTCATACCAGGAAGTATACGAAAAAAGAAATGCTTCATACCTGGGAAATGGAGTAGTTATTCAGAAATATACCGGTTCCAGGGGAAAGTATGATGCCAGTGATGCCAGTGCCGAAATGATGGGCTTGATAAGAAAGCTGTTCAACGATAAGGGCATAATATGGCATACTGCTGAACTTGGCAAGGTGGATCAGGGTGGAGGCGGAACCATAGCACAGTATGTTGCAAACCTTGGAGTCGAAGTCCTGGACTGCGGTGTGCCGATTTTGTCAATGCACTCTCCGGTGGAGGTTACCAGCAAAATAGACGTGTTCATGTGCTACAAGGCAATGCAGGCTTTTCTTGAAAGCAATCCGGCATAATAGAAGAGATTGCCTTACCCAAGGCGGTATTTTTGAATAATATATAAGAAAGAATAATGATAAACCTCATCAGAAGGTTGGAATAAACCAAGGGAGAAGCAAATGATTAAATTCGGACCCTCCGGAAACTCGGACAGTTTTTATGAACAGGGCTACAAATCGTCTTCACAAATGCCGGCGTGGCTGGCATCAATGGGCCTGGAGGCTTATGAGTATTCCTGCAGCAAAGGTGTCAAGGTCGGTGAAGCAACAGCCAGGGAAATAGGGCTTCAGGCCATGGAGAACAATATATTCCTGAGCATTCACGCACCCTATTATATTAATATGGCCAGTGAAGAGGCTGAAAAAAGGGAAAATTCAAAAAGATATATACTGGAAACCATGCAGGTTGCAAGATGGATGGGAGCCAAAAGAATTGTGGTGCATACAGGCTCCTGCAGCAAGATTCCCAGGGAAGCCGCTTTGAGGCAGGCGCTGGCAATCCTGGCCGAGACCTTGGAACTGGCTGATGCTGCCGGTTTTGGGGATATACACATCTGTCCGGAGGTGCTGGGCAAACAAAACCAGTTGGGTACGGTAGAGGAAATTCTGGAGATGTGCAAGGTTGATGAGAGGGTTATTCCAACAATAGATTTCGGACATGTGCATGCCCGTGGACTGGGAATCTTGAATTCAGAGGAGGACTTTGCCGCGGTTATCAATATGATTGAAAACTACATCGGAAAAGAGAGGGCAAAAAGGATACATTGTCATTTCAGCAGGATTGAGTTTTCAAGGGGCGGAGAAAAAAGGCACTGGAATTTCTCCGACAGGCAGTATGGGCCGGAATTTGAGCACCTTGCGCCCATTCTTGTAAAAAGAAGAATGGAACCTGTTATAATATGTGAGTCAAGGGGAATGATGGCTGAAGATGCTGTTGCCCTGAAAAAGATATATATGGAAGCCAGAGAGAAGTATGAATAGAATAAATACTGATAACAAAAGGAGGCAAAAAATGAAAAAAGTATTGGTTGTAAACGGGCCTAACCTGAATTTGCTGGGAGTCCGTGAAAAAGGTGTTTACGGAAGTGAGACTTTACTGGATATTGCCAAGGCGGTAAATATAACATCTGAACAGTTGGGGCTTGAAACGGATTTTATACAGAGCAATCACGAAGGGGAAATCATTGATAAGCTTCATGCAGCCCGGGAGGTCTATGACTGCATAGTAATAAACGCAGGTGCCTACACCCATTACAGCATAGCCATCAGGGATGCAATCAAGGCCATAGAGCTTCCTACAATAGAGATTCACCTTTCAAACATACATAGCAGAGAAGAATTCAGGCACACCTCTGTAATTGCCCCCGTGTGTGTGGGACAGATTTGCGGTTTTGGAAAGATGAGCTATATCCTTGCATTGCACGCTGCGGCAGAGCTTCAGCCAGGCTAAGGTTAAGGGCAGGTAAACAGTAAATATAAAAAAAAATATAAAAAAAATATAAAAATAAAGATAAGGACATTGACTTATTAAATAATGGGGAATTTAGGAGGCAGTTAAATGTTTAATGCAGAAAATCTCAGTAAAAGACTGGACGGTTTCAGGAACAGGTTGGCAGAATTGCACCTTGAGGCGGCCTTGATTACAAAAAGAGAAAGTTATATGTATTTGTCAGGCTTTACAGGGACTTCAGCAAATTTGCTGATAACCTCAAAAAAAGCCTATCTGCTTACAGATTTCAGATATATGGAGCAATCTGCCCGTCAGGCTCCTCTGTTTCAAATAGTTCAGCACAAGCCGGACATAAATGAAACCATCGGAGAACTGATACATTCCGAACAGGCTAGGAGCATTGGCTTTGAAGACCACGCAGTCAGCTATTCTGCCGGCAGGGCACTGTCCGACCGGTTTAAGGACATGGAATTCAAAGGTATGGGCCTGGCAGTAGATGATATGAGAAGCATTAAGGACGAGCAGGAAATTGAAATTATTGCAAAAGCCGTAAAAATAGCGGACGATGCACTGATGCAAGTACTTCCTTTAATCAGGCCCGGAATAACCGAGCTTGATGTGGCAGCCGAACTTGAGTATAAAATGAAAAAGCTTGGAGCGGCAGGTCCTTCTTTTGAAACAATAGTGGCTTCCGGTTTGAGGTCGTCAATGCCGCATGGAGTGGCATCGGACAAAAAACTGGAACTTGGTGACGCCATAACCATAGATTTTGGGGCATTATACAACCACTACTGCTCTGATATAACAAGGACAGTCTTTCTGGGACAGCCGGATAAAAGGCTCATTGATATTTACAATATTGTGCTTGAGGCCCAGTTGACCTCCGAAAGAGGAGCCGTAAGGGGCAGAACCGGAAGAGAAGTTGACAGGATAGCCAGGGATATCATTTACAGCAAGGGCTATGAGGGCAAATTCGGACATGGTCTTGGACATGGTGTGGGACTTGAAATTCATGAAAGCCCAAGACTGTCCATGAGCGGAGAAAAGGCACTGGAAAACAGGATGGCCGTGACTGTTGAGCCGGGAATATATGTAGAGGGCCTGGGCGGTGTGAGGATTGAAGATACAATTATCATACGGGATGACAAACCTCAGGTATTGACCCAGGCACCCAAAGAAATAATTATACTGTAAAAAGTAAAACTGTGGAAAATTTAAAATAAAATGCTTGAAACATATCTTCCCATGGGAAATGAAGGTTTCAACGGTAATTGACTTTAGGAAAACTTTCAAAAAAATACACTAAAATTGAAGCATTTACTATTAAATTGAAAATTTTTCTTGCTTAAACCTGAAAATTAATTTAATATAAACTAGGGTACAATTAAACATAAAGTTTTGTGTTATTCATTTAAATTTATAAAATGCATATTTATTTATATCATGGAGGTAAGATATGATAGTTGCTGGTGATTTTAGGAACGGCGTAACTTTTGAGTTGGACAATAACATCTTTCAGGTTGTTGAATTCCAACACGTAAAACCAGGCAAAGGAGCTGCTTTTGTTAGAACAAGGCTGAAAAATATAGTGACCGGAGCTACAGTTGAAAGAACTTTTAATCCAACTGACAAGATGCCCAAGGCTCATATTGAAAGAAAAGATATGCAGTATCTCTATAACGATGGTGACTTGTATTATTTTATGGATGTTGAATCCTATGAGCAGCTTCCCATAAACAAGTCTGCTATAGGTAATGCCCTTGATCTTGTAAAGGAAAACAATGTAGTAAGAATACTTTCACATAAGGGAAATGTTTTCGGTATAGAGCCACCTACCTTTGTGGAACTTGAAGTAACCCAAACTGACCCCGGCTTCAAGGGTGACACTGCTACAGGTGCGACCAAGCCGGCTACTGTTGAAACCGGTGCAGTTATAAAAGTGCCTCTTTTTGTTAATACTGGTGATGTAATCAGAATTGATACCAGAACAAATGAATATATGGAAAGAGTAAACAAATAATAAATATCAAGGAAAGACAGAGGAGGTAGGATTATGAGCTATATTAGTGAGCGAGTTGCTTTCATAAAAGGCTTGGCAGAGGGTATGAAAATTGATGACACTACAAATGAAGGCAAACTTTTGACTGCTATCATTGATGTTCTGGATGATATTTCTCTTGCAATAGAAGATGTTGAAGAGATACAGGACGAAATGGGCGAGCAGGTTGATGGTATTGATGAGGATCTTGCCGAACTCGAAAAAACCGTATATGAACAAGAGGATGATATTGAATTTGAAGAAATCCAGTGTCCGTACTGCGGTGAAGAAATTGAAGTTGATCTTGAGCTGATTGATGAGGATGCAGAATCAATTGAGTGCCCTCACTGCCATCAGAAGATAGAGCTTGAATGGGATTGTGATTGTGATGATGATGAGTGCGACTGCGGCTGTGGCCATGAGCACGATGAAGAATAGTAATTGACTTTGGTAAAGCTGCCGGCTTTTGACGGCAGCTTTTTTATATGTCTTTTGCCGGGGCAGCGGTAAATTGTATATATAATAGATTGTGAAATTGTATTGACACCTTAATACAATTACTGTATCATTGTATTAAGTGATTAATACAATGATACAGTAATACAATATATGGGTTTGAAAGGAGCAAGTTATAATATGAAAAACAGGCTTATGCTTTTATTTGCCGCATTGCTGGCAATAGCTGCAATCTCAGGTTGTACATACGGCAGTGGGGTTACAAGAGGCTCAGTTGAGGTAAATACCTTTTCAAAAATGTCCATGTCCTATCAGAAATTCAGCGGTTATAAAACAACCAAAGTTAAAGTTGGGGATGGAGAAGCAATTGAAGTCAGCGTAGCTATTGTTACCACAGAAGGAAAACTTGATCTGGAAATCTCCAAAAAAACTGATTCAGGGGCTGCAAACAGAACAGAAGCTGAAAAAGGCCGGGAAGAAGAAACTATTTATCAGGGAACAGACCTGCCTACATCGGATTTCAAGGTAAAGCTGGATAAGCCGGGCAACTATGAGATTACTGTGGAAGGTGATGAGCACAAGGGAAGCTATAAAATAACCTGGGACAAAATAGACCAGGAGAAATAGCCGCATTTAAGAAAGGAGGAACTTCATGGCAAACGATTTTTCATCAAACGTGCCTATTTATATTCAGATAATGAATGATGTAAAACTTAAAATTGTGGCGGGGGTATGGGAGCCAGGGCAGCGCCTTCAGTCGGTGAGGGACCTGGCAGTGGAGTTTTCGGTAAATCCCAATACCATGCAGAGGGCATTGGCAGAATTGGAACGGGATGGACTGCTTTATACCGAAAGAACTTCAGGCAGATATGTGGCACAGGATCACCAGAAAATCTTAAAGGCCAGAAGCGAAATGGCCCGGCAATACACCGATAATTACTATGATGCCATGGAAAAGCTGGGTTATAAAAGGGATGAAGTTATTTATATAGTTACAAATAAATTAGACCTTATAAAGGGGGAAGGCAGTAATGGGTAAGATAATTGAAATTATAGCCTTAGAGAAGAAATACGGTTCCAAAAAAGTTCTGGACAATATATCCTTGACACTTGAGAGCGGCACTATAGTGGGCCTGCTTGGTCCCAACGGCTGCGGCAAGACCTCGTTGATAAAGGTGATGGCAGGACTTATAAAAGATTATAACGGAAAGGTGCTGATAGACGGCAATGAACCGGGTGAAGCCTCAAAAGCCTTAATATCATACCTGCCTGAGAAAACCTATTTGTCGGAAAATTACAGGGCAAGGGAAGCCATGGATTTCTTTGAGGACTTTTATACCGATTTTGACAGGAAGAAAGCTGAGGAGATGTTCCAGCAATTCAAGCTTGATCCCAATCAAAAAATAAAAAGTATGTCCAAGGGAATGCAGGAAAAGGTCCAGCTTATACTTGTGATGTCCAGAAGAGCAAAAATCTATCTGCTGGACGAACCGCTGGGAGGACTGGACCCTGCATCAAGAAAGGCCATGCTGGATATTATCCTGAACAATTATTCGGAGGATTCCGTGGTGCTCATATCAACCCACCTGATACATGATGTGGAAAGGATTTTTGACAAGGTGATAATGGTTGGGGACAGAAGGATTCTCATAGACGACACTGTGGACAATATTCGTGAAAGCAAAGGCAAATCTGTCGTTGAATTATTTGAGGAGGTATTCAAATGTTAAACAAATTATTAAAACATGAATTTAAGGATACTGCACGCATAATTCCGATGTTCTACCTGATAAGTCTTATTTTTGCAAGTATGGTGCTTTCGGCCAAGACGTTGGATATCGACTGGTTCAGGATGACAACCTCGTTTGTACTGCTTTTGCTTGGTATCGCTGTTTCAATTGTAACCTTCGTTGTAATTGCCATGAGATTTTATAGAAATCTTTATTCAAATGAAGGCTACCTGATGTTTACGTTACCTGTAAAGCCGCATTTGCTGCTGGCAGCCAAGGGTATAGCTGCTTTCTTTTGGATGCTGCTGAGCTACGGAGTGACTGTGTGCGCATTTTATATAAGCTTATATGGCTTTGGTTTAACCGGAGAGCTTTCAATGGTAATGGATCAGCTCAAAATATACGGAATGGAAAAAGTAATATATCTTTTCGTGCCAATGATGATTCTTGCAACCCTATACTTGCTGGGTCAGATATATTTCGCAATAACCATGGCAAACAGGCCTGCCTTTCACAGTATGGGCGGAGCTGCTGCCTTTCTGGTCTTTATCGCAACAAATGTAATCCTGCAAATAGCAGAAGCAATATTTGCCATATTTGTACCGTTTTCAGTAGAAATTGATCTGGTGGAAAATATAGGAGTTTCCCTGACTTCCCAAAATATGTTCGGCTATCTGCTCGAAAGCATGAAGGGAGCAGAACCCACGACAATTGTAATAGGGTTTGGAGGCTATATATTTGAAATCATTATGGTATGCATATTGTTCTATGTAACCTCAAGAATTATGAAAAACAAGGTGTCATTGAGATGATAATATTGAAATGTTAGCCACATAATAAAACCTTATACAAAAGGGAGTATTGCCAACTACTTTAAGTAGGGAGCATGCTCTTTTTTGGTGTAATGACCAGTGGTCTGTAACGTCTGATAAGTTTTATCTGTTGCAGACTACTGGGAAAAGTTCCTTGTTAAAACAGGGTGTTAAGTCAACTTCAAAATTTACTATAAGGTATAGAAAATAAATTTTGGAGTGATACAAAATGTATATGAGAGCCCCGGCACAGAAGAAAACAGAGCAAGCTTCAGCCAAAATAAATTCAAATTCACATAAACAAAACCTCAAGCAGGGTCAACCTGCTAAAAAAACAATGTCAGGAGTACGGATTATAGAATAATATTACAGTTTATACTTTCAGACCCTGATTTGATAACTCAGGAGGAGTTTTTGATATTTCAGAGTGCGGTGGGTTACCGGGAGGCTGTAAAGTTAATGGAAGAGGGCAGACAGCGCAAACGGCTTCGAAAAATGGGGCTGTCCTTTGAAAAAGAGCTGCCAGTGCAAGGAAAAATGCAGCAAAAAAAGCAGGATGAAAGGAGTACAGCTTCTAATACAGGTCTGCCGGATAAACTGCAGACCGGGTTGGAAAACCTTTCTGGAGTCAGTCTTTCTGACGTACAGGTGCATTATAATTCTGATAAACCTCAGCAGGAGGGAGCACTTGCGTATACTCAGGGAAGCGAAATTTATATTGGGCCGGGCCAGGAAAATTATCTCCCTCATGAGGGCTGGCATGTGGTACAGCAGAAGCAGGGAAGAGTAAGTGCAGCATTTCAGCTTAAATCCGGCCTTGATGTGAACGCTGATGAGCATTTGGAAAAAGAAGCCGACATAATGGGTAAAAAAGCAGAGAGCAACGCTGAGGACAGTATATTACATATTGAACAAACAAACGGAGTAAAAGCTCCAGGTACAAAAGGAACTGTTATCCAGAGAGTTACAACACAGGAAGAAGGAATGAAAATTGCAGCTCAGAATACAAAAAAACAGGAGACGGCAGAAAAAGCTGAGATAATACCGGCAGCATATGGCGAAACCAGCGAAAATGTAAAGAAAATACAGCAGGTTTTAATAAGTATGAATTACTGGACAGGAAGAAGCGGTGATAAAGCCAGCGGGTATTTTGGGGACGTTACCAGGGAATCGTTAATTAACTTCCAAACAGGATATATGAAGCTGGACAAGCAGGAGCTATATGATAAAAAAGGCAAATATGTAGGCTGCGGACCCGGTACGGCCAAGAGCTTGAATAGCGCATATAAATTATTGAATAATTCCAATGTACCCGAACAGGCAAAAAATGGTATAATGGGAATAGGAAAAAGCCCGGAAAACAATTCAACTTATAATTGGGACATAAAAGCCGGGGTGTATAATGCCTATGTCAAAGAAGCCCAATTAATGCTCATGAATATGGGTTACAAACTGCCCAAATATGGGGCTGATGGGAAGTGGAGCAATAGCGGGGAGACTTATGAAGCCTTGTTGAGTTTTCAAAAAGGCTGTGAAACAGAATTGGAAGGTATAAAGAAAAATGGAACCGCTGAGAACCGTAAAGAGGTGGAACACTTCCAGGGCATTGAGCCAACGGGGAAATTGGATCAGCGTACATATGCTGCATTACAGAAAGAAAAAACTAAGAAGGTAACTGCAAATTACAATAACACTCCTCCAAAGAAAGTCGAGAATGGAAATAAGGGGACGGGTAATTCAAAAGAAGATACGGAAGCAGAACAAATAGCAAATAGGACTTTTTATTACTATTTTGGTCAAAATGAAACAGGGGTTATACCTGCTAATGCCTCTGTTACCCCAGAAGTTGCTACTGAAATGCTTAAGAACCTATCTAAAGGTGAGTATGGATTTAAGCCAGAGTTTGGTAAGGGAGGATGTTCTTGGTTTGTTACCGAAGGAAATCCTTATGTTGGTATAAGTCCAAATAAAAATATTGATATTCCGGTAGATGTCACAAAGCCAAATGGTTTCCTTGTTTTTGATGAAGCTCGGTTGCTTCAAATGTTTAATACCACAAAGACTGCTACAGAAGCTGAAGCAATGTCGAAGTTCCGAAATTATAATGGACTATCCGACACTACACCACTAAACAGTAAAATGCAAAAAGCATTTACACAATTTCATAAAAGATTTGCTGAATCTCGTATGTGGGATAAAGTAGGTGAACTTGTCCGAGCATCTTCTAGTAAGGTTGGTGAAGTAATACTTCAAGAAGGAAGTGCTTTTTCAAAACAGGGGTCTGGAAAATTTGCTGTAGTAGCAGATGCTTCAAAAGTTCAGGTGAAAGGCGGCATTACAGCCCTAGCTGAGATTGTAAAAGGTAAAGGGGATGCAGTAGAACCAGCTTTAGTTGAGGCGGCTGAAGCAATGGCAACAAAGTTAAAGTGGGCAGGAACAGTTCGTAATGTATTCAGATATGGAGGAAAAGTATTAATTGTTGTAGGTGTTGCAGCGGATGTATATAAAGTCTATGTTGCCGAGGATAAGGTAAAGGCGGTTGTGGAATCAGCAGGAGGATGGGCTGGGGCTACTGCGGGAGCAGCGGCGTTTGCTGCTTGGTGGACTCCGGCTGATGTAGCAGGACCATGGGCTTGGGTTGCACATGGAGTAGGAACCCTTATTGCTGGTGGTGTTGGATATTGGGCAGGTTCTGGAATAACAAGAACAATTTATGAACTTGTGATTGAAGAATAGTAAATTATACCGTGATTTTAGTACCAAGAGCTGTCTGCAAAAATGCAGGAAAGGAATTAATGTATGACTAGAAAAGAAGTCCTCAATATATTAATAAATTTATCAGGTTCACTTGGGCCATTTCAAAAGATGGATTGCATGGATGATTATGAGAAAATGCATACAGATATGTATAATATTATGGATGATGATTCATTTGAAATTTTGATTGATATTCTATTGAATCCACCTGAAGTTGGGCGTATAGAACCTGAAGATTTTGAGTATGAACTTAAGGAAGCAATAACTGCAATTGGGCGTAGAAATACTCAGAATTGTTTGGAAAAGGTTAAGGATTTGCTATATGTCGAACAAGTGAGACCAGTAATTATTGATGTTATAGGTGGTTTGGATTGCAAGGAAGGCATTTTACTGTTAGAACCACTTTTAGAATTAGAGAACTTAACGGATTATGAACTTGTAAATTTGGCATGTGCATTTGGTTCAATTGGAGGTTTAAAATCTTTTAAGATTTTAAAGAAAATGAAAGTAAAGTATGCTGATAAGTCATCTGTTGTATTGAGAGAAATTGATATTGGATTAACTACTTTGAAGTATTAAAGGGCAATCAATATGATGGAGAACACTTACTAGTGCGTAAGGTTTAAACCTCGCGGGCGGTTATCTTTATGATAACCGTCTTTTTGTTTTAAATTTATGTCATAAACCTGGACAAAGCCTAATATATATAAATAACTTACTTGGATAAGTGATTGGAAATTACGTCATATCGGTCGCTCCTCATGTAGGAGCGTGGATTGAAATATCGATATCAATCCTCTCTGGATATGTAACATGCGCCTCACGTAGGAGCGTGGATTGAAATTCCGAATGGAAGCTAAAAATTGGAAACCTAAGAGAGGTATACATATGATTAAAGGTGTTCAGAGCGACATAATGCCCTATTTGATGCCAAGCATACGGGCAGTGTTTATGAGGATGGACAGCAAAAAGTTGGACAATCTTCAGGAAATACGAATGAGAGCGGGCAAGCCGCTGATGGCAGCCGACGGTGCGTTCGACCTGTTTGTGACTGCTGACGGTGAATTAACCGGCAATATAAAGGATTCATATATGGTGGTCCAAAATGAAATCACCAAGACCATTGAATTAATGAGTGAAAATTCGGTTTATGCTTTTCAGGATGAAATAAAAGCCGGATTTCTGACTTTGAAAGGCGGACACCGCGTAGGTCTGTGCGGCAGGGTAGTATTCCAGGATGGACAGATCAGAAATATCAAGGATTTCAACGGGATAAACATACGTGTTGCAAAGGAAATAAAGGGCTGCGCAATGCGTGTTGCCGGCTACATAATGAAAAATAACACCGAAGTATATAACACTCTCATTATAGGGCCTCCACAATGCGGCAAGACAACAATACTCCGGGATGCGGCAAGACTGTTGAGCAATGGCGACCTGGAACTGGATTTTAAGGGCCTCAAAATAGGAATTGTTGACGAAAGGTCTGAAATAGCTGCCTGCAGTAAAGGTATCCCGCAAAATGATGTGGGCTTCAGGACGGATGTTATGGATAGCTGTCCAAAGGCCTTAGGCATGGAAATGCTGCTTAGAAGCATGTCACCTCATGTGATAATTACTGATGAAATCGGTACACATGGAGATGGGGCTGCAATATTGAAGGTACTTAATTCCGGAGTAAAAATAATTGCCTCTGCCCATGGCTATAACATATCGGAGCTCAAAATGAGGGAAGAGCTGCTGGCCCTTATCAAGGCAGGAACCTTTGAGCGCTATATCGTGCTTAGCTCAGGTGAAGGACCGGGCACACTGGAGGAGGTAATTGACTCACAACTGAGCATCATCTACAGGAGGTGTTCCCCATGCTTGTAAAGCTCATAGGTGCTGCAGTTCTCATAGGTGCTACAAGTGTAATAGGTTTTTCCAAGGCGGCCGATTGCTCAAGGAGACCAAGAACACTGCGGGAGCTGCAGGCTTTGCTGCAAATGCTTGAAAATGAAATCAGCTACCTGTCCAACCTGCTTACTGAAGCGTTTACGAGAATATATGAAAACTCAGGGGTAGAAGCAGCCATACTGTTCAAGGCCGCCGCCCAAAACCTTGAGGCCGGAGGCGTCACGGCGGATACAGCCTGGGAAAGAGCAGTAGACGACAACGCCCCAAGGCTTTCGCTAAATAAAGAGGACAAGTCCATACTGGCCACCTTTGGTAAGATGCTTGGAAATTCAGACCTGGAAGGACAGCTCAACAACATAAGGCTTGTCACCTCCCAGCTCAGGCTTCAGGAAATAAAATCGGAAGAAATGAAGAAAAAAAATGAAAAAATGTATAGAAGTCTTGGGGTTTTAAGCGGACTTGCTATAACCATCATATTATTTTAAGTCTGCTTGGGCAATTGGATATTGCAAAAGCGACATGAGGGGGGCTTATAATGAGCGTGGATTTAATATTTAAAATAGCAGCCATCGGAATACTGGTGTCGGTTCTTAATCAGGTGCTCATCCGTTCGGGAAGAGAAGAACAGGCAATGATGACTACTCTTGCAGGAATTGTAGTGGTGCTGATGATGGTTTCAAAAGAAATTGCCGGCCTGTTTGCAGCAGTCAAGACTATGTTTCAGTTCTAGATAAACTCAGGATAATATCCTGTACGGCATAACTTTATGAGGATAAGGATGATATGGATATACTTCAAATTGTTTGCATCGGAATAGTAGCTGTTGTACTGTCTGTAACAATAAAACAGCAGAAACCTGAAATAGCATTGCAGGTAAGCATAGCCACCGGTCTTCTGATATTTATCCTGATTGTGGTCAAGCTTACGTCGGTTATAGAGTTCATAAAGACCTTCAGCAGAAAGGCTGATATAGATGCGGCCTACATAGGGATACTGCTTAAAATAGTTGGAATTGCGTATATAGCGGAGTTTGGCGCAGAGGTTTGCAAGGATGCCGGCGAGTCTTCGATAGCATCAAAAATAGAGCTGGCAGGTAAAGTAACCATTGTTATCCTGGCAGTTCCAATAATTTCATCGCTTCTGGACCTGGTGGTAAAGCTCATGCCATGAGCAATCAATACAATTTGAATTTATATAAACGGCACAGATAGGAGATAAAAAATGCAAAGGAAAAGTATGGTTGAGAGAACAGCACAATTGCAAAAATATAAAATATTCATACTGCTTCTGATAGTAATGCTGGGTTTATTCCTTCCTGCAGAAATACGTGCTGCCGGCAGCGGGGAAACCCTTCAGGACAAAAGCCTTGCAAAGGACACGGCAGCCCTGCCTGAACACAGGAAGACAGAAAGCAGAAACGGAAAGGGTTCAGAGAACGCAGGAATTACCCAGGATGAATTGGGAATAATCAATGAGCAGCTTGAGTCGAACAATTCCTCGGGAATCGGAGATACTCTGAAAAAGTTTTACACCGGTGAGACTCAGAAACTGTTCCCTGATTTCAATCCGGAAGAAATTTTATCGGATGCCGCCAAGGGAGATTTCAAATTCAGTATTCAGGGTCTTCTTAACAGAATAATCAGATATCTTCTTGAGGAGGTATTTTTGAATATAAATGTCCTTTTAAAAATAGTCATACTGGCAATAATATGTGCAATACTTAAAAACCTGCAGAATTCCTTTCTTGGAGAAAGTGTGGGCGAGCTGGCTTTTTTCGTCTGCTATATAGTTATTGTTTCGGTACTGATGGTCAGCTTCAGCAGTGCAATGAACATGTGCTTTTCCATAATAGACAGCATGGTGACCTTTATGCATGCCATCATACCGCTGCTTATAACCCTTCTGGTATCAGCCGGCAACCTGACCTCCGCAGGGGTCTTCCAGCCTGTACTTATAATGCTGGTGGAAGTGGGTGCTACGGTTATTAAAAACTTTTTCATACCTCTTATTTTTCTTGTGACAGTACTGAATATTGTAAATAACATATCCGACAAGGTGCAGTTAACTAAACTTTCGGGCTTCATGAAGCAGATATGCACCTGGGGTCTTGGACTGATACTTACGGTTTTTATAGGAATCGTTTCCATACAGGGCTCAATGGGAGCGGTAGTTGACGGTGTAACCAGCAAAACGGCAAAATATGCACTTGGAACCTTTATACCTGTTGTGGGAAAATACCTGGCTGACGCCGCCGATACGGTGGTGGGCTGTACACTTGTCATAAAAAATGCGTCAGGTGTCATAGCAATGCTGGGAATTATAATAATATGCCTTGCACCGCTTTTGAAAATACTTGCCATGATTATTTTGTACAAGCTGGCCTGTGCGTTCGTGGAGCCTATTTCAGACAGGAAAATAACAAACTGCCTCAATGATATGGCCGGATCGCTGACATATATACTGGGAGTCACGGCAGCGGTTGCTGTAATGTTCCTGATTGCAATTACGGTTGTCATAAGCACCACAAATATTTCAGCCATGATAAGGTAGGTGAGGTTATGCTTGAATTTATGAGACACTGGATTATAAATATCGTCACAATCTCCATAATTCTTATACTGTTTGAAATAGTTGTCCCTTCAGGGAAAATAAAAAAAATCATAACCCTGGTTTCGGGCTTCATACTTTTGATTGCCGTGGTAAACCCCCTGATCAAGCTTAAGGATAAAAGCTTTGACCTCAATGAAGCCATGCTTTCAGACAGCTATTACATAGACAGGAAGGAAGTTGAAACCGGCAGCAGGCTCCTGGAGGAAACACAAGCCAGACAGATTTCAACGGTATATAAAAGAAAGCTGACGACGCGCATTGAGGAGGAAACCAACAGGCTGGAAGGAGTTAATGGCTCCAAGGCGCTGGTGGTTATAAATGAAGATTTCAAGTCGGAAAAGTTTGGTGAGATTACAAAAATATCGGTAGAAATAAAAAAGGCAAAAAGCAGGGCCGGAGCTTCCAAGATTGAACCGGTGGCCACAGTTGAAAGAATTGATATTAAAGCACAGTCGGGCGATAAAGAAGAAAAAGGCAAAGACAAGGACAAAGACAACTTGAAATTTGTTGACCCGGAGGACAAGCGGCTTACTGAACTTGTAAAACAAAACCTCAATAAATCCCTTGAAATCAGCAAGGACAATATAGAGGTCACAATTACCTGAGATCGGAACATAAGTTTTCACCGGAAATATGGGAGGTAGTACAATGAATAAACTCACTGAATTCTTAAAGGGTTTTAAAAGAAAAGTCAGTCAATACGGCAGTAAGAAAATCATTGAAAAAGCTGTGATTATTGCAATTGTCGGGGTAATATGCCTGATAGCAGGAAGTGTGATTTTTGAAGACAGCTTTAAGCAAAACGAAAATACGCCTGCTGCCGGAACCACCGGAGAAAACAAGTCTGATACCTCTTCCGGACTTGCGGCCGCAGAGGCCGGTATGCAGACAAAAGGAGAGGGTAAAAGTGAAATGGAGGAAAAACTCAGAGACATACTTGCACAAATCAAGGGAGCCGGAAAGGTTGATGTAATGATAACTTTTGTTTCCGGCAAGGAGTCCATTCCCGCTACTGATGTGAATTCCAGCGATAGCAGCACTCAGGAGAAGGACAAGGAGGGGGGCTCCAGAGACATCAAGGAAAATAGCCGTGAAAACAGCATTGTGTACGAGGAGAGTCAGGGAGTAAAGAGACCCTTTGTAGTAAAGGAAATACTTCCGGAAGTCAAGGGGGTAGTCATTGTGGCGGACGGAGGAGGAGACCCGGAAGTGAAAAGCAATCTGACAAAGGCTGCCCAGGCACTGCTGGAGGTGGCTGCCCACAGGATTCAGGTATTCCAGAGAAGCAACAAATAATTTTTAAAAATAGAAATAAATTTTGCCTAGTATGAATATACATAATCTTGAAAAGAAATGGTTAAACACCGGCCGTTTCTAAAAAAATCCTTCGGCATATGACCGGAAGGAGTAAAAAACCATTGAGATTGTTAGGAGGGTCTATGTGATGAAATTTTTAAAAAGAAAACAGATTATTGTACTTTCCCTTGTATTGATGCTAGTTGTTGCAGGCTATCTACAGTACAGCTACAACAAGAGCTCACAGTTCAGTGAGGAAGACTCTGCACAAATTGGCGATGCCGTGTATGTTGATAATCAGGATATTATTGACGGGGACACCGCAGCGGTTGACGACTCAGAGAAGACTGTTACTGCTTCCAAGGAAGCAAACAACTACTTCGCGCAGACCAAAATGGACAGGGATGTTGTCAGAGGCAAAGACATAGAAATAATGAAAAGCATTACCGACGATCAGAGCGCTTCCAAGGAGCAAAAAACTGAAGCTCAGGCCAGAATGATGAAGATAGTTGAGACTTCACAAAAAGAATTGAATATTGAGAACCTGATAAAAGGTAAGGGCTTCAGTGATGTTGTTGCACTGTTCGGAGATGACGGAAGCGTAGATATAGTTGTAAAGGCACCTGCAATATCAAAGGCCGATACTGCTAAAATTGTTGACATAGTTACAAGACAGGCGAATATTTCACTTGATAAAATAGTTATAAAGAAGATGTTTTAAAATAATTGTATAAATCAACAATATCATTGAGGTTATCTTCCAAGGGATAACCTTTTTCTTTTGATTTTAACAGGCTGCCGGTGGGTATAATAACAAATGTGTTATTACAAAAACCGGGATTCTGAGTCCGGGTTCATAATAAACCGGGTGATAATGTGATTTTCTAGTGTTTTATCAGATTGATTAATATGTATATAAGTGATATAATTTTACCAAACTGAGCCATAATATGGCACAAGGCCGCTGTTTGCAGTTATTTGCGGAGTTTTGTACCGGATACTATGGCTGTAAGTATGTTAACCCGTATAATGGAGAGGTGCATAATGGAAGAGGAACACAATATTGTGGATGATTACGGTTCAGTAAAAATATCTGAAGAGGTAGTTGCCATTATTGCAGGTATAGCTGCTACCGATGTCCCTGGAGTTGCAGGAATGAGCGGTGGGATAGCGGGAGGTATAGCCGAGATACTTGGCAGAAAAAATCTGTCAAAGGGTGTCAAGGTTGAAGTCGGAGAAAAAGAGGCAGCTATCGACCTTTATATAATTGTGGAGTTTGGCGCCAGAATTCCCGAAGTAGCCTGGGATATACAGGACAAGGTGAAAGGTGCCGTTCAATCCATGACCGGGCTCAATGTCATAGAAGTAAATATCCACGTGCAGGGAGTCAACTTTGATAAGGAAGTTAAAAAGGACACCGAATTAAATAAAGGTATATAAGCCATATTGCTGGAAATAATTATTATAGAACCAGAAAATTCATATTAATGCAGAAAATTGATTTTTGTGTCTGTTTGAAATATAATTGAATTGACGTTTTATATGCCGGCTGCAGTTTTTGTAGGGTTTGCTTTTGAATAAATGAAAAGAGGTGGAGGATTTTATGAACATAATTTTACGTGTTTTGCTGGCTGTTTATGCATTTTTTCTTACAATAGCATCAATGTTTGCAATGCTTGTTACAATAAGGTCGGACATATTGACCGACACATATACATATTTATATAATGAGGTATTGGCCAACAGAAATCCATCTATTGTCATGTTCATCATAGCTTCGATTTTTTTCTGTCTGAGTCTGACTTTCCTGCTTTCCGGTTTTAAGCCCGAGGGAGATAAAAAGGCTATTATAAAGTATAATAAAAACGGCGACATCAGGATTACCCTGAACTCAATTGAGAATATCGCACTGGCCACCTCCAGGAAGCTTTCGGGGATTCGTGATTCCAAGGCATATGTTACCAAGGTAGGGGAAAATGTAATTATTACTGTAAAGGCTATAGTTTTACCTGAGATTAATATTCCGCTTCTTTCCGAGGATATGCAGATTAAGGTCAAATCTTCGGTTGAAGATTGCACAGGGGTACAGGTTGAAAGTGTCAAAGTACTTATAGAAAGTATTTTCACCGGGTATAAGTCTTCTCGAGTCGAGTAGCATATGGAGGTGTTTTATGGATAAGCAGAAACTGTATGAAGTTTACAGGCTGCACAAGGGAGAAATCATCGGTGCGGCTATCGGACTTTCAATAGCTGTAATTGTGTTGCTGCTTGGAGTATTGAAAGCGCTGTTCGTTGTAATATGCGTGGTTTTTGGCTATTATATAGGAAAGAGGCTGTCCCAGGACAAGGACTATATAAAGAATCTTCTTGACAGGATACTGCCTCCCGGAACCTACAGATAAATCTGAAACTGCTAAAAAAATAATAATGACAATAGAAATACATAGGAGGAATTGTTAATGGGACGCCGTGCATCCAGGGAAGCTGCGATGAAACTGCTTTATCAGTTGGAAATTCAGAAGGGTGATAGAAGCGAACAAATTGAAACTGCTCTTGAAGATTGCAGCTTGACTGACAACGACAAGAAATATATAAGAGGTATTGTTGACGGAGTTGAGGAAAAAACAGCACTGCTGGACAGCATAATTGAAAAGTATGCAATGGGTTGGAAAATAAGCAGGCTTTCCAAAATAGATTTGTCCGTTCTCCGCATAGGAATATATGAAATTTTATATCGGGAGGACATACCTTTCAGTGTTTCGGTAAATGAGGCGGTAGAATTGGCAAAAAAATACAGCAATGAAGATGCCGGCGCTTTTGTTAATGGCCTTCTGGCAAAGGTGTCCAAGGCCGATTCCACTGTTCAAGCCCAAGAGGCCGGCAATGAATCAGGTATTTCTGAAGCTGCAGATGACTTGGATAAATAGTTTGTATGATAAAACTGGTAATGCCGGTGAACCTGCATTATCTTTTTTTATATTTCAGATATTTAAATCAATGCTGTCATTTCTGAAATTAATAGACTTTGAGCTTGGGCTTTGATGATTGCTGAGCAAGGGTCGAAGCCGGAATGGAGTTTTAGGTGAACAGGATATTTTCAGTATCAGACATAAATAATTATATAAAACAGCTTGTTTCCAATGACGGAATACTGTCAGGCCTGTCGGTGAGGGGAGAAATATCAAATTTCAAGCACCATTATACAGGTCACATGTATTTTACCATAAAGGATGAGAACAGCGTTCTAAAGTGTGTCATGTTCAAGTCACAGGCAAGCCAGTTGAAGTTTGTACCTCAGAACGGCAATAAGGTTATTGTTTCAGGTTATGTCTCGGTTTTTGAGAGAGACGGGCAGTATCAGCTTTATGCCGGTGACATGCAGCCGGACGGACTGGGTTCGCTCCATCTGGCATTTGAACAGCTTAAAAACAGACTTCAGGAAGAAGGTCTTTTTGATACGGCAAAAAAGAAAAAGCTGCCGCTGCTGCCGGTCAGCATTGCGGTGGTCACTTCGTCAACAGGTGCTGTCATAAGGGATATAATAAATGTTACATACAGAAGGCACAGCAAAATGAAGCTGGTATTATATCCGGTTGCTGTGCAGGGAGTTCAGGCCGCCGGACAGGTAGCGTCCGCCATTGAAAATCTCAACAGGTACGGACAGGTGGATGTAATAATAGTCGCCAGAGGCGGAGGCTCTCTGGAGGAACTCTGGGCGTTCAATGAAGAGGTGGTGGCCAGGAGCATATATGCCTCAAAAATTCCTGTGATTTCGGCAGTTGGTCATGAGACGGACTTTACCATATGTGATTTTGTAGCTGATATGAGGGCGCCCACGCCGTCTGCTGCTGCCGAACTGGCAGTACCTGACCTGGAAGTACTGAGATACAAGCTTCAAAACTGCAATGTGAGAATGAAGGGTGCCTTGGTCAAGAAATTGAACCTGTGCGAAACCCAGCTTCAGAAAATAAAGACCCGGCCGGTTTTCCAAAAGCCTTACGATAGGCTGAATCAATACCGGCTAAAGCTTGATAATGAGATAAAGCACCTTTTCAGGAATAATGAAATGCTGATGAAGGACAAAAAGGCTCAGTTTGCGCTTCTGGCAGGGAAACTGGATGCCTTGAGTCCCCTTAAGATAATTGAACGCGGCTACAGCGTTGTAAGGGATGCACACAGCACTGTGGTCAGCAGCATAACCCGGGTCAGTCCGGGAGATATGCTTGAAATAAGCCTTAAGGATGGAAAAGCAAACTGCAGTGTTGTCTCAACTCATGAAAAGGAGATATAAATGCGGAGGCGGAACAAATAAAAAACGGAGGAGAATATATGAAGCTAGAGCGGGACATGCAAATGCAAATGAGTTTTGAAGAGGCTATAAGCCAACTTGAGCAGATAGTTGCAAGGCTTGAAAAGGGTGAGGTTTCTCTGGAGGAATCCATCTCTGATTTTCAACAGGGAATCGAATTATCCAGATATTGCGCCGCAAGACTTGATGAGGCCGAAAAAAAGATATCCGTACTGCTCCAGGATGAAGAGGGCAATTTTGTAGAAAAGGATTTTGAAGCATGAATTTTAAGGAGAAACAGTCGTTTTATATAAAGCTTATTGAAGAAAAACTGGCAAACAGTGTTGCGGTTGACAATCCGTACTATACCAGCCTCAAGGAGGCCATGCTGTACAGCCTGACGGCCGGAGGGAAAAGGCTCAGACCAACCCTTGCACTTGCCACCGGAGAAATATTCGGAACTGAACCCGGGGAAGTGATTGCCTTTGCCTGCGCCATCGAAATGATCCACACCTATTCTCTGATTCATGACGATTTGCCTGCCATGGACAATGACGATTACCGCAGGGGCAAGCTGACAAATCACAAGATGTTTGGTGAGGCCATGGCAATTCTGGCAGGAGACGCACTGTTGAACCTTGCCTATGAAACCATGCTTAGGGATGCCCTGGCTGGAAGCAGTATGGCAAAGCTCAGGGCCATGGAGGCAGTAGCCAGGTATGCCGGCGCCCGGGGTATGATCGGCGGTCAGGTAATAGACTTGCAGGGGGAAGGAAGAAAGGTGGACAGCCAGGAACTGGCAGCAATGCACAGGCTGAAGACCGGGGCTCTGATCAAGGCGCCGGTGGAGGCCGCTGCAATAATTTCCGGTGCCGGTGAAGAACAGCTTTCTGTACTGTCAAACTATGCCGCAAATCTCGGCCTGGCCTTTCAAATCAAGGATGATATACTGGATGTTGAGGGAAGCATGGAGGAAATGGGCAAAAGGCCGGGAAATGATGCAGTCTGCAACAAGTCCACCTATATAACCCTTTATGGCCTGGAACAGTCAAAGCGGATGCTTCAGGAAGTAACCGACGAAGGAATCGCTTTTCTGGAGGGATTCGGCAGCAAGGCGGATTTCCTGAGAGAACTGGCACGGGCGCTGGTGAGAAGATCAAATTAAGATTTGTAACAGTGAGTCATTAAATTAACCTATAGTGCTAATTAAAAATGTGGTAACAGTCAGAAAATGCTACTCACTCCCGGACGAGCTTCAAATAAATGCTTGTATATAACGCTTTTGGCGAAATTGTATACCTTACAGCATGCTTTTTTAGCCGTCGCAGCAACTCGACCATCCAGGTCTCCAGGGCAGTTAAATTGACATCCTGTCAATTTAACTGCCAAAGCAGCAGGCGCCTACAATTTTAGCGAAAAGCTTTTAATCATACTGCCCATTTCTTTAAAGTCGTCCTCGCGTGACTTGCAAACTTGTCTCCTAAAGACTTTATTTACTCGCACTACAGATTAATTTAATCTGCGCAACACAATAAAATATAAATTACTGTTTTCAAATCTCAATCTGGAGCAATATTCCCTTTGTAATTTACTGTATTCTGTGTTATAATGTGTTCTCGACGGCAGTATATATGCCTTTTGGTATTTTACAATATTGCAGTTGCTTTGATAGATAATAATTTTATACTATATTTAATTATTGACAAAAAAACTGGTGGCGCAGTATTCTAGTCAGTACTCATGATTCTGAAGACGGGCCTAAAAATCCGTTAAAGGGCACATCGATGAAGTTCCTTGTGTCGGCTTGCTACGCCCAGTGGTGGGCTGGTGCTGGGAGTTAAGGCTTAGGGGCGATCTGCAATGGCATGCGGGCGTTGACCCCTTTTCCGTGGAGACCCTTACTTGTGGTTGAAAAGTTAAGCTTCAGCAGCGAAATATTGCAGGCTGAACTTGCCACCTCGACTACGATTGGGGATTAAACCTGTTATGCGGTATTTTTTTATGCTGTGAACAGAGTAGCCTGCCTTGAGTGAAATTTGGTGGATAATGGATCGGATGCCTGATGTATTGGCCGATATATTGGCATTATTGCTGTTTGAAACCTTTTTTGCAAAAGAGGCTAGGAATCATCTTGACTGTTGAGGAAAACTCCTAGACTGTTCTTTATGTAATTTGTTGGGGATTAAAGTGTGGACTAAGTGGTAATCAGGCCCCACCTGCGGTAACGCAGTGGTGATGCGGTTAAAGGGAAACCGCTGGTTTGGCGACATTCCAGTACGCGTTAGGGAAATCCTGCCTGACCTAAGCCGCAAAATTTACTCAATGAATTGCCACCCGTTTTTTATATGTCATAAGTGACTGTGAAAGGCTTACAGTGTTCGCCAGAACATCGTTTTAATATTTGGAGGATTGGTGTGGAAGATAATTACAAGCATCCAGCCGATGAACGCAAGGTCAAATTTAAATCTAATACGGTAAGTTCTAAAAAAGAAACAAGAGTATGGACACTCTTAATAACTGTTGTCACTTTCTTTATTTCCATCCTTATGTCTTTTTTCTCAAATGAAACAATCAGATATGCCTCTACAGTGGTTTCCTTTCTCATAGTTTTCGGAATAATTATAATAAGCATATTGTTCGATCTTATAGGAACTGCAGCAACTGCTGCCGACGAGGCACCTTTTCATTCCATGGCCTCCAGAAAGCTGTATGGTGCAAAGCAGGCTATAAGACTTATCAGAAATGCGGATAAGGTATCGAATTTTTGTAATGATGTTGTGGGAGATATCTGTGGAGTCATAAGCGGTACGGCAGGGGCTTATATTGTTTACAAGTTTTCCGGGGAAGGCAGCCAGGTGGAAAACAGCATATTCGGTTTGTCCATCACCGCTATGGTAGCGTCGCTTACAGTAGGCGGAAAGGCACTGGGAAAATCGGTGGCTCTGCAGAACAGCAACTACATAATATATAAGGTTGCAGTTGTTACACATTTCTTGTTTGGCAGGTTCAAATTTGTTAAAACCAAGAAAAGATGGCATAATAAAAAGAATAAAATCAATAAAAAAAAGAACAGTTAAAATAAAGGAGAATAGCCGTGGGGTATTTGGAAGGTATAAACTCTCCAGATGATATAAAAAAATTAAGCTATGAAGAATTAGCGCTGCTTGCAGATGAAGTAAGGGATTTTTTGATAAACAAGATATCTAAAACCGGAGGGCATTTGGCCTCCAACCTTGGAGTTGTAGAGCTGACCCTGGCCTTGCACAAAACATTCCAGACAGATTTTGACCAGATAGTTTGGGATGTGGGTCACCAATCCTATGTACACAAAATCATAACCGGGCGGAAGGAGCAATTTGAAACCTTGAGAAAGCTGGAAGGACTTGCCGGCTTTCCTAAAACCTGTGAGAGCAATCACGATTGCTTCAATACCGGTCACAGCAGTACCTCCATATCCGCTGCACTGGGTATAGCCCGGGCAAGAGATTTAAAGAAGGAAAATTACAGTGTTGTTGCGGTAATCGGAGATGGTGCCATGACCGGAGGCATGGCGTACGAAGCATTGAATGATGCCGGAAGATCCACCACCAATTTTATAGTCATACTTAATGATAACGAAATGTCCATAGCCCAAAATGTAGGAGCTATGTCCAAATATTTAAGCAAATTGCGCACTGATCCTTTTTACACCAAGACGAAAGAGGACATTGACAATTTTCTGAACAGGATGCCGAATTTCAGCAAAAAGGCCCGGCGTGCCATTTCAAAACTGAAGGGAACAGTAAAATATATATTTACTCCCGGTGTTTTTTTTGAGCAGTTGGGATACAAGTATTATGGCCCGATTGAAGGACATAACATTGAGGAAATCGGTAAGGCGCTGGTTGCCGCAAAGAAGATAAAAGGGCCTGTATTAGTGCATGTGAATACTCAAAAGGGCAAAGGATATTCCTTTGCAGAGGAGAGTCCTGACAGGTTTCATGGTATTGCTCCCTTCGAGGTGGAGACCGGTGAGACCTATGGGCAAAGTGCTCCCGATTATTCTGAAATATTCGGAAATACCATGTGCGCCCTGGCGGCATCTGATGAAAGGCTCGTTGCAATTTCGGCAGCCATGGCCAAGGGGACCGGCTTGTTCAGGTTCAGCAATGAGTTTCCAAACCGTTTTTTTGATGTGGGGATTGCGGAACAGCATGCCGTGACTTCGGCGGCAGGAATGGCGGCAAAGGGTTTGATTCCGGTTGTGGCCATATACTCCTCATTCCTGCAAAGGGCATATGACCAGATTATACATGATGTGGCCACACAAAATCTGCATGTGGTTTTTGCCATAGACAGAGCCGGTATTGTGGGTGAAGACGGAGAGACGCACCAGGGTGTTTTTGACCTGACCTATCTGAGCCATATTCCAAATCTGAAGGTGATGGCACCTGCCGATTATTACGAGCTCAGACAGATGCTGGATTATGCAGTGAACGGGCAGAAGGGGCCCGCAGCCATAAGGTATCCGAGAGGGCGGGGGAAGGAGTGCCTGGGACAAAGGCTTCCTATTGAAGCAGGCAAAGGCGCTGTTGTGAAAAATGGCGAAAAAGTCTGTATTCTTGCTGTGGGGAGCATGGTGGAAACAGCTCTTCAGGCGGCTGAAATACTTGGCAGGTCAAATATAGACCCGCAGGTTGTAAGTGCAAGGTTTGTAAAACCTGTGGATGAAGAATTAATATTAAATATTACGGAAAAATTTGATTATATTATTACTTTGGAGGACAATTGCAGGTTTGGCGGTTTTGGAAGCAGGGTACTTGAATTTGTTAACAGAAAGGGCTTGAAAAGTAATATTAGTATTATGGGGATGCCGGACGAATTCATTCCCCATGGTTCCAGAGCAGAATTGCTCAGGAAGCTTGGGCTGGATGCAGAAGCCATTGCGGCTCATATTGCAGGTAATATAAAATAATCAGTTATCATCGTTAACTGATATGGAGGTAAATTTGGAAAAGGAAAGGCTTGATATACTTCTTGTTAATAAGGGCTTGTTTGAAAGCCGTGAGAAAAGTAAGAGTGCGATTATGGCGGGAGTTGTATGGGTTGACGGTCAACGGGAGGACAAGCCCGGAACCAGGGTCAATGCCGAAGGTATTATAGAGATCAAGGAAAATGCAAACCCCTTTGTAAGCAGAGGCGGCTTAAAGCTGGCCAAGGCGATAGCTGAATTTCATATAGGACTGGAAGGTAAAACCTGCCTGGACATTGGTGCTTCAACCGGGGGCTTTACAGATTGCATGCTTAAAAACGGAGCAGAAAAAGTCGTGGCAATTGACGTGGGGTACGGCCAGCTTGCCTGGGAACTCAGGAAGGACAGTCGTGTAATCTGCATGGAAAGAACTAATGTAAGGTATGTGAAGCCTGAAAATGTTGGGTTTCTTTCAGACTTTGCCTCCATAGATGTTTCTTTCATATCTCTGACAAAGGTCCTGCCTGCAGTTTTGGAGCTGCTTAAGGAGGAGGCTGAACTTGTCTGCCTTATCAAGCCCCAGTTTGAAGCCGGCAGAGAAAAGGTTGGAAAGCATGGTGTTGTCAGGGATAGAGGAGTACATAAGGAAGTTATCACAAGGATTATGGATTTTGTACTGGAGAGGAAGCTTTATGTAAAATGCCTTTCATTTTCTCCCATTAAGGGTCCGGAAGGCAATATAGAATATCTGCTTCATATCTCAAAAAATGACGGGTCTGCCGTCCGAGAAGACCTGGAGCAGATGGTGGAAGCTGTTGTAAGCAGTGCGCATGGTGAACTTGGGTCAACTTGATTTGTCTTTTTATATGGATTTCTTTGCAAAAAGCCAGGGCTTTTGCTAAACTGTAAGGGTGTAGATATAAAGATGGCATTTGGAGGCAATATGAAAAACATCGGTATTATAACAAATAATGAAAAAGACATAGGATTTGCCTATACAAATATGCTTATCGAAAGTATAAGGAAATTCGGGGGACAGGCTGTTTTACCCACCAGAACGGTAACCAGGGGCATGGACGGACTGGATGATGAAGTGGCTGAGATATGCGGTAAATGTGATCTTATTATTTGTCTGGGTGGTGACGGAACCTTTATAAAAACTGCCAGAACCGCATATTTGTTTGATATACCTATTCTGGGAATAAACCTGGGCTCACTTGGATTCCTGACAGACATTGAAAAAGGAGAAATCGACAAGGCGGTGGAGTGCATATTCCAAAACAATTTTGTTATTGAAGAAAGGATGATGCTTTCTTCAAAGATATATAAGGATGGGAAGCTGTTTGCCAGGGATGTCTCTATAAATGATGTTTCCATATCCCGGGCAGGAATATTGAGAATACTGCATTTGAGCACCTATATTGACGATAACTTTTTTGATATGTTTCCCGGGGACGGTATAGTCGTTGCCACTCCCACAGGTTCCACAGCTTACTCCATGTCTGCGGGGGGACCTATTGCAGAACCAACGGCAAAGCTTATTATAGTAACGCCGATTTGCCCTCACTTGCTTTATTCAAGATCTTTCGTAGCCTCTGAAGAACGAAAAATAAAAATATGTGTCTCGGACGGCTTTGAACATAAAGCGCTGGTTACGGTGGACGGACAGAAAAACTACGAAATAACCGGCGGAGACTATATAGAGATTGAAAAGTCAGATTCTACAGTGAAAATATTAAAAATACAATCAAAAAATTTCTTTACAGTTTTAAGAAACAAAATCTATGACAGAAAAGAGGATTAAAGCGTGAAAAAAGCGAAGCAAGCATTTAGTGAACACATTGATGGGCTTCGCTTTACAAAAACCTGCAGGCAGGTTTTCATCACTTTTTGTGCCTTTAGCACAGCGAAAGGAATGTTAATATGAAATACAACAGACATGCCAAGATTTTGGAGATTATTGATAACAATGTAATTGAAACACAGGAAGAACTGGCAGACAGGCTCAAGGAGCAGGGTATGGATGTTACTCAGGCAACCGTATCCAGAGATATCAAGGATTTAAGGCTGATAAAGGTCATGTCTCCCGACGGCAGGTACAAGTATGCAACTTTTTCTCAAACCGAGAGCCAGGTATCAAACCGGCTTATTACTATTCTTACGGAAGCATATGTTTCAAGTGACTATGCAAATAATATCGTAGTTGTCAAGACCTTGTCAGGAATGGCCCAGGCGGCGGCTTCGGCAATCGATTCCCTTAAGTGGCAGGAGATTCTTGGGACAATTGCAGGTGATGATACCCTTATAATGGTCTGCAGAGCTGAAAAAATTGCAGAAGAAATAGTAAATAAGTTTTGTAAAATGATAGGAAAATAGTGTGGTTTGCGTATTGCAACTGCAGGTGGGGTAATCCGGGGTATTTTTTTCACTTTGGATTAAAGCCATGGCATGCAATAGGAGGTTATTATGCTGACTCAGCTTGATATTCAAAACATAGCACTGATTGACCGGTTAAGCCTTGAAATTGCACAGGGACTGAATGTGTTGACAGGAGAGACAGGTGCCGGTAAATCAATTTTGATAGATTCCATAAATGCTGTTCTTGGTGAAAGAGTGTCAAAGGAGTTGATCCGGACAGGCAGGGATAAGGCAATAATTGAGGCTGTATTCCAGTACAGAAATCCCCGGATAGACGGTATTCTGGGGGAAGCGGGGATAGATTCCGAGGACGGATGCATTATTTTGTCAAGAGAAATAAGCCTGTCCGGAAAAAATACCTGCAGGGTCAACGGCAGACTGGTTAATGTTTCCATGCTGAAGCAAATCGGAGAATTGCTTCTGGACATTCACGGACAGCACGACAACCAGTCTCTTTTAAAAACCGATACACATATTGAGCTTTTGGATGCTTTTGGCGGTGCTGCCATTGAGACTGTCAAGAATGAATACATAGCACTTTATTCACAGTATAAAGCCGTCAGGTCAAGGCTTGGAGTTCTGGCAGGCGATAAGGGCGAGATGGCAAGACGCATGGATATGCTGAATTTTCAGATTGATGAAATAAGAAATGCAAAACTGAAGGCAGGAGAAGATGAAAAACTTCTATCAAAACGTCAGGTTTTGGCCAACTCTGAAAGGATAATGAATTCCATTGTAAAGGCATACGAATTGCTGAATGAAGGCAATGATTCCGGAAAGCCGGCATTGTACAATTCAAATAAGGCCCTGCAGGAGCTGTCAGCTATCCTTAAATATGATTCTGAATTGAATGCCGTATCCGATAAACTGGAATCTGTTATTTACCAGCTGGAGGATATCTGCGAGGACCTGAGAATCAGACGTGAGTCAGATGAATTCAGCCCGGAGGAATTGTCCCGCATTGACGAACGGCTTGATATCATTTCCCGGATGAAGAGGAAATACGGCGGGTCAGTGGAAGAGGTACTGGAATTTCTGGAGAAATCCCGGAAGGAATATGATGAACTGCTCCGGAGTGAAAGCCTGATTGAAGAATTGAATAAGCAGCTTGCAGTTCTGGAGCAGAAGCTGTTCGATGGTGCAGTAAAGCTGAATGCCCAACGGGAAAAGGCTGTAAGGGTACTGGAAAAGAATGTGACAGATGAACTGGAAAATCTTGAAATGAAGAATTCCAGCTTTAAGGTTCAGCTCAATTATAACGAAACTGACAGGAGTTTTACCAAAAACGGTTTAAATACTGCTGAATTTCTTATTTCCAGCAATGTGGGAGAGCCCCTTAAGCCTCTGAGCAAAATAGCTTCAGGTGGTGAAATGTCAAGAATAATGCTGGCGATAAAGACCATTTTGGCAAATGTGGATGCTATTCCTACCTTGATATTTGACGAAATTGACACTGGCATCAGCGGAAAGGCTGCCCAAAAAGTAGGAGAAAAACTGTCCTACATATCCAAAACCCATCAGGTACTCTGTGTGACTCACTTGTCGCAATTGGCCTGTATGGCTGATAACCATCTGTATATTGAAAAAATTTCAGATGGGGAAAGTACCCGTACCACAGTCAGAAGGCTTGACCATGAAGGCCGGGTACAGGAGATTGCCAGGATAATCGGCGGCTCTGACACAACTGCTTTGGCACTGAAGCATTCTGAGGAGCTTATAGAGGCAGCGGAATTATTTAAAAGAAAAATTTAATAAGACTTTTTATTTAAAGTGTTGTGCTGATTCCAAAGTATAAAATTTATCAGTTAGCACAACACTTTCCTTTCAATAACATAATTATTCTATTATGTTTCTTTCTTTTTTCAATTTTACTGATTAAAAATGAGTTTTATGAGATATTATATATTATAATATTTGTTTATTTTTTCAGCATTTGCAATATGAAATTCTTAAAACCTCAATTCACCTTCTTTTGAGTTTTAATTACCTGCCATGTTTTATTTTACTTGAATAATAAAAATCCATAAAGGTTAACTTATGATTATGATTGCAAGGTCACGCACGTTCTAAAATTGCGTGGCTTTGTTCTCATTGGAATAATACGTGAAAAAAAGAAGCAAGCAGCCAGAAAACGGTATTTTATTTATCAGGAGCGTGATTAAATGCACTATTTAAAATCCAATAAAAAAAAGCTGTTTGTATTACTATTTGTCTGCTTTTGCGTGATTACTTTAAGCTATTTGCAGGCATTTTCCGTTATACCTGAAAGATTGACACTGCTGGAAGGTGAAGAATATATTTACAATTTTAAAAGTCTCTACTTTGTAAATATAAAAGCTGACAACAGTGAGGTTTTAAAACTGAATAACAACAGTATCAAAGCAAGTGGCAATTACCTGGAGCTGATTTCTCCTCTGGCCTTCAAAACCCAGAAGAAAGGCACCGTTAAGCTGAATTTTAAAGCCTTCGGGGTGATTCCACTAAAGACCATGCAGGTTGATATTATTCCAAGCAAAAAGTTAGCAGCATGCGGCAATACAGTGGGGGTAAAAATAAAAATGGACGGTATACTGGTAATCGGAGTCAGCGAAGTGGATGCTCAAAACGGAATGAGGGCTGCTCCGGCAAAGGATGGCGGAATAAAGGCAGGTGACATTATTTATGAAATAAACAGCAAAAAATTGTCCGACATCCGGGATATGATCAAACAGATTGACAACAGCAAGGGAGGTAAACTGGATATAAAGTATAAAAGGGCTAATTCGGTTTATACCACAACAATATGTCCCATTGAAGGAATCAACGACAGAAAGTACCATATTGGGCTTTGGGTGAGGGACAGTACTGCGGGTATAGGCACTTTGACCTTTTATGACCCTGAAACGGGAAATTTCGGAGCTCTTGGACACGGAATAACAGATGTGGATACTGGTATGCTGATGCCTGTGAGCAGCGGAGAGGTGCTGGAGTCAAATATCATAGCCGTAAAGAAGGGTGAGCAGGGAACTCCGGGGGAATTGAAGGGAATATTTATGGAAAACAAGCCCCCCATGGGCAATATCTTTAAAAACGATGATTTTGGAATATATGGAAAGGTATTCGAAAATCACAGGCTTATAAAACAAAGATTATATCCCATTGGGATAAGAGGGCAGGTGAAAGTCGGGCCTGCAACAATACTATCAAATATTGAAGGCAGTGAAATTCAGGAATTCAGTATTTATATAGAGAAGGTTGCAAGGCAATCCTTTAGCGGGCCAAAGGGGATGGTAATACGGGTGACCGATAAAAGACTGCTGAATTCTACCGGAGGAATAGTTCAGGGGATGTCCGGAAGCCCCATAATACAAAATGGAAAATTAATAGGTGCGGTAACCCATGTACTTGTTAATGATCCAACCAGAGGCTACGGGATATTTATCGAATGGATGCTTAAAAATATCAATGAAAAGACTACTGCCTTTTCAGGAGAGCTCAGAGCCGGGTGATCAATTAAAACTGAATCTGCCAACAATTTCTGGTAGATTCAGTTTAATTATTAAGATTCTGGGTATATATTTACAGTGTGTTTTTTAAAAATTTTTATTATTTCGGGTAATAATTCAAGTTTTTTAAATTTATATTATTATTTTATAATATAGAGAAATATGGTAATATTAAGGCGTAGACAGTGAAATTTGTTTTTAGCAACTAATATTTGACTTCGGCAATTAGTGTAAAAAACTTGAAATTATGTCGAGTTCAAAATATAATAGATGCATGACATATTTTGGAAAAATAAAAACTTGGGGGGTTATGGTGTGAGTAGTAAAAAAATTAATGTTCTTATTGCAGACGATAATAGGGAGTTCGGCGATATCTTATGTGAATATCTGTCAAACCAAAACGACATTGAAGTTGTCGGTCTGGCAAGGGACGGTTTTGAAGCAGTTGATTTAATTCTTCAGAATACTCCCGATATCGCAATTCTTGACATTATTATGCCGCATCTTGATGGTTTGGGAGTACTGGTGAAGATTGCAACATCCAACATGGATAAGAAACCATTGTTTATAGTCTTATCAGCCGTTGGACAGGATAAGATCACACAGCGTGCTCTTGCGTTAGGTGCTGAATACTATATTGTTAAGCCTTTCGACATGGATGTATTGGTTAACAGAATACGCCAGCTAAAAGACAGTTCTTATGTTCCATCTGTTTCAACATCCATATCATCATCTATTTCTATACACAAAAATGATATGTTTACAGAAAAAAAACCGGTACATATTGCAAATACTTCAAGAAGCCTGGAAGTGGAAGTTACAAATATCATGCACGAGATTGGTGTACCCGCTCATATTAAAGGCTATCAGTATTTGAGAGATGCCATTATGATGGTTGTAAAGGATTTAGATGTAATAAATTCTATAACCAAGCTTTTGTATCCCAGCATTGCAAAAGAATATAACACAACTCCAAGCAGAGTAGAGAGAGCCATACGTCATGCTATAGAAGTCGCGTGGAGCAGAGGTCAGGTTGAGGCCATTGACGCTTTGTTCGGATATACTGTAAATATCGGAAAGGGCAAGCCCACAAATTCCGAATTTATAGCTATGATAGCAGACAAATTGAGATTGGAATTGAAAGTCGGGTAAGAGATAAATAACGGGTTTTAAATACTTTTTTCTGAATGGACTCCTGGATTTATAGATAAACATAAAATGTTTAATTTATAAATCAGGAGTTTTTATTATGAATGCAGATTTTATGGTAAGAAATATATATTTATTAAATTTTTGAGAACAATTTATTTTTTATATTTTATTTTGGGGTACTATTGTTATAATAAAGTTATTAACAAAACCAATTACGGTTTTAAGGAGTTTCTATGAATAACAAAAGTAAAGTATTAATAGTTGATGATGACAGGAATATTTGCGAGCTAATCGGACTATACCTTCAAAAGGAGGGATTTGAAGTTCTATATGCCTATAACGGCCTGAATGCTGTTGAGACCTTTAAAATGCAGACTCCCAGCCTCGTTGTGCTGGATATTATGCTGCCTGGCATTGACGGCTGGCAGGTATGCAGAGAAATCAGGAAGGTCAGCTCAATACCCATCATTATGCTCACAGCAAAGGGAGAAACCTTTGACAAGGTGCTGGGCCTTGAACTGGGTGCAGACGACTATATGGTCAAGCCCTTTGAACCTAAGGAGCTTGTAGCCAGGATAAAGGCCGTCCTCAGAAGATACGAACACAAGGACGTTGATACACAGGAGGTAGTTTTCCCAAATCTCATAGTAAACAAGAGCAATTATACCATAAGACTAAAGGGCAATCTGATAGAATTGCCTCCAAAGGAACTGGAACTCTTGTTTTTTCTGGCTTCCAACCCCAACAAGGTATTTACCCGGGAGCAGCTTCTGGAGCATGTGTGGGGGTTTGACTTCTATGGTGACTCCAGGACTGTGGATGTCCATGTGAAGAGGGTAAGGGAAAAGATTGATCTTGAAGGTCAGCCCTGGCAGTTGAAAACAGTATGGGGCGTGGGTTACAAGTTTGAGGTGAAATGACGGGATGCCAAAATTAAGATTTAAAAAAACAATTTTTAAAAAGCTTGTGACCATTTTCATTGGCCTGCTCATTTTAAGCTATATTGTTACGGGAGGTTTCCTGTACTACTTTTTAAATGACTATTCTACAAAAGAAAAGGTTGAAACGTTGGAACAGGCAGCAGTCAACATCAAGAGCAATTTTATTCTCTTTTTGAACAACAGGGAGGATGTCCTGGTTCAGCAGTTATTTAAAAGCTTTCTGAGCCAGACAAGCGGGTACAGCAATTCAATAATCTGGATTGTCAACGGAAAGGGACAGGTTGTCTTTTGCTATCCTAACTGGGCGGAGGATGCTCTGGCCAAATATAAGGATGAGGGCAATCTTATTCAACTGCCCGACCCCAAGATGTATGAAGACGTAATGAAGAACGGCGGCACCACCATTCAGAATATTGGCGATTTTTACGGTATCTTCAACGACAAGGCATTTAAAGAGCTGGGCAATTCCTGGCTTTCAATTCAAGTCCCCTTTCAGGTGATACCCAGTAACGGCAAGCAACAGACCATTGCAGCTATTTATCTGCATACACCCATGCCTGAAATACAAAGACTCAGGACAAAAGTATTCCAGTTGTTTGTCTGGTCTGGAGGAGTTGCAATTTTCTTTGCTATTGTGATGGTTTATGTTTTCTCCCTCAGATTTACAAAACCCTTGAAACAGATAAACAATGCCGCTAAAATCATAGCGGCGGGAGAATTCAGAAACAGGCTTTCGGTAAAAAACAAGGATGAGATTGGGCAGCTTGCCAGCAGCTTTAACCAAATGGCGGACGACCTGCAAAAGCTGGAGGAAATGCGCAGGGGCTTCATTGCCAACGTATCCCACGAGCTGAGAACACCTATGACCTCCATCCGGGGTTTTATTGAGGGAATACTTGACGGTACGATACCGGATGAGAAACACGAGGATTATCTGTTAATCGTCAGGGATGAAATAAACCGCCTGAACAGGCTTGTAAATGATCTGCTGGATTTGGCAAAAATGGAAGCGGGAGAACTGAAGCTGAATATTAAGCCCTTTGATATAAATGAACTTATCAGACTTTGCGTCATAAAAAATGAAACCCTGATAACCTCTAAAAATCTGGAGATTGAAGCAAATTTTGACTCTGAAAATCTGTTTGTTACAGGTGACAAGGACTCAATTGAAAGAGTTGTTATAAATCTGCTGCATAATGCGGTTAAATTTTCAAATGAAAACGGGAAAATTATTTTAGAAACTGTAAAGAATAAAGATAAGGTTTTGATTTCAGTAAAGGACGATGGCATCGGTATCGATGAAAATGAGCAGAAAAGAATCTGGGATAGATTTTACAAGTCCGATAAATCCAGAGGAAAGGACAAAACCGGCACCGGTCTGGGTCTGGCAATCGTTAAAAACATTATAAATGAACACAAGCAGGAAATTTGGGTAGAAAGTGAAATGGGAGCAGGAACAAAGTTTACTTTCAGTATGGACAATTATAAATATAATATAGAAGATTAACACTTTGTTCATAGTTTTTTAAAATTACACCTTTAAAATAATAAATATATTGATGAGAAAGGGGACTTTTCAATGTTTGACGACAAAAATGAAAAAAATGATGCAACAACAGAACTGAATAACAGACTGAATGATCTGGAAGAAAATGAGGTCAAAGTTCAGCGTGAGGAAAACAGCTCTGATATATATAAGTCCGCCGAAACAAATTCTGCAGGAGAGGTTGAAACAGCCGACGGCGACACAGCTCATGCTTCAAATGCCGAAACTCCGGAGAGCTTAAATGCAGATATGGAGGATAAAGCAGGAGAAAAGACAACAACTGCGGGAGAAAAAGCAGAGGCTGACGGCTTGGAAGCCACCCGGCCATTTACGGCATCTGACGGCAATCAGGGTTTTGTGCCTCAGCCCGACCGGGTAAATCAAAGCAATTTTCCAGGCGGCAGGCCGGTCAACGGACCAACCAGTATGAATGATACCCAGAGGGTGTGGCCGGTGTATAACAGCCCCCAGGGCAATATCACCCCCCAGAATATGGGCGGACAAAACTATAACAACTATTACCGTGAAAACTACAAGAACACCCAGAAAAAATCAGAGGCGTGGAAATACATTTTGGTATCTGTTGTCAGTTCGATTATTGGAGGAGCAATACTTACTGTAATGCTGCTGGGTGTGGGGCCCATGGTTCAGCCCGAACTCAAGAGCTTTTTCGGAAGCAGCCTGAGTGAGAGTGCAAAGGGTTCACAAACACAATCGGGAGAACTGAAAAGAGTAGAAATAGTTCAAACCGCCGAGTCGGCAGTAACCAGTGTGGCTGAAAAAGTAGGACCCTCTGTTGTAGGCATCAGAACCACTTATCAGAATACAAACGATTTGTTTGGTGTGCAATCCGAGGGAGGGGAAGGTTCAGGAATAATAATCAGTTCCGACGGCTACATTCTGACCAACCATCATGTTATAGAAAATGCCCTGAACGATAAGACCAGAAAAGTTCAGCTTGGATCAAAGATAGAAGTATTTCTGCCAAACAAGATTGACAAAGGGTATACAGCCGAAGTCAAGGGCTATGATTCAAAAACCGATCTGGCTGTATTAAAGATAAATGAAACCAACTTAAATGCAATTGAGTTTGGAAATTCCGATGACCTGAAAATCGGAGAACCCGCTATTGCCATAGGAAATCCAGGTGGACTGGAATACATGGGATCTGTTACACAGGGTGTAATAAGCGGTTTGAACAGAACTGTCCAGTTGGACGGAGGAAGAAAAATCAAGCTTGTCCAGACCGATGCAGCCATAAACCCGGGAAACAGCGGAGGAGCTCTGGTAAATATTAAAGGCCAGTTGATCGGAGTAAATACGGTAAAGATGGTTGCCACAGGTTTTGAAGGACTTGGCTTCGCTATTCCAGTAAATGATGCAAAAAGGATATCGGATGAATTGATAAAAAACACCTATATACCAAAGCCTTATCTTGGTATAACAGTAGATCAGAGATATACCGAAGATTTTGCCAAAGACAATAAAATGCCCATGGGTGTTTACGTGGCAGACATAGAATTGCTTGGAGCCGCTGAAAAAGCAGGTATTCAGGCAGGAGACGTAATAACCAAGTTTGCGGGTAAGACTGTAAAATCCTTCGCAGAACTTGAAGACGAGAAAAACAAGCATAAACCTGGAGATACTGTTTCCATAGAAATATACAGGGAAGGGAATACCAAAACTGTTCAGGTAAAGCTTGGAGAAACTAAATAAGGCTTTAACAAAGAAGACTGAGTAAAGGTGTTTATTGGGATTTTAAGGCTCATTCCCGGTGATTTTTGAAAGAATCACCGGGAATGAGCCTTTTCCAATTGCGGTGAAGCTTCTATAAACCGGGTCTTTGTGCATTGGTACTAACTAAATATTAATTTTATATTGCTAATCTTGTCAAAACACTTTAAAATTAATATGGGTACTGTCAAGTACTTTGCGCAAATTTAATTTTGCCGCATGGTTTCTGGCAGTTACCCTGCTAGATTTTCAGATTCTGTTTCCTCTGTACTGTAGTTTTCAAGGTGTTTCATGTTCATATACCTCT
>NZ_MZGX01000016.1 GCF_002051585.1 Ruminiclostridium hungatei | reverse complement strand
ATTTTCTGGTGGAAATGACGAGATGGATACACCCGTTCCCATACCGAACACGGCAGTTAAGCATCTCAGTGCTGATAATACTTGGCTGGACACGGCCCGGGAAAGTAAGTCTCTGCCAGATTTATATCAAGACCTCAAGTTCAAAACTTGAGGTCTTGTTTGTTTTGAGGCGATATATTTTGTTAATCACTTTATTTATCCTTGAGGCTTTTGGTCTTATGTGTTAATAGCGCGAAGGCCTGTTTTATTTCAGAGAAATATTGACACAAAGACTTTGGGCTTATGAGTTAATAGCTAGAGGGCTTCTTTTATCTTTGAAAAATTGATTCGAAATAATAGCTGTGTATTGCCTCACGTGCTGAAATGATTTATTATAAAATTTATTAAATGCAAATTTATACGCTGGTCAGGCGATTTGAATTATTCGCCCGTATAAGCTTTGATGGATTTGAGAATAAAGAGGTGATAGAATGGGGATAACGCTTGAATGGCTTCTTTCCAGTGAACGTCTGAATAATTTTAAATGTATTGCCGGAAAGGAATACACAGGTAATGTGGTTAAGAGTGTGAATATATTGGATAATCCCGATGTGGTCAAATGGATAAAGAGGGATGAATTTGTACTTACAACGGGGTACATTTTCAAGGATGATGCTGCACTTCAAAGGAGCATTATAAGAGAGCTTAGGGATGCAGGATGCGCAGGCCTGGGCATAAAAATCAAGAGGTTTTTAAATGTCATTCCCCCGGAAATGATGGAGGAGGCAAACCTGGTGGGGCTACCCCTGGTCGAGATGCCGTTTTACTACTCTTTCTCAGATGTGTTGAATATGGTCTACGAAGAAATAAATTCGCAGAAGCTCAGTGATTTTGAAATACAATATAAATTTTTAGACAGGCTCACATCGCTGTTTTTTGAAAATAAGGGAATAGACCATATGGTAAATGAACTTGCCATATTTCTGAAAAGGCCTGTTTTGTTGGCGGACATGGAGAATACATTGATTTCAGCAGGGATATCTCCTCCATATGCAAATCTGGTACTGGAGCGGGGTACTCATGTATTGACGGAATCAAATATATCACACATATCATATTTTGACAGCGACAAGAAGGCAAGTAATATTTACAAGCATATTTCCATCAATGGTATTGACTGCAGGTTTTTAGTGCTGATAATGCCGGATTTCAGGGGCAGCCTGTACATATTTATGGAGGAAGGGGAGGCAGGATTACTTCAGCAAGGAATTCTTGAAAAGGCTGTGCATATCCTCTCTCTGGAAGTGGCTAGAACTACCGCAGGCAAGGCTGTACCGCAACATACATACCAGGACTTCTTTCTTGACTTTCTGATGTCAACCAACGAAAGGCCTGACGATGAAATTATAAATTTATGTGATTTTTTTGGCTTTGATTACAGGTCAAAAAAGGTGTGTATTACAATAGCATTTAGTGAATGCCAGAACGAATACCTAAAAAAACAGATAATAAAAGAACTCTGCCAAGGCATCAAAGAGGATGTATGCAAGGATAAAAAAGTATACATCTGCATTGGACGCGAAATGCTGGCAGTTTTTTTATTTTCGGGAAAGAATGTTGGACCTGTGGAGGCAGTCGCACAGGCCCAGGAGGTTGCTCTGGCACTGTATGAACTTATAAAGGGGCGGTTGTGCTACCAATTAAAGATTGGAATAAGCAGGTGCCATGACACCGTAGCTGCTATAAGAACGGCTTTCAAAGACTGTATGGATGCATATGGAATCAATCTGACCATAAAGAGCGACAAACCAATATATTCTTACTCTACTCAAACGGCATACCACCTGCTGAAAAAGGTTTCTTTTGAAGAGTTGAACAAAATTTACAGGGACACGGTTGAGCCTTTAAGCAGATATGATTCTCAGAATGATGCCGAGTTGTTCAACACTTTACAAACTTATTATAAGTGTAAATTCAACGCCAGTGAGACCGCAAAAAAAATGTTCCTGCACAGGAATACTCTTATGAACAGACTTGAAAAAATAAAGGATCTGATAAATTTTAATCCGGATGACTATGGCATGGCATACTCCTACTATCTTGGCATATGCGCGTATGAGATACTGAGAAATGTTACGTAGCCATATTGATAGTACTATATGCACACTGAAAACTATGAAAAATGTGCATATAGTACTATGAAATGGTAAGTTCACCTGCTATAATAAAAGCATATTAATTCAGTAATAAGGCAATAAGTCAGAGGAAACTTAAAAGTTAATAGAAAGCTTACGAGGGCGTAATTATAACATTTGTGTTATGTTACGTCCTTTTTGTATATTAAAATTGGCAAAGGGCCTGGAAAATAGGGGGAAGAGACATGGGAGTGATTTTGACAAATGTCTTCAAGGCTTTTGAAGAAGTTGAGGGCAAACCGAAATATGTACTAAATAATGTTCATCTGAAAATCGAGGATGGAGAATTTGTATGTATTCTGGGTAAAAGCGGCTGCGGAAAGTCCACATTACTAAACCTGCTGGCAGGTTATTTGAAGGTGGATGCCGGGAGAATCATGGTAAACGGTAAGGAAATCGACGGTCCGTCAGCACAAAGAGGAGTGGTTTTTCAGCAGCATGCCCTGTTTCCATGGTACACCGTACAGCAGAACATAGAGTTCGGACCGAGACTCAAGCGGAGAAAAGATGCCAGGAAGGTGGCGGAAGAACTGATAATGCTGGTAGGACTAAAGGGCTATGAAAAAAAATACCCCGGAAGTCTTTCAGGAGGTATGGCTCAGAGGGTAGGTATAGCAAGAGCTCTGGCAAATGATCCCCAGGTGCTTCTGATGGATGAGCCACTGGGAGCACTGGACGCAATGATTCGTCACAATATGAGATGTGAAATAATCAAAATATGGGAGAAAACAAAGAAAACAATTATCTTTATTACCCACAGCATTCCTGAAGCAGTGTACCTGGCTGACAGGGTAGTATTGCTAAAGGATGGGCATATTGAGCAGGATGTCAGAATTGATTTGGACAGGCCCAGGGATATAAAGAGTCCGGAATTTCAGGAATATGTGGATATATTCGAAAAGGGACTGACAGAAAACGAGGCGGGATTGCTAATCGCTGAATGAGGAGGAGTTTGTAATGGCACAGGATGAATTCTTGTTAATAAATAAGCCTACAGAAAAAAAATATTTTGCCCCTGCTGTATCCAGGAGGACTGCCGCTATTAAAAAGGCTAAAAGCAATAAATGGTATAAGCTTTTTTCCTTATTGGTTTTCTTTCTTATATGGCAGTATATAAGCAACCTGAATCTTGAACACAACTGGTTTAATCCGGTGTTCCTGCCCTCACCGTATATGGTGCTTGAGACAGGATATTCTTATCTGATGAAGGGAACCCTGTTCATACATATTGGCGAAAGCTTTTACAGAATGATTTCAGGTTTTATCATAGGTCTGATTGTTTCAATAATCATAGGGGTTATGATAACCAGTTGGAAATGGTTTGACAATATGGTGACACCGGTTTTGAACCTGATTGGGCCAATACCCGTTCTTGCATTTCTCCCAATGTTCCTTATATGGTTTGGAATAGGAGAAGGTTCCAAAATCTCGTTAATAGCATATGCCACCTTTATTCCAATGCTTGGGTATGTTACAGACGGCATCAGAAACACTGACCCGCATTTGATACGTTCGGCAATAAGCCTGGGAGCCACACCCTTTCAAGTATTTACCAAGATAACCTTCAAGTCCGCATTGCCCAATATTATGACAGGAATGAAAGCCAGTCTTGCATTTACGTTTTCAGCGCTGGTTGTGGCAGAGATGATGGGGGCCTCCTCCGGCTTGGGCTTTATAATTATAGATTCCAAGAACTGGTTCAAGATGTCGGATATGTTTCTGGCAGCAACGCTGATAGGTCTGGAATACACTATTTTTCACGGTATACTGTCAGCTCTGGAAAATGTCATACTGAAGTGGAAGAAGGAAGGGATATCCAATGCCGTAGAGGATTGATGCTCGCGGCAATATATAATTCGCATTTATTAAGGCTGCAGACTTAATATAAGATAAATATTTATTTACACTTAATTACCGGAAGGGGAAAATCAATATGAAAATGAGAAGAAGAATATTAAGTTTATTGTTGGCAGGTATGATGACGGCCACCATAATCACAGGCTGTGGCAACTCTGGCAGCAGTACTGCATCGGTGGGAGAAGCAGACAGTACAAAATCAACTGCAGCCCAATCAAGTCCGGCAGCAGGCAATGGAAATGAAATAACCGACTTGACCTTATACGGTGTTATTGACCCGCAGATTTCCGCACAGCAGATTATTGCCGATAAAAAAGGCTACTTTGCTGAAGAAGGTCTGAAGGTTACAAATAAGCTGATCCAGTCAGGTGGAGATATTTCGCCATTGATATCAGGAAAAACAGCCAAGGTATCATTTGAGTCCACGTATACAGATATTGCCCTGGCTGCAAATAATGTTGGTGTAAAAGTAGTTGCCACGGTGGCAGATATCGGAAATACCCAGTGCGTGGTTGCTCGCAAGGGTGTTGAGATCAAGTCTGCAAAGGATCTTGAAGGCAAAAAAATAGGAATAGCCTCCGGTGCAGGTGTTTTGATAGCTATCAGGAACATGTGTAAGGAGCTAGGTGTGGATATAGACAAGATTAAATTTGTTATTCTTTCACCCTCCGATCAAATTGCCGCCTTTGAAAAGGGCGATATAGATGCAATGGCTTGCTGGGAGCCCTGGGTGTCAAATGCTGTGAAGCTGGGAGGAACTCTGCTGTTCAGCGGATTAAAATCCTATCTGCCTGAAAAGTCAGGTGATGTAAACTGGTTAAGCTTTTACACTACAATGCAGGTAACAGATGATTTCTTAAAGGAAAATCCCAACACTGTGGCATCACTTATAAAAGCCATCAAAAAGGCCACCGACTTCATAGCTGAAAAGCCTGATGAAGCTGCGGAAATCATTGCGGCGGAACTGCATTTGGAGACAGTACAGGTGAAGGAGATAATGGGCAAGAATAAATATACAATGGAATACAATCAGGCTTTTGTTGATGCCAGTGTATCCATGGCAGACTTCATGAAGGAAATGGGAAATATCCCCGAAGCTCCAAGCATTGATAAGTATGCGGACGCATCTATTCTGAAGAAGGTATTTCCGGAGCTTGTAACTGCCAATTGAAATTAAGCAATGCAGACGCACATAAAACACGGGGGGAAGAAAATGTATGATTTGCTCATTACCGGAGCTGTGATTGTGAACGCCGACGGTATAAAAAAAGGGTCCATAGCCGTAAAAGCGGGCAAGGTGGCAGGAACATTAAAGGAGCATGAAACCGCGGAAGCAGTTGAAACTTTAAATATTGAGGGCAAATATATTTTTCCGGGATTTATTGACTGCCATGTGCATTTTAACGAGCCGGGCTATACCTGGAGGGAAAACTTTGAGACAGGTAGTCAGGCCGCCGCTCTGGGGGGTGTTACAACCGTTGTGGACATGCCTATGCTGAATAAGCCTGCTGTCATGGATGCCGAGGCCTTTGCCGGGAAGCTGGCTCTGATTGAAGGCAGGTCGGCGGTAGATTTCGGCTTCTGGGGAGCGTTAATCAACTCAAATATGAAAATGAAAAAGCTTGAGGAGTTGAACAAATGCGGTGTTTTGGCCTTTAAATGTTTTATGTGCGATCCGGGAGAGGATTACACCTCACTTAACGACGAAGAAATCCATAGTGCACTGTCCATTCTTAAAAAATTTGGAGGTCTGGCAGGATTTCACTGCGAGGATGATGAAATAGTCAGGCGGCTTACTTTAAATAAGCTTGAAAATGGACAGTTGTCACGTATGGATTATCTGGAATCAAGACCGGTGGAAGCGGAACTGAAAGCAACCAAAGATTTAATCCGGTTGGCCGAAAGTACAGGAGCAAAGGTACATATCTGCCATGTGAGCCATCCTGCCGTAGCCGAAGAAATAAGACTTGCAAAGCGTAGAGGTATTAAAATAACTTCAGAAACCTGTCTGCATTATCTGGTGTTCAACGAAGAGACTCTGCTGGAAAAGGGGATGCTGTACAAGTGCTCACCTCCTCTTAGAAAGAAGGCGGATTCAGAAGCACTGTGGTCCTATGTCTGCGACGGAACTATTGACCTTATTTGTTCAGACCATTCACCTGCAACAGAGAAGGAAAAAGAAGAGGGTGAGCTGGGAGCATTTGGCGCCTGGGGTGGTATAAGCGGTGTGCAGACTACCGTTCAAGGCTTGTACCATCTGGTGGTAAACTCCAGGGGAGAAAGCCCCTGTATGGTGGCAAGGCTTATGAGTCAAAGGCCTGCCGAGATTTTTTCCGTTTACGGCAGAAAGGGAAGAATCCAGGAGGGTTTCGATGCGGACTTTACTGTGATAGACCCTCAGGTGGAATGGGAGATAACGGCTGAGGATTTAAAATACAAAAACAGGATATCTGCCTTTACCGGATTAAAGGGAAAGGGTAAGCCTGTCTTAACCGTTGTGCGAGGTAAAATAGTTTCCCGTCAGGGAGAACTGACAGGAAGTTCTCATGGGAGACTTGTAACAAGGATATAGCGAAGGGATAATAGAGACATAAATAAGGCGGAGGTTCAAATGGGTTATCCAAAAGATTTATTAGCTACAAGAGCTGTAATTAAGCCGGGGCTTTTTGCAGTAATCCCCAGGGAAGGCCTGGTTAATAACATAATACCCCAAATTAAAAACTGCAAGGTCAGTATAGTGGCTTCACCGAAGATGGGAGCAGGTTTCGTTCAATATGTCATTGAGGCACAGCCAGGAGGCGGAGTGGCAGAGACTTTCGGCGGAGAAGAGGATATTGAGAGCTTTATCTATTGCATGGATGGACAGGTAGGTATAAATGCAGGAAAAAAGAGCTTTATGCTTACAGGGGGCGGATATGCCTATACTCCGCCGGGCACAGGCATGAGCTTCGAGAACCGGGGTCATGAGCCGTGCAGGCTTTTGTTCTACAAGCAGAGATATATCCCCTGCAAGGAAGGGCAGCCGTATTTATACACCGGCAACGTAAACCTTCTGGAATACAGGATATATGATGGTATGAGCAATGTATTCATAAAGGATTTGCTCCCTGCAGATATGGGATTTGACATGAATATGCATATATTATCCTTCAGCCCGGGAGGCTGCCATCCCTTTGCCGAGACTCATGTACAGGAGCATGGTGCCTATATTTTGGAGGGAGAGGGCATGTATATGCTTGACGACCGGTGGATGGGCATAAAAAAGGACGATTTCATCTGGTTTGGCCCATATGTTCCACAATGTGCCTATGGAGTGGGAACGAAACCCTTCACCTATATTTATTCCAAAGACTGCAACAGGGATGTTGCTTTATAGCAGGAAGCATTAATAAATGAACCCTGCGGAAGGTGGTAAAGGCTTTACCGCTGTTTATTTCAATTGCTGCCTTGACGGCAGCGGAACGGAGACCATTATTATGAAACTTGTGATATTAGAGCCCTTGGGTGTGGATAAGGAAAAACTCCTGGCTATGACTTCCCAAATGCTTGAGAATAGAATGGAAGTAGTGTATTACGACACAAGAGCGGAGGAGGCGGAGGTGCTTATAGAAAGAAGCAAGGATGCCCATGCTGTGGTGTTGACAAACTTCAGGTACGGAAGAGAGATAATCGAACATTGTCCGGAACTCAAAATGATTTGTGTGGCTTTTACGGGAGTGGACCATGTAGATGTTGAATATTGCCATGAAAGAGGCATTACAGTTTGCAATTGTGCAGGATATTCCACAGTAGCAGTTTCCGACCTTGTTTTTGGGCTGATATTTTCCATTTACAGAAGAATTATTCCCTGTGATAAGGCAGCGAGAGCTGGTCTGACAAAGGCAGGACTTATTGGTTTTGAGCTGGAAGGTAAAAAGTTCGGAATAATAGGCACAGGTGCAATAGGCTTGAGGACTGCAGGTATTGCCAAAGCTTTCGGTTGTGAGGTGTATGCATACAGCCGCACTGTAAAACCGGAAACAGGAATTAAATATGTTGATCTGGATACGCTGCTCTCCACCTGTGATATTGTTTCACTGCATGTTCCACTAAACGCTGGGACAAAAGGACTGATAGATGGAGAAAAACTTAAACTGATGAAAAAGGATTCCATACTGATAAATACTGCCAGGGGCCCTGTTGTGAACAGCCAGGCTCTTGCAGAGGCACTGGAAAGCGGACAGATAGCGGGAGCCGGCATAGATGTATTTGAAGTTGAGCCGCCTGTTCCTCAAAGCCATCCGCTTTTCAACGCTCCCAACACCGTGGTTACGCCCCATGTGGCGTTTGCTACCGCAGAATCCATGGAAAAGCGGGCCGTAATAGTGCTGGACAATATTGACGGGTGGCTGAAGGGCGTTCCGAAGAATGTCGTTTGATCAAGGAGATTTTCTCATATGTTAAATCACGCAGAAATTGATAACCTTAAGAATTGGATTGAGAGCATAAACGAGTTTAATTCCACACCCGAATTCGGTACCACAAGGGTACTTTTTACGCCGGTTGAAATCCAGTCCAGGGAGTACATAAAGGCTGAAATGAAAAAATTGAATTTAAATGTGCATGAAGATGCCATAGGAAATATATATGCGGTGCTGGAGGGCCGGAATCCACAGCTTGAGCCCGTTTGGACAGGCTCTCACATAGATTCCGTCCTGAATGCGGGAATGTTTGACGGAGTGGTGGGCGTAGTGGGAGGTCTGGAAGCCCTACGACTTATAATGCAGTTGGAAGTAAGGCCTGAAAGAAGCATTGTGCTTATTGTATATACCTCCGAGGAACCCACACGCTTTGGTCTGTCCTGCCTTGGCAGCAGAGCAATGGCGGGAAGGCTCACAAAAGAGGATATGCACCAATTGCTGGATAAGGACGGGAATACCCTTGCGGGGGTGCTGGATTCCCTGGGATACAGCAGAAACGGGTTTGAAAGGTTGGCTGTAGCCAGAGGGAGTGTGTACGGAGCTGTTGAGCTTCACATAGAGCAAAATGGAGTATTGGATAAGGAAGGACTGCCCGTAGGGATAGTGAAAGCCATATGTGCCCCTACTAATTATATGGTTGAAGTCCAGGGCTGCCAGTCTCATGCAGGAGGGACCTCAATGACTGCAAGAAGGGATGCCTACATGGCTGCCTGTGAACTGGCCCTGTCGTTGGAGAAGCTTGCCAGGGAGTCGCTGAGTGAGTACACAACTGTTACCGTAGGATGGGTGGACGTGGTTCCCAATGCAGTCAATGTAATACCGGGCACTGTGAGGTTTTCCATTGATATAAGAGATGTTGACTTCCAGTCAAAAAATATTTTGATAGGCAGGTTGGAAGAGGAAGTTGGCCGGATTGAGTCGGTACGCAATGTAAAGATAAGGATGATACTGCAAAACCATGATATTCCAATGAAATGCGATGAAGGAATTATAAAAACCATTGAAAATGTATGCTTGAGTCAGGGAATTGACTATCGCAGGATGATAAGCGGTGCATATCATGATTCACTTTTTGTGGGGGAATTTGCACCTGTTGCGATGATATTCGTACCCAGTAAAAAGGGTATAAGCCACAGCCCGGACGAATGGACTGACTATGAAGACATTGCAGTGGGGGTGGATATTCTGGCAAATACCCTGCTGACCATGGCAAATACCATAGAGGGAAGTGCAAATGCCTGAACTGTTAATAACTGAAGTACTGAATTTATCTGGAAGAGGAGAGGCGGCCATATGACTGAGAGCTTCAACAGTACTGAATGCCTTGGCAGTGTTCTGAGACATCTGGAATTCTTAAAAAATATGGATAACGGCTGGAACCACCGCCTTTTATATACCGATGCCTGGAATATGGCCATGGACGAGCTGGAGAGCTGGATGCTGTCCGGCAATATGAAAACAAGAAGGGATGCTCTGGGCAACCTGTATGGGCGCATAGAGGGGCGAAGCGACAAAACGGTGCTGCTGTTGTCCCACTATGACTCTGTAGAAAGCGGAGGCTCCTATGATGGAGCCCTTGGCGTCATTGCAGGGCTGGCGGTTCTCGACACCCTGTTTCTTAAATACGGAACACCTGAGCACAATATTGAACTGCTGGCCGTATGTGATGAAGACGGCGGACGTTTTAAAAGCAGTTTTTTAGGAAGCAGGGCTATTACAGGGGAAATAAGTTATGAGGAAATAGAAGGCTTAACAGATGCAGCGGGATTGTCTTTCAATGCCGCCAGAGAAAGGGCGGGGCTTGCTCCAATTGACGAAGAAATACTGAAGTCGTGTAAGAGAAGCGACATATTATGTGCTTTTGAATTACATGCCGAGCAGGGCAGGAAGCTTTATGACTCTGGTATTCCCGCAGGGATAGTAAAAACCATAACCGGACAGTATAAAATAAAAGCTGAATTTACAGGTGAAGCGAACCACGCAGGAACCACGACAATGCAGGACAGGCAGGATGCTCTGGTTGCCGCAGCAGAGCTGGTGGGTTTTGTGCAGCAGCTTGCAAGACAGTCGGGGTGTGATTCCGTAGGAACTGTGGGAGTACTGGAGGTTAGACCCGGAGCAACCAATATCATACCAGATAAAGCCATGCTGATAGCCGACTTGCGATGTCCTCAAAGTGAGGTCTTGCTCAATATGGGCTGCAGTTTTGAGAAGAAATGCAACGAATTGGCATTAAAAAATGGTTTGAGGATGCATATTGAATATTTATGCCGGCAGATGCCCGTACCCATGGATGAATGTCTGACCGGTCTGTCCAGAGAGATAGCGGAGGAGCTGAACATACCTTATCTTGATATGTTCAGCGGTGCTGGGCATGATATACAGATAATCAGTTCCATAGCCCCCGGTGCCATGATATTTGTTCAAAGTGAACGGGGAATCAGCCACAGCCCGGAGGAATATACAGACGCAGCAAGCATAAAAATAGGAATGGATATACTGGGAGAGGCTGTGTACAGGACGGCGTACAAGACTTGTTCACAGGTATCCCATTCTATTTAAGATAATATAAAGCGGGAAATGTAAAACGTTTATATTTTTTGCCGAATATATGTATACAAATGTCTATTTATAATGTGCCGCAATAATAATATAATTAGCATGTATCAGCAGTACTGATTATATATTTTATTCGGTCAGGACATTGGGGAATCTCATATACATATTCTTTGTATGTATCCTTTTCCTGGTGTCCATGCTTTTAGGCACAAATTTACCAAAACAGAGACATAAAATAAATATATTCCAATTGTGTTACAACCGTTGATTTCAAAAAAGTGAAAATATATAATATAAGTCTATTTTAAAGTGATAACCCCGTCCCTACGGCCGGGGAATATTTGTATGTGGTCAGTAAAGTATATTATTCATTTACGTGCCGCAGGTGCGTAAGAAGGAGGTACAGATTATGTCAACTGCAAACCATCCGGCCTATAAGGAAGAGCTTGAAAGGTGCAGATACACCCTGGACTATGTTGAGAAAAGTCTGGAGAGAGCATTGGAGAAAAGAAAAAAAGTAAGCAATGAACTGGAAAATGTCAAAAGGCATATGAGTGGAGACAGCAGTGCCGATTATACAAGTGTCATGGTAAATACAATGCTGCAGGATACTTTGGCGCTGAAGGTAAGAAATCTTTACACTGCGAGAAGCAAGCCCTATTTTGCAAGAGTTGACTTTAAGGAATACGAGTCCGACAGTACCGAGAAGCTTTATATCGGAAAAATGTCACTGGCAAGAGATGAGGACCAGGAAATAATTATTGTTGACTGGCGCGCACCCATTGCAAATCTTTATTATGAAGGCAGGCTTGGGGATTCCAGCTATGTATGCCCTGACGGTACGATAGAAGGTGAACTGCTTCTTAAACGGCAGTTTTCAATTAACAGCGGTAAATTGGAAGCGATATTTGATATAGACATCACAACCAACGATGAATTTTTGCAGACCTATCTGGGAGCAAATGCAGAAAACCGGCTTAAGGAAATAGTATCAACCATACAGGAGGAGCAGAATAAAATCGTCAGGGCCCCCATGTGGAAGCCGCTTATCGTACAAGGAGTGGCAGGAAGCGGAAAGACCACAATAGCGCTTCACAGAATCGCATATCTCATTTACACTTTTGAAAAAACCTTTGAACCCGAAAACTTTATGATTATAGCCCCCAACAGGCTGTTTTTAAATTATATATCCGAGGTTCTTCCCGAATTGGGAGTTGAGCGGGTTAAGCAAACTACCTTTGAAGATTTTGCCATGGAGCTGATCGGTAAAAAGTTTAAGCTTACCGATGCCAATGAAAAGCTGAACAGGTTTGTAAACCTAAATGGCACTGCCAGTCAGTCAGGCTATAATGACATGCTCAGAGAAGCCTCAATATTTAAAACCTCAATGAACTTTAAAGAAATCATAGATGAATATATCCTGAAAATAGAGCAGGACTTTATACCAAAAAAGGATCTTATGCTGGGTACTAAAGTAATCTATACCTATGAAGAAATCAATGATATTTTTCTGACACAGTATGGAATGTGGCCTATTGCCCAGAGGATGAATGAGATAAAAAAGAGCCTGAATTCCAGGCTGAAAACGGCCAAGCAGCAGTTTATCGCTCAGATTGAGGCCGAATGTGATAAGAAGGTTGCTATGGCCAGAATAAAAGCAGCCAATGAGGAAGAACGGCAAAAGGCTGTAAGGGAGGCCTTTGAAAAGAGGGACAGAGTTTTAGGCAAAATTGAAAAGGTCTCAAAGACGCTTGTTAAGGAATACCTGGAAGAGCTGCCGAAACTCAGCCCTTATCAGTATTATGTTGAATTGATGGAGGACGGTGAGGGTTTTAACCTCCTGGCAGGCAGGTATGCCGGCAGGGAGGTGTGTGAGTTCACCAGGAAATACACCCTTGGAATACTGGGCAGCAAGCAATTGGAACTGGAGGACCTGGCGCCCATAATATATCTGAAATATAAAATATACGGAATTGACGAGAAAGTGCCTGTAAAGCACATTGTCATTGATGAAGCCCAGGATTTTAGTGCTTTTCAGTTCTTTGTGCTGAAAAGGATTGTTAAGGACAGTTCCTTTACCATATTGGGAGACTTGTGCCAGGGCATACATTCCTACCGGGGTGTACGGCAGTGGGAGGAGATAGTCCATGAGGTTTTTGACGGCAGGAAGTGCGAATTTCTGACTCTGGAGCAAAGCTACAGAACTACGGTTGAAATAATGGAAGCTGCCAATGGTGTTATGGGCAAGCTGAAGGAACTGGCAAAGTTCAGAGGGACCCCTGTCATACGGCATGGTGAAGAGGTGGAGTATATTCAAGGGGATTCTTTTGAAAGCGTTGCAGGGAACATTTCCAAGAGGCTCACAGCTTTTAAAAATAAAGGTCTTAAGACAATGGCGGTAATCTGCAAAACCATGGAGGAATGCCGGCAGCTATTGCCGTTATTGAAGAAGAAGCATAAGGATATTAATCTGATTACCGGAAATGAAATGGAGTACAGGACAGGTATGGTTATTGTGCCATCTTATTTGTCAAAGGGTCTGGAGTTCGATGCAGTGCTGCTGTCAAATGCCAGCAGCGAAAATTATTCTGAAAATGCTCTGGATACCAAACTTCTGTATGTTGCAATGACCCGTCCCCTGCACAAGTTGTGTATATACTATATAGGGGAAAAGTCGAAGCTGCTTGAATGATATTTGAGTGGTTTAATATGAGCTTGGAGCCGTATATGCAGGTTTTGCCAAAAGAAAAAATATGAAATTGCCCATGCAATTTCATATTTTTTAGTATCTGCAGGACTATCACAGCACAGCAATACTAATAAAAACAGGTATGCTATATTGTGAATGCCTAGGCTTCATCAGTGTTTTTACTGTTGCGGGCCGCAATTTTGGCGGCGCGAGCCTCTTTCTTAGTCATTTTCGGTGCCTTCTTTGCACTGCCTTTGTCACCCATTAAAATTCTCCTTTCAAATATCTGATTGTGCTAGTAGGTAATTTCCGGTTACAACTATTATTTCCAGACATTACTATTAAAATACACAATTTATGTAATATTCATCATTGAATATAATAAGTGTTTACCGCCTTGTCATAGCGGCATGTCAAACCCAACTGTCCCACAAGGGCGTCCAGCTTCAAATATGGAAGCCCTTTGAGAGAAATCCGGGAGGCACTGAGTTCTTCTTGTATAGCTTTGTCCAAACTGGCGAAATCAAGGGCTTGCGCGTCTTTTAAGGAAATATAGCTGGTGCCGTCCACAGAAACAATATTCTGACTCAAAACCACAAGGGATTTATTAAAAATCAAAGCGGTTTTCTTATCGTCGTTAAATTTTGTCTGCTTCAGCAATTGTGTTGCAGTTCTTACAGGAACAAGCCTGTTTTTGTCCCATACCGAATTGTACCACGACCACTCCACCGGCTTGGATAATCCTCGTTTTCCTCCAATCTCCAGGGTAAAGGATGGAATTTTCAGCTTCATAACACACCAGTCCTTAAAACCAGAGGTAGAGGATTTATAATTTGCCGGACTGACAAGTGTATAGCCTGTTAGATTTTTAAGCATATTTGCATATGCAAGGTCTCTTTCCTTGTCGGCCCCCTGCTGCCCGAAATACCAGTAAATAATATCGCCTGCCGCGTGATACGCCATAGTCAGGTCAAATTCAATATTTTCACACAGAGCCTTGACGGCCTGAGTTTCAGGCTCCGAGAAGGGCTTTTCACCAGTGGAATAGGTGCTTGTAATTTCCTTGAACCAAAGGGCATCATAATTATGGTTCAGATCAACCTTATTGGCATTGAAGTAATATGAAGGCGTACCGCTGACACAGATCTGCACACCGTCTGGATTGACGAGAGGCTGAAAATAAAAGGATACCTCCTTGTCCAGAAGTTTTTTTATGTTATAGTTATCAATGGTCTTATTGGCTGCGTATGCCTCAAGTATGTACTGGATCTGGTTCAGGGTAAGAATGGTGCCCATATATTCCCTGGGATGGTGAGAGGCATTGATAAAAAGCTTTTTTGGACCGTTTCCTACTTTTAGCACAGTCAAATTGCGGTTCTGAACGGATTGTCCGATTTTAAACAAGTATGTAATACTGCTGTAGTTTCTGCTCAGTTCGTTTAATCTGGTTTCTGTGTCTTTATACACGTCCTTGCTTTTATATATCTGCTCCAGTGTTTTTGAGTAAGCAGGTTTTGCAGTGACTGAAGTATATGCTGTGAAGGAGGTGAACATAAAAATAACAGCCAGGAGAAAAAACTTTATCTGTTTCGACATAAAAGCCCCCAATAGATTGAATAAATAAGTAAATTTTATCGAAAAAGTACATTTTTAATTTTACAGGAAAACTTCCGAAATGAATAGATGGTTACGGCAATATATGGCTTTCTTGCCGCATAATAAAAATAGAGCCGGCAGTAACTCCGGCTCTTGAATATATCAGACTTTGGTTTTCAGGTAAGTTATAAAATGCTGGGCAGTTCTGCCGGATAAGCCGCCATGGCGCATTTCCCACCTGTTGGCTTCCAGCAGCAATTGGTCTTCAGGAAGTGAAATGCTGTTTTTCCGGGCTAAGACATTTACAATATTATTGAATTCCTTTTTGTTTGGAGAGATATATAGGATGGACAGCCCAAACCTCGCAGCCAGTGACAGCTTCTCCTGCACGGTATCATTGGTGTGGAGGTCGTCATCCCTGTCAGCCTTATCGCTCCATTTTTCACGTATGAGATGTCTCCGGTTGGAGGTGGCATAGAGCAGGACATTCTGCGGGTGTATTTCAAGTCCTCCTTCAATTATGGCCTTGAGATACTTATATTCGGTTTCATATTCTTCAAAGGAAAGGTCATCCATATATATTATAAACTTATAATTACGGTCTTTGACCTGTTGAATTATCTCCTGCAGATGCCCGAACTGATGCTTGTATACCTCTATCATTCTGAGCCCGCGGCTGCTGTACCGGTTGAGGATAGCCTTGATGCTTGTGGACTTTCCGGTACCGCTGTCACCATATAACAAAACATTGTTTGCCCTGTGGCCGTTTATGAAATCCTCGGTATTTTTTATAAGTTCTTTCTTTTGAAGTTCGTAGCCTACCAGGTCCTCAAGAGTAATGGGCTCAGTATTGGTTATTGGTGCAATATCTGCCGGTTGCCCTGACGAGGGTCCGCCGGAAATTACCTTGAAGGCCCTGTATATTGCAAACTTACCCACTCCAAACTGGCGGTAGAAGCTGCTTATTTGATTATAAAATTCCTGGCTGTCGGATGCGGAGCCAAGTAATCCTGTAAGCTCTTTCAAAGCCCATACTGTCTGCTGATCTATTATAGCCTTTGAACTGTCGGAATTGACAAAGTCAGAGATAAAGCAAAGGCATTTGATTCCAAGAACCTTATCAATTAAACTCAGGTCAAAATCGTAAAGCCTTTTGAACAACGAAAAGTCATTTATGGCTAGCTGTGAAATGGTGCCCCCCGCTGAACCCTCAATCTCCAGAGACTTTGAAAAAGAATTTTCATTATTGACCAGGGAATACGTCAGAAAACCATGCCATAAGTTTCCTTCAAAGCCGTAGCGGACACCAAATTCAACCAACTCATTGGCACATTGATAAATATTCTTTTTGATTTCTTCATAGTTTATACTTTCGTAATGATTGATTATACCTGCAAAATTTTCGAAAAGGGACTGATCTTCAAAATTCCGGTACAAAAACAGTTCATTTATATCTGCATACATATAGTTTCCTCTACCCCATACTGCCTGATTATATTCAAGCAGGTTTTTTATTATTTTATAACATTTGAGGCACAGGATGTCAATCTTTCTGCCTGTTTACTTTTCTGAAAATATTTTTTGGGCCTGGATGCTGTCCAGTGTGAAGCCATATATCAAATTTCTGCTGTTATAGGCCTGCTTCTGTTTGTACAGGATGTCTACAATGTCTCTACGGGTATACTGGCCGTCTTTTGACTCTAATGACTTTAGCCTTGCAATCTCAGGAGTGGTGGTATAGGATAGCCCTCCCAGGTGGTAGATATCCAGGGTTATTGCATCTGGGCTGCTGATATATCTGTCAATATTATACCGGGCTATTATCCGTTCTGTATTAGTAAGGCTTAAGATGCATACACCTGCCACAACAGTGATGCCTATCAGTTTTATTACATCTACGGACGGAATGAAGCATTTGATCATCATCCACACCAGGCACAGTCCTATAATACACATGAACCAGAGGGTCAGGACACGTTTTACGCTCAATCCATAGACATCAACATAAAGGAGCATTCTTTTCATGCCCGATACAAGCAGGACTCCATTGCACAGGCATAGAGAAACCGTACAGAGCTTAACCCACAAGGGCAGCCGGGAATCCTTCTTCTTTGTCATTACCGTAACGAAAAGAGCGATTGAAAATATCAGGCCTGAAGCTGCAGTGAGCTCAAAGAAGCCCCTTCTGGCATATTCTGCATAAGTCATATTTGTCAGATTGATATTGCTGGTGCCTCCGAACAGGTATGCAAATTGAAAGCCTACGAAGGCAATCAGAAGAATATTTATTATGGTCAAAAAGGTTCCTACAACCAGACTGTCAAGACAATTGCCCACCGTACCGGCAGGTTTTTTCTTTAGCTCTTCATATTTAAGGCCAAGCAGAGCAGCGGATAAAAGAATTCCCCCGAAGAAACCCACAAAGATGTCAGCAAAGGTATTTCCGAAATCTACTCCCATATAGTCGATCAAGCTGTTGACTGCATTTTCAAATACGGCATCGGCACTCATAAACAGCCCAAGCAGGATTAATGCAACGGGAAGTGAGACTGCCAGGCCAATAAAAATCAAAATAGCATTTTTAGAGGTTTTGCTTTTTTTGCCCCTCAGGTACTCCAATGAGATAAAGGGCATGGCAAGATTGGTAAAAGGTCTGCCTATTACATTTGCCAGGACTTTCAACAGCATGTCAAAGGAGAAAAGCTTTTCACCCGGATTGTTTCCAAGCATTACAAGCTGTATGCACACCAGACTGATAAGAGTAAGCCAGGTTATAAACTGGGTGCTGGGGTTATAATGGAGAAAAAAGCTGAAGGCCAGCAAGAACACCGGAAAAGTCAAATATATTGCAGGCCTGTTAAAGGGTTTGCCGCTTTCCTTGAAATAATAGAAGAGGGAGGAATAAAAAGCAAGGGCAAATACAGGAACGGAAATTCCGGCAGCGCCAAGAAAAATGGTTTCAGTAAAGAGGATTGCAAGCAGTATGCTCAGTACTGTAATAGTAACACCCTTGGACGAAATTACCCTGGCCTTGAAGGCCTGGTATTCAGGAGTCTTGTCACGGGGAATATAGGGGCTGTAATAGGTTACTCCGGGGGAAACTGATGTTAAGGCCGGATTATTCTCCCGGTTGTCAGGCGTTTGTTTTGTCAAGTCCTCATGCTGAGGGTTTTTCTGATCTTCCATGGGTTATCGCTCCTTTTATGGTTTCACCGACTTAAATGGACGGCATAATTTAAGACTGGGTTTGAAAGCTGATTATTTTTTTAAAGCAGCGTCCTTTTCCGGTACGTATTCCAGAATATCAGCAGGCTGACAGTTCAGCGCCTTGCAAATTTCTTCCAGGGTGGAAAATCTGATGGCCTTTGCTTTATTGGTCTTAAGTATTGAAAGATTTGCAGTTGTAATTCCTATTTTTTCGGCCAGTTCGGTTGAACTCATCTTCCGCTTGGCCAGCATTACATCAACATTTACAATGATGGGCATCTTCCGTCTCTCCTTTACGCTAGATAGTCAGGTCGTTTTCCTGCTTGTAGTTGACTGCCTGGTAGAATAGCTGCGATATTATGAATATGCAGGCAGAGAGAAATAAGAAGGTAAGTCCAACAAGAAGAACAAAGGCTGAGGGTATAAAATATATGGCAACAAGGTAGGCCACAGCAATGGGCAGACACCAGTAGGCTATATATTTGATCCGCTTTGCCGTATCAAAGGTAAACGGGTCCTTTTTATTGATGTCGTGAAGTATTTTTTTTGCCTGTACGAGTATTGAAAAGGCACATACACCGGACAGAAATAAAAGAACCAGCATTGAATAGTACACATTTCCGGATACGTAGCTGTTTTTAAAGAGGAGATAATTGTTAAGCGTCCATGGCAAGGATGCTACGGTGATTACTCCCAATATCTGAAAGACAGTGCACAGAACCTCTACCACATAGCTGAGATTTTTTTGCCCGGGCAGGTGAAGCTTCATATAAACCTCCGTAAGTTACTTTGATGTTAGTGGTTAGATGTTACAGACCACTAATGATATAATAATATATTATCAACCTAAATGAAATATAACCCAAAAATTATTGTTTGTCAATAAAAAAATAATAATAAATGATAATATTTAATTGAGATACGATTATTTATAATGAATTACGGACAGTGGAAAGAGATTCTCAAAACAGAAAGGCAATATGAAAAAAAATATTTGATTAAATGTGATAAAATAGTATAATTTAAACAAACGCTTTTGGACATTTTATTAGATATATTTGCTGGTTGACATAAAAAAATCTCTATAGTAAAATACGCATACAAAGGCTTTTAATCCTGTAAAAATTCATATTAAAAAGGTCATGATCAAGAACCAGTAGCAGTGTGCAATCCTTTAGAGAGCCTTCGGTTGGTGAAAGAAGGCGGATAAAAATGCTGTGAATTCATCTTGGGAGCTGTACACTCAAAGGCGCTGGCCCTGTAGGTGTTTTCGGGATTCGCCCGTTATAGTGTGGGAACAAGACAGTTTGTTCGCTGAGGTTGTGGAAACAATGAAACAAGGTGGTACCGCGAAGCTAATTCGCCCCTGTATATTAACGGGAGGCGTTTTTTTATTGTCCGTAAAAGGATATGTGTTTTGAGAGTTCAAAATTGTCCCCTGGGGATGGTTTGAATAAATAAATATTAATATGTAGAACGGAGGAACGGGTATGAAAAAAATTAATAGGGGTTTATTAGTAGTACTGTCTGTGGCAATGCTGGCAGGCGCAGCAGGCTGTGGAACCGACAGCCAGAATGCTGGTTCAAAAAAGCTGAACATAGGTATTATTCAAGGTATGGAGCATGTTGCTCTTGATTCGGCGCGGGAAGGCTTTGTCGAGGCGCTGAAGGATAATGGCTATACTGAGGGACAGAATATTTCAATTGATTTGCAGAATGCACAGGGTGATCAAAACAATCTTTCAACCATAAGCGACCGCTTTGTAAGCAACAAGGCAGATCTGGTGCTTGCAATAGGAACTCAGGCAACACAGTCAATTGCAGGAAAAACTACAGAAATACCAATTGTCGCTACAGCCGTCACCGATTTTGAATCAGCAAAGCTTGTGGATTCAAATGAAGCTCCCGGAGGAAATGTGACAGGAACATCAGACATGAATCCTATAAAGGAGCAGATGGATCTCCTGGTGAAGCTGGTACCTGACGCCAAGAAGGTCGGTGTAATGTACAACTCCAGTGAAGTTAACTCAATAGTGCAGGCAAAGGTTGCCAAAGAGGCTATTGAAAAACTTGGGCTCACATATGTTGAAGCAACAGTTACCAACTCAAATGATGTTCAACAGGCAGCTCAATCCATAGTGACCGAATGTGACGTAATATACATTCCTACAGACAATACCTTTGCATCTGTAATGCCTCTCGTCAGTGGTGTTACCACAAAAGCAAAAATACCGGTTATTTGCGGTGAGGCAAACATGGTGGTCAGCGGGGGAACAGCAACTCTTGGCATAAATTATAAGGATTTGGGCTACCAGGCCGGCCTTATGGCTGTCAAGATACTGAAGGGAGAAGCTAAGCCTGCTTCCATGCCTATAGAAGGCTCCAAGAACTTTGACTATGCAATTAACGGCACTGCGGCAAATGAGATCGGACTGAAGATACCGGCTGATTTGGAACAGTATATTTTGAAGGAAAAATAAAACTGGTTGGACGCCTGACCGGCAGGTCGGGATTTAAATCTATGAAAACGGGTGAATTGAATGTTGGATATAATTCTTGGTGCAATATCCCTTGGCCTGCTTTGGGCTGTAATGACCATAGGCGTATATATTACCTATCGTATCCTGGATATTGCGGATCTGACTGTTGAGGGCAGCATCGCAATGGGTGCGGCCATTGCCGCGAAGGCAATAAGTGCCGGCATAAATCCATTTGCTGCAACGGCTTTGGCTCTGGTGGGAGGATTGGCAGCGGGCCTGATAACAGGGCTCCTGCACACAAAGCTTAAAATACCGGCTCTCTTGTCGGGAATTTTGACTATGATTGCTCTGTATTCTGTAAATTTGCATATAATGGGAAAGGCCAATATAGCACTTTTAAGGATGGATACGGTCTATACACCTTTTATCAGGCTTGGTATGGATAATACTGCCGCCGTGATTTCACTGGGACTTGTTTGTGTTTCGGTGGTGGTGGGATTACTGTACTGGTTTTTCGGGACAGAACTGGGCTCTGCAATCCGGGCAACCGGAGACAATCCAAACATGGTTCGTGCCCAGGGCATCAATACCAACGTAATGAAGATAGTAGGCCTGATTATCAGCAATGGCCTTGTAGCTGTGAGCGGAGCCCTGATTTCTCAAAGTCAGAGCTTCGCAGATGTACAAATGGGTACAGGGTCTATTGTAATCGGTCTGGCATCTGTAATTATAGGCGAAGTGCTCTTTGGAAAGAGGAACTTTTTCAACAGGCTTATTGCCCTGGTTTTAGGCGCCATTACCTACCGTATAATTATAGCCCTGGTATTGAAACTGGGTATGCCGGCCAATGACTTGAAGCTGTTTACTGCAATTACTGTTGCAATTGCTTTGGCATTGCCCGAACTAAAAAAATATTTCCGCCCTGCAAAAATATCCATCAAGGAGGGTGAGTAAATGCTTAAAGTAAATGGAATATACAAGGTGTTTTATCCCGGAACTGTAAATGAAAAGATTGCTCTTAAAAATTTAAGCCTGGAGCTTGAGGAGGGTGATTTTGTCACCTTGATTGGTGGAAACGGTGCCGGCAAGTCGACTTTGCTGAACAGTGTGGCAGGAGTTTATCCCGTAGACAAGGGCTCCATTTTCATAGATAATACCGAGGTTACAAAATATTCGGAGCACAGGCGTGCAGCGTTGCTGGGCAGAGTATTTCAAGACCCCATGATGGGCACTGCTGCAAATATGGGTATTGAAGAGAATCTGGCTTTGGCATACCGGAGAGGGCAAAGCCGAGGATTAAGCTGGGGTATAAAAAACAAGGAAAGAGCTTTATACAGAGAATTGCTCAGCCATCTGGACCTGGGTCTTGAAAACAGGCTGGATGCAAAAGTCGGGCTGCTTTCAGGGGGACAGCGGCAGGCTTTAACCCTTTTGATGGCAACACTAAGGAAGCCTAGAATTCTGCTCCTGGATGAGCACACAGCCGCACTTGATCCCAAAACTGCCGACAAGGTATTGAAATTAAGCGACAAATTCATTGAGGATGATAAACTGACGGCTTTAATGGTAACCCATAACATGCGTGATGCCATTAAGCACGGCAACCGGTTGATAATGATGCATGAGGGCAAGGTTATTCTCGATATAAAGGGTGAAGAAAAAAAGAAGCTTACGGTGGAAGACTTGCTCAAGCGGTTTGGGAAAGCCAGCGGAGAGGAATTTGCCAATGACAGGGCACTTCTTTCGTAGTATAAGGAAACGCATAGGATAAAAACGTATAACGTATAGAAAAAAACCCATCCGGTTCAGATACCGGATGGGTTTTTTTCTGGAAATAATTCCAGCTTGCTTTTTATTATTTAGCTATAACTGCCTTTGCTTTTGCTGCTATGTTCTCAGCAGTGAAGCCATAATGCTTGAAAAGCAGTTCGGCAGGGCCGGAGGCTCCAAAAGTGTCTATTGTTACAGTTTCACCCTTCAAGCCCGCATATTTGTGCCAGCCGAAAGAGGTTGCCGCTTCCACTGCAACTCTGTTTGCCACCGAGGAAGGCAGAACGCTTTCCTTGTATTCCGCGGACTGTTTCTCAAAGAGGGCCATTGAAGGCATGCTTACCACTCTTGCATCTATCCCTTCTGCCTGGAGCTGTTTTCCTGCTTCAAGGGTTGCATGCACCTCTGAACCGGATGCTATAAGAATAACCTGCGGAGCAGCATTCTTGGAATCCAAGAGTGTGTAGGCACCTTTTAAAGCTATTTTTCCGTCGATATCAAGGACAGGAAGATTCTGTCTGGTCAAAACAAGACAGGTAGGTGCAGATGTACTTGTAACGGCTGTAAACCAGCCAGCAGCGGTTTCATTTGCGTCAGCAGGTCTGAAATCAACGAAGTTCGGTATGCTTCTGATTGAAGCGAGCTGCTCTATTGGCTGATGGGTTGGTCCGTCTTCTCCAACTCCGATGCTGTCATGCGTCATTACATAGGTAACAGGATTTTTCATAAGGGCTGACAATCTCATAGCGCCCTTCATGTAATCTGTGAAAACAAAGAAGGTGGAGCAGTAAGTCTTCAAGCCCCCGTATATTGCCATGGCATTGGCTATGGCCGCCATTCCGTGCTCTCTTACGCCAAAGTGAAGGTTTCTTCCGCTGTAATCGGCAGCCGAGAAATCTCCCATATCCTTCATATATGTCTTATTTGAAGGAGCCAGGTCGGCGGAACCTCCAACAAAGTTTGGAAGCTTTCCTGCAAGATAGTTTATAAGGTTGCCGGATATAGCTCTGGTAGCATTTGGCTTGCTGTCAAATTTCCAGAAGTTTTCATCATTTAAGAGAAGCTCTTCATAGTTGCTGTTCTGCCATAATTCCCATTCCTTTGCAAGGCCGGGAAACTCAGCGGCATACTTTTTAAACATTTCATTCCAGGCTTCTTCAGCTTTGATGCCCGCCTGTATAAAATCCTTTGTAAAACCTGCAACCTCATCCGTTACGTTGAAGCAGTCATCCTTGCACATTCCCAGGTATTCCTTGGTTTTACCCAGAGCTTCCGCTCCAAGGGGTTCTCCGTGAACTCCGGAGGTACCTGCTTTTGGTGAACCGTAACCGATCTGGGTATTAACTATTATAATGGAAGGCATGCCTGTTTCAGCTTTTGCCTTTTCTATTGCAGCACTGATATCATCAGCACTGTTGCCATCCTCAACTCTGAGAACCTGCCAGCCATACGCATCAAAACGCTTAGCCACGTCCTCGGTAAATGCTATGCTGGTATCTCCTTCAATAGTGATCTTGTTGCTGTCATATAAAAGAATTAACCTGCCAAGCTTCAAGGTACCTGCCAAAGAAGCTGCTTCAGATGCGACACCTTCCATAAGGCAGCCGTCACCTGACAATACATAAGTATAGTTGTCAACTACATTATAGCCTTCCTTGTTGAACTTGGAAGCCATCAATCTTTCTGCCATTGCAAAACCCACACCGTTTGCAACACCCTGTCCAAGAGGACCGGTGGTGATTTCAACACCTTCTGTGTGACCGAACTCAGGATGTCCCGGAGTTTTGCTTCCGAATTGTCTGAAGTTTTTAAGGTCTTCAAGTGAAACATTGTAGCCGAAAACGTGCAGAAGTGAATATAACATTGCTGAACCGTGACCTGCTGAAAGAACGAATCTGTCCCTTCCTGCCCAATTTGGATTCTTTGGGTTGTGCTTCATGTGCTTGGCCCAAACAGAATATGCAATTGGCGCAGCGCCCAGCGGCAGGCCCGGATGTCCGGAATTAGCTGACTGAACTGCTTCGGCAGCCAAAATCCTTATGGTATTTATACATGCTGTGTCTAACTTACTCATTACTAAGTCCTCCCCAATAATCTATTTTTACAACAGCCATCGCAGCCCCTGAACTGAAATGTACCGGATTTTACGATAGATGTTATAACTGTTATTGATAAATGTTTTTAAAAAGGTTTTGAAAAACTTTAAATCACTAATATATTAACACAAACACAAATAAAAAATAAATATAAAATAGCTACTTGTTAAAAAAATATCTATTAATTCTAAAAAACATACAAAAAATACATGCAAAATCATAAGCATTATACAAACAGTCTCTGTCAGTGAAAGCCTATTTATTCCGCAAGCTGAAATAAAGCGCAGAAAAATATTTTTTTTAAGAAAAATCCTTAGCTATTTTTGGTATAATATTTAAATGGGGTTTAATTTGCAAAAGATACTTTGCGGCTGAAGTACTGACGAGCCGGGTTGAAAGGACTTACGACATGGCACAGATAAATGCAAGACACAGGGAGAACTGTGATACCAACAGGATATGCAGCGGGTACTGTTGCACACAGATAAAGAATTTCTCCGTCAGGGTTGGAAGGACGGAGATTTTGAAGGACGTAAATCTGCATTTGCACTGTGGGGAGCTTACGGCACTCATAGGACCCAACGGGGCGGGGAAAAGCACGCTGCTGAAAGCAATCCTGGGGGAAATAAAACACGAAGGTTCTATAATATTTGCCGGCTCAAATGGAGAGAATTCAGTCAAACCAAAGGTTGGCTATGTACCTCAGCAACTGGAATTTGATACGGCGGCGCCGGTCAGCGTGAAAAATCTGTTCTCGGCCTGTATGGGTAAAAGACCTGCCTTCATGAAAACTTCCGGACAAATTACACAAAAGGTAACGGAGTGCCTTGCAAGGGTACAGGGAGAAGGGCTTATTGACAAGAGGCTGGGTGCCCTGTCGGGAGGAGAGCTGCAAAGAGTTCTTCTGGCTCTGGCCCTGGAGCCGGTTCCACAACTGCTGTTGATGGATGAACCGGTATCAGGCGTTGACAGGAAAGGGCTGGAGGTATTTTATGAAATAGTCTCACAGATCAGGGAAAAGTATGACCTTACAATAATACTTGTCTCCCACGATCTTGACCTGGTAAAGAAGCATGCCGACAGAGTTGTTCTTCTGAATAAGACCGTAATATTGAACGGCCCGCCGGAGAAGGTGTATAACGACAGGAAGCTGCATGAGACCTTCGGATTGTCAGGAATTATCGGTGATAGCGGAAATAAAGGACCCAGCTAGCGGCAAGGACTGGTGCCGGCTGTGGAATACCTGGCGCGAAAGTGCGACGGCGATATAAAAAGCCTGAAGGTAAGAAAAAAGGTGAAGAGGGGTAGTAAATTTGAACCAGATATACGGTATATTAAATACAATTCTGCCATTTGGATGGCTTGAGTACGATTTCATGAAAAACGCACTGCTGGCTGTTTTACTGATAACACCTGTATTTGGGATTCTGGGAACAATCATTGTTAACAACAGAATGGCATTTTTCTCAGATGCGCTTGGCCATGGCGCCTTTACAGGCATTGCCATAGGAAGTGTAATAGGACTTGTACGTCCTGCCTGGTCTGCAGTCATTTTTTCCATTGGCTTCTCTGTACTTATAACAATAATAAAGAACAGAACAAAGACTTCTACAGACACGGTTATTGGTGTATTTTCTTCCGCGGCAATAGCAGTAGGTCTTGTATTGGTGACCTCGGGAGGCTACAGTTACAATTCCTACCTTGTGGGCGATCTGCTCAGCATAGCACCCGCCGAGATTGGCGCACTGTTTTTACTGGCTGTGCTGATTATCCTCCTATGGCTTGTATTCTACAACAAGGTACTGATGGTCAGCGTGAACATTTCGTTGGCAAAAAGCCGGGGAATCAATACTCTGGCGGTTGAACTTGCATTTACTGCAATAATTGCGGTTGCCGTAACCATAGTCATCCAATGGGTGGGCCTGCTCATAGTAAACTCTCTGCTAGTCCTGCCTGCCGCCGCTGCCAGAAATGTCTCAAACAACGCAAGGCAATATAATGCAAGTGCCATAATGATTTCTGTGTTCTCCGGTGTCCTGGGGCTTGTACTGTCCTATTACATGGACACAGCAACGGGAGCTACCATAGTTATCATATCTGCGGTTATATATTTTATAACATTGGCAATGAGGAAAAGATTTGCCTGAATTGCCGGTTTCTATCCCATTACAACCAGGATGCTGTTCCTCTCAGCAAGCTCCGAATAGTCCACATAGCAGCCGGCAATGGTTTTGCCGTTGACAATCAGGTGCTTGACTCCTTTTTCCATGCCGGCGGAATTATCCACCTGAATATCAAGAAGCTTTCCACGGAAGATCTTTTTTATTGTAAATGAGCTCCAGGATGAGGGTATGCAGGGGTTGATATTTATTCCCTCATATTGAGGCTGAAGACCCAGAATGCCGTTGACTATGGAGACCATTACCGTGGAAGCCGTTCCTGTGAGCCAATGTACATGCGAACGCCCGTGGTTAAGGGTATCCACGCCCTCGGTGGCCTGCCCGTGAACATAGGGTTCCAGGTATCTTATTTCTGCATGCTCATTCATTGCTGCCGGATTTATTTCATTAAAGTACTCGTAGGCCCGGTTACCGTTACCCACCATAGTCTCTGCCAAAATCAGCCAGCCCTGGGGCTGGGAAAAAATACCTGCATTTTCCTTTGTGCCTTCATTGAACAGAATCATTCTTGCCACCGGCAGGCCGAACTCTTTGAAAGCAGGATAGAAGAGCATGGCTCCATATTTGGTGTTCAGCTTGTTATATACCTGATCAAGAGCAAGTCTGGCTTTTTCACCCCCGGCTGCACCGCTGATTACGGACCAGGTCTGGGGATTGAGCCATATATTGGCCTCCTTGTTGTTCTTAGAGCCTATGGTGTATCCAGCCTCTGTAAAGCCGCGTACATACTGGTCATCCTCCCAGGCATAATTCTCAAAGGCATTATCCAGCCTGCTCATGTGGCTGCCGGCCCATGCAGCATCCTCCGGCTCGTCTTTTCTTTGAGCAAAATCCTTGAAAATAGAAAGTGCGTAATACAACTGAAAGGCAACGAACATGGATTCGCCCTTGGTTCCCAGCCGCAGGCAGTCATTCCAGTCTGCAAACAGACCTGCAGGGAAGCCGTGGGAGCCTTGACGGTCCAAATTAAATTGAATTGCCTGCTTAAGATGTGCATATACGGATGCCTCACCTTTGTCGGCATATGGAATAACTTCATCAATAAAGTTCCACTGTCCGCTCTCCTTTATATAGGTCATAACAGTGGGGAAGAGCCACAGAGCGTCATCTGCCCGGTAGAAGGACTGGCCGGTCTTTTTTGAATACTCCGACTCGTCGGGAGTAACTTCCTTTCCGGGTATATGGTTGAATTTAACCAGAGGAAGCCCTCCTCCGTTTGATACCTGGGCCGAAAGCATCAGAGACAGCCTTTCCCTTGCCAGATTACAGTCCAGGTGGATTATACCCTGAATATCCTGAACCGTATCTCTGTAGCCCAAGCCGTTTCTGAGGCCACAATATTGAAAGGAGGCGGCTCTGGACCAGAGGAAGGTAATAAAGCACTGATAGGCATTCCACATATTGACCATATTGTCAAAATTGCGGTCGGGAGTGGATATCTGAAGGTTTTCCAGCCTTGAGTGCCATAATGTCTTGAGTTCGTTCAGTTGCAGGCCTGCCAGGTCGCTGCCGCCTGAGAGCGCTGCTTTATAGCTATTGATAACCTGACTGGCAACTTCCTCATTTCCCGCCCCCAGCAGAAAAACTATTTCTCTCTCTTCACCGGGCTTCAGGGTAAGGTCTATCTGAAGGGCACCGCAGGAGTTACAGTTGTAGGCAGGGGTATTTGAGCATTTGCCTTTTTCCACGGCTTTAGGGTTGCCGTAAGTTCTATAGGCACCTAAAAAAGCATCCCGCTCTCCGTCAAAGGCCGATACTTCTGCTCCGGCCACGCCAAAAAACCGGCAGCCCGGCTCACCCATCACATCACAGCTTCCCTCAACATCGGAGGAGGCTTCGCTGCCATTTTCATTTATAACCTGCAGTATATGATCCCCCTTAAAATAGGTTTTGCTTATAAACTGCGAGTATTGAAGGTTTACGGTATCATTTTCATAATGGTCATGATTGGTGAACTCCACCATGCCGAACAGGGAAAGCTCACGTGCAGAAAGGCCCGTATTTTTTATCTTGAGCTGCCACACCTCATAATACTTGTCCATTGGGACAAAATATGCAGTCGAAGTTTCAATATTCCTGTATTGTGATTTTATTACGGTATATGCGGTACCATGCCTGCACTCGCTGCCATATGTATCCAAATCCTTGCATACAGGCTGCCAGGAGCCGGACCAGTAGTCGCCGTCCGAATTGTCACGCAAATATATATAACGTCCCGGCTGATCATTGGATGCAGAATTAAACCTGAACCTTATGATCCTGCCCGAGGCACCGGATTTAACAAAGCTGTAGCCTGCAGCATTATTTGATATGATAGCGCCGTATTCCACAGAACCCAGGTAATTGCACCAGGGCGCCGGTGTATCGGGACGTGTTACCACATACTCTTTATTTGATTCATCAAAATGTCCATATCTCACTGGATATCGCACCTCCAAATTATGAAACCGTGTTCATAAATATAAAAAATAATAAAGTTCGAGACTTATGAAAAAAATAATATCACAACTTATGGAAAATCTCTACAATTTTATAATTATTACGATAAAAATTTAAAAAAAATCACTATAATAATACTTTGAAATTTATGCAAAAAATGGTAATATAGATATAAAATATTTTGTAAAAATGCACTGCTGAAAATAGTCTTATTTTAACAAAATACGGCTAAATCAAATGAGAGATGGGAGATAATGAAATGGATGAAAAACAGGTAAAACAATTAACGAACAAAGTAGTACTGATAATTAACTGTTTATTAAGCCTCTTCCTGGTAGTAGGCTATGTAGGGGAGTACATCAAAGGTGTTCGTACGCTATTGTATATTGTTGTCTTTGTTACAGTTGTCGTTGTTCCTATTACGGCTGCCATAGTTGTCTACAACAGAAATAAGCACAGCGGGATACTTAAATATATCACGCTTATAGGTTATCTGGTTATATACACTATTGCACTGACCACTTCACATTCCGCCCTGTCTTTCGTGTACATCTTTCCGATTATTGTCATGTACATACTGTATTTTGATTTAAGGCTCACGGTAGTAAGCATAATATACGTTTTTGCAGTTAACACGGGAGTTATAGCCTACAAGATAATTTCCGGCGTGGTAACTACAAAGACCTCAACTGACATCACAATACAGTTTGCAGCAGTAACACTCTTCGGAATAGCTCTTATTTTATCAACAAAGCTCTCAAACCTGTTCAACTATACCAAGATAAAAAGTCTTAAGGATCAGCAGCACAAGCAGGAGGAGATACTGTCCAATACCATGAAGGCCGCTCATATAATGGAAGCTAATGCAAAGGAACTGCAAAATTTTATGAACAAATTGAATTTGTCCATGAACCAGGTGACGGGAGCCATCGACGAAATTTCCAAGGGTGCTCAGGAAACCTCTGAAAATATGACACAGCAGTCAATTTATTCACAAAAAATCAGCGAGCTGATTGACGTCACATCAAAGTTATCCCAGCAGATGGGGGAGCTTTCCAAAAACTCTGCCGAGGATGTGGGAAAGGGCCTGGATATAGTCAATCAGTTGAATGAAAGGGCAGTTATAGTAAACGACCAAAGCCAGAGAGTTGAGGCCCTGATGCTGGAGCTCAAGGAAAAAACCAATGAGATTCTTGGAATCACTTCCATAATATCCGGAATAAGTGCCCAGACTAATCTCCTGTCCTTAAACGCTTCTATTGAAGCCGCAAGGGCGGGTGAGAGCGGGAAGGGCTTTGCGGTGGTTGCCGATGAAATCAGGCAGTTGGCTGACCAGAGCAAACAATCCACCTCAGAAATCTCAAAAATAATAAATGATTTAAGTACAAAGGTAATTGAATGCTTTAACCAAATTGAGAATACCAAGACTGCAAATATAGAGCAAAACGATAATATCAAGGTTACCAAGGAAGTATACGATAACATAAGCAATAACACAAATAAGCTTTTTGGCAACATAGAGGAAGTCAATTATAAGATAAACACCATTGTGGAGTCCAACGACCAGATAAAGGAAAGTATCAATAAAATTGCAGCAGTAAGCCAGCAGACAGCCGCCAGCTCTCAGGAGGCAAATTCCATGGCCTATGAAAACATGAACAGCGCAGAGGAATTAATGAAAAAGATAAATGAAATAATAGCTGTAGCTGATGAAATGAAGAAATATGCCATATAATTGACTTAGGGGAATACATTATGAGAAAGAATCGTCCTCGGGAGGAGATTCTTTCTCATAATGTGAAAATTCAGCTTATATCTGTTCTTTACCGATGCTTTTAAACTTTGGGCCTACTTATGGTCCAACAGGTGGTTCATTAAGGTGCGAAGCTTTGGAACAGTTGCACCGGGAAGGTACTCATGTCCAAAATACCTGAAGACTGCTATTTCCTTGGAGCAGGTGAGATGATTATAGGCAGAGAAAACTGTGGAGGGAGGAGTAATATCATCTACCAGCCCGGAGCTTATCCAGGTATGACACCTGATTTTTGGAGCCAGGTTCATAACATCAAAGTAGGAAAGAGTTTTCTTGGCCTGCATTTCTATTTGGGGTGACGGATTTTTTCTGAAATAGTCGTTGAATTCATTATATGGTCCGTTAGGCGTAATATTTATGGCTCTCTCAAAATTTGACAGATAAGGGAAGTCGGCTACAGCAACCACCGGAATGCTGCTGAGCGCCGCCGCTGCCAGCGTGAGCCCTCCGCCTTGGCTTCCACCGTGGACACCGATTCTTGCGGTATCCACACCTTCAATAGCTGACAGAACTTCCAGGGCTCGGACAGCATCAAGATATACGGCCCTGTAATAATATTCCTTGGGGTCGAGGATTCCCTTGGTCATCCAGCCTGAGACCCCGCCGGTTGTTGAGGGTACATTGTCGCAACTGAAGCCCTGTTGTCCGCGGACAAGCATTTGAAAGGCTGCATAGCCGTGCAGTGCCCAATTGACGGTATCGTCGATTTTTCCATCCATGGCCCAGTTATAGCCATGATAGAGCATAAGGCCGGGATGTGGGCCTGTTCCGTCCGGAATAGCAAGATAGCCCTGGATATTGGCATTATTAAAGCTTAAAAAGTTAAGTGTATATACCTTAACGCCTCTTACCGGATAGTCATAAGGGGTTAGTGTATATGTAAGAGGAACTTTGGACAGCTCTTCAAGCGAACTGCTCCAGAATTCCTCAAAGTCGGGCTGCCTGGTCAAATCCGGCTTAAATACTTGTAACTGCTCCAGAGGTAAATCATATGGTTGAAGCATACTGGTCACTCCTTATTTTAGTATATTAATACAATTATACCTTTGCCGCTTTAATGTAACAAGTAGTATGGAAAGACCTTCATAAAGCCTTTCATTTCTTATTTTATTGCTAAATTTTTCAATATTTTGTACTATATAGTTATAAATATAAATATAGATCAGGAGGCTAAATCGTGTTTAATAAAAAAGCAACTATACTGATGCTAGTGATAACTATTGCTATGTTAGTCGGAAGCTGCAGTGAGACAGGTAAAACCGAGACTGGAAAAACTGAAGTGCAGGCTGTAACCTCTTACAATTTGAACGATGAGTTAGAATCCTTATATGATGCAAGTAAACCTATTTCAGAAAATATTTCAAAGCTTCTTAACGAAATGACACTTGAAGAAAAAGCCGGTCAAATGATTCAGGTGGAACGCCAGGCTATTTCCTTCAGAGATGTTCAGAATTTCTTTATAGGGTCTGTTTTTGCCCAGGGAGGCTCGGCGCCTGGTATTAATTCGATTGATGAATGGTGCAAGATGACGGAGCAATTCAAGGCTGCCGCCCGGCAGACAAGATTGGGCATTCCGCTTGTCTTTGCAGTAGACGCCGTCCATGGGAACAATAATCTCCAGGATACCGTTATTTACCCGCATAATATTGGTATAGGAGCCAGCGGAGACAGTGAGCTGGTTGGAAAGGTCGCCGGAGCAATCGCACAGGAACTAAAGGCGGTGGGAATCGACTGGAATTTCTCTCCGTGCGTTGCCGTGAGTAACGATATCCGGTGGGGAAGGACTTACGAAAGCTTCAGTGAAAATCCCGATCTGGTAAGCATTCTGTCCATACCGTATATAACAACACTTCAAAAACGGGGGATAATTGCCTGTGCAAAGCATTATGTGGCTGACGGTGCGGCAAAATACGGTACAGGAGACAGCGGTTATCTCATGGATCAGGGCAATGCAAACCTGAACCAGAAGGACCTGAATGACAATTATCTGTCTGTATACGAGGAAGCGGTGAATGCCGGAGTAAAAAGTATAATGGTATCTTACAGCAGCATAAATAATGAAAAGAATCACAGCAACAAGTACCTTATCCAGGATATACTCAAGGACGATATGAAATTTACAGGCATTGTAATAAGTGACTTTGAGGGGATTCATCAGCTAAAGGGCGACAGCCTGTATGACAAGGTTGTCCTGGCTGTGAACGCAGGACTTGATGTGCTTATGGAAGCATCTCAGTGGAGAGAGTGCTATGAGGCAATTGTGGATGCTGTGAGCAATGGAGATGTGCGGATGGAACGCATAAATGACGCTGTAGCAAGAGTACTCAGAGTCAAGATGGAGATGGGTAAGTTCGGAGCAATTACTGCGGCACCCCAGGGCAGCTATACCATCAGGAACGAAGAGCACAGGAAAATAGCGGAGGAAGCGGTTAACAAGTCGCTGGTGCTTTTAAAAAATAAAAACAATATAATACCTTTCAGCAACAAGCAGAACCTTGCTGTAATAGGTCCTGCTGCCGATAATATTGGCGTACAGTGCGGAGGCTGGACTAAAACCTGGCAGGGGGGACAGGACGACGCCAGTGGACGCTGGATGAGCGGGACAACTGTTTTGGATGGATTCAAGGAATATGCCATAAAGAATGGAACCAATATAATTACGGATATGTCCAGACTGAACGAGGCTGATGTCATATTAGCGGTCATAGGAGAACATCCCTATGCAGAGGGAAAAGGCGATGACGGCAGTTTGAGCCTCTATGATGACACTGCCCTGGAAGAGAATAAACAGGCCCTGAAAGCGGCATATGCAGCTCATAAGCCCATCGTCGTCATACAAATTTCAGGCAGGCCGAGGCTTGTAACTGAAGAATTGGATAAATGGGATGGTTTTGTGGAAGCGTGGCTGCCGGGAACAGAAGGCGGGGCTATTGCCCGAATGTTTTACGGAGAAGTGGATTTTACTGCAAGACTTCCCGTCACCTGGCCAAGAAGCCTGAAGCAGCTTCCTATAACCTTCAACAATCAGTCTGACGGATATAATGCTCTCTTCCCATACGGGTTTGGATTAAGCACAAGAGATTAAATTGTCCACAGGGCTGAAGAATGCTTTTTTACGTTATTCACAGACTTATGCACATTATCCACAAACGGAATCCTGCAAATCAAAGGAAATGGGACACCAGGGCAAACGCCTTGTTTTATAGTGGTTCCAGAGAATAAGTCCATATTCAATAACAGGGTATTTCACATATCCACACCTGCCTGTTTAGGCAGTTATCCAAAAGTTATTAACAATAAAAGGCGAGGAACAATCCTCGCCTTTTATTTATCTTTAACTGATATTCTCTATAAATCTTCATCTTTATCCGGATCATCGTCATCATCAAGCAGCGCATCTCCTACCGCAAGCTTTTTCTCGCTATCGTCAAGTCTTTCAAGGTAGTCGTCAATAAGGTCTACCGCCTCTGACTTACTCATAACTTCAAAATTTACTTCGCTGATATCTTCTCCCAACTGTTCTGCCAGTTCTTTAATATATTCGATCTGCTGAGTGGTTGCTAATTCAACCATGGATTTAACATGCTGATCGCACTTTTTGTTTGTACAGCTGCCGTTAATCTTTAAAGAACCACATTTGTTACAAAATTCCATAAATAAATCACCCCGCAATTATTAACTATAGCATATTACCTGATAACCGGGCCAAAAGTGCCCCCGTGCCGGGCCGCTCAAGCACCTGTCAGCTAAAACAATTGATATTATATATTATAATACGTGCTAATGAATTCAATGTAAATATATAATTTTGTTTTTTGATAAGCAACTATCACAATATTATGCATTGCAGCAATAAATTACAAGCGTTTATTGAAAATTTCCCTACTTTTGGGCTATACGGAGCAGTATGTTTCCCGCAGACTTGAATATCAGCAGAAATACTATGGAATTTATACCTGCTTTCATAAGATTGAAGGGCAAAATTGCAGGAAAAACAAGCTTTACCACAGCATCAAGAGTCATGCCGTAAAAGATTGGATCAAGTGCCAGATTCAAAACAACCATAACTGCGGTCATGGCAAGGCTTCCAATTACCACACCTGTAATGGCACGCGTAAAGGTTTTTTTCCTGTAGTAAATGACAGAAGAAACCCCAACCAGGGCGGAAGTGGCTAAAATGTGCATTATACAGCCAAAGACACCATCCTTGCCAACAGTTAATGACTGTACTATTGATGTGATTACGGTCAGCAGAACTCCTGCTACAGGTCCAAATACAAAGCCCCCCACAAGAATTGGCACGTCACCCGGTTCATATACCAGAAACGGTGCGGTCGGAAACGGGAATCTCAATGGAGAAACCACGAGAATAATTGATATTGCTATTAAAATTCCCATTATTGTTATTTTCTTTATTTTACTGCTTGCCATACAAAAATACCTCCCCAGGATTTGTGTATGCGTTCTTTCAGAAGACTGATAAAAAGAAATAAGTAAAGCTCTGTGATTATACATCAACAGAGCTAGGTAACAGCATATAAAAACGCCAATTCTTCTTTCATCCAGACTGTACTGTCGGCCACGGAATCTCACCATGTCTGCTTTCGCTCGCGGGCTAATGCATTTCCTGCATATTACCGCCGGTAGGGATTTTCACCCTGCCCTGAAGATACGCAATATTAAATTACAGTTTATAATATTATGAGAACCGATTAATTATTCCCATATGTATTGTTAAATTATATCATTTCGGGAGAAGGAGCGTCAAGTATTTTTGTGTACCGGTAATGTTTTTGTTTCAGAATAGAGTAAATACATAATATTGTAATAGAATACATAATATTAAAAATTTTAGGGGGTAATAATAGACAGAAGGTTGTTTGACTGATAGTAAATGTGCTAAAATTGGAAATAGAAAAGCAGAGAAAATAAAGTATTTTGGAGGAGTTATGAAGGTAAGAAAAGCGATTATACCGGCTGCAGGCCTCGGAACAAGGTTTTTACCTGCTACAAAAGCTACACCCAAGGAAATGATTCCAATTGTGGACAAGCCCACAATACAATACATAGTTGAAGAAGCCGCGGCGGCTGGTATTGAGGATATTCTGATTATTTCCGGCAGAAACAAGAGGGCAATTGAGGATCATTTTGACAAGTCCTATGAGTTGGAAGAGGAACTTCGAAGAAAGAGCAAACACGATCTGCTGAGCTGTGTTGAGGAGATATCAAGCATAGCAAATATTCATTATATCAGGCAAAAGGAGGCTAAGGGGCTGGGACATGCCATATACTGCGCCAAATCCTTTATTGGAGATGAGCCTTTTGCAGTATTGCTGGGAGATGATATAGTTGATTCCGGAACTCCGTGCATCAAACAACTGATGGATGTTTACAACGAGTACAGAACAACCATTCTTGGAGTCCAGAAGGTGCCCCTCCACGATGTATCCAAATACGGTATAATTGCAGGAAATCAGATAGACGAAAAGGTATACAAGGTAAAAGGCCTGGTTGAAAAGCCCGAGGTCGACCAGACGCCTTCAAATATTGCAATACTGGGAAGATATATTATTTCTCCGAGAATATTTGAGTTCCTTGAAAAGGCATCCCCGGGAAAAGGAGGAGAAATCTGGCTTACAGATGCACTTCAGAAGCTCATGGAATGTGAGGCCATGTACGCATATGACTTTGAAGGAGACCGGTTTGACGTGGGGGACAGAATCGGATTTTTAAAGGCTACTGTGGAATTCGCCTTGAAGAGGGAAGACCTTAGCTCGGAGTTTACAAACTTCCTTAGAGAAAGAGTGGAAAGATTGCCATAGAAAACCACACAGAGATTCAAAAAGACAAGCTGTCCGAAACTTAAACAAAATTCAAATAAAAAAGAGCCATACTCGATGAAATGTACGGCTCTTTTTTTGTTTAGATATGCTTCTTCAGTTTAGTGTTTTGAATTGATATGTAACGGTATTTCCCTGAACTTTTACAAGTACATATTTTGCGGCGGTTTTATTCTGGGCACTGAACCCAACCGCATCAAAGCCCGCTGTGGTTATGTACTTAACGCCCTTGTCCATATAGCTTTCGTTTGCCGAGCCCTTGTAAAACACCCAGACATTTTTGCCGGGATTCTGCTTTTTATAATCCGAGAGCATATCCTTTAAAACCTGCCCTTCCTTTGGATCATTAAAGTTTGAGGGAGCATCGGCCAGGAATACGAACAAATTGTTGCCGGTAAAGGAGCTGAGCTGGTTTTTGAACCAGAACCACTCATTGTAGTCAGTTGCCCTTAGTCCGCCCTTTGTGGTGTTGAGCTGGATGAGCCTGCTGCCGTTTTTATCCAGGGATTTGTAGCTGGCTGTCGTAGACAACGCCGGTACTTTGAGTGAAGGCCACAGGCTGTCATATTTGCCGACGACAGCCGATACCTGTATGTATTTATTTATTTTTCCCACCAGTGAATTTACTAGGCTAAGCTGGGTTTTGTCCTTATTCTTGTCAAGTGCTGCGGACTGTCCGAAAACTGAAAAACTTAAGGAGTCGTTTCCTGAGACTGAGCGATCCTTATAGGCATCATCCTTTGGAACTGTATTAACTGCTGCTTTTGACGCGGGTACTTCAGGATAGCCGGAATACACCATGGTAAGGTTATCAAAATATAAGGTGCCGGAGGTTTTCTGTTTGGTGGTCTGAACTGCATAAAGCTTTGTAACCTTTGACGGGCCGTTTATATCTTCCAGTGAGACCTCAAGATATTTCCAGCCTGTCCAGTTGACATCCTTGGCAAAATATTTGTAATTCTGGGTACCTTTTTTGTCGGTAACGATTGCACCAATCCAAAGGGGACGTTTTGAGGAACTGTATACCCACACTCCAAGCTTGGTGGCAGTACTGTCCAATGCCTTTCCGCCGTCGGGAAGGTTTATGTAGGCGGCCCTGTTGGCTTCAAGTCCTTTTGTGAAATCGTAGGTGAGTTTTGCCGAATACGGACCGGATTTATAAACATTTGTGGCAGCATTGTATTTGCCGGTAACTGTTTTTGCAGACACGTCCACTGTCAATGCCGTACTTCCGTTAAAGTCCTCAATTACCTTCTTAAGCCCTGGCTGGCTGATGGAAACAGGGCAATATACCGAGACGCCTGCAAAGGAGGCCGATACATAGCCGGTTCCGGACTTTCCGGCGGTAAATGTATTGGAAACTAACGTCCCAACATTGTTAAGCACTCCCCATTTTATGTTCGAGGGGTGAATGCTTGCACTGAAGCCGTTTTTATCCCAGCCCCTCACTGCAAAGGTAGTAGTGCCTCCCGGAGAGGTGTTCAGGGCAGCTACATTTAAATCCAGCTTTACCGGAGCACTTAACACCGTCAGTGGGCAGGTGCCCACTACGGTATCTCCTATTTTGGCTGTTATTACTGCATTTCCGGCTGTAGTTGGAGTAAATACGTTGTCGGCAAAGGTGCCATTGACTCCCGAGACAGACCATTTTATATCTGCACTGCTAATATCAACAGGGTTCAGGTATTTATCCACACCTTTTACGGTGAAGGCTCTGGCGGTATTTACGAAGGCGTAATCCTCATAAGCACTGACCATCAGTGAATCAACCGGGCCCTGCGGTGCGATGGAGAAAACCCCAAGTGAAGCAGAAACTCCTCTTTCAAATCCGTCGGAAGGAGTGTTTATGGTGGATATGGCTGTGTCTCCCTGCTGCCTTGCCACCATTGTAGTGGAACCGCCGCCGTCAAAATTAATGGCGTTGGCACAGCCCAATTCCTTCATGTATTCTGCCAGTTCCGCCTGTGTCATGCCTATGCTGACACTGGAATCCTTTCTGCCGTCCACGGTTACTATCAATAGTGTTTTACCGTCGACAGTGGTGCCTGCTGCAGTTCTTGGCTGCCTGGAACTGCCTGCAGCCGAATGGGTAAAGGAGGCAATCTTACCGCCCTGAACCAGCATGGTCCCTCCGGTAAGTCCCATCTGAAGCTGACTTTGGTCTACATTGAGCTTTATATCATAGGACACAGGGTCTCCAACCTTGAAGTTATCCGTAAGAAATTTCTGATGCCCCATGGTGGCCAGAACCACATAACCGTTTTTAGGTATGTCAATCCCGGGACTGTCTACGCTGAAGCCTTTAACTATCCCGTCCTCTACAACCATTTCAAGCCAGGAGGGATATGTCTTTGAGACACCCGGTGTCTTGCTGCCCCATTTGGAGTCAACTATGTACATGTTATAATTGTAGTAGCCGTTATAGTTGTTGTAGGCTGCCACGCTTTTTCTTGTACCGTTGGGAGTTATGAGCTCTATAGCTGTTTTCCAGTACTGAAAAAAGGCACGGCTCAGCTTGTCAATGGCAAGTGTGGCTATGTGATCGGTATTGTCTCCGGCAGACGCCATGGCAAACTCTCCGTTTGCAGCAACGGGACCGTAGGGAGACCCTGAGGCAGGGTCAAAGAAGCTGGCGTTTACGGCAGCTACCGCCCCTCCGGTTTTTGCCAGGTTCTTGACAGTTGTGATACTGGAAACGGAATTGTTGTTAACCAGTCCGTCAACCTTTACATTCTCATTGGATAAATCCACTCTGAGTACGTTGGTCCTGATCCAGCCGCTGGTGGTAAAACGGTTATATTTTTCCAGCACAACTCCCGAGGTTATATTCTGTTTTTCCACGGTCTGATTTATAACCAGAGGTGCCGCGAAAGTATATGTACTTAGCGAAACGAGTAATAATGCCGGCATTAGCAATAATGCCAGACTTTTTCTTATGTACTTGATCATCCTTATCTCCATTTCCTTATGACTATTAAACTTTAGCTGGTTTCTCCCATTACAGATATAAAAGCAATAAAGACAGGCCATGTATAAAGGACTAGAGCCTATTCATGCCAGCCGTCTATTTGTGCACGTTTTATTGCTCCAAACAGATTGCTCTTAATATCCCGGTTTTCCTTTTGAAGCTGATAAATCAACTCCTTTACATATTGACGCTTGGTATATCCATCTACATGACAGGGGCTTTTTACAACTGGAAACTGTTCTGACTTTACAGAGGCCTTTATTTGCTTTTCTTCCGTATAGATCAGCGGCCGGATAAGATACAAATCTTTTCTGTCCAGATATGTAACCGGAGAAAATGTATGTAAATTACCTTCGAAAAAAGTGCTGAGCAAAAGGGTCTCTATGGCATCATCCCTGTGGTGCCCAAGTGCCACCTTGTTGCAGCCAAGCTTTTTTGATACATTGTGCAGAGCGCCTCTGCGAAGATTTGCACACATTGAACAGGGGTTCTTTTCCTGACGTATCTCAAATATGATTTTACCTATCTGAGTTTCCTCAATGGTGTAATTGACTCCTATATTGCGGCAATACTGGGAAACCGGAGTATAATCGGCATTTCCAATACCCATGGTAAGGGTAATTGCCTCTATTTCAAATTTCTTGGGGTAAAAGCCCTGTAACAGTTTCATAGCAGTAAGTAGTGTCATACTATCTTTTCCGCCGCTTACGCCTATAGCAATCTTGTCACCGTCGTCTATCATGGCGTAGTCCTGAATAGCCCTTCTGACCTGCCCTAGAATACGTTGTATAAGCACCACCCCTTTATGCTTTGAAGCTACATAGTGTTTTTTGATAAAAGTTGAAAAAACCCAAGGTGTTTTTAACTTTTATTAGAATAAATTAAACTTTGTATAATCATGATTAATTGTTTAATTATTCCTTATTATAGAAAAAGTCGTATGACGGTTCAAGTCATATTACATTTCAATTGTATTACATATGAAAATTGAGCGAGCTGTACGGCAGAAGGGGACAGCTCGCTTGGTTCCGATTTGTGTCCGACATATAAAACTGACGAAAAATAAAGAATGAGAAAGAAACATAGCGATAAACCGGCATATATGGTTACAATCGACATTGATTATATGGCATGGCTATAGTACAATACTTTTGCGCTTGAGAAAGTCAGGCATATGTTTTACGGGGTGTAGCGCAATTGGCAGCGCGCTTGGTTTGGGACCAAGATGCTGGAGGTTCAAGTCCTCTCACTCCGACCAAGGTAAAACCTCCACAGATTTCTGTGGAGGTTTTTTGTGCAAAAATATTAGGACTTGAACCTGGGAAGGCACGAGGCGTAAAGAAAATGCGAAGCATTTTTAGCCGAGTGTGCCGAGACTAAAGTCGAGGCGGTAGGCTGCGAACAAAGTGAAGCGGACGTCAAGTCCTCTCACTCCGACCAGTTAGGCACTTGTGTTTTCTGCGGAAAACACAGGTGCCTTTCACTATGTTCAAGGCACGAAGTGCCTTACGGGCGAGACCAGTCTCCCCGTATGCCCCACTGGCCTCCCGGCGGGGTTAAAGGCGTAAAAGCGATAATAGTACATTTTGGAGAGGAATTTGAACCTGGGAAGGCACGAGGCGTAAAGAAAATGCGAAGCATTTTTAGCCGAGTGTGCCGAGACTAAAGTCGAGGCGGTAGGCTGCGAACAAAGTGAAGCGGACGTCAAGTCCTCTCACTCCGACCAGTTAGGCACTTGTGTTTTCTGCGGAAAACACAGGTGCCTTTCACTATGTTCAAGGCACGAAGTGCCTTACGGGCGAGACCAGTCTCCCCGTATGCCCCACTGGCCTCCCGGCGGGGTTAAAGGCGTAAAAGCGATAATAGTACATTTTGGAGAGGAATTTGAACCTGAGAAGGCACGAGGCGTAAAGAAAATGCGAAGCATTTTTAGCCGAGTGTGCCGAGACTAAAGTCAAGGTGGCAGGCTGCGAACGAAGTGAAGCGGACGTCAAGTCCTCGGGAGAATTTAATCATCCGGGGGCAATGTAATCCTATATATAATAAAAGGCTAGGTTGTGAAAGCTGAAAGTTCCAACTGTTAATACAAATATTCTATCCAAGTATTTTATACTGTAAAACCTATATATTATTTTTTCACTTTCATCTGGTGTCTTGTCAATAAATTCAGTAAGAGCTCTTTTTGTATACTCCTCTGACGCTTTTCTCCAGAACATCTGAGTTGGAGTATTCCTATCTGTTGCGTTTGTATGAGTTTGAAAGTGAAACTAATAAACAGCAAAATTCATAAATGATACCTTATGCTTATACTGGATTCTACTTAAATTCATATAAGTAGCTGGATAAGTGGAGGATTTATTCTCTTATGTTTTAAAATTCTATCATATTTTGAGATATTTAAAGGATATTTGCTATAAAGGTAGAATATTATGCAGTATTTGGTAAACGGGCATGTTAAAATATTTAACCCAATTACATATTTCCATGTAATTACTTTTTCTGGAGGAGTATATGCCAAAACCTATTTTCAAAACAGATCAGGGCAATAACTTACAACTAAACTTAAGCGTTCATTCTACAACAAAAGCGAAATTAGATCCAATGTTGCAAGAAAGGAGATTAAGGCAAAAACGTTCTAGTAATTACATAAATACAATTAAAAAATTAGATATTGCAGGTCATAATTTAGATAGATCTCAATTTGATAATTTTATAAATGCCATTAAACAAGAATTCCCGGATGTTCCATTTGAAGGGCACCTTATTGGTATAGTTGCTCAATGCCATCTTGGAACGCCATATGATGTACATACTTTAGATATTGCCGGAGAAATTGTTACTCATTTTAAGTTATCAGAGAGTATGCCTCCTCTGCTGGAAAGAGCACGGGGGCTGGCTCTTTATGGTGGATATGAATTCATTGAGGTTTATGTAGACTCACTAAGAGCTGTAAAGGCAGATGGAACGGTATCAGTAACGAAATAAGACTTGGAGGTTAAATTATGGCAGATTATTCAATTAGTAGTGCGAATTTGAGTGCAATTGAAAGTAACTTGGGTGTACTGGCCAGAAATATCAATGTTATCGCACAAAATGTTGATGTTGTTTCTGGGCAAGTGCAGGCTGTGGATTCTAAGGTTGATTTTGTAACAAATGAAGTAAATGCTTTAGCTGAGGAATTTAGAGCATTCGTAAATGAATCAAGAAGGATAGCTGCATTAGCAGATGCGAAACAGACGGTTGTAATGTTAGAACAAGAGCTTGCCAAAGAATTCGGGCACTACGATACGATTCGAAAACATACGGTTGGAATTTTACAGGCGACGGATGTGAGTGTAGTAAGAAAAGAAACAATTTCTACAGCTACAGAAGAGTTAATGCTGTCAGCTCCCAGATATTGGCTGGCACCTGCACTTATCGCTTTATCTGCGTGGATAAGCGATAATAAAGAATTAGCTGAAAAAGCGCTAAAGGAAGCGATGCGAAGAGATGATGAAAAAACGTCGCTTTTATTTTGTCTCATCAGTAGAAGAGCAGGAAGGCTTGACGGCTCATTATTATGGTTGGAAAGATATTTTGGTATGCAGGATCCGGCTAAAATGGAAAGTAGAGTGATCGTAGTTTTGGATGCTTTTGCAAGCGGACTTTTTGGTGCAGATGCCAAAGGTATATGCGCCAGCAAGATTAAGGGGTGGCTTGATGAACTATCTGCCCGTGCCGGCTTCATTGAAACACAGAAACAACAATGGAGCACAGCAATATGTGGAAAAAAGGTCTTTATTAATGACACGTCCTTCCCATATTTAAAGGACAATAGCTCTACCTGGCCAGAACTGAAAGAAGTTCTTTCCTGGGCAGAAACTCATGAGAATATATATCAATATTTTAATGCTATTTTTAATACACCGATTAATAATTCTGTTTCGGTGGAATCAAAGATTGATGAGATTTTAGATAATTTGGTAACAAATTACGATAATGAGGAATTACCTTTACGTAAAGAACTCAGAAGAAATCACTTGATAATTGAAGAAAACGGTGTACTTGACAGAGCAATGAGTAGATTTAACGCTGAGGAAAATGCATATCAACAGTATGGGAATTTTTCCCAACACTTGACTGACGCGGCATTAAGTCCGGAAAAAACGGGAGCTCTGATTGCAACTCAAAAGCTGGCAATATCCTTATCAAAAGATTGGATTACAGATGCATATGAAGACTTGACTGTTAAAAGCAGAGCGAGTATTCCGGTTGAAATTGATGTAAAAGTTTCAAACTGGATTGGAAAAACACGGGATGGGAGTAATGAAGCTGAATTACAGGCAGCATTAAATACCTACGTAGATAATTTGAAGGAGGAAGCTCTAGCTAAGATAAAGTGGTTTTCTTCGAAAGTGGTTATAGCAATTATTATCGGGCTTATTGTTGGGGTTATCGGCATTGCTACCGTAATAGTTCCAATATTAGCTGCTGCTGGCGTAGCTGTGTTCATTTTCATGGAGCGTAAAAAGGCTAAAAAGACCAAAGAATTAACAAGCAACCAAATGGAAGAATTCAGAAACAGTGCTCAGGTTACGCTTAAGGCTACTTTGGCAGAAGTTGTCGATTTTAGACGATTATATGCTGTAAAAGATGCTGATTATACAAAAGTAATAGATTTTTTAAATAAACTATCTCCGGAGCAATATGTATTAATCATTGATTCCCAAAAGACTCGTCAAATACTTTAAAGGAGGAAATTATGGATAACGGAAATTTAATTAATAAAGAAAATGAGAAATATACGAATGGTAACATGCAGAATGGCTTGAACAATGATAAAAAGAATGGTCAATACATTGATGAATTTGCTTCAACTCTTCCCCAATGGAATCTTGTACCGCCTACTACGGTAATAAAGAGGGTGAAGAGAGTTATATGAAAAACCCGACTACATACTCAGAATGGTTGGATTGTTTTGATGCAGTTAAAGAGGGAACAAGGGATTCAGAAGTAATCGAAAGTGTACAAAAAGGATCATTGGTTTTATCAGCGGGAGTTGCAGGACGTTTTGCAACACACCTAAGTGATGTTATTCAATTTAGAATAAAGAAGGCGTCTGATAAATTTTCCAGAGCAATGCAAACCTGTGGGGGTGACTTAAATTTATTATCAACTACATTGCTGGCATTGAGGAAGGAATTTAAGTTTTTAATTAAATTTGTACAATTACCGGTATTGCCTAAGGGCGATATAGATATCCTTGTAAAGGCAATTAAAGAACAAGCTGATCAAATGCAAAAGTCATTGGAAGATACTTGCGCAAAGAATGATAGAACCGGAACATTGGTAAGTATTATCAAACGGAATAAGGTTAATAGTTTGGAGGATCTATAGATGGATTTTAATAATTGTGTGAGTACTTTGAAAAGATACTCAATGGCACGCATTCCTTTTATTGCACTAAACTCAATTGAGAAAATCAGAGCTTTAGAGGTCATAAGACTTGTAGCAACAGATCTTAGTCTGCCGTTTTATGCACATACACTTTCAAAAGGTATGTTTGACATAGCAACTGGCAAAACAGTAAATGACGACAAGTCCGTTATGGGAGCGTTAGATTTTATTTGTGAACAAATAAAGATTAAGCAAAACTTAACCTTTGTATTTACTGAAGTATCAGATATTGAGAATGATTCAATGACATCAAGATACTTTTTAGATGTGGTATCACTGGCAGAGGAGAATGGAGCAGTCATCATTGTTATAACTGCAAACCCTGTTTGGAGTCAGCTACAGAGATTGGGCATGACTGCTTCATTAAATTTGCCCAATGAACAGGAAATGTTGCAGATAATATATGAAAATGTTGAACCGTATCGCAGCAATATTTCAATTGAGTGGGACAATAGTGACTTTCGTGAAGCTGCGACTACTTTAGCAGGTGTCACACGTGTAGAGGCACAAAATGTTATTGCTTCACTAGTTGCAAACCGTGCTATAAAGAAAAGCGATTTAACAGAAATAAAGTTTGCAAAAGATCGTCTTTTTTCGAATATTCAAGGGTTAGAAAAAATTGAAGTGTCTCATAATATACTTGATGTTGGAGGACTCAACGGATTAAAAAGTTGGTTGAACGACAAGAAAAAACTTCAAAATCCGGAAAAAAGAGACGAATTAAGAAAAAGGGGATTGCAGCCACCACGTGGTGTTTTGCTAGTTGGGGTTCCGGGGTGTGGTAAATCTTTATCTGCAAAGGCAATTGCTGCTTTCTGGGAACTGCCTTTATACAGACTCGACTTTGCAACAGTTCAGGGACAATATGTTGGTCAAAGTGAGCAGCAGTTAAAGGAAGCGTTCCAGACTGCTGAACATGTTTCTCCATGCATTTTATGGATTGATGAAATTGAAAAAGGTTTGGGCAGCTCCGGCTCAGACTCATCGGGTGTAACAACCAGAATGGTTGGACAGTTTTTGTTTTGGATGCAGGAATGCAAAAAGCTGGTGTTTGTTGTTGCAACGGCAAATGATGTATCAATGCTGCCATCAGAGTTGTTAAGACGAGGAAGATTTGATGAACTATTTTTTGTAGATTTACCTACTGAAGAAGAAAGAAAAGAAATAATCACCTTATACTCAGAAAAGTATTTAAAAACAGTTTTGTCAGATATAACTCTCTATGAATTGGTAAGAATCACAGATGGTTTTACCGGAGCGGACTTGGAATCCTCGCTCCGAGATATTTCATACAGGCTTATTGCCAATGATGAGTTGCAGTTGACAGATGATCTACTAATAACATCATTAAAGAATGTAGTTCCACTTTCAAAAACAAGTCCAGAAAAAATAGAGGCTATTAGAGATTGGGGGCGTGAAAGAGCAGTACCGGCATCGGGGAAACCAATTGGTGGGAATGTTACAGAAAGTAAGCCGGCAAGAAGAGTATTAGTTTAAAATAGGGTAAACTATTAGTAATTTGGATTATTAGATTAGTGGGAGGTTAGAAAAGTAATTGTATCTGATGCTGCCATAATTTCCAACGTATCCAGGTGTCCTTAAAATAAACTAGCTGGAAGCCATTGTATTCTCAAAGAATGTCATAATATCTCAACTTGTGGACAGTAATTTTCTCCGAGAATTTGGCGTTGTTCAGGACATCGCTGGGATGAATTTCTGACTCTATAAAGTATGAGGATTTGCTTTGATGAACAGGTTAAAATCAGGCTACGGGCCGGAGATTCATCCAGCCTCGATTCGCTCTTCCCGTAAAGGGAAAAATTGCCGTATCCCTTATTTTTGTATAAAATAATAAAGATACAACTATATAATGGCAGAAAAGAGGGATTTGCTTGATTGCTGACAGCTTGAACAATTCGGGGAAATACTATGGCCTTCATAAGAACTTGAGAAAAGGCTTTGAATTCATAGCTGACTATTTAAAGGACAATAAGCCGGTTGGACGCTATGAAATTGAAGCCGGAGAGGTGTTTGCCCTGGTGCAGGCCTATGAGACTGTGGAAGAGGCGCAAAAGCAATGGGAGAGTCATGAGAAGTATATGGACATTCAGTATGTGGCAGGTGGTGTGGAAGCAATGGGCTGGGGGCTCAAGGCCGGGTTTAAGCCCAGTTCGGAATATGATCCTCAGAAGGATATTGTTTTTTATCACGGAGGCAAGGCCGCCTTCATAAACGTTTCAGCCGGGAATTTCGCAATTTTCTATCCCGACGATGTGCATAAGCCTGGCTGCACCTGGGACTGCTCTTCACAGGTAAATAAAATCGTAGTTAAAATCAAGATCTAGCATAAAAGGCCCGGTTTGGCAGACTGCCAATCCGGGCCTTTATGGCAATACACAGTGCCGCCGGTCTTAAGGCTCATGCGGTAGCTCCGGATACTGCCGCGGCGCTGGTATTTCAAACATTATTGTATTGTTTTATATTATGTAGTAAAATTCAATTGACGAATTGCTGCAATGTTTGAACAACGTGTTTTTCATGTTAACAAATACTTGCGGGACGGGTTTAACAACATAGACTGGAGATAGTATGAAGAACTTTTTAAAGGTACTTGGGCTCAGTTTGCTGGATTCTGCCATAATAATCATTTTGCTCATATGCATAGTAAGGATTGATACTATGGCGGGCATATATATTGTATACGGGGTATCTGCCGTTCTGCTTCCACTGCTGCTGCTGATTTTGTACAAAAGGTTTTTCGGCAGGGAAACTCTTGTGGTGGTGCCTGTGAGTATGATACTTGCAGCCGCATATTCCCTGGGGGTCTCCTTATACAGCTTTTATGGGACGGGCAGTTTTTCCAGGATGTTTAAGGAATTGATGTACTTCATATACTTTTTGCCTTCTGTAATTTATTGCGGCGTAGCTTGGATCATTTTTGCCATTATCATTAAATTTTCCAAAGAACCCCGGAGAAGGGAAATATAAGGGTATAATTTAGGTATGCCGGCTCTGCTTCAAAAAAATGCAAAATAAATGCAGACACAGGAGGGGTTGAATTTGTTCTATGGGAACAGATAGTATCGGCTTTTTGGATTCGGGTTTTGGTGGAATAACAGTACTGAGTGAAGCTCTCAGGCAGCTTCCCGGTGAAAACTATATATATTATGCCGACAATGAGCATGTGCCCTATGGCACCAAGTCAAAGGAAGAGGTGCATAATTATGTTTTCAGTGCCGTGGACTTTTTGGTCAGGCAGGGTGTAAAAGCCCTGGTGGTGGCTTGCAATACTGCAACCAGCATTGCAGTCAGAGACCTGAGAAACAGCTATTCCTTTCCCATAGTAGGGATGGAACCGGCAGTAAAGCCTGCTGTTGAAAACGGCAACGGAAAAAGGGTTCTTGTTTTGGCCACTCAGTTGACACTAAAGGAAGAAAAATTTCACAACCTGGTACAGAGAGTGGATCAGGAGCATGTTGTGGACTATCTGGCCTTTCCTGAACTGGTGGAATTGGCGGAGGCCATGATTTTTGACACTGACCGGGTCGTACCGGTTATTAAGGAAAAACTGCAGGATTATGATTTCTATAATTACAAAACTTTTGTTTTGGGCTGTACCCATTTTCCCATTTACAAAAATGTGTTCAGGCAGGTATTGCCGGAACATATTGATATAATAGACGGAAGCATTGGAACCGTAAGATATCTGAAGCATCTTATGGAGGAAAGCGGAATAGTCAATACCCGCCCCGGTGGAGGAAAGGTAAGGTTCTTTGACTCGGGAAGGGAAATCCTGAGCAAGGAGCGGCTGGAAACCTTTAAATGGCTTTTATCCCAATGTTAACCCAAATAGTGTAACAAACTCCCCTCCGTTGACATAAAATGTAATAAACGCTAATAAGCAGATGCAGTATCCGAAAGGAAGGCTCTCAGGCATGACTGGCGGGTATGATGCATTTTATGTTGTGGAAGGAGAGGAGTATATGTCGGAAGGTTTTAACAATAACTTCGGCGGTTTGTCTATAAATGGTGATATCGTAAATGCCCTTTGTAAAAGAATTGGAGAAACGGTTACAATATTCACAAAGAGCGGAGGCATGTCAGGCTGCGGTTTTACAGGTGTACTGCTGGCAGTTAATGAATGCTATGTAAAGCTTTTAAGCCAGATCGGACCTGCGCCCGGCTGTGCACTGGGAAACGCTTGCAGCGGAACCCCTTATGCAAATGGAGCCGGCTGCATGGGAAACATGGGAGACAATATGGACAATGGTTTTTCACACGGATACCCCATCAGATCGGTGGGCTCGGTGACAGACATACCTGTTGACAGTATTGCTGCATTTGTTCATAACGCAGTGTGACCTTTTTCAGGTATTCTGGCATTATTGTACTTTATTGTACGGTTATATAGGAAAGTATAGAAAGAATATTTGCCGGTGAGTGTGAAATAGCCGAGCCGGTACACAGCAAAAAACCCCCGCGGCACCTGCCTCTTGGAAGCAGATGCCGCGGGGGTTTTTTACCGATGTGGTGGAGAATTCCAAAAAATTATATTTGGAATCTTAAAAGGAATATTAGCGATTAATGTAGAATTAATAATGATGCAAATATCTTTAAATATGCAGCTTAGTTAGATAAAATGGATTACCGGGAGTTGATGCAAATGATTAAAAGAGAGATGATAGCGTTACTACTTGCCGGAGGACAGGGCAGCAGGCTGGGCGTCCTCACTAAAAATGTCGCTAAACCCGCAGTTTTATATGGTGGTAAGTACAGGATTATTGATTTTTCACTGAGTAATTGTATTAATTCGGGGATAGATACAGTTGGTGTTCTGACTCAATATCAGCCCCTCAAACTTAATTCCCACATCGGTATTGGAAAGCCCTGGGATATGGATAGGATAGATGGCGGTGTAACCATACTTTCTCCCTATTTGAAGGCTGAACTTGGTGAATGGTTCAAAGGAACTGCAAATGCGGTTTATCAGAACATTCACTATATTGATAAATACTCTCCAAGACACGTTATAATTTTGTCAGGAGACCATATTTATAAAATGAATTATTCAAAGATGCTGGATTTTCATAAGGAGAACAATGCTGATGCAACTATTTCGGTAATAAATGTTCCCCTTGAAGAGGCGGACCGCTATGGAATAATGAACTGCCATGAGAACGGCAAAATCTATGAGTTCGAGGAGAAGCCTAAAAACCCCAAGAGCACGCTGGCTTCAATGGGCGTTTATATTTTTAATTGGGAGACTCTTAGAAAGTATCTTATTAAGGATAATGAAACACCTGGCTCTGATAACGATTTTGGCAAGAATATAATACCTGCCATGTTGGGCGACGGCAAGAACATGTGGGCGTATCAGTTCTCGGGTTATTGGAGGGATGTGGGCACTGTTCAGGCCTTCTGGGAGTCAAACATGGATCTGGTCAGCAGGGTTCCGGAATTCAATCTTTTCGATCCTGAGTGGAAGATATATACTCCCAACCCTGTAAAGTCAGCACATTATATAGGGCCTGCAGCCCGTGTGAAGAAATCCATAGTCGCTGAGGGCTGCCAGGTGCTGGGAACTGTAATAAATTCTGTTCTGTTCCCCGGTGCCGTGATTGAAGAGGGTGCTGTGGTACAGGACTCCATAGTCATGTCAAACTCAGTGATTCGAAAGAATACGTCGGTTAACAGATGCATCATAAGTGAATTTGTAACTGTTGGGGAGAACTCCAGTCTGGGTGAGGGAGACGATATACAAAATGAGTACAAGCCCGGGATATATAATTCCGGAATTACCGTGGTAGGTGAGGAAGCCAGCATACCTGACGGTGCTGTTATAGGCAAAAATGTAATGATAGATTCGGAGGCAGACGCCGAAGACTTTCCTTCTCTGGTTGTTGAGTCGGGAAAAAGTATTTTCAGAGGAGGTGTCAGAGAATGAAAAATGTTATGGGTATAATTTTGTCTGGGGGCAAAAGCACCAAATTAAAGGAGCTTTCTACTATGAGAACTGCTCCCGCCGTGCCGGTGGGGGGGAAATACCGGGCTGTTGATTTTGTACTTTCAAATATGGTAAATTCGGGAATAACAAATGTGGGAGTAATTACTCAGTACAGTTTCAGATCTCTGATGGATCATCTGGGTTCGGGTAAGGAATGGGATCTGGACAGAAAAAATGACGGATTGTTCATCTTCCCGCCGTTTTTGTCAGATGAGAGCACAGGTTGGTACAGGGGTACTGCCGATGCAATGTACAATAACCTGACATTCTTGAAAAGAAGCAACGAGGAGTATGTGATTATATCCCAGGGCAATTGCATATATACTACCACCTTTGATGACCTTCTGCAGGTGCATAAGGATACCGATGCCGACATAACCATCATGTACAGGGAGATGAAGGACGTTCCTCTGGAAGAACTGTCAAACATGGGAATTCTTCAGGTAGACAACACCCAAAGAGTTATAGATTTCCAGGAGAAGCCCATGAATCCCAATACTCTTCTGAGCTCTCTGGGCACGTATATGATAAGGAGAGAGCTTCTGATATCTCTTCTGGAAGAGAGTGTCGCCCACGGCTATTATGATTTCGTCATGGACATTATTATAAAGATGCTCCATAAGTTGAAAATATGCGGCTACAAATACAGTGGATACTGGAGGAGTATTTCCTCGGTTCAGATGTACTACAAATGCAATATGGAATTGCTGAATCCTGAAATCAACAGGGAACTGCTGGGGAAGGCCAAAATATTTACAAAGGTAAAGGATGAAGCTCCGGCCAAATATAACGAAGAGGCGGAAGTCAGGAATTCAATAATTGCTGATGGCTGTATAATAGAAGGTACGGTTGAAAACAGTGTGCTCTTCAGAGGAGTTACCGTCAAAAAGGGAGCGGTTGTAAAGGACAGTATTATAATGCAGGGCAGTGTCGTAGAAGAAAACTCAACCTTAAATTATGCAATTCTTGATAAAAGCGTTACACTGTCCAAAAACAGGTGCTTAAAGGGAGAGGAAACCTGGCCCATTATTATCGGTAAGAATGTAATTGTATAAAATGAAATATAAAAGACAGGGCAGCCGTGTGATTCATGGCTGCCCTGTTTTCTGTGTGCGATGGTGGCGCATCCCTGCATTATCAATAACTGTAGCTTATTCGCCGTATTTATCGGTTTCCGACATAATTCCACTGCCAAACATTATCAACAGCGGCATTATCGGCAAGTGGTACCTGGACTGTACTTCAAGCAGCAGATAGGATAGGAATATGGCTCCGAAGATCATTAAGATAATCAGTGCATCATACCGTCTTTCTCTGAGATGATAGAGGCAACTGCATATGGCCATCAGCACTATGGTTACATAGAAGGCCTGAGACAGCCCGTAAAATACACGGGGATGCGATTTTACAATGCTTTCAATCCGTGTTTCTCCGACGGGGGAGGTGCTCCAGTAGTAGCCGTAGTTTTCGTTGCCCCACAGGATTTCCGTTTTCTTTAAAAAGAGGGAGGGCAGCTTTAACGGTTGGGAGGTAATGCGTTCCAGAGCAATTTTTTTTGCCTCACTGTGAACCTTGTCAATATCGTAGTTGAATTTTTCTATAATACCGAAATCCTCATAGTTAAACATTCCTTTTGCCTGGTAGTTTGTACCCACCAGCAGGTTGAAACCCGAATCAGACCTTGTTACATCCACACCGGTAGCCATTTCTACAGGAATATTGATTAAATTAATTACAACCAGATAGCTCATAACCACAAGCAACACTGACTTAAGCTTTAGCCACAATCCGGCGCTTAGGTCTGCCTTGTACTTTTTAAAAAACAGTACATACACCGAAAAGACGGGCAGAAGCAGCATGGCCATGGGCCGTATAAGCTGCGCAAGAGCTGTAAGACTGCCGATGGCCAGCAAGATGAGATTGCCGTTGGTTATTTCATAATTCTTAAAAGTGTACTTATTAAAGAATTTCAGCATCAATACTGCTGCAGCCGTGAACAATACCAGAAAAAGATGCTCTGAAGCAATCACAGAGTTATACATTATATCCGCAGGCCATACTGCAAGCAGCAAGCCGGATACTTTTGCAGCCTTATGGCCGTATATGTACCTGGTTCCAAAGTAGACTATCATAACCAGGGCAACAGACATTAACACATTAAACAGCTTGGCCGCAAGCAGGCCGGGCCCAAAAACAGAGAAGAGCCCTGCCAGCACCAGACCGAAACTCATTTTAAAAGGAAACACCGAATAGAAGTCAACAAAGCCTTTAAAATCACCATGACCGGCGTTAACACCGTAGTTGTACAGGTGAAGGAAATCCGAATAGGGCTGGGTTTGTATAAAATGTACCCACAGAAGCCTTGGAACAAGGGAAATGATTATTATTGCAACTAAGAAAGGCCTGGGGCTTATTTTATCGAGCAGGTTGATTTTCAGGCACAGAAATATAAATAAGACTGCCAAGGCTACAAATAGTATTCCTGTGAAAAAAGGCAGCTTAAGAGCAAGCGGCCCGGATTTAAAGGCGCTTAGAATGAGAATGGCCCCCATAAGCACTACTGCTCCCCAGATGATAGCATGAAAAATAAAGCTCTTCAGTTTATTCAATTCGTCTATTCCTCCCTTAACAGTTTGTTCAGGTTACAGGCATATGCAGTGCCCGGCACAATCCTTAAATAACTTTCAGATTTGTGTTCACTATAATTTTACCATAATAATGCATAATGCATCTGAGGAAAATCAAAAAAGGTGTGGTTAAGTACTCCTTAAGTGTTTAATTACAATTAAATTACAGCAATTCCAGCACGGAACATATATAAAATGTACTTACCGACACAACCGGCTTATTCTGATGGGTACTTCTAAGGCAGCATTGGCAAGGGGTTTGGCCAAATAGGGTTGGAAGCAATCGAAATAAGTTTACCATAATAAGCCTCGAGGTGAAACAAACCCCATTACAGTAAGCTTACAGTTAGTTTACATGATGGTACATTATGTTGACCTATGAAAAAAATCGGTGCTATAATGAGTTCAGAAATCAGGTAGGCAATGTCTGCAAACGCTTGATTTTAAATCGTTGCAGCCGGGATACATTAATAAAAATCGTCTATTATTCCGGCATAACCAAAGCTACTAAAAATCTAAGGAGGATTTGGTAATGAGAAATCTAAAAAAGATATCTGCTGTAGTAGTTGCCGGTGCTATAATGCTAACAACAATCGTACCAGCATTTGCGGCATACTCTCCAGTAAATGGTACTAAAGCATCAGTACTTAACAAGCTAGAACTTTATGCAGGAACAAACCCATCAACATTTGATCCGTCTCTCGGAACGAAGTTGACAAGAGAACAGGGTTCAGTGCTTATAGCAAAGTTGTTCAACATGGACACTGCCGCTAACGCATTAACCGCTGAAGAAACCAATGCGATTCTTAAGGATTTCGCGGATGGAAGCAAAGTAAAAGATTATGCAAAAAAGAGATTTGCATATCTGGTGAAGAATGACATCATGTCTGGTTCATTGGATACTACCACCGGTAAACTTTATATTAACGCAGACAAGGATCTTATCGGAGGACAGTTTGCTACATTATTGCTCAAACAGTTGGGCTATGATGTTTCCGATTGGAAAGAAGCAATTGCTCAGTTATCAAAAGTAGAAGGTGCAAAGGACATAGCTGATTACCTTTCATATGCCACATCTTCTATCTTAAGAGACCAGGCGGTTGGATTGATCTATGGTGCATTGACTGCTGATTATGCAGCAGCAGGTACTGAAACAATCATAGACAAAATTGTTGCTGCCAACCCAGACATAAAGGCAGTGGCTGAAGAAGCCGGCCTTATCAACAAGGTTCCTGCAACACTTGCGGTTGAGAGCATAAAGGCTTTAAATGCAAAACAGATTGAAGTAAAATTCAATCAGGCAATGGATAAGGAATCCGCAGAAGACGAAGCTTTCTATGAAATAAAGGATAAGGGAACTACAATAATAGCTCTTGGTTCTAACAGCGCACAGTTGGTGGATTCCAAGACAGTAGTTATTACTTTGGACGGAGCAGCAGCCGATAAGCTTACAAACTCAACAGATGCAAAAGTAACAGTTAAGAAGGATATAAAAGCTGTTGCCGGAGTCAAGCTTGCAGCCGATTTTGCCAATTCAGCAGTTCAGGTAGCCGACGGAGTTATACCTTCAGTTTCAAAAGTAGAAGCAATTGGAGATACTACATTAAGAATTACGTTCTCCGAACCTGTTTATAACGGCACCAACTTAACAATTGCAAATCAGTATATTACCGTTAAGAGCGGAAGCTACACCTACTATGTACAAGGTGCAACTGCTGACGCAGCTAAGAAAACAATCACAGTAACAGTAGGAACCAAACTTATTGAAGGTCCGATTACAGTTACCGTAAATGCAGCAGGTCTTGATGCAAATGCAATACAGGATTATGCCGGATACAAAGTATTCAAGGGTGAAACAACCTTCACTTATGTTAAGGATACCACTGTACCAGCAGTTACTGTAAAAGAGGCTAAACAGGAATCAATCACTCTTGCTTTCTCAAAGCCGGTAAAGGCAGCAGATCTTAAGCTGTTCCACTCAATCAAGGACGTAGCTGCTTATCAGGCAACTGCAGTAACCACTGGCGGCTTTGTAGATGAAATAACCTTCAACTTTGCAAACAAGATACCTGCAGGTAATGTTAAACTGTTCCTGGTTAACAGCACAGTTTCAGGTAACGAATTGGTTGACGGTTTCGGTATAAAGGTTCCTGACCAGACAATCAACACTAATATAGTTGTGGATGTTACAGGTCCTGTAGTATCGTCAACAAAACTTAACACAAATGCATCATTTGAAATAGTATTTGATGAAGCAATAAGTGCAACAGAAGCTATCAAGGCAAGCAACTATTCCTTCAAATCAGTAGCAGACGGCAAGGATGTAACATTCAATATCTCTTACAATGCAGGCACTGATGCAAAGAAGGTTACTCTGGTTGTTCCCGGAAACCTTTCTGACAACACTCAGTACCAGGTAGTTGTAAAGGCTATGAAAGACCTGGCCGATAACAGCATGGCAGCAGAAGCGGCTTACACATTTACAGTAGGCGATCACACTAACCCATATGTTAACGATGCTTACGCAGTAAACGCAGACGGAAAGATATACGTAGTATTCAACGAGCCTATGAATCAAGCCCAGATGCTTGACAAGACAAATTATGCGGTTAAAACTACAACCGGCGGAGTATTCGCAGCCCTGGGAACTAATGATACAGTAACTGCATTGTCAAATAAGAGCGTTGTAATTGACCTGGCAGATGTAACAGTTAACCAGCCTTCACTTAAGATTGCAGGAATAACCGATTTGGCAGGCAAGAAATTAGGAACAGATATTGACTTTGTATACACTGCTCCAATCATAACAAATATTGGACAGGAACAGGTACAGATTGCTGATGCATACCTGATAGCCAAGAACAAGATCAAATTAGTGTTCAACAAGGAACTGGCAAACTTCGACAATACTGAATTCGCAGTATATGACAATGCAACACATACCGACTTTACACCTGCAGCAATCAAAATACAGTCGGTTGAGTCAATGACCAAGAATGCAGATGGCAACACCGAAGTAATACTCGTACTTGACAGGGAAATAAATACTGATGCCAAATTTACAGCATCTGCAGTTGATATTGAAACAGTTGCAGCACCTGCAAACACAAAATCAGTATCCGGAACAGTACTGACAGGTAGCATAGCTGAAACAGTAGTTGACAAGCTGGCTCCTGAAGTTGCTAAGTACGACCACGATACAGATGCAGGCACAGCAGATGTAGCAAAGGTTATAGCTTCCAACTACTCGGTAGCTCCTGTAAACGGTAAGGTGGCCAAGGATGTTACAGCCAAGATATCTGTTTACTTCTCAGAAAATATGAATCTTGCAAGTATGTCAACACTGACATTCAGCGTTGAAGGCTACACCGTAACAAATATAGCTCTTGACGCAGGAAACAGTTCAATAGTTGAACTGACAGTCAAGGCAAATGCAAGTGACACCAGCGCTACAACAACAGTAACACAGAACTACAACATAACTGATGCAAACAGCAACGTATTTGCTGCCGGCTCAGTATGGACAGTAAGATAAGACGGTAAGATAAGGATTTACGGGAAATAAAATAATAAGCTCGGAAATAAAGAAGGCAGAGTGTATACTCGGCCTTCTTTATTTCAGTTCTATTACAAATTCTTTACACTTAAAATGGCGTTGTTGACTGCAAAATTTGCCAGTGATATAATACATATGAAATCAAGATAGGTAAATTTAGCCATAATGCGGCTAGAGGTATTCAATCTTGAAAAATTGGTTTTACGAGTTGGGCTATAAACGGGATGAGGCGTAGCCTGCTCCGCAATTACATAGCCCACCCGCTACAAAATACACAAGGAGGATTTGAGAACATGAGAAATCTCAGAAAGTTAACTGCAGTTGTTGTAGCAATAGCGTTAGTGCTTACATCTATGGCTACTGCATTTGCTGCTTCAACTACTTACGAATTTGAAGCGCAAGCAACAGTTCTTAAAGATCTTGGCATTTGGACCGGTAATACATCTGGTGACTTAATGCTCGGAAAAGAATTAACAAGGGCTGAAGGTGCAGTTTTAGTTCTTAAGACTGTATTAGGCAAGACAGAAGCTGACATGGAAGCTGCGGACGTTACAAGCATCGACACTTTTGATGATGCTGCTAAAGTTCCATCATGGGCAGAAGGTTGGGTAGCACTTGCTGTTGAAGCTGGTGTTGTAAAGGGTTCAGACAACAAATTAAATGCTGCTGCTCCTTTGCTTGCTAAAGACCTTGCTTCAATGTTCATGAATGCACTTGGTTTTTCAGCTGAAAATGACTATGCTAAGGCTGTTGAATTATTAGCTGCTAAAGCTACTATTACTTCAATATCAGCTAAGATACCTGCTGGCGACGCATTATTAAGAGATGCTGCAACTGCAATCGTTACTGATGCTTTAACTGCTAAAGCTAAGGACGCTACAGAAACAGTTATCGTTAAGTATGTTGGTTCAGATGCAAGCTTGAAGGCTATAGCTGAAAAAGCTGGTTTGATAGCTGCTCCGGCTGTTGATTTGGTTGTTGAGTCAATCAAAGCTTTGAATGCAAAGCAGATTGAAGTTAAGTTCAACAAGGATATGGATAAAGATTCTGCTGAAACAGAAAGCTTCTACTCAGTAAAAGACAAGGGTGGATCTACAGAAACTACTCTTGCTTCTGACAGTGCTTCTTTAGTTGATTCAAAGACTGTTGTTATAACATTGAATAATGATATAGCTGACAAGCTCACCAACTCAAGTACTGCAAAGGTAAAAGTTAAAAAGGATATCAAGGCTGCTGATGGTAAAAAATTGGCTGCAGATAAGGAACTTGACGTAGTTGTTCAGGATGGTATACTCCCAACAGTAACTAAGGTAGAAGCTACTGGAGAAAAATCCATAAAGCTTACATTCTCAGAGCCAATTTATGGTGGAGATACAGCTACTTATACACAGGGTGGTACATTTGATTCCAATTTTGTAGTTAAGAGCGGAACATATACATACTTTGTACAGAATACCACAATTTCAGGTGTAACAGTTACCTTAACACTTGGAACAAGCCTTATAGAAGGACCTATTGTTGTAACTGTAAACAAGGATGGTTCAACTGCAACTGCTGTTCAGGACTACGCTGGCTACAAGGTATTTAAGGGTGAATCAACATTTGATTATGTGAAAGATACATCCGTTGCAGTTGTATCAATTTCTTCTGCTAAGCCAAACGAAGTAAAAGTTAAGTTCAGCAAACCTGTAAAGGCTGCTGATTTAAGATTATTCCACTCAATCAAGAGTGTAGGTGCATATTGTGCAGATATTGCAACAACAAGTGGAAACTATGTTGACGAAATAGCATTTACATTCCAGAATGCAGTACCACCTGGAGACATCACTTTCTTCCTGGTAAACAGTTCAACTGCAGGCAGTGAATTAGTTGACGGTTATGGTGTAAAGGTTCCTGATCAGACATTAACAGCAAAGGTTGTTGCTGATGTAACAGGTCCAGTAGTATCATCAACTGAATTAGATACAAATGTTGCCTATAAGATTACATTTGATGAAGCTTTAACTTCCTCATCAATTGACAAGAAGAATATTACTTTCAAATCAGTATCTGATGGAAAAGATGTATTCTACAACCTGACAAATGATGCTGCAAGAAAAGTCCTTACATTGTCTGTACCTGGTAACCTCGCTGATAACACTCAGTATCAGGTAGTTGTTAAGAATGCAGAAGATATGTATGGAAATAAGATGGCTGCTGAAGCTACATTCACATTCACAACTGGTGACAATACTCCTCCTTCTGTAAAAAATGATGATTGTTATGCAGTAGGTTCAGAAGGAAGAATTTATGTATTCTTCAGTGAGCCTATGAATGAAGCTCAGATGCTTGACAAGAACAACTATGCTGTTGCCACAAGTGTTGGTATATCTGTACTGGCTTCATTAGGATCTGATGACACAGTTACTAAGCTTTCTGAAAAAGCTGTTGTAATTGATATGGCGTCAACTGTAAGTCAGCCAGTGGTTAAAATAGCTCCTATCATGGATTTGGCAGGTAAGAGATTAGGAAATTCTTTGGATCCAGTTCTTGTGAAGAACAACATTTATGAAGATCAGGCTAATTCAACCTACATTAAGGCTGAGTCAGTATTGATTGAAAGTGCAAAGTTAATTGCAAAGAACAAAGTAAAGGTTACATTTGATAAGGAATTATCATCATTTGCTAACACAGATATCACATTTACAACTGACGGTAGCGTATTTGATGCTATAAGAGTCCAGGCTGTTGAATCACAGGTGAAGAACACTGATGGTAAGACAGAAGTTGTATTGGTTCTTGATAAGGATATGGCTACAAATGCCACATACACCAGTGCAAATATTACTTGTGGATCTATAACTACTCCTAATTCTGTTTCAGTTTCTGGAACTAAGTTACAGGGAGGTCAGGGAAAACAAGTAGCTGACTTAGTTGCTCCAGAAGTAGCTAAGACTACCATAAACGGTTCTGATGTACCAAGTGTCATATTTACAACAACAGCTGCCCTGAATGTCAGCGGTAAAGTTGCAAAGAATGATAATCTTCTCATTAATATTACATTCAGCGAAGGTATTAAGTCTGCTACATTGTCTACATTGACATTCAAAGTAGAAGGCTATACTGTAATTGGTATCAGCAATGGTTCAGATAGTAATGTTGTAACAATTACTGCTAAGGCTAATGATGCTGTAACTCCATATACTACAGTTACTCAGGTATACAATATAACTGATGCGTCACCAGATGCTAATGTATTGGCTTCCGGTACTGTTTGGAATGTAACTAAGTAATTTAAGTCATTAAAAGAGCTAAGACATTGTCTTAGCTCTTTTTTTAGTCATTTTTATTACAACTAAGTGCGGAATATGTAATTACTTCAATATATATGGTATTATTTACTTAGTAAGGTAAATAAGCTATATATATCAGGAGGCGGAAAATGTACAGAGGAAGAATAATTGCGTTATTACTTATAGTGTGTATATTTATTTCTTTTATGCCCACAGCAAGCGCACAAGAGAATCTGGATGCCAATGCGAAGGCAGCAGCGTTAAATAGGCTTGGCTTAATAGATGGGGACGGCAAGGGAAATTACGGCCTGGATAAAAATCTGAAAAAGTATGAATCCATAGTATTTATCATAAAGCTGCTTGGAAAGACAAAAGATTTTGAAGCAAATAAGGGGGAGTTATCTCCATCTTCATTCACAGATGTCAAGTCTTCAGCGTGGTATGCTCCATATATCTCATATAGCGAGCAATACCAAATAACAACTGGAATTGGTAACAATAAATTTGGAGTAGACCAAAATCTTTCAGAACAGGCATTTTTGATAATGGTAATGAAGGTACTGGGATATACGGGACCGGAGGATTTTAGCTGGAATAAAACTGTTTTTAAGAAAGCATATGAAATTGGCCTTGTACAAGATTCAGCATATCTTGATAAGACAACTGATAATTCGAGCTATACAAGAAGTGAGGTTGTAAAAGTTATGTATACTGCGCTGGGTTTAAAGCCAAAAGGCAGCAGTATGACATTAATCCAGCAGCTTGTTAATTCTGGTGCCATTGACAGAGAAACTGCCGCTTCCACTGGAATTCTGAAAGATACTGTGGTGACAAAAGTAAATCAGGTGGTATCCCTGAATGCTAAAAAGGTCAGGGTAGAGCTGTCGGAAGTTATTAATTCAATTGACTCAAATAGCATAAGTATTTATGAGACTAATAATAAAAATAATACATTGAATGTGTCAATAAACTCACATTCCGGAAATGCTTTAGTTTTGGATACATCAACTCAAATTGAGAATCTTAGTTATACTATTGAGATAAATAATGCTGTTGATATGGAAGGAAACACAATTCCTGTTATCTCAGGCCAATTTAATGGATATAAGATTGTCGCTATCAAATCTGATCTATTTAAAATAAGTATGGCTGAACAAATATCGCGTTCAGAAATGGTTGTATATTTTACACAGCCGGTCAATGAAAACATTGAGTTTTCACCAAATTATGAGATTGAATGCAACGGTGAGGTATTTGCCAAGGGTGATGACTTAAAGGTGAGTTTAGCAGGGGACAGCTATAGTGCCGCAGTAGCATTAAAGTCAAAGGTATTTACTCCTGGTACGGAGTACGTAATAAAGCTATCCGGTGGGCTGATTGGCTCTTATGGAGTAGCACTGGGAGATGGTAATGGAGATCAGTATTCGTTTATATCAAAAGATATGGGAGATTCAAAACTTATACTTAACAGTATAAATGCCATAAACAGTAAAGCCATAAAACTGAATTTTAATAGGAAAATAAACAACACTTTAGCACAGCAAGTTTATAATTATAGTATTACAGATAGTGAAAACAATCCTATCCAGATAGAGAAGGCATTTGTAATTAATGACTCTGGGTCAGAGGGAAAGAGTGTGGTTTTAAGACTTAAGACACTTTTGGACAAAAATAAGTCATATGGCATGATGATTAATAGAATTAATGACATATCAAAGCAATATAGTATTGAGGAGCAAAGCTTCACATTTAGCGGAATGTATACGAATCAAAGTTCATTAACGGTAACCGATGTCAGCGTTGATGATGCATACTCGATCTCAATAGCATTCGACAGGCCAGTAGATACGAAATCGGCATTGGATATTAATAACTATTCAATGACCGACATTACATACAGCAACAAGTTTGCTCCTTCTGCAGTCCGTTTCACGTCTATAGACCAGAAGACAGTGAAGTTGTTTTTTAAAGAAGTTAACAAGCTAGTAGTAAATCGGCCATATACCATAAAGATACCAAGTACATTCCAGGATTACAGTGGAGAAACTTTAAGCGGTACAATTGAAAAGACTTTCCTGGTAAGAGCGGCAGATGATATAAAACCCAGTATTAAAGAGGCTGAAATAATTGGTTCAAATGCTGTTAAAGTTACCTTTAGCAAAGAAATATCAGTAGATGTGCCTAATGCATCACCTCAAAATTATATGCTCGATTACATTGATAAAGATAGTTCTTACAAAAAGTATCCAATAGCAATAACTTATATAGATAGTTTTAATGTGATTTTACTGTTTGATAAGCTGGACAAAACCGTTCAATATAATCTCTATTGTAAGAGTGTTAAAGATTTCGGCGGCAATGAGACTACTTTGGATGAAGGGAAGAGATTTACGGTTATATTAGGAGAATAATCGAGGAATTGATTCATCAATAAAAAATTTAAAGCCAGTAAAACGGCACTGTGAGAAACATCCACAGTGCCGTTTTTATATAAGTCATGAAGAAACTAAACCTTTAAATTAATATTGCTTAAGTGCGATCTATAGAGCCTGTTAGAGGCTATGCCCACTCCTAAAATAATCCAGAACACGGGACTGACACTTATAACACTATCGTTGGCCAATGCTGAAACCATAAATCCAATAACAGCAACTAAGCAACTGACACCTGATATAAAATATATGTTATCGGATCTGTTCATAATATATAATTTTATAGATACTATTGCATACCAGATAATAAATACCAGGAAAGCGAATAATGATAATAGTCCAGTATTAACCGAAATTTGTAAAAACATATTGTGAGGTTTATCAACAATCATATATGGAGTACTGAGCCCTTTCACCTTTCCCAGAAAGTCATTCTGAGGAAAGACAAAGGCGTAAGTGTCAGGGCCATGTCCCCAGAAAATTGTATCCTTGAGCAGGGGTATAGTCCTTGACCATATATAACCCCTGGAGGAAGCAAAGGTCTCCTTGCCTTCGAAGCCAAATTTTTCAACATCTACAATATCAACTTGATTGCCTCTATAGTCCATAAATTTAAAATAACCAGAGTCTTTATTGACGCAAATATTAAAAACGGTATTGCTTGTAGTGATATTAAATATTGCACCATCAACTATTACCTTGATACCTTCATATCTTGGATCATTGAAGATCAGGGTCTTATTGTCAGTTTCATCAATTTTAAAATCTAAACTATTACCTGCCTTATCGGAGAAAATACATTGATAAGTGGAATTGTCGAATTGTATATTTAAAACATTATCAACTGTTATTATGCTTGCACTATTTTTAACCAGTTTAATATCTTTAAGGCTATTATCAGGTTTGGTGGTAGCGGCAATTTCAGCATTAGGTGAATTATTTTCACTTTGGGTAATAGACTTTGTAAATCCTGCCAGCAATGTGCCTTCAGCAGTTATGTTCATGAAAAATAAAATGCCAACCAAGCACAAAAAGAGAGGGATAACAGACTTCCATGATTTAATAATCTTTTTATAAAGAATAAGTAGTATAAATAGAATGGCAATAAATGAGGCAATATAACCTGTAGAGGATAAACAGCCCACCAGAGTAATAAATGTAAGGCAGCTAAAAATCCCAGAAAGAATTTTATATTTTAAACTGTTTGAGAACAGGAAGAAGACCAGACTTATTGGAAAAAGCATTGAGAAATAGCTTCCCACATAGTTTGGGTTGTATAATGTGGCATATATGTATCTGGTAGGGAATTTAAACTCCAAGGATTCGCCTATTTCTTTATAATCATTGGCTGACAGCATCAGATGTTTTCCAAAATCAGACTGAAGTATATCAAATCCCCAAAATTGACTTATTCCAAGTAGAGAAATGATAACTGCTGAAAGTACCAATGCGCCAAAAAGTATTTTAACATCCTTTTCATAAGTGATAAAATGTGCTGCAAGAAAGCAGGTTACCAAATAGCAGGTTAAAATTAAAAAGCCTTCGAATCTGTCATTAAAACCAAATAATGACTGATGCTTATAGTCAGAGAGTACTGTGGAGGTTATCACACCCAAATAATATATCCCTAAAGGAATAAATAATTTGGAAATCTTAAAGGTGAATTTTTTAAAATAGAAATACCATAAACAGACCAAAAAGCTTATTACAGTCAGCGTCCCTAACCATATTGCTTTAAAATAGTTAAAAAAATCCGGATAACTGTCACTGTTTGGACTAAATAATAGAGAAGCTCCTGTAAGTGTTACAGTTTTTAGATGAACAATAAGAGGAACTATCAATAAAATCAAAGCTAATGGAATTATCTTGACATAACTATCATTACTAAGAACTTTTTTTTTACTCATAATCTTAACCACCTTCCTTTTCAGAATTCATTTTAGCATAATAGAAATAAAAGGTAAACATTTGTGTAGGGCAGTTTACAAATATAATGAATTAATTAAGAAATTTTGTAAATTTGTAATACAAAAAATTAATATTTACGTATATACTTAAGTAGGAACGAAAGGAGGGAAATAATGCTGGCAAATATCAATAGGCAACATAATACCATTTTAAAATTGTTAGTGTTAATAACTGTCATATTTGTAACAGTAAGTACAAGCGTAGCCAATGCCATGACGAATGATAATAAAGATTATGGCATTAATTTGAAAAACGCTCAAAAAGCAGCTATAGCAAATACGCTTAGCCTAAAAGAGCTGGACCAAAAAATAAATCATCTTCTCAGCGGAAAGGATTATAATCCATTAATATATAAGGGATTAGAAGATAATGTTCAGAGGGATATAGCGGATTTGTATTCCAAAGCCTCCAGCTCAAATAATATAACCAGTATGGAAATGGGTATATTATATGGATATTATGCTATGTATGGGGAGACTGCATATTTTAATAATAAAGATATCTCCCATATTTTTAATCCGGAGAATTATCCCAATTATTCATTGTGGAGTAGTCTTTTGAGATACGAATTTAATAAGAAATCAAGCATTAATAATATTTCTTTAAGCACAAGGAAAATGTTTGATAGCATCCTTATTCTCAATGACCAGATAAGTATTTCTGATGCGTCTCTACAGACAGCTCAGAAGGCACTAGTTCAGGAAAGAAAGAGATTTGAACTGGGAGAGATATCAAAAAGTTCTCTTGAAAAAAGTGAACTGAATATTGAAATTCAAAAAAAAGAGCTGGGCAAATTACGCAGAAATGTTGAAAATATTAAGTTTGACTTAAAAAAACTATTAGGTATTTCTTTGAAAGATAACATTGTTCCAGAGGACTATGATTATACAAATTTAACTGAATTAATGGACTATCATGAATACCTTGACAAGGCCGTGACTAACAGAAATGAAATATCCTTCGCATGGCTTAATTACTGGGATGGCAAAAATGCATATGGGCTTGTGAATAATTCATATATGGACAATATGCAGAGCGTAGGGCTTCAGCTCCAGCGGGAAAACTCCTTAAACCAGATAAGAGAGGCGGAGGAGAGTATAAAAGAAGCTAACATTAAAGTAAAACAGGAGATTCTCAGTTTATATATAGCTGCAAATGGCAAATATTCAGTGGTTAAAGCTGCCGAGAACTCTGTTGCCTTGAAAGAAAAGAATTATAAAGCTGCTAAAACTAAATACAGTCAAAAAGGAATTTCCAAAACAGATTTGGATAAAAGCCTGCTGGATTTAAATACTGAAAAAGTAAAATATAGAAAAGCCGTTATTGAGTACAATACTGCAAAAGAAACCTTGGAGGTATCCTGCAGTGTTGGTATAGGGTTAACTTGAATAAACGAGGTGAAATAATGAGAAAATTGGGAAAAAAAGCTATATTTCTGGTATTGAGTTTAATATTTACTATTTCGGCCAATATTACATTTGCAGAAAGTCCTGATAAAATAAGTTATAAATATGCTTTAGATTTAATGATAAGTGTAAATGAAAATTTAAAAACTCAGGATGCAAAAATAAAAACAGCACAAGATAGGTACTATAATGTTTGCAGCATCGCTGTGGATGCGAAATACAATGTTGGAAGAAGTGATGTTGAACAGATTGAATATAGAAATCAGGAGTTATTATATCCGGTGCAAAGCTTCAATTCTCTTACATACATGAAAAGTAGCAAGGAAGAAACAATTCGGAACCTGAAATCGGATTTAACTGAAAAATATTTTACCTTACTTATCTTAAACAAACAATTTGACTTGAAGCTTAAGACTGTCAATAATACAAAGAAGGAATTGGAAACTGCGGCGCTTAAGCTTAAGTCGGGAAAAATAACAAGTTCTGCGTATGAAAGTATTAAAGATAATCTGGATATTGAGAATTTTAATCTGGAACAGTTAAGAAGAGAACGGCAAAATTCATTATTAGGTCTGAACGCACTTTTAGGAAATAAGCTGGACAATGAAATAGTTTTGACCGAACTTGACATACCCGGAGTTAATTACAATATAATATTTGACAGCCAACAGATAGACACCTTTATATTAAATAATCAAAAAACAGACATGTCAGTAAAGAGACTGAAAAATGAGCTGGAAGAAGCCAAAATAGGGCTGAAAAACATAAATGATAATACAAACAATAAGAATTATCCTGGCAAGGAGGCATTAGAGGATACTATTGCCAATAGTTCATACAAAATAAACAATGCACTTTCAGACGTTGAAAGTAATATAAGAAAAGATTACAACACCCTGTTGAATAGTAGTGATGACGTGTCAATCAACAGTATAAAGTATGATTTAGCTAAAAAAGACGCGGATATCGCCCAGAAAAAGTATAAACTTGGGACTATCGATTACACGAGTATGACAGAGTATATTTCACAAAGAGACAACGCTGAAATATTATTGTTAAAAGCCAAGCTAAACTTATATATGCAGAGCCTGGAATTTTCCAAGTATTTGAGTAAGTAGAAATAAAACACCAGAGGTTAAATCTGGTGTTTATTTATTTGACAAGGCTTTTCAATTGGAATATAATTAGTGTGTTCAATATTTGAACACAGGAGAGATTTTGGGTGGACAAAGAATATATTTTACTTAATGAAATAGAAAAAAATGAAAATATAACTCAGCGGGAACTGTCAAAGAAAGCGGAACTTTCTTTAGGCAGCGTTAATTTGCTAATAAACAAAATGGTGCATGAGGGTCTTATTAAGATTAGACAGATACCTATGAACAGGGTTGCCTATATGCTCACTCCGGCAGGAGTCGCTGAAAAGGTAAAAAAGACAAGAGTTTATATAAAATTACATTATGATTTCATAATTGAAACAACAAAGAAAATAAAAAGTTTGTTAATAGATATGTTAGAGCAGAACTACAGTATATATATAGTTCTCGAACATGACGAAATAAGCGAGTTGGTTAAAATGGCAGTTATGCAGATTAAAAATAATAAAATAAAACTTATTGATAGACATTGTTCTGATTTTGACATCCATGATTCTTTTAAAAATACTCAGGATAAGATAGTTATTATTGTACTTAGTAATGAAGAATATAGTCAACTGTCACAGAAAAATACATCAGTAATAAATTTGCTTCAACTAATTTAAGTGTAGAAAAAACCAAGGAGACATAAACATGTTTAAAGATAAAACCATACTTATAACAGGTGGTACAGGATCTTTCGGAAATGCTGTACTTAAGAGATTCTTGAACACTGACATAGGTCAAATACGCATATTCTCCCGAGACGAAAAAAAACAAGATGATATGAGAAAAGAATATAGAAGCGAACAGATAAAGTATTATATTGGCGATGTACGTGATATTGCAAGCGTAAAAAATGCTATGTATGGTGTTGACTATATCTTTCATGCGGCTGCACTAAAACAGGTGCCATCTTGTGAATTTTTCCCCTTAGAGGCAGTAAAAACGAATGTGCTAGGAACAGATAATGTACTAACTGCTGCTATTGAAGCAGGCGTCAAAAAAGTAATATGTCTTTCAACAGATAAAGCCGCTTATCCAGTAAATGCAATGGGTACATCAAAGGCAATGATGGAAAAGGTTTTTGTTGCAAAGTCACGAACGGTGGATTCACAAAAAACTTCAATTTGCGGTACGCGTTATGGTAATGTTATGTGTTCCAGGGGAAGTGTGATTCCTTTGTTCATAGATCAGATAAAGTCCGGACAAGCTATGACAATTACAGAACCGGAAATGACAAGATTTATAATGAGCCTTGAAGAGGCGGTTGAATTAGTACTCTTTGCATTTAAAAATGCTGAAAGTGGAGATATAATGGTTCAAAAAGCTCCTGCATGCACAATTGGAGTACTGGCACAAGCAGTGCGGGAGTTATTTGACTACGAGAAAGATGTTAAGATCATTGGTATAAGGCACGGAGAAAAGATGTATGAAACCTTGCTTACAAATGAAGAATGTGAAAATGCAATTGATCTAGGCGGATTTTATAAGGTACCGGCAGATAATAGAGATTTAAATTATGATAAATATTTCATTGACGGGAATAAGGAAAGGTCGAAATTGACAGAGTATAACTCTAATAACACCAGGTTGCTTAATGTAGCAGAAGTAAAAGAAAAGCTTTTGACACTCCAGTACATTAGGGAGGAAATCGATGCTTGGAGATTAATAAAATGAAAATATTAGTTACTGGAGCTAGAGGGTTTATAGGTAAAAATCTTGTTACTCAGCTAAAAAATGAAGGGTTTTTAGAAATATATGAATATGATAAAGACTCCTGTAATGAATTTTTAGATGAATATACAACAAGGTGTGATTTTGTTTTTCATCTTGCAGGCATAAATAGGACACAAAGAGAAAAGGATTTTATTGAGGGAAATTGTGAGTTTACCTCTCAGTTATTGGAACTGCTTAAGAAAAATAAAAATAATTGTCCGATTGTAGTAACCTCATCTATTCAGGCAGAGCTTGATAATCCGTATGGAATAAGCAAAAAGGCTGCAGAAGAGATTTTATTGCAATATAGCAATGATAGGTGCATAAAAGTGTTTATTTATAGATTGCAAAATGTTTTTGGTAAGTGGTGTAAACCAAATTATAACAGTGTTGTGGCGACATTCTGCAACAATATAGCAAGTGGTTTGCCTATTGTAATAAATAATGCAGAAACTGAACTACAGCTAGTTTATATAGATGATGTTGTTAAAGAATTTATAAAAGTATTAAAAAATTGGGGAAATAGCCGTGATGGATATTGTTCTATAGAACCTATTTACAATATAAAGCTGGGAGCATTATCTGAATTGTTATATTCATTTAAGGAAATTCGCAGTAGCAAGTATATCCCAGACATGTCAGATCAATTTGTAAAAAAACTGTATAGCACTTATTTAAGCTACCTTCCTGAAGACAAGTTCAGTTATGCTTTAAAGATGAATGTAGATAATAGAGGATCGTTTACCGAGTTTATAAAAACTCCGGACAGGGGACAAGTTTCTATAAATATTTCAAAGCCTGGGATTACCAAAGGCAACCATTGGCATCATACAAAAAACGAAAAATTTCTAGTTGTTAGTGGAGAGGGCGTTATTAAGTTCAGAAAAATTTATTGCCAAGAAATTATTGAGTATTATGTAAGCGGAAATAAGTTAGAAGTTATAGATATTCCCCCAGGGTATATCCATAAGATTATCAATTTGGGCGAGACAGACATGGTAACAGTTATGTGGGCAAATGAGTATTTTGATCCGGAAAGGCCGGACACATATGTTTCGGAGGTTTAAAGATGCAAAAGCTTAAGGTTGTGACGGTTGTTGGAACAAGGCCTGAAATTATCAGGCTGTCGGCGGTTATAAATAGACTTAATAATTCAGAGTCCATAGAACACATTTTGGTACATACTGGCCAAAATTATGATTACGAGTTAAATGAAGTATTTTTTAAAGATTTTGGCTTGAAAAAGCCAGATTATTTTCTTGATGCAGCAACAGGTACAGCAGTTGAAACTATTGGGAACATCCTTGTAAAAATCGAACCAATACTTGAAAAAGAAAATCCAAATGCATTTTTAGTACTCGGAGATACAAATAGTTGTTTAGCTGCAATAGCTGCAAAAAGAAGGCATATCCCGATTTTCCATATGGAGGCTGGAAATAGATGCTTTGACCAAAGAGTACCTGAAGAAACAAACAGGAAGATTGTAGATCACATATCAGATATTAATTTGACATATAGTGACATTGCAAGAGAATATTTGTTAAGGGAAGGCTTTCCGGCGGATAGAATCGTAAAAACCGGAAGCCCTATGTTTGAAGTCATAAACTCAAACATAGAAGATATAGAAAAGTCAGATGTTTTGAAAAGACTTAGCCTGGAGGAGGGCCAATATTTTGTAGTTTCAGCCCACAGAGAGGAAAATATAAGCTCTGATAAAAATTTTAAAGATTTGGTTGAAAGTATAAATGCGGTAGCAGAAAGATATAATCTTCCAATAATATTTAGCACCCATCCGAGAACAAGAAAAAGGATAGAGCAACAAGGAATCAAATTCAATTCTTTGGTTTCGCTAATGAAGCCTCATGGATTTATTGATTATGTTAAATTACAGATGAAGGCTAAGGCAACATTAAGTGATAGCGGAACTATAAGTGAGGAGTCTTCAATTCTTGGATTTAAAGCACTGAATCTGAGACAAGCGCATGAAAGGCCGGAAGCTATGGAAGAGACGGCTGTAATGATGGTCGGGCTGGATAAGGATAGGATAATGCAGGGATTAGAAATACTGGAATCAGGTGGAGATAAACACTTTAGAAAAGTTGCGGATTACTGTATGCCTAATGTTTCGGAGAAAGTGCTTAGATTACTTATTTCTTATACCGACTATGTAAATAGAGTAGTTTGGGGGAAATATTAATGAAAAAAAACTTTCTGGTTTTTGGCTTTGCTGTTCCAGATAGCGAATTGGAAGATATATTAACAAATGATAGATTTCCGGCCATTCAAACCCACAGGTTTAATTGGAATTTAATTAAAAGCTTGGAGGCTAGGGATATTTTTAATTTTACATATATTTCAGCAAGGCCTGTTTCTGATTATCCCTATTTTTCGAGAAAAAAAGTTAAAGGAAATAGTTGGACGGTTAACATTTGTAATAAAGAAATAAATATATGTGAGATTCCATTTTTGAATTTTGGTCTGCTAAAAATAATCTCAAGGTTTTTATCAGCTTTTTACTATGGGTTAAAAAAGTATAAAGGGATTGATAACAAAGGTGGTGTAATTGTATATTCCGTTCATGTCCCGTTTATGGTAACAGGGTATATCATTTCAAAAATATTCAATATTGACTATATTGGTGTTTGGACTGATATGCCGTCAGTTAGGAACAGCAGAGAAAGCTTTTTGAAATCAAAGCTGAGAACAGCAGAGTTTTTAGTCTCTAAATTTTTTATGAGGCATGCATCTAAGGTTATAGTACTGACTAAGTATTTAGCAGAAGATTTTGCCCCAGACAGACCTTATTTGGTTATCGAAGGAATAATAGATGAAAATGATATTCCCGTTACTAAGCCGGAAAAGGCAGACGGAAAATTTACCAAAGTTCTTTATACCGGAGCTGTTAGTCGACAATATGGAATAAATAATATTGTTGAAGGATTTAACTTAATAAAAGACGAAGATATAGTACTGGAGATATATGGTTGCGGAGACTATGAAGAAGAGCTTAAGCATATTTGTTCTTTAAATAAAAGAATTAGTTTTAATGGCTTTGTTTCAAATGAAAGAGTATTAGAAATTCAAAGAGGTGCTGATTTCCTGATTAATGCTCGTTCAGATGAGGATGAATATGTAAAATACTCATTTCCTTCAAAAACATTAGAATATATGCTTTCTGGTACTCCAATCATTACTACGATGCTGCCAGGGATACCAAAGGAATATGAAAACTATGTCATACTTTTGGAGAATAACAGACCTGAAACAATATATAAAAGGCTAAAACAAATAATGAACATGCCTCAACAAGAGAGAACTGAAATTGGAAGAAAGGCTGAAAAATTCGCAAGAAGTAAGAGATATCAAGATCAAGGAGAAAAAATTAATAATTTTCTAAAAAATAATTTAAAAGAATGATAAGTAAATAGTGTTGTGCATAACAAGAAATTATACTTTATCATATTTCTTAGAATGGATGTAAGGGGAACTTATCATATGAAAATTTTATGGTTGATTAATATACCTTTACCTGAAGCAAGTTTATTAATGAACGAGAAGCCTATTCAGTTAGGTGGATGGCTAATGAGTACCTCTCAACTGTTATCCGGTATTGAGGGAGTGGAATTGTCAATTGCATTTCCTAAAAAAGGGATTAATGGTTATAAAAAATTATTTGGACAAAATATAAAATATTATGTATTTCAAGAGGTAAGAGACAATAATAAAAAAATGCTGTTTTTAAATCCTGTGTTTATGGAAATTATTAATGATTCAGATCCTGATATCGTGCATATACATGGGACTGAAATGGCACAATCGTTATCAATGCTTAATACATGTAACAATAAAAAAGTCAGCACTGTTGTGTCAATTCAGGGGATGGTATCAATTATCGCCAAGCATGTTTTGGCGGATTTGCCTGTAAAAGTCATTTATTCCCGTACTCTTAGAAATATAATATTGAGGGACAGTGTAATTGGGTTAAGGAAAATATTTATAAACAGGGGCAAAAATGAAATTGAGACAATAAAAAAAGCTGGACATATTATTGGACGAACTACATGGGATAAAGCCTGCTGTTCTCAAATTAATCCGGGCGCAAAATATTATTGTTGTAATGAGACATTAAGAAATGAATTTTATAATCATACATGGAGTATTGATTATTGTGAGAAATACTCCATTTTTTTAAGCCAGGGACACTATCCGGTTAAAGGACTGCATTATGTTATTGAAGCATTATCAATTATATTGAAAGAGTTCCCTGATACTAAAATCTATATAGGAGGTAAAAATATACTAAAGGGCTCATCATTAAAAAGTACTTTATCTTTAACGTATTATAATAAATATATTAAAAAATTAATAAAAAAATACAACGTAGAAAGTAATGTTGTATTTACTGGTCATTTAGATGAAAAGCAAATGTGCGAACATTATTTAAAGGCCAATGTATTTGTTTCAGCATCCACAATTGAAAATGAATCAAATTCCCTGAGTGAAGCAAAATTATTAGGGGTTCCTTGTGTGGCTTCATATGTAGGTGGAGTAATAGATAGAATTAATCACGAAGTAGACGGGTACTTATATCAGCATGATGCACCATATATGTTGGCGTATTATGTATGTGAAATTTTCAGAAATCAGGAGATAGCACTTAAATTTTCAGCAAACGCGAGAGAGCATGCATTAAAAGTCAATAACGGGAAGGAAAACCTTGATACACTTTTAAGCATATATAATGAAATATGCTGAGTTTTTAATATTCAGAACTTACTATAGCTTATTATATGGAGGAACTAAATTTGGAAGAGTATAAAGTGATGGTGAGTGTTGCTTTAATTGTATATAATCACGAAAAATACCTACGACAAGCCATTGAAAGTATTCTGATGCAGAAAGTAAACTTTGAATACCAAATAATAGTTGGCGAAGATAAATCAACAGACAGTTCCAGGGAAATTCTGCTTGAGTATAAAGAGAAGTATCCTGATAAATTTATATTGATTTTTAATGAACAAAATATTGGCGGGACTAAGAATAGCTATAATATTTTTCAAAAGGCTGATGGGAAATATATTGCTTGCCTGGAGGGCGATGATTATTGGATTGATGAGTATAAGCTTCAAAAACAGGTTGATTTTCTTGAAAAGAATGGTGAATATTTAGGAGTCAGCCATATTATTGAAGCAAGAGATCTCGAAGGGAGATACTTATCAAGATATCCAAAATCACGAAGAATCGTTGGTAAAGATGTAACGAGTGACTTGTTTCTCAGGGGCCATTACTTTTCGGCAGTAGCCACAGTTTACAGGAATATTTATTTAAATAAATATTTTGATTTTTCAATATTATATAAAGCGCATAAATATATTGGGGATCTAACATTGTGTATGCTGTTACTGGATAACGGCAAAATTAGAATTTTAGATGAAGTGATGTCAGTATATAGGTGCAGAAGCATAGAAGGGGAGAGTAATTATAATTCCTTGAGAAATCCCATACAACAATATAATGACCACATATTGTTGATAAATGCCATAAATGAGCACTTTAAATATAAATATGATTTTACACGAGAATATTTAGAACGCTCTATTTCTGTATTTATCTACGCTATAAGGTATAATGAATTTAGAAACTTTTTATCTTCCCTTAAGTTAATTCCTAATAGGACAATAGTTATGTTTGCTTTATTGCTACCACTGTTATCTGTTAAAAAGGTAATAAAAAAAATATTTTCTTAAAGAAGTGTTAAAGGCTTTGGAGGCGGCATGTATAATAAGAACTTTAAATATTTACATATAATGTGTATGAACTCTAGGTATATTGAGCGTGGAAAAGCGGTTTCAAGCTTTGTTAGATAAAAAAGCATTAGTGATATATGGAAAATGCGTGGAAGAACTGGACAGAATTCTTAAAAATGCTATTTCAGATTAGTTACAAGATGGAAGGTTAATAAGATAATATGAGCAATCAAATAACAAGGGATAAAATAGTAATATCACTTTTATGGAGGATTTTGGAGAGGGGCGGTACTCAGGGGGTGCAATTTCTCGTACAGATAATATTAGCCAGAATTCTGTTGCCTGAAGAATATGGTGTCATTGCCCTGGTCTCCCTTTTTACAATAATTGCCAATGTATTTGTACAAAGTGGCTTAAATACTGCTCTTATACAGAAGAAAGATGCAGATGATACTGATTTTTCTTCTGTATTTTATTTAAGTGTTGTAATGGCAGGGGTTGTATATACAGTTCTTTTTTTTATCTCTCCTGTAATAGCTTCTTTTTATAATGAACCAGAACTTATTCCTGTGTTAAGAATATTATCAACAGCTTTATTTTTAGGGGCATTCAACTCCATTCAAAATGCCATAATTGCTAGAAATATGCAATTTAAAATGCTATTTTATAGTAGTTTAATATCAACCATGGTTTCCGGGGCAATTGGCATAGCTATGGCATATATGAACTTCGGTGTATGGGCTTTGGTAGCCCAGCAAATCATAAATCAATTTACTGTTGCAGTCGTTCTTTGGTTTACTGTTAAGTGGAGGCCAAAGTTAATATTTTCCATAGATAGAGTCAGAGGTCTTTACTCATTTGGCTGGAAACTATTAGCAGCGTCTTTGCTGGATAATTTTTACACAAATGTTCGAAGTCTGATTATTGGAAAAATGTACAATGCAGAGATGCTGGCTTATTATAATAGAGGAGAACAATTTCCATCACTAATTATATCTAATATTGATACATCAATACAGTCAGTAATGTTTCCGACACTGGCCCAACAGCAGGATAATAAACAAAGAGTAAAAGATATGATGAGGCGTTCCATAATAACCAGTACCTTTTTAATATTCCCATTAATGGTCGGTTTAGCTGTCATTGCTAAACCGCTAATAATTGTTTTGCTGACGGATAAATGGGTACCAAGTGTTTCATTTCTCCAGATATCTTGTGCCGTGTATGCTTTATATCCGGTGCATCAAGCTAACTTACAGGCAATTAATGCATTAGGGAGAAGTGATATTGTTTTAAAACTGGAAATAATAAAAAAAATAATAGGAGTAATAATTCTCGTTATCACAGTTTTTTATGGGGTATATGCAATAGCACTCGGTATGTTGCTTGTCGGTATAATATGTACTTTTTTAAATGCTTATCCAAACTTAAAATTATTAAACTATAGCTACAAAGAGCAGTTGAAGGATATTATGCCTGCGTTGGGATTATCTTTGATTATGGGAATCGCAGCTTATTGTGTAAACTTTCTGAATCTATTTATGGTATTAACCTTGGTACTTCAAGTTATAATTGGAGTTGTAGTTTATTTTTTCATGGCGTATATATTGAGGCTGGAATGTTTTACATATCTTCTTTCAGCTATAAGAGACATCTATAAAAAAGGGATGTCCTAAGGCTACATTGAAAAATGTACTTTAAATATTCTGACATAACCAACTCTTACATGGGATAAGAGCTATTTAATTAATTGGTCATGTGATTGGATAAAAGTGAATAATATAAAATTCAATCAGTGTTTGGGCTGACTCAGAACTTGTAAAAGAGATGATTAAGAACTCATGCTGTTTATACAAATAGTTCGGTGAAAATAACAGAAAACTCAGAAAAAGTGAGGTCTTCAGTGGAAAAACCAATGAAAAAACCAATACAGGTAACCAAATCTTCAATGCCGGAATTTGAAGAATATATTCACGAAATAAAAGATATATGGGATAGCCGTTGGCTGACGAATATGGGTGTAAAACATAGAAAACTTCAAGAAAAGTTAGCCAAATACTTGAATGTCGAAAATGTCATTCTTTTTTCTAATGGGCATTTGGCATTGGAAAGTGCAATAGCGGCTTTGGAACTTAAAGGAGAAGTTATAACAACACCATTTACTTTTGTCTCTACGACACATGCTATAGTCAGAAATGGTTTAAGGCCGGTATTTTGTGATATTAGTCAAGCTGACTATACGATTGATACTGATAAGCTGGAAAGCCTGATTACAGAAAACACCTGTGCAATAGTACCTGTGCATGTATATGGCAATATATGCAACATAAAAGATATTGACAGGATTGCAAAAAAGTATAATTTAAAGGTTATTTATGATGCGGCACATGCTTTTGGAGTTACTGTTGAAGGACAAGGAGTTGCAAGTTTTGGTGATATTTCAATGTTCAGCTTTCATGCAACAAAGGTTTTTCATACTATAGAGGGGGGAGCCGTTACATTTAAGGATAAAACATTAAATGAGAAAATAAATGCCTTAAAGAACTTTGGTATTACTGGGGCGGAGTCAGTTGAATATATTGCAGGTAATGCTAAAATGAATGAATTTCAAGCTGCCATGGGTATCTGTAATTTACGTAATTTAGATAATGAAATTAATAAAAGACGGTTAATTGTTGAGCGATATCGGGAAAGGCTCCATGGTATTGACGGAATAAAGCTAGTTCAACCACAGGCTGGGGTTAATAGCAATTATGCATATTTCCCCATAGTATTTTCTGGTCGGGCATTAATACGGGATGATATATTTGATAGATTAAAGGCTCAGGGGATATTCGCCAGAAAGTATTTCTATCCGCTTACCAATACGTTTGAGTGTTACAGGTATCAATATGATGCTGAAAGTACACCAATTGCAAGATATATATCAGAACGGGTACTTACTTTACCGCTTTATGCGGATTTAGAGTTTGATGATGTAGATAGAATATGCAATATAATTATTAATAGAGTATGAAATACCAATAATGGGGGTGGCAGTATGAAAGGTATTATCCTGGCAGGCGGAAAAGGGACACGCCTATATCCGATAACACAAGTGGTATCTAAGCAATTGTTACCGATTTATGATAAACCATTAATTTATTATCCACTGTCAGTATTATTACTTGCTGGAATCAAGGAAATTTTGGTCATATCAACGCCAGAAGATATACACTTGTATCAAAGGCTACTGGGTGATGGTTCGAAACTTGGTGTTATTTTTTGTTATAAAGTTCAGGAAACTCCAAGGGGTCTTGCAGATGCGTTCATAATCGGGGAAGATTTTATTGGAGAGGATAATGTTTGTCTTATATTAGGGGATAATGTGTTTTATGGGCAGGACTTAACGAGGGTGCTTAATCAAGCCAAGTCGGTAAAAACCGGTGCCACAGTATTTGGATACCCAGTAAAGGATGCGCGTTCTTTTGGTGTTGTGGAGTTTAGCAAAGATAATAAAGTAATCTCTATTGAAGAAAAGCCTCAAAATCCAAAATCAAATTATGCAGTTCCCGGTTTATATTTTTATGATAATAGGGTTGTTGAAATCGCTAAAAACGTCAAACCCTCTGACCGAGGTGAAATAGAAATAACATCCGTTAATAACGTATATTTAAAAAATGGTGAGCTGAATGTAATGCTACTTGGCCGGGGCATGGCATGGCTGGATACCGGAACACCTGAAGGTATTCTTAAAGCTGCGGAGTACGTTGAGGCGGTTCAATCAAGGCAGGGATTTTATATTGCCTGTTTAGAGGAAATTGCATGGCGCCGGGGATTCATTAGCCGGGAGCAACTAATGGCTGTAGGGGAGAGCTTTAGTATGACAGACTACGGGCAATATATTTTATCGTTAGTTAATAACATTTAGAGGAGAAGGGTAATATGAAAAACTTATTAGTTACAGGCGGTGCTGGTTTCATAGGTAGCAATTTTGTTAAAATGATGTTAAAAAAACATCCTGATTATAAAATCATAAATGTCGATGTGTTAACCTATGCCGGTAATATATGTAACTTAAGAGAAGTAGAGGGGGCGCACAATTACAAATTTATAAAGGCTGATATAAGAGACAGGGAAGCAATTGACAAAGTATTTAAGGGAAATGATATCACAGATGTTGTCAACTTTGCGGCTGAAAGTCATGTTGACAGAAGTATAGTTGAACCGGAAATATTTTTAACAACAAATATAATGGGTACTCAAGTGTTACTTGAAGCCGCTAAAAATTACTGGAAGATTAATCCCGGAGATAAATACTGCAAAAAGTACAAATCTGGAGTCAAATTTTTGCAGGTATCTACAGATGAGGTCTATGGGGCACTAGGAAGGAGTGGAAAGTTCGTCGAGACTATGCCTTTACAGCCAAATAGTCCGTATTCTGCTTCTAAGGCCAGTGCGGATCTGATGGTTAGGGCATATCATGAGACGTTTGCCTTGCCGATAAATATTACCCGCTGTAGTAATAATTATGGGCCCAACCAGTTTCCTGAGAAGTTGATTCCACTAATGATAAACAATTGTATAAATGATAAGGAGCTGCCGGTTTATGGAGACGGAATGCAAATCAGAGACTGGCTGCATGTATTTGACCATTGTTCAGCAATTGATACAGTGGTGCACAAGGGAATAAACGGTGAGATTTATAATATTGGGGGGAATAATGAGAGGCCCAATATAGAAATTGTAAAACTTATCTTAAAATCATTGAATAAGCCGGAAAAGCTTATAAAGTATGTACAGGATAGGCCTGGACATGACAGGAGATATGCCATAGATAATTCAAAAATTACAACTCAACTGGGATGGTGCCCGGAATATTCTTTTGAGGTTGGAATCATTGATACTATACAGTGGTATTTAAAAAACCATGATTGGGTAAAAAATATACTAAATGGAGAATATTTAAATTATTATAGCCAGATGTATACAAATATACTTAAATGATTAGAACTGATTAGCAACATGGTCGTTTATATCAGATATTATGTAGTGAAGTGCTTTAAAATTATGTCACAGGAGGTCTTAACAGTATAGTTTTCCAGCAGGTAATTTCTTGCATTGATGCCTAGTAATTTAAGCGCGTCCTTATCAGAAACTATAGAGTTAATTATACTATTAAAAGAATCTAAATCTTCACTTTCACACCAGTATCCAAAATTGCCATCTTGAATTATTCTGCCTATATCTGTATTTTTATCGGTAGCTGCTATAACAGGCAACGAATACTGCATATATGATAAGAGTCTGGAAGGGAAATTAGGTATGGTAAACCTCCTGTCTAAAAAGATTAATCCGGCATCACAGGCTTGCACAAGAGCATCATACTCTTTCTTTGGCAAATGTTCGAGTAGTAGAGTGTTATTAATATCATACTGTTTTATATTTTGTCTTATACTACCATATTCAGTACCTGAACCAACAATAATAAAGAAAACTTTCCTATTGTCTTTTTGAGATTTTATTATATCAAACAAAAAATGTATTCCTTGTGGTTTTCCCAAGTTACCGCCATATAAAAATATGGTTGCCTCTGATGAAATGTTATATTTTTTTCTTAACAATTGTTTGTCTTTATCATTAATTGGATTATTATCTGGATAAATGCTATTAGGGCATACTTCCACGATTTTATTTTTCAAAAATGGATTATTCTGCAGGAGGTATTTCACATTATTGGGTGACATACAGCCTATAAAATCTGATTGACAGTATAAACTGATTTCCTTATTTCTGAATAACCTGTATAATAAGGAGTTCTTCTTGAGCAATCCTAAATCAACAGCATTTTGAGGGAAAATATCCTTTAGAAGTAAATATGTTTTGACGGAGCTACTTTTTTTAAAAAACTTAATGAGGCTATTAAAAGTTACAGGCGGAGTAGAGTATATTAACAAATCAAAGTTTATATTCTCATAATACTTATTTATGGCACTTTTAAACTGCCTTTCCAAAAGAATCGAAGAAATACCTTTTTCAAAAAAATTAGTTTTTGTAAGGTTACCGGTCTTAACTCTTAAGACACTAATACCATTTTTATAGCCTAGAGTTGTTTTCTTTCTATGTCTCCTTTCGCAGGAAGTAACTACATATACTTTGTTTTCCCTTTCAGATAATTCCTGCATCAGGTCAGTATATAAATTTGTATCCTCAGCGCTCTCAGGATAGGCAATTGTTAAAAATAATATATTCAATGAAACCTTTCCTTCCCTATAATAATCAATAGTTTATTTAACTTTGAAGGCCGATCTGACTAAATCAATAACATAATCCTGCTCTTGAGCGGTCATATCGGTGCCTGACGGCAGGCACACACCAGTATCAAAGAGAGTAGCCGAAATATCGGTATCATCCTTATAACTGAAATATGAAGTACTCTCGAATACCGGCTGAAGATGCATCGGTTTCCATAAAGGACGAGATTCTACATTGCCGCCGGAAAGCTTGCTGATGATTTCAATTGGCAGTACTTTTGAGGCTTTATCCAAAGTAAAAACTGAAAGCCAATAATTAGGCTCTCCTTTCTTAAAAATAGGCATCATTTTTATCTCTTCAATATCAGCAAATGCTTCTTGATATTTGCGGTAAATTTCCTTCTTCCTGGAAAATTTCTTATCTAAAAATGTCATCTGTCCCAAGCCAATACCTGCACAAATATTTGACATTCTATAATTATAGCCTACTTCCTTGTGTTCATAATAAAGTTCAGGTTCTCTTGATTGAGTGGCCCAGAACTTCATTTTATTGATGGCATCAACGTCATCAGAGACAGCCATTCCACCACCCGAAGTTGTAATAATCTTATTTCCATTAAAAGAAAAAACTCCAATGTGGCCAAATGAACCACATTTCCCTTTATTAACTGTTTTGCAGTCAGTATTACTGCCACTATTACCATATGAAGCACCAAGTGCTTCAGCAGAGTCTTCAATAACCGGAACCTTGTAATAATCACATATTGAAAGAAGATTATCATAGTCGGCTGTTTGACCATACAAATCGACTATTATTACGGCCTTTGGAAGTTTCCCACAAGTTTTGGACCAGTGAAAGGCCTTTTCAAGAGCTTGGGAGGACATATTCCAACTATCAGGCTCACTGTCAATAAATACGGGCGTGGCTTTTTCATATGCTATGGGATTACAACTTCCTGAAAAGGTAAGGCTTGAACAGAAAACAAGGTCTCCCTGCTGAATACCAAAATATTTAAGTGCAAGATGTATCGCTGCTGTTCCTGATGATAAAGCTAGTCCATATTTTACACCAACGTATGAGCTGATTTCTTTTTCCAAAGCATCCACATTAGGTCCTAAAGGGGCAATCCAGTTTGAATCGAAGGCCTTCTGAATGTATTTCAACTCATTTCCACTCATATGTGGAGGAGAAAGATAAATGCGGTTGTCCATTTTTTGCCTCACCTCTTCTATTTTGTACTTTAACATTATAGCACTAAATATTTGATAAATTCTATAACAATTGCATTATGTACATATAAAATAAATTGAATTTTTTGATATAATAATATTTGTTCCATAAACCCGCCTTAAGAAGAACAAGTAAGCTTAAATTGTAGACGCTTTGGCTATTGTTTGATACCAGAAGCTTTATTTTTCTGAATAAAGGCTATATAATGAGATGAAAGATATTTATATATGAGGTACAAAGATGAAGGATATAGTAATATACGGTGCTGGCGGACTAGGGCGTGAAGTACTATGGATGATTAAAAATATAAACAAACAGAAAAATACATGGAATGTGTTAGGCTTTATTGTTGATTACAAAGAATCTTGGGGAGAAGAGGTAGCGGGTTTTAAAGTTCTTGGGGGGAGTCAATGGATTGAAGACTACAATAAAGAACTGTTTGTTACTTGCGCAATTGGTAAGAGCAGTGTAAGAAAGTTGATATACGAAAAAGTATCCCAAATAGAACATGTACACCTTGCGACACTGATAGATCCGACGGTAAGGGTTGATGAATCAGTTCAGGTTGGTGAGGGAAGCATTATTTGTTATAATAGCATTATTACAGTTGATATAAATATCGGTAAGGGAGTTTTGCTCAATACAGGCGCTTCAGTAGGTCATGATGCGAGTATCGGGGATTATTGTACAATGTTTACAAACTCCATGGCGGCTGGTAATACCTTATTAGAAGAAGGCTGCGAAATAGGCTCTGGAGCTTTTATTTTACAGGGCATAAAAGTATGTTCCGGTACTGTCGTAGCTCCTGTTTCATCTGTGCTCAATAACATTACCGAAACTGGTACCTATGTTGGAAATCCTGCCCGGAGAATGAGATAAAAGAATAAATTATCGAAAGGATAAAAAATGATATGAATAGCATTGAAAAGTATAACGAAGCATTTAAGCAAGTACTTGGAGTAAAGGAAGAGCAATTAGATAATTTGGAATATCAAAGTATTAAAGAGTGGGATTCTGTTGGCCACATGGCGCTCATGGCATCCCTTGAAGAGACCTATGACATAATGATGGACACGGATGATATAATTGATTTTAACTCTTATACAAAAGGTAAGGAGATTTTAAAGAAGTATGACATTGAGTTCTAAGCTACTTGACAAAAAAACCGCAGTTATAACCGGCTGCTTGAAGGGAATTGGCAAATCGACAATGGAACTGTTTGCCGAAAATGGTGCAGATATTTTTGCATGTTTTCAATATGAATCAGAGGGTATTTCTGAGCATATAAGACAACTACAGGATTATTATGCCATTAATATAACTCCTCTGTATTTTGATATGTGTAATACGGATGAAATCAAGGCAGCAGTGAGGCAAATTCAAGCATCCAAGAAAAGGATAGATGTTCTGGTTAATATTGCCGGTATGACTCAGGATGCACTTTTCCATATGATAACAATGGATAGTATGAAAAAGATCTTTGAGGTAAACTTTTTTTCACAGATGTATTTAACCCAGTATATTACTAAACTTATGCTGAAAAATAAATCGGGATCTGTTATAAACATATCGAGTATATCTGCACTTGATGGAAATCCTGGACAACTTTCATATTCTGCATCGAAAGCGGCGATGGTTGCTGCTACGAAAACTTTGTCCTCTGAGCTGGCTCCGTCTGGAGTCCGGGTTAATGCTGTCGCTCCTGGTGTTATAAAAACAGAAATGACAGAGAAATTGCCAGAAGAAGCTATAAAGAGATTGATGAGTAAAAGCAGCGTAAAACACTTTGGACTTCCTGAAGATGTTGCAGGGTTAATCTTGTTTCTTGCGTCCGATATGTCCTCTTATATTACTGGTCAGGTTATCAGGGTTGACGGCGGAATAGGCTAATAGTAATAAATAACAAGGAGAATAAAAGATGCTTTTAAGTGGTAAAAATGTAATAATTACAGGTTGCAATCGTGGAATAGGGTATGCTATGTTAAAGTGCTTTGCTTCGAATGGTGCAAATATTTACGCTTGTGCTCGAAAAAGTTCAATTGAATTTGAAGCTACAGTTGCGGAAATAGCAAATGAAAACGGAGTTGAAATCTGGCCTGTTTATTTTGATTTATCAGATGAGAACCAGATAAAAGCCGCGGTTAAAAAAATTCAAATGGATAGAAGGCCCATACATGCTCTGGTTAATAACGCTGGTATCACTTATAACGCACTTTTCCAAATGTCTTCTGTTGAAAAGCTAAAGGAAACATTTAATATAAATTTCTTCTCAATGTTTTTATTTACCCAGTATATATCAAAGTTGATGGTTAGGCAAAAGCATGGAAGTATTGTCAACATTGCTTCGACAGCAGGAATTGATGGGAATGCAGGTAAATCGGTTTATGGTGCATCAAAAGCGGCGGTTATCTGTATGACAAAATCTATTGCCGAGGAACTTGGTGAACATGGAGTGCGTGCCAATTCTATAGCCCCCGGAATTACTCAGACAGATATGCTCTCCAGCATGCCAGAGGATGTTATTAATGAGAGTATTATTGGAAGTGATTTGAAGAGAGCTGGAAATCCGGTAGAAATTGCAAACGTAGCAGTATATCTTTCATCTGATTTATCATCATATGTTACCGGACAAGTGATTCGTGTTGATGGAGGTCTTAAATGACAAGGGTAGAGGCTTTGGAACATTGCAGGAAGATGGCTATGCATATGAGAAAAAATGCACTGAAGATGGCATTAGCTGCAGGGAATAATGGTTCCCATCTGGGTGGGGGACTATCCATAATAGAAATTATGGCAACCCTTTACGGACATGTTATGAATTATAATAAGAATAATTATAAAAGCAGGAAAAGAGATAGATTTATACTAAGTAAAGGACATAGTACGTTAGGGTATTATACGGCGCTTGAAGCAGCAGGTATAATATCTGAGGAACAATTATTCACATTTGAACAAAATGGGGGCTATTTACCTGGACAGCCCTCCATGAATTATGACATGGGAATTGAATATTCCAGTGGCAGCCTTGGACTGGGACTGTCTTATGGTATAGGACTTGCTATTGCCTCACGTATGAGTGACTGTCCCTATAATGTTTATGTACTGCTGGGAGATGGTGAATGTAATGAGGGTTCAGTATGGGAAGCGGCTATGTTTGCGGCACATAATAAGGTATCAAATCTTACTGCCATTATAGATGCTAATTCTTTGCAGTCAGATGGACCGACATCAGATGTACTAGGAATAGATCTTGAACAAGTATGGAGAGGTTTTGGCTGGGATGTAAGGATGGTTGAAGACGGACATAACATTAAGGAATTAATCGAAACCTTTGAGGCGCCCGGCATTAAAAATAAGCCTAGAGTAATTATAGCACGTACTGTAAAGGGAAAAGGAGTTTCCTTTATGGAGAACAATAACGAATGGCATCACAACAGATTGACTCAGTTACAATATGATGAAGCCTTAAGTGAGATTTCAATTAAGGAGGTTCACCTAAGTGATAATTAATTCTATAAATTCGAGGATGCTGTCAAAGCTGGGTTCCCGAGGTGCATTTGGTGTCGCACTGCATGAGATTGCAAACGATAATAATAATATTATTGCTTTATCGGCCGATTTGTGCAATACGTCAGGGTTGGATAGGTTTAGAGAAGCATTTGCCGACCGTTTTATAAATGTAGGTATAGCTGAACAAAATATGGTTGGTATTGCAGCGGGGCTGGCAAATGAAGGGAAGGTACCTTTTGTCACGACATTTTCAAATTTTTTATCCATGAGGGCTTGTGAACAGATAAGGCACTTTCTGGGGTATATGAAATCAAATGTGAAAGTTGTAGGCTTAGGATCAGGCTTTGCAATGGGGATGTTTGGCAATACCCATTATGGCGTCGAGGATTTGGCCATAATAAGAGCTATCCCCAATGTTACAGTGATTTCTCCGGCTGATTCTTCTGAGACTTTTAAAACTGTACAAGCAGCGGCTCTTTATGATGGACCGGTTTACATAAGGCTTACAGGAACTATGAATAATCCTATAGTCTATAAGGATGAATATGATTTTAAGATTGGAAAAGCTGTTAAGCTAAAAAATGGCTCGGATATCAATATTTTTGCTGCTGGGACTATGGTATACAATTCAGTTAAAGCTGCGGAGTTGCTCGAAAACAGAGGACTATCGGTGGGTGTGACTAATATGCACACAATTAAGCCTATAGACGCTGATGTGTTGGATGAAATTTCTTCATATTCAAAACTTATTGTCTCAGTAGAGGAACATAGTGTAGTTGGCGGCCTCGGAGGAGCTATTGCGGAATATAACAGTAATAAAAAAAATGTACCTCCCCACTTGATAATCGGAACCGAAGACAAATTTAAGTACGCCGGTGAATATAAATATATGCTTGAGATAAATGGTCTTTTACCAGAACAAATAGCAGATAAAATATTATCAAGGTATAATTCTATATAGCATTCAAATAAAGAGGCAATTATGAGCTTTTATAAAAATCTAAATAAATATAAAAATAACATCGCAGCAATTTCAGAAACTGGCGAAGAGATCACATACGGTGAAGCTGATTGTATTTCAGATGAATTGTACTCTGAAATAGGGCATAGAACCCTGGTATTTTGCCTGTGTGAAAATACCCTAGGTACGCTTTTAGGGTATATTTCATTTTTAAAAAATAATATTGTTACGTTTATGGTTGATAAGGATATAAACGAGCAAATGCTTTCAGAGCTTGTATTGACATATCGGCCCGAGTATTTATGGATGTCTGAGTCAAAGAGCAGTTGTATTTTGACACAATTTTTACAGTTGGAATTATCGGAAGTATATACAGGGTATGGCTATGTTTTATATAAAACAGGTATTCAAGAAACATTTGAGCTTAATCCCCAACTTGCCCTGCTGCTTACAACTTCTGGAAGCACAGGGAGCCCTAAGCTTGTACGCCAAAGTTATAAAAACATTGATTCAAATGCAGCGGCCATTGTTCAATATCTCAAGATAGATGAAAGTGAACGGCCCATTACTACCTTGCCTATGAATTACACTTACGGTTTGTCTATAATAAATAGTCATCTTTTGGCGGGAGCGACAATACTATTAACAACCAAAACGCTATTGCAAAAAGAATTCTGGCAGTTTTTCAGGGATAGGGAGGCTACATCTTTTGGAGGTGTACCTTATACCTATGAAATGTTAAAGAAACTTAGGTTTTTTAATATGAACTTGCCTTCATTAAAAACCTTAACGCAGGCGGGGGGGAGGCTTTCTACTGAGTTGGCAATGGAATTTGCGGTATACAGTAGAAATACCGGTAAAAGGTTTTTTGTCATGTATGGGCAGACTGAAGCAACAGCTAGAATGTCATATTTGCCTCATGAATATTCAATTGAAAAGTGCGGGAGTATGGGAATTGCTATACCAGGAGGCAAGTTTAGAATTGTTGGTGAAGCAGGAGAGACTATTTCTGATGCAAATATCTCTGGAGAACTTGTATATGAAGGCCCAAATGTAACACTTGGTTATGCTGAGGCAGGTGAGGATCTTAAAAAAGGTGATGAATTTGGCGGCATCCTGTATACCGGAGATGTGGTCATGAGGGATGATGAAGGATTTTACTATATTACCGGACGAAAGAAAAGATTTATAAAATTGTTTGGAAATAGAATAAATCTTGATGAAACAGAAAGATTATTGAAAGATATTGTAGCAGATTGTGCCTGCGCTGGACAAGATGACAAAATGAAGATATATATAACAGCTCCAGGAAAAGAAGAAGAAGTCCGAAACTATATTGCCGGAATAACAGGAATTAATCCTCTGGGATTTGAGGTAATACTCATAGACAAAATTCCTAAAAATGAAGCTGGAAAGACTATTTATTCTAATCTGTAAAGGAGACAGTTATGTTTGATTTAGCAGACTATATTAATATCCCTCCGTACTCACTTAACAGAGAAAAAAAGAAAAATTTTCTCAATGGAGCTCTGTGTGATTTGACTGTAAAGCATTATAATAAATGTGCTGATTATAAAAAGATGCTGGACTCAAGGCAAGTTGATATAACTAATATACACGATTACATTGATATACCTTTTTTACCTGTTCGGCTTTTTAAGGAAATGGAACTTTTAAGTATAAACAGGGCCGAGGTAGTAAAGACAATGACGTCCTCTGGTACCACCGGTCAAAGGGTTTCAAAAATATTTCTGGACAAGGAAACTTCTGCAAACCAACAAAAGGTTCTAGTAAAAATTGTATCGTCATTAATAGGAACAAAAAGGCTTCCTATGCTTATTCTCGATTCTTCTGCAGTTATAAAGAATCGAAACATGTTTTCCGCAAGAGGAGCAGGTATACTTGGCTTTTCAATGTTTGGCAGTGATAAGTTATATGCGCTTGATGATGATATGCAACTTCAGGTTGACCAAATAAGAGACTTCCTTGAGAAACATGAAAATGAAAATATACTTCTTTTTGGCTTTACATTTATGATATGGCAGCACTTCTATAAGGAACTTATGAGGACAGGCTTCAGGCCTGATTTGTCAAAAGGTATTTTGCTGCATGGCGGAGGTTGGAAAAAGTTGCTTTCTGAAGCTGTATCTCCTGAACAATTTAAAACAAGCCTCAATGAGGTTTGCTGTATTGAACGTGTACACGATTATTATGGAATGGTTGAGCAAACTGGTTCAATATATATTGAGTGCGAAGAAGGACATTTACATACATCTGTTTTTTCCGATGTCATAACCCGCAGGCATATTGATTTTTCACCATGTGAGAACGGGGAAAAGGGGATTTTGGAAGTGGTATCTGTGCTTCCCGGCAGCTATCCAGGACATGTTTTATTGACAGAGGATGAGGGTGTAATTCTTGGAGAGGATGATTGTCCCTGCGGAAGATTGGGAAAGTATTTCAGGATAATCGGTAGGTTAAAAAATGCTGAAATCAGGGGGTGTAGTGATACCTATGAGACTAAATACAGATAGAAGCCGGATAGTATATGACAAATTAAACTTTATATTTCCGCTAAACGCTGACTTGGACAAATTGGGGTTGATACCTTCTGTTAAGCCATTTGACGATGGCATATGTAGGTTACTGTCCATATTATCCAAAGCGCTTTTAAATAATCCGGAATCAAAAAAATATTCGGATATTGCAGCATTCGCTTTCTGGTGCCGAAAAGGCAATATTGAGTTAATGAAGAAAGAAAGGGTTTTGGATTTGAGATTGGGCAGAGGAGTTGTACTTCATATAGCCCCATCAAATGTACCGGTGAATTTTGCATATTCAATGGTTGCAGGTCTTTTAGCCGGAAACATAAATATAATAAGGTTGCCAACAAAGAGTTTTGAACAGGTTAACATAATTTGCGATACTCTTATATCTGTACTTGAGATGGAAGAGTTTGAGAAGTACAGGGATTTTGTAACCCTTGTAAAATATGACAAAGATGATGAAATTAATCAGTACCTGTCTTCAATATGTGATGTCAGAATAATATGGGGAGGGGACAATACTATTTGGGAACTCAGAAAAGTGCCATTGAAACCCAGAGCTTTTGATATAACTTTTGCAGATAGGTATTCTATAAGCGTTATTGACTCGGAGAAATATCGTATGGAGGAAAATCCAAAGAAGGTAGCTCAGGATTTTTATAATGATACCTATCTTTTTGATCAAAATGCATGTACATCTCCACACTTCATAGTTTGGGTAGGCCAGGAGCGTACTATTGGGGATGCAAAGGAAATGTTTTGGAGCGAGTTATATAAAATTGTTAAGTCGCAATATAAATTGCAGCCGGTGCAGGCGGTAGACAAGCTTGCAACATTCTATACTGCGGCTGCTAACATGGATATAATCGAAGCCGAAATGCCAGATAACTTAATTATAAGAGCCAAGTTAAATAAATTATCCGAAGGGATAGAGGAATATCGCTGTCAGGGAGGATACTTTTATGAATACTCGGCAGAATCCTTGGAGGAGATAATACCTATAATAAATCAAAAATATCAAACTCTGTCATATTACGGATTTGATAAACAAGTCTTTAAAAGCTTTATTGGCAGTGGATTGAAAGGTTTTGACAGAATTGTGCCAATTGGTAAGACATTAGATTTTTCTCTCTATTGGGATGGATATGACCTTATATCGACTCTGTCAAGAATTATAGATATACTCTGATACATGAATTTTAGGTACAGAATTTAATTGAGATAAATTAAAGCTGTACCTTTTGATTTAAATTACCAGTAAACGCCGGCATTGTATCTCCTGATGAATTATTTATATCTTTTTTGGCAACTATGTTTTTTATTGTTTTTAATACAATTTTTATATCCAGTAAAATGCTTATATTATTAACATACCACACATCAAGTGTGAATTTATCTTCCCATGAAATGGCGTTTCTACCGTTTACCTGAGCCCAACCGGTTATTCCCGGCAGGACATCATGTCTTTTCATCTGTTCCGGTGTATAGTGCTCCAAATATTGAACAAGCAATGGCCTGGGACCAATAAAACTCATCTCCCCTTTAATAATGTTCAATAACTGAGGGAGTTCATCAATGCTCAGTTTCCTGAATATATTACCAACTTTTGTTATTCGCTGCATATCAGGGAGGAGCCTTCCGCTGGAGTCTGTCTCAAGGGTCATTGTGCGTAACTTGTATATTTTAAAAATTCTCCCGTATTTACCCGGTCTCTGTTGCACAAAAAAGGAAGAACCCTTTGAACTTAATCTGGTTAATACCGCGGCTATAAATAGTACGGGTAATGCAGGCACTGACAAAGTTAATGCAAATATCAAATCCAATAATCTTTTTATGAAGTTTCTGTACATATTATCCTCCATCTACTTAAAATTTGTCCATCAGCCTGACCTTGATAACTACATATATAATACACCCAAACCCTACATAAAACAAGGACAGGCCATATTAACCGCGGTATTACCGGGATTTGCAAATCATTAACTAAACAATATCAATACATTCCAGTTAAACTAGGTTATTCTTCTTCACGTACCAACAGATTACTGCTATAATTAAACCTATAGTAAAAAATATAATAAGTGGGGATGCGCTTAACATATGAAATATAAAATGAGAGTGTTGTTTTTAACAGTGCTGGATATTGCCCTTATAAATATATCACTTTTAATGGCATACCTTTTACGTTTTGACGGTAGTTTTGCCAATATTACGCCAAATTTTTCGATGGAAATTCCAGAGTTGATATTAATAGCTACGGCTATAAAAGTAGTTTCTTTTTACTTTTTCAAGTTGTACAGCAGTCTTTGGAAATATGCGGGAATATACGAATTGTCAAACGTAGTCCTGGCGGCATTGGCCAGCAATACCTTTATGCTGGGCTATGTATTCTTAACCCGAACGCCCGTACCCCGAAGTATTTTCATAATAACCTTTTTCATTGATTGTTTTGTGGTGGGAGGTATCAGATTCGGCTACCGCATATTCAGACGTATGGTACGAGGAGACATCCTCCTGATTAAGAGCACCCGTAAAATCATGCTCATAGGCGCAGGAGATGCCGGTGCTTCACTCATCAATGAATACCGCCTTCACCCTGAGCTGAAATGTACACCTGTAGTATTAATAGACGACAGTGTGGGGAAGCAGGGTAAAAAACTGAACGGAGTTCCCGTCGCCGGTACCAGGAACGATATAGTAAGAATAGCCGGGGAAAAGGAAATTGACGAGATAGTCATAGCCATTCCGTCGGCCCCTGCAAAGACTATAAATGAGCTTTTTACAATATGTTCAAATACAAAATGCAAAGTGAAAATACTGCCCTCACTCTCGCAATTGATTGATGAAACGATTTCGGTTCAGAAAATACGTGATGTAAACATAGAGGATTTGTTGGGAAGAGATCCCGTAAAGCTTGATAATAATGAAATAGGTGGCTTTATAAGCGACCGTGTGGTACTTGTAACAGGAGGAGGAGGCTCCATAGGTTCCGAGCTGTGCAGGCAGATAGCGGGCTTCTCTCCAAAGCAGTTGATAATACTGGACAACTATGAGAATAATGCCTATGACGTACAGAATGAGCTTTTGACAAATTTTCCAGACTTGAAGCTTGTTACCGTCATAGCAAATATAAGAGAAAAGGCCAGGCTGGAAAACATATTCAGAAATCACCGCCCCCAGATAGTTTTCCACGCGGCAGCCCACAAGCATGTGCCGCTTATGGAGGCCAATCCTACCGAGGCCATAAAGAACAATATATTCGGAACTCTGAATGTGGCGGAATGTGCCGACAAATTCGGTGCAAAGCGTTTTGTGATGATATCCACCGACAAGGCGGTGAATCCCACAAATATAATGGGGGCAACAAAAAGGGTGGCCGAGATGATAATACAGGCCTTTTCAAAACAGAGCAAGACGGAGTTTGTGGCTGTGAGATTCGGCAATGTGTTGGGAAGCAACGGCAGTGTAATCCCGCTATTCAAAAGGCAGATAGAGCAGGGAGGACCTGTTACGGTTACCGATCCTGAAATAATAAGGTATTTTATGACCATACCTGAGGCTGTTCAGCTTGTATTACAGGCAGGGGCCATGGCCGAAGGGGGAGAAATTTTCGTGCTTGATATGGGCGAGCCTGTAAAGATATATGATCTTGCAAGAAATCTTATCAAGCTCTCGGGTTTTGAACCTGATGAGGATATAAAAATAGAGTTTACAGGGTTGCGGCCAGGAGAAAAGCTGTTTGAAGAGCTTTTGCTTGCAGAAGAGGGTATCCAGGCAACCAAAAACGATAAAATATTTGTGGCGCAACCCCTGCACACCGACCTGGCCATACTCCGGCGTGAGATAGAATGCCTTAAAGATATAATTATCAATAATGCCGAGGAGGCCAGGGAGTATATGAAGGTAATCGTTCCTAATTATACGACCTCCGGAAGCAGCGCGGGGAATAAATAGACAGTAACAGGCGTAATCAGGAGTATATGGAATAAATTACAATAAAGAAACTGCAACAATTTTCAAGCATATTACGTCTAAATTACAGTATTGCCAAAATATTAATTTTCCATTACAAGATTTTAATGATATAATTCAAATTGTAGAATTCGGATTAGCGGGCAATAAAAAATATTGTTAGGGGTGTATTTTTTGAGCAAAAAAATATTAATTGTGGACGATGAAAAGAACATTGTTGATATTTTAAGATTTAATCTTAAAAAGGAAGGCTATGATACTCTTGAGGCTTATGACGGTGAAGAGGCGGTTGAGCTGGCACTGTCCAACAATCCTGACCTGATACTGCTGGATATTATGCTTCCCAAAATGGACGGGTTCACAGTTTGCAGAAAGCTCAGGCAGTCAATATCAACGCCTATCCTCATGCTTACAGCTAAAGAGGAAGAGGTTGACAAGGTATTAGGCCTTGAACTTGGTGCCGATGATTACATTACCAAGCCCTTCAGTCCCAGAGAACTGATGGCTCGTGTAAAGGCCAATCTGAGAAGGCTTGTACCGGCTGAACAGGTTAACACGGAAAAGCCGCATATAAATAAATACGGTGATCTGACCATAGATGCCGACCGCTACGAGGTAAGAAGAGGAGACGAGGTTATTGAGCTCACTCTTCGTGAATTTGAACTTGTTAAATTCCTGGCGGCACAGCAAGGGACTATTTTCTCAAGGGAATCCCTGCTTGAGAAAGTCTGGGGTTATGAATATTACGGTGATGTGAGAACAGTGGATGTCACTGTCAGAAGAGTACGGGAAAAGCTGGAGCTTGACCCTGCAAATCCACAGTACATTGTTACCAAGCGCGGAGTGGGATACTATTTCAATAAATTTTAATTATAATTAGATGTACTGGTTACAGCATTTGAATTTTAAGCGTTAAATTTTGACTTGAGGCCGTTTGTAGAGGTCTCAAGTCAAAATAATTAAAAGGAGTTAGCATGAAGTTCTGGAAAGGTTTTTTAAAACTGCTGAGAAGCTTGCAGTGGAAGCTTGTTTATATTTTCATATCCATGTGCATCATACTGGTCTGCGTAGTATATATAGTAATAAACTACGGATTGCAATCCATTTATTTTGACAACTTCAAGCAGGACATGGATAATGGCTTTAAAACCTGGAGGGAAATGAGGGGAATACCCGAGTCAAATGAAGACATCTATAATTATTTGGAGACAAAACGGGATATTATCAATTTCAGAACAAATTCAAATATAAATCTTACGATTATAGACCTCAGTATTACAAACAAATTTACAGATCCCAACAAGGGAATTATCTACTCCTCTGACGAGCAGTCCAAAAAAGAGGGTTTTGCAGACGAGATTTTGAACAATTCCACCGAAAACCTGCTGCCTTTAAGGGCTGGTAAAATAGAGACCCCTGTTGATAACAGGAACCTTATAAAAACATATTCAGGCAAACAATATTTTGAATATCTGATCCAGCCCGAGGAGAGGAAAGAGCTGATATTCTATTTCACATACAATAAAGAGGCCTGGGGCCCCTTGCTTCAGAATTTCAACAATCTGATAATTTACAGTGCCCTTTTAGCTGTGGTATTGTCGCTGATACTGGGATATTTGCTGTCAAAGACCATAACCTCCCCTATTATAAGTGTAATGCACAAGGCGGAAAGAATTGCAGAGGGTGAATTTGACCAGCAATTAGCCGTAAAATCCGAGGATGAAATAGGTAATCTTACGAGAACCTTTAACTATATGGCCATGGAGCTTAAGAACACCCTTTCGGAGATTTCAAGCGAAAAGAACAAGGTCGTGACCATTTTGAACTATATGGCTGACGGCGTAATGGCTTATGACCTGAAGGGAACTGCCATACATGTGAATCCTGCTGCCAAGAAGCTTCTCGGTGATGACATTGAGACCAGGCCCTTTCAGGAATTTGCCAAGGACGTGGGGCTGGAGGTAAAACTGGAAAACATAGTATATCTCGAGGAACTGCCTGTCAGGGAATTTGATACGGTTATAAACGACATGTATGTGAAAATATATTTTGCGGTTTTCACAGATACAAATAAAAAACCCGAGGGAATAATTGTAGTAATGCATGATGTAACAGAGGAACAGAAGCTGGACAGTATGCGCAGGGAATTTGTGGCCAACGTGTCCCATGAGCTCCGTACGCCCATAACCTCTATTAAGAGCTATACCGAAACCTTGCTGGACGGCGCCGCAGAGGACAGGGAAACTACCGAACGTTTCTTAAATGTCATTAATACAGAAGCCGACAGAATGACAAGGCTTGTAAAGGATCTGCTGCAGTTGTCCAGGATTGATAACGAGCAGATGAGCTGGAATATAAACGAGGTCTCATTAAAAGCAATAGTAAAGGATATTGTGGAAAGGATGCAGCTTGAAGCCAGCCACAAGAGTCAGAAGCTGGAGAGCTTTGTAATTGGAGAGATACCCACAATCAAAGGCGATAAGGATCGCCTTGAACAGGTAGTAATAAACCTTATAAGCAATGCACTTAAATATACTCCGGAACATGGAGAAATTACAGTTTATGTTGGAAGGCTGTATAACGACATATATGTAAAAGTTACGGATTCGGGGATCGGCATACCTGCCGAGGATCTTCCAAGAGTTTTCGAGCGGTTTTACAGGGTTGACAAGGCCAGATCGAGGGATATGGGAGGAACAGGGCTTGGACTGGCTATTGCCAAGGAAATTATTCAGGCCCATGGAGGAACCATAACCATAGCAAGTGAAGAGAAAAAAGGGACTGAGGTTACAGTAAGACTACCGGTGTAAACTTTATTTAAATACCATGTAATGGATTTGTAACAGAAAATGTATTATACTTATAATAGAGTACTAATAAATGGTGCCATATTATTTTCTTCGGGGTGAGTTTTATGAGGTCCAGACTTCTATTATTTATTATAATTATTACGGCGATTATGTCATTGGTGGTTTCACCCGTAGGTGCTGCCCCCGGTAAGTTTGTAGAGATCTCAAGACCTGAAGGCAATGCCGAGGTTGTTACTAAAGACGTATTCTCTATTTTTGGAACTTGTGTCTATGACGAAACTATTATCACATTTGAGTACAAGGACAGAAGCACCGAAGAATTTAAACCGCTGGAGACTACAGAAGGTTATTCAACTTTTAAAGTCGGAAGCGGAAAGATGTTTGGAAAAGATATAAAGCTCAAGTATAGGGGCGAAAATATAATAAAGATTATAGCATATACAAAAGATGTTAAGGATGATAAGGATAAGCAGGTTCAGACATATACAATTACCCAGGGGGAAGAGAAGAAAAAGAGCAATTGGTTTGAAAAGGCCATAGAGTGGATAACTAACCCCGGTAAAGACAGTGACAAAGATAAGAAAGATTAACCTATGAGTAAAAAATCAAAAGCACTGGAATATTATTATGAAAAATTTAAAGCGGCATTATTGGTTTTCTTGATAGTTCTTTGTATCGTACAGATAGGAATTCTGTGGAGTAGTCAATCCGGCAGTTTTCCTTTTTTATCTTCCTTTTTTCCCGACTCAAAAGCAACTTCCCAGGTATCTCTTGAAGAAGTGAAAGAGAATTATATGCTTCCATATAAAATAGTTCTTTCAAAAGGATATGATGAAGAGCATTATATTGTACCCAACGGTTCCAGAGAATACAAGTCATTATGGGATAATGCCGGGGAATATATTACAAAGGCTCTTGAAACGAAACCCACTCAGACGCAGCTCATCGACGAAGAAAAGTGGGGTGTTATTCTTGCAAATAAATCCTATTACTTTGAATTTAAAACTCAAATCAGCATTGACATTGTAAAATGGGTATTGAACATCAAGAAGCCTGTTGATACACTGCCAGGCCTGAGTAAAATCGTAATATGTCCCGATGATCCGAATAACAGCTATTATGATGTAATTTATATAAGAGATGCGGTAAACATATATACATATATACTGACTGACCATGGACAGAACTCCTTGGATCAGGAAGTGTTCGACTCTGTTTATAACAGTCTGCATGGCAAGCCTAATTTTTCAAATTACAAAATTGCAATAGAAACCGGGATTAACTCAGCCCTTCCCAAGGACATGATAGCCCCGTTTACGTCAAACAGTACGGAGGCATATGCAACAGTGGACTACACCCCGCTGGGAAGCCAGGATGGGCATACATCAAGCCTTGCTGAGTATAATGCAGTTCAGATGGAACTTTTCGGAGAGGTGAGAAGCGACTATATGCCTGATGAAGATGTGTACGGCTCAATTGTCTTCAAGAACTCCGACAGCGTATACAGGCTTTACAATAATTCAGTAGCCGAATATAAGTTTATAGGAACCCAGATTTCAACCGAAAAGCCGAAGGTGCTTGAGGCATATCAACGGGCGGTTAGTTTTATAATGGACATCAAGGATAGAAGCAAATATATGGGAGCTATCAATTTGTATCTTTCATCTATCAGCGAGAGCAGTAACTCATATACTTTCAAATTTGATTATAGCATTGCCCAGGGGGGAGAATATGGTGAACTGCCGGTGTTGTTGAAGGATTTCACACTTCCGGGCAGTGACCAGCCTTTTGACAGCTCCATAACAATCGAGACTACCTCAAAAAGAGTTATACAGTGCAGATGGCTTGCCTTAAAACTTCAGGCTGAAAAAAGCCTTATTGAGTATAAATGGAATTTTCCGGAGTTTGTTGATAAGGCTTACAACTCCATTGACAGTCTGAAGAACTCAAATCTGCCCATACAGAACTATGGAATATATTATGTTTTAGTACAGGGGTCGAAAGATTACTCGATAAATCCAAGCTTTGTACTTTTTAATAGTGAAGGAAACTATTCCATACCTCTTAACGGGCAATAAAAAGGGAAATAATCTTACAATCCTATGTGGATACAGGTGGATATTATGGACTGGAAAAGAGCAAAATTGATTTTAATATTTGTGTTTATAGCCCTGAATATTGTTCTAGGGGTAGTTTTGTACCGTAATATCAAGGGCGGGGAAGTCTCTCAGGAGACAATCAAAAATACTCGCAGCATACTGGAACAAAATGACATAATTGTTGAATGCCTTATACCCACGTATACAGGCAAGGATTACATATTGCAATACCAGGAAACCGTTCTTGACAAAAGCAAAATAGTGGGCGGACTCCTGGGAAAGGATTACACAAAAATAAATGACAATACCTATGAGAAAGACACTCAGCGGCTTGTATTTCCCAGTAATTGCAGTTTCGAATACAGCGATAGCGGAAAGAACAATAAAGTTTTTACCGAGAGCAAAAATGAAGTAGGTGCAAAGTTAAAGGAACTGGCCAAAAAGCTGGATATCCCCATTGGCGAGTTTCAACTGGACAGTTTTAATACCCTGGTTTCCGGAGAAGGTTCAAGGGCGGTTTATAAAGGTGTTTACGACGGATATTCGGTATTTGACAACTACATAGAGGTTGATATTGAGAAATCCCGCCTGAAGGGTATAAAGTACGCATACAAGAAGCCTGTAAACATTACCAGCAGGGATATAAACGTAATTCCGGTGTACCAGATACTCATATCAAAGATAAGTAATTATCCCGGGATTAAAATCAGCGACATAGATATGGGGTTTAAAGGCTTTAATGTGGACAAGGATACAAAAACCTTATACGAAGGACTATCCTGGAGAATAAAGACCTTCAGCGGCACCGAATACTTTTTCAATGCTACCAATGGAGAGAGTATGGAATAGAAAGCAGCCCGTTTGCACAGACATGAGAAATCTGGAAATTGGTAAATTTTTTTTTGCGATATTTCTAGTGGAATAATTATATACTAAATGGTATAATGTTCTCGTGTGTGTAATGTTTAGCAAAAACATTTACAGTTTATACAAAAGGTTGGTGTAAAAGGGTTTGGATAAGTTCTTAATTAACGGGCCATGTCCCCTGAACGGAGAAGTTACCATTAGCGGAGCTAAGAATGCTGCAGTTGCTGTTTTGCCTTCAGCGTTAATAATAAATGGTATCAGCAGAATAGAAAATGTTCCTGATATTAAAGATGTAAAGGTTTTATTGGATATTCTCACAAAATTAGGCGCCAAGATAAAAAAGGAAGACGACAATACCGTAGTTTGTGACACCCGGGAGGTAAACTGCTGGCAGGCACCCTACGAGCTTGTAAAAAGTATGAGAGCGTCATATTATTTATTGGGAGCCTTGATAGCCAGATTTGGAAAGGCTGAAGTTTCACTTCCCGGAGGCTGTGACTTCGGATTCAGACCTATAGATCAGCACATAAAAGGGTTTGAGGCTATGGGTGCCCGTGTTGAAATCGAACATGGGATAGTTAAGATTGATGCATCCGGGCTAAGAGGTGCGCAGATTTATTTAGATGTCGTCAGTGTTGGTGCGACTATAAATCTTATGCTGGCGGCTGTTAAGGCTGACGGGCAGACAGTTATAGAAAATGCCGCAAAAGAACCTCATGTTGTTGATGTTGCCAACTTTTTAAACGCCATGGGGGCAAATATAAGAGGTGCAGGAACCGATGTCATTAAAATCAGGGGCGTTGGCCACTTGCTGGGCGGAGGAACCCATACCATTATTCCGGACATGATTGAAGCTGGAACCTTTATGATAGCGGCGGCTGCCTCCAAGGGGGATGTGACTGTAAAGAATATAATTCCGAAGCATATGGAATCTTTGACGGCCAAGCTCATTGAAATGGGTGTTACGGTTAAGGAAGACGAAGATTTTATAAGGGTTATCGGAGGAAATAAAGTAAAGAATGTAAATATCATGACGCTGCCTTATCCTGGATTTCCCACCGATTTGCAGCCTCAGATAACCGTCCTGCTGAATATGGCGGAGGGTGTGAGCACCATAACCGAAGGTGTCTGGGATTCAAGATTTCAATATGTGGATGAATTTAAAAGAATGGGTGCCAGGATAAAGGTTGAGGGCAGAATTGCGGTGGTAGACGGAGGGGCACACCTGTCGGGAGCACCTGTGAAGGCCACCGATTTGAGAGCAGGCGCAGCCATGGTTTTGGCGGGCTTGGTTGCCAAGGGAACTACAGAAATCACAAATATAAAATATATAGACAGAGGCTATGAGGATTTTGTTCATAAGCTGAATTTGCTTGGAGCAGACATAACAAGGATAACAACAGAGGATTAAATGTACTTAAGCAATTACACTCTACGTGTGTCCAATAGCATAATTTTTATGGTTTGTTGGGTATATGGAGGCTGAGATTAATGATTAAATTTTGCAGTTTGTTCAGTGGAAGTAGTGGAAATGCCTTATTTATAGGTACAGAGAGAACAAAGATTCTTATAGATGCAGGTTTAAGCGGAAAGAGGATATTGGAAGCGCTTTGCTCTATTGGAGAAAATCCGGCGGAGTTAAGCGCTATATTAATTTCCCATGAGCATGTGGACCACGTCAGAGGCGCAGGAATAATTTCCAGAAAACAGGATATTCCCATATATGCAAATGAGCGCACCTGGAATGCCATGGAATATGGGCTTGGCCCGGTAAAGCTGGAAAACAGGGTTTGCTTTTCTACAGGAGAGTCCTTTGAAATCGGAGATATTTGTGTGCGTCCTTTTTCAATTCCACATGATGCCGCTGAGCCGGTAGGCTATAATTTTTTTGCAGGGGGCAGGCGTATCACAACGGCCACAGACATTGGCCACATGAACAAGGAGCTGCTGTCCTATATAGAGGGTAATGATTTATTGCTGCTGGAGTCAAATCATGATGTAGAAATGCTGAAGGTTGGACCTTATCCCTGGTCATTAAAGAAAAGAATCATGGGAGATCACGGCCACTTATCCAATGAGATGGCGGCAAAGTGTATTGCATATCTGGCCGAGAGGGGCTGCAGAAATTTTATACTAGGTCATTTAAGCCATGAAAATAATTTCCCCGAGCTTGCATACCAGACTACCCTTAATGCCCTTACAGAAAAGCAGATTGTGGTGGGAGGAGACGTATCACTGGAGGTTGCAGGCAGGGACAGGACAGGAAGAGTTAACATTTTATGAGATAAATAATTGTCAGTATCCAATGGGGCCGGTTCTTAAGGTTCCTTTTTTATAGGAAAAAAGAAGCAGGATTTAAGACCTGGGCTGAAGCAAAATGAACCATGAAATGATAAAATCGGAGAGTAAATATGAAAATAACAATTGCTGCGGTTGGAAAGCTTAAGGAAAAGTATCTGAAGGAGGGTATCGCCGAGTATGTGAAAAGGCTGTCCAGATTTGCAGATATAGAGCTTGTGGAAGTGGAGGACGAGCATGCCCCGGATTCCCTAAGTCCGGCACAGGAGTCACAGGTAAAGCATCGGGAGGGGGAGAGGGTACTCAGAAAGATTAAGGAGGGCAGCTATATAATACTGCTTGACCTGGCCGGACAACACACAACGTCTGAGGGCTTTGCCGCAAAACTTGAGAGTATAATGCTATCGGGGAATTCTCATATAACTTTTATTATAGGAGGGTCTTTAGGCTTGGACCAAAGCCTGATTAGTGTTGCCAACCACAGGATATGCCTGTCAAAAATGACCTTTCCCCACCAGTTGGCAAGGCTTATTCTTCTGGAGCAGACATACAGGGCGTTTAAGATAATGAAGAATGAGACTTATCACAAATGAGGTTCACATGTGAACCTTATAGGTAGTAGCTTTAAGCAGGAATTATATTATAATTCCTGTAAAGGACTACATATATGTTTGAAACTATGAACTACAGATTATTTATATTAGGAGTCATAAAAAGGAGATATTATGTATGGAAAAAATTCTTCATTCAATACTTGCGGTGTTTCCTACACCGAATATCGAAGAAACCGCTAAGTATTATAACGAGATTATGGGATTTAGAATTGTTAAATATTTAGATGTAAAAGAACCCCACATATGCCTTTACCGTGATAATGTGGAAATAGTATTGACTACAGCAAACAGCGAAAAAGTCCACACGAATAGGGAACTCTATGGTTATGGGGAAGATGCTTATTTTATTACGGACGATCAAGAAGCATTGCAAAATGAATTTATAAGTAAAGGAGCTAAAATTGTTCGTCCGCTCCATATGACAGATTATAATAATATGGAATTTGTGTTAGAAGATATAGATGGACGGTGGATTGCTTTTGGAATGAAACAAAAATAACACTTTCGCAAATAAGGATAATGTGTAGCTGAGTTAATGCATATCTTTTAAATTTTGCACTGTCAGGAGAAATGATTACTATGTCAAAGACAGCTATAGGTAGTAGCTCTATGCAGGTATTCAAATTATAATCTCTATAAAGAGCTAGGTGTATGTTGAAAATTATGAATTTAATATTGTTTATATACTCTTAATAAAGACACGTAAGGGGAGAGATAATTTTGGCTAATCCTGAAATAGTTAAGTATTTTGATATCCTTTATCCGAATGGTATACCAGCATTTATTCAAGAATATTTAAACGTACCTGAAATGCTACGTTTAAAGGGAGTTGGACTTTTTTGTGGTACTGATTATAATAAAATTTATAATCACCGATATTTTTATTCGCGTTTTGAACACAGTATAGCAGTCGCTTTGTTAATATGGCGATTTACAGGAGATGAAAAGCAAGCTCTTGCTGGTCTTTTTCACGATATAGCAACACCGATTTTCAGTCATAGTGTAGATTTTATGAATGGAGATTCTTTAACGCAAACAAGCACAGAGGAGCGAACACATGCCACTATTAAAAGTTCGGGTGCCATAACTGAACTTCTTGCACGTGATTGCACCGACCTTTGCATGGTAGATGACTATCATCTGTATCCAATAGCTGACAATGACAGCCCAAGACTTTCGGCTGACAGACTCGAATATACATTATCTACTATGCTGGTATGGCAAGGAAAGTGGAAGCTATCAGATATAAAAAGTATCCTTGACTATATAGCTATATTTGAAAATGAAGATGGTCAAGACGAACTGGGATTTTGTAATCTTGAATCTGCAGAAAAATTTGTTACAGGGTCGTGTATAATAGGAGAATCTTTTCAGCGAAACGAAAACAAACTTTGTCTTAATTTTTTAGGGGATATGCTTAAGGAATGTATAAAAATTGGTATATTAACAATAGATGATTTATATACGTTTACTGAAAGTGAAGTAATTTCATTATTAAGTAATGCCCCGGATAAACATATTCAGATGGCCTGGAAAGCCTATTCTCAACTTGAATCAGTGTATAGTTCCGAAGACAAGCCGGTTGGATACTATTTTGTAAATATAGATGCAAAGAAACGTTATATCAATCCGTTAGTTAAGCTGAATGGAGAAATAAAGAGAGCTACCTTATTTTCAGAAAAGGCCAAAAAGACAATAGACAGCTTTCTCTTATATAGCGACAAGCCATATGGATATATAAATCTGAAATATTAATCCGAATATAGACTAATACGAAATTAAGCTGTTTCACATATGTTAAAAATACGCAATAAATACCAATAAATGGTGTCGTTTAGTCTAGCAAACTATACGGATTTCAAACACTCTTTGGTTTAGCTGTTGAGTGATACGAAAAAGGCTTATCACAAATGGCAGTAAGAGCGGGAAAAAATATTTATTTGTACACTTATGGAGGGTGCTGGTTTTGATTGAAACAGAAAGGTTATTGATAAGAAAATTTGAACCCGGCGATTGGAAGGATTTATATGAATATCTCTCAGATGAACGAGTTGTAAAATACGAACCCTATGATATTTTACAGAAGAGGGTTGTAAAAATGAAGCCATAAATCGTTCAAACAATTGTGATTTCTGGGCTGTGTGCCTTAATGATACAAAAAAGCTAATAGGAAATATCTATCTGTCTGAACAGAATTTTGACACATGGGAATTAGGCTATGTTTTTAACTTTGACTATCATGGGAAAGGCTATGCCATAGAAGCGGCAAAAGCTATGGTAGAGCATGCTTTTAAAAATTACCATGCACGCCGAATCGTTGCAATGTGCAATCCTCTTAATACATCGTCATGGAAATTGCTTGAAAAATTAGGTATGCGGCGTGAGGGGCACTTAATACAAAATATTTACTTTAAAGTAAATGAGGTGGGTCAACCAACTTGGGCGGATACATATGAATATGGGATGTTGATTTCCGAATGGCTTTAATTCATAATAGCAGCTAAAAGCTTTATCCGCAGATAATAGCCGTATACAAGCATTTATGTTGCAATTTGTATAATATAATACAAATTTGTTGTAAAATGTATAGTGTAGATAAGTTTATAGTTATGGCCAGCGGAGGATTGAATGTTAAAGGGGAATAAGGCTAAAAAAATAGTAATTGTCATATTGTGTACTATATTATTTTTAATTTTGATGGTTTCTATTTTATTTTTAAATGAGATAAGAAGTCTGGCTTCATTAAAAGTTGTTGATGCTTATCCAATGTATCAAATGACTTACTATGGGGATTATGGCTTTGATGAATTTCTGAAGACAGGTGCGAAAAGTGACCGTGATATAGAAGCGTTCGTCACAAAAAGACTGCTTAAAGGACTGCCCATAGACATAAATGTGACCGGAGCGGGCTGTACGGCATTTGTTGCAGGAAATGACAAGGGAGATACCATTTTTGCCAGGAATTTTGATTTTGCATATACACCGTCATTGCGGCTATGGACGCAGCCAAAAAACGGGTATGCTTCAGTATCCACTGTAAATTTATCTTTTGCAGGGTATTCGGAAACTGACTTGCCAACTCCAATCGGGTTGAACAGTTTTTTAACTTTGGCTGCTCCATACCTGCCCTTTGACGGCATGAATGAAAAAGGTGTTGCCATGGCACTTCTGGCAGTTCCTGAAGCACATATAAGCACAGATGAAAATAAAGTTACATTAAATACCACAACGGCAATCAGACTTGTATTGGATAAGGCGGCAACTGTTGACGAGGCGGTTGATATGCTGAGAAAATACAATATCTATTTTTCCGGAGATATAAAGTGCCATTATCTGATTGCAGATACCAGTGGAAAATCGGTTATTGTTGAGTACTGGAATGGAGAAGTACAGGCCGTTGAATCAGATAAGGCCTATCAGATCGCCTCTAATTTTATAGCATATAACGGATTGAATATTGGGGAAGGATATACTGAATTTGAGAGGTATGCCGCTGTCCAAAAAGTAATTGAAGAAAATAATGGAAAGCTTACAAGGGAACAAACTGCAGATTTACTTGCACAGGTTGGCGTATATGACCCTGCAGGCAAAGATAAGTTACAATGGTCGGTTGTTTACAATCTCACTGATTTGCAGGGTTTTGGCTTTGTACATAGAGACCGTGAGAACATAAATGAATTCTCACTGAAAAAGTAAGTAGGGCTATATATTATATTTATATTCAAAATTTATATTCAAATATCATTTGTGTCATTTGGTATAGCTGAAGACATATCATAAATAACAATAGCAAGGGGTTTAAAGTGAAAGTGAGCAAAGAACGATTATATTATGTTGATTGGTTAAGGATATTGGTTATCCTGTCCCTGATTCTTTTTCCTGCCTGCATATGTGTCGCTGCCTTTCATGAAATATTTGTAAGGGTGAAAATCCGTTTAGCTGGCTGACTTTTTATTTGTTTTAATATCAGGAGAGCCTCTCCAGGGTAAATGGGGATAGAGCTTGTACCTGTATTGCAATTTTGACATAGTACAACAGATATGGTATCCTGTTACATATGGTGCTTTGCCTTTTGGCAGAGTGCCATATGTTTTTTATTGGAATAAAATACCATTTAATTACTGTGAAAAGGAGGAATCATTTTGACAAAAAGGCTTGTTATGGCAGTGCCGGTTTATGAAAATTTGCTTGCCCATCTAGTGGACTTTGAAGAAAGGAGGTCACATATTATAGACCTGTACTATCCGGAATTAGGCAAGCAAAGGGAAGAGTTTGAACAGCTCATGGACAGTTATATAAGTGAGGTAGATATTGCTGTTAAAAATGTATTATTTTCTGATGAAGCAAACAATTACTTTCCTTTCGTATGCTTGAACAGTGAAGTGGAAATTGAGGACATTGAAGAACTTGAAACATATAGCTATAAGCTGATTATACCTGAAAACAGCCGGAGTGAGAGCAATTGCATAACCATACTGTCACCTATGGGAAAGGCTTTGCTATGCAAAAAAGAAGGGGACATTGTTTCTGTAAATACACCTTCCGGTGTATACCGCTACAGAATTAAATCAATAAAACTGAAATAACACAGTATAAGAAAACAGGAACATATGCTACATAAAACCCATTAACAAATTTTACTCTTGTTAATGGGTTTTCTAATTATATCCTTATGAGAATGTGATATAGAAAATATTTAAATACGCTGATATAATATAGGAATATGACATTGACGAATTATCAAGAAATATGTCATAAAAAGCTATAAAGGTTATGATGTTACTAAGTGAGGAGTAAACTATGTCAATCAATTATGTACAAGATATGACGGAGGGCAATGAAGTCAGGCATCTGATACAATTTTCCCTTCCCATGCTTATTGGAAATGTATTTCAGCAATTTTATAATATTATAAATTCCATTGTTGTTGGGAGATACATTGATGCAAATGCACTGGCTGCAGTGGGTGCTACCGGTTCCCTGAACTTTCTGGCTTTTTCTATCTGCCTGGGTTTGTCCATAGGAATAAGCATAATTATTTCACAGTATTTTGGTGCGAAAAGGGAGGAAGATGTAAAGAAGGCCATAGCCAATGCAGTGTACGTTATAGCGGTGTCCGGGATAATCATGAGTGTGCTGACCTCCACCTTTGCCCGGCCCATTTTGCAGGCAATGAACACGCCGCCTGAAATACTGGATGAATCCGCCCGGTTCCTCAGGATATCGGCGGGGGGCATGACGGCGGTGGCCGCCTATAATGCAATAGCGGCCATACTCAGAGCTCTGGGAGATTCCAAAACACCTTTATTTTTTCTGGTGGTTTCCTGTGGAATAAATGTTGGATTGGATTTGCTATTTGTACTTAAGCTGGGATTCGGTGTGGAAGGGACTGCCGCCGCCACTGTAATATCCCAGGGACTTGCCGCATTGGGCTGCATTATTTTCGCCCTCAGGAACAATCCGTACTTCAAGTTAAAAAAGGAACACATGAAAGTAAGCTGGCCCATTATTGTGAAATGCATTAAGATCGGTGTTCCTGTGGCGCTGCAAAACTCTATGATTGCAGTTTCACTGGTTGCGCTTCAGAGAGTTGTTAATGGTTTTGGAGAAGTGGCTGTTGCCGCATATACTGCCACCAGCAGAATAGAGCAGTTGATACAGCAGCCCTTTAATTCCCTGGGGGCTGCCATGGCTACATTTGCAGGACAGAACATGGGTGCCGGCAAACTGGACAGGGTAAAAAAAGGATATTACAAGAGTATATTAATAGTTGTGGCATTTAGTGTTGTTGCGCTGCTGGCAGCTCAACTGGGCGGTCATTCCATTATGGAACTGTTTGTGAAGGAGGACGCTGTTATTGACATCGGAGCAAAGGCAATCAAGATTACCAGTTGGATGTACTTTGCCCTTGGAATGATTTATATCACAAGGGGTCTGTTAAATGGAACGGGTGATGCATTCTATTCCATGATTAACGGTATAGTGGAGGTAATAGGAAGAGTGGGCTTTTCAACGGGATTGGCTATGATTCCCGCAATAGGTGTTTGGAGCGTATGGACCACCACGGGCCTCACCTGGGTAATAACGGCAGCGGCAAGCATTATACGGTATAAGCAGGGGAAATGGGAAAACAAGTCACTGGTTGCGGCTGAGAAAACTTCGCAGTGATTCGTACTAAGATGAATGATTTTGAAGAAAGCCTGTGGATGCCCACAGGCTTTCTTATTTCTCTTGAAAGGTTATATGATTTGCAATAAAGAGGCTTTTTACAATAGTTTTAATTTCAAAATAAATGCAATTGGTTGAATAATGACAAGCCAGGCGGGAAGGCTATGATACATATTCAAAGAATGCTGAAGCAACAATCCGGAGGAATTTCATGTTGATGAGTTCTGGTATTCATGTATATAGTGAAATTGGCAGGCTAAAGACAGTACTTCTTCACAGACCAGGCAGGGAAGTGGAAAATATAGTTCCAGACTACTTGAGGAGACTGCTTTTTGACGAGATAGTCTATCTGGAGCAGGCTGACAGGGAGCATGACCAGTTTGCCCGGATACTTAGGGGAGAGGGAGTTGAAGTTGTATATCTGGTAGATTTAATGGCTGAGGTTCTGTCTGATACCAGAGTAAGAGACGAATTCCTGATGGAATTTATGACAGAGGGGAAGTTGGCAACAGAAGGCTTAAGGGAAGCTATGAGGGAATATTTCAGCGCGTTGGGGCCGCGAGATCTCATCAGCAAATGTATAGCAGGGGTCAGAAGTGATGAGTTAAAGAATGTCAGGCAAAAAAGCCTTGGAGATATGATTAAAAACCCATATCCCTTTTATTTGGACCCAATCCCAAACCTGTATTTTCAAAGAGACCCCTTTGCAAGCATAGGAAGGGGAATTTCACTGAATGTAATGGCAAATGAAACAAGGAACAGGGAAACCATTTTTGCAAAATACATTTTTAATTATCACCCAAGATTTAAGGATTCGGCCAGGTGGTACAACAGGGACAAAACACATCCCATTGAGGGAGGGGACATTCTGGTGCTTTCAAGCAAGGTTGTTGCTGTAGGCATCAGTGACAGGACAAGTCCCATAGCTGTGGAAAGAGTGGCGCAAAAGCTGCTGGAGTCAGAGGAGCCCTTTGAAACGGTGCTTGCTTTTGATATTCCGAAGAGAAGGGCATATATGCACCTGGATACAGTATTTACCATGGTGGACCACGATCAGTTTACAATCTATCCCGGTATTGAAGAGCCTCTGGATGTATACAGCATAAACAGGGGGGCTGGGAGGCAGCTCTCAATAAAGTATGAACACAGGGATTTGTCCGAAATATTAAAGGTGCACCTGAAGCTGCCTGCAGTCAACCTCATAAGGTGCGGCGACGGAGACCGTATTGCGGCGAGCAGGGAACAGTGGACGGACGGAAGCAATACCCTTGCCGTATCTCCAGGAAAGGTAGTTTGTTACAACAGAAACTGTATAACCAATGAAGCTTTGCGCAGAAATAAAATCTCAGTGTTGGAATTTGATTCTTATGAGCTATCCAGGGGCCGGGGAGGTCCAAGATGCATGAGTATGCCTCTAATAAGAGAAAACCCATAACCTGCAAAAATGTCCATGCTTATAAAAAACTGAGAGGATAAATAAAGCAGCTTACGGATTTGTAACTCGGTACAAAACGGCAAGCTGCTTGAAACTCAAGACTATATAATATATTATTTTTTATTTTCAGTTCTGGTTTACAGTATCTTTGAGATACTTGTTTCCAAAGAGCAAATCATATTGTATCAGCCGGTAATCCTTTACCAATTCATCTTCTTCATCCACAAGCCCCATGTTTTTAAGATGCATAATAGGATACTTATCCTCCAGCTTTGGCATTATATTAAAATAGTTGGGATATGATACACCCGCATCCTTCAGCATTTCATAGGATAAATGGGAAGGTGAAATGATTTTTGGAAAAGTCCTCATTTCACGGTAGTTTGACCAGGTAACAAGTGGAGTAGTATAATATTTTAATTCTCCTATACCCTGCTTGAGCTCAGAGTCCTCTTTCGCGCCAAGCTTGTCGTAAACCTTGAAGAAATCATCCAGTGAACCAAGTCTGGGAGCATGATCACCAAAGAAATACAACAGGGTAGGCTTACTGCTCTTTTTTAACTCCTCGATAAGCTTGCCAAGAGACTGGTCAGCGTCGTAAAGTCCCTGTGCATAGCCGGTTACAATGTTTTTCTGAGAAGCATTCAACTGGTCTGATTCTACAGATACATCAAAGCTGCTATATTTATTGTCAAAAGGGTCATGGTTTTCCATTGAAACCGCAAAAATAAATGCGGGCTTTTCGGAGGAGTTCAAGGTGTCCAATATTTTATCCACTAAAGCATAGTCGGAAATATGAGGTCCTTTGGTCTCAGTAATCATGTTAAAGCTCTTCACATCATGAAATTGTTCAAAGCCAAAATAGTTATAAACCTTGTCCCTGTTATAGAACCAGCCTCCGTTGGGATGAATGGCGGTGGTGCTATAGCCGTTATCTTTGAAAACTGATGCTATACTTGGCGTCTCAGTCCTTAAATAAGCATTGTATGCAATGATACCTGGGCTCATAAAATACAAGGACATGCCCGTCAAAGCTTCAAATTCCGTGTTGGCAGTTCCTCCGCCGATTGCGGGAGGGGCCAGCATTCCCTTTTGGTATTTGTGGACATTTTCTGCAACATCCTTGCTGAATTCTATTCCGTTTAATCTTGTCAAATCCCAGTAGCTCTCACTCATAATAGCTATAACATTTGGCTTTTCCACAGAACCGGAATTGGTATTGACTGAGGATACGGGAACGGAGTCACTTCCTGAAACGGGATATTTCTCGGAAATGGCCTGCATGGTATCTTCGCTGTAGCCCTCCGGCTTAGGATTCAGATACTTTTCCAAATCCGTAAGATAATAATAATTTTGGGCGAACATACCATTTGCCGTGATTTCAGCTTTTCCTATATACCAGGACCTCTGGACTCCAACCTGGATAGACAGCTTGTAGTCGGTCAATATGTTGGCATTGATCAGAAACAGTATTATGGCAAACGGCAGCACAACAAAATTGATTCTGGGCCTCAGATAACGGAAAACTTTTTTTCTGAACCGGACAAGGAGATATAGCAGACCTGCAATTACCACTGCCGCAGCTATGACTAAAGGCAGGCTCAGATAATCCTTGCATATGCCTATCAGGTTCTTGAACATATACATATCCCACGGATAGAAAGGCTCATCAAAGTAGGTGAACTTTATGAAATTTGCCACAGTCAGAAAAATGGTAACAATGGCTAAAATAACATTTGATATACCCTTTCCCAGTATGGATATAAAAAGTAAATACAAGCCGCATAAAACAAGAAAGTTAAACAATATGTTAGGATGCAGCATATCAATGGCAGTGGCTTTAACCGACTGACGGATGGAAAATTCACATAAAAACGTAGCTATTGCACTTATGGCAGAAAAAGCTATAAAATTTAAAACAGGTTTTATATAGTCTGTCAGATTGAAGGCTGCATTTCCCTTTACAAATTTTGGAACAAGCATTTGAAAAAGTATATTGGCCGACGCAGCAAACCAGGCCAAAAACAAAGCTATAAAAGGGAGATACACTGCTGTGACCGTTCCCAGTTTTACGGTATTTGTAAATAGAATGCTTTCAAGGATTTTTTGCCCAAGGGACTTGTACATGAACAGGGACAGCAGCGAACCCGACATCACCAGGTTAAGGAATCCAAACAACCATATTTTTTTTGTCTTTATTATGTTCTTCTGGCAGGTTATTGCTCCTAAAGCATAAACCGGATAAAAGGCAAGCAAAAAGAGCGGAACGCTGAAATACAAAAAAGGTGCTGCATATACTGCCACAAAGCTCAACAGGAAGGTTGCGGGTATAAATGCTTTGAGCCTGATAAAAAATGGTGTTAAAAAGCCCCACACCAAATAAGACAGCAGAAGCATATTTACCAACAGGACCTTGTGGTTGAAGGTAACAGCCAGCAATATAATATTTGCAGCAAATAAAACAAGTTTTGAATAGGGTATGGACTTAAGCTTATCGGGTATGCGGGGCATATTAAAAACAACATATGCGGCGGCTAAGGCCAGTATAAACTGAGTATATCCATTACCCTTAAGGAAAATGTCAAGGGCACTGATTATTACGGCGACAAATAAGGATAAAATTCCGTTGTTTATTTTTTTCATTTTTCTTCCCAGCTTCCATTGATTTTATTGACCAATAGATTATATCAAAGTAATATTTATTGTTAAAGTATTGTTAATTATAAATTAATAATTGTAACAGAAAAGTAAACATTATGGGCTGGTATGAGTAAAAAGACGATGAGGCGGAATTTTCCATGCCGGGCCTTAAGATACCTAAAACCCTCGGACGGAAAATTTCGCCTCATTATTTGTCAGGCAAGCTCCAACGCTATCTCCATCATGTTTGTAAAGGAGGTTTGACGTTCTTCGGAGGTGGTAACCTCGTGTGAAACCAAAGAATCCGAAACAGTCAGTATACACAGGGCATTTGCTCCGGCGCGTGCGGCGTTCATATACAGTGCGGCAGCCTCCATCTCAATGGCCAGGACACCCATCCTCGCCCATTTCCTCCAGGTGTCCGGATCATCATCGTAAAAGATGTCGGAAGAGAGGATATTGCCAACCCTTGTGGGTATGCCTTTGCTCTCTGCCATGTCAATGGCTTTTTTGGCCAGAGTCCAGGAGGCGGTGGGTGCAAATGTCCCGGGCAATTCGTATTGTGATGCATAGTTTGAATTTGTCGAAGCAGAAATTCCTATAACGATATCCCGTATTTTTATGTCTTCCTGAATGGCACCGCAGGAGCCTATTCTGATTATGTTTTTTACTCCGTAGAAATGTATTAATTCATAGGAATATATTCCTATAGACGGCATACCCATGCCGGAGCCCATAATTGATATTTTTTTCCCTTTATAGCTTCCGGTATATCCAAACATATTTCGGACATTGTTGAACTCCACGGGATTATCAAGATAGGTTTCTGCTATAAATTTAGCACGAAGAGGGTCTCCGGGCATTAATACGGTTTCGGCTATAATACCCTTCTCACTTACATTAATATGAGGTGTTGGAATAGTCATACATTTTTCCTCCAATAGAAATAGTAAATTGTCAAGCCTGCAGCAAGTAACCTTATTTTAACCAAATCGCAAATATTATATATGCTGCGGCTTATTTTAAATTATACAATTTTTCCAGCAAAAATACATAAAAATCTTTAGCCATATGGGATAATTTGTATTTTAGGTGGGAGCTATTATCGGACTATTATCCAATTCATGCCAAACAAAAAGTGTTGACTTATTAAAATCACTTATGCTATAATAACTCCTGCGAGAAAGATACATGCCTTAATTTCAGCATACAGGCATGTGGCTGGTTTTCCACAATGGGAGCTTAGCTCAGCTGGGAGAGCATCTGCCTTACAAGCAGAGGGTCATAGGTTCGAGCCCTATAGTTCCCACCATTGTGCTGGTGTAGCTCAGCAGGTAGAGCAGCTGACTTGTAATCACTCAAGTGATTATGGACAGCCAATAAACCTGATAAATCCAGCAATAGAGCATAATATAGACCTTTCAGTAAACCAACTGATTTTTATGTAAAAACATTCAAATCAAATGGGGAACTGGGAGGTTATTTATTTTATGGGAAATGCTAAAATATCCATGCTGCAATACAATGTAATAACAACAGACAAAGCCTTTGAGGAATTTGTTGCCATCTGCAAGGGAAAGAACTTGTCTCCTGCTACAATAAGGAATTACAATTTCCAATGGACACAGTTTATCAGGTGGTTTACTGGTGATACAGTGCAGGAAATCACTCAGGACACTCTCACAGCCTATATAAGGCATTTGCAAGCCTGTATCAAGCCTGAGAGTATCAACACAGCTTTAAGGCATTTAAGAGCCATATTCAACTATTTTGTTGGGGAAGGATATATGCAGCCTGTCAAGGTGGGCTTATTAAAGGTTGAGACTGAGCTAAAGGACACCTACACAGACACAGAATTATCAATATTGTTGAGAAAGCCAGACATGAAAAAGGTATCATTCCCTATGTTCAGGACATGGGCTGCAATTAATTTTCTGGTAGGTGTTGGATGCAGGGCAAGAAGTCTGGTAAATGTCAAGATACAGGACATTGACTTTGAGAACAGGCTTATCACTCTTACTACTACCAAGAACAGAAAAGCTCAGGTATTGCCTATGGGGGATAGTCTATCACAGGTAATAAAGGCTTATTTGAAGGTAAGGCAAGGTACACCACAGGATTATTTATTCCCAAGTGAAACTAACTCCAGATTGCTGGAAACCAGCCTCTACCACAACATTGAAGAATATAACCTCTCCAGAGGGATTAATAAAAAGGGTGTTCACTTATTCAGATTTACCTTTGCCAAACATTTCATAATGCAGGGTGGAGATATACTGAGGCTTCAAAGGATTTTGGGACATCAGAGCATAGCAATGAGCCAGCATTATGCCCAAGTGTTTGGGGCTGACCTCAAAGGCACAGAACAATTTAACCTGCTGGAAAATATAACAACAAAGCAGGAAAGAATAACTATGGCAGCAAAGAGGTAAATATATTGGGTAAAATCCAACTGACTATTAATCAGTTGCTATTTAAGAAGCAGTAATACCAAGGCTTACAGAGTAATTGGCTTCAGAAATACAAGATTAGAACAACTGATTTATTGATTTTACTGTTCAAGATAGAAGGTTGGGCTGAGAGTGTAACAAACCACTTCCAGCTTTTTTCTATGCCATTTAGCAACCAACAATAGGGTACACTCCATATCCCCCATTTCAAGATTAATATGCCAGAAGAGGTTTGATGTATAGGGAGAAGTGTGCTGGAATTGTTGGCATTACTAATCCCTTCCTATCTTGCTGCACAATGACAGCAGAGAGCCATATTACCAATATGGGGTAGCCTTCCACAAGAACCAGTGATTGGGATGAGAGACTCAATCCAGATTTTTTTGATATTTTTGAACTTTTCATGGGTGCAGTAGGAAGCTTACTTTTTAATCTTTTTAGAATTTGCATATGAACTATCTTTCTTCATTGACATAAACACAAAGTAATCATCAATTTCCCAAACTCTCACACCACCAAAAATAGCTGTAAGTTTGTTTTTATACCAGTCCTTCCTTTTTGTAACCATATACATTTTTCCACCAATACAAAGTCTATTAAAGCCTTTTTCAATAAACTCTTTTGCAACTGAAAAATCAGTATGATATGGTGGATTGGAAAGTATCAAGGTAAAATCTTTATCATCCAAATTCTTGAAGCCATCACTTTTAATAATTTTGATATTTTCAACATTGTTTAATGCAGCATTCATCTGTGAGAAATCAACAGCAATACTGTCTTTATCAGTCATAACAACATTATCTGTCCCTATAATTTTTGCTGCTAATATCCCTACAACTCCATATCCACAGCCTAAATCCAAAACTTTATCTGTCTCCTTAAAATCAACAACTGATAACATTGCAAAAGTACCTTTATCTATACTTTTAGGGGAAAAAACATCATTTGAAGTTTTGAACTTCAAAGTAATATCTTTTATTGTTGCTTCAAACAAATAATTTTCTGTCATAATAGAAATCCTCCATTTCAGTAAAATCATAACATCTAATTGGGGGTTGTACAAGGTAAAATCTCCATTCTACTTATGGATGTAGGCTTCCAGAAAGTAGCCCATACAAATAACTAATACTTTTTATAGCATAATAAAAGTATTCAGGACTGTTATCTATGCACTGTACCAGTGACATGTATAGCATATGTAGTATATTTCACCCAATGGGTGTACATCTATATATAAGACAAAAAAAATAAAATTGCACACTTATTGACAAATATTTAATACATTTAGGAAGGTGAAATTTCACAGTGCCAAGACTTAGAGGTAATGCAATCCAATTCAATGAAAGTACATGCAAGCTGACCCCTGAACAGATAGCCTTTAGGGAACAAATTGATAATCTGTATTATGATGGATATTATGAAAAATTATATAAAGTTCTCAAAAGTGTCACTGGGGTTATGGCTGGAAAGTTTATAAGCAAATGGGGCTACACCTATAAATTAGAATTGGATGATGTGATTGCTGAATGTAATCTCAGGTTATGCCAGTTAATTGATGGAGGGCTGGCAATCAGTGATAATCACTCATTTTATGACAGTTGATGTCAACCATATAAAAGGTGTATTGAAGGATATTCTTAAAAAGTGTAAATCCAGCAAGCATGTATTAACATATGCAAATTATACCAATGTTGGCACAGAGGAAAGCCCTGAGTATGTTGCAGTTAAATCATATGATGAATTGGAACAGGAGAGAGATGAGACAGAGGACACCAGAGCAATATCTGAGATGGAAAGAGTATTACACAAAATGCACTTACATGCCATATACAGCAAGTTAGGCACTGGGTTATTTACAGAAAGTGAGGAAGCCATATTATTTTATATGAATGAAAATCCTGATATAACAGTTAATGCATTGGCAAAGGCTTTGAAAATTCACCATGAAATAATGAAAAGGATGCTAAAAAGGTTCAGGACTAAGCTCAAAAGTTTGGGTTTAGATTGGGATGACACCATATTCTAATCATTGGTATATAAAGGGAATAACCCCTCTTCCCTTACAGCTTTTTAAGATTGTTTCCTGATAATGACTGTCTTGCAGGGCTTATTATTTATCTGGAAAATGATGTATATAATATAATGTGCAAAAAAATTTGTAAAATCCAAAAAATTCCCTTGCAAGGAAGCCAAGGTCATGTTATAATTTTTCAAGTCAACAGCAAATCAGTTGTTGAACTGATAGGTAAAATCAGTTGTGCATATTATATATATGCTGGTGTAGCTCAGCAGGTAGAGCAGCTGACTTGTAATCAGCAGGTCGGGGGTTCAATTCCGTCCGCCAGCTCCACGGCGCTTGCATTTTCTGCGGAAAATGCAGGCGTTTTTTATGCAAAAAACGCGAAGCGCCGTACGGGAGAGACCAGTCTCCCCGTAGGCCCCACTGGCCTCCCGGCGGGGATAAAAGCAAGAAGGAATTGAACCCGAAAGGGCACGAGCCCGGCACCTGAGAGCAGCGAAGGCAGGCGACGTCATAAGCGCGGCGAAGCCGAGCGGTTCCGTCCGCCAGCTCCACGGCGCTTGCATTTTCTGCGGAAAATGCAGGCGTTTTTTATGCAAAAAACGCGAAGCGCCGTACGGGAGAGACCAGTCTCCCCGTAGGCCCCACTGGCCTCCCGGCGGGGATAAAAGCAAGAAGGAATTGAACCCGAAAGGGCACGAGCCCGGCACCTGAGAGCAGCGAAGGCGGGCGACGTCATAAGCGCAGCGAAGCCGAGCGGTTCCGTCCTGCTAAAGCAAGACCGGCAAGTTACCATTGGTGGCAATAATACCCGCAGCCCTGTGGTCGTATTTACCTAAATCGTAATTCAGAAGCTTTCCCCCGGCGTTTTGTAGTATTAATGCTCCAGCAGCCTGCCCTTCCATGCTGCAGCGGGAATCCAAATAAGCATCAATTCTTCCCCGTGCGATGTTGCAGAGAGTCAATGCAGGTGAAATGAGAGGCATTCCTTTTTTGCAGTTATCAAATAAATGCCTCCACCTTTTGTAATAGTCGCTTATGTAAGGATAATTCGCACTAAAGCCAAAGGCAATCAAGCTTTCTTCAACGGCACAGGTGCCCGATACCTTGATTACTTCCCCGTTTAGAAAGGCTTTTCCGGTTTCTGCCGATGAGAAATAGTACTCATTGGATATGGGGTTATAAACGTGGCCCTCTGTGATTTCACCGTTGATTTCAAGTGACAGTGATATGGAAAAGTACGGAACGCCGAACACGAAATCTGCTGTTCCATCAATGGGGTCTATTATCCACTTTTTTTCACTTTTATTGTCTATTTCACCCCTCTCCTCGGAAAAGATGGAGTAATCCGGATATTGGGCTTTCAATCCCCTTATGAGAACTTCTTCAATATTTATATCACTTGCCGTTACCAGGTCGAACCTTTCCTTTGAGGTACTGCTGCCGGACTCATAAAAATCTTTCTTCAATATTTCTCCTGCCTGATATAACAGAGCACTGATCATATTCCGCTCCCTTCTTAAATATTTTAAATAGTTGTAAAGCCATATACAGAGCTTAATTATCAATTAAAATATTATAGCATTTTATGGAAAATATAGTAAAGTATATAAAAATATAGTAAAATAAAGAGAAATCAAGAAATATTTTGCCTTTGCCAGGTTCAATTACGGTTTAAAGCTTTCGCCTTCCGGGTGAGTCATGCTTTCAAGGCTATTGCAGCCTTGCAGTCTGGTTTGAATTGACCTTTAATAAGCTGGGATATATGGCAATTGTTTAAAATGTGCTGAATGTATACCAGGCATTTACAAGAATCGGCAAACCTGGAAATAAAATTTAGCATATGCACAAATTTTTGTACAAAATCACTATTTCAAAACTTATGTCAATTAATATATAATTAATTTCGTTTGGTTGTTGAGTAAGGGCAAATACTAACCGTTATTTTATAGTTGAAAGTAATATAACGATGTTGAGATTATCAAAATTAGGGGGACATCAGTGAGGTATTTGGCGATCAATCTCGTACAGGAGGGTATGAAGGTAGGTAAAACTATCTTTAACGAACAAGGTGTTGTTTTAATCAGTGCGAATTCGGTATTGACTTCACCCGCTATAAATAAGCTTGAACAATTGGGCTATAAGGGATTATTGATAGATGACGAATTTTCCCAGGGGGTGGAATACCATGAGAATTTTGTCTCAAATGAAGTAAGGGTATCTTTGGCCAAAAAGCTTAATAGCGCACTTAATTTGAGCAGTTGCGGTAAAATTCCACATAGCGAAATTGACGGCCTGCAATCAATGCTTTCTGATATTGTAGATGAAATGCTGTCCAGGAGAGAGATAAATCTCAATTTGCTGGAACTTAAGATGTTTGACAATTATACATACTTCCATTCGGTCAATGTGGCGGTTATAGCATTGGCAATAGCCTTTAACATGAAATTAAAAAGGTCGGATATGCTTATAGTGGGTACTGCCGCACTTTTGCATGACATCGGGAAGCTGTTCATCGGAACTGAAATAGTGAATAAGCCCGGAAGCCTCACCGATGAAGAATATGAGATAATGAAAACCCACAGTGAGAAAGGCTATAAGGTATTGTCCAGCGGAAATGGTTTATCGCTTAAGACCACCATTTCAGTTTTATCACACCATGAGCATTATGACGGTTCCGGGTATCCCAACGGACTTGCAGGCGAAGACATAATTCTTTTCGGAAGAATAATCTGTATAGCGGATGTGTATGACGCATTAACCTCTGACAGGCCATACCGCAAGGGCTGTTCGGTAATAGAAGCCATAGAATATGTGATGGCAAACAGCGGAACCTTGTTTGACCCGAAACTGGTAAAAATATTCTCTTCAAAGATTTATCCTTTTCCGGAGGGGGCAACCGTGCTGCTCAGCAATGGTGAAACAGGGCTGGTGCTCAGCAACAACCATGAATTCTGCCTGAGACCGAAGCTGAAAATAACATCCGGCTCGGACCATAGAATAGTAGATTTGATATATGATACAGAATATAGGTCAGTAGTTATTACCGGTCTGGAGCAATAGCCCATTAAGGATAAGGTTTACATAATATTATAGAACGGGAATTTTACTTATATGCGGTATTGTCTGCCGGTATAAAGCAATGATTTATTGGCAAAGATGATTTTGTGATAATTGTGGTTTATATTTTAAAGTGTATCAGAGAAGGGAAGCTTTCAGACAAGAACATATTTGTGCTGCTTGTAACTGGGAAATCATAACATTAATGTGAAAAAATAACACTAAGATTGACATGTATTTACACATTTGATATAATGCTTTTTGTGGAATATTCAAAAATTCTCCTCTAGAAAAAGGAATTAAATAACGGTTTTTCTAAAGATTTTTTCGAATCAAATTTCCTATTATATAATGTTCAATAATAAGAATGATTTTATAAGGTGGTGAACTATGGATCAGATCGATTTACAGTCAAAAACACTAGAAGATTTGCGTTATATTGCAAAAATGATGGGTGTAAAAAACATATCCAAGTTAAAAAAGAATGAATTATTGGATATACTTAAAAATTCTGAAGAAGCAAATATGAAAAATGATCCTCAAATAGCTCAAATGGATGATTCCAGCCAGATAAAAAAGGATGATGGAAATAAGGCTGAGAGTACATCAGGTACTGAAGTTGAGACCATATCAAATAATTTAACAGAGGCTGAGGCTGCTGCGAGACCCAAAGCAAATAAGGGTAAAGCCGCCAAAATCAGTACAGATATCACAAGCACCGAAAACATAGGCAATTCAGAAATCATATCGGAAAATTTATCAGCCCAGGCCGCTAAAACTAAAAAAATCAAGTCACATAAGGATAATGAACCAGATAAGCCGGGTGAGATTACAGCAGTTACCGCTGAGAAACCAAATGAGGCTGAAATATCTGTACTTAGGAAATCCAAGAGAGGCAGGCCAAGTAAAACCCTTAAGGATGCGTTGCCGGAGACTGATGCGGAAGAGGCTGTGCCAGCCGGTTCGGAAGCAGCAGAAAATAAAAATCAAGCAGCAGCAGAACCAAGACCGGGTAGATTGTCGGAAAAGTTGATTCGCACTGATAAAACAGAAGATAACAGCAAAAGACTAATTTCTCAAAAAGATTCAACAGCCAAAACTGAACAAAGGACAGAAGCCGGAGAAGCTGAAAGAAGACCGCAGCACGCGGCAAGACAACCTCACAAAATTGCCAGGCCGCAAGCAGTCTCTGCAAATGGCGAGAAGGCTTTACCACAACCTCAGACACAACAGGCTTCCAACCAGTTGCCTCCAAGGCTCAAGCCGCAGTCTGCCAATGTACAGCAGCAGGTTCCGGGACAGCAAAACGGACAGCCCTTGCAGCAGGTTCAGGTACAGCAGCAAACCCAGACCCAGTTTTCTGCTCAGCAGGTACAAACACCTGTCATAAATGGCCAGGCCGTGCAGCAGACAACTTTGCAGCCTGCCCAGCAGGTACAGCCGGCACCACAGTCCATGCCTTCCCAGGCCCAGACAACTCAGGTGCAGACTTCTCAGCAGGCGGCGCAGGCACAGGGGCAGCAGTCCACAGAGAAAATTGAGAGCGATGACCCAGTTGAAGGTGTACTTGAAGTATTGCCTGACGGTTATGGCTTTCTGAGAAGTGAAAATTATTTGTCCGGTCCCAAGGATATATATGTATCGCCCTCACAGATAAGGAGATTTGGCCTTAAAACGGGAGACAAGCTCAGAGGTAAGGGCAGGATACCAAAGGAAGGCGAAAAGTTCCAGGCGCTTCTTTATGTTCAATCCATAAATGGAGATACCCCGGACGTAGCTTCAAAGAGAGTTTCTTTTGAATACCTGACACCTATCTATCCGGATCAAAGAATTACGCTTGAAACAGCTCCGAGAGAGTTTTCCACCAGATTGATAGATTTAATTGCTCCTATCGGAAAAGGTCAGAGAGGAATGATAGTTTCACCTCCCAAAGCCGGTAAGACCATTTTACTTAAAAAGATAGCCAATGCAATTACTGTAAATTACCCTGAGGTGGAGCTCATTGTCCTTTTGATAGATGAGCGTCCTGAGGAAGTTACAGATATGCAGCGTTCCATAAAAGGAGAGGTAATTTACTCAACCTTTGACGAAGTGCCGGAACACCATATAAAAGTTGCCGAGATGGTACTGGAGAGAGCCCAGAGGCTTGTTGAGCAGAAGAAGGATGTTGTAATACTGCTTGACAGCATTACAAGGCTTGCCAGGGCGTATAACCTTACCATACCTCCTACGGGAAGAACCTTATCAGGAGGTTTGGACCCGGGAGCTTTGCATAAGCCAAAGAGATTCTTCGGAGCTGCCAGAAATATTGAAAATGGCGGAAGCTTGACTATAATGGCTACAGCCCTCATTGAAACAGGAAGCAGAATGGATGATGTAATATTTGAAGAATTCAAGGGAACAGGTAACATGGAGCTTCATCTTGACAGAAAGCTTTCAGAAAAGAGAATCTTCCCTGCCATTGATATCAACAAGTCGGGTACACGCCGTGAAGAGCTGCTCCTGAGCCAGAAGGAACTGGAAAGTGTGTATGCGGTAAGAAAGGCAATGAGCAACATGGGCACTGCCGAGGTTACCGAAATATTGATAAACAGGCTGCTGCAAACAAAGACTAATGATGACTTTGTAAAGAGTATCAATATTTCTTTCCTTGATAAAAATTCATAAAATTGGCAGAGGTCCTGCGGGGACAATAATCAAAAAGGGTATTGCGGTAAGTATATTTTTGTGTTAAAATATCACTTGCCTCTTTAATAAGCAACTTAGTACATTTTGTACGTTGAATATATAAAGATTGAGGACTTTTCAATTTTGTTTGAAAGAAGGTGAAAAATAATGAAAGAAGGAATACATCCGGATTACGCGGAAGCAGTTGTTAAGTGTGCCTGCGGCGAGTCTTTTACTACTGGTTCTACGAAAAAAGCCCTTCACGTTGAAATTTGTTCAAAGTGTCATCCTTTCTTTACTGGAAGACAGAAACTTATTGATACCGGTGGACGTGTTGACAAGTTCAAAAAGAAATATGGTATCGTTGATAACGCTTAATAAGAAAACATTAAAAGGCTGGGATGTAATTCCTGGTCTTTTGTTTTACTCATTTGGAGCAATCCGAAGTAATATTCAGGAATTCAATAATTCACACTTGCTTAAAATATATCTGAAATATGTTGTACATTGTCCGTTTAAGATGTAGAATATTCCAAGTAAAGAGTAATGTGTAAAATTCTGAAATTACTTGACGTCCTATGGAATATTTTATGAAAATAACGGAGGAAATATAAATGCAGGGTATAAAATTAAGAGCTGATTCCAATATTGATCTGCTTAAAAATAATCCTTATCCGGGCAGGGGAATAATTCTCGGAATGAGTCCGGATGCCAAAAGCCTGGTGCAGGTATATTGGATAATGGGCAGAAGTGAAAACAGCAGAAACAGGATATTTGTTGAAGAAAATGGTTTTATAAAAACAGAGGCATGGGATGCTTCCAAGGTTAAAGATCCTTCCCTGATAATATATTTTGCAGCAAGGCATCATGACTCCAGGCATATCATATCAAATGGAGATCAGACAGATACGGTGTATGAAGCTGTAAAACGCTCCGGAACTTTTGAAGAGGCTTTAAACACAAGGACCTTTGAGCCGGATGGACCCAATTATACGCCAAGAATCTCAGGCCTGATGGATCTGGAAGATAAAAAATGCACCTACAAACTGTCAATATTGAAATCCATGCACAATAATCCTGACTTTTGCGTGAGACAGTTCTATTGCTATGAAAAAGGGGTGCCCGGATACGGACACTGCATTCACACCTATGCGGGAGATGGAGAGCCGCTGCCGTCCTTTGACAGGGAACCTTATTTGGTGCCTGTATTTGACGATATAAATGAAACTGCAGATTTTTACTGGAAGACACTAAACTTTGAAAATAAGATATCCATTCTTGCCAAATATATAGATATAGAGACGAACCAATTTAAATCCATCATTATAAATAAAAACCTGTAAGCAGCAAAATTCAACACATATCTTTATATTATCTCAAAAGTCAATTACTATAGGCTGAAAGCCGGTTGTAATTGACTTTGGTAATTGACTTGAACTGATAATTGCTTTAATATGAGCCATATAGGGTAAATATGGAATATATGAAATCTTAATATACAGGGTGATTATATTAAATTACAAGGGAGGTTAATATGAAAAAGACAACTATTGGCGGACAGGCTTTGCTGGAAGGCCTACTGATGATTGGACCCGAGTTCAGGGCCACGGCCATAAGAAAACCTGACGGTGAGATAATTATTGATAAGAAGCCTCAGAAACCCAAGGGAAAGCTCTCAAAGATACCAATTGTAAGGGGGGCTGTAAGCCTGTTCTCTCAGATGGTCATCGGAGTAAAGGCCCTTATGTATTCGGCAGAATTCGTTGACCTTGGAGAGGGAGATAAGTATGAACCCTCAAAATTTGAAAAATGGCTGGATGACAAGCTAGGTGACAAGATAGCAGATATTACCATATATTTTTCAGTTATACTGTCCATATTTTTCAGTGTCGGTCTTTTCATATTGCTTCCAAACTTTATAGCAAATTTCATTCCTATTAACAGAGAGTCATCCTCCGGGGTTGTTGTGCTTAACCTTATAGAAGGGGCAATAAGAGTGGCCTTGTTCATTGGCTATCTGGCACTGGTTTCCCTGCTGAAGGAAATGAGAAGAGTGTGGGAATATCACGGGGCTGAGCATAAAACCATTCATTGCTATGAAAACAATGATGAGCTTACGGTGGAGAATGTAAGGAAATACACCACAAAGCATCCCAGATGCGGTACTTCTTTGTTCTTTACCATCATGATAATCAGTATTTTGATATTCTCCTTTACCGGCTGGCATAATGTGTTTCTTAACGCACTTATCAGGATTGTACTTGTTCCCGTGGTAGCCGGAGTAGCACTGGAGGCCATTAAGTTTGCCGTGAAGCATAACAACTGGCTCTTTAGGATTTTCAGCGCTCCTGGACTGATGTTCCAGGCATTTACCACAAGAGAGCCTGACGACAGTCAGATAGAGGTGGCAATTGCAGCCTTCAAGGAAGTAATTCCTGCCGAGGCTGGGAGTGACGAGTGGGGAAAGTCATAAACTTTAACGACAAAGAGTAAAGATCGGATTATGAAGACTATAAAACAGTTCTGGCTATATGCCTCAGAAAGTTTAAAAAATGCAGGAAATGAGACCCCGGTTTTAGAAGCCGGGGTCATGCTTTGCCATGTTTTGAAATGTGACAGGGCATATCTCTATTCCCATGACGACAGAGTGCTTCAGGAGGCTGAATGTGAGGGATTGGAGCTTATCCTCCAAAAGAGACTGCAAAATGTCCCTCTGCAGTATTTGCTGGGTGAGACTGAATTCATGTCCCTGACCTTTAAGGTAAGCCCTGCGGTTCTTATTCCAAGGCAGGATACCGAGCTTCTGGCGGAGAAATGTATCGAGCTTGCTGCCAGCCTTGACAGTCACAGTGGCGAAGCTCTGAGGATTTTGGACATGTGCACGGGCTCGGGGTGTATTGCGGTGAGTATAGCATATTACTGCCCCGCAGCCAGAGTGGTTGCCAGCGATATGTCGCAGGCTGCCCTGGAGGTGGCAGAAATGAATTCCGAGGCTGCGGGAGTCAAAGACCGTCTGGAATTCCGCTGGGGAGACCTGTTTGAGGCCATAGGGCAGGAGGAAAGGTTTGACATCATAGCCAGCAATCCTCCGTACATTGAGACAGCCACAGTGCAGGGGCTGCAGGCCCAGGTAAGAGACCATGAACCTTTTATGGCCCTGGACGGGGGTGCGGATGGTCTGTGTTTTTACAGGAGAATAGTTGCAGCAGCACCCGGTTTTTTAAAAGAGAACGGGTATCTTGTGCTGGAAATAGGCTATAACCAGGGTGAAAGCGTAAGCAAACTGATGGAGGAAAGCTTTGATGGCGTGACGGTGATAAAGGACTTGGGCAGCAACGACAGGGTTGTGCTTGGCAGGCTTAAAACAGGCCCCGGGGACGCTTAGTCGTTCCAGAGCCGTAGAGCTCCCGCATCCTGAAGGTTCTTCACTATAATCATACTTATGGGCCCTATAAACATGCCCAGTATGCTGAAAAACTGCAGTCCTATGTACATGGCGAACAAGGTTACCAGGGGATGCAGACCTATCTGGCTGCCAATGATTTTAGGCTCCATTATCTGCCTTATAAGTATTCCCAGTATGTATATAATTGCAAGACCAAAGGCAAGAGGCATGTTGCCGGTAAATACATTCCACAGAATCCAGGGAAGCATTACAACACCTGTTCCCACTATGGGGATTGCATCGGACAGGGCCACCAGCAAGGCCAATAAAAAGGCATACTTTACATCCAGAATAAACAGTCCGATACTTACTTCAATGAAGGTAAAGCCCATAAGTATCAAGATGGCTCTGAAATAGCCTATAAGGGCCTTTATTGTATCCTTTTTCATTCCGGTCATCCTCTTCCGCCAGGAAAAGGGCAATTGTCTGTAAAAGAAAGAGGAAATGGATTTGCGGTCACTGCTTATAAAATATGTCGCCAGTATGGTAACGATGGCAAACACAGTTACACGGGGTATGGACGATACTGTCCCTATTGCATACTGGATGATTGCTGTAATGAGTGAAGTAAGTTTTGACGAGATAGTGGACAGGTTTGTTGTTACGGTACCTGTAACTTCCACCGGCAAGGCATTGTAGAAAGTGGTGAACTTCAGCAGAAGCCTGTTCAACTGAGCTGATATGTCATTTGAATAGGTATTGATATTGTCCTGAAGAGCAGTAAGTTCATCATATATTTTTATTATTCCGAGAGTTATCACAAATACAAGCACCGACATGGTAAACAGGAGAGAGATGCAGGCAGCCACCTTCCTGGGTATCTTTATCTTTTCCAGAAGCCTTATGACAGGTTCGTTAATATAGGAAACAAACAAGGCGATTACAAACGGAGCAAAAAAGGGCAGCAGATATTTAATTGATACATATATGACTGTAAAAATTATTATTATCAATAAAACCTTTTTTATGGAACTTTGATATTTATCCCAAAAACTCATAGACCCTCCAAAAGCTTCAAATTTTCAAATGGAAGTTTGTTGATATCATTATATTATAAATTTATGCATTTGAGTGTCAACTAAAATAACAAAATTTACATCTGTTTATATCACATATTAGCCAAATGGAAGGATTGTGTAAAGATAGAATGATTACTTTTCTGCCAGTATTACACAATATGTCTGGATTAAATTTACATTCATACTAAATATAGTGTAATCATTTTTCCAATTGGAAGCATATAGTAATAATTGTATAC
>NZ_MZGX01000015.1 GCF_002051585.1 Ruminiclostridium hungatei | reverse complement strand
CCATTGATGTTATAAATTAACAATGTTTTTTTTATAAAAAATCTAAAAAATTTTGTTACAATTAAATTACAAACAGTCAGTGTATATATTATTACATATTTTAACATATTTGTGAATATGTAATTTTTCAGAATTTGACGAAAAAAACCGTAAAACCTGTTTGTGTAAAAGGTTTTACGGTTTTTATAAAAATTTTTAAGTTACTCTCTTAGCTCCTATATAAGTACCTCTGTATTCTGATAGTTTCTGTATCCTTACTTCACCATTGGAGGACGAAGCATGAATAAAACTGTCACCGCCCAAATATATACCTGCATGATCTATCCTTCCGGATGCCTTTCTTGAGGAGGCATCAAAAAACAATATATCACCAGGTTTCAATTGACTCTTGGACACTTTTATTCCGTTTGAATACATACCTTCAGCAGATCTGTTCAGCTTTACTCCGAACCTTTTATAGACATATCCTATAAAGCCTGAGCAGTCAAAGCCCGTTTGAGGGTTATCTCCGCCGTATAAATATTTGACACCGTTGAATTCCCTGGCATAGGCAACTATTTCCTGTTCCAAGGAAAGCACGCTTTCAACCTCTGCTGAAAAAGCGCTGGCGTCAATAGCTCTGGAAACCTTCACAGAAGCTGCAGAAGTGGAAGCTGTTGCAGCAGCGACGTTCACAGCTTTTTTTACTGTTGTTGTAACTGCCGGAGCGACCGCTGTATTGGCCACAAATTTTGCCGCTACATACCCGGTTTTTGTTCCTATCTTTACCTTGTTCCAATCTTTAGCCGTTTCCAGTACTGTTACCCCGGTATTCTTCTTTAAAACGGCAATTACTTTTGAACTGGTGCCCGGACCGCTTCTGAAATTAACACCGCTGGCATTGATGGTTCCTTTAGCTGCCAATAATTTTACATAATCCCCATAAATCCATCCTGTCTTCTTGTTAACAAGGATTTTGTACCAATTTCCCGACTTGTCAACTACAGTGACACTTGCATTAGTTAATTTAGTAATTATTGCGGCTGATGTACTGGGAGACTTTCTGAGCTTAACATCTGTCCCCGTGGTTTTTCCAGGTACCGAAGCTGCCATTGCCACTGACGAAATAAAAGAAAGTGACATAATCAAAAGACAGCCTGCGATAACCTTTTTAAATCTTTTTGTCATTAGTCCTCCTATATGTGCTTCCGAAGTTAGCTGCCGGGTTCGGGTAATAGGACAACCCTACCAAATATATGGATTAACCCCCTGTTCATGGTTCCTCCGTACCTCAAAATTGAGGATTCAGCAAATTTATATACTGCTATACCTGTTTTGATAAAAAACTGCCAGAGTCATTTACCAAACAGCTATTCCAGCTACAGTTCCATTTCTTTGCACCTCCTTATCTTATTTTACCTCTCGGCTATACTGCAGCTTATTCCATAATACTACATAATCACCTTTTTATAAACACTGGAACCCTCTATGGCAAGAATTGGCATATTTATAACATGTCGTTATGATGTTATTACATATTTATGATATGTTATAAATATATCTCCGGCAGGATAATTTTTAGTTTCAAAATATTGCTGCAGCTCATCTTATCAAAACTATCAGTAAAATTAACCGGCTCACCCTGTTATATACCTCAGCCGACATAAAGCGCCTTTGCACTTTTTTGTCCTGCTTTTCCTGCTTGTGCAGGTTTTTTGGTATAATAACAAGCTGAGCCGTTAAATTCTGATTTATGATTCAATTAAGAGTTCTATACGAATTGAGCCTTATACAAATTCATTTATATAGCCTTTAACCTTCTCAAGGGATGTTTCCCTATCCACCAGAGGCTTATCCCCTTTCAGGAAATCAAATTTTTCGTTAAAGGTCTGTTTTTCTGTTTTGTACAATATTCCAAGAGGAATGCGCTCTCCCCATTCCATGGCCTTTTCCATGGCTTTGAGCCTGTCGGTATTGTCATAGCCCTCCTCCAGCTTATATACACGTTTACTGTACCACTGAAAGGTATTGATCTTGTTAAAACTCACACAGGGCTGAAGAATATCCACTAAGGCATAGCCTTTATAACGGATGGCCTCCAGCATAATCTTCGTCAGATGCTCCTTGTCTCCGCTGAAAGCTCTTGCCACAAAACCAGCTCCCAAAGCCAATGCCAGCAAAAGCGGATTCAAGGGCTCATTCATTGACCCTGCAGTTTGTACACCTGTAATATGCCCTATTCCTGTGGTAGGAGAAGCCTGACCTTTTGTCAAGCCATATATCTGGTTGTCATGTACAAAATGTGTTATATCCACATTCCTTCTTATGTTGTGTATAAAGTGGTTTCCACCTTCTCCGTAGGAATCGCCGTCACCGGTATTTACTACTACCGTAAGCTCCTTATTTACAATTTTGGCTGCTGCTGCAGGAGGAAGGGATCTTCCGTGAAGGCCGCAGAATCCGTTTGTATTTATGTATTGGGCAGTTTTGGCCGCCTGACCTATACCTCCTACCACCAAAACCTCGTGGGGCTGTTTTCCGCTTTGCTCCAGTGCCGACTTCAGACATTCAATTATGTTCAAATCTCCACAGCCGGGACACCATGCCGTTTCAGAAACATTAAACTTTACATCGCACATAGGCTACACCTTCCCCCTGACTTTTTCATATATGAACTGTGAACTCATAGGTCTGCCGTCGTACTTCAGTATACTGTCGTGGCAAAATATTCCGGTAACTTCTGCAATTACTGCGGCAAGCTGGCCGGTTGCGTTCTGTTCAACATTTATTATTTTTTTAGCATTCCGGGCTTTTTCTCTAATGAGTTTTTCAGGCAGAGGCCAGATATCTCCGAAAATCAAAGCTCCATATCTCCCTTTAGCACCGGCTTTGTTCAGCATATCTACAGCTTCCTTAACCGGCCCCCAGGCAGAGCCCCAGGCAAGCAGCAATACTTCACAGTCCTCATTGCCAAAGAAATCCGGCTCCTGCAATTCTTCCTTCAGCAATTCCAGCTTCCGCATCCTTTTATCCACCATTTGAACCCTTACTTCCGCCGATTCTGTGATGTGGCCCGACTCATCATGTTCATCACTGTCCACCAGTACTGTTACCCCCGGATTCTTTCCGGGAATGATTCTTGGAGATATACCGGTCGGAGTGACTTCATACCGCAAATACGGCTTGTCTTCCTGGTAGTTATGGACAGCTATGTGTTTATCCCTTTCAACAAGGCTCAGATCAAAGGGCTTGACTGTCACGGTGGTGTCCGACAAAAACTGGTCGCTGAGAAGAATAACCGGTAATTGATATTTATCAGCCAGGTTAAAAGCTCTTACCGTCTGAAAGAAAGCGTCCTCAACATTCCTCAGCGCTATTACCATACGCGGAAACTCACCCTGGGAGGCTGATATTACAAACCTCAAATCGCTTTGCTCTGTTCTTGTGGGAAGTCCCGTGGTTGGTCCCGGACGCTGAACCTCAGCTATTACCAGGGGAACCTCAAGCATTCCCGAAAGTCCCAGGGCTTCGACCTTAAGTGCAAAACCGCCGCCTGAGGTCCCCGTCATTGCTCTTACTCCCGCATAAGATGCACCGATAGCCATATTTATGGCCGCAATTTCATCCTCGGCCTGTTCAACCACTATTTCGGCATCCAGCATTTTTGAAGCAAGGTAATCCATAATACTTGTTGAGGGAGTCATGGGATAGGCAGAGTAAAATTTGCAGTCTGCTGCAACAGCTCCCAGTGCAACAGCTTCATTTCCGTTTATCAGAATGCTGGTATCCTCTGCTGCCGCCTGTATCTGCTTTCTCTTTTCAACAAGCTTTCTGCCTTCTTTAAGTGCTTTAAAGTTTTGATCCGACAGTTCTTCATTAAAGAAGCCTCCCAGTACCGCCTCAGTTTCAGTGTCGGCAATTCCCAAAAGCTCCAATACCGAACCTGCGGCAGCAATTCCTGCTGTCCTGCTGTTTCCTGCGGCAACTGCCGCTTGCTTCAGAGGAAGCCCTATGCACCTGGAATCAGGATTTTGAATCTCCTTGTCACAAATCACAAAGCCATCGGGCTTCAGCCTTTCAATGTGGTATTCCACCGTTTCTCCATTCATGGCTACAATGCCGTCAAGCTGCTCAGTATGTGAGAAAAGCTGCTCACTGCCGAATCGGATTTGAATGAAATTATGCCCGCCTCTTACTCTGGACATGTAATCCCTGATTGTGAATACCTGGAAACCCTGTCTTTTCAGAATTTTTTCCAAAACGGCCGAAATAGTATCAATACCCTGACCGGCCGCACCTCCAATCAATATGTTATAATTCACAAATTCACCTCTTCTTGATAAAGTTTATTTATTACCAAAAAAGCACAATATATTATAGGTTATAAGATACCACTTTAATTTAGTGGTAAACATGAAATTATATTTATAAAACCTGTCATTTAGAACTATACTAATATAAATTATCTTAGGGAGAGTCTTGATGTTTACAGATGAAAAACTGATGAAGGCCTATAAAAACGCAAAGGTTGAGTATTTCGACCATAATTCCAGATACATTTTTTTCAGCGATTGTCACAGAGGCGACGACAGTGTATCAGATGAATTCAGCAGAAATCAAAATATACTGTTGAGAGCGTTGGAGTATTATTTTGAGAATGATTATGTGTATGTGGAAGTTGGTGATGGGGATGAACTGTGGGAATATCCCAAATTCAAGCACATCAGGCTGGCTCACAGTGATGTTTTTTCTGTTCTGAAAAAGCTTCATGATAATAAAAAAATGATTATGTTGTATGGAAACCATAATATTTATTTAAAAAATAAGGACTATGTAAAAAAGAATTTTTATAAGTTCTATGATGACTATACCCAGGATATACATGACCTGTTTGTGGGGCTTAAGCCTATTGAAGCCCTGGTGTTGAAAAACAGGTCCAGCGGTCAGGAGATTCTCATAGTTCATGGGCATCAGGGTGATCTTATGAACGATCAGCTATGGGTTATCAATATGTTTTTACTGAGATACTTTTGGAGATTCATGCATGTGGTGGGCTTCCAAAACCCCTCCAGTCCTGCCAGGAATCATTTTAAAAGGCATAAAATTGAAAGGACATATAAAAAATGGATTTTAAAGCACAAGAGAATGCTTATTTGCGGCCATACACACCGGCAGAAATTTCCGAAGAGCCAGGAGCTGCCATATTTTAACACAGGCTGCTGTATTCATTCAAAGGGGATTACAGGAATTGAAATTGTGGGGGAACAAATAATGATGGTTGACTGGAGAGTAAAAGCAGATCCTGATGGTGTACTTCAGATTGAAAGACATATAATGAGAGGCCCGGAGCCTATTGAAAAATTTAATGATAATTTTTTTGCAGACTATGAGCTTCCATGTAAAAACATGGAGGAAGATGATTGCTGAACTTCCGGAACTTGCTCATCTTTGGAGATTATCATACTTATACCATTGGTTTATAAGTATATCCAGCCGTTCACTGAGTGATAGTATCTCGTTGTCATTGAGATCGTCTCCCTCGGCAATTTTTTGATTTATCTCCTGCCGTAATTTATTAATTTTTAATTTTATTTTTAATTTATCTAGCTCCCTCATCAAAATCCCTTTCTAAACCCAATTTATAAAACTATTTTAATTATATCACCTAATTGTGAAGTTTGTATGAAGAATGAAAAAAAGTAAGCCCTTATTTTATGTGGAAAATGATGCTATAATTATTGTTATAGAAAATGCACACTACTATAATTTCTACCAATTTATTTGAACCTATAACATAATAACAATATAATTACTGGAAATCAATAGTAATTTTTACATATTTAGAAATATTTGGTTTTTTAGTCAGAGTATGCATATTATTATAATACCCAAAAATAATTTATTCTATCATAACTATGAGGTTACCAATGAAAAATATATCAGATTATGAAATGCCTGAGGTTTTAAGAGACTTTTTAAACTATCTGCAGACAATAAAGGGAAAATCCGTAAATACCGTTCAAGTGTATTTTTATGATTTAAGGGTTTTCTTCCGCTTTTTGAAGCTGCATAGGAATCTGGCCGATAAAAATATGGAATTTGATGACATTCCCATAACCGATGTTGATATAGCACTGCTCAAAACTGTTGTCCTGAGCGATCTGTATTCTTATATGTCCTTTGTCAGCAATAACCGGGACAATACTTCTCATGCCCGTGCAAGGAAGGTAGCCAGCCTGAAGACCTTTTTCAACTATCTTGCAACCAAAGCCAAGCTGCTGGACTTTAACCCGGCAAATGAACTGGAATCTCCCAAAATCCTCAAGCGGCTGCCCAGATATTTAAATGTTGAAGAAAGCAAAAAGCTGCTGACATCTGTTTCAGTCAGTGAGGGACCAAATTCCGTAAGAGACTTGGCAATTCTGACTATCTTTCTTAATTGCGGGATACGTCTTTCAGAACTTGTAGGCATAAACTTGAATAACATAAAGAATAATACCCTGACCGTCATAGGTAAAGGGGACAAGGAACGCAGCATCCCTCTCAACAAGGCATGTGTTCAAGTCCTTGAGGCTTATATAAAAATAAGACCGTCCAATGGCATCAAGGATAGGAATGCTTTGTTCATAAGCGGGCACAAGCGGAGAATCAGCAAGGAAAGCGTTCAGAAAATAGTTAAGAAGTACATAAGCGAGGCAGGACTTGACCCGCAGCGCTACTCCACACATAAGCTCAGGCATACCGCCGCTACCTTGATGTATAAATACGGAAATGTGGATATAAGAGCACTGCAGGAGCTGCTTGGACATCAGAGCATTGCAACCACTGAGATTTATACACATCTGGATCAGCAGCAGCTCCGGGACGCTGTAAGTAAAAATCCCCTGGCGGAGTTTGGTACGGCTGAAATTGCAGCTATAAAAGAAAAATAGGTAAATCCAAACCGTGCCTTAAATGTTTTATTCTCCGCTAAGCTTACTATTTTTATCAAACAACTCAACAATATATTTATATAGCATCTCTACATGGAATTCATCAGAGATGTTTATTATTTTCTCACAACTCTCTTGCCCATCTCCTGTGAGAACCAGCATATTTTTACTTCTTGTACCGAGATTATTAATATCATGTACGCAGTGATTTTTTTCTTTTGGAATACAAATCTTAATATCTACTTCATACTTGTTTTCCAGTGCTTTTAAATAATCAATCTCCCTATTTAAAGCATCAATACCCAAAAGAATTATATCAGGGTCATATATCCTGTTCAGGTGTTCCAGGGAAATATGCACCGACTCGTCCCATAATGCATTTCCCATGCAGGGCAAATACTCGATTCCCGCTGCAATTCCTTTACATGTATCCGACACTGCAATAGCGTTATAACCGTTTTCACGAAAAATATCCTTCAGTCTTCCTATACTATTAAGGAATTCAGTACCGCTGAAATCACAGATGGCTATCACGGGTACATCAATATACGTTTTTTCACCACTCGTAACATTTGCATAGACTGACGGATGAAATACTTTTATTCTTTCTCTACTATCATCGTAGAAAATATTTTGATAGGGCCAATTGTCATCCAAGCAGACCAGGTTCTTATCCATACTCTCAAGGAAACAGACTAAATCCAGCAGGCTTGTGTCATTTGCTGCACAGGTAGAATGGGCCAAATTGGCTATAACCGTATCAATTCCATTCAGAATAGCCTTGCTTTTCTTTAAGTATTCAAGAACTTTTCCCATACCTTCTTCGCTTTTGCTACATCTAATATCTATTACGCTTTTTACAACACCACTGTAAGGTATATTCACCGTTGAGTTTTTTGAGCAGCTCGTATTGAATACTATTGCGTTTTCTATCCAGTCAGCCCTTGGGTACATGTTTGCATGCCAGTTTTCCGGCAGGGCATTTTCCGCCCCCTCAGCAAGTTTTCGTCTCATTTCTTGAAATGAAATGGATGGATTATGCTGCAAAATATTACAGGCTTCTGCAGTTATCATAGGCGCTGCAAAACTGTTGCATGGAGCTGTTTTTTTCCCTGTGTCATCATATTTCACGAGGAAATGGGATGCACAAGCTGTTATGTCAATTCCATCCAGGGGATAACAATTGTATCTGTACTGCCCTTCCTTCAATTTGCCATCCATATCACATTTTACTCCGATAACATCCGATAGAGAGGCCGGTTGAGTAAATAAGTTCCCATTATTACACGCTGCTATAATGATGACTCCTTTACTGACAGCATAATTTACAGCCTTGCGCACCGCTTCATAATCTCTGAAGTCGATTGTGCCAAGGCTTAAATTTATAAGCTTTATATCATTGTCCGTACACCAGCATAGGGCTGTAATAAGCTGATCCCTGACTCCGCGCCCGGTCTCATTCAGCACTTTTATACTGCCCAATTCAGCATCAGTACTGTATTTCTTGATAATTGCCCCGCAGGCGGTACCGTGACTGGGCTCATATGGGGAGTAATCCTCCCGCTGACGTATTTGAAGGTCTCTGGTCACTTCTAAATTCAGCCACAGACTCCCTGTGTTATATAGCTTTTCATTTATCCCATCATCAATAATAACTATTTTTACTTGTCTATTCATTTCTAAGTTCATTATCTATAATTTTACATATGCCGTCATAGGTGCTGAATTCACCGGAGGCAACAGCTTCCTGGGGGATTTTTATTGAAAATTTTTCTTCTACATCAAAAAATAGATATAATAAATCTCTGGGAGGCATACCGAACTCTTGTCCTAAAAGTTTTTTATCTCTTACCGCTTCTTTTATCGGGCTCATCTCTATACCAAATCTCTTTTTAAATATATCGTCCAACCTATTTTCTATATGTTCCATGTTAAACTCCAATCTACACGCATAGCGCGTACACAAATAGTAATGAAAGACACGTAGTGGCTTTCGCTGCGTGAAATCCACTTTGACTTACCACATGTATCTTTCACGCTATCCTCCTTAAAAAGCCGATACTTCTGCATAGCTGCCTAATTTATCCAATATGAATTTGCACATTTCATCCGAATGATCTTCCTCAAGAATATTAAAGATTGGTGTTTCCATCCCGGATAAATTTTCAATTTTTTGAATAACAGCCTTTGAATCCAGCAACGTAAAGCACATTTGCATGGATGACTCAGTTCTTATCCAGTCAAACTGATAATTTGATAAATTGAAGCAATCCACCTTAAAGCCTAATTTATACTGCAAAGATTTACAAACGTTTTCAAAATAAGCAGGTTTATAATCTTCATACAGGACACTGCAAATTGCCGCATCCGGAATAACAGCCTGAGATATTTCATAGGAAGTAATTCCATAATTGCAGGTGTACTTGTTATTAAATTTCATTGTCCCGCCGGGTAACCCGATAATAATCACATCCGGCTTCTCTTCCTTCTCCATTTTCTTAATATAATGATTGAACAAGGTTATCTTTTCTGGCTCCGATAAGCTGTTACCATAAATGAAGCTCGGCATGGAGTGAAAGCCTAAAAGCTCACAATATTTTTTTGTTCCTACTTGACTGACTTTATAGCCTTCCTTAAGCAACCTTTTTCTGAGAGCCAGTTGTATTTCAAATTTATTCGCTCTTTCCGAAATTCCCAATACGAAAATAACCGGTATGTTTATATTATAAATTTCACTGAGTGCAGGGGAAGACCACACCTCATTGTCACTTAAGAAATCGCAGCTTACCCCATTGTTTGAAGCAAGTTCAGCCAATTCCTTTTTTATTTTATCTTCAACTTTTATTTCACACAGGATATCCTTCTTTCCTGTTATAGCTTCCAGCATTTTGGGATAAACTATTTTTTCAAAATCCAGCTTCAAATGGGAATCAACAAAGAGTACGGCCTCGCAGGCACCCAAAGCTTCTTTAAAATTCCCCTCTACCTTTATCCCTGTTTCTTTCCACTTTCCTGAGCTTCCTGCATCTTTACCTGCGAACCCCCAGCCATTGGGCGAGACTAATTTTGTAATCTCATATTCGCTTATAAGCTCAGTATGCTTGATTACAGCTAAAAAATCATTGTCAAAGGGATATACCAGCAGTCTTTTTTTCCGTATCATTTTCTTTTGCCTCCCATTCTTTTTTTGAAATTTGAATAAAAGGATTTTCCTCACCTTCAAAGTCATATCCCAGCTCCAATAATGTACAGTAGTCCTTCAATTGTTCTTCTATATCTCTTTTTGTACTCTCACATTGCTGCAATCTTTTTTTAGCAGTAAGGTTTTTTGTGTCATCCGCAAAAGCAGCACATTGGAAGCAATATCTGAAAGCCCAGCAGTTTATACAGCTTTGCTCTGTAATTTTACCTATGTTAAGTATTTTCATGCACTTCTCTATATCAAAGCCGCTCTCCAAAGTTCCTATTTTCATTGCGTCAGATATCTCGCTCACCCTCTCACAGGGGTAAAACACACCATCTACGTCCATAAACAGTCTCATCTGTCCAGGTATGCAAGGTCCGCCTGGGTGTCCGTAATCATGAAGACCAGATGTAGGTGTCCTTTTTTCATGATAAGTACTTTTTAACCTTCCAAAATACGATAGGTTCAAATTACTTACATACTTTTTCTCAAGCCGTCCCAGTTTATATAAGAAAATTTTGAAGAATTCATAATTATAATCTGCTCTGAAATTTTCGTCCATAGTCACAGTCTTATCTGAATATTGCGCAGAAGGCATAGTTGCCATTTGTTGGGCTTCCTTTACAGTGTCATAGCCCACAAAAAATTCGGATATGCATTTATAATCCGCCGTCGGATCCATGACCACATTGAACATTACATTTTTAAAGTAGTCTGGGTAGCTCTCCTTGAGAATCTCCATGTTTTCCATTATTTTGTCAAAGGAGCCTGTGCCGCTGCCGGCAAATTTTCTGTTTTTATTATGTATTTCCTTCGGTCCATCCAGACTGATGGTAAGCATGATTTCATTTTCATATAAATATTTGATAATTTCTTCATTTAGCAGCGTTGCATTTGTTGTTATTGAAAAGGATATTTCTTTACCTTCTGCTTGTTCTTTTGCATATTTTATACAATTTTTTATAAGTTCAAATTCCAAAAGTGGCTCTCCGCCATAAAATGCCACATTTAATCTGTTAGAATCCTGAGAATGCGCAATCAAAAAATCAATACCCTTTCTCGCCAGCTCAAAGCTCATTTTTTTACTTTGATGGCTTCTGTTCTGGTAATTTCCGGTGTCTCCCGAATATATACAATATTCGCACCGCAGATTACATTGTTGTGTTACCTGTAAAGTTATTTTTTCCAAAGCACTGTCAAGAATATATTCCAGACTATTACTTGAAGGATGTAATATATTTTTGAACTTTTTATGAGATAAAAATCCATTTATAAGCATTTTATTAATTTCATGTTCAGCAATGGGATTGAGTTTATTTGTTTTGCCGGCCAGATACCTATAGGTTTCTTTGCTTACACCTATAATTCCATTTTTGTTAACATCATATATATAACATCCTCCTGCTGTACAGAATGGATAAATAAACGGTTTTGATTCAAGCATAAATATGTCCATGTCCCGCATTCTACACAAGAACACCAAGGAAATATGCATTTCCTTGACAGAAATGACATGGACCCGGCACCTCCTTTAAATGTATTAGTTAAATGTATTAGTTAAATGTATTAGTGATTTCTTTAAGCCTTATCTCCCCACATTTTTAAAATCAGCCCAGCAAAGGATAACCCCTTTGCTGGGTTCAGGTCAATCACAAATAATTCTAAAAATATTATCTGTTACTTGATGTACCATTCGTTACATGATAACTTGCCAAATCCTTCGACCGAGCGCTCTGAGTACTCGTTGAGCCATTATATGAAGTCATTGCCGAATATTGTGTTCCATTGCATATACAAGTGCAGCTGCAGCTAACATTGCAACCACTTGAACATGTACAATATGCTTCAACAGACTCAAGCATTTCATGAGCTTTTTTCCCTAACTTTCTCATTATTTCACCTCCCTACATTTTGACCTTGGAATGCCAAAGTTCGCGACTACCCTGACATTAACTCTATATCGAATCCCTTTTATTCCCTCGAGGTTTTAATACAGGGAATCAATACCATATTAAATAGCGTGCTTGTCCTTAAAAGCATCATGGGTTTCCATCATCTTTTTGTATATATTGCTTCTCCTGCAAAGTTCTTCATGCCTTCCCGCATCAACAATCCTGCCGTCTTCAAGTATAATCACCTTATCCACATACTTCAAAATATCGGGCTTGTGGCTGATAATAATTGCCGTCCTTCCATTAAGTTGCTCCCCAATAAATTTATTTACCGCAGCCTCGGATTCAATATCATAATTCGCGGTTGCTTCATCAAGTATCAGTATTTCAGACTCTCTTACCACAGCCCTTGCAAGGGCTATTTTCTGTCTCTCTCCTCCTGACACCATGGCACCGTTTCTCCCAACCACCGTGTCAAGCTTGTCCGGAAGCTTATCAATGAATTTGCTTGCCCCGCATTCTTTAACAGCTTTTAAAATGTATAATTCCTTCATTTTTGTATTGAGCGCAATATTATATTTTATGCTGGCATTAAACAAATGCATATCCTGGCTTACTACCGAAATCATTTTTCTATATTCCCTCAAGTTAATGGTGGTTATATCTATCCCATCCAGCAGTATTTTTCCTGAATCCGGCTGGTAGAATCTCAGCAAAAGATTTATAATAGTACTTTTGCCTGAGCCGTTGGCTCCAACGATTGCAATTTTATCTCCTTTATTAATTTCAAAACTGATTTTATCCAGCACCTGCTTTCCACCGGTATATGAAAATGAAACATCTTTAAAAGCAATAACCTCTTTACTGTCTTTTACGCCAACGGCGGAATTATTCCTATTCCCACCGTAAGGCTCACCTTCCCTGTCCATAAAGTCAAAATATCTTTTGGCCGACGGAATTATATTAACAAAGTTGTAGCCAATATTGAGTATTGCAGATATCGGGCCGGTAACATAGGAACTGTAGGTAATAAAAGCAAACAGTTCCCCTACGGTCAAGCTGTTTTGAAACACCATGTATGCCCCGACGATGTAAATTAAATCTATAATCAATTGAAACAGTAACGACTCAGAAAACTCATTCAGCTTATCTATCAGTCCCATTTTTATATTTGCGTTAATTATTTTTCGCTGTTCTTTTATATATTCGCCTATCTTTATCCTGTCCATGCCCCAAAGCTTTACTTCCTTTATGCCTGCTATGGTGTCCCCGTAAAATGTAGCAAAATGCTTATTGGCTTCCATAGACTCCTCAAATATCTGTTTGCGCTTTTTCGCAATGTATTTGACAAGGATGTACCGGAAAGGTACTATTACCACTACCATTATAGTTAATTTCCAGTCTATCAGCAGTAACCCTACAAAGCCTCCGACCATCTTAAAGATGCTGGACAGTATATAAAAGGTGCTGCTGTCGCAAATTCTTCCTATATTACTTACGTCCATTCCAATGGTACTCATGATTTCTGAAGCATTTGAGCTGTTAAAGAAATGCACTTTCATCCGAAGGGTATGCTTAAAGGCATTTTTAGATAGTGTGAATGGGATAATGGAATTCAGATATATCCGTTTTTTTGTTTCAAGAAAGCCCAGACCCTGATCAATTAAAAGTAATGCCAAAGTTGCAAGGGTAAAAAAAACAAGCAGCTTATAATTGCGGGCCAATAGTCCCTTGTCCATAAGCTGCTGGCTCATTCTGGGAATCATCATGCTTATTCCGGCTGACAAAAGCATACATGCCAAAATGACAACAACTTTTTTGATATGCGGCCTGAATAGATACAAAATTCTCTTTATTATCTTTTTATCCTCACTACTTATTTGCATATTTAGCACCCTGTAAATTTACTTTTATTACCACATTTTATCACTATATATCTAATTTTACAATAAATGACTAATATTTTAAAAATTGGTTTCTACTCCACAGAGTGAACTGAGCGATGGAATCTTTCTTGGGTAACTCAGAATAGAATGGCTGAATGATTATACCTTCCAAGCCAGAGAAGAGCTAAGAAGGCCATATTTAAATAGATTTAAATATTCTATATCTTCAAAACAAATGACATGCCAAGAATATTTATTTATATTGCAAACAAGGTATGAAAGCCAATCTTTCGGCCTCCATACCTCTAATTTTAATATTATAGAAAGCTGTTTACAGAAAAAACTTCATACTCTCAATCTTACCGTAAACCTTTCAAGACAAGTTTATATTGAAGTGTAATACGTTGATGCATTTAATTCTATGTTTTGTAGCTACCGCTTTTTGACTCTATTTCTTGTTTTTTATTTCCTGTTAAAAGCTTCTCCTATCTGTCTGGCTTTTTTTGTACATTGGTCCATTGCCTCCATGACCGCATATCTGAAGGCGTTTTTTTCAAGAGTGCTTACAGCTTCTATGGTAGTTCCTCCCGGAGAGCAAACCTGATCCTTCAGCACTCCAGGGTGCAGGCCTGTTTCCAGCACCATCTTTGCAGAACCCAGTACTGCCTGTGCTGCCAGCCTGTAAGACATGTCCCTCGGTATTCCTGACAGGACGGCTGCATCAGCCATGGCTTCTATGAACATAAATACATATGCCGGGCTGCTGCCGGTGAGCGCAGTTACCTCACTCATAAGCTTTTCAGGCAGAAATTCACATTTGCCTGCACAGTCAAACATCTGCCTTACTATGGCAAATTCCAGCTCGGTCACGTTGCTGTTCTGACATATAAGGGTCATGCCTTCTCCTACCATAGCAGGAGTATTTGGCATGGAGCGCACTATTTTCTTGTCAGTTCCCAGGATGTCCTCATAAAAACTTATAGGAATACCTACTGCAAATGAGACAATGACCTTCTTGTCATCAATTACAGGTTTCACTCCCTCCAGTACGCTTTTCAGAATGTTTGGCTTAACTGCAAGTACGATAATGTCTGCCGCCGCAACCAGTTCTTCAGCCGAAGCCACAGGTACGACACCGGTTTCACTGCTCAATTGTTCCAGTTTCTTTTTATCCACATCAAACATAAAAATCTTTGCCGCAGGCAAAAAATCAGCCTTAACAAGACTTTTAACAAGGGCCGAACCCATATTGCCAGTTCCTATAAATCCTAATTTTATATCCATATTCTATCTCCGTTTCAAAATGAAAATAAATATCTCACCGCTGTTTCTATGCCATACAGGTAAGAAAATCTGTTCCATAATTAAAGAATAACTTAAGAATATCCTTTAAATATCCTTAAGTTATCCGGGTTTGTATTAATTTAAGCTTGAATTATCTGGCATACAACGGGTACTTATCACATAGCACCTGCACCCTTGAGCGAATACTGTCTTGAGAGTTGTCAAAATCAGTAATTGTCATGTGGATAAGCTCTGCAATTTCCTTCATGTCCTCCTCATTCATGCCTCTGGCTGTGACAGCCGGAGTTCCAAGCCTGATACCACTTGTGATGAACGGGCTCTGAGTGTCAAAAGGAATTCCGTTTTTGTTGCAGGTGATACAAACTTCATCCAGCTTATGCTGAGCCTCTTTTCCTGTTATATTCATGTTTGTGAGGTTAACAAGCATCAAGTGATTGTCCGTACCGTCTGAAACAAGCTTGAAACCTTTGCCTATAAGTGCTTCTGATAAAGCCTTGGCATTCTTTACTATATTTTTCTGGTATACTTTGAAATCCTCTGAAAGAACTTCCTTGAAGCTTACGGCCTTTGCAGCTATAACATGCATCAGCGGACCGCCCTGGTTGCCCGGGAATACGGCGCTGTCAATCTTCTTGGCATATTCCTGCCTGCAGAGAATCATACCGCCTCTTGGTCCTCTGAGGGTCTTATGTGTAGTAGTTGTTACTATATCAGCATACGGTACAGGGCTGGGGTGAACACCAGCAGCGACAAGACCGGCTATATGGGCCATGTCTACCATTAACAAGGCTCCAACTTCATCCGCTATCTCTCTGAAGGCCTTAAAATCCAAAATTCTTGGATATGCACTTGCGCCCGCAACAATAATCTTTGGTGTATTGGCTTTGGCAATGCTTCTCAGTTCTTCGTAATCAATATAGCAATTGTCTTCTCTTACGCCGTAGGGTACTACCTTGTAATATTTTCCGGATATATTAACCGGGCTGCCATGGCTTAAATGTCCTCCATGCGCCAGGTTCATTCCCAATATGGTATCTCCCGGATTCAGAAAAGCAAAATACACCGCTGAGTTCGCCTGTGCGCCTGAGTGCGGCTGTACATTGGCATGTTCCGCACCAAAAATTTCCTTGGCTCTGTCTATGGCCAGTTGTTCAATTATGTCAACATGCTCGCAGCCTCCGTAATATCTTTTGCCGGGATAGCCTTCAGCATATTTGTTTGTCAAGGGTGTTCCAAGTGCTTCCATTACCGCATCACTTACAAAGTTTTCAGAGGCTATCAGCTCAATTTTGTTTCTCTGCCTGCCCACTTCCAGCTCTATGGCCTCAGCCACCTGAGGATCAATCTTTTTTACTGTATCAATATTGTACAAAATCTTCCTCCGCTCCTGTCAAATCTATATTGACAAATTAGTTATTTATTCCATAAAGTCTTTGAGGTAAACATATTTGTTTTCCCTGGGAAGACTCCCTAATAAAATTATAATAAAATTCACTGAGGTATGTCAATTGAATATACATTAAATGTGCAAAAGTTTTAAAAAACTACATAAATATGCAAAACAGAATACCCGTTGTTGCCCTGAGTATTCTGTATGACTCAAATCACCCTATATAGTTCGTCCGCACCGGGCGGCAGGATTTCAGCAGCAATACCCCCGGTTTCACTTGCCAGTATTCTTTCTTTTTTGTCCGCTGTTATCAGGCCTATAACCGTTGCCCTGATATTATTCTTTTCCAGCAGGCTGCACAGCTCCTCCCCCTTTTCACAGGTTATCAGCATACAGCCGGAGGATATCAGTTTGAGTGCATCCAGGCCCAGAGCATCACATATTGCTGCAGTTACATCCTCAACGGGAATCTTGTCCTTATTAATCACTATTCCGGTTTCAGAAGCCTCTGCCATCTCCCAGGCCGCTCCCAAAACACCGCCTTCTGTTATGTCATGCATGGCAGAAGCACCAAACTCTCCGGCTATCACACCTTCACGCACAACGCTTATAGAGTTGAGCAAATCTCCCGCTTTTTTCAACTGAGCCTTTGTCAGTTTGCCTGACAGCTTATGCTCAAAATCCCTTGCAATAATGGCCGTTCCTTCAAGTCCCGCGCTCTTGGTCATTATGACACTGTCTCCCGGTCTGGCGCCTCTGGTGGAAATAACCCTGTTCCTGAGAGCCTTGCCGATACAGGTAGTGGAAATGACTATTTTGTTTACCGCCGCTGTTACCTCAGTATGTCCTCCAATAATTTCAACATTTAACTCGGCCGCCGTCACAGACATTTGCTCCATTACCTTGCCCAACTCGTCTTCAGTTGTGCCCACAGGACATAAAACAGTAACCATAAGTCCTAAAGGTTCTACTCCGCAGGATGCAATGTCATTGCAGGAAATATGGACAGCCAGTTGTCCCACATCCTTTGCAGCTCCTGTAATCGGGTCGGTAGAAAGTACACAGGCGTAGCTGTCAAAGTCTATTGCAGCACAATCTTCTCCAATTCCGGGCCTGAGTATAATATCTTTTCTGAATCTATTTATTTTACTAAGAACAATTTTATCTAGAATTTCATTGGGTACTTTGCCAGCCTCCATTATTGAAACATGTCTCCTTTAAGCATTTGCCTCAGCAAGCTGGTCTTTGGCCAACTGGTACTGATCACGTGCCATATCTATTAATTTTGGATTTCTTCTTGCTTCTGCAGACGAAACTATTCTGCTGAACCACTGAATAGCGTCCTCCAGCTTTCCAACCCTTCTGAACAATTCAGCTATTATGTACATACAGGTAAATTCGTCAAGCTTGTCCAAAGGAAATCTTTCCTTCAGGTACGCTTCATTATATGAATTCAGAGCAAAGTTCAGGAATTCCGTCTCCCTTTTTATATCGTTCTTATCTCTGTAAAGCCAGGCAATCCTGAGGCAAACCTTGGCAACCTCGCTGGCTTTGGCATTTCTGACCTTCAGTGTGAGCAGCGCCAGCTTAAAGGCCTCAATGGCCTTATCAACTTCTCTTTCGCCTTTGAAGCTTCTCACTACCCAATTTTGTGAAATATTACTCTTTATTGCTGCAATATCTCTTGTGAAAATTCCCTCGAACTTGTCCTGTAAAGCCGCATACCCACAATTTTCACAGACCCAGACATCATAAAACAGTACGTTCAAATCCTCGTAATGCACGCACATATCCGTATCTCTTGATTTCACCTTGCAGCCTTTTGTTTTTACCTTGGTTACTTCTATTTCTCTGTTGCAGACAGGACACATCACCTTTTTGTTATAAAGTAAATCATTCATGACCCATACCCCTGATAGTTTAGTATATTTATCAATCCTTATCAATATAGTATTAGCATTAGTTACTCCTTAGGGAATCAAATGTTTTTCTATTGACAGCAAGCTGTCCCCGTACAGGCTTATATATATCCTCGCTTATTATTTCGCTGTTTGTCAAGGCACCCTGTACGTTGTAGCTGTCTCTATATAATATAACTTTTAAACCCTTTCTCTCTTTAACTCTTATCCGTACCTGCTGGTCAGCCAGGCTGCTGTCAACAACATATTCCGGTTCCGGAGGAGCATATTCCTCCATGACCACAGGCCTTAATACGGTATTTACGGTTTCGCCGGCTCTTTTTCTGCCGATTATTTTCACCGTAACGGTACCATCTTTCACTTCTGATACGATACAAATAGTATAATCCCTATTGTTCTTGAATTTCAAGTCTATATAACCTTCTGATATCGTAGCATCCTGTCCCGGGGGAACATACCCCAGTGGAATTGAATGATGTACCCTTTTGGTAACCTCCAAACATGACAATAAAACCGCATTATACAAGGTAGTGGCTACCTGGCATACGCCTCCTCCCGTTCCTGCAACAAACTGGCTCCTCATAATTATGGGCGCCTGCATATAGCCGTTGGAAGATGTTCTGGGCCCAAGCGCGCAATCCATGGAAAACTCTTCTCCCGGAAGCAGAAGATAATTGTTGATTCTATTGCCTGCCAGTTCAATGTTATGGGCCCTGCTGTAATTATTTGAGTTGAACCTGGTGGTAAAAACACTCAGGACATCTTTCAACTCCTTTACATCCCCCACCGCAATCATTGGCCTGATTACCTCTACATCCAGGCATATATCACTAAAATCTCTGTTTAGCAGCTTTGCTTCTATAAGCCTTGTGTTTGTTTCAATGTCCATTTTTGTGCCATTTATATCTTTGGTATATACTATTTTACCATAATTATATTCATATGTGGAGTTGGAACCTGAAAAATCAATCTGCTTTTTGATCTTTGACAGGATACTATAAAGCCTGGCCTTATCATACTGAGCGGTCACAACAAAGTTTACGGGTTTTTCGGCCAGACTCCTGATTGTACTGATACGGTGCACCCAGTTGCCGGTTCTCCCCAGCCTGTATGCATTATCTATGGAGCTTTGGAAATCGAATCTGAAATTAATACTGTCCAGGGATAAAGTCCATCTGCTGTTATCAGAAATCAGCTCCACCGAAGATTGCCTGTAATTATTTTTAAAGTCTGCCTCAAGCTTTTCAAAGGCTCCGGCTTTTGTCAGGCCTGCAACATTGACACCATCTATATACACACCTTCATAAAAATATTCATAGGATAGCTTTCTGCATGCGGCTGAATAATATACAATGGCTGACGCCATTGTAATTATCAATATTGCGGAAATAAAGAGTCTTGCTTTCTTCCTGCAATTATTTACGCCGCCAATTATATTTTTTTTGTTTATTCTCATAAATACCAGCTACTTTCCAATATTCAGGCAGATGGAAATAATTATAATTACATCATTATGTAATTATGTCCTTATGTAAAAACCTAAACTGTGGAAACCTTTAAAATAGATGCTTGAAAGCACATATTCGCCTTGAAGACGAAGGTTTCAACCATTATTGACTTTATGAAATAAAGTGATTATAAGTTTATTCCATATCAAGCACGCCTTTACTATAATATTATTTATTTGTCAGGAATATTTCTAATCTTGAAAGTTCAAAATAGAAAGGCCGCAGCAGAAAATACCAATGATTTTCCTGCTGCGGCCTTTAACCCGCTAAGACGTCTATATTTTTATAATATTTCTAATATTTCTACCGAATATCTTCCGCTTATAGCATTTACCTCAACTACAGCTCCCGCTTTTTTACCATTTAGAGCCTTTCCCAAATCAGATTCTATACTTATTCGCATTCGGGCAGGATCACTATCCATGGTAGTCACCAAAGTCAGGACATCCTCGTCTTCGTCCTCAACAAATCTTATTCTGGCCCTGCTGTTAATTCCCAATACAGACTTATCTTCACTGCTGGCATCTACTACCGTAGCGGTAGAAATAATCGTCAACAACTGCTGAATCCGGTTGTCATTTGCAGTGTATCTTTCACATGCCTCCTTGTACTCTGCGTTCTCAGACCTGTCACCATGCTCTGCAGCTATGAGTTTTTCCCGGGCAATTTCCGCTCTTTTTACAGTCATTCTATATTCCAATTCTTCCTGTAATTTTTTTATATTTTCTTCCGTCAGTGTGTGACTCATTTAATACCTCCAAAATATTGTCATTACCGCACTCGAACTTGTCTTTATAAAATTAATGCATCTGCCATTATGGTTTTAAAACAATTACTTCTGTTTCTGCAACCGCCTTTTCAATCAATGGTTCAAAATCAACAGCTTCTTCCGACTGCATTATTTTTTCCAGCTTTGGCTTTGTCTGAGGATGCTTTGCCACAAAAACTGTACAACAATCCTCATAAGGCAATATGGAAGTCTCAAAAGTATCAATTTTTCTTGCCATATCAACAACTTCAACTTTATCCATTCCAATCAGCGGCCGGAATACAGGCATATCAACCGCTGCATCGGTACAATAAAGGCTTTGCATGGTCTGACTTGCAACCTGCCCCATGCTTTCTCCGGTAATCAGTGCCATTGAACCATTTTTGCGTGCAATGATTTCAGCAATTCTCATCATAATACGTCTCATAATTATGGTAAGCTGCTCCTCCGGACAATTATCATTTATGGCAAGCTGTATTTCTGTAAAGGGAACCACATGCAGCCTGAACTTGCCGCAATACTGGGACAGAATTTGAGCAAGGTCCACTACTTTTTGCTTGGCCCTTTCGCTGGTATAAGGATAACTGTAAAAATGAACAGCTTCTATTTCCACTCCGCGTTTTCCCATCATCCAACCTGCCACAGGGCTGTCAATACCTCCGGATAGCAGTAAAAGAGCTTTTCCGTTTGATCCCAGGGGCATTCCTCCATGGGCCTTTATAATTTCAGAATATACATATGAACTTTCCCTTACTTCAAGGTATATTACAAAATCCGGATTTCTGACATCAACAGTCAAGCCCTGTAAATTCTCAAGTATATGTCCTCCAACGTCGGCACTTATCTCAGGTGACTGCATGGGAAATCTTTTATTACCCCTTTTGGTCTCAAGCTTGAAAGTCTTATAACCAAACTGCTCAACCAGTTCGGAAGCCAGCCTTAATGCTGTTGATTTAATCTTGTCATAGTCGGTATCTATTTTCCAGACCGGGCTCACTGAAACAACTCCGAATATTTTAGTGACCTTGTCAATCACATAATCAAAATCATATTCATCGATCTGAGGTTCTATATAGATTCTTCCCTGGGACTTGAAAATCCTCACATCGCCTGATTTTAAAATTGCACTTTTAATATTTCCAATAAGCTTATCTTCAAAAACCGGTCTATTTAAACCCTTAAGTATAATCTCACCATAACGCACCAAAATGATTTTTTTCATTTAAACCTCCATAGCCGACAATGGCATTTTATGTAATATCTACCAGACTTTCCCTCTGCGCTTTATACTAATGACCGGAATAATTTCCTTTAAGGCGCGTATTGTTTCATCTATTTCTTCGTAACTGTTGGACGCCGACAAGCTGAAACGGATTGCACCATCAATAGCCTTCGGTGTCACCCCCATTGCTTTGAGTACATGACTTATGCTGCTTTTATGAGAAGAGCAGGCTGAACCTGTAGAAACAAATATATTCCTTTGTTCCAGATGATGCAGTAATACTTCTGCTTTCAGCTCCGGGAAGGATACATTTATAATGTAAGGCAGGGTTTCATCTGATGAATTTATGGCGGCGGCAGCAATGTTCGCCCTTATGCCGTCAACCAGCCTCTGTCGTAATGCGCTGACCTTCTTATAACTTTCATCCATGTTTTTTGAAGCAATTTCTGCTGCAAGACCGAACCCGCAAATGCCGGGAACATTTTCAGTCCCTGACCTGAGAGCAGTTTCCTGTCCGCCTCCCAGCAAAATTGGCTTGACTCTGACGCCCTTTTTTATATAAAGCGCTCCAATTCCCTTTGGCCCATGTATTTTATGTGAGCTTACCGACATAAGGTCGATATTCATGTAAGAGGGTACAATATCCGTTTTTCCAAAGGCTTGTACTGCATCGATATGAAGTATTCCGGAGGGGCACAACTCTTTTCTGATTTTGGCAATCTCAGTTATCGGCTGATTTGAACCTACTTCATTGTTTGTGTACATGAAGCTGAGCAGGGCAGTTTCCTTATCGGCTGCTTTCCTCAGCATATCAAGCTTTATTATTCCTTTTGAATCAACAGGAATAAAATCTACACGATAGCCTTCCAACGATAGCTGCTTGAATACCTCAAGTACCGACGGGTGCTCTATCTCACTGGTAATTATATGTTTACCGGCTCTGGGATTTGCACGCAAATAGCCCAGAATAGCCATATTATTTGATTCTGTTCCCCCTGACGTAAAGAAAATCTCCTTGGCATCTGCCTTTAAAATACTTGCAATTTGGGTTCTGGCCTTCTTCAAAAGCTTCTCCGCTTCAATACCTTTAGTGTGAAGAGAAGATGGATTTCCGTAAAAATCCCTGTTTACCTCCGCCAAATACTGAACAACTTCATCATAAGGCCTGGTAGTAGCACTGTTGTCCAGATATATCTCATTACTCATTTAAAAAAACCTCTTATTTATCTGATTTATTTTCTTTTTGCTTTAATTCCTGTTCAGCCTGTCTATCTAAAAGCTTCTTTTCCATCTTTTTTAATTGCTTATCGGTTACATGCTGTCTGATAAAATCCTCAACCGTTACACTTCTATATTCTTCAGAATCATCTATGCAGCGTCCGCAGTCATCACAGTGCTTTCCAGGTTCAAGGTCGCACATGTCGCATTCACCGCAGTCAATACACTCTCTTTCGTAAAGTACGCATATTTCAGCCATATTTATCTCCCATCAATCTTTCAAGTAACATTAAACCAAGTTCTGAAATTCCAACCTGCCAATGCACTCCGGCAAATAATCCATTTGCTTATCAGCAAGCTGATTAAAGCCATCAAAGCCTTCCTATTGACTTTAGTATACCATATATTATTGCCTGTGGCCTAGGGGGACAACCAGGTATATAAACATCCACCGGTAAAATACTGTCAATTCCATTCTTACCTGCATAGCTGTCCTTGAAAATACCTCCGCTGCAGGCGCATGCACCAACCGCCACCACCAGCTTTGGTGAAGGCACCGCATTATAGGTTTTTATAAGAGCTTCCTCCATATTTCTGGTAACACACCCTGTAACCAGAAGCATATCCGCATGCCTTGGAGAGGCCACAAAATGAATGCCGAAGCGCTCTATATCGTTATAGGGGCTGCCAAGTGCATTTATTTCATAATCGCAGCCATTGCAGGAGCCTGCATCAACTTCTCTGATGTGAAGGCTTTTGCCAAATGTGGAATAGACCTTTTCCTTAAGCTGTTTGCCAATAAGCTCGTATTCAAGCCCCCCCGCCTCATTGTCCTGAACATATACCGGAGAGGCACGCAGCGCCTCTCTGTTCTTTTGTGCTAACTCAAACCTGCTTGTAAGGGAAACCGCACCTTGGGAACAATTCTCTTCACAAAAGCGGCAAAATATACATTCATCTAAATTTACCGCCGGAGTTTTGGCTTTTTCCGAAGGATTGTCAGCAAATACAATTGCTCCTGTGGGGCAGGTGTTCAAGCACCTCATACATCTCTTGCATTTTTTCAAGTCAAATTCGGGAGCACCTGTAATAAATGAGCTCTTTATAGGTTTCTTGGGGTAATCAACCGTAACGGTACCGTGTTGTAACATTTTTTTTATTATGTTATTCATAAATATCTCCCATCTCAAGCAAAACATATAGGTCATTTAAACAAGGTGTATTTCTATAAATCATTGCCGGCATAAGACAAATTAAAGCTTTTGTTAATTAAAGGAAAATCCGTCAAGGTATTGGATTTTACTGCATGACATAGTGCAGGCCAGTTACAGAAAGAGGGAGTCCGGACCTTGTAGCGTAAAATTGTATTGTTTTCACCAGTCATTACAAAATGAACATTTTCCCCCCTGGGTGACTCAGTCATTCCAAAAGCAAAAGCGTTTGGAATGAGTTCCTCAATCTCAATATGCACAGGTCCTTCGGCAGGCATCTTTTCAAGAGCTTGCCTTATTAAGGATATTGATTCTGATATCTCCTCAACCTTCACATTCATCCTGCAATTGACATCACAGTTGAAATGCTCGGGAATATTGAATTTTAATTTGCCGTATGCGGCGTAAGGGAATTCCTTTCTTACGTCGGTTTTTATCCCGCTGGCTCTGCCTCCGGGACCGACTGCATTCAGGTCGGCAGCAATCTCCCTGCTTAAAATTCCCGTATGTTCCACTCTATCAATAAACATACCATTGTTTTTAATAATATTAACCGAATCCTTAAATTCCTTTTCAAGCTTATCCATACATTCAACGATAATTTTTTCATTGTCACGAATAAAATCACGCCTCAGGCCTCCAGGCTTGTTTGTATTTCTCAAAAATCTGCTTCCGGTCAATTGCTCACACAAAATAAGTATCCAGCGTCGCATCATTGCGAATTGACCCGCAGGGAATACATAGGCAGTGTCCACGCACAAGCCGGAAATATCGCCAAGGTGAGCACATATTCTTTCCAGTTCTGAAAATATAACTCTTGTGTATAATGCTCTTTCCGAAAGATACGTAATACCTCCAAGCTTTTCCACCGCCTGGCAGTATGCCAGAGAGTTGGTGTAGGTCTCATCTCCGGATATGCGCTCGGAAAGCAGCAATACCCTCATAAAGTTTTGGTTTTCGGCAAGCTTTTCCAGTCCTCTGTGAACATAATACAGCTTTGCCTCAAGGTTTATTATAGGCTCACCGGCTACACTGAATCTGAAATGCCCCGGTTCAATAATTCCTGCATGCACAGGCCCAACCGGCACTTCAAATACACCTGTTCCTGAGATGCTCACAAATTCCTGTTCTCTCCTTTCAAAATCAAGTCTGGTATTCACTTTGAAAGCTTTTCTCAACGGATACACCTTCAAAGGGAAATTCCCATGATGGACCAATTCTCTGGAGTCAGGAATATCTAAAAAACTGATACCGTACATATCCTGAACCTCCCTCTCATATAGAGCTGCTGAAGGAATTTCGCCGGAAATTGATTCAAGCTGCAGGATATCATCCTTTGGAACTTGTGTGAACAGAGTAATAAGAGTATTTGATGATCTTACGGAAAATGTGTAATAAATGATTATTTTTTCAGAATGGGATTGAGATAAATCGTTTCCAAATAAATCAATCAGGACACAATCAATATTGCTGTAAATATTCAGACAGGCCGGCTTTATATTCCCGGGCAAAATCTCAGTATATATTTCATTTTCATTCAGCAGCTTGCTATCCAGCAATACATTGGATAAAAGTCTGTTTATAGTTTCAAAAATAGCCTCCGAAACCATTTACTTCCCCCCTATTCCCAAAATAATATTGGTAGCATTATCCATCAGGGCTTTAATTGGTTCCGGAATATATACCCCCAACATAATTGTTATACACAGCAAAATAATAAGTACAAAAGGACCTGTTTTATCCAGTTCCCCCGTCTGAAGCTCAGTCATGTTATTGCTGCCGTAAAACATCTTTCCCATTTGCTTTACAAAACCCCCAAATACAGCAGCCAAAAATATCAGCAGCAGTGCCGCCGTCAAATAATTTCTTGAAAATAAAGCTGCTGCAACAGTATTGAATTCACTCATAAACACCCCGAAAGGAGGCATGCCTGTTATGGCAAAAGACCCAAGCAAAAAAGCAATACCGGTTACAGGCATGGTTTTTACAAGTCCTTTAACTCCGGATATTTTCTTTGTATGATACTTAAGATATACATTTCCTGTAGAAATAAAAAGCATGGATTTTGTCATGGCATGATTAAAAGTATGATAAAGTGCAGCAAAAATACTTACAGGAGTACAAATACCCAAACCAATAGCAATAATTCCCATATGCTCAATACTTGAATATGCCAGTATCCTCTTATAGTCCTGCTGTACAAGTACAAATACAGCCGCCGTACCAATTGACAGCAACCCCAGCAGAAGCAGGAGATTTCCTGTGTACTTGCTGCTGTGCAGGCTTTTATTCACAATTGACATTACCCTTATAATCCCGTACATGGCTGTATTAAGCAATACCCCCGACAGCAGGGAGCTCACGGGAGACGGCGCCTGGCTATGGGCATCCGGCAGCCAGGTATGCATCGGTGAAAATCCCACCTTTGTACCAAAGCCTATCAATATAAATATAAAGGAAATTTTAAGAATGCTGGAATCCAGTGCTGAAGCATTCTCAAGCAGGTAGTTCCAGCTTAACCCAAGCAGCTTGTTGCTGCCAAGCCCAATGGTTGAAGAATAGTAAAGCAAAATAATGCCCAGCAATGCAAATGCAATTCCCACTGAACAGATTATGAGGTATTTCCATGCTGCCTCAATTGAACTCTTGTTGTTGTAGAAACCCACCAGAAAGGCAGAGGCAAGAGTAGTGGCCTCTATTGCGATCCACATGACACCCATATTCTGGGTTGTCAGAGCTAGAACCATTGAAAATACAAACGCATTTGAAAGACTGTAGTACAGCTTAAGCTTGCTGAGAGTAATGACCTTTTTTCTGAGTTCTTCCCCAAAGTAACTGATGGAATACATTGATACCAGAAAAAAAGCCAACGCCGTAATAAACAATATGTAAGCACTCAATGAATCAATATAAAATATGTCTTTAAAAAAACCCCTTGTCACTATGTTCTTTGACCGGCCAACTTCAGCCAGCGCAAGTACGGAAGTTATCAGAAGCGCCGCTGCTCCGGCAAGGTTGGTAAAATGTATAACCGTCTTATTTTTATTTGTCCATACTAAACCGGCTATTATTGCCGGTATAGCCAAGAATGCTGAATTCATTTCATCCTCCTGGATAATTGATTATCCTTTTAAGTTTTTGAGCTTGTTTATATCTATTGATTCAAAAGTACTATTTATTTTGAATACGAATATACCCATAATTATAAAGGCTGTCAGAAGATCGAAGAAAAGTCCAAGTTCAACAATCATGGGCATTCCTTCAGTTGTCAGCATTGCGGCAAGAAACATTCCGTTTTCAATCACCAGAAAGCCTATGATTTGTCCAATAGCCTTTTTTCTGCTTATCATAAAAAACAATCCAAGTAATACTACAGAAAAAGAGTATATCAAATAGTTTTTTGTATCCAGGTCGGTAATTCCGTCTATATTGTAAATAACGTACCAGCTTAAAACCACCAATCCGCAGCAAATAATCATCGACATGGGAATATTTATAAAGAAGTCTTTCTCAACCTTGTATTCCACTCTTTCCGCAGTACTCTTCATATACCTCGGAATAACCACAACCTTAAAAACAACTATGAGCATGAACATTATGAGAACTTCATCAAAGGCTTTTGTCACAATCATAGCCCTCACTGATACCAGCAGTGATATCCCGGCAAGTAAAGCCGACTGAAATCTGAAGGTAGAAATATATGAATTCTGGCGTTTGTTGGCAATGAGTGAAAACGCTGATATTAGCATTAATATGGATAATAGGTTTAACATATTATGATACATAAGAAAACTCCTTATTAATATTTAAATTAATAAAACTATGCAAAAGCTATCTGAGAATAAATCCTGTAAAAAAGCCAAGTATTGATATAACAAGGGCTATAACCGCAAAATTTGGTATGCTGTATAGCCTGAATTTTACCGTGTTCAGTTCTACAAGTCCCACAAGTACTGTAATAACCAGCAGCTTTAAAAGATAGATGCCAAAGCCCAGTATAAAATTTGAATTGTCAAAACCTGCCGGTATAAGTATATTTGCCATTATGGTCATGAAAACCAATTGTTTAATGTAAGTTCCCAACTCAATAAAAGCCAGATGCCTTCCCGAATATTCAAGTATCATTGCCTCATGAACCATGGTCAGCTCAAGATGGGTAGCAGGATCATCCACCGGAATTCTTGAGGTTTCTGCAATCAATATAAGCAGCGTACTGGCAAACAGCAGTATATTCATTGGTGTGAATGCCGTACCGGTATTAACCGCCATATATTTGTAAATATCCGCAATATTTGTTGAAGCTATTTCAGTTCTGGCACTGATGGTTATAATGACTATAAATAAAGCAGGTTCTACAAGAGCTGACACCAGCATTTCCCTGCTGCTTCCCATTCCACCGAAGGTACTTCCCGTGTCAAGAGCAGCCAGCGCCATAAATATGCGCCCTCCAACAAACAGGTATACCACAACCAGCAGATCAGTGTAAAATGAAAACCCTGTAAGCCCGTAAACCACAGGTAGGCAGCACATAGCAGCCAGAGCAGTAATAAAATAAACATACGGGGCCAAATTATAAATCCACGATGCCGTACCTGATACAACCAGATCCTTCTTAAACAGCTTTGTCAAATCAAAATACGGCTGAAATACAGATGCACCAACTCTATGCTGGACCTTGGCCTTCATCTTTCTTATTACCCCTGTAAAAAGCGGTGCAATAAGCAAGGTTATCATTATTTGAATTATAAGTTTCAAAATTGACTCAATCATTTTATATCCCCTGAATTATAATCTGACAAAAAATTATGGTAATGCCGGTAGCCTGGCCAATTTCCATTGCAGTCTGCCGCCCTGTCATGCGGCAAAACTGTAATACAACAGCATCAACACCAGCGCGCAGAAAAAATACATTAAATAAACATGTATACTACCTGTTTGTATCTTATATCTTGTTTTCCTGGAAAAATTCAGAATTGCCAGAATCACAGGCTTATACAAGTATTTTTCTATGACCTTCTCCGTTGAGAGTACATAATTTCCTTTTTTCATAAAATAAGGACCGGAACCTTCTGTTACAACCAAATCACGGTTTGGCTTGAAAAGACCCCTGAAAACTATTCTTACAGACTTTGAAAAACCAATTGCAGAATACTGCATTTTGGGAGTCAACTTTGTAAAGCCGCAATCCCAGGTATTGTATTTCTGAACAGTGGTCCGTTTTCTCAGCATTAATACCACAGCCAGTACTATTAAAGCCAGTACTGCTATCAAACCCGCAATCTGACCTGTTGAAACACTCAGTTCTCCATTTCCCAGAGGGTAGTGCATAAAATCCGATAGTGACCAGTCATAGGCTAGCAGCTTGATATTTATTAATTCTACAGAAACATTGTCAATCAGTTTAATAACAGATTTCAGACAGATACCTGCCACCATGCACAGCAATGCCGAAATTGCCATAGCTGCCAGCATAGGTTTCTCTGGCTCTTTCGCGTTTTCAGCTTCAGGACTTCTGGGCATGCCCAAAAAAGATATTCCAAAAAGTTTTACATAGCTGAAGGCAACAAGTGCACCTGTAATAGCCAGACATGCCGCCACGATAACAAATAGGATTATTATTGGAAACTGTCTGGAAGGAACAAACCAGACTATACTGTTTATAATGGACTGAAAAACTATATACTCACTGGCAAAACCATTAAACGGAGGTACGGCAGCTATGGCCAGACAGCCCACAAAAACAAAAGCGGCTGCATATGGCATCTTTTTAATCAGTCCACCCAGCTTCTCCATATTTCTGGTACCGGTAATGTATTGTATTGCTCCTGCGCCCATAAATAACAAAGACTTGAACAGAGCATGATTTAACGTATGCAGCAAAACTGCCGTCAAAGCAAGGGAAAGCAGAAATGAATTGCCCGAAGCTCTGGCTATAAGCATTACGCCCATACCACAAAAAATTATTCCCATATTTTCTATGCTTGAATAAGAAAGCAACCTTTTGATATTTATGGTTGACGCCACAGAATAAGCAATCCCAAATACTGCAGACACAGTTCCGATAATCAGTGTTAATACTCCCCACCACATAGCATTTTCAGGCAATACGAAATAAATAATCCTGAGCATCCCGTAAATTGACAGCTTTTTCATAACTGCGGACATTATGGCGGCTACATTGCCGGGAGCCTCCGTATAAGCATATGGAAGCCATATATGCATTGGTATGATGCCCGCCTTTGTACCAAAGCCTAACAGCAGAAACACATATATTAAGTCCGCATACCCCTTTGGTATGAGCTCTGACGAAAGTGCAGAAAGTTCAAAGCTTTTTGTGAAATAAGCCATTAGCAGGAATGCAGCCGTTATAAAAGCTGTACCTGTATATGTCATAATAATGTAGGTCCTGCCGGCCTTCTGAACCTCATCCTTTTCATGTTCGTATATTACAAGGAAATATGAAAGCAGCGACATCAATTCCCAGAGTACAAGAAAAAGCAGCATATTATTGCTTGACGCCAGAAGCACCATTGATAAAATAAAAAGATTATATAGAGCACCGAAGATACCTACATTTTTTTTGAAGAAGAAGCGCTTCATATAAGTAAATGAATAAATGGAAACTATTAAAGAAACAACTCCGGTTATCAGAAGAAAGAAAGCGGAAAGATTATCAATTTTAAAATTAAAATTCAGAAAAGGAATATTGTTTTGGAAATCAAATGTTATATTATAACTCTTCAGAAAAAGCAGCTTAATAATTACAGATATACCAAGTAAACTTCCTGCCAGGAATGAAAATATGTTTGATAAAAAATTAGAGACCTTTGGTTTTGAATATGTAGCCAGCGCTGAAATTGCTCCTGTCAAATATAAAATAATACACACTATAAAGCTTATAGTCAAATAATCTGCCGACATAAACCAAATACCTCCAGGAAAATCAAGTGAAGCTTGATAAATACAGCATCTATGATACTACCGCAATATGCAATTGTCAAATAAAAGGGTCGAATAAAATAATATTGTCAAAAATTACAGGCTTCACTCTTCCACAGGTATCAATAAAGTGGTATCTGCCATAAGCAAAGATGAATCCATATTATTTATCTTCCTTACATTATAGATATATTCCCTGATATCATGGCGATCATCACAATACTCCCGGGCAATGGACCACAAGGAATCGCCGGAACGAACTGTCACTTTCTGATAGCTGGGCTCGGCATACCCTGAAACACTGGCCGTATAAACAATAATAAATGCTATCAGAGATACAGAAAATAAAAAAGTGAAAAATCTTGCTCTATTTTTCAGTGCATATTTTTTCTTTTTGGTAAATATGTTCATAATATACCTCCCGAACATTTGTTCTCTACATATATAATACCGAACAGATGTTCCCATTGTCAATATGGTTTTAAAATATTTTCGAACATTAGTTTGATTTTTGTAATCGTGTATGCTATACTTACGTTGAAAACTACATAAATCAGGAGGTTTTTATGGCTAAAAAGAACTCTACAAAGCAGCAGGAAATTCTTGACTATGTCAATAAGTGTGTCAACGAAAACGGTTATCCCCCTTCAGTCAGAGAGATTTGTGCTGCGGTTGGTTTTAAGTCTACCTCTACCGTACACGCCTATCTTCAAAAATTGAATGAAAACGGCATACTCCAGAAGGACCCTACCAAGCCGAGAGCAATAAAAATTCTAGATAGATCAGATAAAAATAAAAAGCCTGCAGGCACCAATCAAAGCGAAGGTTATTTTACCTCACGTGAAATGGTTGAGGTACCTGTGGTTGGTAAGGTTGCCGCCGGTCAGCCTATTCTTGCGGTGGAAAATATAACCGATACCTTCCCTCTGCCGGTAGACTTTGTTCAGAACAGCAGTGCCTTTATGCTCAGAGTTCAAGGTGACAGTATGATAGAAGCCGGAATACTGGATAAGGATTTTGTTCTGGTAAGACAGCAGCAGACGGCAAACAACGGTGATATAGTTGTGGCTTTGCTTGGAGATGAGGCCACATGCAAGACCTTTTTCAAGGAAAAGGATCACATCAGGCTTCAGCCTGAAAACAGCAGGCTTGACCCTATTATAGTCAAGGACAATGTTTCTATCCTGGGAAAAGTCATAGGTGTTTTCAGAAAAATGTAAGGACCTGAGTCTTATGAAACCGCCCAGTGTTGATATTGGCGGAGCTTCCGGGCCATCCTTGCTAAGGGTGAATCCTGCATAAAGCAGGATTTTGCCTGAAATGTTACAAAGTTAAAATATGAGCAGCAAGCGCCAACCATATGGTCAAGTAGCTGCTGCTTGTAATTGTGGTATGTTTCTCTAAATAAAAAACTTCCAATACTAATAACATAGTATGGAAGTCTTCTGAATTTCTTACTTTGCCTTTTCCACTTCAAATAATAGTTATAAACTATGTAGAACTGGATTATTCCTTCACCTGCTCATTAAATATCAGGTTTACCACTTTCATTGGGCTGATTGTAGAAATTGCATGTTTATATACAAGCTGCTGCTTTCCGTCGCTGTCAAGTACAACTGTAAAATTGTCAAACCCTTTAACCATTCCCTTTAACTGAAATCCATTTGTCAGGTAGATAGTAACTGCAATGTGTTCTTTTCTCACCTGATTTAAAAAAATGTCCTGCAAATTGATAGTATTCTTTACCAAAGTAATCCTCTCCTTTGTTTTATATATAATTCTCCGGCTGATCCATATGAGAATCAACTCTCTATCTGTCCCCACAGTCAAAAAGCATTAACCCTGAAGACACAAATACAGTTTTATTTTACTAGATTATACCAGTACATGCAATAAGAATATAGTACTAAAAACCCGAAAGTTACGCGCCATGGCTTCTTATATAGGCTACAACCTCATCAATGATAGTATTAGTATTTCCAGAATTATCTATACTAAACCATTTTATTTCATTGATTCTTTTAAACCAGGTCAACTGACGTTTTGCATACCTTCTGGTTTCCCTCCTGATTAATTCCGTTGCTTCCTCAAGTGTAATTTCATTTCTCAGATAATATAATATTTCTTTATAGCCTATTCCCTGCATGGATGTTATTGAATCGGAATAACCAAGGTCAATCAGCCTTCTGACTTCATTAACAAGCCCGTTCTCCAGCATCATATCCACTCTTTTATTTATTCTGTCATAAAGCTTGTCCCGCTCCATAGCAAGCCCTAACATAACATACTTATATTTAGGAGGAATTTCCCGGGATTTTTCATTGTGATAGCTTATGGGCTTCTGAGTCTGAATATATACTTCCAGTGCCCTTACAACCCGCTTTACGTTATTTGGATGAATACCTGCGGCAGCTACCGGGTCCACCTGCTTCAGTTTTTCATGTATATAACCCGGTCCATTTTCTTCCGCTTCCCTGCTCAGTTGTTTTCTCAGTTCCCAATCGCACTCTGTCTCACTAAAATTGATATTATTGACCAGTGAACTGATATAAAGCCCTGTTCCTCCGGCAATAATGGGCTGCTTACCCTTCTCAAAAATTTCTTCAATATATTTCTCTGCCAATTCCTTAAACCTTACAACATTGAATTCCTCATTGGGAAAAAGTTCATCAATCAGATAGTGTTTAATTCCCTGCATTTCATCCAAAGCAGGCTTTGCAGTGCCTATGTCCATGTATTTATAAATCTGCATGGAGTCGGCAGATATTATTTCTCCATTCAGACGTTTTGCCAGTTCAATTGATAGTTTTGTTTTCCCGGAAGCAGTAGGGCCTGCTATTACTATGACTTCTTTCATTATTTATCCTGATTCCTCCTGTCAGACTATCCTTTTAAACATCTTTTCTATTTCATATTTGGTAAGCCTTATAACAGTCGGTCTTCCATGGGGGCAGGTATATCTGCTGCCTGCAGCGGACAGCTCAGCAAGCAGATTAGTCACCTCACTGCCGTCCAACCTCTTGTTTGCCTTCACAGCAGCCTTGCAGGCAATAGTGTGAATAATCTCGTCCGCAAGGGGAGTAGAGACTGGCTTGAGTGAAGTCAGCATCTTATCTGTCAACTCAAGAAACACGTCTTTGGGAGAATAGCCCTCCAGAAGAGTTGGAATTCCTCTTATTATAATTGAATTATTTCCAAAATCCTCAAAGATAAATCCGAGTTTTATCAGCATATCCTGCCTTACTTTTACTTCATTGAGTTCAACGGCTTGAAGTTGAATAACAACGGGCTCCAGCAGCAATTGGGTGCTATTTTCCTGCACCTCATATTTGATTTTGAGTTTTTCATAAATTATGCGCTCATGGGCTGCATGCTGATCCACAAGTACCAATTCCTCGCCGTTCTGAAGTATAATATATGTTGAAAAAGCCTGTCCTATATATTTCATGGACTGCAAATCAAAACCTGCTTTTTCCCGCTCCGGATATTTCTCATCAGCTTCACTGTTGTTATCTGATTTCCCTTGTTCTGAACTTTGTATATCCTTAACCAGCAATTCCTCACTGACTTTTGCCATGTAATTGCCTTTTGGTTCAAACACTCCCAAATCCGTTCTCGCAAGTGGCTTCAAAGCCTCTGTAAAGCTTCTTATCTCCTGCTCCGTGTTGCTTCTAGGGCTGATGCCGATCCCTTTTTCTCTCTCCGGAAGCTCCGGCTTTGATAACTGCACAGGCCCGGAGCCCAATGCTGTTTTTGAACTGCCGCCATCCTCCAAAAGAACACTTTTCTCAGCAGCAGTACTTGCCGGCTGAGCAGGTAAATTGCTGTACTGCCTGTATTCAAGCTGTTCCTGGACATACTGCTCATTGGAATCTGCATTTTTAAATTTGAAAAGCTCTCTGTCCTTATTTGAAACTGTAACAGGATTAAACAGGGTATCCGAACTTAAAGCCTTGGATATAGCCATGTATATAGCTCTGGACAGGAGTCCTTCCTCGGCAAACCGGACTTCCGTCTTGGCAGGCGATACATTGGCATCAACCAGCAGGGGGTTGAGCTCAATGTTCAGCACGAAAAATGGAAACCTGTTTTTCATAAGTATGCTGTTGTAGGCCTGTTCAACGGCATAGGATACAAGCTTGCTTTTTACATATCTTTTATTTATGTACAATGACTGATAGTTTCTGTTTGCCCTTGCAGCCTCAGGTTTGCCGATATAGCCGGAAATATTGTATTTATCATCCTGATAGCCAACCGGTATAAGCTCCTTGATGATTTCTTTACCGTATATGCTGTAAATTGTGCTTTTTATATCATTATTTCCCGGAGTATGCAAAAGCAGCGTTTTTCCGCTGGTCAGCCTGAAGGAAATCTCCGGATTTCCCAGAGCAATCCTTGAAATTGCATCTGAAATATAGCCGGCTTCTGTGGAATCTTTTTTGAGAAATTTATAGCGGGCAGGAGTGTTGAAGAATAAATCCCGTATGACAAAGGTTGTCCCGACAGGACATCCTGTCTGCCTTACCTCTTTGAAGGTCCCCCCGCTTATATGGACGTACATGCCGTAAGTTCTGCCCGCGGCTCTGGTTTGAAGCTCTACGGAGGAAACGGCAGCTATACTGGCCAGGGCCTCTCCTCTGAAGCCCATGGTCACAACAGAATCCAAATCTTCCGCTCGCTTGATTTTACTGGTAGCATGCCGCTCAAAGGCAATTTCAACATCATCCTCATCCATACCGCTGCCGTTGTCGGTTACCTTAATGTATGAGATGCCCCCGTTCCTTATATCCACCGAGATACTTGTTGCACCGGCATCTATGGAGTTCTCCACGAGCTCTTTGACCACCGAAGCAGGCTTTTCAACCACTTCTCCCGCTGCTATTTTATTTGAAGTATTCTCATCCAGTACAATAATCCGTCCCATATAACCCTCCGTCACATTTCTGCCTGCAGGTATAATCAGCTATTCATCTTCCTCTGAAGCTCATAGAGGAAATTCATTGCATCTATTGGTGTAAGCCTTGAAATATCAAGCTTCTTGACTTGTTCAAGTATCTCGTTGTGGGCTGATGCCTTTGCTGCGGCTTCAAACAGATCCAACTGTCCCTCCACCTGCTTCTTTATCCTGCGTGCCTTCCCGTTCTTGCTTATGTCGGCTGCATCCAGCTCCTGAAGGATTTCCTTGGCCCTGTCGATTACAGGAAGCGGTACTCCCGCAAGCCTTGCAACCTGTATGCCATAGCTGCCGTCGGCTCCGCCTCTGATTATCTTTCTCAGGAATATAACGTCTTCACCCTTTTCCTTCACCGTAATGCAATAATTCTTTATTCCTGTAAGCTTTCCTTCAAGCTCGGTAAGCTCATGGTAATGAGTTGCAAAAAGCGTCCTGCACCCCAGCTTTTCCCTGCTTACTATGTATTCTATAACAGCCCATGCAATGCTGAGCCCGTCAAAAGTACTTGTACCGCGGCCTATTTCATCCAATATCAACAGACTTCTTTGAGTGGCATTAATCAGTATATTCGCCACTTCCGACATTTCAACCATAAAGGTACTCTGACCAGAGGCCAGGTCATCCGATGCTCCCACCCTTGTAAATATTCTGTCAACAAGCCCTATCCTGGCAGAAGTCGCAGGTACGAAGCTGCCTATCTGAGCCATAAGAACTATAAGAGCCGTCTGTCTCATATAAGTGGATTTTCCGGCCATGTTGGGGCCAGTTATTACAGCAAGCCTGTCTTCACCCAAATCCAGTACTGTGTCGTTGGGGACGAAGCTGCTCTTGTCCGTCATTTTCTCAACCACGGGATGCCTGCCGTCAATAATATGTATCTCGTCGGTAGCTGCCACCTCAGGCATACAATAGCCTTCCCTGTCTGCAACCTCTGCCAGGGAAGCAAGCGAGTCCAACTCCGCCAGAGCCTTTGAAGTACTTTTGATCCTGGTGAGCTGGGAAGCAATTATCTCCTTTATCTGGACGAATAAAGAGTACTCGAGCTGTACTATTTTTTCCTCCGCTCCCAGTATGTTGTCTTCTATTTCCTTAAGCTCGGGAGTTATGTACCGCTCACAGTTGGCAAGTGTCTGCTTCCTTATATAGTCCTCCGGAGCAGAGGCTAAATTGGATTTTGTTATTTCTATGTAATATCCGAATACCCTGTTGAAGCCTACCTTGAGATTTTTTATACCTGTTTTTTCCCTTTCGGCAGCTTCCAAAGCTGCTATCCAATCCTTTCCGCGGGTGGATGCCTCCCTGAGCTTGTCCACCTCGGGGTTAAACCCGTTTTTTATTATACCGCCCTCTTTTATGGTTATGGGAGGTTCCTCCATAATGGAGGTTTCTATGAGCTGCTGTACATCTTCCAGGTTGTCCAACTGCTGATAACAGGTCATATTGTATTCTGATTGGAAGTCTGCCAGAATATTTTTCACATAGGGTACCTGGCTTACTGAGTTTTTCAGGGCAATGAGATCCCGGCAGTTTACACTTCCAAGCACCACCTTGCCCATAAGCCTCTCCATATCATATACCCTGCGCAGCATTTCGCGTATTTCCATGCGGGCCATAAATTTATTCTTGAATTCGCTGACAGCGTCCAGTCTCAGCCTTATATCCCCTAAATTGACCAGAGGCTGCTCTATCCATTTTCTCAGCAGCCTTCCTCCCATGGAAGTCATAGTTTTGTCCAAAACCCATAAGAGGGAGCCCCGCTTGGACTTTTCCCTCATGGTTTCTGTCAGCTCCAGGTTCCTTCTGGTGGCGGCATCAAGAATCATAAATTCATCAATATTGTATGAATTGAAATTCTGGATATGGCTCAAGCTTACCTTCTGTGTCATATCCAGATATTTTAAAAGAGCTCCTGAAGCATTTATTGAAATATCATATTCCGACAGTTCGAAGGTTATATTTTTAAAATGTTCCCTCAGCGTTTCTTTGGCATTTCCATATTCAAAGCTGCAATTATCATAAACAGATATGTATATGTTGAAACGCAGGTTCAACTGTGACAGCAATTCCTTATCCTCGTTGAATTCACTGTTTACAACCAGCTCGGAGGGCATAAACTTTGCAATTTCATCCAGCAGCTTCCCCCTGGTATTTCCCCAGGTTATCCTGGTGGCATAAAAGTCTCCGGTAGTTATATCTACTGCTGCAAGCCCGTAAAAGTTGCCGTTTCTGCATACGGACATAAGATAATTGTTTTTCCTGTCATCCAGCATTGCAATATCCGTAACGGTGCCAGGGGTTACAACCTTTACTACATCCCTTTTTACAATCCCCTTGGCCAGGGCAGGGTCTTCCACCTGTTCACAAATCGCTACCTTGTAGCCCTTTGAGACAAGCCGGGCAATATATCCGTCCGCAGCATGAAAAGGGACGCCGCACATGGGCGCACGTTCCTCCAAACCGCAGTCCTTTCCGGTCAAAGTTATTTCAAGCTCTTTTGAAGCTACTTCCGCATCCCGGAAAAACATTTCATAGAAGTCGCCCAGTCTGAAAAACAATATGCAGTCTTTATATTGGTCTTTAATATTTAAATATTGCTGCATCATCGGAGTAACTGTTCCCATACCAAACCTCCATAATTTGCCTTAAAAATCTGCTTCGGGCTTAGCCCTTGCAGCCGCCGCCACAGGTTTTGCACTTGTCATCGGTGCAGGTTGGCTCTCCTGTAATTGAAAAAACAATTATATCATTAACTTTTTTCATCAGCGCCTCCAGGTCGGACTTGGCTGTGAGAAATTCCAGGGTAGTGGGATATTCGTTTATTTCCTTTTGCTTTGCAAGAAGCTTCTGTTTTGTTTCTTCAATAACCTCTGCTGCAGCGCTTTCTTTTGTTCTCTTTACCATCTCTACCTGAAGCTGCCTGTATTCATTCATAAGGGTCGTAGATTTTGAATCGCTCTGCATTGCGGCCTCGGTATTTCTATATATTTCCATTTCCTTTGAATTTGCCAGCATCAAACCAAGTTCTCTTGCTTTTTCTGTAATATCCATATTAATCTCCATTCTGCTGAAATACAGCTACATATTATGTTGATTTCCGAATAATGAAATATTTTTTAAAACTGCTTATACCAGCTTTCCCAGCAGCGACCAGGTCTGAACCGTGTCTATTTTCACCCTGACCAGACTGCCCACCAATTGGGGACTTCCTTTGAAATTTACTATTTTGTTTTCTCTGGTTCTTCCTGTATATGTGGTTTTACTGCTTTTGCTGAGGCCTTCCACCAGAACCTCCACTTCTTTTCCAAGCAGCCGGTCATTGATATCACGGCTTACATGGTTCTGAAGTGCAAGCAATCTGTCAAACCGTTCCTTTTTGACCTCTTCCGGTATCTGGTCAGGAGCTTTTGCAGCAGGCGTTCCCGTTCTTTTTGAATACAGGAAGGTATACGCCATGTCAAATCTTGCCTTTGCCACCACATCAAGAGTTTCCGCAAAGTCCTCCTCCGTTTCACCCGGAAAACCCACAATTATATCTGTAGATAAGGAAATATCCGGAATATGTTTCCTGACCTTTTCAACCAGATCAAGATACTGCTCCTTGGAATATTTTCTGTTCATCTTTTCAAGAATTTTTGAGCTTCCGGCCTGAACGGGCAAATGCAAATGGCCGCAGACCTTTTTGCAGTCTCTCACGGCATATATAAGTTCCTCCGACAAATCCTTCGGATGTGAAGTCATGAAACGTATGCGCTCAATACCGTCAAGCCTGTCAAGCTCTCTGAGCAGGCCGGCAAAGGAATATTCCCCTTCGAGGTCCTTACCGTAGGAGTTCACATTCTGACCCAGAAGAGTTATCTCTCTGCAGCCCTCCTGCGCAAGCTTGACCACTTCATTACGTATTTCTTCAATATCCCTGCTCCTCTCTCTTCCCCTCACATAGGGTACTATACAGTAGGAACAAAAATTATTGCAGCCATACATAACCGTAACCCAGGCTTTAAGGCTTTCCTTACGGGTAATGGGCATATTTTCGGCAATTGATCCGGTTGAATCCCATACGTCAATTACAGTGCCCTTATTCTCCACTGCCGTATTCAACAATTCCGGAAACTTGTATAGATTATGGGTTCCGAATACAATATCAACGTGTTTGTAAACCTTACGGATATGCTCAACAACCTCCGGCTGCTGCATCATGCAGCCACATATGGCAATTACCAGCTCGTGATTGTTTTCCTTCAGCTTTTTTAAGGCTCCCAGATGCCCGTATACCTTTTGCTCGGCGTTTTCTCTGACGCAGCAGGTGTTGAAAATAATAAGATCGCTGTCCGTTCGTTTTGCGCTTTCCGAATAGCCCATTTCTGAAAGCATGCCGGAAAGCCTTTCGGAGTCATTTTCATTCATCTGACAGCCAAAGGTTTCAATATTATATTTAACCGGCCTTCCAAGTCTGGAAATCCTGGCTTGATTATAGTCCCTGAGTATTTCAATATATTTATACTGCTGAGCGATTTCCTCGGCAGATACCTGCGTAGTCACCCTTTTGCCCAATACGATCCTCCAATTTCACAGTCAGACACATTCGTATTATGCTGACTGCGGATTTAATAGTTTGTTTTTAAATACAGTGAATATTATAACATAAAAACACTTTTTATAAAGAAAAATAACATAACGCATACAAAAAGCTGTAGCCCTATCCAAAAGTCAGAACGTACTTTTCTTCAATCACAGGCCGCCCTGCAAATCTGACGGTAATAAGCTCTCCCGTACTTTTGAAGCCAAAGCGCCTGTAAAAACGCACAGCTCTTTCATTTTTTTGTATCACCCACAGGAAGCAGCTTGTATACCCTTGCTGTTTAAGCCTTTCCACGGCGAATTTCATTAGTTCATAGCCCTGTTTGCCCGACCAGTATTCAGGAAGGACATACAGAGATATTATCTCCCCAGCATTTGCCGTGGTGCCTGGAGCTGTTTCCGCCGTCACAGAATTTATGGCTGCTGTCTGTCCGAAAGTAATAGTGCCGGTAATCCTGCCCTCAAGTTCAAAGACTGCCGCTTCATGTATATTTTCCTTCAAGGCTCTTGCAAATAAAGGTATCCAGCCATCCTCGGACATGTTTTCCAGATATTCCGCAGAAATAAAATCCGTATAAGCCTTCTTCCAGGCTCTGGAATGAACACGGCTCATGGCTCCCACATCTTCAATATTTGCAGTCCGAACACCCATATGTAATCCTCCGGGATATTTATCGTAAAAATGATATCAAATAAATAAAGATTAATAAAGTATAAGAATTCAATTATTTTAAATAAACGCAAAAGCCATTTTGAATTAACCCTTGAACCTCCTCAATATTAAGTATATTATTTACAAATAGAGTAAGTGCTGCAAATAATGCACTTTAACATAAAATGCAACTGCATGAAATTAATTTATACCAAAGGAGACAAGCATGGATAGGAATCTGGAAAAAGCAATTATACGTTTCTTTGAAAGAGACAGGTTTGCTCAATTTGTGGGTATAGAACTGATCAGGGTGGAGCCGGGCTTTGCCGCAGCCCGCATGGAAATAACCGAGAAGCATTTGAACGGCTTGAATATTGTGCAAGGAGGAGCAATATATACTCTTGCCGATTTCGCCTTTGCAGCGGCAACAAATTCCAACGGCCTTGCAACCGTTGGTATAAACACAAGTATTACATATCTTAAGGCTCCTTCAGGCAAATTTATTACTGCAGAAGCACGGGAAATCTCCTCAGGCAAAAAAATATGCGGCTGCGATGTAAATGTAACCGATGAGGACGGCTCTATTATTGCAAAATTCATCGGTACAGGCTATAGAAAAAATCTTGCCATTGACTTTATCGAAGGCAAAGTTTTACCATCAGCTACCAAACCTGTCTAGGCCGTAAGAATGAGTTTTGGCTCATGGCTGTATTTTATGTCCCATGAGCCATTGCTCTGCAAAATGCTCCGTTCACCCCGGTGTTTTCCTTATTACCGCACCCGGCTGTAGTCTGGGGTTCAGGAAATGCAAAGGATTTGTACTCAGTATCCTTTCAATCTTTATTTCATCGTCAGAGGTTTTCATAACCAGAAGCCTTACGCCGTCAACTTCCAGCTCAGTAAAACCCGTATTGATTTTCTCAGGGTTATAATAGTCCATATTGCTGAAAATCAGTGAAGTATCATATATAGTATGCAAAATCATTGAAGCATGCCTTCTTTCGTTGAATCATTTGTTTTATTCACGTTCAGTTCTATCATTTCCTTCAATTTTTTAATAGCATCCGACAAACCGCCAACCTGGTCTATCAAGCCTATTCTGGCCGCTTCCTCCCCAAAGAGCACAGTGCCCACATCATTGGCCAGTTCTCCGGTCTTGAGCATCAATTCTCTGAATTTATCCTTGCTTATTTTAGAATGTCCGGAGACAAAGTTCACAACCCTCTCCTGCATCTTATCAAAATATTCATAAGTTTGAGGAACTCCAATGACCATTCCGTTAAGCCTTATGGGATGTATGGTCATAGTTGCCGAGCTTGCAATAAATGAATAATCCGCAGAAACAGCCATTGGGACTCCAATGCTGTGTCCGCCTCCCAGCACTAATGAAACCGTAGGCTTGGACAAGCTTGACACCATTTCCGAAATAGCAAGTCCGGCTTCAACATCCCCACCCACAGTGTTCAGTATCAGAAGCAGCCCCTCAATCTGCCTGCTCTCCTCTATGGCGACCAACTGGGGAATAACATGCTCGTACTTGGTAGTTTTATTATGAGGAGGCAAAAGTATATGTCCCTCTATCTGCCCTATGATCGACATACAGTGAATATTGCTGTCTTCCTTGGGAAGACTTGTGGTACCAAGTTCCTTTATTTCCTGAATATTGGTGTCCTGCTCCTGCGGTTGTTCCGCAGGTTGGTTTTCGGATGTGTCGTTTTTATCTCTGTATTGTTTATTCACTCTAGCCTCCGTATACTGTTTCACAGCGACATATTATTCTAAGAAGCCGCCTGCTGTTTTTTATTTTTATCTCCTATTATTATTAAGATAATTTATAAAAAAATACATAAAATGATTATAGTGCGGCGTATTCCGCACAAGGCTCAATCCGGGACGGACATAAATAAGAGAGCATCGCTTCCTACTTAAAAGTAGTCTGGTGATACTCCCATTTATAGGCTTTAACCCAGGCCGACACTATTTGCATACAAGTATGGGTTGAATCTGGCAATTCTGCTGGGCATTTATTATTGTGGGCAGAATTTGGTCAAAATCTGCAACCAGCGATGTACACTTTTTAATTGGATCATCCTGACCAAAAGGAACCATATATATGTTTTTCATGTTTAGCAGAACACCTATGTTTTTAGCATTTGCACCAAGTCCGTCGTTTGTGGAAACCGCAACCACCACAGGTCTCATGTTTCTCAAATGTGCCTTGCAGGCCATGGATACCGAACTATCAGTTATTGCATTGGCAATTTTTGATATGGTATTTCCTGTGCAGGGTGCTATGACCAATATATCCAGAAGGGCTTTCGGACCAATTGGTTCAGCTTCCACAATTGAGCTTATAGGCGGCTTGCCGGTAATGGCAGTCAATGTATTTTTCAATTCCTCGGCTTTGCCAAACCGTGTATCATACTTGTCAACGCTCTCAGATATTATCGGTATAACGTCTGCACCTTCATTAACCAATTTTTCTATCTGAGGAATTGTCTTAGCAAAGGTGCAAAATGAGCCTGTGATTGCATACCCGATTCTTACTCCTTTCAACAGCATTGTTATACCCCCAACTCTTCAATAATATTAAATACTGTGTCCTTTATGAATTCTGCAGCTGTAACAGGGGCAACTTTTCCAGGGAGCGACAGCGCCCAGATAGCTTTCAGTCCGATTTCCTTCGCTTTTTCAAAATCAACACCACCCGGTTTTGAAGCAAGGTCAATTATCAAGCATTCAGGATTTAACATTTTCAGAATGTCATTATCCAAAACAACAAAAGGAATAGTATTGAATATGACATTCATATCTTTTACAGTCTGCGTCAGTTCAGACAAACTTACCGCTTTATACCCATAACTTTTAATCCATGCAACATCTGCATATTTGCGTGCTTCAACAAAAACATTTGCGCCAATACCCTGAAGCATTTTGGCAAGTGTTTTTCCGATTCTTCCGTATCCAAGCACCAAAGCATTGCTGTTATGTAGGGTTGTGGGCATTTCCTCCATAGCAATCTGTATTGCGCCTTCCGCCGTAGGTATGGCGTTCAGTACAGCCATTTCCTCCCGCTCCAGCATATCAACGTTGTATACGTTGCATACCTGTGCCAGGTGCACTATTTTGTCACTTATTCTTCCGGCGATAAACAACTGATTTTTATTCATGAATTTAAACACATCATGTATCAAAATCTTTTCGCTGTGAAAGGGTGCATTAATATATTCATTATCGTTTGAGCAGGGTATGGGACCTATTACGACATCAGAGCCGTCAACGGCCTCTTCTATGGTGTTGCTCTGCCTGATTTTCACATCAAAGCTGGCTTTGTCAAACCCATATATATTAACCGAATTACCCTCTGCAGCAATTAATTCGGCCAACTTTACATTCCTTAAATCTCCTCCGATAATTGTAAATTTCATCTTCTCCACACTAGACCCTCCCGTTCCTCGGACTGGATATCAACTATTTATGACGACTAATATATTTTATGAAATGGACAACTGCCTAGTGCCTGTACCCAAATCCATTATTTTGGCATAAATAAACCGGCGGGCTGAAAAACACCCACCGGTTTATTTATGCTGAAATTATCTTTAATATTCTGTTGAAATCAAAGTATTATCTCTTTTTTAAGATTTCCCACTGCCGACATGCTCAGGTTTTCATATTTAAAAACCATGTCAATGACCTCACGGATATTGTCCATAGTAATCCTGTCCATTTTTCCCAGCACCTCTTCGGGAGTATTTATACGCCCGAGCATCAGTTCGGCTTTTCCTATACTGTTCATACGGCTGTTGGTGCTCTCAAGTCCGAGAATAAAGTTACCCTTTAGCTGTTCTTTGGACTTGTCCAGTTCATCCCTGGAAATGCCCTTTTTTATCAGCAGATCCATTTCCTTTTTAGTGAGATCAATTACAGTTTGGAGACATTCAGGATTCATGCCTGCATAAATCATAAATAATCCCGCTGTCTTATAGGTGGAGGGATAGGAGTAAATGGAGTATACAAGGCCCTTTTCCTCCCTGATTTTTTGAAAGAGCCTGGAACTCATTCCTCCTCCAAAAATATTGTTTAAGGCCAGCAGGGAGTAAATCCTGTCATCACCATGCTCAATCCCCGGAAAACCCATACAGAGATGTGCCTGTTCGGTGTCCTTTTCCCTGACGGTTCTGTCAGTGCGGTATTGTGCCGTCACAAATTTATCCCTGTATTCTTTTTTACACTGCCAGGCACCAAAGTATTTGTTTACACTTTGGATAAGCTGTTCCTCGTCAAAGTTACCGGCAACTGATATAACCGTATTATAAGGTGTGTAATTTTCTTCCATATACTGGTTAATCATTTTTTTGTTAAACCCGCTAATGCATTCCTGTGTCCCGAGAATCGGATAACCCAGAGAGTTTCCACTCCACACCATTTCCGAAAAAATATCATGAACCAGTTCTTCGGGAGTATCCTCATACATTCCGATTTCCTCAACAACAACCTTTTTCTCGACTTTTATATCATTGCCGGCAAAGTTGGAATTAAACAGCATATCTGACAACACTTCAAGAGAAACATTTAAATGTGTATCCAGGGTCTTTGTATAATAGCAGGTACACTCTTTCCCTGTAAAAGCATTTATCTGCCCGCCTATGGCATCAATGCATTGCGCAATTTCTTTTGCGGTACGGTTTGCTGTGCCTTTAAAAAGCATATGCTCGATAAAGTGGGATATACCGTTATTCTTAGTATTCTCATTCCTTGAACCTGTTCCTACCCAGACACCCACAGAAACCGATCTGACATAGGAAATTCGTTCATATACCAACCTCAAGCCATTATCCAATAATATTTTTTTAAACATCAAGTCCTCCAATGTTGTTTTTAAAGTCCATATGATCAAATACAAGTTGCCCTATAAATCAAAAATAGTAAACTGGGCGTAAACAACAAATGTCTACGCCCTGATACCATACAAAATATTATATACTGTCCACAATGCCCGGCAAGTATATTATTTCGCTTCTCCCGAAGTATTTTCTTCATTCATTGCATCTTTTCTTGAAAGGTTTATTCTTCCCTGCTTGTCAATTTCAGTAACCTTAACAAGAATTTCGTCTCCTATGCTGACAACATCCTCAACCTTTTCAACTCTCTTCTTGTCAAGCTTGGAAATGTGAACAAGACCTTCCTTTCCAGGTAAAATTTCTACAAAAGCTCCAAATGTGGTTATTCTAGCCACCTTACCCATGAAGATTTCACCTGGTTCTATTTCCTTGGCAATACCATGTATTATCTTAAGCGCTTTTTGAGCAGCCTCTGCATCCGGAGTCAGTATATACACTCTGCCATCCTCTTCAATATCTATCTTTACACCGGTTTCAGCTATTATCTTGTTGATCATCTTTCCGCCGGGTCCAATAACATCGCGTATCTTATCAGGATCAATATTTGTAGTTATTATCTTTGGAGCATAATACGAAAGCTCTTTTCTGGGAGCTGGAATCGCCTTAAGCATAACATCATTGATTATCTGAATACGTCCCTTTTTTGTAAGTTCAAAGGCCTGTCGGATAATCTCGTAGGTCAAACCGTCCACCTTTATATCCATCTGGATTGCCGTAATACCCTCAGTGGTACCTGCCACCTTGAAGTCCATATCACCGAAGAAATCTTCGATACCCTGAATATCCATAAAGGTAATAAAGCTGTCGGGATTTTCTTCATCAATAACCAGACCTGCGGATATCCCTGCAACAGGTGCTTTTATGGGAACGCCGGCATCCATCAAGGCCAGTGTGCTTCCGCAAACGCTTCCCTGTGAAGTGGAACCGTTTGACATCAGCACTTCAGATACAAGTCTGAAGGCATAAGGAAATTCATTTTCAGAGGGAATAACCGGTACAAGTGATCTTTCTGCAAGGGCTCCATGTCCTATTTCTCTTCTTCCGGGGCCTCTTGAGGTCTTGGCTTCACCAACACTGTAGCCTGGGAAATTGTAGTGATGCATATATCTTTTTGTCTCTTCGGTATCAATTCCGTCCAGCATTTGAACATCGCCCATTGCACCAAGAGTAACCGTTGTAAGTACCTGTGTCTGTCCTCTCTGGAAAAGTCCCGAGCCGTGAGTCCTTGGCAGAATTCCCACCTCAGCCGAAAGCGGCCTGATTTCATCAAGACGTCTTCCGTCTACACGCTTGCCCTCTTTAAGGATATATTCACGAACTACTTTCTTTTCAAGCTTATAAATGGCCTCATTGATTTTAGCCTGCATATCGGGGAACTGTTCTGCAAGAGCAGCCTGAGTCTCCTCGGTCAGCTTGCTTACCTTTTCATCCCTGTCCTGCTTGTCGGTTGCAAGCACAGCCTGTCTCATGGTCTCATAGCCAAAGGCCTTTACGGCTGCAAACAGTTCCTGCGGAACCTCTGCGGATTCATAAGAGAATTTGGGTTTGCCAATTTCCGTGACAATGCTGTTTATGAAATCACATATCTTCTTAATCTCTTCGTGTCCCTTTTTAATGGCATCAAACATCACCTCGTCAGAAACAATATCTGCCCCCGCTTCAATCATGGTGATCTTTTCCTTTGTTCCGGCAAGGGTAACATACATACTGCTCTTCGCCCTCTGTTCCTCGGTAGGATTTATTATAACATCGTTGTCAATCAACCCCAGAATCACACCGCCGATAGGGCCGTTAAAAGGTATGTCTGAAATGCTGATTGCCACAGATGCACCTATCATGGCAGCTATTTCAGGTGAATTATCCTGTTCCACCGACATTACGGTGTTAACTACAGCCACATCATTTCTGAGATCCTTTGGAAACAGAGGTCTTATTGGCCTGTCTATTACTCTTGAAGTCAATACTGCTTTTTCGGAAGGCTTTCCTTCTCTTTTTATAAAGCCGCCGGGAATTTTTCCCACAGCATACAGACGCTCTTCATAATCAACACTGAGAGGGAAAAAATCAATCCCGTCTCTGGGTGAAGATGATGCAGTCGCCGAAGACATGATTACGGTGTCTCCATATCTTACCAATGCCGAACCGTTTGCCAGTTGAGCAAGTTTGCCGGTTTCAATGGTAAGTGTTCTTCCTGCCAGTTCCATACTGAATGTTTTTGACATGTTAGTCCTCCTAAGTTTTTAATAGTTTTCATATGCTATTTAAAACTACAGACTGTAGCATGTAGATTCTGCGCCAAAGTGCGGGTACTTCCCGTTACTTTTACCGTAACTCTTCCGAAGCCGGCTTTTTGGCGTACAATCTACCTTCTACCGTCCATAGCCATATGCAGGTGTCAAGGTATGGTCAAATTATTTAATCATACCTGATATTATTTCTACTTTTTTTGCTTCTTATTTAAATAAAGGCTATTTAATTTTTTCCACAAAATATGTAATAAGCCTCCGCACTGCAGTGCTTAAACTAGAAACAGGCAGGCTTTCGCCTGCCTGTACTATAAAAAATTACTTTCTCAGACCAAGTTTCTCAATAATAGCACGATATCTTTCAATATCATTCTTTTGAAGATAGTTTAACAAACCTCTTCTGGCACCTACCATTTTAAAAAGACCTCTTCTTGAGTGATGATCCTTTTTGTGAGTTCTGAAATGCTCATTGAGGTGGTTGATTCTTTCGGTAAGAATAGCTACCTGAACCTCAGGTGAACCAGTATCGCCTTCGTGAAGCTGATACTTTGTGATAATGTCCTGCTTTGTTTCTTTCATCATGGTTTTGTAACCTCCAAATAATAAAATAATTTAAACGCCATAAACCAGGTAATTGGACGGAGAACCCAAAAACGTAGTTAATGGTTGAAAATTTGTACCTTGGTATTCTAGCATATTTCATAATTATTTACAATATTAATTTTATCATTCATAGTAACAGTTATCTATAACATTATCAATAAATTCTTTATTATTTTGACCATTATTTCACCATTATATATACAGATAAATAAAAACCGCTTATTTTATCATTATTTAATAATTTTTCCTGTAATTATATGGACAGAAATTATATGGAATATGCGGGGTCATAATTATATAATTAGATTATTACTTGTATTAACGAAGGAGATGATGCAATGAATAAAAACTCTGCTGTTTTAAAAAATATTGCTGACAATGTGGAAAAAGTAATTGTTGGTAAGAGGAATGCAATAGAACTGACTCTGGTTGCCCTGGTATGCAACGGCCACGTACTTCTGGAAGATGTCCCCGGTGTTGGAAAGACCAGTTTGGTCTCTGCCCTGGCAAAGTCAATTTCAGCGTCCTTCAGAAGAGTTCAGTTTACTCCGGACGTACTCCCCTCCGATATCACAGGCTTTTCCATATACAACCAAAAAACCTGCGAATTTGAATTCAGGCCCGGTAGTGCAATGTGCCAAATTTTACTTGCCGATGAAATAAACCGAACCTCCCCCAAGACACAATCCAGTCTTCTTGAAATAATGGAAGAAAATCAGGTTACAGTGGACGGTACCACTTACAAGCTTCCAAAACCATTTATGGTACTTGCCACTCAGAATCCCATCGAATATATCGGAACATATCCTCTGCCCGAAGCGCAAATGGACAGATTTTTCTTAAAAATTTCCCTGGGATATCCCCAAGCCGGCGAGGAAGTTTACATAATTTCACGTTTCCTTCAGGACAACCCTCTGGAAATGCTGCAGCCGGTGGCAGAAAGCTCTGATATCATAAACATTCAGAACGAGGTAAAACAGGTTTATATTGATAAGACCTTGAAAAATTACGTAGTGGATATTGTGAATATGACAAGAAAACATGAATATATAGCTCTGGGTTCAAGCCCTCGTGGTTCTCTGGCAGTCTGCCGCGCAGCTCAGGCCTGGGCCTATTACAACGGAAGAGACTACGTGCTGCCCGAAGATATTAAAAAAATGCTGCTGCCCACACTTTCACACCGAATTATTCTCAAGCAGGAGGCGAAGCTCAAAAAGATGTCGGCGCTGGATATTTTAACAAACATAATTGACAAGGTATATATACCTTTGGTAGACAACTATGAAAAAAAATAGGATAACATTTATATTTCTGCTGGTACTTGCATTTATCTTTAAATATAATTTTGGCGGGTTCATTCCCTCCTTTTTACTGAATACCCTGTTGTCGCTGCTTATCTTTTCAATAGGCTATACTATTTATGTTTACATCCGGTTCAAGTTTGTTCAGGATATTGACAAGAGAGTAATTACAAAGGGTGAGTCGGTCAAACTTGTAATCAAACTCAGTAATGAAGACTTTATGATTTATCCCTATGTCTATGTATCCTTTTTTGGATCACATATGCTTTTTAATTCTGAAAGCTATTCACAAAGCCTTTCCATTACTCCCTTTTCCAAAAAGGAATTTGTTTTTGACATGCAGTGCAAATACCGCGGCGAATACGAGGTAGGAATAAGCCATATACATATTGAGGATTTCCTGGGACTCATAAGATTAAACTATAAGATACCTGAAACAAAAAAAATAATTGTCCACCCTAAAATTGAGCATCTTGCGAAATTTGATGTATTTACAACAAACAGCTATGAGTCACAAAGCACATCCCAGGGTACGGTTGAGGATGTGAACAATATTATGGATATGAGAAATTATCAGTATGGGGACAGCTTCAGGAAAATCCACTGGAAATTGTCCGCCAGAAGCAATACCTGGATGATAAAGAATTACCAGTGTACTTCCGATGCAAATGTCAATTTGTTTGTGGACCTGAGACATACCTATTCAAATGAAAGCTCCATAGTTCTGGAAGACAAGATTGTTGAAACCGCAGTTGCAGTTCTCAATTACTACCTCCACAGGGGCATATCGGTAAACTACATGTTTTTTGACCATAAGCTGGAGATTTTAAAGGTCTCGAACCGGCATGAATTTGAAAACATATACAAAATACTGTCTGCGGTGGTTTTCAGACAAAAGGTTCCGCTGGCTGATATTGTGTCTCTTCACTATGAAAGCAGTAGTAATTCAAATGACATGATAATTCTCACAAGTATCCTGGATGTGGATTTATATAATGTCATATATAAGGCTCAGATGACAAACCATTCCATCTGTCTGATATATGTTTCTCCGAAAACTCTTATAAAAGACAGCCTGGAGGTTGTAGACGACATTCTTGATATTTTACCGGAAATTGGGGTCAGGGCATATACCATCAATCCTGACGACGACATTAAATTGGTTCTGGGGGTGTAACTAATGACACGCGAAAACAAATTTGCTATACTTGCCAACTTGTTACTTGTAATGCTTATGTCGGCAAGTATCAGCCAGACTCTGTACACTTCTCTGTTTATGACTCATACCTTCAGCCTGACCATATTCCTTGCGGTGATACCTTTCACACTTCTGTTTTTTGCCATGTTCAGGAACAGGCTGTCTTCAATAATTTCCCTGATTGTGACAGTTGCCCTGCTGATAGCCGGTGCATCAACGATTATTTTTAAAACAGGCCTGGAAAACATTATATTCTGGTGTAACAGGTATTCCATCTGGTTTGTGGATCTGACCAACGGGTTTAAGGATATTTCCGTCCCATTATTTTTTAATGCCACTATAATTTCAATAGCTTTCCTCATAACCCTGTTCGTTTTTATTTTTACAATCAAGATTTATAATTTCTATGTTACAACAATACTGTTCTTCAGCATATTTTTCATGCAATTGCAGTTAAAGGTGGAAGGCAGTAAATATTCCTTTGTCCTGTTCATTTTTTCTTTTATGCTCTATTATTTCTTCCTGATTCTTCAGAGAAGAAGCAGGGAAAAAACCTATGATGCTGGCAACAGGCTCAAATACCTTGTATATCTGCTTCCTGTATGCATGATTGTAATGGTTCTGACCATTTCACTGTTTCCACTTAATCAGGCACGTATATCTCTTCCCTGGCTTGATACCAAAATAAACAAGACCTTTGACAGAATCATTGATAAATTTTCAGGAATGGATGTTTCTTCTTTTGACTATTTTTCCTTTGGCGTAACAGGCTTCGGAAAGACAGACAGACTGGGGGGCAACCTGAAACTCAACAATACCCGTGTTTTGGATGTCAGGACTTCACATCCCAACCTGTACCTGAGAGCAACCTCCAAGGTGAATTACGACGGTCACCGCTGGTATGATGACGATGTAAGCTTCACCTCTCTTGGAGCATCAAAGGAATTCAATGATAAGTTAAATTCTGATGCAGAGTTGTTTTATAGGGGACTTATCACATCAAATGACGTTTCCGGGCCTATAGACTTGGAAAAAAATGATTATTTTGAAAACTCAACCGCAGAGGTAAAGCTGGTAAATATGGAAACCAAGTCCCTGTTCCTGCCCTCAAAAACTTACCGTCTGAAGTTTCCAGCCACCCAGCAGGTATCCAGTGATACCCAGCAGATGCTCTCTACCAAGGTACTGCAGAACAAAGGTTTTTCCTATTCCATTGAATATATAAGTCCTAATCTTGGAAATAAAAAGTTAATTGACATGTTGCGGAAAAGTCATAATGGTTCTGAAACCGGCATGACCGGCAACATGGAAACCGGGCGGGTCCACCTGAGCACTGCGGAAAGGGTTAAGAGCCTGGACAGCATTGAGGCAAGAGAAATCCCTGCTTCAGCGGTTCCTGCCCAGGCTGCCTCAATATATACAAAATATACCCAGCTCCCCGATACAATTACTCCAAGAGTCAGAAACCTGGCAGAGGATTTGACAAAGGACCTGGACAACAACTATGACAAGGCCAAGGCAATAGAAACCTACCTTTCCAGAAATTATCCCTATACCCTTGTTCCCGGCAACCCTCCAAGAAGCAAGGATTTTGTGGATTATTTCCTGTTTGAAGGCAAAAAGGGCTACTGTACCTACTATGCTTCAGCCATGACGGTACTGCTCAGATGCATTGACATCCCTGCCAGATATGTGGAGGGCTATATACTGCCTCCTGATACCAAAGAAGGTGTTTATCAGGTCACAAATCAACAGGCTCACTCCTGGGTGGAAGTTTACTTCAACGATTACGGCTGGATTCCTTTTGAACCCACTTCCCCCTTCGTTGCAAATCTTTATGCGGACAGAACCATCTCAGCAACAGTAAGCAGTGAAATGCTGGATACCAGCTACGAAGAATATATGGAAATGATGAACAGGTACAGAAATCAGAGCGCAAGCATCGGCTTTGATACGGACTACTCGGTTCCCGAGGAAGAGGGCATTGATAAGCCCTTGCTGATTCTGATAATTTCAGCTTCATTTATGGGAGTTATAATTCTCGTATTGCTTGTGCTTATAGCTCTGAATTATTTCAGATTTTATAAACTGCAAAGAAAAATCAAGAAATCCGACCCCACGACAGCCATGCTATTTGCATACAGCTATATATTAAAGGCATTAAAGCATCTGGGTGTGAATATAATCCCCGGTGAGACACCGTCACAGTTCGGCGACAGGGTAGAAAAACATTTTGACATTAAAGGCTTCTCTTTTAACAAGACAAGCTTTACCGTAATTTCAGGCTATTACGTAAAAGCCAGGTACAGCCGTAATTCCATAACAGTCCAGGAGATAGAAGAAACTCTGAAATTTATTGACATTCTGCTGGAATTGATACAGGAAAAATCCGGAAGGTTCAAGCTTGGATTCTCAAGATATATTCTGGGAAGATTTTAAGGCTGTCATATGGGCCTTTTGGCATAGTCGGTATTTTCAAGTACAGACCCACGGTAAAACCTGCCGTACACAGGTTTTACCGTGGGTCTGTATATAGATGCGGATTTCCGGCACCCGAAAAACAAATTATTCGTTGGCGGCTTTTTCATGGTCCTTTTTTACAATAAGCCTATCCTTTATAAAGGATAACTTGGTTTCAGATACCACAACAGCAATAAATATCATTAAAAAGCCAATTGTCAACCTGCCTGTAAGCTGCTCGCCATAAAATACAATTGAAAAAAGCACGCCAAAAACCGACTCAAGGCTAAGTATTATAGCGGCTGCCGAGGGGTGAGTCCATTTCTGTCCCATATTCTGGAACAGCAGCGCCGCCGCAGTGGCAAATACAGCCAGATAAAGCAGCCCTATCAAATTATCCGTTCCCCAACTGCCGGGAAATTTCTCAAAGGCCAAACCTATACACCAAGAAAACAAAGCTGCAAAAGCAAACTGCAATATGGTCAATATTATGGGGTCCTTTTCCTTCCCCAGCTTTGCAACCGACACCATATGTCCTGCAAAAAGAAAACCGCCCAGCAGGGTAAAAGCGTCACCATACCCGATGGAAAAATCGCCTTTCAGTGCTACCAGTCCTATGCCCGAAATGCAAATGAAAGCTGCAAAAAAGTTGTAACGGTCAGGTTTTGACCGGTCAACCAGCCAGAACAAAAAGGGTACAATTACGCAATAAACAGCCGTTAAAAAGGCATTTTTCCCGGGTGTAGTTTCTGTAATTCCAATTGTCTGGGTACTGTAGGCCAGAAAAAGCAACAGCCCTATTACCGCCCCTTTCCATACATAATCAAAATTTATCTGCTTTAACCTCTTAAAAAAAATTATTCCCAAAAGGATACTGGCAATCGTAAACCGTATACTCAACAGTATATATGGCGGGAACACATCAACAGTATCTTTCATAATAAAAAAGGAGCTTCCCCATATAAAGGCTGCCATAAATAATGCCAGTTTGGGAAGCACTTTCCGTGAGTATATTTCTTTGATTTTGAATCAATCCCTTCGATTAATATGTAGTATAAAAGCTCTTGCTTGAATATTTAATACAATTGATAATTTTATCATGAAAATCCGGAATTGAAAACTATTTAAAGTGGTTATGAAAATGTATAGTAAACCAGCCTTGCATAAAGGCCATTTTTTTTCAATAATTCTTCATGTGTCCCTTCTTCCGCAATTTCACCTTTGTCTATAACAACTATCCTGTCAAAGTCTTTGACAGTACTCAGCTTATGTACTGCCGCAATTACTGTTTTGTCTTTATGCTTCATGTAAATGGAATTATAAAAAACGTCCTCGGCCTCCTTATCGAGGAAGGAAGTAGGCTCATCTGCTGCAAGAATAGGAGCATTTTTGCAAAACGCTCTCGCTATGGTAATTCTCTGCTTCTGCCCCACAGAAATATTTGCGGCTGACTCCTTCAGCCGGGTTTCATACCCCTTTTCCATTTTAATAATAAAATCATGTGCAAATGCCTCCACCGCCGAACGGTAGATTTCCCTTTCGTCTATTTCATCATTTCCCGCTCTTATATTCATGCTTACAGTTCCGGGGAAAACATAAGGAGTTTGAGGAATATAGGAAACAAAAGCTCTTGCGGCTTCAATATCAGCTTTGACTGAATGTCCGAAAAGTCTTATATCACCGCTGTCAGGCAGATATAATCCGCAGCACAGCTTTAGCAGCGAGGTCTTTCCTCCACCGCTCGGTCCTACAAGGGCAACCTTTTCACCCTCCCTGATTTTCAGGCTGATCCCTTTGAATATCTGTTCCCTGCCGCTTTCAAGCCCCAGGTACACGTTATCAATATCTATTGCAAATTCACTTTCTTTCATGGCTTTATTTCCAGGCCCTGCTTCAATTTCAGCTTCAGAATCCCTCTCGTCTTCAGTATCATTAAAATCAAAAACCATTTCCGAATGAAAAATACCCTGACGTACAGAAACAATTGTATTGGCGATGTTTACCACAGGGCCATGCATAATTCCAAAAATATAATTAAAGGCAACTACCTCTCCTATGCTTATTTTATCCTGAATAGCCATACTGCATATAAAATACAGTATGACAACACTAAAACCGTTCTTTATTATGTTTGAAAGCTGGTTTTGTATGTTTTGCAGCATTTGAAGCCTTAAAGTGAATTGTTTATGTTCATTTATTTGCTGTAGGTACAGTCCTATAAATGGTTTTCCTATATTAAAAATCCTTATTTCCTTCATCCCTGAAATTATCTGGTGTGACAACGTCCTGATATTACTTACAGTCTGTGTCTGGCCGCTGATGATCGTGTCCTGCCTTTTCTTGGATATATTGCTTATAAGCAGCATGACAGGTCCTGTAGAAGCGGCAAGCAAAGCAAGATATACGCTTGAGCGTGCCAGATAGAAAAAGGCAACCAGGTATATCAAAGAGTTATACAAAACATTGTAAAAATCCTTCGTGATGATCCTGATAATAGCTTCCGAATAGCAGGTTATCCTCAAGAAAACATCCGATGAGCTGAGTTGGTTAAGCTTGTTCAGCATAAGACTATTCAGCTTTTCAAACATGGACTTCTTCAAATCTCCAACTATCAGATTCTGTATATGGCTTTTCAGAAATTCTCCGGCTATGAGAAAGGCAATTATGCCTATGGAAGCTGTAAGAACTATTTTTAAGAGTTGTTCCAGGCTTTCCTGATCCTTTGTCTCCGTGAGATTGATTATTATTTGCTGAAACAGCGCAAAGGAAAAATTGTACGCCGTATATATCCATATGGGCATAAATGCCAGGAATATCAGGAAGAAATATGGCCGGCCCAGTGCCATTATTCTTTTCAGTATAGCTCTGCTTTTTGCAGATATTATTTTAAACTGCGTTATATCAGTCATTCCAGCCTCCATTATATGGAATTATCCTGCAGGGCTGTCTTCACTCTCAGAAATTATCCATTTATAATACCTTCCTCTTGCAGCCATCAATTCCTGAGGACTCCCTATTTCAGCAATTTTGCCTCCGTCAATGAAAAGTATTACATCCGCACCGGCTATTGTTGACATGCGATGGGACACAACAAACACAACACCAGCTTTTTTAGCACTGCAAATAACCTCATTGACAAGTGTTTCGTTATAGCTGTCCAGTGAAGAAGTAGGTTCATCTAAAATAAGTATTTTGGGGTTGCGCAAAATTGCCCTTGCTATGGAAAGTCTTTGCCTCTCTCCTCCCGAAATATTGACAGCCCTTTCACTTACCACAGAATAATAGCCGTCCTTACAGTTCATGATAAAGTCATGTATACCGGCTATTTTTGCAGAATTGACTATCTCCCCCGGGCCGGCTTTCAAATTTCCATATGAAATATTATTGTAAAAGCTTGTGCTGAAGACAACAGGTTCCTGAGGAACCACCGCTGTAAGGCTTCTATAATAATCCAGATCGTATTCATTAATATCTATATTGTTTAGTGTTATGCTGCCGCTGCACGGACGTACAAATCTCACCAGAAGATTGAGCAGCGTTGTTTTTCCCGCTCCGCTGGGTCCGACAATTGCCACAGCCGTATTCTCTCTTACTTCAAAGGATATCCCCTTCAAAACCTGATTATTTCCATAGCTGAAGCATACATCTTTAAAGGTGATACGGAACTCCTCCTTATGAGCCTCCATATGAGCCTTAATATTTGTCTGACTATTGCCTGCATAAGAAATTGCAACCGCTTCCTGCTCAAAATCAATAAGTTTAAAAAATCTTTGGGCATGAAGCCTTGCTTCCAAAAAATCAGACCAGAGCACAGAAAGTCTGGAAATTGGTTCCATTGTAATCCAGAAACCCAAAAAGAAAGCCATCAGCGTTCCGGCATCCATTTTTCCGTTTACCGTCAAAAACCATCCATATGTGAATATGAACAATGCTCCTGCCAGCCCGATTATAAATTTCACATTAATTATTGAGGAATTAATAATACTTGAAATTTTTGATTTATCAAGAAACTTTCTGTACTTTTCACTGAAAATCCTTGCGAAATTTTCTTTCATGGAATATGTCCTGATGACCTCAGCTCCGAGAACAGCATCCTGCACAAATGCTTCCATCTCATGCTTCGCAGCTTCCTCCCGGGAATAGGCCTTTTTAAATTTTGAAAAAAGAGGTATCAGCAGCAGTGATAATCCTGCCGTAATAAGCGCTATCCCAAGAAACATGCTGGAGCCCTTTAAAAACAGATAAAAAATAACAACTGCTGCAGAGCACACCGCCGACAGAATTCCCTTTGTTATCTTTACTACTCCGTCAACCGCTCTTGCTATTGAAGTCAGAATGGTATGCAGCAGCTCAGAACTATGCTGGCCTGTCAGATATTCAATGCGGCATTTTATAATGCTCTCCATTGCAATTTCCTGCAAATTCTGGTTTGCATCTGCTGTGAGCCTTTGGGACATATATTCTTCAAAAAAGCCAAGTACGGGTGCAAAAAGTATATTAAAGCAAAAAAGCAACAATAATCCGCTGTATGCCATTTCAATATCCTTTTCCACAGTACCGTTAATCAATATCCTCATTCCATGTATTCTGACAACGGCCAGTGACGCCGATATTATGGCTGCAGCATATACTAAAAGCAGCTTCCAAAGGCTACTTTTATCCTTGTTTACCATAATTTTAAGCAGTTTAAGGGCAGACGCTGAATTTTTTTCTTTAATCATTATTTGTATCCCCACAAAATAAGCTCCTGCTAATCCGGTGCCAATGCTTAATTACTTAACAGCTCCAAAAGATAGGGGGCCGCCTCTGAGCTTTCAGCATATTCAATTTCATAAACCGGGCATTTTTTTAAAATTCCGGCAGCAGTACTCCTGTTTTTCTCCATACATTCCGGATTTCTTGAATTTAAAAGCAAACTGATAAAGGCTTCCATGGAATCCAGCCTTTTCATGCCTACCCCGGTAAAACCCCCTGTTTTTCTTTTAAGAATGACTATGGCTGCCATTGGGATTTCTTCACCTGTATCTACATAGCTTTTAGGATTCATGATGAATTTCTCATCTCCATTTGGAGCGAGCTTGTTTTTTCCAAGCATTTTCAGTCTTGATATATCAAAATACGCCCTCAGAGTTTCAGCATCCATATTGTAAATATTTCTTGAGGTAATGGGATGGGGAAAGGAGGTCACATAATAATTGTCCACACTCACCGGAACAATGTCATCTGAAAGATATAAGCAGCCTTTTGAACACATGGTAGATATCATGGTGGTTTTTCCCGCATGGGTGGTTCCGGTCATAATTACCGCTTTTCTGTTCAGGCTTACCGCCCCTCCATGCATATACCACCATTGGGGTTTTTCCAAAAATACAGGCAGGAAAGCCGCCTCATACAATGCTCCAAGAATTATGCCAGGATTACAGGAGTACGCTATTTTATTATCTTCAAAGCTCAATCGGATTCCTTTTTCATCTTCGTATTGCAGATAGAAGCTGCCCCTGAAGCCGGTAATGCCTCCATTAATTTCTTTCTCCTCAAACATTTTAAACATAAAAGCAATTGTAGTATCAAGCTCTTCCACATAATTTTTAATACAAATAAACCAGCCGATACTTTTATGTGACAAATACCTTTCAGTATAGAATTGCTTCATTTTTACCTCACTGTTCACCAAGAGTAATCAAGCCCTTGTTCAGCATATCTTCAAAAAGCTCTTCACAATCGGAAACAAGCTCGTCCATGCCTATTTCCAGTTCCATCAGCGCAGCAGCAAGCGCTGCAACTGTTTCATCAAAGCTTTTCATATGGCATTCGTTCCATATGAAAGCAGCAGTTTCATTTAAAACATGGGTATATTCCGGATTTCTTTTAAACAGCACAAGATTTCCGTCCTCAAGTGTATACTCCTCTACATCGGTGCATTTCAATATTTTTGCAGCTTTACTGAAGCTCATATTAACCTCCACGTTAAAATCTCACACTCCTTTTTTACTTTTTAACCCGCCCATTTCAGGTGTCAGCCGGTTAAAACCCATCAATAATGCCAGTTCAATATATGAAAGAAGCCATATGACCATTTTAAAAAAGTATTTTAATGCATCAATAAAATATTTTTTATATTTGGTGCAGTCATATGTTAACACATGTATCTTATGTTCTCTGTAGGATATTATGGAAATCAGCCTGGAAAGCACAGTATTCTGTCTAAGGAGAATTTCCCGTTTGCTTTCCTTTCTTTTTATTCTCTTTACAATCCCCAGAATATTTACAGCGTCGATCATTATATCACGGTAAAACACGTTATCGCCCTTAGTCTGGTACAGTACCTTTCCATCTTTTCTTATAATTTTTACAAGCCTATGTATCAATAAATTGCCTTCAACCTCAAAAACCAGCACAGTTCCGGGCCTGACCTCCTTTGCCGGAGGAGTAATCCATACCTTGCTACCATTAAAAATCAGCGGAAGCATGCTATAGCCCCAGGAGGTTATCCATGTGGGAATATTCAGCTTTTTTCTCATTTTCAGCAGGTCTATCATGGTTTGTTTGTTTTCGTATTCCAGCATTTACTAATCCTGCTCCTTTTACTGTAAGTCAATTGCTGCCGGCTCACAGCCGGCAGCAATTGACTTTATTCACAGCATGCCTTATACATTCTGTTTCGGACTTAAATATTGCAATTTTTACTAGATATGCAAGCATGCAAACCAAAGCTTAAATAAAGTCATTTTTTTAATCAAACAGTTCTAGAATTTAATACTGACTCCTGCATTGACCGATTGATTTCCCGAATTGTAATTAATATTAATGGATGTATTTTCGTTAATATTATATTGTGCGCCTACAGTAGCTGATTGATTTGTTAAATTGTACTGAGCGTTAAAAGACAGGCTGTCATTATAATTATATTGCCCGCCCAGATTATATGATTGGTTTGATAAGCTGAGATCATTGCCAACAGTTGCACCATAGTTGAAATTAAGATTTCCGCTGTCACTGAAATTATATTGTGCCTGACCGCTGAAACTAAGGCTGCCTGTGTTGGATGCACTTCCGCTGCCGCTTATCTGAAAACTTCCGAAATCATATGAGCCGCTGAAGCTGCTGCCTCCTCCTCCCCAGGATGCGGAAGCAATTATGGAGTTCTGAAGTTCATTTTCTGAAAAGCTTTTTATCAAAGGTTTTAAATAAGTCATCGTACATACTCCTTTCAATTTTCAAATTGGTAATTAGGACGCTGGTTCAGCTTAAAATCCTGAAAACTTTTTGACTGATGGCCTTGAATAAATTGCCAGGTCATCGGCCATGACTAAAAAATGACATTAAAACTTTAATTTGCATGCTTATTGGCATATTACTGCTGCTCCTGAAAAATATATGTATTCCTGGAATTATTATACTTTTTGTATATTGTTTTTGTATATAATCACAAATAAGTATTTTTATTGATTGAATGTAATACTTTTTTTAATTATAATAAAATTAACATTTTTGTATTATGGTGGTATATATGCATAACTATACACGTGAAAATTTGATAGACTCTCAATCTGGGGATATAAGCCTTTTCAAAGGGGTTGCCGGAAGAAGGCAGGCATTTAAAATGTTTCTTGATGAAATATCACAAGCTTCCGGGCAGGAGGATATCTTGATTACAAGCAGCTCTGATTTATTGTGGCTAAGTCAGGATAATGCTTTTCTTGAAGCCTCAAGAGATTATTTTATTAAATCCCTTGAAAAGGTGAGAAAGGCAACTGTGCTGCACAGCTTTGACCGCAGCGTTTCAAATTTGGTGTACATAATAAATTACTGGGTTCCTATATATTTGTCAGGAAAAGTTGAGGGCCACGTTTTAAATAATTATAAGCCGAATCAGCCCAAAATAACCCTGTTTCTGATTGAAAACAGGGTATGTGTATTTTCCATTGAATCAGGCAGTATGGAGGATTCCGTAACCTTTTTCTTCAGACGAAAGGAAATTGTCTGCTCCTATCAGAAGGTTTTTTATCTTATGAAACAAAACAGTATACCAATAAATGCTCTGTCCGACTTTTGCAATTTTGACTATTTTTTGGAGCTTTCAAACCTCAAAAAGCTTCCTGGCAGCTACTTTGCATGCTTTAATACTTTGACAGCTCTCATGATGCCTCCCTCCGTTTATGAAAAAGTACTGGAAAGCCTGAATTTGACCAGGGCTGTTCAAAAAGAGAGGTTATCTGCCTATACCGCCGGTTTTAAGCAACTTACAAAAAATATTGCAAAATTCAGGCACAATGTAGTTATATTTACAGATCTTATGAATTCCTTGTCCTGTGATGAAAAAATAAAATATTGTGGGATTGAGTTTTTTGAGGATAGACATGTTTTTGTAGATAAAAAGCTCTGTTTAGAGCATTTGCAATTTCTTTACAGTACTATAAAAAGCAGCAGGCTTGAAGTTATATTCATTAAAACCCAGGAATATGTGAAATTATCTGATTTCAATTTTGTTCTGAAGGAAAACGGCAATTCCATTACATACAGGTACAATCCGGCCAGGCAGTGCTATGACTTTTTCTTATCCGGCAGTCAGTTGATTACTGATACCTACACTATGCTTCATAAAAATATTATGGACTCTGTCCCATCAGAAATGAGAAGCTGCGAAGAGCTGTTTTCCCAAATACACCAGGATGAGTTCAAGCACACAAAGGAACTCCGGGAACCTCATGTTTTTTCAGTTCTTACAAAAAAAGAAAAGTCTATAGTAAAAATGCTGTTGGATGGAATGTCCGTACGCAGTATTTCTTATAACGAGAAAATCAGTGAAAATACAGTTAAAACTCATATAAGAAATATTTATCACAAGCTTGAAATTAATTCAAAATATGAGTTGATTAAGCTTGCTTCCGATTCCATTATTGTATAATATTTAATTAAATGTTAATATATTTCCATATTGGCAATATACGTATTCCTGCATGCTTACCTGAAAAATGTCTGTTAAAAATGCCTTATACATTCAGATCTCTTAAATAATACTGTTGTTTCTTACAGAAGGGAGACTCTATGAATTCTGCAATACAGGAACTTGAAAATTTTCTCATAAGTAATGCAAGTGATAATATCCGGTTGCTTACGGATATAGGCAAATTTGAATTGGGAACAATCCTTTCCGATACCGTTAAAAAGCTTGACCAAACCGAATATTTGAGGTCATGTGCAAGGATGGCCTTACAGAAGGCAAAAAATAAGGTTTTTGAGGAAGAGCTTTTTAATATCTGGGATGCCGCAGAACAGGCAGGCATAAAGGTAATTGTCCTCAAAGGTCTTTTTCTGGGCCGGGATATATACGATAAAATAGAAACGAGACAATCCGCAGATATTGATATTCTGATTGATGGCAACAGCCTCCTTCCCACGCTGGATATCTTGCGCAAAATGGGGTACCAGCCCTTTTCCAAAGACTATGGCTTCCAGCCCTGGAACTCTGTTGAGAAAAATATAGACGGATTAAAAATCATGAAACATGAGGAATTTGCCAAACCGGCAATCATAGGCGGCAAGAAAGCCCTGGTTTTTCTGGAATTGCATTTGAATATGACCCAGGCCGCCGTAGCCAAAGTTGATACCTCCGGACTTATTGCAAGAGCTGTTGCAAGGCTTGAAGGCGGACATACCATTCATTTATTGGAGCTTAACGATAACCTGATGTTTCTGCTGCTTCATTTCTATGAGCACTTTGTTGTTGCATTTAACTGCTATTGTATCGGCAAGTCATGTGAAGCCTTCAATCTCCAAAACCTTCATGATATGGCACTGCTGCTTGACAAATACGGCCCTTGCATATCCTGGAACAGTATACTGGAGCGGGCGGACAAATCACATATTTGCATTTACCTGGCATTTTCCGTTTATCTTTTTGACAGTATTTATCCTCATAGAATTCCAGGGGATTTCCTAAGTGAATTGATTTTAAAAGGAACCGATATGTCTCACTCGGCTAAAAAGCTATGCTCCAAACTTATACATCAGTTAACCGCTAAAGATATCCTGTACAATGATTTTGAACATATCATGGAAAAGATGACTCCCTCAGAGGGCATAGAAAAGCAGCCTTTTTACTGCCCGCATATTACAGATATTGAAGCTTCCGACCAAAATGGCCTGTTCGTAATAGATGAGTTTTCTGAAAAAACCGATAATATATACGGAACCTATGTTTCATGCGGGGATAAGCCCCGGTCGAGTTCTGAGGGCAGTGCAAAAGGCGGACTGTTCTGGGATGAGGAATCCTTGCATTTTCACATCAGAGTGTATAAAAGCAATAATGTTTTTAAAGGCAGTGTTTCAGCTTTCAGTGACCAGGACGGAGTTGAGCTTTTAATAACCAACGGTTCAAGCATTTCCTACCGTCAAATGATTTTTGCTCCGGTAGTTACAGAAAATGCAAGTGTATCCATAATCAACGGAAAAACCGTTGCTTTGATACCCCCGGATATTATCAAGTACAATATTTCCATACATAGTGACGGTTATGAACTGTCTGCAGCTATTCCCTGGGGCTATCTTGACATTTCCCCCGCCAAGGGGAAAAAACTCAGATTCAATATCGCCGTTAATCTCTGCGATGCCCTTACTGAGAAAAGAAAAACACGTTTGACCTGGGCCGGTAAGGATGACAATTGGTGGGATGTTGACTGGTACGGAGAGCTGACCTTGCAGTAAGCACTATAAGGACTCTGTAAAAAATTTCCATCACCCTGGTATATGAACCGGATGGTGTGCAGCACAGCACAAAAAAAGCGGTCTAACTCCTGTTGGTACTGTCGCTCCAGGAGTCAGACCGCTTTTTTTCATAGTCTCACAAAAGACCATAATGCCTGCCTAAGTTAATATATCAATTATTGCTGTAAAGAAGGTTTTTATATAATTCAGCTTACATTTCCATTATGAACAGGGATGGGTCAATCATTCCAAAAATCATGGCAATATGAGCAACTACCAGAAATATACCCACAAAGGTTGCGTGAAGCTTCAGTTTTGCCAGCTCATTTCTTTTTCTGCAGATTATACCCATGTCCAATAAGGCCATTCCCAGCAGCGGAATTATTCCCGAAAGGTAGAAACCCACGGCAACAACATCTGCAAAACCTCTCCACTCTCCATTCATGGTCAAGGGTATAACGGCATTAATAAACAGATAAACAAATACTCCTGTAAAATACAGTCCCACAATAATACTGGCAGCCTTATTAAGCTTTCTCAAACCTCCAGTAAGATTTCTCGTAAATAGTATTGCAAGCTCTGATACTGCTATTGTTTCCGCCAATATAACCGGAATGGCCATAAACAAAATCAGATTCCAGGGCTGATTTGAAGCTAAAAGCTCCATGTAATGAGTCATCATGTTTTGCATACGTTTCTCCTCATCTCTGAATTCAAAATTTTTTTAATTTACTTATGAAGCATACTAAAAAAATGTGGAGATTTTATGGAGAACCTGGCAGTTTCATAAAATTTTTTCAATTCAGGGGTAAAGACTCTATTCTCTTTGAATATGGGATCTCCGGTTACCATCCTCACTATCCTCTGACCCAGCCTGGACAATAATTCATTGGTAAGTGTTCCAGAACAGGCAGCAACACTCTCGGCACTTATGCTCTCTCTGCCGTCTCCTCCGATTACAGTGGCAATATCCCCCTGCACAACCCGGGGTATATTGCTGACATCCACCATCATTTGATCCATACATATCCTGCCAATAATCCGTGCCTTCTCACCCCTTATAAGCACATGCCCTTTTCCGGCGGACAGATTGCGGGGTATGCCGTCACCGTAGCCTATTGCTACAACCGCTATTGTCATTTTCCCGCCTGCGGTGTACTCCCGGCCATAGCCTACCTTATCACCTTCTTCAATTTTCTTTGTCAATACCACCCTGGCTTTAATGGAAAGCACAGGAGACAGACAGGGCGAAACCCTGGTAACATGGTTTTTATCGCTCAATACACCGTAAAGTGCTATTCCGACCCTGGCATAATCGCATTTCAGATACGGGTAATTCAAAACTCCATAGCTGCTTTGCAGGTGCACCCTTCCCGGATTGATACCAACCTGCTTCAGCTTGTACAAGGTTTTATAAAACTGCTCTATCTGCCTTAAGGTAAAGTCCACATCTTCCTGCAAGAGGCTGTCACAGGAGCTCAGGTGGGTAAAGGTGCCATTGATGGCGAGATTTTTGCAGTTGTATATGCTCAACAAGCCGTCAATATCCTTTGAATTGACTCCCAGCCTGTGCATTCCGGTATCAATCTTAACATGCACTCTTATTTTTCCCCCATAGGAGTTCAGCATTGCAGCGTAGTCCGAATCAATCACCGTCTGTGTAAGGCTATAGCTTTTAAGGAGTGAAAACTCTTCCGGAAAGGTATAGCCCAAAATAAGAATTTCTCCGGTAATGCCTTTCCTTCTTAATCTTGCGCCTTCCTCCACTGTAGCAACCGCAAAGGCATTTACGTCCAGCTTGTTTAAACCCGCAGCCATTTCCACATCTCCATGTCCATAAGCATTTGCCTTAACCACGGCCATTATTCTGCAGCCTTGCGGCAATATGCTTCTGAACTGCTCTACATTATTCCGAAGGTTTTCCATTCTGATTTCTGCCCATGCCCTGCCCTTTCCGGCATTTTTATCATCCTTCCTGCCATTTATAAATGGCAGCAGGCTTAACGCACACAGTACGGAGGTCACAACAACCGCAGCATAATGAATCATACTGTTGTCAACAAGTAATGATGTCAAGTCCAATACCTTTCCAAGCCCTCTCACCAGCACTATGCACAGGGGGTGTACAAGGTAAATAATTAGAGCTGTGTTTCTTAAAGCCTTTGAGGCCTTTCCCCCAATATTCAGCAGCAGGCGGAAAAGGAAAAACAGGCAGGGCAGCAGCATAATATACATACTGTCATGTCTCTGCCATCCAAGTTGCTTTAAAAACAGCCCCTCTGTCAGCAATAGAGTTGCCGAAACAGATAGACCTGCGGCATATGCTGTAACCGGGTACTTTCTCCCTGATAAGGCCGCTCCTCCCCCCAGGGCAATAAACACAGGCGCCATAAGCAGTCCGTTTCTGGTATAGTCAAAACAAATAAAAAGTAAATCATAAAAATTCTTCAAGCCATCAAATTTCAACGTCAGGCCATAATAGCTGTCGCCCAGCAGGGCTGCGGCATATAACAGCCCGGTTATAAAAAACACGCCCTTCCAATTGAAGCGGCTCAGGAGAATGCACACTGTCAGCACCCCCAGCATACCTGCAGGAAGATACCACAAATGATAGAAAGTCCCCCCGAAAGCAAGTTCCCTTATGAGGCTTGAGGGCTTAAGCATTTCAGCCAGCCGTCCTGTATAGATATTCAAAGGCAGATACATAAGTACAGCCAGAAGGTAAATGGAGGCTGTCTTTTTAAAATATGTTTTAAGAGCCTTATAATCCACCCTTTTGCCCTCACAAAAGATTTTATGACCCTTTATTGAATTTGTTCCTGTGCCGGCATTATTCTTGTGATTCAAGGCAGGAAGCATGTCTGGCAGCAGGAAGAATCCGGTGGCCATAAAAAAGAACGGAACTGCAACCCTGGCTAAAACATGTGTAAGAATAAAGTCTGCCAGAGGGCTGAGGGATACCAGCGGAAGGGTATGGACAGCAACAACCAGCAGAGCGGCAATCAATCTGAAACGGTCAATCCCGCCATATCCATTTCTGTTCATATGCACCTCTCTTTTATCCGTGTATGGCCAGACTGATTAACCTGTCCAGTACCTCCCCAAAGTTAATGCCTGCGGCTTCCAGCATCCTGGGATATCTGCTTTGTGCTGTAAAGCCCGGTATGGTATTTATTTCGTTAAAGACAATATTTCCTGCGGGAGTCAAAAACATGTCAACCCTTGCAAAGCCCTTGCAGCCCAATGCCCTGTATAGCCTCAAGGCTGTTTCCCTGATTCTTTCTGCGGTTTGGCTGTCAATTCTCGCGGGCAGATGTATTTTGGAGGATGTCAGAGTATACTTTTCACGATAATCAAAGAAGCCCTGCTGCAGCTCTATTTCATCCACAGCTCCCACCATCAGCTCGTTGTTATTTCCCAGTACTGCACAGCCCACCTCGAACCCCTCCACTGCTTCTTCAATCACTATCTTTGAATCATGCCGGAAGGCTTCAGTTATTGCAGCATACAATTCTTCCGAATAACTGACCTTTGTTATTCCAAAGGAGGAGCCTGCTCTCGCAGGCTTAACGAACATCGGATATCTCAGGGTTTCGGTCTTTTTGATAATATCCCGTATGTCCGTATAATCTTCGGCGGTTATGGAAGGCGGCACTCTGACACCTGAGATTTGAGCAAGCTTGTGTGCCGTATCCTTATCCATGCAAAGTGCGGAGCTCAAAGTCCCGCACCCCACGAAGGGAATTCCTGCAAGCTCAAGAAGCCCTTGCAGTGTTCCATCCTCACCATTCTTCCCATGCATTACCGGAAAGGCAACATCAATCTGTGTTGTTATAAATCCGCTGCCGCAAAACTCAAGGAGTGCAGTACGGCCCCTGTCAGGAGAAAAAGCGGCCGGTCTGCAGTTCTTGTCCAGATGCCAGGTATCCTTTATAATTTCTTCAACACCGCCAAAATACCTCAACCAGTTTCCTTCTTTGGTGATACCAACTAAAACAATGTCATATAAAGCTTTATTAAGGTTTTCAATTACAGCAGCTCCCGATTTTAAAGAAACCTCATATTCTGTTGAACAACCCCCGAATATAACTGCAACTCTTGTCTTATTCATGTCTATCTCCCCGTAATTAACAATTTCATATTATTAATGCGCTTTGGCAAAAAAACAACCTGTCTGACGACAACATTATTGTAGTCAATTTTAACAGGTTGTTTTTTAAATTCACCTTATCAAAAACTTAAGAATTTATTACGATATTCTTTAAACTTTTAAAAGCCTTCATATTTTGTTTATGGGGATTCTCACAGTAAACTGGGTGAACGCTTCATTGCTCTCTGCCGAGATATCTCCTCCATGCAGTACGACTATTTCTTTTGCTATTGCAAGGCCCAGCCCGGCACCGCCGGTATTGCTGGATCGTGAGGAGTCAAGCCGGTAAAATTTTTCAAAGATGCTTTCAAGCTTGTCCGGAGGTATCATCTTCCCTCTGTTTCTAAACCTGACGATGACATTTTCCCCTCTTGCCGCAGCAGTTATATTTATTGTGCTGTTTTCGCAACTGTAGGCTGCTGCGTTCTTGAGAATATTGTTGAATACCCTTCCAAGCTTATCTGAATCGGCAAAAATCATTATATTTCCATCTGTCTCCACCACCGCCTCCTTATTTTGAGGAGAAAGGGCGGGGTAAAATTCATCTGCCATTTGCTCAAGCATCAAGGTAAGGTTTACATCTTCTTTTACCAGCGTTATGGTCTGAAGATTAAACCTTGTAATTTCAAAAAATTCGTTAATAAGCTGTTCCAGCCTGTATGCCTTTTCAAGCGTAATGCCGGTATACCTTATCCGCTGCTCCACCGGCATGTCAGGAGCTTCATGCAAAAGGCTCAGATATCCGATAACCGAAGTCAGAGGGGTTTTGATATCGTGAGCCAGATATACTACAAGATCATTTTTTCTTCTTTCACTTTCAAGTGCTGCAACCCTTCTTTTTTCAAGTGTGCTTTTGACTGTATTAAGCTTTGTTTCCATAAACTCCAATTCCCGGGGGAACGCCACCGGCTCTTCTGTTTCATTCAGAAGCTGGTCTATACCGTCACTGATCTTTTTAAAATACCGGGTATACCTTGACATAGCCACATAGATAAATATCAGCAGAAGAAATACAAAGCCGATACCCAGAAGGAGTCCCTTGTTATTTCTGAATATCATTGCATAAATATCCGCCGCACTCCAGTAGCCTATGTGGAACACCCTTTGAAGCAGCGCAACAAAGCCTTCTGCAAAGGGCTCCTGCAAGGCATCGTCAATCAGAAAATGCAGAATAAACAGTCCTACCACCACTGTAATCAGACCCGTCAGCAATATTTGCAGCAGTATTTTGGTCTTGACCCGCCTGAAATCATTTTTCAATCTTATATCCAACTCCCCATACGGTTTTTATAAACTTTGGATTATTTGCAGGTTCTTTCATTTTTTCACGCAGATGTCTGATATGTACCATTACGGTATTATTGCTGCCGGTAAAATATTTCTCTCCCCATACTTCCTGAAACAGCCTTTCAGAGCTGATAACCTGTCCCCTGTTCTCACACAGCAGCCAGAGAATGGAAAACTCAATGGGCGTAAGCAGCAATGGGGTTTCATTCAATGTACACTGATGGGTGGACCTGTTCATTACCAGACCTGAAACTTCAATTATATCATTATTTTGCTGGATACCTTCATTATACCTGGTAAATCTCCTGAGCTGGGCCTTGACACGAGCGACCATTTCCAGGGGGCTGAACGGCTTTGTGATGTAATCGTCAGCGCCCAGTGTCAAACCATTTATTTTATCCAGCTCTTCTATCTTTGCAGTCAGCATGATTACAGGGAAATTGTACTTTTCCCTTATTTTCTTGCATAGGGTAAAGCCGTCCAGTTCAGGCATCATAACGTCCAATACCGCCAGGTCATATTTTATGCTTTCAATGCTGTGCAAGGCTTCCAAGGGATTATAGAATTTATTCACGCAGTAGTTTTCATTGGTCAGATACAGTTCCACCAGGTCGGCAATTTCCTTCTCATCATCAACCACAAGTATATTAACGGACATAACGGTTTACCACCTTAAAATAACATTTATACAGCACGTATACTGAAAATTATAGCATATTATTTCCCAAACTTATGCAGAGCATTTATTAAGATTTTCTTAATTTAACCCTGGGTGAAACTTTCCGGCAGGATTACCGTAAATTTCGTCCCCCTGTCCGGTATGCTTTCAACGTCTATAGAGCCCTCATGGGCATTTATAATGGCTCTGCTTATGGTGAGCCCTATCCCCGAACCTCCTGTCAACCTGTTTCTGGACTTGTCGGCCCTGTAGAATCTTTCAAAAATATATGGCAGGTCCTCACCGGGAATCCCCACCCCATTGTCTTCCACAACAATCTTCACACAGCCCTGCTCACGTAAAACCAGCACTGAAACCCTGCCTCCCGCCGCTGTAAACTTTAGTGCATTTGAAAAAAGATTTACAAGCACCTGGCTGATTTTATCCCTGTCCGCATATATAATAGCCTCGGTTTCCGTGAATTCCAGCCTTATATCCTTCCCCAAAAACTGGCTTTCAAAATTTTGCAGCAGTCTTTTGGCAAGCTCACCAACATCAAAATCCGTCTTTTCCATAACCAGCTTTTCATTCTCATATTTCGTCAGCTTCTCCAAATCCCCCACCAGCTTGCTGATACGGACTATTTCCTCATGGCAGCTTCTTAACCTTTCCGCATCTGCCGTCCAGATGCCATCAATCATTGCTTCCATATGGCTTTGCAGGGTGGCCAGAGGTGTTCGGAGTTCATGGGCAACATCTCCTGTCAGTCTTTTTCTCAGCGCCTCCTGCTGCTCCAGAGACTCCGCCAGATTATTTACAGTAGATGTCAATTCGATTATCTCGGTTATATTTGTGCTTTGAGCTATCCTCTCATTATAAAAACCCTTTGAAATAGAGCCGGCAGCAGAGATTACCCTTGATATGGGTGAACTCAGCCGTCTTGACATGATTGTCCCCAGGAGCAGTGCAAATATAAGGGAAAATACGCCCACACCCATGAGTACACCGTTAAAGGCCTCTATAAATGCCTTGTCATGTTCATTCAAATAGTCAGGCAGGTAAGGGCCGATTTCCACCATGCCCACTTTATTGAGGCTGCTATAAAGAGAATATGGTACCGCACTGTACTGGGATGCCTTGGTTTCAGATGCTCCGCTTGCATTTGCGGCCATATGCTCGATTATTTTCTGGCACATTCCGTTGTTATGTTCCTTTGCATCCCAAAGGATACTCCCCTTGGCATCTACAACCTTGATTATTATCCCGTTTACAAGATAACTTTCTCCGATAGAGGCCACAGAATCCAGATTCCATTTTCCATTTCCCTTGTATTGGGCGGCCAGAGTGGCTACTATTTCTTTATTCCTTAGCTGCTGGTTCTCATTTACATACTCTTTAAAATGCTTCACAACAAACAAATTGGTCAGTATATTGATTAAAAAAACAATAATAACCGCAGCAATTATATATGATAAGGACAGTTTTGTCCGAAGGCTGTTCATCATTTGCTTTTCACCCTTCGCTACCTAAATTTTTTATTCATAAATCCGTTATTCATCGGCCTCTTAATGCTTTACGCCCGGTTTGCCTTCAGCTCACCGGACCGCCAGCCTGTACCCGACTCCGTGGACTGTTTGCAGGTATTGCGGAGACTTGGGGTTGTCCTCAATTTTCTGCCGCAGGTTTTTGATGTGGGTATCTATTGTTCTGTCAAAGCCTTCAAAATCCTCTCCAAAGGCTATTGCTATCAATTCCTCACGGGTAAAGGTCTTATTGGGATACCTGAGCATGGTCTGGAGGATTTTATATTCATTTGGAGTAACGTTTATAATCTCATCCTTCTTTTTTACTTCATGCTTCAAAGCATCAATCACAATATCCCCCAACACCAAAACTTCCTCAGGCACAGACATTTCGGAGGCCGTCCTTCTCAATACTGCTGCGGCTCTTGCCACAAGCTGCCTGGGACTGAAGGGCTTTGTAACATAGTCGTCCGCCCCGGTATCAAGTCCGTTAAGAATATCCTCCTCTTCAACTCGGGCAGTGAGCATTATGACAGGCACCTTTGACTGCTTCCTTATTTGACTGAGTATAGCTGTTCCTGAAATATCCGGAAGCATCAAATCAAGAATTACCAGATCCGGACCGGCCTTCTCAAAAAGCCGTAGCGCCTCATTTCCGCTAAAAGCTGTAAATACCCGGTATCCACTATGCTCAAGGTAGGACTTTACAACATCCACTATTTTATGTTCATCATCCACCACAAGTATCTTTTTTAATTGACTCATATATGGAACTCCCTGTTAATACGTTGAATTATTTGCTGTTGTCATTGCATACTGCTGCTCCTGCAGCGGGATTCCATACAAAGATACCCCGCTTCCTGAAAAGCGAGGTGTCTTGTTTGAAATCCTGATAACTTGCCATGTTATACTTGCCCCAGGAACAAGGTGTTTACTTTATAACCTCGTAGCCCTGATCCTCAATAGCATTAAAAATAGCCTCTCCTGTTACTTCTCCCGGATCAAATTCCACTGTGACCCTTTTTCCCGCAAGATCCACAGAAACCCTGTCTACTCCCTGCAATGCTCCCACAGCTTTCTTTACGCTGTTTTCACAGTGACTGCAGGACATTCCCTCAACAGTTATATCAATTATTTGTTTTGCCATTTTCAATTCCTCCTGTTTAATTTATCAAGCCATATTACCCTCTATTGACAATGTGTAACACGCCTCACACCGGCTATTTTGCCACTTTTCTTTGTTGTCGTCCTTGCCTTGCATCAGCAAGGCTGCGTCCATCCGCCTCGAAAATTGCCAAAATATCTCGGTGTGAGGTCGGAGATTTTTGAGCGAGAGAATTTGGCTTGCGGCAAGGCGAAGACGCGAAGGAAGGCTTTGTACCTTACAAACGGCTTCAACGTAGCCGAAGGGTAAATTCGCCGCTCAAAAACGTATTGTACATTGTTAATAGAGGGTAGCATAATTAAATGCTATACACCTAATTAAAATTTTACACCAAAATCTCTTGTACCGACATACTATTTTTTAGCTCTGAACCTTTTCAGGCTTAGAGAGTTTGTAACTACCGAGACCGAACTGAAAGCCATGGCTCCTCCGGCAATTACAGGACTCAGCAATCCCAGCGCGGCAAATGGAATACCTATTATATTATATATAAATGCCCAGAACAGGTTTTGCTTAATCTTGTTCATTGTCCTTTTGGATAATTTGATAGCTGTGGGAATGGTTCGCAGATCACCATTCATCAATGTAATATCGGCAGCCTCAATGGCCACATCAGTGCCTGTCCCGATGGCCATGCCAATATCCGCAGTTGCAAGTGCCGGCGCGTCATTTATACCGTCTCCCACCATTGCCACAATCCTTCCCTGCTTTTTCAGCTTCTCTACCTCTTCCGCCTTGTGCTCGGGTAGAACCTCCGCCAGCACATTCTTTATACCTACCTTTTTGGCTATTGCTGCAGCAGTTCTTTTATTGTCGCCGGTTATCATATATACTTCAATACCCATTTTTATCAACTGCTGTATGGCTTCTTCGGAATTTTCCTTCAAGGTATCCGCAACAGCCAATACAGCTTCTGCCTTGCCTTCCACAGCCATGAGCATTGCAGTTTTACCCTCGTCTTCAAGCCCCGCAATAATATCTTCCAGGCTGTATATGTCAATCCCTTTTTCCCCAAGAAGTTTTCTGGTTCCGATGAAAATCTCCCTGCCTCCGGCAACCGCTCTTACTCCTCTTCCCGGTATTGCCTCAAACTCTTCAGGATCTGGAATACTCTCAAAGTCTGACTTACCTTTTTCGTAAATTGCTGCCCCTAAAGGATGCTCGGAGTTCTTTTCCGAAATTGCAGCCAGTTTGAGAAGCTCAGCGGCATCCAGCCCATTTACGGGTATTACGTCGGTTACCTCTGGTTTGCCCTTTGTAATGGTTCCTGTTTTATCAAGCACAATGCTGTTCAGCTTATATGCCCTTTCCAGGTGTTCCCCGCCTTTAATGAGAATACCGTTTTCAGCACCCTTGCCGGTACCCACCATGATAGCTGTGGGAGTGGCCAGTCCCAGTGCGCAGGGGCAGGCTATGACCAGCACGGAAACTGCACTCACAATGGCTCCGGTAAAGTCACCGGCAATCAGATACCATACCAGGAAAGTAACAAGGGCTATGGCAATTACCACAGGCACGAAAATTCCTGAAACCTTGTCGGCTATTTTCTGAATAGGAGCTTTTGAGCCCTGAGCCTCTTCCACCAGCTTAATTATTTGAGAAAGTGCGGTATCTTTGCCGATTTTGGTGGCCTCGAATTTAAAGGTTCCAAATTTATTAATGGTCGCCCCTATTACCATATCGCCGGCCTTTTTTTCTACTGGAAGGCTTTCACCTGTGAGCATGGATTCATCAATGGAAGAATTTCCTTCAACAATCCGTCCGTCTACGGGTATTTTTTCTCCCGGCCTTACAACAACTACATATCCGGTTTCAACCTCTTCAACAGGTATGTCTTTTTCAACACCGTCCAGAATTATTCTTGCAGTCTTGGCCTGAAGTCCCATAAGCTTCTTTATCGCTTCTGAAGTCTTTCCTTTTGCCACCGCTTCAAAATACTTTCCTAAAAGTATCAAGGTAATAATGACAGCTCCGGCTTCAAAATAAAGTTCCTTCATCATTACTCCGGGCTGAGCCGGTACAAAAAATGCATTATATATGCTGAAGAAATACGCCGCCGAGGTACCCATGGCAATAAGCACATCCATATTGGCACTCTTTGCTCTGAGTGCGTGGTATGCATTTTTATAAAAACGCAGTCCTATTATAAACTGCACCGGAGTTGCTATGACAAGCTGGAAATACTCGTTGTGCAAAAAAGCAACATCAATCTTTATCATTGACAGCAGCATTGCAAGTATTAAAGGAGAACTCAGAACTGCTGAAGTAATCAATTCCCTTTTTAGTTTTCTGACTTCCTTTTCTCTCAGGGCCTTTTCCCTGTCCTGGGTTAAATCTTCCACCCTTTCTGCCTTATAGCCCAGGTTTCCGATTATATTTATTATATCTGAAACCTTTACCTGGTCAGGATCAAATTCAATGGCCGCCTTTTCTGTGGCAAGATTTACCGCTGCAGATGCAATACCCTCCAGCTTGCCCAGCCTTCGTTCTATTTTGGCCGAGCATGCGGCGCAGCTCATTCCTGTAATCTTTAACTCCACCTTGTTATTATTTAAAGTCTCTTTCTCCAAGACCTCATAACCTAGTTTTCTGACAGTCTCATTTATTTTTTCCAGAACCACAAGAGAATCATCATACTCAACAGTGGCCTTCTCCATTGCAAAATTCACAGCCGCCTGCCTGACACCCTCCAGCTTGTTCAGTCCCTTTTCAATTCTGGCAGCACAGGCCGCACAGGACATTCCTGTTATATTAATACTTTCCTTTCTGTCCATGCAAGTATCCTTTCTCACTAAAATGATTTTATGTTATCCGGCGGATTGTCAGCCTCCGCAGCAGCCTCCGCCGCCCTCACCCGAAGCAGGTACAAAGTTGTCCACTTCCTTTCTGACATCCTCCATACTAAAATTATTTATATCATCCACAACCTTTATATACCCATTTAGCATGCCCATCCAACAACTAAAATTAAAATCCTCTTCTGCAGTGAATTCTATTTTGTTTTCGCCCTGCACCAGGTCAATTCCCGCACCGTAATTTGAAATGACAATCCTGTCATTGCAACTGTTCAGTTTCTCACCGTTGAAATTTACTACGGTATTTACACCCCTTTGAACCACAGCCACCGCAGGCGAAAATCCATAATCATTCACATTGATGGTAACCGACTGGACTCCATTCTCAAGCTTTGCAACTGCCACATCCTCAGTTGGGATATTCCCGTTATAGAATTCTGTTGCTTTTGAGCCGGCAGCACAACAGCCCCCCGGTATGCCTGACGGGCCTTGCACCTCACCGCCGCTTTCCGTTCCGGAATCATTAAATGTCAGTGCTTGTTCAGCAAGGTTGTCCGTATCCTCAACCACCCTTATATTACTTCTTATCATCCCCATCCAGCAAGTATAAATAAAATTACCCGCTTTTTCAGGTGTAAATTCAATAATGTTATCACCCACCGAAAGTTTTTTCTGTATATTGTACTCTGGTATATTTACAGGATTGTTGCAGCCGTTCAGTTCACCTGCTTCCACAATGATATTCCACCTGACAGGTATTCCTTTCTGAACTGTTATGGGCTGATATCTTCCGGCTTCAAGCTTTGTTGAAACCACCTGGACACCATTTTCCACCGTTGCAGTACCTGCTGCTCCGGAGTATGAACCTGTGGCCCCGGCAACAGGACTCATAAGGTTAAAACCGGACAGGCTCATTCCTCTGTTCATCATTATGACACCAAGCACAATAACAAGTGCAGCACTTACCTTGAGCATCCTGTGAGTGAACTTACCGCTCAGGAAGGAGCTTATGGCTCCAAAACCGAACATCAAAGGCATTGTTCCCAGGCTGAACAGGAACATTGAGAGGGCCCCGGCTGCAAAGCTGCCGGTTCCCAAGGCATAAAGCTGCATTGCCTGCAAGGGGCCGCAGGGCATCAGCCCGTTCAGAAGCCCTACAAAAAGAGGGCCTTTTCCGCCTGAGCTGCTGTACACTTTAGCCCCCAAGGCTTTTGGAAGTCTCGGATTAAGCTTTCTGAGCCAGGGAAAGATATCCAGCATATTCAATCCCATTATTATCATAAAAATACCCGATATTACGGCAACTATTCCTTTGGCAGTGCCTGAAAAGCTTACCACGGAGCCAAGAGCCCCTGCCGCTCCTCCCACAAGCGTATATGCTGCAAGCCTGCCAAGGTTGTATAGAATGCCCGGCTTTAATCTGGAAGCTTTTGAACCTGTATTTCCAGCATTGTACCTTACACTGACGGAAAGATTTATTCCTCCGCACATGGCGATGCAGTGAAGCGATGTCAGAAGTCCTACGATAAACAGGACACCAAAACCCATGGTCTGGTCAACCTGCGGTATGAAGTTGAAACCTACGGTATTTTTTATCAAAGTATACAGGGCAAAAATAATGATTCCCGCTCCAAGGAGCTGACCCATATTATTATTGCCGCTTTTCTTATCATTTTGGTTCCGGGATGCAGGTGTGTTGTCCAGAGGATTGTTCAATACCCCGTAGTCCAGTTTTTCAATAGCGTCAATAATCTGTTCCAGCCTGACTGTATTTGAATCGTAAGTGATATATACATTTGCACTTGTGAACATGGCTTTGACTTCTTCAATTCCGTCCAGCTTTTTGAGAGTAAACTCAATTTTGTTTTCACAGCCGGTACAAGTCATCCCGTCAATATGAAGCACTCTCTTTATAATATTTTTTTCCATCTGAAGCCATCCTCCTGAGATATAGCTTTTGTATAACTATTTAGTCTTCCAGTTGTCGGTGAAAAGCTCCTTGTTAGCTGAAATAAACTCTTTGGAAATTGTGATGCTCGTGCCGTCGTCAGTTTTGTCTTCAGCATATATTGGAATAGGATTACAGCCTCCTCTTTGCTGCTCTATCATATCCATGGAAAACTTGTTGCCGCAGTTCTGGCAAACCAGAATGTCTCCCTCCTGCTTGTAATAGGCTCTCGGAGAGCCATTACACACCTGGCAGGTGTTAAATGCGGTTCTGATGGTTCCGTCTCCGGCCTTCACCGCAAGAATCTCCATATTTTTCCCGCCAATTTTGACCGGATAAAATTTTGCAGTTTCAGTTATTTCGCTTTTGTTGATAACAATATCTTCATCGGCTGCTGCATTGTCTGCAGTTCCGACCGCCTTAAGCCTCGGTACGACAACAGCAGCAACCAGCAAAACAACCGCCACTATGGTTATGATAATTTGTCGGTTTCTTTTATTATTATTTTTGTTATTGGTGCGAATGTTTTTATTGTTCATTATAACCTCCGGGTGTCAAGTATTTTATGAATGCATTTTAACAAACATATATGTAGAATTTATGAAGATTAAAATAATCTTAAATAATGTTAGCATATATTTACAATATCCTTAATCTAAAGTAATATGTTTTATGTAACAGTAATTAACTATATATTTTGCTGCCGGACATAACCTGTATGTCTTACCGCAGATGGGAGTTTCTATGAAATCTGTCAAAATCACTTATCTTACAAGCTTTATATGCGGGATCATCCTTTTTGTAATAGGGTTTACTTTGATTTTCAGCATAAGAAATACACCAGAGGTTGACAGTGCTGTAAAAACCCCCGCCGGCAATACTGATAAACCCGTCAATTTCCTGGAAAATTATACGGGAAGCAAAGATCCAATAAATCTGCTTGTGCTGATAAAGGAAGCTTCGGGGCTTCACACCGATACCATAATTATTGCAAACTATTCCCCCGTTACAAGGCAGATAAATCTGTTGACCATTCCCAGAGATACAAAGGCTAATAACACCTCGGACATTAAAATCAATAATATTTATGAAATAGGCCTGAACAAGACAAAAGATGCCTCCAAGGCGGAAAACAAGCACAAGGCTCTGGAATATACCGCTCAAACCATCAGTAACCTCACAGATATAAGTATTAATTACTACGTTTACCTGGATATTGATACAATTAAAGCGATAGTAGACAAGCTTGGGGGTGTATATTTCGATGTTCCGGCCAAGCTCAGGTACAGCGACCCCGTCCAGAAGCTGTATATCGACCTGGAGAAGGGCTATCAGTTGCTGGACGGAGACAAGACCGAGCAACTGCTGCGTTTCAGAAAGGAGCAGAGGCGTTATTATACCTCGGAAGAACTGAAGGAATTAAAAAAATATTATGATGGTTCCGATCTGAAACGAACAGAAATGCAACTCAAGTTTGTTAATGCCCTCATTGATCAAAAAGTCAATTTGCTGCAGTTGCCAAACCTTATTCCCATTGTCGGCTATACTTTTGAGAATGTAATCACAAATACAGAGCTGAATGATGTCCTATCCCTTGTAAGTGCATTTACACAGGGCTCCAGGCCGGGTATGAACACTTTCAAGCTCTATGGGATAGATAAGAGGATAGCAGGTGCCGATTTCTTTATTTACAATCAAACCGTGGAAGATACCGGCAGCAGAAAAATAATCAGGGCCCGGGAAGTTATTGCTAGTTACTTTTCCATTGCTTCAGCCGAATTTACGCCTGACCCGGGAAAGAGGTATGATTTCAATACAGCCAACTGGGATAATCCTTCAAATGACCAGTCAGATGCTGCAGGTGACAATACCGACAAGCCATGACAGCAAGCCGGGTAGCCCCAGGCTTTCAACGTACTGAAAACAAGTCTTAAAAAAAGGCCATAAACAGGACTGCTGCAGCCGTGTTTTATGGCCCTTCTTATATTATTTAAATTTGAAGGAATTCCATATCTTATTTATTATATTGATATTTTTTGTTCCATAAACCATATCATCAATAATAAAAGACAGTATATAAATCTTGTTGTTTTTCTGCATTACATATTGTTCAATCTTAGAAGTATAGCCATCTTTATCTGTATATTTAATTATAAATTTATAGCAGCTATAATCCCTGTCCGTTATCTGTGTCATGCTTTCAATCTTATATGAATCCTTGTTAAAATAAATATTCATAAAAGAGAGAAAATCAGACAGGTTCGGGACATTATCAACAATATTGACGCTTGCAGATATATCCTTATCCAGATATATGCCGGAGGTGCCATCACTTGTTTCGCTGTCAATCCAATTGAAGGGTATTTCCATAGAGTAGCCGGCTGTTTCAACTTTACGTGTCAAATCTGCCAGCGTTACTTTTTTCGGGTCCAAAAGCTTTCCGGTAACCTTTGGATCAAGCTGTTTTATCTTGATGGAATTCAGCATGCCCTCACAAAGACTTCTTTGTTTGGTATTGTTGTATGCTTCCTGTGGTATCTGAAGAGTAAATATGTACTTGTAGTTTTTGTCGGCAAAGAATACCTGGTAGCCATAAACAATTTTTTTAGGGTGTTTCAAGGTATAATATACCTTATTGACTTCCATGCCGCCGATTTTTACTTTTTCCTGCCTGGTTACGGAATAAAAGGCCGGATTCAAATCTGCCGCATCCAGCTCCAGAGTCTTTTTCGTAACAGAATCCAGGGTATCTCCCTTATCCAGAGAGTAAACCTCTACAGACATAAATTCTTCATCCTTTCCTGTAAAGGCAACCTTGTTCTGTATCTTGCTGTCCTTTAGCTCCTCCCAGTACGGTATCATATCCACCGACCATTTCAGGCGGGTATCCTGGTATTTTCTATACCCTTCCTTGTTTACGTCGGACAAATCCTCCGTACTGCCGGTTTTGTCAAATTTGAAGTTAAAGGAGTCCATCAAAGCCTGGTACTTTTCATCCTCATAGAAATCTTCATTCTTAGTAAAGATTTGAATGTGATATTCCGTGTCATCGGTAATATATACTCTGAACTGGGTTGTCCAAATATCATCCTTGTATACGAATTCTATAAAATCCTCTCCATTATTGGTATCCCTTTTGTAGTCCACAAGGGTATATCCTTTGATACTCTCTTTGATATTATTTACGGCATTGTCCAGATTGGACCCATCATCAGATTCAAAAAGGTATACGGCTATGGCATAGGATTCGTCGTTTGCAATAAAAACATTTTCCGAACCGTTAAAATCCCTGTAGTTCAGTTTAAGGTCATCCGGCAACTGCATGGACCAGTTGTAATAACTGTCACCGATTTTAGCTTTTGTAGTTTTCTTGATTAATGAACTGAAGTCCTTGATACTGTTCGGATTTGCTATTTCCTTCAAAAATGTGATTTTTCCGCCCGAGGTTGATACATCTGCACCTAAAATATCAGCAAGAGAAGTTATTGATGCCATAAAGGAATTGTTTTTTATATATGGAGCTGCATCCAGGCTTACCTTTTTCCCTGAAATCTGTGCTTCCTTTTTCTTGTCGGTCAGTTTGATATCAACTGAATTATAGCTTATAACAGCGGTTTTGGCTTTAAGGTCAACGGTAAGAGCAGCACCCAAAGCATCTGTTATCACCTTCACAGGAACAAAAGTCTTTCCGCCTGTGGTCACACTTGTCTCATCCTTGACGGTCTTGCCGTTAACCGTGTAAGAATTGGTTCCGGCCTTAAATGAAACGGAAAGCTCTGTGGAATTCTTGTTTTCAATTGGAGTATCAGCAGCAAAAACACCTGCCTGCAAAAGAACAAAACATAGAACAAAACTGAATACAGCCAATAATTTTTTCATTTTAACCTCCAGTAGTTATAAAGAAGAATATATATTAATTTGTAAATTAATTTTTCAGCTCGTCCAATACAACATCAATAATCTGAGTCTTGCCGTCCCTGCGTATACTGACCTTTGTTTTGCCTCCGGGCAGCAGTCCCTTAAAGGCTTCGTTCAAATCAACGGTTGTATTGACAGCCTTGCCGTTTACACTGTAAATATAATCATTTTTTTTAAGGCCGTATTTTTCAGCACAGGAGCCGGACCCGACCCTGGTTATCTTTAGTCCTGTCTTGCTTGGAAGCCCATACAGAGCAACCGAATCATCTTCATACTCGGCACCCAGGGATACCCTTCTCACCTTTCCGTATTTGTAGAAATGGTCCAGAACAAATTGAATGGTATCAACGGGAATTGCATAATTAAGTCCCTGGGCATTAAGGGTAGTAATGGAATTTACGCCGATTACCTCACCCGCCATATTTACCAGCGGGCCACCGCTGTTTCCGGGATTTATTGCAACATCGGTCTGTATGAGCTTATATTGGTAGAATCCGTCAATGCTCCTGTTCAAACCGCTTATGACTCCTACCGAAGCACTGTTTCTGTTTTGAAAGGACAAAGGAGTACCGATGGCTATTGCCGTCTTTCCAATAATTATATCCGAGGCCTTTCCAAATTTTGCAGGTAAAAGCCCTATCTTGTCAATTTTGACCACAGCCAGGTCGGAGGCTTCGTCAATATACTTGATTCGGCCATCATATCCGCTTCCGTCGGACAAAACAACAGCTATCCTGGTCATATCCTTTACAACATGAGCATTGGTAAGGATTTCTCCTCCGGATTTGATAACTATGCCGGTACCCAGGGCAAGCCCTTCCGCATTCCCTTCTTCCGCCCTGATATTGCCAATGATACCAACTACAGAAGAACCTATACCCTTTACAATTTCCGGAATAAGGTCGTCATTTTTGTTTGAAAGGCTTATGGAGTTATTGGTCTGGGAAACTTTTATATTCATGAGATTTGAAAGTGCGGCAATATCAACATAAACTTTGTCGTTAATTTTTGTTGCCGCTACCTGGGTGGGGCTTCCATTTACCAATACCTGGATATTTGAAACTCCTGAAACCCATAAAGTCGAAAATGCAGATACTAAAAAAACTGAAAGGAATACAATAATTTTTGTCTTGTTTATTTTCATTTTGACCTCTGTGAACAATATTATTATAAGATATTAACATTTATTCACAGATATTACAATAAAATTTGACAATATATTTGATATTCTACCATTTATGAGTAAATTAACCTGTTGTAGGCTTACAGCATGCTGCTTTGGCAGTTAAATTGACCGGATGTCAATTTAAGCAGCCCTGGAGACCTGGATGGTCGAGTTGCTGCGAGGGCTAAAAAAGCATGCTGTAAGGTATACAATTTCGCCAAAAGCGTTATTTAGCTCGTCCGGGAGTGAGTGGCATTTTCTGACTGTTATCACACTTTTAATTAGCACTACAGGTTAATTTAATAATATTTTTAATGGCTAAAATTTTAAACTCTCCCGGCATACCTAAAATATTCTTATAAAATTCCTCACTACAAAATAAATGATAAAAACCAGCCCGATAATAGACCAGAAGGGTTTACTCCTGGGTATCAGCCTTACTCTCCTGTTAAAGGAATAAGACAGCATTTCCACATATCCCAGCAACAGCAGCAGGATTCCAAAAACCGGCACGGGATTATACCTTAGCGACCCCGCCAGGTCACCTGAAAGCAGATGCTGCACACTTCTGGTATTTCCGCAGCCGGGGCAGTATATATGAAGATAGGTATAGCTGGGGCAGCCGGGAAAAAGTGTCCCCAAATCAAATAGCTGCTGTCTGAAGAAATATATCAAGCCCAGCGTAATGGCGGGCAAAAGAATCAAGATTATTCTGAACCGCTTGCTTTGTATTTTCATGAGTCCCCCGGTAATTTATATATTATGGTTTAAGTCCATCCTGTAATATTATACTTTGCTCAGGGAAAAAAGACTGATATCACCTGTACGGAATTCATAGACAGCACGGTAAATGCACAGTAAACATGCTAAATAAAAAGTGCAGCCGGCCCGTAATCATTATACAGGCTGCTACACTTTATATGCTGCATTCTCAGCAGTACAAGGCTTGGGAGATTCCAGCCTCCTAGTTTTTCAAGCTGTGCAGCGGGGCGGGAATTCTGCCGCCTCTTTTTATGAACTCGCTGCTTCCGAAATCATTTACCTTCATTACCGGCCCTGAGCCAAGGAGACCTCCGAATTCCACAGTTTCACCGATTTTCTTTCCCGGTGCGGGAATAATCCTTACAGCAGTGGTTTTTTGATTCACAACACCTATAGCCGACTCGTCGGCAATTATGGCAGCTATTGTTTCAGCCGTGGTATCTCCCGGTACCACAATCATGTCAAGTCCAACCGAGCAAACGCAAGTCATGGCTTCCAGCTTTTCAAGAGACAGAGCACCCGCCAGTACAGCATCAATCATTCCGGCGTCTTCGCTGACAGGAATAAATGCACCGCTCAAGCCTCCTACATAAGAGGATGCCATAACCCCGCCCTTCTTTACCGCGTCATTCAAAAGAGCCAGAGCCGCTGTGGTGCCGTGTGTTCCGCACTTTTCCAGCCCCATTTCCTCCAGAATGTACGCAACGCTGTCTCCGATTGCCGGTGTTGGCGCAAGAGACAGGTCGACTATTCCAAAGGGTACGTTGAGCCTGCGGGATGCTTCCCGAGCCACCAATTGTCCCATTCTTGTTATTTTGAAGGCAGTTTTTTTAATCGTTTCGGCAACAACACCAAAATCCTCCCCCTTGACCTTTTCCAGAGCACACTTTACAACGCCCGGACCGCTGACACCCACATTTATAACGCATTCAGGTTCTCCTATCCCATGGAACGCTCCCGCCATGAAAGGGTTATCTTCAACAGCATTGGCAAAAACCACCAGCTTTGCACAGGCCAAGGCTCCGCTGTCAGCCGTCAGCGAGGCACATTCTTTTATAACCCTTCCCATCTCTGCAACGGCATCCATGTTTATTCCCGCTTTGGTAGAAGCAACATTTACCGAGGAACAAACAAGCTTTGTGGTGCTTAAAGCCTCGGGGATAGAGGAAATAAGTCTTCTGTCTCCGGTTGTATAGCCCTTATGCACCAGTGACGAAAAACCTCCGATAAAATTTACTCCCACAGTTTGAGCCGCCTTATCCATTGCTTTGGCAAATTTAGCATAATCCGCGCTTTCACAGCTCTCTGCAACAAGTGCAATCGGCGTAACGGATATCCTTTTATTGATTATGGGGATTCCGTATTCCCTCTCAATATTTTCTCCTGTAATAACAAGCTTTTCAGCATATCTGGTTATCTTGTCGTATATTTTCCCGCACGAAACATCTATGTCAGGATGAGAACAATCCCTCAATGAAATTCCCATGGTTATTGTTCTGATGTCCAGATTTTCCTTTTGAATCATTTTAAGTGTTTCAAATACTTCGAATTGACCTAACATAAGCTTTCACCTCATATTCTATGCATTGAGTTAAAAATATCTTCGTGCTGAATCTGGATTTTCAAACCCAATTCGATTCCTTTTTTCTCAAGCTTCTCGGAAAGCTCGTGGAAATGAACATTGCACTTTGAAATGTCTACAAGCATTATCATTGTAAATACATCCTGCAAAATAGTCTGTGTTATATCAAGTATGTTGACATCACTGTCAGCCAATATATTACTTACCCCCGCAATTATTCCCACCCTGTCTTTTCCAATAACAGTTATGACCGCTCTCATGTCTATCTCCATTTCCGGCAGCTACTGATGAGTCCTTAACGTAAAAGCCCGTCCGGGCATCCCGCGGACTAAAGCTTTCCACTGCCATTATTCTATTTTATTTTCTCTCTTGAACGCCTTTCCACATATGTATAAAAAGGCCCATTAAATTGTATTATATATCTTTGTTATATAAATATCAATTCCGAACATATGTTTGATTTTTTATTTTTTTAGTGCTATAATTAACTTATTGCAGAAAATACAATTTTTCGAGAGGGTTTTATGGATTTATTGGAAAAACTGGGCATTTTGGCCGATGCGGCAAAGTATGATGTCTCCTGCTCTTCAAGCGGCGGAACAAGAAACAACAATAAGGGAGTTGGAAACAGCTTTGCTGCGGGTATTTGCCATACGTGGGCAGACGACGGCCGCTGTGTTTCTCTTTTGAAAATACTTTTGTCAAATGAATGTATTTACGATTGCGTCTACTGTGTCAACCGGGCTTCAAATGATATCCCCAGAGCCAGCTTCACTGCCGACGAGATAATCGACCTGACAATGAATTTTTATAGAAGAAACTATATAGAAGGGCTCTTCCTGAGTTCGGCAGTCCTTAAGAATCCAAGCCATACTATGGAGCTTATGCTGGAAATAGTCCGGAGGCTGAGAAATGAACAGGCTTTTTTTGGATACATACATTTGAAGGCGATACCCGGAGCAGATCAGAGGTTAATCCATGAAGCAGGCATGTATGTGGACCGTATGAGTGTAAATATTGAATTGCCTTCTGATAAGGGCCTGGAGGTGCTTGCCCCGCAAAAACCCGTTAAAGCGCTGCTAAAGCCCATGCAGCAGATAAGCCAGGGCATTGCCGAGCATAAGGAACACCCGGCCTTCAAACGGGGCGGCTCCGGTACAAATTCTGCCGGTTTGTTTACACCTTCAGTGCAGTCAGACTCTTCAAGCTTTCCTGAAAGTCTTCCGGACGCAGACTTCTCCCGCAGAGAGCTTGCAGGCAGAAATTCCGGAAAATACTTTGTCCCTGCCGGCCAAAGCACACAGCTTATAGTAGGTGCCACTCCCGACAGGGACTTGAGCATTCTGAAGCTCTCTGAAGCCCTGTACGGCAAATTTTCCCTTAAAAGGGTGTATTACTCTGCTTATGTGCCCACCCTTTCCGACCCCCGGCTTCCAGCTATTATCAAGCCTCCTCTTCTGAGGGAGCACAGGCTTTATCAGGCTGACTGGCTTTTAAGGTTTTATGGTTTCGAAGCGGATGAATTATTGAGCAAGACAAACCCGGATTTTGACCCCCAGCTTGACCCCAAGGCGTTCTGGGCATTACGCAATCTACACCTGTTTCCCCTGGAGGTCAACAAGGCTGAGTATGAGATGCTGCTCCGGGTTCCGGGCATTGGCGTAAAATCAGCACAAAGAATTGTTGCCGCAAGAAGAGTGAATAAGCTGAACTTTGATAACCTGAAGAAGATGGGTATTGTCCTTAAACGTGCGGGCCACTTCATAACCTGTCAGGGAAAAACCTATGAGAGCTTCAGCCAAAACGAGCATATCGTCAAGGAGGCACTTACCTCCGCCAAGCTGCTGCCCCAGGGCAAAAAGGCCGTTCCCGGCCAGATGTCACTTTTTTCTACACTAAACGAAACTGGCTTGGGAGAAAACATGTCGGATCTGTATCTGTTCAGTTCACCTGAAAATACCAAGGAGTGGCTGAGTTACTACACCCAGCCGCAGGATGGGAGGCTGCTATTAAGTGATATACATCTATGACGGAACCTGGGATGGCTTTCTGACTACTGTCCATCACTTTTATTATGACCGCCTGGAAGTCAGCAACATTGAGTCTGCGCTTTCATACCAGCCTAATCTTATAGATGAATACAGAACCATACCTCCCGACAAGACCAAGGCCCAGACCGTTGAGCAGGCTATACTGAACAAGATTTCCTATGAAAGTCTGGAAAATATTCAGAAATGCTTTTTTTCTGAACTGCAAGGGCGGGAGATGTGGATTTTAAACTACATTAAGCTGGGTTTCAAGCTGGGGGGCAAGATTGACTGCATGCTTGGTGACCAGACTGTCCTGAATGTCCTGATACCTGCCAGAAAAGTCGGTCTGGAGTGCCATAGGATGCTGGGACTGCTCCGTTTTGAGCTCCTGGAAAATAATATTTATTATGCCAGGCTTCAGCCTGACCACAATATTATTACTTTCATATCCCCGCATTTTAAAGAAAGGTTTGCCGACCAGAATTGGATTATCCATGACACAAGGCGTAACCTTGCCTCTCTGTACAACACCAGGAAAATGCTCATTTCGTATATGGATTTGGCAAATATTCCGGAGCTCCATACAAATGAAATAAGATTTCAAGACCTGTGGAAGAACTACTACAAGCACATTGCAATTAAGAGCCGCTACAACCCAAAGCTTCAAAAAAATTTTCTGCCCAAGCGTTACTGGAAGAACCTTACAGAAAAGCAATAGCCGCATGAAAAACAGTATAGCCGCAACCGGCTTAACCCCAAACCCTTCTTCAAAGACAAACCGGCATGCAGTTGCCGGCCGGTTTGTGTACTTTATTGAAATTTTGCCATGTTCATTTCATCCATTGCCATTAATTACTCCAGACGGTTTACAAGCTCCTTAAAAACATTTCCGCGCTGCTCAAAGTTTTTAAACATATCAAAGCTGGTGCTTGCAGGAGAAAGAATAACACAGTCCCCCGGAACTGCCTCATTATATGCTTTGGTTACAATCTCCTCATATGTGTCGCAGTGAATTATTTTTACCTCGCTGTCTATATCAGTCTGGTGTACATAATTGTTATACGCCTCTTCAATTCTGGGAGCAGTTGCTCCTATAAGCAGCAGGCACTTCACCTTGTCCGCTATAATCTGTCCCAGGGGTTCATAGGGTATTCCCTTATCCTTGCCCCCTGCAAGCAAAATAACCTTGTTTTTAAAGGTACTGAGGGCAGCTATGGTTCTTGAGGGACTGCTGTCTATGGAACTGTTATAAAACTTTATTCCGTTCAATTCCCTTACCAGCTCAATCCTGTGTTCGACACCTGTGAAGGTGGTGGCCACCCTTCTGATAGTTTCAGGCTTTACGTATTCTATGGTGGCGGCGGCTGCAGCCATGTAATTCTCAATATTATGCACGCCCGGAATAATTATGTCATTTATATCCACCAGTTCTGTTTCCTGTTCATGATTTTTAACAATAATCTTATCGTTCTTCAGAGCAACACCTTTTTCAAGGTTTGCTGTCCTTGAAAAATAAACTGCTTCACCTCTTGCTTCCAATGCAAAATCCCTTGTAATATCATTATCAAAATTTAAAACCAGTTTATTGCCGGTTTTCTGAAAAAGAAAAATATTCTTTTTTGCTTCGATATATTCCTGAAGAGACAAGTGAACATCCAGGTGGTTAGGAGATATATTTGTAATGACGCTCACAGCAGGACTTTGTTTTATGGTCATCAGTTGGAAACTGCTCAGTTCCAGTATTACCTTGTCAGAAGGCTGTACCTGGTCAATTTTGCTCAGCAGAGGAGTTCCTATGTTGCCTCCCAGCCAGCAATTGTAGCCTTCGGCTGAAAGTATTTTGTAAATTAAAGTAGTGGTGGTAGTTTTACCGTCACTGCCGGTCACTGCAAAAACCTGTGCAGGACACAGCTTCAAAAAGACCTCCATTTCTGAAGTAAGCTCTGCCCCATGGTTCACAGCCTCTGTCAGTTCAGGCAGGTCAGGTCTCATACCTGGAGTTCTGAATATGAGGTCAAAACCTTTAAGTCCTGATAAATAATCACTTCCAAAACTATATTTTACCGGCATTCCGCTTAGTTCCCCCAATGCCTCCGCCAGATTTTCCTCAGTATTTTTGTCAAAGGCGGTAACATCCACCTCAAGATTTACGAGATATTTTATTAAAGGGATATTGCTGATTCCAATACCTAAAACAGCTACCTTCTTATCTTTTATGTCATACTTAAATTGCTCAAGCAGACTATTCATAAATTCCTCCTTAAAAAAATTAAAATTACCTATTGATTTACTAAAACTTTTATAGTACAATACATTATGCAGTTCGAGTTCACGCGGATATGGCGGAATTGGCAGACGCGCATGATTCAGGTTCATGTGAGAGAAATTTCATGCAGGTTCAACTCCTGTTATCCGCACCAAAAGAGTTTGAAAGTTTATACTTCAAACTCTTTTTTTATTTTGCTTAAAACATGGGTGAAAAACAATACTTCACCGTATGCTTCAAATCGGGTTTTCTATTAGTAATTTTAGCCAAAATTAAAGGTATCTGCATCCTTTTGATAAAAAAATGTCTTCAGTGACTTAAAATTATACCTGGTGGACATTATCATCTGCTCGGTGCTTCCCACGAACAGAATACCCTGCGGATTCAACGCCATGTTGAATTTCTTGTAAATACATTTTTAGCTTCTTCGGTAAAATAAATAAGGACGTTCCTGCAAACTATCAGATCCATACCTGTAGGATAGGGGTCCCTTAAAAGATTGAACTGTTTAAATTCAACGCAGTTCTTTACATCATCCTTTACCCTGTAACTTTCACCGGTCATGGTAAAATACTTGTCTTTCATTTCCCTGGGGAGGTTTTCCAGACTCTTGGCATTGTATATGCCTGTTTGGGCCTTTTCAAGAGCCCCCATATCAATATCGGTGGCAAGTATCTTAATGGAGCTGAGAGGCAGCAGCTTGTTCAGAACCATTACAAGGGTATAGGGTTCATCTCCTGTTGAGCAGGCAGAACTCCATATGTTGATCTTCTTGTTCTTTGCAAGTAAAATGGGAAGTATTTCCTTCTCCAGTACAGCCCACTGGTCAGGGTTACGATAAAACTCGGATACATTAATTGTCAGATAGTTTATAAACTCCTTGAACAGGTCCTTATGATCCTTAAGGGCCTGCACGTATTCTTTATATGTATCATAGTTATTCTTTTTTATAAGAGCATCTATTCTTCTCTTCATCTGCTTTTCTTTATAGAGAGTCAGATTTATTTTTGTCATTTTAAAGATTTCGTCTTTAAAACCCTCGTAATCCATATTTTATCCTCCTGGTATAAGTATATTATGAATAGGTTCCACTTGATGTTAATGATGTTAATGTAACAATGAATGATAATGAATAAAGCTCATAACAACTATTTCACTAACTGTTTGAGCCTGAAGGCTTAAAAACCCTGTAATTTTCAATATTTAAATAAAAGGATGTACCGAGGTACATCCTTTATTTTGAACGCTTGATGATTAGTTATTATCCAAATCTGATAAGTTTTCACCAATTGTATTGGTCATATCCTCTTTATGTTCAGTAGGAAGCTCTTCACCTGCTTCGGCAGCAGTTTCTTCCTTCTTTGCACCAACAGGATCAATAGGATTAACTTCTTTAATGCTCAAGCTTATTTTTTTTGCCTCAACATCAAGTTCAGTTATTTTGGCTTCAACCATCTGTCCAACCTTCAGTACGTCTCCAGGCTTACCCAAACGGACATTTGAAATCTGAGAGATATGAACCAGACCGTCAACGCCCTGCTCAATCTCCACAAAGGCTCCAAAAGGTACAAGTCTTACAACCTTTCCGGTAATAACATTTCCAACCTCATACTTTTCGGCTGCCTTATTCCAAGGATTGTCATCCTGCTTCTTGTAGCCCAGTGAAATTCTCTTTTTGTCCCTGTCAAACTCTATAACTGAAACAATAATCTCATCGCCAACCTTGACCACTTCAGAAGGATGCTTGATCTTGTTCCATGAAAGCTCGGACAGGTGTACAAGTCCGTCAACTCCTCCGATATCCACAAAGGCTCCGAAATCCATCAAGCTCTTGACAATACCCTTATAGGTCTTGCCGGCCTCGATGTTGTTCCAAATTTCACTTGAAGCACTTTCCTTGTTCTTTTCTATCAATACTCTTGCAGAACCTACAACTTTTCTCTTCTGCTTGTTCAATTCAATGATTTGTACCTGTAAAACCTGCTTGACAAATTCGGAAAGCTCCTTTACAAATCTGTCGCTAATCTGAGATGCAGGTATAAATACCTTTACTCCGCTGGCATTGCCTATTACTCCGCCATTTACCTTTTCAGTTATTTTAACTGTAACGGGTTTCTTTGTTTCAAATGCGCTTTCAATTATATCCCAGCCCTTAACTGCATCAACTTTTTTCTTGCTGAGTACTACGTTGCCTTCGCCGTCATTCACTCTTACAACAAAAACGTCAATTTCCTCTCCAACCTTAAGTGATTTTTCAGGATTAAAGTCAGGATCATCAGAAAACTCCTGCATTGGAATTATTCCGTCTGATTTGAAGCCCAAGTCAACAAATACTTCACTCTGATTATATCCGATAATTCTTCCTTTGGTAATCTGACCCGTAGTCAATGTTACAAGTGAGCTTTCAAACGCATCCGCAAAGCTCATTTCAAAATCCTGTTTATCTAATTCACTCATTTTATGAATAACCTCCTTGATTACCCAGTCAGGTGTTGACGCCCCTGCAGTAATACCAATTTTTTTAATTTTTTTTATATCAACCGGTGGAATTTCACTGGCTGTTTGTATTTTATAAGTCCGTTCACAGTTTTTCCTGCAGATTTCATAAAGCTTATTGGTATTGGAGCTGTTTTGGTCTCCAATTACCAGTACCATATCTACTTCTCTTGAAATCTTATCTGCTTCAGCTTGTCTTTTGTCTGTCGCATTACATATTGTATCAAATTTTATAACATTTTCAAACCTTTTATTTAAACTCTTTATAATTTTTTCCCATTTTTCTCGAATAAATGTAGTTTGAGCAACAACACAAATATTTTTTTTGATGTCCGGAAGACCGTCCACCTGTTCATCCGTTTCTATTATTAAAGCAGAATTATCACACCAGCCGTTTATGCCGATTATTTCAGGATGATTTTTGTCTCCTATTATTATTATCTGATAACCCTCATTGTATTTCTCACTGACCAGCTTTTGAATTTTTTTGACATAGGGGCAGGTTGCGTTGACTATATCCAAGCCATTGTCCCTTAAACCGCCTATTATGTCCGGTCCTACACCATGGGCTCTGATTACCACCCTTGCCGGACCTCCGGCCTCCTGAGGCCTGTTGATGGTCACAACGCCTTCCTTTTCAAGCTTGGCAACCACCTGTTCATTGTGAATGATAGGGCCGAAGGTGTAAATCTGTTTATCGGATTTGGCAGCCAGGTCAAATACAATCTTCACAGCATTGTTCACTCCGAAGCAAAATCCGGCAGTGTTTGCAATAATCAACTCCATATATAACCTCTAAACTATGAAATATCCTCAAATTTTATATTGGCATAATTCTGATAAAAATATATTATCTTTTCAACTACTTCATCTATTTCAAGAGCAGTTGAATCTATTTCTATTGCATCCGGCACCTTTACAAGGGGAGCCAGAGCCCTGGAACTGTCATTTTTATCTCTTTGCACCATCTCCTGGCGAACAGCTTCAAAAGTAACCTGCTGTCCCTTTTGGAGCAGCTCGTCAAATCTTCTTCTGGCTCTTTCCTCCACGGAAGCAGTCAGAAATATTTTTAAATCCGCATCAGGCAGCACGTAGGAGCCAATATCCCTGCCATCCATTACAACATCTGCGCCTGCGGCTATCTTGCGCTGCAGTTCAACCATTTTAAGCCTGACCTCCGGAAAGGCCGCTACATTTGATGCCCCCGCGGACACTTCTGCCGTTCTGATGGCTTCCGACACATCCGCACCCTCCAGGAAAATTTTCTGGAGGTTATTATCGTGAGAAATGGCTATATCCAGTTTGTCCATAATACCCGCCAGCCCCTGCTGATTTTTCGTGTCTATACCGCTTTGAATCGCCTTCAGAGCCACAGCACGGTACATGGCACCCGTATCCAGATATATATATCCAAGCTTTGCAGAAACCTTTTTTGCTATAGTACTTTTTCCGGCGCCCGCAGGACCGTCAATCGCTATACTCCTTGACATACCTTCTCCTTTGACAGCGTTATTTACTTTACCAAATCAGGCCTTAAAACCTTGGCCCCCCTTAAATACACATGATTTAATTCATCATTGGCCTTTTCACAGTTCAGATGGGCCAGTATCCTCACACACCTGCTCAAGCTTCCCGGCACCTCCAGCTCGCTTGCACACATCAGCGGCACATCAACAAGTCCAATATCTCTGGCTGCCACAGCAGGAAAAGCTGCATTCAGATCGGTTGTCAAAGTAAAAATCAAGCTTATCAAGTCGGATGGGTTTATAGCATTTCTGTTAATAATTTCTGTAAGAAGCTCCCTGGTCCCTTCAAGAATTGACTCTCTTGTGTTTTCAGGAATGGTTATTGCCCCTCTTATGGCTCTTACGTTCATTTATCGGACCTCCAATATATTTTCTCTCTATAGCTGTCAAACTACTCTGTGACCCAAGCCAATGGCAACCTCGTTCAAGTTTAACAGACCTATTCCAAAAAATACGGCAACGCTGATATGATCTTTATATCTTGCTATGCCGATTTTTCCTCCTACATTCAAGCCAATTGCCTTGGGCATAATCTGCGAAATAGCCTCCCTGGTGGCACCTGCCACAGCGCCCTGCTCGGCATGGCTTTCCGAAATCACACCTTCTCTTTTGGAAGACACAACCGCACGTTCAACTATTTTCATAACAGAGGTTATGAATTCACCTCCGTAGTCAACTGCGGCAGATTGTATTCCTATCTGGCTGAACTCAGCCTGAAGCTTCTTTTCTGAGGCTCTGTCACCTGTCAAGGCTATTTTTATTGCAGCACCAGCTATATCCTTACTTCCGAATTCTGTCATATAAACCTCCTGACCTGTTTGGCTTAAAGCCCCAATGGCCACAGTATATTATAAAATCTGTTTTAAATATTCAGCAAGGAACAAAAAAATCACATAAGCCCGGCCTTCGTTCATGTTTTCTATCTGTAATAATAAAGAAAAACCCTTTGAGGTTTCTCATTTATGAAAGCAATTCTATTGCAGGCAGTTCGACCCAGGCCGGCAAACCAATATATACGGCCGGACAAGTCCCTTTATGAAATCCCCCGAAAAAAACCTATACAATATTATATAGGTTTTTTTTTTATAAAACAATCATAAGTTATTTATTTCAGTGTTCCGTGGACTTTTATCAGGGTGCATGCAAGAGGCAACTGTCAACTGTCCATCTGCACTTTAACCAGCATTCTGATATTACTGTCGATATTTACCATTGCATTTTTGCATTTGCTGTTGATATTTGTGGTGGTTGATTTAACCTTGACAACATGCCCCACGGCACTGTGACTTCCGTCTATCTCCACAACATCACCGTCTTTAACGCTGATTGTCATCTGGGTTGAATCGAAAGCCGATACACTGTCGCCATTGACAAGTATCCTCAAGGCAGCGTCGGGTTCAGTTCCTATAATCTCCACGGTTATCTGTCCCTGCTCGTACAGGTATTCATCTCCGTTCAAAGGCAGGCCCAGGCTCTTGTCAGTGAGGTGGAACCTGCTTCTGAGAGAGGGCACCACCAAAACCGTCTGCACCAATATCAGTATTACAAAGCACAATATGCATATGCTGAACAGTATATTTTCAAAAGCCGTATTTTTCCCGGTATTTTCAGAGCTGCTGCTTTTCAATTTGAAAACCTTTAATTTCATATTCTATCCCCCGTTTCTGCACACAATAACAAAAGTGAAAATCCTTTCGTTATTGTTAATATGCTCAATTTCGGGGTGAAATAGTCATCATTTCCTAAATCGAAGAAGGTTTGCGCAGCAGCATTAGCAGCTTCAACAGTCTTTAGCAGCTTGTTCCTGCAAGATAACCTGTTGAAAAGGCTATTGTCAGATTGAAGCCTCCGGTATAGGCATCAACATCTATGATCTCTCCTGCAAAATAAAGCCCTTTAATCTTTTTGGACTCCATTGTAGAGGGATTTATTTCGTTTATCCTTACGCCGCCTGCGGTCACAATTGCTTCTTTAATGGGTCTTGCGGATATTATGGTGACTTCCAGATGCTTCAGAAGACTTACCAGCCTTTTTCTCTCTTCCCTGGTAATCTGATGAACAGGCTTATGCTGATCTATCCCTGACAGTTCTATTATTACCGGAATCAGCTTCTGAGGCAGCAGTTCATCCAGAGAGTTCTTAAACTGCTTTCTGCTGGTCTTGTCGAAATCCCGCTGTACCCGTTCATCAAGCTTTTCTTCAGACAGTGCGGGCTTTAAATCTATGAAAAGCGACACATCCTTAAAATCATATGCCAAAAGATGTCTGCTGGCACTTAAAATAACCGGGCCTGAAACGCCGAAATGGGTAAACAGCATCTCTCCAAAATCACTGAAGACCTCTTTTCCATTGCTGTTCTTAAAGCTGACCGACACATTCTTCAGGGATAAGCCCTGCAAATCCTTCACCCATTCCTCTTTGGCCACAAGAGAAACCAGGGATGGCTTCAGGGGAGTAATGGAGTGTCCAAGCCTTTTAGCCATCTCGTAACCGTCTCCGGTTGAACCTGTGCCGGGATATGACATGCCACCCGCAGCAAGTATGACGCTTTCCGCCTCCAATAGGGTTCCATCCGCCAATTCAACCCCCGCAGCCGAACCGTCCTTTTCAACAATTCTTTTAACATTGGCTCCGGTATTTATTTTCACCTTGTTTTTGTCCAGAAATCTCATAAGTGCAGCCAAAACATCCCTGGAAGAGTCCGAAACCGGAAATATCCTCCCTCCGCGCTCCACCTTTGTTTCCAGCCCCAGCTCATTAAAAAAGCTGATGAGGTCCTGGTTGGAAAAAGTATAAAAGGCGGAATACAAAAAATTCCCGTTACCCGGCGTGTTTTCAATAAGTCCTTCTATATCGGCGGCATTGGTGATATTACAGCGCCCTTTGCCCGATATAAGCAGCTTTTTCCCCAAGCGGTCATTTTTTTCCAGCAACACCACATTATTTCCTCTATGCGCAGCAATGCCTGCAGCCATTATGCCTGCAGGCCCTCCACCAACAACAATTACATCCTTTGTGTTCATAAGCTTCCTTCCGTTAAATGGACTTAAAGTTTTTCTCCACCGTAACCATCATCCTTTTCGTAAACCTGATATTCATCCCATATCTTCTCAAGCTTCTCAAAGGTATTGTAAACTTCCTTTTTCCGTCTCATTCCTATAGCCACAATAAGTGCATTTATGAGACTGAGCGGTGCCACAAGGGAGTCTACAAAGGAAGCCATGTCACTTCTGGCCAGCAGAGACATGTCAGCCGACTTGGCAACCGGTGATTCTGCACTGTCTGTAAGTGCTATGGTTTTTACCCCCTGCTTTTTGGCAAACTGCATTGCCTTAATGGTTCTCTTGGAGTACCGGGGAAAACTGACACCGATAACCACGTCACCTTCCTGGGCTCTTATTATCTGTTCAAACATCTCGCTTACACTGGTAGTATGCACCAGTCTGACATTATCAAAAATTAAATTGAAATAAAAACCCAAAAAACTTGCAAGGGGAGCCGAACTTCTCACCCCCAGAATAAATATCCGCTTTGCTCCCAGGATAGTTTCTACTATGTTGTTGAAATCCGAATTATCTATCTGTTCAAGTGTTATCTTTATTTTGTCCATGTCGGACTGAAGTACGCTTTTGAGAATGTTATCCTCATTTATTCTGTTGGAAGATACCTCAATTCTCTGTACTGCGGTAAGCTTGCTTTTTATAAGCTCCTGAAGCACCTTCTGAAGCTTGGGATATCCGTCAAACCCAAGTTCTATGGCAAATCTTACAACAGTGGATTCACTGACGCCAACTATCTCTCCAAGCTTTGCCGCAGTTACATACGCAGCCTTATCGTAATGGTTTACGATGTAGTTGGCAATAAGCTTTTGACCTTTGCTGAAATCATCATATTTTTGCTGTATGATATTTATCAGATCATTGTTTTTCCGTGTATCGTTCATATATCCTCCAAACCGAATGTTCGTAATATCCAAATAAATTGCCGATTTTCCCAGCATTATACTCTAATATTACCTTTTTGCAGGATAAAAATCAAGTACTTGCATTTTTATCCCTCTGACCTTTGTAATCATAGTATGCAGCTTCCATCAGAATATAAAAAGCCTGCACCTCGGGAGCGGTAGCCGGGGCATTAAAGTCCGGAACACCGCATGAACCCTGTATCAAACCGTTTTCATCCACCCTTTCATATGCAGCCTTACGCATTTTATGGGCAACGGGTATGTACTCCTCCGGCAGCCAGCCGCCGGTTACCGCCCTGTATATTGCATAGCTCAGCATCTGTGCCAGATTTGAGTCCACAAAGGTTTCAGGATCATCCACTATATCATGAAACAAGCCGTCCTCCCTTTGATATGACAGGCAGCCGTCAATTACCTCCCTGAGATATGCCTTGAGGCTTTCCAGCTCCCCGGTCAGCTCCCTGGGAAGTTCCCTGAGTATCCTTACTATCCCTGCCGCCACCCAGCCGTTTCCTACGCCCCAGTGGAGTCCTCTCGCAAAGCTGCCCGAATAATCATCCCACTGATGCTTATACAACTTTTTATTTGTATCAAAAAGATATCTCCTGTAGCCCTCCACCTGCCTGACCGCTTCCTTGTGATAACCTGCCGCCGCCAAAAATGGAGGAGCCATATATACCGAGTCCACCCAGAACTTTCCATCATTCTCGTTGTGGTATATTATTCCGTCTTTTGACCTGGGAGCTCTGTATAGAAGATAGTCCAGCATTTTCTGTGCCCCAGCCTTGAATTTCTCCTCTCCGGTAATTTGAGCTGCCCGAAGAACTATTTCCCCATTTGCTGCCGAGTCAGTAGCAGGAATTCTTTCGTATTTCATGGCCAGTCTTCCATCCTTGTATTGATTTGTCACGGCTTCCCTGGCCATAAGCAGGGCAAGCTCAATATCTCCCAGTTCGTAAAAGGCCTGGGCCACCACTCCCTGTTCCCAGGGCCAGCGCTGCATGGTCAATACAGCCGTTTTTACCTTTCCCAGCAATTCATTTTCGTGCATACACCTTCTCCATTTCCGGCAGGCTGTGAGATTATACCGCCCTGTGCCTCCATAAGCAGCTATGATTTTTTGTTCAACTATATAATATCAAATTAATAATCGGATAATAAGTTCATATTCATGAGTGCCTCACAAAAATATGCGACATAAAAACGCAGTTATGTCACACTGCTGACATATATTTTTTGAAACTTACCAATACTAATCTGGCAGTTCATGTTTTAATGTTTATGGGCAAAGCCTTGATTCCTTGCCTTTTAAATTATAAATCATTACGAGAACGGGGTAAATATGATTCAGATAGATGACGCCGGAAGCGGCAGCTTTGTGGGAGGAACCTGTATCGGATTTTATCGTCCGGAAACAAATGAATATTATTTTGACATCATACCTGTTGAATTATACGGTATTGAGAACTTTAAGAAAAAGCTCTATCTCGACTGTGTGGTTGAAATAGCCGAGAAAGCCTTTGATGCACTGAAAGTCAGCCGGAATGAAACCATTGAAATCTGCCGGGGATATATGTTTGAAAAATTAAAGCTCTGGCTCGCTGATAAGGGCTTTTGCTGGTATGTAACCCAGATTACCGGCAAAATCCAGGAGGTAGTTGAAAAAAATTTCGAGCTCTACACCATTAAAATGGGGCTGCCGAAAGAATATATCAAATATACCCATTACCCCTTTCATTTTCACAAGCTCCTCAGGTGGGTGCTGTCCGACTATGATAACAGGATAAGCCTGTGCAAGGTAGGCTGGAAAAGTTGGCAGAAGCTGAAAAATATCACCCTGTCAATCTCATATGAAAAAATGGAGCATGCAAATTATTATTGCCTCAAATGCGGCAAGAGAATAAAAAAAGGTGCAAATGTTGCCATACTCCGGTTTTACAGTAACCAGCTCAACTATATATATCTGCATAAGGGCTGTGAAGTGCGGCAAACCGGCATAATTTCAAAAACAGAAAACCCGCCTCAACACTTTCATGTATAAGGCAGGTTTCCTGTTTAAAATGGATTTGTTGGGATATATTTATAAAAATTGTATAATCAACTGTTAAAATTTTTATAGTTTTGTTCTGAATCTGTCCAGCATTCCATACAGTCCCCATCTGTTCTGATTATTCAATCTGGAAATATTGCCCACAGCATATTGCCTGCCGTCTCGTACCCCCATATCGGCTACTACTGCGGATATGGCAGCAACCACCTCGGGGTTGATTCCTTCTGTCTTAGGCGCAGCAGGTTCCACAGGCTTATTCCTGTCTTCTAGCCTCTGCTTGAAGAACTTCTCGGCAACCTGGGGCAGCATGGCATAGGAAAGGACATCTTCCTCCTGCTCTATATATTCCCCGGCAGTATTTTTGATCTTGTCAAGCTCAGGTTCTATCAGGTCTGCAGGTCTGCAGGTGATAGGCTTTTCATCTCCAAGTATCTTGTTTCTGATTTCTTCGCTGACCGGAGCAGGAGTTTTGCCGTATTCTCCCTTAACAATGCCTTTGGACTCCTTGGGCACCATCTTGTATCTTTCACCGGTTATTACATTCAACACAGCCTGTGTTCCCACAATCTGGCTGGTAGGAGTTACCAAAGGAGGATATCCGAAGTCTTCACGGACTCTCGGAACCTCTTTCAAAACCTCGTCATATTTGTCCAAAGCGTTGGACTGCTTCAACTGGGAAACCAGATTGGACAGCATTCCGCCTGGAACCTGATATATAAGAGCATTTACATCCACGCCCATAACCTTCACGTCCAGCAGACCGCTTTCAATATATTTCTCCTTGAGAGGTCTGAAATAATCAGCTATTTCACTGAGCTTTTCAAGATCCAGCCCCGTATCGTACGGCGAGTCCTTCAAGGTTGCAACCAGTGGCTCAGTTGGCGGCTGTGAGGTTCCCATGGCCATTGGAGATATGGCACAATCCACGATGTCAACGCCTGCCTCTATGGCCTTGATATATGTCATTGAGGCCACACCGCTGGTATAATGTGTATGCAGTTGAACAGGAACCTTTACATTTTCCTTGAGGGCCTTTACAAGCTCATATGCCTCATAAGGCACCAGAAGTCCTGCCATATCCTTGATGCAGATGGAGTCCGCACCCATGCTCTCTATACGTTTGGCATCCTTTACGAAAAGCTCCAGGCTGTGAACAGGGCTGACAGTGTAGCAAATGCACCCCTGTGCATGGCCGCCTTCCTTCTTGCATGCCTTTATTGCTGTTTCTATGTTTCTGGGATCGTTCAAGGCATCGAATATTCTCATGATATCCATACCGTTTGCTATGGCCTTCTGTATGAAATATTCAACCACATCGTCAGCATAATGCTTGTAGCCCAGAAGATTTTGTCCTCTCAAAAGCATCTGCAGCGGTGTTTTCTTTGCCACTTCCTTTATTTTTCTGAGTCTGACCCAGGGATCTTCATTCAAGAATCTCATTGAGGCATCAAAAGTCGCTCCGCCCCATGCTTCCAGTGAATGATAGCCTATAGCATCAAGCTTTTCAACTATCGGAAGCATATCTTCGGTTCTCATTCTGGTGGCTATCAGCGACTGATGTGCATCTCTTAACACTGTCTCAGTAATTCTTACTCCCATACCTATCTCCTCTTTTCTCAAGCTTATGAAAATCACCGGCAGCTCCGGCGACACAAAATCAAAACAACAGGTGCAGACCACTGCTTGACTTTGCCCACACCCACAAAAGGCCCTTAAGCTATTAAGCTATAGTCACCATTACCTCACCGGCAGACACGGATTTGCCTGCTTCCACGTTCAATGCGGCAACCTTTCCGTCAGACGGAGCTACTATTTCATTTTCCATTTTCATGGCTTCAAGGATCAACAATACCTGACCCTTTTTAACAGTTTCTCCGGCAGTAACTTTAACCTTCAGGACCGTACCCGGCATAGGAGCCGCAACGTCTCCCGCACTGGCAACTACAGGTTGTGCTGGCTGTGCAGCCTTCCCGGCCTGCGCCGAAGCCTTCCCTTTGGGCTTTACAGCCACAGGGGCCATAGGTGCACCCGGTCCGCCAATTTCCTGTACCTCTACTTCATAAGGATTTCCATTAACCTTGATTATATATTTACTCATAGCAATACCTCCATAAAACTTGATTAGTAATCCATATCAAAAATCTTGTCCGTCCTGCATAGGCCACGCTTTTTTAGAGCGGTATGTTGCCATGCTTTTTGGATGGCCTGTTTTCCCTCTTTGTATTTAACATTTCAAGAGCCATAATTATCTTTGTCCTTGTCTGAGCCGGTTCGATAACATCGTCAATATAACCCCTGGCAGCGGCAACATAAGGATTTGAGAATTTATCCCTGTATTCTGCAATTTTTTCTTTTCTGGTTTCCGAAGGGTTTTCAGAAGCAGTAATATCCTTTTTAAAAATAATATTAGCAGCTCCATCAGGTCCCATAACAGCTATTTCAGCCGATGGCCACGCAAATACCATATCCGCGCCGATGGTTTTGCTGTTCATGGCAATATATGCGCCGCCATAGGCTTTTCTCAAAATAACATTGATTTTGGGAACCGTAGCCTCTGAAAATGAATAAAGCAGCTTGGCACCGTGCCTTATAATGCCGTTATGCTCCTGGGCAACACCCGGAAGGAAGGCCGGAACATCAGTCAGGCTCACCAAGGGAATGTTGAAGGCGTCACAGAAACGTACAAAGCGAGCTGCCTTGTCTGCCGCATTCATATCCAGTGATCCTGCCATAACCTTGGGCTGGTTTGCAACTATGCCTACGGATTTTCCGTTTAATCTTCCGAAACCAATTATTATATTCTGTGCAAATGCACCGTGAATTTCCATGAAATCACCGTCGTCCACGATTTCTTCAATTATTCCGTACATGTCGTAAGGCTTGTTTGATTCTTCAGGTATTACATCGTTCAGGCTTTCAATTATTCTGTTGGCACTGTCCGCGGTGCCATAATAAATGGTATCCGAAACATTATTGTCCGGCAGGAAGCTGAGAAGTCTCTTTATATCTTCTATGCACTCCTCTTCACCGGCAGACTTGAAATGGGCCACACCGCTTACCGCCGTGTGAACGTCCGCTCCTCCAAGCTTCTCTACCGATACGTCCTCACCTGTTACCGATTTGATTACCTGCGGGCCTGTAATAAACATCTGGCTTGTGCTTTCAACCATAAAAATGAAATCCGTAATGGCAGGCGAGTATACGGCACCTCCGGCACAGGGACCCATTATTACGGAAATTTGAGGAATTACTCCTGAAGCAAGTGTATTCCTGTAGAAGATATCGCCATAGCCTGAAAGTGCATCCAGACCTTCTTCAATTCTTGCTCCTCCCGAGTCATTTATAGCAATAAAAGGCGCACCCATTTTAAGCGCCATATCCATAACTTTTGTTATCTTTTTAGCATGCATTTCACCAAGAGATCCGCCAATTACGGTAAAATCCTGGGAGGCCACAAATACTTTTCTTCCGTTCACCGTGCCATAGCCGCTAACAACGCCGTCACCTGCCAGTTTTTTCTTCTGCATCCCGAAATCAAAGCACCTTGATTCGATAAAGGCATCTATTTCAACAAAGCTTCCTTCATCAAACAGCATGTCAATTCTTTCCCTTGCGGAGAATTTTCCTTCTGCATGCCTTTTTTCAATCTTGTCCTGTCCACCGCCTAAAGCGATGGCTGCTTTCATACTTTTTAAGCTCTCAAGCTTTTCTTTCTGTGACATATAAACCTCCTTCATGATATCCGACACTGAACAAAATGCAAGTACACAATTATTCCCAAACCTTGCGGTCCACATGTTACCTAAAATATTATTAGTTATTATTACCTAGTAATAATTATATATTACCAAAAAAAGTGTGTCAATAGAGTTGCTTTTTATTGCCTGCTTACAACAGCTTTTTATAAATTGAAAACATATCGCAGAGGGAAAAAACATTTTTACAGAATAATTACATAATTTTACAGAGCCATTACATTATTTACAAGTCAATTACAGGCTCCTTAAAACTTCCACAATTTAACATCACCCATCCAATCATTTAGTATAATTATTCCAGTGTTAATAATGTTAATTTTGAAAGGAGTTTTGTTATTTATGAAAGGTACTTTAAAAAAGATTTTTGCATTAATCCTGTCCCTGACCATGGTATTCCAGTTGACAATGGCCTTATCTGCAAAGAGCAATCAAAAAGCCATAACCGACAAGAACCATAACGGCTTTGATGACAAGTGGGAAAGCCGTTACAAAATCAAAACCCCCATCCTTACCTATGCCGATAATGACAAGGATGGTCTCATCAACTCAATAGAATATAAATTAAACCTTAACCCCATGAAAAAGGATACCGATAACGACGGAATAAATGATGGTGACGAGGACTTCGACAGCGACGGCCTCAGCAATAAAAACGAGTTGATAACAGGCACAGACCCGGCCTCGGCTGATACCGACAAGGACGGTATAAAGGATTCCGATGAAGACCTTGACAAGGATGGTCTGACAAACAAGCAGGAATTCAGCCTGGGCTACAATGTAAAGAGTCCCGATACCGACAGGGACGGTATAAAGGATGGTGATGAGGATTTTGACAAGGACGGAGTATCCAATTATCAGGAATACAGAAACGGCACTGATCCAAAAAAATCCGACAATCCAAATTCAGCACCCAACAATCCGCCCAAACCCGGCAAAGTGAAAGACGGTGACAAGGATCTTGACAATGACGGTTTGACAAATGTCCAGGAATTCAAGCTGGGCTACGATCCCACTAAAGCCGATACAAATGCAAACGGCATCAAAGATGGTGATGAAGACCTGGATGGCGACTATATAAAAAATTCCCAGGAGTATGCGCTGGGTTACGACCCTGCCAAGGCTGACACTGACGGAAATGGTATAAAGGACTGCGATGAAGATCTGGACAAGGACGGAATATCCAATATCGCTGAAATAAGAGCCGGAACAGACCCCAAAAACTACAATTCCGGAAATCCTCCCAACGACGGCAAGCTGGATTCGGACAAGGACGGTTTGACAAATGCACAGGAAATTCTGCTGGGCTATGACCCTCAGAAGCCTGATTCAAATTCAAACGGCATCCTTGATTCAAATGAAGACTATGACGGCGATGGGTTAAAAAACCTGCTTGAATTCAAGATGTCCTATGACCCTACCAAAATTGATACCGATAACAACGGAGTGACCGACTTCAATGAAGACTATGACAGGGACGGCCTTACAAACAGTCAGGAAATATGGCTGGGCTATGATCCCGCCAATGCGTATTCAAACAGATAAATGTACATTACCTGGTTTTTTCAATGCATACCAGAATAGGAGGACAGTTTATCTGATTTACAAATTCCGTTTGCATCACTGTAAAATTTCTGCAATCAATGGTTTTTATAAAATCCATAAACTGGTTTTTTTCATCAAAACCGCTGTCTCCCCCGTAATAAAGTACCACACTGATGATGCCATGGAGAGAAACAAGCTCCATGGCGCTTTTTACGGCTGCTATGGTTGTATTTCCCCTGGTTCCGACGGAATGGTCTCCGCCCGGCAGATATCCCAGATTGAACATCACGGCCTTAACCGGTCCATTTATATATGCCTTCATGTTTTGATGCCCGTCATTGATCAGTTTTACCCTTTGATTCAGTTGTTTGCCCTCAAGCTTTTTTAGAGTGGCATTTATGGCCCGCTCCTGGATATCAAAGGAATAGACAAGCCCTTCTTCCCCCACAAGGCCCGCCAGAAAAACAGTATCATTGCCGTTTCCGGCAGTTGCATCAACTACAGTGTCACCGTTCTTCACAATACTCTCCACCAGCAGGTGGGACTGCACTAAAGAATTCTTTAAAATACACATATTTGTCCTCCGGTAAAATTCAGTGGTAAATTTCAGATGTTACAGACAACTGGTATAAATTATATTTTATTAACAGTGGTCAATTCATTGCGGCTAAAAAAAGGCTATGATATAATCAAAGCATTCGGCTGCTTAATTGAAAAGCAGATACAATTCCATTTTATTAAGGAGAGATTAGCATGGATCAGCAATCAGATACAATAAATCCGGCACCAGGTACTCCCGCTGAAAATTTTCATCATAGTGATTCCGGCTACGGCACCAATGGCAATACAAATGTTAACTACAATTATAATCCAAATTATAATCAGAACTATAATCAGAACTTCTTTATGCCTTCGGTGCTTGACAGCCTGGCAGGCTGGATGAAATTTCTAGGTATTTATACCATTGTAACAGGGGCTATAACCTGTATAGGAATCATCACCGCCGCACTTGGAATCCCCATGATTTTTGCAGGCATCGGGCTTACAAACGCCTCAAAAAACCTTAAGGAATACAGACAATTCAACAACCAGTTTACCCTGAATAATTTCTTTACCTATTTAAATAAGTATTTCAAGATATATGGGATATTTGCCATTATCGGAATTGTGATTTCCCTGATCTATATAGCATTCATACTGATATTTGCCATCATGGCGGTATATACTTACAACGGGTATTGATAAAGGCTTTCCACTTCCTCCCGGGTGAGTTTTCTCCACTTTCCTTCAGGCAGTTCCCCAAGAGCTATGGGCCCAATGGAAATCCGTTTCAGGGACAGGACCTTGTGGCCTATGGCTTCACACATCTTTCTCACCTGCCTGTTTTTACCCTCATGTATGGTGACCAGCACAGCAGCATTCCCCCCTTTGGCAGACAGAAGCTGCAGTTTGGCGGGTGAGGTCACGTAATCCTCAATGGCCAGACCTTTTTCAAATTTTTCTATTTCGGACTGGGATGGAATACCTGAAACTTCAGCCCGGTATACCTTGTCAATTTCATGCTTCGGATGGGTGAGACGATATGTAAATTCTCCGTCATTTGTCAGAAGCAACAGGCCGGAAGTATCATAATCAAGTCTTCCCACCGGATATATCCGGCTCTTCACATCCTGTACCAGGTCTGTGACCGCAGGTCTTCCAAATTGATCCCTGGCAGTGGATACATACCCCACAGGCTTGTGCAATATTATATAAAGCTTCTCATTATCTTCAATACCTGAAATAATTTTCCCATCCAGTGAGACTGTGTCCTCTTCTCCCACAGTGACACCCATACCGGTGACTATCTCACCGTTAACAGACACTCTTCCCTCTCTGATCAATTCCTCAGATGCCCTCCTGGAGGCAACTCCCGAGTGGGCTAAAAACTTCTGCAATCTCATATCCGCCATTCCAACCTCTGCCATATAAGTTTTTCGTTTTTCGTTTGTAGACATTTCAATTCAATATGAATTATTTTATAACCCGGAAACTGCGGCGTCAAGATAATTAAACCAGCGGTCTGTAACATCTGAAACTTATCTTGCCCGGTGAGGAAAATTTTTTCAGGACTAGTACAACATTCGATAAATAGGGTGCATAAATTTGGAGGAAATTTTTTGGAAATACAAGGCGGAGGAGTGCGGAATAATTGCTTTATTTCAATCGATGGCAACGACGTCCTGGAGAAATTTAACCGCCGGCAATGTATGAATTCAGATGTTACAGACTATCAACACAGCCCATAAAAAAACATTGGCCCATAACAGGTGATAGCCCATTATGAACCATTGAATTTTCGTATTTTATAGCAGCCCGCTGTTATAAAACAAGTGATAATAAACTTGATCAACCATCAATACTTCCATTGTGATCCTTTTTTCTGCCGTTCTCTTCCTTCCTGGACATCTTTTCCTTCAGAACTTCATTTGCCTTCTCAATCAGGTCGGGAACCATGTCCAGTATCTTTTCAACGGAGGAGTTTACATTTACCGGAAGCAATTTTATGTGGTTTTGCCCGCAAACCATAAAAGCTACGGGATTAATTGATACACCCGCACCGCTTCCGCCGGCGAACGGCAGCTTTTTTTCTCCTTCTCCGGAAGCACCGCCTTCTGTGGAGTAATCTCCACCACCTGCCGCAAATCCGAAACTTACTTTGGATATTGGTATTATCACTGTTCCATCCGGAGCCTGAACAGCATCTCCCACTATGGTGTTAACATCCACCATTTCCTTAATACTTTGCATGGCTGTAGTCATTAGACCTTCTATTGGATGATCTGACACCAGCATCACCGCCTTTTCTATTTTTTAAGTAAATTTTTATTATTTCTCTCACTATGGATATAATATTTACAATTTTTAGGCTAAATATGCAATCAAAATCCACTTTCCATACTTTTTCATCGAAGTCCGCTTCAATCCTGATTTCTTTTTCTTTTACAGAAAAATTGTTGAACAGCCATCCAGGAATGAAGCTTGTAAAACTCCACAAAAGCCCGTATAAAAGTGCAGTTTGGCTGGCATCCCCCGTTCCCGCCCTGATATTGAGCTTGAATCTCCTTAAAAACACGCTTCTGTAAAATAGCTTAACCAGAACCCATAAACTCTTTCTAAGTTGATTTACATCCACCTTTCGCCTTACCTTGCGGGGCTTGATCTTTTTCTTTTTTTCTTTATTCACTGGATAAATTGTTATTTTTTTAGCCGGAATTTTTCCAAACAGATAGATGATAACATAGGCTGAACAAGCAAGCTTGTCCATTTTGAATATGAAGCCTACGGTTAACTTTGAGCAAAAGATGAATAATATTGCAGATAAAAAAATTCCTATAACTATAAAAATAACCAAGAGACATACCACCTCCTGGTTATTTTTGACATATATTCAGTATTTAAATCACAATGAGTATTTTTTTTAAAAACTATTTATACCGCAGCTAAATATTTTCTTCTACAAGTTCATCCAGATTAAGTTCATTCAAATCCTGAATATCCAGCATTGGCAAATCTTTTATGGATTTGAACCCAAAACATCTCAGAAACTCATCGGTAGTTTCATAAAGTCTTGGCCTTCCGGGAACATCCAACTTTCCCGCCTCTTTAACAAGATTTCTCTCCAACAGTCTGGTTACGGCGCTGTCGGAATTAACTCCTCTTATTTGTTCAATTTTTGCTCTGGTAATGGGCTGGTTATAGGCAATAATAGCCAGAACTTCATAAGCTGCCTGTGACAGCGCCTGCTTCTGCCTTATCTGGTACAGCTTGGTTACATAGTCATAATATTGTGGATTTGAACACATTTGATATTTGTCATTTATTTCTCGAATAATTATCCCTTTATTTTCACCGTTATATTTATCCATAAAGTTTTTCATTAAATTTTTGGCAGTTTTCTTGTCCAATTCTATTATTTCGCATATCTTTTCAAGAGACAAAGCATCTCCATAGGAGAAAATCAGACTTTCAATAATGCTTTCCATTGTACTTATTTCCATTTAAAACTCCCTCACATTATCATCAATCTCATTGTATAAATCAAAATTGTCTTCTTCACCGCCAAGGGTAGAATTGCCTACAATGTGTATGTCTGAAAACTGTTGCTTCTGTACAATCCTTACCTTTTTCATCTTTGCAAGCTCCAATATGGCCATAAAGCCCGTGACAACCTCGGTTTTTGATTTGGTCTTAGCGGGGAACAAATCGGAGAACCTGAAAGACATTTTGCTTAGCAGTTGTTTTATAACATCTCTCATCTTGCTTCTGAGAGACACCTTTTCATGTTCAATAAGCTTAGTAATATTTTTTGCGCCTGCATTTACCTTCTTCCTGTTCCTGTCAAGAATAGCCAGGTACTGCTGTCTCAATATCTGAGGGTCAATTTCAAGTACCTCCTCTCTGACCGGCAGATCAATTGTCTCCGGCAGTCTGAATACAACTGTATCCCACTTTTTTTCAAAAGCCTTGAGCTCCGAAGTAAACTCCTTGTAACGCTTATATTCAATAAGCCTCTTAACCAGCTCTTCTCTTGGGTCAAGCTCTTCTTCCTTCTGCTCCTTCTTTTCCGGCAAAAGCATCTTTGACTTGATATGAAGAAGTGTCGACGCCATTACAAGAAACTCGCTGGCCACCTCCAAATCAAGCTGCTGCATGGCATACAAATAATCCAGGTACTGATCGGTAATGGCATTTATAGGAATATCATAAATATCCACCTGATTTTTCTCAAACAGATGAAACAATAAATCAAAGGGGCCTTCGAAGTTGTCCAGTTTTAAGGTGCATGCTTTTGTAAGGGCGCTTTCCATCAAATCTCCATGTGCGTGTAAACACGCTGTCAACTAATAATTACTTGTTTTTTCTCAACCAACTTATATTATCACAAATAGGGCAATAATTACAATAATAATCAGCCAGGTAGACTTTTTTCCCAACATGACGTAAAATAGTATATCAAGACGCCCCGAATCGCCTATCCGGTGTCTCATTGTATTTATTGCTGTTCGTTCAGTTACGGAGGTTTATTATGTTTGGAAATTTTAATATTACAGAGATGCTGATGACACTTCCAGGCTTGCTGCTGGGTTTCGTCTTTCATGAATTCGCCCATGCCAAAACATCCGACCTGCTGGGTGATCCCACTCCCAGATCACAGGGCAGGATAACCCTGGACCCCAGAGCCCATATTGACATAGTTGGTTTTATAGTAATGCTGATTGCACACTTTGGATGGGCCAAACCTGTCATAACAAACCCCAGCTATTACAAAAAGCCCAGGAGAGACGACATACTCGTCTCTGTGGCCGGGCCTTTCACAAATTTTTTAATTTCTGTGGTATTTATGTTCATTTTGAAGCTTTTTGTTATAACGGGTGCATTCCAAGCCAATCAAGCCCTGTGGACAAATATATATTCGGTATTATTTATAACTGCCCACGTAAATATGGTTCTATTCGTTTTAAACATGATTCCATTTCCCATGTTTGACGGCTACCATGTGATATCAAATATTTTCAACACCTGGCGCTACCGCTTCTTTAACATACTGGAGCAGTACGGAATGTTTATTTTCATTTTTCTTGCTGTCAGCGGGCTTTTGGGAAGGATTCTCTCACCCATTGTAACCTTTGTCTTTAAGAATATGTTTTACTTGATACTGGGATAACGGAGAGCGTTTTAGGCTCTCCCCACGCTGAACCACCTTATAAACAGCTTTGCAAAGAGTTTTGTAAAGGATACCTTGCCGATGGCCTCATTAGCCACAAGGTCATAGCGGCCAACCTCCACACTGTCTATTTTGTATATGATTTCTCCCACCTTCTGATCTTTAAGGATTGGAGCAGTAAGTTCAGGTACCAGCTTGACTTCCTTTTCTATTTTACCTTTTTCCCCTTTTGCAACAAGTACACTGGTGTCATTGCCGTAGGCTGCCGTTACCTGAAGCTTTGTACCTTTTTTTACATTGATGTTCCCCACAAGCTCGCCTTTTTTATCCATACTGACCATCTCATAATTTGCAAAACCATAATCCAGAAGCTTCCGGGCTTCGGCAAACCTGGTATTTGAATCGGGTTCACCCAGTACAACCGATATGAGCCTTAAATTGTTTCTCCTTGTAGTAGCTGAAAGATTGAAGCCGGCCTTGTTTGTAAACCCGGTCTTCAAGCCGTCGGTATCGGCATAATACCTTATAAGCTTGTTGGTATTGTCCAGCCTGAAGGTTCCGTTCCTGAAGGTATCCTGCCAGGTACCTGTAAATTTTAAAACTTTAGGATGCCTGGTAACCAGTTCTCTTGACATAATGGCAACGTCGTTTGCAGAGCTGTAGCCGTCGTCATTCAGTCCGGTACAATCCAAGAACCGGGTATCCTTCATACCCAATTCTTCAGCCCTTCTGTTCATGTCGGCGACAAAAGCCTCCTCACTGCCGCTGACCTTTTCTGCCAGAGCGACGGTTACATCGTTGGAGGAGTGAATGGCAAGAGCTTTCATCATCTCTGAAACGGCAAATTCCTCGCCGGCTTCCAGGTAGGCCTGAGAGCCCCCCATACCTGCCGCATAATCCGACACACTTACTCTATCTTCAAATGAAAGCCGTCCGGAATCTACCGCTTCCATAACCAAAAGCATTGACATGACCTTCGTTACACTGGCAATGGCCAGCTTTTCGTGGCTGTTCTTTTCATTGAGGATTTTTCCCGAAGCAGCATCCATTAAAACGGCGGATTTCGCTCTAAGATCCAATACATTTGTTTTGGATATAAGTTTGCTCACCGCCACCTCGTCATATTTTGCAGATGCTTCAACAGCAGCTTCATCCGCATCGGCAAATACCGCCGCCGGCAGCAGCAATATGGATATTGATAATATGTATCCTATAATAGACTTTCTTCTCACTGGGGTCCCTCCAATTATTAACTATTCACAACGGTATATCTGTCCTAGTTAATTGTTATGCAGAAGGTTTTAGGTATATTCTGTAAATGGGTAAAATATTTTCACCCATTATGGAAATCTGCCTTTCACCCGTGGTCTGAATTTAAGGGTATTATTAATAGCTGCTCACTCCTTTGGCGTCTATATAAGCCAGAATGAGGGGTTTTTCCTCCGGTCTTGCATCACTTAATTCTACAGCCTGCTTCAGAAGACCGCAGGCTTCAGCCAGCTTTTCCTCCCTATTTGTATAAAGCGTTGCTATAACCTCTCCCTTTTCCACCTTTTCACCGGTCTTTTTATGGAAGTAAATGCCTGCCGCATAATCAATGGAGCTCTCCTTGGTCTCTCTTCCCGCACCCAGCACAAGAGATGCAACTCCTATTGTATCGGTTTTCATGCTGCATATATGTCCTGCGGTTTCAGACTTGTATTCAAAAATGTATTTTGCCCGGGGAAACAATGAATAATCATTGATAACAGCTCTGTTTCCACCCTGCTTTTCAATAAGTACCGCCATTTTTTCAAGAGCCTCTCCGCTTTCTACCGCATGGCGAACCAGGCTGCTGCAATGTTCAAAGCTTCCCTTGCCGCCCAATTCCAGCATTCTTGCAGCCAGTTCGAAGGAAACCTGCGCCAGGTCCCGGGGGCCTTTGTTCTTAAGCGTCTCAATAGCTTCAATTATTTCCAGAGAGTTTCCTACAGCTTTTCCAAGAGGTATATCCATCTCGGTAACCACAGCAACGGTGTGTCTGCCTGTATTCTCACCTATCCTTACCATAGCCTGCGCAAGCTTCACGGAATCCTCCAGGTTCTTCATGAAGGCACCGCTGCCGGTTTTTACATCCAGAACAATACGTTGTGCACCGGAAGCCAGTTTCTTGCTCATGATGCTGCTGGCTATGAGAGCTGTGTTATTGACAGTAGCGGTTACATCTCTCAAGGCATATATCTTTTTGTCGGCAGGTGCAAGATTACCGGTTTGCCCTGCAATGGCAATTCCGATTTCCTTTACATTCCTGATAAAATTTTCACGGGTAATGCCCGTATTGAAGCCTGGAATAGCCTCAAGCTTATCTATTGTACCGCCTGTATGCCCAAGTCCCCTGCCCGACATTTTTGCCACAGGTATCCCGCAGGCCGCCACAATCGGTCCGAGCACCAGTGTAGTCTTGTCTCCAACTCCTCCTGTACTGTGCTTATCCACCTTGATGCCGTCGATTTCCGACAAATCTATCATATCACCCGACTGCGCCATGGCATGGGTTAACAAGGCTGTTTCCCGTTCATTCATACCCTTGAGAAAGATTGCCATCAACAGTGCGGAAGCCTGATAGTCAGGAATGCTGTCGTTGCAGTAACCTGAAATAAAAAAATCAATTTCGTCTGAGGACAGTTCAAAACCGTCTCTTTTTTTCTCAATAATATCGTACATTCTCATAGCAATACCTCCGCAGCCTAAATAGTACCTTGATACAAACACATGCATAAAATTCCACGCATTCGGGACAAAAGCCGGCAAGCTGCCGCCTGCCACAACTGTAGTATTTCCAACCTATGAAGTATTAATAACTCAGGCTGCCTTTTGAAAATAACAATTGTGTTAATAATACTTCCCACCCCTGCCCTTGTCAAACATATACCTTAACAAAGTTTCAGAAAAAATATTAAAGGACACATATCTTGTTGAATTTTAAGCCAATTACAACAAAATGTGTCCTTTAAAAATGCTTGTATTTACTTCACTACGCTCTGGGATGGGTTTTCTTGTAAATTTCCTTTATCTTGTTTTTTGCAATCTGGGCATATATCTGTGTTGAAGAAATGTCTGAATGACCAAGCATTTCCTGTATTGACCTTAAATCTGCTCCGTTTTCCAAAAGATGTGCGGCAAATGAATGTCTCAGAGTATGAGGAGTTATATCCTTGTTTATGTTGGCCTGATTCTTGTAATGTTTGATTATTTTCCAAAAACCTTGTCTTGTCAGTCTTTTACCGTTAACATTAACAAACAGGGCTTCTTCATTTACATCCTGAATCAGAAAATTTCTGGATTTTAAGAGATATTCGTGTACGGCGGCCACAGAAATTGAACCTATGGGAATACTTCTCTCCCGGGTACCCTTATTGCACTTGATAAACCCGAGTTCAAGGTTAATATCAGCCAGATTCAACGAAATCAATTCCGATACTCTTATACCTGTGGCATAGAGAAGTTCCAGCATGGCCTTGTCTCTGATACCTTTCAAATCAAGACACTTTGGCTGGTCCAGCAGCAATTCCACCTCCTGGGTCGAAAGAATCTGCGGCAGCTTTTTTTCCACTTTTGGTGATTCAAGCTCTGAGGTAGGGTCAAGTTCTATAATCTTGTTCTTATGCAAAAATTGATAAAAAGATCGTATTGAAGCCAGATTTCTTGAAATGGTTGAGGTAGCCCTTCCTTTCTTTTGTAGATTCAGAAGATATGCTATAACGGTTGTTTTGTTGGTAGCAGCTACATTGTTGGCATTGATCTCTTTCAGATATGTAGTGTACTGTTCAATATCCCTCTTATAAGATTGAAGAGTATTTAGAGACAATCTCTTATCCCTTTCAAGAAAATTGATAAAATTTTCAACCTGAACTTCCATCAAAAACGACTCCTTTTTTTTTAGTTAAGCACTTATTTCCAGTTCCTATAAAATCAGACTTAATCTTTATCCTATATTCTATAACAAATATTTCTATATTTAAAGAACATTTTGTATTTTTATCTATATTTAACATAATTATTCCAAATAATTGTTGAATTTTCCAAATGGCCCTTTAAAAATTTAACAGCTTCAACGCTCCGGAGGATATAAATGTTTCAATTAAAGTCGTCAGCAGGATAAAAAACGAAAAAAATGCTGCAACAAAGTTATAAGGACCAATTTTTTGTTTGATTCCATCATACCCTGAGCCGGATCTTTTGAGCCAGGTCTTGAAAACAGCTCCTGACAGCTTAATTCCATTCACTCCGAGAGCAACCAGGCAGGGAACCAAAATAATCTCCTTGGGCACAAAACAAATTGTGGAAATCAATATTCCTTTTGTCCCCAGCATACCCATTATAATTCCCGAGCCAAAACCGGTGCTGAATCCCCGCATGCCAAGCACTGCGTAATACACCGGAAATCCCACCACGGTAAACCCCAGCACCCAGAACAGCAGTATCAGCTTTGTATTATCCAGTAACGTAATCTTCAACAAGTCCAGCTTGTCAAAATCGTTTGTATCCAGCAGTTTTACAAACCCGTTGAAAAAGGTGACCATCTCCCCTTTCTGCTGAAAATCAAGGTCATTTACCGATGCTGCACCAAGGCAAATGCCAATGATATAAAACAGGAAAAGGCTCAGGTATAAGAATTTATTGTTTTTTATATGCTCTTTTACAACATTGCCAGTTTTTTTAAACATACAGTGTTCCTCCGGCTTTTATCTTATTGTGTATGAAAGTCTTTTGACAATAAAATATATGCCGGATAAACATAAGATATTACTATAACCTGGCAGCTTTTATCTTTCTTTCTGCCAGAAGAACACCGATTATGGTTTTGGCATCGGTTATTTTGTGCTCCAGAATCATGTCTACCAGCTTGGATACATGTATTTTATCAACATCAAGGAATTCGTCTTCATCAGTGCAGGACTCTCCCTGAGTCAGGCCTGTGGCCATATACATATGGATAACCTCGTTGCAGAAGCCCGGAGTTGTATGAATACTTATGAGATGTTCAATATTCTCAGCCCTGAGACCGGTTTCCTCCATCAGTTCTCTTTCCGCGCATATTTTCGGATCTTCTCCGGGGGCATCAAGCTTTCCTGCGGGAAGCTCAAGTGTAGTAAAATCAAGGGGTTTTCTGAACTGTCTGACCATATATATTTCGCCATTTTCATTGACAGGTACAACCACTGAAGCCCCGGGGTGAAGTACAATATCCCTGGTTGCTTCCTTGCCGTTGGGAAGGCTTACTGTAAGGTTTTGAACCTTGATAATATTACCCTTGTAAATGTCCTCTGTTTTTAACGTTTTTTCCGAGTATTCCATATTTTATCCTCCCTGTCCGCTCTGCGGACATAAATTCAAAGGGTTGAAAGTGGTTTTCTTTCAACCTTGCTCCTCCAAAGATTTATAGTTTACATGCCCCCGGCAGCTTTCTTGATTTCGTCGGTGGCCAGCTTGTCACATCTGTTGTTCATTTCATTGTCGGAATGTCCTTTTACCTTTATCCATTTGACCTTGTGGTATGCCGACAACCGGAGCAGCTCCTTCCACAGCTCAACATTTTTTACCTCTTCATTTTTGTTTCTCTTCCAGCCGGCTTTTATCCATTTGTCCAGCCAGCCCTGTGTAAATGCGTTAATCAGGTAGGCGCTGTCACTGTATAAATTAACACTGCAAGGTTCCTTCAGCTTTTTAAGGGCCTGGAGGGCCGCAGTCAATTCCATTTTATTATTTGTAGTAGTTTCCTCAAACCCCGACAATTCTATTTTATGTTCTCCATATATAAGAACTGCCCCCCAGCCTCCGGCTCCCGGATTTCCGGAGCATGCTCCATCTGTATATATTTCGACCTGCTTCATGAAAATATTTCCTCCGATTAAGAATATTTTACCTTCAAAACACTACTATTATAACTTATTATCGGTAATATCCAAACAAATATTTCTCCATGGCCTGTCTATGACAAGAGGCACAAGCTCTGCCACCTGTGCCTCAACCTTATAAGTCTGTATTTCAACCCCATACCGGCTCCAATGATTTATAACATTTTAACCCTCCGTATTTCCCAACCTCAGGCATTTACAGGAAGGCTACACCTGCAGGCCGACTTTCAAAAGCATCATGGCATAGGCAGATGTAATAAGGGTAAGTATGAGCGCAAATATAAAGGCTATTCTTATAACCTTGTTTTCTTCACCCAGCTTGTCAATGGAAGCGGCAGCATTTTGCAGCTTGGCAGGTGAAATTACGCTGGCCAGACCGCCCCCAAAGGCAAGCGCAGCGGTTGCAATAATCAGTCCGTTCAAGCCCAGATCCAGATTTTTTGCAGTTTCCATGGTATAATTTGCAAACATTGCAATGGTTGAGGCCTCACTGCCGGTTATAAAGCCTCCAAACAAGCCTATGAAGCCGGTTATAAAGCCATATGCTCCACTGAAGGCATCAGCCGAAACATCGGCCAGAACCTTGATCATGCTGGCTGACTGAAACTTCATTTCAGCCAGGCTCCAATTTGAATAGTTCATAATTTCACCTATGGCAAAGAAGATGGCTGCTGAGAACACAGGCCTGGGAGCTCTTTTCCACCATACCTTGAAGGTTTCCTTCACCTGTGCCGCTTTTGGCCTTATTACAAGCATTGACAAAACCACTGCTACGGCTATCCAGGTATATGCATTCCACAAGGCTCTGGTTGCTATTCCTTTCCCGTCCACGGAAATACCGTTTATAGGGAGCTTTAGGTTGTAAAGCACGTCATATACCGGCTTTGGCAGGTTAAGCACAAGAATAAGTCCTATCAGTATTACCCAGGGGCTTAAGGCCTTCCAGAGCGGATATTGTTTCTCATAGGCCTTTTCCTCCTCAGTGAGGTTGCTTCTGTCTATGACGTTATTTCCTGTAAGCTTCAGATAAAGTGCCATGGCAATGATTACAGCCAAACCGCAGAGTACACCTGTCAGAGTAACCAGATTGTCCACCTTGTTTGTAAAATAAGCTACCACGGCGATTACTGCACCCGTGGCTATGCAGGGCAGAAAACCCTTTTTTATGCCGTTCCACCTGTCTACTATGTAGAGCATGCAGAAGCCTATCAGTGTGGAAACAATGGGCAGGAACATATAAAAAACGCTTCCTGCCTGGGAGGGTGTTATTTCATTTCCGGGGCCCAGAAATCTGTTGGCAAAATCAACAAAGGCCACAACCGGAGCACCCAGCAGAGCATATGTGCAAAGTGCATCATAGCCAATGGAAGGAAGTGCTATGGCTACATAGGTTGAATAACCCATGGCCAAAAGGATGGGCGGCAGCAGAGATACCGGAGTGGCTCCTACCGCAACCATCAGAGTCCCAAAGCCTATATTTATCATCATAATCTGTACGGCTTTGTTATGACTGGAGATAGTTTTAATAAATATGATTATTCTTTTGAGCGCGCCGGTTTTTTCCATATAGGCCATCATAAAAAGAGATGTGAGAACTATCAGGGAAACCGGAAAAGACCTTATTATACCTGAAACCGTTGATCTTAAGATAACTTCAAACGAAGTGTTGAAAAAGAAAAATGCAACTGCGGATACACACAGCCAGCCCACTATACCGCTGATATCGGCCGACTTCTTAAAAATTACAAGCATACAGACTATTACCAGTATCGGCAATAGTGTTAATAAAAATGACCCTACCATATTAACCGTCCTCCAAAAAATTAAAATAAACCATTCTACTTTTAATCAAATATTTTGACAATAGTTGATTAATTTTTACTCTACAGGAAATATTTTAATACATCCCGAAATAAAAATAAAGTGTAATTTAATTCATTACACTTTACCCTCTATTAACAATGTACAATACGTTTTTGAGCGGCGAATTTACCCTTCGGCTACGTTGAAGCCGTTTGTAAGGCACAAAGCCTTCCTTCGCGTCTTCGCCTTGCCGCAAGCCAAATTCTCTCGCTCAAAAATCTCCGACCTCACACCGAGATATTTTGGCAGTTTTCGAGGCGGATGGACGCAGCCTTGCTGATACAAGGCAAGGACGACAACAAAGAAAAGTGGCAAAATAGCCGGTGTGAGGCATGTTACACATTGTCAATAGAGGGTATCATCATATAAAAGCAATATTTTTTTATTTATCCTGCTGCAATTTGTAGTATTCCTTGAACAGCTCGTAGTACTCATAGGTCTCCTGTGCATATTTGCCCTTGGTTTTTACCGGGCCTATATTAACCGGAATACTGGACAGATTATAATTTTCCAGCACCTTCAAGAGCTGTTCCCTGCTTAATTCGTTAAGGTCCACGCCTGCATTCCCGGTCAGCTTTATGGCTCTTGCCCTGAGCTGCACCGCGCAAAAGTATACGGCATGTTTGGGATTCTGGAGCATGGTTTTTATCTGCTCATCCGATTCACTCAATATCAGGGATTTGCCGCCATGCACTATCTGTTCATTGTAACGTACGTTTTCAATTCCTATCTGACATATACCCATGGATTTTCCGCCGATAAAAGGCAGACCGTCCAGTAAGTCCTCCTGTCCCAGGAACATCATTTCTCTGAACAGTACGGCAGTGAGCAATGCCTCGGGCACTTTCTGCGCCTCTGAAATCCTGCTGATGGAATTGTCCAGTTCTCTCAGGGCATTCATGGTGTAGTCAAAATTGAAAACATAATATATTCCAAGCTTCTTGTCCCGGCAGGAATCTTCATTTATACGGGTATTAAGTTTCTCAAAAACATCCTTGTATTTTTCCGCTTCCCGGACGATTTCCTCAAGCCTTGTGTCAGGGCCCAGGGCCTCGGCCTCATCCAGAAACATATAATTTTGCTGATTATGTATGGTTATCTTTTGTCCAAGCCCCTTGCTGTAGTTCACCTGGAAATTGTTGAATTTAAGCACATTTTCGTCACTCTCCGAAAATTTGTCTCCCGGTGCGTCACCTTGCCCATATGCAAATTTCATTTCTTTTTCTTTTATAGTCTTATATTGTTCATTTATGTATCCGTTTATATCAAAATAATTATTTGCCGAGTAAAACAGTGTACTGCACAGCATTAACGCAATTAAAGAAAAAGCTGCTCTTTTCTTTAATTTCAAGATATTCATATTTTATCCCCCTGTCCGCTCTGCGGACATAAATTCAAAGGGTTGAAAGCGGTTTCTTTCAACCTTATAGTCCTCCAAAAGCCGGCAACCTGTAATGTCATATTTCCTGATATACTGATTAATATCCCGAGTACTATTTTTCTTGTCTTACTGTTTTTTACATCCCTATCAGTTATACAAACTTTCAAAATAAATGTCAATTATTCAATTTCTTCAAAATGTTAAATAAACATTAATTTTCGTTAATTATACTGTTATACTTCATGTTTTGTATGAAATGGTTTGATTTGCTCACATCTGTGCAATATTTCTTAAATCCTTCAAATCAAAGGGTTTAAAAGGTGTAAACATAAACAAAAAGCAATGAGGATACTCATTGCTTTTTGTTTAAAATTGATAGTTTTTTAATTTTACTTTAAATAACTTTTCAAAAATATTTTTTATTTAAGAGCATCCACAATAGATTTTTCAACCAATTTCAGCTTGGCGGCAACTTCATCTATTTCAACATCGGACTTTTCCTGCTTTAAATCTCCTTTGAGGATTCCAGCCAATTCCTCAAATTCTTCCCTTAAGGTTTCCAGCATTTCAACAACCGCAAGTCTTCTGAATCTCCTTTGTACCTGTGCATCAGGAATATTTTCATATACGCCGTCAGCCGTTACCACAAAGCTGTCTCCTCTGGTGGGAACAATACATTTAAGTCCAAATTCATCTGTCAGTGTGTGGGAAAACTCATTCATAACCTCAAGTTCACCGTGAACTATGAATACCTTTTTAGGCTTTTTGGCGAAGCCTCCCACCCAGGAAAGCAAACCTGCCCTGTCGGCATGGCCCGAGAAACCGTCTATGGCTTCTATCCTGGCATTGACCGATATTTCCTCACCAAACAGCTTTACCCTTTCAGCCCCGTCCAATATCCTTCTTCCAAGAGTCCCCTCAGCCTGATAACCCACAAACAGTATGGTAGATTCCTTCCTCCAGAGATTATGCTTCAAGTGGTGCTTTATTCTGCCTGCATCACACATTCCGCTGGCAGAAATTATTATGGTGCTTTCGGTCTTTTCATTGAGTTTCCTGGACTCTTCCGGAGACTGTGTAAACTTAAGCGTGGGGAAATCAAGAGGATTATCCCCGTTGGCAATGTACTCCTTGGCCTCTTCATCAAAGCAATCCAGATTCTCCCTGAATATCTGGGTCGCCGAAGTTGCCAGCGGACTGTCCACATAAACAGGAATGTTTAATATTTTATTTACAGCATCCCCGAAAACATCCATATATTTGTTAAGGTCATATATTATTTCCTGGGTTCTGCCCACCGCAAAGGACGGAATTATAACATTTCCGCCTTTTTCAATGGTTTCTGTGATAATGCTGATAAACCTTTCAAGCTTATCGGTTTCCTTTTTTAATTTGTGAAGCCTGTTGCCGTAAGTTGATTCAATAACCAGATAGTCAGCATCAGATATGGCAACGGGATCTTTTAAAATAGGTATTCCTTTATTTCCAAGGTCGCCGCTGAAAACTATCTTTGTATCCTTTCCGTTTTCCCTGACCCATATTTCAATAATGGCCGACCCGAGAATATGGCCCGCATCATTAAATCGTATTCTTATGTCTTCTGTCACGCTGAAAGCTTCTCCATAGGCGACACCTTTAAAAAGTCCCAGGCAATCGGTAGCCTCCTTGACGGTGTACAAAGGTTTAACAGGCGCTTTCCCGGCTCTCTGCCTTTTCCTGTTGATCCACTCGTTTTCCGTTTCCTGTATGTGTCCACTGTCAGGCAGCATTATACCGCAAAGCTGAACAGTGGGTTTAGTGGCATAAATCGTACCCTTGAAACCGTCCATATAAAGTTTTGGAATCCTGCCGCTGTGATCTATATGGGCATGTGAAAGAAGCATAAAGTCCAGTTCCGCCGGATTGACCGAAAACGGTTCCGCATTTAAAAGCACCTCGTTGGCCCGGCCTTGAAACATTCCGCAATCCACCAGAAATTTCGTATCCCTGGTTTCAATCAAATAGCAGGAACCAGTTACTGTCTTAGCTGCTCCAAGAAAAGTAATGTTCATAACAGCACCCCATTTCAATTAATTATTCTGCACAATGACTTATTCTATCCTCATGCTGCAATTTCCTTCTTATTTCTATGCAGTTCTCCCCTCTTCGACAAATAATATGTATATATGCATCTTGCCGTTATTATGGTCAAAACAAGGCTACCTCCCAGAATGGAATAAAAACCGGGTACTTCATGCACCACCAGCGCCACCCAGATGGGATTTAAAACAGGCTCGATGACAGGGATCAAAACCGCCTCCAATGCAGATACATTCTTTATTGCAACAGAAAATAATATATATGAAAAGCCCAACTGGAAGATTCCCAGAAGTCCAATGCCCATCAGGCTCCTTGCATCGGGTACTGACTGGAACATAAAGGGAAGGGCTATCAGCGCGGTCATTACATTGCCCCAGAATATCCTGTCCAGCGGGGAATCATCCTTTTGCAGCTTCAGGAGCAAGGCCACCAGCGCAAAAAATATTCCGCTTATAATCCCAAGAATATTTCCCAGCATTCCTCCCGCTGATAATTTATCGATAAAAAACAGGAGCATTCCCAAAAAAACCGCTGCTATTGTTATAATGTCGTACCATCTTACCTTCTCACGCAGGAAAACAGCCCCCAGTATGGCAACATATATGGGCGCCGTATATTGAAGAACAATTGCGTTGGCTGCCGTTGTAAGTTTTGTGGCAGCAACAAACGTAATTACCGTTGCGGCATAAACAAAGGATGCTGCAAATTTTAAAAATGTGAACCTGAAATCTGGCTTTTTGATGAAAAACAGAATCAATACTGCGGCAATAAGGCTTCTGGTTCCTGCTATCGCAACAGGATTCCAGTCCACAAGCTTTATCAGCAGACCTCCCAAACTCCACAAAACCGCAGTTAAAGCCAGCAAAAACAAAGCCGGACTTCTCCTTGGCGTTATTTCCGATATATTAAACTTAGACATTTTTATCCAGAGACCTTAACCCTTGTAATTTTTTATGAACAGAGAAGTAAGTTTGACACAGTACTCCAAATCCTCAAGACTTACCATTTCTGCCGGTGAGTGGACACCTCTGCATGGAATGGAAATTCCGCCGCAGGGAACTCCAATGCCGGTGGTCTGAATTGCACCGGGATCGCTGCCGCCTCTGTCCAGCAACTCAAGCGTGTATGGAATCCCATTTTCCGCGGCCAGCTCCTCAAGGTATCTGCGGATGGCAGGATGGGCAATATAGGCATTATCCTTGACCTTGATTGCAGGACCTCCCCCAAGCTTTACCTCTCTTTTTCCGCACTCGGGAGTGTCTCCGGTCAACGTAACGTCTATAGCTATGGCGCAATCAGGCATGATACCGAATGCAGCCGTTTTTGCACCTCGAAGCCCAACTTCCTCCTGGGTGGTAAAGACAAAATATATTTCATTTTCTGTTTTAGGCATATTTCTGATCAACTCGATGAGAACCGCACATCCGCTTCTGTCATCCATGGCCTTTGATACGGCGCTGCTTCCCTGTACATAGAATTCTCCCACAAAATTGGCAGTATCGCCTACCTTAACCAACTTTTCAGCTTCCTCCCTGTTCTTGCAGCCAATATCGATAAACAGCTTTCCCAGCTTCAAACCTTTGAAGTCCTCAAGCTTTTCTTCCGCACTTATGGTTCCCGTAATGCCATTCCTGAACCTGACCCTCTGCCCAAGTGAGGTAAACGGCGAAACACCGCCTATATTTGAAAATCTTATAAAGCCGTCTTCGTCAATAAAGGTGGCAATGATTCCAATTTCATCCATATGAGCGGCAAGCATGATTTTTTTCTTTCTGCCTTTTTTTACTGCTATGAGATTTCCCATGGCGTCCACCCTGGTCTCATCAACATATTTTTTTATCTCATTGAAAATTACTTCCCGTATATCTTCTTCGTTGCCCGAAACTCCAAATACCTGCGTAACCAGCTTTAATGTATCCTGCATAATAATCCTCCCGGCCTATACCGATTCTAACCTGTAATATTTCAAATACCCGGCTGTGACTCCTCCTGCCTGCCATTACCAGCCACCCTTAAAGGCCCTGTCCCTGCTCATCTGGTATAAAGCGGCAACCGTAAGCCTCTCAACAGCCTCATAATCCCTTCCGGACATAACTGAAACCGGTGAGTGAATGTACCTGCAGGGAACAGATATGGATGCGGTTTTGACCCCGTTTCCGGTTCTTTGAATCTGTCCCGCATCGTTTCCCCCTGTGGTTGTCTGCTTGTACTGTACTTTTATGCCGTTATTGACGGCGACATCATATAGATACTGAACCAGCTCCCTGTCACAATAGCAGGTTCTGTCCATTATGGTAAGTGCTGCACCGTTACCCAAAACAGTGGAATATTCATGCTTATCAACCTCCGGAACGTCGGCGCAGGTAGTACCCTCTATAACCAATGCAACATCCGGCATTACGTTATAGGCTGCAACCTGTGCTCCTCTCAGTCCTACCTCTTCCTGCACGGTAAAGCAGGCATACAGTTCAAAATCAAAGCTGTGTTTCAGCGCTTCAATCAGCACTGCACAGCCCACTCTGTCATCCAGGGCCTTGGCCTTGATACAGTCATTGCCAAACTTGACAAAATCACTGTCAAAGGCTATGAATTCCCCCAGAGGAGCCAGCTTTTCCGCCTCCTCCTTTGAATCTGCGCCAATATCAATATATAAATTCCTGATTTTTGCTATTTTTTCTCTCTCTTCACGCTCTTGCTGGTGAATGGGTTTTGCTCCTATAACCCCGCTCAACCGCTTCTTCCCCACAATAACTTTTTTGCCCGGTAAAATTCTGTCATCTATACCGCCCACAGCTTTAAATCTTATGAAACCCTTTTCGCTGTGCCCCGAAACAATAAAGCCCACCTCATCCATGTGGGCCGACAGCATTACCTTCAGCTTTCCGCCGCCGCCTTTTTTAAAGGCTATTATATTGCCTATGGAATCTACTTTGTATGAGTCACATAAGCCTTCTATTTTTGATATAATAAATTCTCTTACTTCATTTTCATTTCCCGAAACGCCGTTTAAATCCGTCAATTCTTTTATAAGCATAGTAATTCCCCCAACTGTTCACTGCTCAGCTTTGCAAATTCCGATACCATTCTTGCAGTATGTTTAATATCTTCAATATTCACCGTTTCAACTGCAGTGTGCATATACCTTATTGGAATTGACAGCAGGGCCGTGGGAATTCCGTTTGCACTGACCTGTGTGGCCCATGCCTCGGTGCCCGTATCTCCGGCTTCCACCATTTTTTGATATGGAATCCCATTTTCTTTGCCCAGCTCGAAAAATTTTGCAACCAGCTTTGGATGTAAATTTGGACCAATGGATATCTCCGGTCCCTTGCCCGGAGTTGAAGAAACTTCCTTCGGAAGCTCCGGAATATCTCCATGACAGGTATCAATAACTATTGCGGCATCAGGGCGGAGTTCATAGGCTGCGGTCATAACTCCCGTCAGATGTGTCTCTTCCTGTGCCGATGCTATGAATATCAGATCGTTTTCATGGTTGACCGCCGCAAGAAGTCTGAGAATCTCAAGCAGGCAGGCAATACTTGCCCTGTTGTCAAGAGATTTGCCGCTGGCCTTCTGTTCATTCATTTTATTGAATTTTGACTTAAGTGATACCGTGTCTCCAACGGAAACATACTTTTTCAATTCCTGACCGTCATACCCGGTATCCACCCTGATATCCCGGAGTTTCACAGCTTTGCCCGCATCCTCGGCCTTTAAAAGGTGCGGAGGGGTTGCCCCGATAATGCCCAAAACATCCTGTTTTCCATGGATTATCACTTCCTGGGCCAGCAATATTTTGCTGTCTATTCCCCCTACATTCGTTAATCCTGCAAAACCTTTTTCGTCAATTGAATTTACCAGAAAACCTATTTCGTCTATATGTGCTGTTATCATCAACTTTTTAGCGGCCTTTCCGGTTCCTTTTCTTGTGCAGACAACATTAAAAAACTTATCCACCCTTACCTGGTCGCACCAGTCCTTAAAAAGCCCGGCGCATTTTTCCGCCGCAGCCTTCTCATATCCCGGCACTGCTACAAGTTGTGACAAGTACTCCAAATTTTGAATTATACCCATGAATTAAAATATCAACCCTTTTCCATAATCTTCTTTAATTCAATTCTATCAAATTATTCAAGACTTTCCTAGCAGAGTTTGTTTTTCTTAAGGCAAATAATTTTAAAAAATATTTCCAAGATTACTATTGACTTAATTTAGTTTTTTTATTATACTGAAATTCGTCCTTTTCGAGGGCCTTTAGCTCAGTTGGTTAGAGCAACCGGCTCATAACCGGTTGGTCCGGGGTTCGAGTCCCTGAAGGCCCACCACATTTAGCAGTAAAAAGAAACATTTTGCTTCGGCCTTTCCCGGCTCCCGCCGGGATATGGATTGCCTGCAGCAATCCCAACAGTGACTCTCAAGCTACAAAACATGCTAACAGCATCTTTTGCTACGCTTTCGTCTGAAGGTCCACCATATTAGCAGTATTAAGGACGCTTGCCCAGATAGCTCAGTCGGTAGAGCAGGGGACTGAAAATCCCCGTGTCGCTGGTTCGATTCCGGCTCTGGGCACCAAAAAATTCGGTATTATAGATGCAGGCTTTGATATAATCATGAATCTGAACAATAAATTTATTGTTCAGATTCATGGAAGACCCTCGTGGCTCAAAAAATCTTTTTTACACTATTGCTCAAAAGGGGCTGTCGCACTAAGTAATTTAGTGTGCAGCCCTTTTAACTCATAAAAATAAATCCCAAACTCCGAAAAGTAAGGGATTTATGGTAAAATATATGTATGCAAAAACAAAATATTTTACACAAGAATTATACAATTAACCAAGGTTTTTATCAATTAAAACTTCCGTTAAATATTGATTTCATAATCCCAGATAACGATTCAGTGCGTTTGCTAAGTCAATTTGTGGAGGAGATGACCAATTTCCGCTTCGATTTGAGCCAATTCAATTACCTGATGCTCAAGATCCCGCACAAGACTTTGTGTAATAAAGTCTCTGGATTCCTGATAATCCCGCATTGTATTGCCATCGTTTTGTACACATTCAAGGATTATTTCAGCTTTGCCTTTGGTGTAGTTCGAGGATACAGCTTTTAATTCAGCCTTTAATTCTTCTGCTGTTTTGTCTTTCAGGTGACCGGGCGACGGATAGGTCTTCCAAAAGTACAATGCCGTTTTCCGGTCGATCTCGCAGAAAAATTTGCGGTAACTAGGATAAGTGTTTGTCAACTGCTCATGCAAACCATTTTTCAGCCGGATACCGTCTTTGACAATGGTATCCCGGCGGTTGACGAACTGAGACAGCGTCCAATGGTTGTCCTCCGGCTTTGCGTCAGGCAGGGTGTGAAGCTGATTCATCAGCACTGTAGCCACGCAGTAAGCATCATGCTCGTCGTTCTTCTTCATCATGGGTGCGCTTTTGCGTTGATCATAAGCCAGGGATGGGTTAACATCCTTAACCGCATAACCTTTTTCAATCAGCCAAACGGCAAGGCTCCTGCCGTAGCCGTAGGCATTTTCTAGGCCGTAAATCGGTGATAAATTTAGTCTTAATGCTGCTTTAGCAACCTTCTTTGCCAGCTTGCTAAACTCGCTGGACTTGTTTTCGATAACAATTGTATCCAACTTTTCGTTCCAGCAATTCACCAGAACAGCAGTATGGGTGTCCTTGTGTAAATCCATACCGACATAGAGGTAATTTTCTCTTCTCTGCATATCATCCCTTCTTTTGTCCTGCCATCCACATAAAGCCCGAGTACCGGCAACCTCAGATGATAGCCTTCGTTCTCAGAACGGGCAAGGGCGCGACAGCCTATCTACCGCAAGACTCACAGTTTCAAACAGGTTATTACGTTTCACACGTTGGTGTGTGATGTTAACTCTGATTGAAAACTATTGCAAGTCATTTCTGCGTTTTGTATCAAAACTGTCAACTGCAGAAAAAGAAAAAACGGAGGATTTTCGTACCCCCTTATACCCCCCTCTGGCACAAATTTTACCACAGAACAGATTTTCTGTAAATCCATGGTTCACCATGAACCATGGGGTGCAAGCCAGTTTACATGTTCGTTACTGGCACTCTACAGAAGCTACATGTTGCATTTTCATAAATACACTCGTTATCCGGCACTCAAATGCTTAACGCCGTAAGCCACCGTGTGCCGCTGTGTAGCGTTTTAGTTACCGCCATAAGGTGTTTGCCCCTTCGGCAAAAATGGAACCGTATTTAGCGACTTTCTGCGAAAGAACCTTTCCCTTCAGAATGCAGCCCAAAAATGTGTTTCATCCCCTCAATCACAGGGTGAACCATGGGGTCGAAAACTGTGCAGACCGGCTATGTATTTGTCAAGCAGATTTTGCTGTCTGAAGGACAGGCTCATAGGTTTTGTTGTCCCTAAGTACAGCGAATATAACCGCCGTCATTTTCTTGCTGACATGACCGATGA
>NZ_MZGX01000014.1 GCF_002051585.1 Ruminiclostridium hungatei | reverse complement strand
CTTGGGCTCAGCAGGCAAGCCTCTGAGTTCACCAAACAGCCCCTTCACAAGGAAGCCGGCAATTCCGGCAGCACCCAGGAACTGCTTTATATCCTGCAGTTTTATGCTCCTTATGGTGTTTACAAAACTCATAACTGCTCCCACTTTTCTTAACAACTGCGGAAGTGTGGTAGCCAGCCATTTCACAATCTGGAGCAGCACACTGCCTCCCCCTGTTGCAAAGGCCAGAGCTATTTCAGCGGCTATCTGCGCCGCTTCCAGCAGGACACTGAATACCTTCCTGAAGTCCATAGTCAGGAACTTCTTAATGCCTGCCATTATTGATTTATACAGCTTCTGTATTCCCGCAAACAAGCCGTCCACAGCCTTGGCCATAAAGTTCAGCGCCGCTGTGACTCCTTTTTTAAGTAAGTTTGCAGCAGCGTTTACAGCCTTGACTGCCTTGTCCACTGCTTTATCTATAAGTCCGCATATCTTTTTGGCTATGCCGGGGAATTTGGCAAATACCGCTTTCACCAGACCTTTAAGTATTGTGCCAAGACCTTTTATAGCACTGACTATAAGCTTTCTGCCTGCCTCTATAAGTCCAAGCGCTGCCTGCTTTGCTTTTTCAAATATTGTCTTTACTGCCTGGCGCAGCTTGTCAAATACAAAGCTTACTGCCTTCTTAACGGCCTCTACAGCCTTTTCAACCTTGTCCTTGGCCCAATCCCAGGCCTTTTGGAATATGTTCTTATGCTCCTTTTCTCCTTCCTTCTTCTTTTCCTCCGCTTCCTTTTTGGCGGTCTTGCATTCCTTGTTTGCATCAGTTTCAGCCTGTGCAAGAGTTCCCTTTACCTCGGCTTCCTTTTCATCCTTGATTTTTCCAACTTCGTTTTTCTTCTTTTCAGCCTCAGCACCCGCTTCTTTATCATATTCGGCAGTTGCTGAATTCACCTCGGTTCTCCACTGATTTCTCAAACCACCGACTTCAGCCTTTGCATTGGCCTGTTCCTTAAGCTGATTTTCTCTTGCCTGGGCTTTCTCGTTTTCTATTTGTGCATTTGCATTTTGCTTTGCATCTGTAACTCCCGAATCAAATTGTGCCTTGCCCTGTGTAAATTCATTTGCTCTGCCCTGCATAAAGCCCTTGAGTTCCGAGCTCAGTTGGGGATTCACTCTTGAAGCTACCTCGGGAGGTATGGGAGCTTCCCTGTTTATATCAATGCCAAGGGGTATCACACCGCTTATGGGCTTATCAGCTTTAAGTTTTGTGGTGTCTTCCTTGGGTGCTATATTGTTTTCTCCAAAATCCTGGTTTGTTTGTTCCAGCTCGGCCTGCTTCGCCGACTGCACATTTTGTGCCGCTTCGGACTCAAAACCCTGCATTTGGTTGGGGTCAGCCTCTCCTGTCATTCCGATGGAAGGCGCACTCTTCGAGTATTGCCTTGCCTCAGCCATTACGTCATCTGCGTCGGCTTCAGGGTCCGTACTCAGTTTAATCTCGGCAGGCATTCCCTCATGGACCTTGCCCCCTGTTTTTTCACTCTTGAAGGCTGCTGGCTGGTTATGCTTTATTTCCTTGACCTTTTGGGCTGCATTTGCAAACACACCCTTTTTGGCAGGTAACCCTGTTGGCGTTGCTATTTCAGGCATAGCAGCCTGTGTCTTGGCACGCTGCTTTTCAAAAGCACCCTCAGAAACCGCTGTTGCCTGGGAAAAGGCATTTACTATTTCTGTAGGGGGAATAGCGCCAAGCTGATTGAGTATTTTTGAAGGGTCCTCTCCCGATATTTTAACTGCAGGTGCTTTTGCAGCCTGTTTTTCAGATCTTACAGCCTCCGATGCTCCCGCAGGATTTTGCGTATTATTTCCTGCATATGCAGTGGTATCCTGTCCTGCTTCCGTTTTACCGGCTTTTGAAGCAGCAGGTTCTTCGGTTTTTACTTTTTGTACTGCCTGTTCTTCCTTTTGAACGGCATTACTTGCTTTTTTATCTGTAAGGAACAGAGATTTATCAAGCTGTTCCTTTTTATTCTGTTCAGATTCCTTTTCTTGATTTTTCTGTATCTGCGTGCTTTCTTTCTCAGTGTGGGCTTTATCCGCATTGACAGCATTTTGTACGAGTTTGGCAGCAGACTTGCCCTTTTCTGCCGCTGAAAGCTGCTTCGGGAGGTTTATATCATCCCAGCCCTTGGCAGTGTCCTTATTCTGACTGTTATTCTTTGAACTGCTTTCTGCTGAACTTTTATTCACGTTTGAGCTGCTGTCCTTCTGATTTTCATATGAGCTCTCTTCACCCTTCTTTTGTGAAGAAGCAGCATCACGTATTACCGGTATGGGTTCAGATACAACCTGCCTGCCTGCTTTTTCGGCAGCAGCTCCGGCTGTATCACCTGTCTCCTCTTTTTTCTTTGGTTCTTGTTTTATATCAGAAAGCAGCTTGATAACTGCCTGGTTTCCTATTGTCTTTTGAAGGATATTAATATCTTCCTGTTTTAATGAATTGGGCTGTGATTTAAGGCGCTGTATTATTTCCATATAATTAGGCTGCCTGACTGTTTGCTTATGTGCGGCTGATGAGTTCTGGAGGTGCTTGTTTTGTCCGGTCGAGGCTTTTTCTTTTTGCTTGTTTGCAGTCATAACTGGATTCATTGCCCGCTCTCCTTCCTGAGTTCGTACTTAAGATTTATTACAGGCAGCAATCCGCTAAAAACAGATTGCTGCCTGTAAGCATTAATGATGTTTTTAAGGCTCGGTGCCTCCAAACAGAATTCCGGATGAATATACGGTTACTTTTGATGTTTCTGTATAATCAATTGCTGTAGAGTTGAATGAATAGTCATTATTCTGCGTATAGTTGGTCCAATTGGTTTTTGCAAATCTGTTCTGTACCATAACCTTTTCTCCCGGCTTCAGGGTTCCGGCACTGCTGGAAAAGCTTACCTCAAGGTAATAGTCGCAGTTGGCTTTTCCGGTCACATTGACAAACCTGCCGGATACACTTGCGGTAATAGCACGTTGATTGCCAGCACCTGCAACCTGCGCATAATCACATGCGTAAAGCTGTGTCATATCGCCGTCTACAGTGTAGTAATATCTCAGTTTTATGTCGGAGAGGTTGATATCCGTACTTCCTGTATTCTCCAGCATAAATCTCGGGTCAATGGTATTTGTGGAATTATTTCTTGTTGCATTAAAGGACATTACCTTCAGCTTTTGAACCACAGTGATTTTCTGGGTTGCCGTGGAAGTATTTCCGTTTGAGTCCGTTGCCCTCCAGGTTACTATGGTAGTTCCCACCGGGAAGTCTGCCGGAGCATCGCTGGATATGGTTGTCTTGAAAATATCTTGTGCTGTTGCAGTACCTATTGACACCTTGGTTCTGGTTCCGGTGGCAGGAACGGTAATGTCTGCGGGAGCCTTTATAACAGGCTTGGTAGTGTCCACCACGGTCACCTTCTGGGTCTTTTCTGTCTTGTTGCCATGCTCATCAACAGCAGTCCACTTGACTAAGGTTGTTCCCACTGGGAATACTGCTGGCTTATTGCTGGTCACTGTCACCTTGAAGATATCCTTTGCCTGTGCGGTTCCTATGTCCACAGGCGTGCCGTCCGCTGCAGTAGCTTCCTTGCCGGTTATATCCGCTGGTATAGTCAGCTCGGGTGCGATTGTATCCACCACGGTTACCCTCTGGGTCTTTTCTGTCTTGTTGCCATGCTCATCAACAGCAGTCCACTTGACTGAGGTTGTTCCCACTGGGAATACTGCTGGCTTGTCGCTGGTCACTGTCACCTTGAAGATATCCTTTGCCTGTGCGTTTCCTATGTCCACAGGGGTGCCCGCCGCCGCTGTGGCTTCCTTGCCGGTTATATCCGCTGGTATAGTCAGCTCGGGTGCGATTGTATCCACCACGGTTACCTTCTGAGTTTTTTCTGTCTTGTTTCCATGCTCATCAACGGCAGTCCACTTGACTAAGGTTGTTCCCACTGGGAATACTGCTGGCTTGTCGCTGGTCACTGTCACCTTGAAGATATCCTTTGCCTGCGCGGTTCCTATGTCCACAGGGGTACCGTCCGCCGCTGTGGCTTCCTTGCCGGTTATATCCGCTGGTATAGTCAGCTCGGGTGCGATTGTATCCACCACGGTTACCTTCTGGGTCTTTTCTGTCTTGTTGCCATGCTCATCAACAGCCGTCCACTTAACTGTAGTTGTTCCCACTGGGAATACTGCTGGCTTGTCGCTGGTCACTGTCACCTTGAAGATATCCTTTGCCTGTGCGTTTCCTATGTCCACAGGGGTGCCGTCCGCCGCTGTGGCTTCCTTGCCGGTTATATCCGCTGGTATAGTCAGCTCGGGTGCGATTGTATCCACCACGGTTACCTTCTGGGTCTTTTCTGTCTTGTTTCCATGCTCATCAACAGCCGTCCACTTAACTGTAGTTGTTCCCACTGGGAATACTGCTGGCTTGTCGCTGGTCACTGTCACCTTGAAGATATCGCTGTATTCCGGTGTGCCCAATTCTACAGGAGTACCCTCAGCGGCGGTGGCTTCCCAATCGCTTATGTCTGCCGGAGCCGTCAGTTCAGGGGCGATTGTGTCCACCACTGTCACCTTCTGGGTCTTTTCTGTCTTGTTTCCGTGTTCATCTGTGGCTGTCCAGGTTACTACAGTTGTTCCCACTGGGAATACCCCGGAAGCATCATTTTTCCATTCCACCTTGAAGATATCGCTGTATTCCGGTGTTCCCAGTTCTACAGGAGTACCCTCAGCGGCTGTGGCTTCCCAATCGGTTATGTCTGCCGGAGCCGTCAGTTCAGGGGCGGTTGTATCCACCACTGTCACCTTCTGGGTCTTTTCTGTCTTGTTTCCATGTTCATCTGTGGCTGTCCAGGTTACTACGGTGGTTCCCACAGGGAATACCACAGGAGCATCATTTTTCCACTCCACCTTGAAGATATCGCTGTATTCCGGTGTTCCCAGCTCTACAGGAGTACCCTCTGCGGCTGTGGCTTCCCAATCGGTTATGTCTGCCGGAGCCGTCAGTTCAGGGGCGGTTGTGTCCACCACTATCACCTTCTGGGTCTTTTCTGTCTTGTTTCCGTGTTCATCTGTGGCTGTCCAGGTTACGACGGTGGTTCCCACAGGGAATATCCCGGGAGCATCATTTTTCCACTCCACCTTGAAGATATCGCTGTATTCCGGTGTGCCCAGCTCTACAGGAGTACCCTCCGCGGCTGTGGCTTCCCAATCGGTTATATCTGCCGGAGCCGTCAGTTCAGGGGCGGTTGTATCTACCACTGTCACCTTCTGGGTCTTTTCTGTCTTGTTTCCGTGTTCATCTGTGGCTGTCCAGGTTACGATGGTTGTTCCCACAGGGAATACCACAGGAGCATCATTTTTCCACTCCACCTTGAAGATATCGCTGTATTCCGGTGTTCCCAGCTCTACAGGAGTACCCTCTGCTGCGGTGGCTTCCCAATCGGTTATATCTGCCGGAGCCGTCAGTTCAGGGGCGGTTGTATCCACCACTGTCACCTTCTGGGTCTTTTCTGTCTTATTTCCATGCTCATCTGTGGCTGTCCAGGTTACTACGGTGGTTCCCACAGGGAATACCACAGGAGCATCATTTTTCCACTCCACCTGGAAGATATCGCTGTATTCCGGTGTTCCCAGTTCTACAGGAGTACCCTCCGCGGCTGTGGCTTCCCAATCGGTTATGTCTGCCGGAGCCGTCAGTTCAGGGGCGGTTGTATCCACCACTGTCACCTTCTGGGTCTTTTCTGTCTTGTTGCCATGTTCATCAACGGCAGTCCACTTGACTAAGGTTGTTCCCACTGGGAATACCCCGGGAGCATCATTTTTCCACTCCACCCTGAAGATATCGCTGTATTCCGGTGTGCCCAGCTCTACAGGTGTACCCTCCGCGGCTGTGGCTTCCCAATCGGTTATGTCTGCCGGAGCCGTCAGTTCAGGGGCGGTTGTATCTACCACTGTCACCTTCTGGGTCTTTTCTGTCCTGTTTCCGTGCTCATCTGTGGCTGTCCAGGTTACGATGGTTGTTCCCACAGGGAATACCACAGGAGCATCATTTTTCCACTCCACCTGGAAGATATCGCTGTATTCCGGTGTGCCCAGCTCTACAGGAGTACCCTCCGCTGCAGTGGCTTCCCAATCGGTTATGTCCGCCGGAGCCGTCAGCTCAGGTGGGGTTGTATCCACCACTGTCACCTTCTGGGTCTTTTCTGTCTTGTTTCCGTGCTCATCTGTGGCTGTCCAGGTTACTACGGTGGTTCCCACAGGGAATACCGCCGGAGCATCGTTTTCCCATTCCACCTGGAAGATATCGCTGTATACCGGTGTGCCCAGCTCTACAGGTGTACCCTCCGCCGCGGTGGCCTCCCAACCGGTTATGTCAGCAGGAGCCGTCAGCTCAGGGGCGGTTGTATCTACTATATTAATTGTTTGTGTACAGGTACTTTTATTGCCGTTTACATCTATTGCGGTCCAGGTCACAAGAGTCGGGCCGTATGGATATTCCTCCGGAGCATCCTTTGAAAGGGTAAACTGGAAAATATCGGTTACCACCGGAGCTTTTATGGCCTCAACTTTTGTTTTTATCCCAGTGGCCTCAAAAGTCATGTCCTCTGGAGGAATCATATTTGGAGGTGTCGTATCCACCACCTTGATTTCCTGAGTACCGGCAGTAACATTATTATTTTCATCGGTGGCGGTCCAGGTTACTATGGTTCTTCCAAGGGGATAATCCTTTATGCCGTTATTTGAAATATTAACTTTAAATATATCTGTTGCCGTTGCCTGTCCTATATCAACAGGTGTTTTTATGGCAGTGGCCTCACAGGTCTTATTGTCAGGAACCTTTAAAACGGGAGCTGTTTTATCGGTGACTGTTATATTTTGGACTCCTGTTGTGAAATTGCCGTTAGCATCTGTTGCCGTCCAGGTTACTTTTGTAGTTCCAACCGGGAAGCCATCCTTGGGAGCGTCGTTTGTAACTGTAACCGCAAATATGTCTGTTGCTTCCGCCTCACCCAAAGCGACCTTTGTTTTCTCGGCATCCGCCTCCACTGTCTTATCCTTCGGAACAGCCAGGAAGGGCTTGGTTGTATCAATTATTGTAATCTTCTGTATTTTTGAAGCTTCATTATTGTGTTCATCCCTGGCAGTCCAGGTTACATAGGTATCTCCCAGAGAATAGTCCAAAGGCGCATCACTTTTTACATCCACCCCGAATATGTCTGTTGCGGTTGCCTGACCTATTTCTACAGCAGTTCTTAAAGCTTTAGCCTCAGCTATCTTATCTGACGGAATTGTAAGAACAGGCTTGGTTTTATCCTCTACGGTAACATGCTGGACGCCCTTTGTTGAATTTCCGTTTGCATCGGTGGCCGTCCAGGTTACTTCTGTAGTGCCCACGTCAAATCCGTCCTTTGGAGCGTTGTTGGTTACCGTAACCGGGAATATGTCGCTTACCGAAGGTTCCTTGATGTCAACCTTGCTCTTTACTGCGGTAGCCTCGACTTTTACATCCTCCGGAAGTGTGAGCAGCGGACTGATTGTGTCCTCTACTGTTATGTTCTGGCTGAAGGATACAGAATTACCGTTGGCATCTGTGAAGGTCCAGGTTATAACCGTATGCCCCACAGGGAACATATTATCCTGGGGACCGGTCCGTGAATGAACCATCTCAAAAATGTCATAAACCTGGGGAAGTTCTATGGGAACATAGGTTTTCTCCCCTTCAGCCTCTATTTTGATATCACCGGGTATGGTGAAGGTCGGTTTGGTTTTATCGGTTATGGTTATTTTCTGTACCTTTGTGGAAACATTGCCATTTTCATCACGGGCCTCCCAGATAACCTCGGTTGTTCCTACCGGATAATCCTTGGGCGCATTGCTTTTTACCTCAACCTCGAATATATCTCTGGCCTCTGCCTTTCCTATATCCAATTTGACTCGTCTGGCATCAGCCTCCCTGGTTATATCCTCAGGTATGGTGAGCTCAGGGTCCGTCGTATCCTGGACAAGTATCTCCTGATCGCCTGTTGTTACGTTATTATTTGCGTCAACAGCCTTCCAGGTAACTGTGGATTTGCCCAGGGGGAAATCAGCCGGAGCATTGCTGGAAACCTCCACATCAAAGATGTCGGTTGCCGTTGCCTGCCCGATATCCACAACTGTTCTTCTGCCCTGTGCCTCCACTGTCACGTTCTTTGGGAGGGTCAGTACAGGCTTTTGGGAATCAATTACTATGACATTCTGGACGGCGGTGACTTCGTTACCGTTTGCATCTTTTGCCTTCCAGGTTACAGGAGTTTTTCCCACAGGAAATTTTTCCGGGGCGTCATGGGTGATTGTCACGCTGAAAATGTCGGTGGCTGTGGGCTGTTTTAAAGTATACGGAGTCTTGACAGCCGTGGCCTCTATAACTACATCACCCTGAACTGTAAGTACAGGATTTGTCGTATCCTTTATCGTTACGTTCTGAACCGCAGAGGATACAAACCCTACTGAATCGGTAGCTGTCCAGGTAACCTTTGTAGTCCCCACGGAAAACCCTTGTTCCGGGGCATCATTTTTCAGTGTTACTTCTCCCAGGTCGTCAACCCTTGCAGTGCCTATATCCAGTTTTGTGTAAACTGCACTGGCTTCAGCACTAATGTCGGCGGGAACAGTTATTACAGGAATACTTTTGTCAAGTTTTATTTCAATATTGCCTGTGGCACTGACTTTACCCACATTGTCAACCGCCCAGTAGAAAACCTTTGAAATTCCTTCGGTATCAAAAAGAATTGTGGCATTATCTGCCGCCACGATTTTTTCCTGTCCGGCCTCTCCGACTTTATAGTGTATTTCCTTTACGCCTGAACAAGAATCCATGCCCGTCAAAATCAGAGTTACATTGTTTTTGTTCCAGCCTTTTTCATTTTTTTCCGGAGTCAATCTGCTTTCGACAGTCGGTGCGGTTTTGTCAATCTTAACGCTGAAGGATCTGGCTTGTTCCACATTGCCTGCCTTATCCTCAGACCAATAGGTTATTGAGCTTACGCCTTCAACCTCGATATTTGCAACTGCACTGGAACCCTCAAGTCTGACTGGTGAACCTTCTCCGATTTTATAAAAAATCGCTTTCACTCCCGACACATTGTCAATTGCATCAAATGCCACCGTTACCTTGTCATCATACCAGGTTCCGGATTTTGGCTTTGAGAATGCTGTAGTTGTTACCGGCGCTGTCTTGTCTATGCATATGGGGCCAAATGTGACACTTGAAGAATTATTGCAGCTATCAATAGCTATACCTGTGGAGGTATGATTTGCTCCCTCTTCACTGAACACCTGACTGGGTGTGCAGGACCTGATGGTGGAGATGGAATCCTCAGCACTGTAGGATACAGTGACAGTGCGGCTGGTCCAGGTCCCCGCCACATAGTCCGCTCCTGTATCATCCTTTGCCTGAACTGAAATAAACGGCGGGGTATTATCTACAATGTTTGAATTATATGTACCTACCTCTACATCAAATGAGACAGTATTCCCGCCGGGAATTCCTGCCTTGACCTGTAAGGTCTGTACAACTCCCGAATTCTTGGAATATGCCTGATAGCCCTCTCCCAGATAGCTGGAGTGAGTATTGGCTGCCGACGCCATACCGTTGGCATCTGTTGTAACTGTTAAAAATCTGCTGTTGGAGCCTCTCATAACCGAAGTCACCGTATCATTCACAGAAACTTCAAAAGTCACTGAGACGCCTGCAACAGGCATGCCGGAGCTGTCTTTTACCACAACCTTTTGCGGCAGCATATATCCGCGTCCTCCGGGTATGGCTGCGGAAGGCTGTGTCAGCTTTATCTGCTGTCGCAGCGGAGATACCGCCTGCAGGCTCAAACCTGTTTCTCCTGCAGAATATGCATAATCTGCATTTGGGACTGCTGCCAGGGAAACTAAAAGTATCATCAGCATGCAGTACACCCATTTAATTTGTTTTCCCGTATACTTAGCCAAAGCTGTAAACGGATTTTTTAAATGTTTCATTTGCATTCCTCCATAAATCCATTGTTTTTTGATGGGTTGCTCTTGAAAGTGTCACTTATCCGGTTATCAGCAAAGTGACAATACATGAAACCTCCTTCTTAAATACAGGAAATTTTACAATTAAAATTACAACTGCTCATATTCATACTTCTAATATGCAAAATTTGTATAATATTAAAAAATATGGTTGTTATATGGATGTAAAATATTACTATATTAGTAAAATGACTTTATTGACAGAATAGATTTAATTACCAGGGTGAAGTCAAATCAATCCTACAACTTAATATCAAGTAGTCCATAAAATTCATCAGGACGGAGGTTTCTTATGCAAACTAACGACGGCATCTCGGTAGAAAATTACAGGAAACTACTGAGGAGAGCAGCATGGAGATTGCAGTATAAAGCTCGTACTCAACAGTTAAAGGAATGTTATCTTCTTTTTGAAAGTCAGGTTCACGACAGCGGGTTTGAGACAGAAATTTTATCAAAAGTCTATATTAAAGAATTATTGGATACTATTCCGTGGGAAAAGTGCAGATTCGTCATCCAGAGAACCATACTCGACGGCATGACTGAACATGAGGTTGCCCGCGAACTTAACATTACTCAGCAGGGGGTGAACAAATGGAAAAGGAAAGGATTGGAGTTATTACGACAAACCCTGATAGATTCATACAAATAGTGAAGAAAGCACAGCAAGGTGATAAGATGTCAATGAACGAAATTATAAATCTGTTTAATGATGATATTGAATATTTATCCAGATACATAATGCTGCCAAGGGAAGATGCTATTCAGTCATTAAAGGTTGAACTGATTAATATTGTCAATGACAATAATATGACATGTATTTAATTTAATAATAAGATTGTATTTCGACCACCAAGGATTACTTATAGGTATAGGTAGTCCTTTTATATCTATCAGGAAAGAAGGGGTGCAGGTGGAGACAAATATATTAATAACCTGTGTGGCAGCGGTCAGTGGAATTGTTTTCGGATATCTTGCCTTGCAGGCAAGAGTCAAGGGAGAATCAAAGCAGAGTGGAATTGAGGTAGGCCAGCTAAAAGCTGACATAGAATATATAAAAAGAAGCGGCGACACAACATTGCTGGAACTGAGATGCCTGAACAAAACAGTCAATAATCATGCCGACAGGCTGGCAAGAGTAGAGGAAAGTACAAAACAGGCCCATCTCAGAATAAACGAGTTGAGAGAGGAGTTGGGTAAGGATGTGTCATGTAAAATTTAAGTATCCGGAACAGGCCTGTGTCCATCCAAAGCTTTTGTCCGCCATAAATCAAGTGTGCAGGGCTTATGGAAAAGATGCCTTATGTACCGGAGGATACCGGAGTCTGGAATGTCAGAAAACCACAGCCAGAATAGTTCTTGAAAAAAACAAGGGAAGCTATCAGCTAAATGACGGTTCTGTATATATAGGCACTGGAAGCAGCAGAAAATGCCTTTCTGCCGCCTATGGAAAATCCAATCATTGCTTTGGCCTTGCCATGGACATGGACGGCTGGTTTGAAGCCCTGGAAAATAAAGAGTTATCAGGGTACGGATTAATCAAACCTCTTGATTACGAGCCCTGGCATGTACAGCTAATAGAACTGACCGGTCTAAGTGAGGACCGGAAAGCAGCCATTCGAGACAGCATTTTGAAAGGGGAGGCGTTTGACATGACTATCAGGGAATTTCAGGCCTTAACTGCTCTGAACGTAGATGGAATACCCGGTCCGAAAACTCAGAAGAAAGCCAGGGAAGTACTGCTGGTATGCCAGAAGATCCTGGGCAATGATTTTAAAAGCCCACAGGAGGTAATTGCGGCTACCCAGAAAAATCCTGAGCTTTGGCTTGCTAAGCTTAAGGAGGTCAAATATTTTGACAGTTTTATCCTGAATATCGTAAAGAAAATGAGCGGAAGAGAATAAAATATATTTTATCTTACCAGGGGTATAAAATCCCCATAGCCTTCCTTTTCCATTTTCTCTACAGGTATAAATTTTAAGGCTGCACTGTTGATGCAATACCTCAATCCTCCCGCATGGGCAGGGCCATCCTCGAATACATGTCCCAGATGGCTTTTACCTACCCTGCTGACCACCTCGGTTCTATACATGCCATGGCTTTCATCCTCTTTATACTCAATGACCTCATCCTCAATGGGTCGTGTGAAACTGGGCCAGCCACAGCCTGAATCAAACTTGTCGGTTGAGACAAACAAAGGCTCTCCTGTTGCTATATCCACGTATATGCCCTTCTTTTTGCTGTCCCAGAACTCGTTTTCATAAGGCGCTTCCGTTGCCTTATTGCGGACAACCTCATACTGTTCTCTGCTCAGCTCCTTCTTCAGTATTTCATCCTCCGGCCTGGAATATCCGGACTTGTCTACCTTTCTGCCCGCCTCCCGCTTAAGGCTGTTAATTAATGAAAGGTCTATGTGGCAATAGCCGTTGGGGTTTTTATCAAGATACTCCTGATGGTACTCTTCAGCCCTGAAAAAATTTTCAATGGGAAGCACTTCGGTTAAAATCTTTTTGGAGTATTCTTTCTGCCTGTTATCTATAAATTCTTCTATTGCATTCCTGTCTGCCGGATTTTTATAGTATATTCCGGTCCTGTACTGGACTCCCACATCATGCCCCTGCCTGTTGAGAGTTGTGGGGTCAATTATCCTGAAAAAGTAATCCAGCAGAGTGCTCAGGGATATTCTGCGGGGATTGTATTTTACATATACAGTCTCAGCATGCCCTGTATCCCTGTGGCAAACATCTTCGTAGGTAGGATTCTCCGTGCGCCCGTTTGCATAGCCCACCTCTGTATGAATTACCCCGGGCACATTTTTCACAAAGGCCTCAACTCCCCAAAAGCAGCCGCCGGCCAGCCATATTTCTGAAAAAGCTTTATTTGGATTTATTATCATAATTTCACATCCTTTTTACTATATTACTTATAGCATAGATTTACCCAAAACAAATGTACTTGAAACTTCTGAAGTTCTGTTCGAACTGTTCAAACAGATAATTAAAAAAAATATGCTGTACTGAATTATTTATTTGCCAAATTTAAATTAATATCCGGAGGAGGCGAAATTTAAATGAATACACTCATTTGGGCCCACAGGGGAGCTTCGGCTCAGGCCCCGGAAAATTCCATGGAGGCCTTCAGACTTGCAAACCGTCAACAGGCTGACGGTATTGAGCTGGATATACATATGACCAGGGACGGACACCTGGTAGTCGCACACGACGAGACCATCGACAGGTGTTCAAACGGCAGCGGCAGGATTATTGACATGACGCTGAAGGAATTGCTGACCTATGACTTTTCAAACCATATGGACGGTTACAGAAATATAAGGATTCCTACCCTTGAGGAGGTGCTCCATTTTGTTAAAGGCACCAGGCTGACGGTTAATATCGAGTTAAAGTCAGGGCTGGTAACCTATGAAGGGATTGAAGAAAAAGCAATCAGACTTGTTTCAGATATGGGAATGAAAAAGAGAGTCCTGTATTCTTCCTTTAACCATCACAGCCTGATGCTGATCAAAAAAATAGACCGCGCTATTCCCATAGGGCTGCTATACACTGAAGCCCTTGTGGACCCTCAGTTGTATGCCCTCCGGATAGCGGCAGAGGCCGTGCATCCTTTTTACTATACCCTGGCCGTACCGGGAACTGTGAGAAAGTGCAGAGAAAACGGCATAATGGTTCATCCCTGGACAGTAAATACGCAGGAGCATATGACCTGGATGTACAAGGAGGAGGTAAACGCAATAATCACAAATTACCCCGCTCTGGCCCTGGACGTAAAAAAACGGCTAAATAAACAATAGAACCGAAATACCCACGGGAAGTCAGCGTTCCTCATACAGATAATCCACTATCTCCGCTTGGGTATTTTCTTCAATAAAGCGCATTACTTGGTCGAGAACGGTGTTGGCTTGAGTCCTGCTGTGGGAAACACAGGCTGCACCTATTACAATAGTTTGGCAGAAATCCTGTTCATCCGTTTCAGCTATTGAAACGTTGAACCTGTTTCTGGTTTTTTGAATGAGACTTTTGACAATCATCCTCTTGTCCTTCAGAGAATGACATTCCGGCGCATAGAGTTTCATTGTCAGTGCTGATACTACCATAAGACCTCCAGATTAATACCCGATTTCTTCTCCCACCAGAATCACCTTTATCCTGTCCTTATGCCGCTGATATGCCGAAACAACATAATTGCAGCATATCCTTTCCGGACTGGAACATCCGCTTGCCATTTCATCAGCGTTTTGGCTCAAAGCCATGCACTCACCCTTTTCATTGCAATAGGTCCTGCAGGAAAGCCGCGCGGCATTTGACGGAGCAGCAAAGGTTTTTACCCTGGTGATTGCCGCCTCCAAATTCTTTACCAGCTTGTTGCGGCCTGCAATTATTATTACGGATTTTGGTCCGAAGCAAATTGCGGCAACACGGTTAGAATTGCCATCAACATTATATAATTCCCCGTTTTCCGTTATAGCATTCGCACTGCATATATACGAGTCCGCAGAGAAGGACTCTATAAACACCTGGTTAAGCTGCCCGCCGGTCAGGCCCTCGGCATACCTGTCCAAAAATTTGTAATTTCCCGAGCGGAGCACATCAATTATTCCGCATTCGAACAGTGTCTGGGCACCGCCTACTCCAACCGTATCCCCGTCCTTTAAAAGTTCCTTTACCTTCTCGACAGCGGCGGCCCTGGTTTCCACATAATGGGCCTGCATATTGTTTCTCTCAAGATTCTTCATGGTTTTGGCTATTCTTTTATCAAGTATCGCTTTTGCATTCAAGTCCATAATCTACCTCCATAATTTCACTTTTCATTCTCCAATATATTCAAAACGCCTGAAGGCCAGCCCATCCCTTTCAACCACCTCATTCCACATGGAAGCAGGTCTTACCCATACACCCTGCCGTCCATACAAAGCCGCGTACACCACCATATCCTCAAGGGTTTCACTGTGCTTTGCAATATGAAGGACTCTATACTCGTTACCTTTAAAATGCCTGTACTTGCCTGTTTTAATCCTCTCCATAGCAGCCTCTCCTGATACACTGTGTTTTGTTCCTGCTGAAATCCGTCTATGCCGCCGGTTGACGGCACTGCTCCCCTTACCGGCCTCCGGTTTGCTCCTGTACTTCCAGCAGGCTCTCCAGTGCCTTTTCAAATGCTTCATCATTTTCTTTCGTCCGTTTTTTCATGGTGCCCGTCCGGCCTCCGGCCCTGCGCACCTTTTGCCCCAAATGTCTCTCAAACAGCAGTCTGTCAATATTGCTGTCGGAATATATGAGCCCGTTCTGGTTTAAAACCCTGGCTCCCTTTCCCAATCCCATTGCAGCCACCCCATAGTCCTGGGTCACCACGATATCTCCTTTTTTCAGCAGATTGACAAGCTTGATATCCACACTGTCCCTTGCCTTGTCCACTGTGATGATTTTGCTGTATCCGTCAAATAATTCATGGCTGGTATCAATTACCATGGTAACAGGAACGCTGCGTTTTCTGGCATGCTTTAATATTATATCCTTGACGGGACATGCATCCGCATCTACAAGTATCTGAATAAAATCACCCCCTCAAGACTTTTACAGATTGCCTTTCCACAATTCTTGCAGAAAGAAGTATCTTTTCCGTTATTTCTTCAGGGCTGTCCATTTTCTTCAACAATTTGCACACGGCTTTCCTTCCCATCAACTCCTTCTGGACTCTCATGGTCGTCAGCCCCGGTGTCACGCTGCGGGAGGTTTCTATATCATCAAAGCCTACAATTGAGACCTCTCCCGGTATGGATATACCCATTTTTAATAAAACCTTCATTAATATTAAGGCTTCAGCATCATTACAGCAAAAAAACGCCGTGGGCAAGCCCATCCTTTTTTGCATCTCTCTGATTGTCAGAACTATATCATCTTTCTTCATGCTCTCAAGGGTGCAATTTGTAACGGAGTATTCGTGTGCGGCTTCAAGGTCATGTTCCCCCATGGCCTTCAGATATCCCTGATACCTGTCGTAAAAGCTGACAGACGCAGATATGTCGCCTAGAAAACCGAGCTTTTCATGCCCCGATTTTATAAGATATTGTGCGGCGAGGTATCCGCCGCACTGATTGTCGGTGAGTATGCAGTCCATATCCAGATCATCGAAATAATTATCCACCATGACCACCGGCAGCTTATAGTTTATTATCTCATTTATTGTCTTCCGTGCTATTCTTCCAAGGGTAATTATGCCGGAGACCAGGCCGTCCCTCACACAATTGGGCATTTCAAACGTCTCATGGTTTTCGTCATAGTAATGGATTATTGTATTAAAATTATTCTTTTTGGCCTCATCCTCTATGCCTACCTGGATAAAGCTGAAAAATCCTATGGAATCCCGGGTGCTCTTTGCAATTACCAGGCAGAGATTGCGGGTCTGCTGCTGTCTGGTGCTATTTTTATATACATATCCCATGCTTTCAGCCGCAGCCTCGATATTTTTCCTTGTAGCTTCACTTATTCCCGGCATACCCCTCAAGGCAAGCGAAACTGTGTTTTTTGAAATGCCCAGCTTTAGAGCAATGGAATCCATTGTAACCTTTTTTGGCATACTTCCTCCACTTTAATAATAATCTATTGAATTATAGCATAAAAAAAGTATTATTCAAAGCAAAAAATAATATTACGAATACATTACTTTTTGCTTTACATTTAATGTGTAATGCAGTAAAATAATATTACATGTAATACCATATCCTGGAATAAATATTTAAGCCCATGATATTTTGTAATATTACAGCAATAGGGAGACCTGAATAATGAAAATTATAGGAAAAGCGTTAAAAAACATCCCCTGGGAGGATAAACCCCACGGTTTCAGCGGAATTGTATGGAGACATTCCGGAAATCCGATTATCGGCTGGAATCCGACTCCCAGCACCGCCAGGGTATATAACAGTTCGGTAATACCTTGGGGTGATGGTTTTGCAGGCGTTTTCAGAGCCGACCACAAGGATGGCAAAGCCCGGATTCACATTGGCTTCAGCCAGGATGCCATAAATTGGAAAATTGAAGATGACCCGATACATTGGCTTGATCAGTCCGGAAAACCCTATGAGCCCAATTATTCATATGACCCGAGACTTGTTGAAGTGGAGGGGATATACTACATAATATGGTGCACGGATTTCGGGGGAGCTGCACTGGGTTTAGGGATGACCAGGGATTTCAGGACCTTTATACGGCTGGAGAACCCGTTTATTCCATTTAACCGGAACGGTGTCCTATTTCCCAGAAGAATAAACGGCAAGTTTCTCCTGCTCAGCAGACCAAGCGACAGCGGACATACCCCCTTTGGAGACATCTTTCTCAGCGAAAGTCCCGACCTGGTACACTGGGGCAGACACAGAAGAATAATGCAGAAAGGCGGCTCGGGCTGGTGGCAAAGTGTAAAGATCGGGGCCGGCGCAGTTCCCATAGAGACCTCCGAAGGGTGGCTGCTTTTTTATCATGGTGTTTCAGGCACCTGCAACGGCTTTGTCTACAGCTTCGGGGCAGCCATACTTGACATAGACAATCCCTCCCGGGTTTTATACCGCACCCGGGATTATCTGCTGACCCCGGAAAAACCCTACGAAACCTCGGGCTTTGTCCCCAATGTGGTCTTTCCCTGTGCAGCTTTGTCGGATGCGGCTACCGGAAGAATTGCAATATATTATGGCGCTGCAGACACTTACTCAGCACTGGCATACACATGTGCAGAGGATTTAATCAGCTATATCAAAGCCAATTCGGAGTTATTGGCAGGAGATGCTGAAGAATATAGATAGTATTGACCCGATTATTTTAGCTTATATTCTTTTGGACTGGAGGCTGATGATTGCTATGGCTCTGGAAATTAAAAACCTGTTAAATTCTATGCGCTCAGAGTTGACAAACAATATTCTCAAATTTTGGCTGGAGCATTCTTTGGATTTTGACAACGGAGGCTTTTATGGATACATTTCAAATGATCTGATTGTCGATACAAGCCACAATAAGGCATCTGTCCTTAATTTCAGGATACTTTGGACATATGCTGCCGCCTACCGGCACTATGGCGATGAGAAATATCTCATGATGGCTGAAAGAGCCTATAACTACACAGTGAGAAACTTTATCGACCAAAAGTACTCAGGAGTTTACTGGATGCTGGATTTCAAGGGTAATCCGGTGGATACCAAAAAGCAAACCTACTCTATAGCTTTTGCAATATATGCCCTGTCGGAATTTTACAGGGCAACAGGAAAAAAGGAAAGCCTCCAGCATGCCATCGAGCTGTACCACGCACTGGAGACCCACAGCCGTGATCCTGTAAACAAGGGCTATCTGGAGGCTTTTGCAAAGGACTGGTCTCCTATCAGCAATACCCGGTTGAGCTACAGTGATATGAATGCACCAAAATCAATGAATACACATCTCCATGTCCTGGAGGCATACACAAACCTGTACAGGGTGTGGAAGAGCGAAAAACTTGCCGGCAGCCTCAGGGAGCTCATAGATATTACTATTGACCATATAATCGACCCGCTTACCTTTCAGTTCAGGCTTTATTTCGACAATTACTGGATTCCTCTTTCAAAGGCCGTTTCATATGGTCACGATATAGAAGGCAGTTGGCTGTTATATGAGGCTGCGGAAGTGCTTGGAAACGAGGCGCTTCTGGTCAAGGTAAGAGTAACCTCAGTGCTTATGGCAAAAAAGGTGTTTTCGGACGGTATTGATAAAATAAACGGCGGGCTTTTTTATGAAAGAAAGAATGGAATCCTGAAGGACTTCAAGGAATGGTGGGCACAGGCGGAAGCCGTAGTGGGCTTCACAAATGCCTATCAATTGTCGGGGTTGGTTTCCTTTCTTCGAGAGGCCTGTAATGTATGGAGCTTTATCAGCTCCCACTTAATTGACGGCAGGCATGGTGAATGGTTCTGGGGAACAACCGCAGACGGCTCCAGGGTAATCCATACGGAAAAGGTCGGCCCCTGGAAATGTCCTTATCACAACAGCCGCATGTGTTTTGAAATGTTGGAAAGGTTATCAAAAATCGCAGCAGATAATGAAGCTTTATTTGCATAGGAGGAATTATAATGCTCTTCGATGAGAGATTGAAATATCTGGTTCAGCAGCACAACTGCCTGGTTAAAAGAAAAAATAACAGACTGGAAGGCGGCAATGGTATTTTTGACAGGTATCAATATCCCGTAATCACAAGTGAACACACCCCCCTTTTCTGGAGGTATGATCTGGACAGGAACGCAAACCCGTATCTTATGGAGCGCCTCGGTGTAAACTGCGCCTTCAACCCCGGAGCCCTTGAATTGGATGGTAAAGTTCACCTGGTGGTACGGGTGGAGGGAAATGACAGAAAGTCATTTTTTGCAGTTGCAGAAAGTGAAAACGGAATAGACGGCTTTAAATTCCGGGATTATCCCGTAGTCATGCCCGAAACTGAACAGCCTGATGTAAACATATATGACATGAGGCTGGTAAAGCATGAAGACGGCTGGATATACGGCCTTTTCTGCACCGAAAGAAAAGATCCCGCCGCACCCTTTGGAGATACTTCAAGTGCTGTTGCGGCATGCGGAATTGCAAGAACAAAGGACCTGAAAAGCTGGGAGCGCCTGCCCGACCTGAAGACCACCTCTGCCCAGCAGCGCAACGTGGTGCTCCATCCTGAGTTTATAAACGGAAAATATGCTCTATATACCAGACCCCAGGATGGCTTTATCGAAACGGGAGAAGGCGGAGGAATTGGTTTTGGCTATACTGACTCCATGGAAAATGCATATATCGGGGAAGAAATCCTTATGGAATGCAAGGAGTATCACACAATCAAGGAAGTCAAGAACGGCCAGGGCCCGGCTCCAATAAAGACAGCCGCAGGCTGGCTTCACATTGCCCATGGTGTACGCAACACTGCTGCCGGACTGCGCTATGTGGTTTACGCCTTTTTGTCGGAGCTGAGCAGGCCGGAACAGGTTATAAAGCGTCCGGGAGGCTATTTGATAGCACCCGTGGGGGAAGAACGTCTTGGAGATGTATCCAACGTAATATTCTGCAACGGTGCAGTTGCCAGACGCAGCGGAGAAATCTTGATTTATTACGCCTCCTCCGACACCCGCTGCCACGTGGCTGCCACCACAGTGGACAAAATGCTGGATTACGTGATGAATACTCCGGAGGACCCTCTCAGGAGCTATGCCTGTGTACAGCAGAGGATGGCGCTGATTTCAAAAAATCTTGAACTTATCAGGACCGGGAAGGTTTCACTGAACATTGAAAAGCCTGGATAACCGGGACGTGTCAAGCCTTTCTCCCATAACGCTTATTCTTCCTGTATTATCCGGAGCAATCGGCCCGACCTCCATCTCTCCGGGTACATAGTCAAAGTGCAGCCAGCTTTCCCTCTTTGCAGGCAATATTCCCTTTGCCCTTAATATCCTGCCATAATTGTCATTCGCCACCAGGCGCAATATATTTTCAATGTCTGCCCTGCTGAAGTTCCTGGGAGTTTCCACCCCCCAGCTTTCAAATACAGGCTGGAACTGGACCTCCGGCAAGGTATTACAGCTGCAGCCGGAGTCATAATTCTGGTGGGCTATGGCTTGCCTTTCGTTCAGGTCAGGGTTGTAGCATTTTATCTTTAATCTGATGCGGCTTTGCGCAAGGCCTTCTGCCGCCCCTTCCGCCGTTGTAACCATCTGCCTTCCTAAAAACCTGTTCCAAGGAGTAGTAACAATATCCGCCCTCAGATTTTTACTTCGGATATCCCTTACCAAATCGGCCAGCCTGTGCTGGTCCACAAATTGCGTGCGGCTCAGTACTATGGTTTTAGCGTTTATTATCTGCTCCTTATAAAGTTCCCCGAAGCCGTCTGAATACATTTTATATTTGACAGCATCTACAACTGTGGCACATATGTTGATTCCGCCGTCCATTTTCCGGGCTATCTGCCGGCAGGCTTCCAGAACCGCGGAAAGCCTGTCAATACCGGAAGTCTCGATTATCACCCTGTCGGGAGCATTTTTTGCCAGGGCCTCCTTTAATGCCGAGGAAAGATTCCCGTAAGGAGAACAGCATGCACCTCCTACAGCAACTCCCTTTATATCTATTCCCGGGCATTTAAGAATTGCGGCGTCTATACTTATGTCACCAAATTCATTTTGAATTACTGCCAGTCTTTCACGGTGCAGCTGTTCCTTAATGATCTTTTTAACAAAGGTGGTTTTTCCTGCCCCGGGAAAACCTGCAACAATATCTATTTTTACAGCCATTTTCTGCCCCCGTATTACTTATATAGTAAGATAATATTCCGGAAAATCAGAATACATGCTGATAAAATACTGCACCTGCCTCCTTAAATTGTTGATTGACATATAAAAATCGAAGTGATATATATTAACATATGAAGATTGCTCTGCTTCAGCCATTTACAATTGAAAGGAATGTCTCCATGAGAGAAGATATCTTGAAAGCTTCAGATCTGAAAACAACAAAGAACCGTCTTGCCATACTGAATATCCTGGACGCTTCTTCTGGTCCCATGACGGCAGAGGAAGTTTATTCCATAGTTGCAAAGGAGGTTCAAATGAGCCTTTCTACTGCCTATCGTACGCTGGGAACGCTGTCTGACAAGGGTATACTTTTAAAGAATCTGAGCCAGGACGGAAAAACATATTACCAGTTCAACAATCATCAGCACAAGCATCAGCTTGTGTGCACCATGTGCAGTGAAACCATATCCATTGATGATTGTCCTCTGACATGTATGGAAGAGACCTTGATACGCCGGACCGGCTTTATCATAACAGGGCATAGCCTGGAGTTCCTTGGGATATGTCCAAAGTGTACCGGAGGTATCAAAGAGTAGCTTGCTGCCTTCGGGCCAGCCATTCCTCCCGGAGAATCCCATAGTACTTTTCATCATCCCAGCTTCCGCCTTTATACCTTACTTTTCTCAGCTCCCCTTCCTTTGTCATTCCAAGTTTTTTCATTATGTTCTCTGATTTCAGGTTGTTGGCATTACATCTGGCACAAACTTTGTGGAGCTTCAGGCTTTCAAAGCCAAAATCCGTCATGGCCCCGGCAAACTCTGTGGCATATCCTTTTCCCCAGAACTCCTGCATCAGAAAGTACCCTATTTCTCCGCAGCCGCCGTTTTCATTGTGAGAATGCAGTTGAATATCCGCAAAGCCCGCAAAACGGCCATTTCCCCTGGAAAAAGCCGCAAACGCGTAAGAGTTGTTTTTGTTGGGCATATGTCCGACGCTAAGAAAATCTTCAAAGAAAGCCAGCATTTTTTCCCGGCTGAGAATTTCATCAATCCAGGCATATCTCATTATTTCCTTATCAGAAAAAACAGCATAAAACAGGTCAAAGTCTGCTTTCTCAAAAAGTCTGTAGTTAACACGCTGTGTAGCCAGTTCCATATTGCGCACCTCCGGAATATTTCATAAAGCAGTTTACTATTCATAAATCAGGTGTTTATTCTTAATTATTATATATCCAAAACCTGCAAAATAGAATTAATATCGTCCTTCAGGGATAAATACACAATATACCGGCTTCTCTGGGTTTTACGGTATCCATCTTCATCTCTGCCCCGTCCAAGGCTACCGCATATGCATGCAAACCATCGGTGAGTCCCTGTACCTGTACTTCATATGAAGCCGGCACCGGAGCAATGGCGAAATAAACCGAGCTACTGGCAGGTACGGCGGAACTTTGCACATAATACCTGGTTTTTGGGCTGACCGTAAGATCAAATATAAGCACATCAGCAACCTTTGAAGGCACCCTGCCATTGTTAAAAAGCCACACCTGTACAGTATCGGTTTCAGAACGGGCTTCTACAGGTCCGGAGGTGACAGCCTCAATATTTATGCCCTCTGCTGCCGCTGATGTAGCCGATGTTCCTGCTGTGGTGGCTGCCACACTGGCTACGGTGCTTGATACCGCTGCCGATGTAGCTGCCGCACCTGCCACAGTTTCCGCCGCGCCAGCCACTGTGCCGGAGACTGCTGCCGATGTGGCTGCTGCACCCGCCGCCGTTCCGGCTATCCCGGCTATGGTGTCCGATATGGAGGCTGCGGTTCCGGCTGCTCCGGCCGCAATGTCCCCTGCCAATCCAGCAGTTTCTGCCCCGGCTGCTGCCAGGCCGGCCGCTTCTGCCGCTATATCTCCTGCCACTCCCGCAGTTGCAGCTCCTGCCGCTGCCAGGCCGGCCGCTTCTGCCGCTATATCTCCTGCCACTCCCACAGTTGCAGCTCCTGCCGCTGCCACTCCCGCTGCTTCTGCTGCCACGTCCACCAACGCTCCGGTAGTAACTGCGCTTGCCGCAGCAATTCCGGCTCCTTCTGCTGCAATATCTGCTGCCGCTCCGGCGGTTGCTGCACCTGCTGCTGCCGTATTCGCCAATGCGGAGGATGTAAGGGCTATGCCACCTGCTGTCCCGGCAGTACCCGCTGCCACGGTCGCCAAGCCGCTGGCTGTTTGTGCAACCGAACCTGCTGTCTGCGTGGAACTGGCTGCAATTTTGGCCAGTCCGGAGGTGATATCCGACATGGTTCCCGCAGCATCCACCGCCTTTTTTACAGCTCCCAGGGCAGTTTCCCCCAGCCCCACTATCGCCCTCTCCAGAAGGTCGGAAATTGACTTTATGTTTTTAAGGTCATCGTTCAGCTCCGACTTCTTGAGTTTATTCCCAATTGCCTTTAGGCCGTGTTCTCTGTTTAAGAGCAGGCAATATATTCTTATCAATAATTCCTTGTCACTGGCACAGGCAAAATTACAATCCTCTTCATCAAATCTGCCGCATATTTCTGCACAGCCAGGTTTGCATTTGTTGCATTTGCTGCAATTCTTCCTCTGATAGCAATCCTCACAATCGTAAACCCTCTCCTCCACCGGCAGATAATCGCCAGTCCCGCCCGTATCAGCGCCCACACTGTTCTCAGGTGCGATTTCGTCTATTTCAGAAGGTTGAGTTTTTGCTGCTTTTGACTTATAACCGGCTGATTTGCGGAGATATCTCTTTCTTCTCATATTTCTGCCCCTGAGCCCCATACATTATAGTTATAAAATATGCCGAAAAAATTCATATGGCTACAAAAACAATGTGCTGCATAAAGGCCTTGATTTGCAAGCCCTAAGCGCTCCTCCCCAGGGAAGATTTATTTCCTTTGTGTTATCTTGTCCCCTGCTGCATCAACAGTGCCCTTAATCAAAGCAATAGCTTTTTTCAAGAATCCCGGTACAGGTGCACCCATCTTGCCTGCATTCTCTATAATGCTGCCCAGCTCCGTCAGTATGTACCACACTAATATTATGGGGCAAAGCAATACGGTATATGTAAATGGTGGGGATATACCGGGTATGTTGTTGAGTACCCCGCCTATTACCCTATCCAGGACAGCAGCCACCAGGACAACAACTATACAACCCGCCTTATGCCATATACCTTCTCTGCTTATTTTTGAACTCCATTCACCGTTTTTGGCGGCTGCAGCCGAGCCTGTTATCCAATCCCCCGCCAGGCAGGCCCCAAAAACTGCAACAAGCCAGCCAAACCATCCAACTTCAAAAGATAAACCGACAAACGGTGCTGCAATGGCTTCTTTTATAGCATTAATAATTCCCATATTATTCCCTCCATAACTTTCCGCTATTTTAAATTAACTCGTTGTGCTAGTTAAAAATGTGGTAAACAGGCAAGAGCTGCTTGGCTGCTGCTCATTTCTTTAAAGTCGTCCTGGCGTGAGCAAACTTGTCTCTTCAAGACTTTATTAACTAGCACTGCAGGTTAAATTATCAAGGCAGGGATGGAACAACCGCCTCTTCGGCCAAAATGACAGATGTTCTGGCCTTGTATTCTCTTTCCTGCCCGGACAAAATAGCACTGTTGATTAGTACTGTTGATTAGCATTATCATTCTATTGTTACTATTTTATAGAACAATTTGTTCATTTACAATAATATCACACTCTGATCCGATAATAAACATTTTTTGATTTATCCGCATTGTGCCTTTTTATCTGTAGATATTTCAATACTCATTTCTGAATAAAAAAGTTCGGTCTTAATTGTTTTCCTGCATTCTTTAATCCATAATAATTTCTCATTCCAAAATGGAAAGAGTAATCATATAAGAATGAGAGAACCGGATGTAACAGTTTATGTAAACAAACATACAATTATAATATAAAGTTTTTTGGAGGTTGAACTATGCTTTCAAGTATGGAGTTTATAAAACAATCCCTGGGCTTACATTTATTTTTTGCAAGGATTATGAAGGAACACTCATTATTTCTTGAGGCGGGTTTTACACCAAGGGACACCATTTTTACCCAGCAGGCAGATGCTTTTCGCAAACAATTTGATATGCTTTTGGGAGAGGTAATTTCCCTTTCAAATGGCATTGTAAATCCTGAGGTGCTTCAGTCTGGTGAAGTAACAACCCCCTATACCCTAAAAGCAGAAGCAGCTACTTCTTATTTTACAGGAGTACAGATACCCACTGAACTTACGCAGGCAGAGGCTGAATTGATGAGTGGAGGTTCAATAGCGCTCAGCCCCATGCTTGAGAAAAGGGTATATGCGCTTAATCAAAATGCAATGCGTTTAATTGCTGCCTTAATACAGTTTAAGACAAATATTTTATCTGAGGTTTTATCCTGCAAAATGTTTACGGTCAATTATCCCTTGCTGATCACCCACATCACGCGTGAAGCAAAACTATACCTGCTAACGGTCCGGAAACTTCAAAGCAAAGAGGAATTAAATACAGAGCGGGAGGCATACGAACAGGAATTATTTTGGAATAGGCAAATGGCAGAGCATGCAAAATTCATACGTGGCTTACTTGACCCATCAGAAAACGATTTAATCAATAAAGCTAATGATTTTGGAAATGAATTTGACCGGCTGACTATAGAAGCAAAAGCTGCAATGGATACGGCTGTACCACCGTTGGCAAAAGTTACAGATAACAGTTTTAAGGCAACTCTGGAACTACAAAATTTCAAGACCCAAGGTACGCAGGGAATACTTGAATGTAAAGTCAGGTCTATCATTATTCCACTATTAGGTGACCATGTGTTACGTGAAGCTAACCATTACTTACGATTATTGAAAATGTTTAATCCTGATTAAATTTATTGATAGTGAAACAGTTAAAATGTTTAAATTGTAAATTTGTGTGATATTATCCCAAATGTGCCCGAAATAAAACTAAAGGCTCTCAGGAATCTACCTGAAAGCCTTTATATTCATGGTTGCGGGAGCTGGACTTGAACCAACGACCTTCGGGTTATGAGCCCGACGAGCTACCAACTGCTCCATCCCGCGATGTATAAATGTAATAATATTATATGCTGCAGCACTGAATTTATTCATTCCCGCTGACAACTATTATAATTTAACATAAATCATTTATAATTGCAATACCTTTTTTTAAATGTATTTTTCATTTAATTTTACTTATCCTATCTTTTGTGTATCCTGATCCTTAAGTGAAATCCCCCTTATGCTTGTGGAACTTTTATACTTGTATACCCTTTTACGCTTCCAGGGCATCTACAGCCTCTTTAAGCTGCTGCAGCGCCTTTTGGACTATTGCCCTTGGGCACGCAACATTCATCCTCATATAGCCTTCTGCATTTTTCCCGAAATAGGTTCCGGCACTCATGGCAATCCCTGCCTTATTGACCATGAAATCCGTCAGTTGTCTGCCAGTCATGCCAAGCTGCCTGCAGTCAAGCCATATAAGATATGTTCCTTCCGGACGCACAGGTTTGATTTGGGGTATGAAACTGCTGAAATAATCCATTACCAGATTCACATTCCCTTCAATATAAGTTATTAGCTGCTCCAACCACTCCTCTCCATGCTCAAAGGCCGCCTGAGTGCACACCAGACTGAAACAGTTGCTGCATTCAATATGCAGCCTGCCCCATGCCCTGTCAAAGATATTTTTGGTCTCAATATCCGGGAAGACCGTAATGGAATTCTGCAGTCCTGCAAGGTTAAAGGTCTTGGTAGCCGATATGCAGGTAATTGTCAGCTTTCTGATTTCCTCTGAAACAGCAGCAAAGGGTATGTGCCTGTTTCCCCATAAAACCAGATCGGAATGTATTTCATCGGAAATAACCCTGACACCGTATCTGATACATATATCCCCCAGGGTTTCCAGCTCTTTTTTTGTCCAGACCCTTCCCACCGGATTATGCGGGCTGCACAATATCATATACCTGGCTCCCTGCCGGGCTTTTTCCTCTATATCCTCAAAATCCATATAAAAGCATCCGTCCGATTCCAACAAAGGACTCTCCAGCAGCTCTCTTCCCGCATCTCTGACAGCATTATAAAACGGTCTGTACACAGGTGTCTGTATGATAATCCTGTCCTCCGGCTCAGTCAGTTCACTTATAAGCATACAAATTGAAGGAACTACTCCCAGGCTCACACTCATAAGTTTTTCATCCATATCCCAATTTTTACGCCTCTTTTGAAAGGAGCAAACAGTACTGTAATACTTTTCAGGCCTGACTGTGTACCCGAATATACCGTTTTCCGTACGTTCCCTTACTGCATCCAATATGGGCTGTGCAGCTTTGAAGTCCATATCCGCAACCCATAAAGGTATCGCCTCCGGATTGCCGTATAGTTTCTCCAGCCCGGTATATTTTTCCGCTCCGGTTCTGCTCCTGTCAACTATTTCATCAAAATCATATTTCATATGCTTGCACCGCCCTCTCATACCGTACTAATATTTTACTATACTATTGTCCGGCAGGCAATTTTGATGAGGCGGTATGCAAATCCGGATATTCCTGATTACACCTTGAAATCCATACCGTCAATCAGACCCTCAACATAGAGTGCCTTGTAAACCAGTTCGGAAATATCGTTATTCAACTTATCATATTTGTTCAGCAGTTGTAATTTATCATTCTGCAAATTGTCAGCCAATAGCTTTCTTGTCTCAATGAGCGTATTCTGAATATCTATATAAATGTCCTTAAGACATTCCTTATTGCATATACTGGATATCCTGCCGCAAACCAACTCATCTATTGCCATTCTGCCTTCCTGATTGCCCATTAATTACTACCTCCTCGATAAGTACAGATTTGAACTCGAACAAAAATCGAACATATGTTCTTATTTAAGTATAATACTCTCGATAGAGTTTTACAATCCTTTTATTTATAAATTGAGTCCCAATCTTACCGTATTGCCTGAAGAAGCTCTACTTCATATGGGTAAGCTTGTCTCCGGCAGAAGCTACCGTTCCTCTGAACAGTGCCAATGCCTGTTTGATAAAACCCGGCACCGGAGCCCCCATTTTTCCCGCATTTTCAATTATGCTGCCCAGCTCCGTCAATATATACCAGGTCATTGCCAGGGGACAGAGCAACACGGAATAATTGAACGGGAAATTGATGCTGGGCAGGTTGTTTATAATAATTCCTATAATAAAGTCAAAAATAACAGTAACAAGCACCGCTACTATGCAGCCCATCTTATGCCAAAGGCCTTCCCTTGCTATTCTGGATTCCCAGTTTCCGCATTTGAAGGCGGCCAGAAAGCCGGTAAGACAGTCGCCGGTCATGCTTATTATAAAAATCACCACCAGCCAGCCAAACCACCCGAAACATGCCGACAAGGCCGTAAATACGGCTACAATTGCTGCTTTAGCAGCATTAATATTATCCATATAGCTTTCCTCCATAACTTTTTGCTATTTTTATAATCAAGGCTTCAAAGCTGGGATCAATCCCCCTCTTTCTCAGCCAGAAATCATATGAAGTTCCGGCTTTTTCAGCAACTGTTTTCAGTGCCTCCTCAAAAGCCTTCAGTTTTTCAATTTCCGCTTTAACTGCCGGAATAAAATTGCTCTCAGCCTTTTCCTTCGTGTTTCCTCCAAAGTACCCGGTGCCCGGACAGGACTTGTTCTTTACCCAGCAGTGGTATGGCAGCGTTTCTGCAGAGGGTGTGATGTCAAACCGCCTGCACAACAACGCATTGAGCAGTATGATGCTTTCCCTTTGCTCATCTGTCATAATATCCACATCGAAATTTCCTACATTTTCGATGGTTATGGAATTCAGGTTCTGATTTCCGTAGAATCCTCCCCCATCCTTTGTCAGCGGCCTTCCGGTGCAGATGCTCCCGTCGGGGAAGGTGCTGAAATGCTGTGCTATCTCACTCATTTTAAGGGTTTTTACATGGTAGTCCTCCATACCTTTCATAAGCTGAAAGTTGTTGTTTTTTACATCCTTGTAGGAGGGCGCAGCCGTGTGGTGCTGCTGGATGCAACTGAATTTTTTTACGTTTTTAAGGCAGGTGATATAGCTTTTCAGCTCCTGCCTGTCCATCAAAAGGAATTTACCGTCCTGTTTCATACCTGCTGTATCTCCTTAATATTTATTTTTATTCCTTTTCCATCCTTATGTCCTATATATCCTTATATCTTTTATGCCTGTATGTTTATGCAGTTAATGAAAAAGAAAGGGGGGTGCTGCCCGGAATAGTGCCGGCTACCTCCGCCCATGCCAAACGACTCCCGGCTATTGCTTCCATGAATATTTTTACTGAAGTTTCAGCAAAATAACCTTAGGAGGATAACCCTATGTCAGAACTTAATAATTTAATGAATGATATTGAAAAACTGAGAAAGAAGCTGCATGACTTGATTAATGAAAAAAATGTAGACCTGGCTGATCCTGAAATCATAACGGCAAGCCAGATGCTGAATGCTGCCATAACCAAGTATACTGAGATTATAAGCAATAAAACCGGAAGGTGAAAGTCTTTAAATATATTTTATCTGTAGTGCTCTGGTTTTAAAAAACAAAAGGAAACTACCATTATGGTAAGTTCCTTTGTTTTATAAATTCCAGCCCTTTGATTTTCTGCTTACATATCCAATGTACCTTTTTACTGCTGTTCCATACGTTTTCAGTACTCCATTACCTAACGCAACCAACTGATTTTCAGAAGTGGCCTTGTCGATTGCCGGTATTAATTGCTGGTTGGTATTTACAGTAAACACACCTCTGAATTTAACTGAGCTTGCTTGGTTATCCTGCCATATAGCTAATGATTCAGCGAAATTTTTGTAATTGTCACATAAGGCGGGTATTCCTATATTTACAGCCCCATTTGTAATAGCTATAGTCGAAACTGCTCCCCATGAACTTCCGTTCCATATAATTTTATTTAAATAGTAATAATACGTATCCGTTGTTTCTGCTTTTCGCCAAATGACTGTTAAATTACCGCTATCATCAGAAGCTATAGAACCATCAGTTTGGGCCACTGAATTACCACTTGTTAATTTTAGCATAGTGCTCCATGTAGCTCCACCATCTGATGATTCACTGTATCTCATGTTACTTTTATTTGTGTCTGTAGCATCCTTACCGCTCCATACAACACTAATCCTGCCATCACTTGTAATTGTTGCTGATGGATAAGATTGGACATACGCGCCGCCATTATAAACATATTTAGACCCAGACCAAGCAGTACCGTTATAATAATTAACAAATATACAATAACTTGGTGTATTTGAATCCAAATCCTGATATATTATAACTGGATTGTTATTTTTAATAATTATACAAGGATTGGTTACATTTCTATAGCTGCCTACGTTAATATTAGTTATCTGCGTTGGGGTAGCCCAAGTTGTGCCATCCGTGGAGTTTGAATATCGTATGTTAAAACTATTTGGATACGAACTATTTTTTGAGCACCATGCCGCGTGCAATATTCCTGTAGAATCAACTGCAATATACCCTCCTGACCCCACAGCAGTTTGTGTTTCAATAGATACATAGGGAACTTCCGTGTTTGCAGTTGTTGCGGCATCAAAAATCAGACAGGATATACCGTTAATTCCCGTACGCACAGTATGTAATGCAAATATTTTAGTGCCATATGAACAAACCGATATCTCAGGAGATGCAGAGGAGGCTGTATTCTTATAGCACAACTGTTGATACGATGTCCCGTTATCTTTAGACACAAAAAATCTGAATTGCTGTGCTGTGGAATCGTATACTGTTGCAACAATCCACCCATTACTAAGCACCTGCGGTCTTGCATTAGCTGACGTTGTATAGGGTGAGCCAGCTACAATAACCGGATCAGAATGGTCTATTGGTATATTTGCAGCAGAATCTAAAACTAGCTGAGCATCTTCATTACTGTAAACATAAGAGTCTTTCATCACCTGTGATAACAGTGTCAATTCTGGATTATGAGCATATTCATTTACAGGAGGAGTAAAGTCTAAACTCCATCTGGCAGTGCCGGATATCCTGAACTCATCTATCATTCCGGTAAAATACTGTGAAGCTGAAGAACCTGTCGCACCAATATAAGCACTGCTTGTGTTTGATATTAGTGCAGATGAGGTTGTTATTGTACCCACCAGCTTTCCATTCAAGTAAACCCTGATAGAATTTCCCTGCCTGACCACTGCATAATGATACATGGTATTTGCACTGATAGGTGTTACTATTTCCGACGTGATATTGTTATCGCTTGTATATCCGTAGCACCTTATATTACCAAGATGTATATAAATTGTTAGCATCGTATTTTGTTCAGGAGCTCTTTTTGTAAATATAACCCCATCCTGCTGGTTGATATTTGGAGTACGAAAATAAAAATCGATTGTAAAATTATTACTCCCGAAATCAATATCTGCACTGTTTGGAATAGTCACATAACCATTCCCGTTAAAAACAGCACCTTCTCCAAAAGCGCCGGAGCCAAAGGTTACATTTGTGCCTGATATCAGCTTGGGCGTCAAGGATGAATCTGTCACATTACCATTAAAATGCAGTATTAGCTTTGTGTCGGTATCTATTCCACCTGTTCCGGTATACTTGCCAAAGAATCCCAAATTCCCGCCCCCTCTAGGGCGTAAGGTAAAAAAAACAGTGTTATCCACCACCTCCCAATAGCCTTTGTCCAGTGATGTCAGTGAATTTCCCTCTATATCCTTGAGTGGAAGCGAGGTTGCACCCGAGTCCAGGCTTATGGTTATCACTCCCCCGCTTAAGTCCTCAGCCAGTTTGAAGTACAGCCTCTTTGAAAGAGATTGTCGGGCTATATGAATCTGTGTACCCGAAACCGTAGCTGTTTGGTACTCCGCGTCTGCCATACGGGCATCAAGCGCTCCCTCTACATCTTCAATACCGGTTTCCAGCTCCTTCAGCTTCCGGTCTATGATTTCCATATTCTCATTCTGGACTTCTATATCATAAAAATCCTCAGGAGAAGGTTTTGTTAAGCTGTAATTGTCTGTAATTGTAGACAATATTAAAACACCTCATTTCTTTTTTGTTTATGTTATGTGCTGTCAGTCGGCATCGTGTATTGCTAAAACCAAGAAAAAGCTTCATGACTCTGCTAAATAAAAAATACTGAACTGAACCAGCCACTTTATATGTGTGAACAGGTCTGTGAAACTGGCTTTTAAAATATATTCATAAACCTGCCCAAGACTTAGGAATGATTTTTATATGCTTTTTCAATTACATTTATTGTAGCATTATGCGGTCAACAACCAGTTTCGACTATTAGCCTGCTGACACCGCTTAAATCAGTTACCATCATGACCACCCCTTCGATTTTCTACTTACAAAGCCATTATACCTCTTTAGTGAATTACCTAACGTCTTTAAAGTTCCCATGCCCATAGCCATTATTTGGTTCCCAAAAACAGCATTATTTATTGATGGTATTATCTGTTGTGTAGAACTTATATCAAAAATACCTGTGAGCTTCACAGCATTTGACACATTATCTTGGTAAACACAAAGTGGTTCTGTAAAATTGTTACAGTTATCACAGAATGACGGAGAAGCTACCCTCCCACTGGAGTTGCTTGTAATTGCTGTAACGGAAGACCATGAGCTAGAAGAATTGGTATATACTACTTTATATATCTTACTCCAAGTACTTCCGGAGTCTAAGTAATGATGCCAATTCACCCATAAGTTGTTATTTAAATCCCCTACTATTGTAGGAGTATAATTACTATACCCCGCGGATGTATCAAATGTTAATTTTAAACCTGTTGACCAACTCACCCCCCCGTTGGTTGATTTACTGTAAAAAATATTAAATGTACCGCTGGAGGAAGAATCAACACCATACCACACAACATGAATAGCACCATCGCTTGTCACAGTTGCAGATGAACTATATTGGCCAAAACTTCCCCCATTATACAGGATATTAGAGCCGTAGTCAGTTCCCACCCAAGAGCTGCCGTTGTAGTAGGATATCATTATGCAATTAGCACTGCCAGAATAAGTCTGATTATAAATTATTATTGGGTTATTAGCTTTCATAACAAGTACTGGATACTGTCTATCATATCCAGATGTATTTACATTTGTTATTTGTGTAGGGGTAGCCCATAAGTAGCCACCATCTATAGATTTGCTATACCTGATATTAAAACTATTTGCATAAGTAGCATTTTTGCTACACCACGTTGCCTGCAGTGTTAATGTAGAATCCATTACTAAATAGCATCCGGCTCCAATAGTATTTTGTTCCTCAATATCTCTTTTCATGGAGTATATATTGGTGTTAGTTTGTGTTGAAGCATCAATAGTCCACAAACATATTGTGCCTTTTGAACCACTGCTGCTAAACCTCCATGCTAACACATATATGGAGTTGCCCGATGAGGCAAAACCAATACTTACAGAGGAGCCAACTGATAAAGCACCTGATGAATTAACAGTACCGTTACTTATAGTACATAAAGTTTCCCAATCCACCCCTCCATTTTTTGAAACTCTTATAATTATAGTTTTATTTGTCTCATCCATGACGGGGACAACAATCCACCCATTAACAAGTACTTGGGGTCTGGCAGAACCTGAAGTTAAAAATGAAGAGCTAGCTATGGAGGTTGGGGTAGAAAAGTCAACTGACATACTTTGAGCAGAGTCTAATGTAAGCTGCACATTTTCATTGCTATGTATATAAGACCCTTGTGTAACCCTATTTACCAAGGTTATAGGGTTCTCCACCTCAAAATCAAGTACATAGTTTATATAGTCTAAATCCCAGATACTTGTGGTACTGTCATTGTACGCCCCAAATGATATATAATTCTGGGAGCCGGCATAACTCACACTATTGTAAGATATTGTGGAGCCCGCCTGAACATCATTGATGAATACTTTTAAACCAGACCCGCTACTAAGTTCTATGCTTCCTACGAAATAACTACTGAACACGAACCCACTGGCTAATGTAATGTAGCCAGAGCCATCATAATATATTATATCTCCTGAACTTCTAAAAGCTACAAGGCATACCCTAACGCCATCATTAATATATACTCTGAAACCAGCCCCATTTGTGCTTCCACTGCTCACCTTCACTCTGAAAGTTACCTTTTTAGTTTTAGAGGGTACAACTAGTCCTGATGAGGATGTATAAGATATATTATTACCATTTGTATTACCACTGTTACAACTTAATATTCCCCCAGCTACAGATTCAGTTGGGCTTCCACTTGTTGTTTTTGTCCATGCAGGAGCAGAATTTTGTGGTAAGGCTATTGCGTCATATTTTAAATCCCAATCGGTATTACCTATATATTTAGCAAAAAAACCTACATCTCCTGAACTGCCACTACGCATAAAAAAATTGCTACCTACCCTCACTAATGCCAGGGGTTTGTTTGCCTTGATATCTCCTGCTGCGACTGCCGAACCATCCTGTTTCAGTATGGTTAAGGCCCCAAGCCCATTAATGTTAAGAGAAGGGGTTGTCCCACAATCAATATGCGGCAGAATTGTAAATTGCTGACCGTCAATATACACTGTTGGAGCGGGGGTAAGAGTTAAAATATATGCAGTCAATGTCCCTCCCGTAACTCCAAAGCCTGCATTGCGCACATAATCCCCCATATGCACCCCAAGCTGTGTCTGTACTTCGTCCACCCCTGTTTCCAGCTCCTTCAGCTTCCCGTCTATGACCTCCATGTTCTCATTCTGCACTTCAATATCATAGAAATCCTCCGGTGAAGGTTTGGTTAAATTGTAATTGTTTGTACTTGTAGCCATGAATTAAAACACCTCGTTTCTCAATTGTTCGTGTGAATAGGTTGAAAGTTCCGCATGAGTATGGCCCGCCAGCTTTGAATGACTGCTGTAGAGCAGGCTTAAATCAATAACCATATTTGCAGGCACGATTCTCCTCAGCAGGCTGCCCACCTCTTCAAACTTTGCTTTTGCGGCCATAGCCACTCTGACGGCCAGGGTATATTCCCCGTTCCTGATTTCTACCAGATAGCCGTCCTCTCCGCATAAGGCTGCCAGTTGCTGTTCCAGTATCCTCCGGGTATAGGGCAGCTTCTCATTGAGTCTGGCCAGTATCCTGAACCTTCTTATATCCAGGGTGTCAGAGCCCTTGGGCAGAAGTCCCAATATAGCTTCCCAGCGTTTGACCCCGGGTTCTCCCGAGTCATTTACAAACTGGTTTTTCAAAAGCTCCTCATATACGTCCCAGGCGTAAAGAAGTTCAGGATTTTCAGCCTCTGCCAGCGCTCCGAACTCCCTGAACTCCTTTAAAAAGTCAGGCAGATAATTTATGGTATTTATTTCTCTATCCAACCATATCACCCCTTACAGGAATTGCATCCTTGTCCAACACCAAATTCTGCTCGGCACCATTGAGCCTGGTACCCGAAATGTCCAAAACCCCGGGAACATTCAGCAGTCTGGTTTCAATCTGGCTTATGCGCACTATGAGGTTCTGACTGTCCGCCCAATTCCTGCTGAGCTCCAGAAAGTACTCATCAATGACCGCTTCCGCATAATTTTTCACATCCTGCCAGGCCCAGCCCTGCTGATAGCTGATAACAGTTTCGATATCAACCTGCTGCCGTTCCACACTGGCAACAGTCACACTATGCCCAATCGGAGCCAATCCAACCCCATTCCCCTGGTTCCCCAAAGGGTCAATTCTGGACTGGACCTCCAGTATAAGCTCCTCCGAGGGCTTTCCAAACTGTGAATCTATGAGCACCAGCTTGACGGTGCCCCCTCCGTTCCAGACAGGATAAACCTTCAGACCCCCCACTCCCTGTATTTCATTCACCTTTTGCCTGTAGTCGGTAACATTCCCTCCAAAAGCCTGTGAATCCAGAGTTGAAAAATACCTGGCTCTGAGCTGCTCTGTATCCTCCTCGTCCTCACCGGGAATCAATATTTCAGTCAGCTCTGCGCTGCTCAGACCATCTATATAATCCACCGGCAGCAAGGTGCCGAAATTGCGGTTTCCCTCCGCTCCGGGAGTTTCACAAACAAGTTTGTACTGAAAACCGGTTAGCTGCTCAGTTACAGCATAATTCAGATTCCCCAGGGAAAACCTTGCTCCTATGGGAACATTCACATTAAATTCACCTCTGAGCACTGCCTTTGAAGCTGCTCTGGGCACTACTCCCCGTTCAGCCGCCCTGCGGATAAGATAAGCTCTGGATGCAGTGTCGGCAAATGCCTCATTCATAATCACATCAGCTTCAATATATATCTGCGCCAGCTCTGCCGCCGCAGGTGCAAGTGCGTCAAATATCACAGAGCCTTCGCGCTTGTCAATGGTATTTGGAATGCGGTCCAGCATTCTCTGTAAAAGCACTTCATAGGTTAAATTCTCATACATCAAAGCCTCACCTCCTTTTCAACGGCAATGCCGCCCTCTGTTGTGACTGCCGTAAATGCTGCCGTAACCCTTCCCTTATCTGCAGAAAATGAGAAGTCAACCACCTCCGTAATCCTGTCATCCCGTAGAAGAGCCTCGGTTATTTTTCTTTCCAGTTGGGAATAAACATAGGGCACAGGCTGCCCAACCAGCTCCACCAGCTCTGCACCGTAGTTCCAGCTATATATCACACTGTCATACCTCTCAGTATTGAGAATCTTATATATAGCCTGCCGGATTGCCTCACTGCCGTCCAGCATTCCCCATATCCTCTTTTCCTCCAGGTGCATCCTGTAGGTCCCGGAAGGTTGCCTGACATATTCAAGGTCAGGCTGCAAATCCTCATAAACAAACGGAATCATATATTCACCACCTTATCCAATACAACAAAATTTTGTCCTCCCTGCATTTGAAGCATGATTACAGAATCCCCCACCACCAATCCATTATGAACCAGGAACTTCTTTCTTCCCTCATATGTATGCCGGTGAGAGTCGCTCTCTCCTGTAAAATGGGAAACCGTCATGTCCAGCTCATAATCTCTCACATTGCTGGTAAGCACAAGCTGCTCCTCATTCAGAACAAGCCTTTGCTCAACACTGATTTTCAGTGGTGAAACCCCTGTAACCTCTCCAAACACCAGGGACACAGGTTTTGATGCATTGACCGCCCCTATGGCTGCAAGCTTGATTAGTTCGAGCATATCAGGCAATAGTGCCACCTCCTCTTAATGTCATATCCATAAAGTGCTCATTGACTTTAAAGGTGTGCTTGACTGATTCAACCAGCATGTAATTCTTGAGATTGATATCTCCAAGGTCCAGCTCCACACCAACACTGCTTCCACCCCGGACACGGATGTCTCCCAGGGCTCCTGAAACTGAAAGATTCCGGGTTTTTTGATTGTACAGTGAAAGCAGGGCATCTGCCTTGGCTTTACCATTTGTCTTCTCATTTATGGTTTCGAAGTATTGAAGCACTCCCCAATCTCCCATTCTTTTGCTGTCTTCTGCAATGTAGATGTCCCTTTTGCCGGCTTTTTCATTGTTATATGCCAGCTTTATCCGGTTATAGGTTTCTCCGTCTATGGAGGAGGTATAATCAAAATCCTGTATCGTGCTTTTATTAATGAACACTTGCAGGCTCATGGACTCTATATCCTTAAGCGTTAATTTTCCATAATCGTCATAAAGCACATAGAGCTTCTTTTTATTTTGCAGGGTCAAATCCAAGGCGGTTTGAATTATGTCAAACAGGGTTTTGTTATCTTCAAGCCTGCGTTCAATGACATAGCCGGTATTTTCTATAACACCGGTTTTCAGCCGGAAATCCCCGGCTATCTGTTTCACCAGCTCACCGGCTGTCAGTTTCTTATAATTATAGGTATCCTTATTCTTAAGATATCTCAATTGATCGTAGGCTGTGACCTTGATAGTCCCGTCAGAGTTGCGCTTTTTAGTGAAGACGAAACCCAGGAACAGATTTACACCGTCCACTGAAAAGCTGACCCTGTTGCCCTCCTGGAAGCTCAGAACTCCGTCCTTGACCACTGTAAATTCCAGCTTGCCGGGTACCCCCTTTCTGGCTGTTTCCCAGGTGACACCCTCCAGCACCCTTGGCTCGTAAAGCTTACTGCCGTTTTGGATGGTCATTTTAAGTTCAGCCAAGTTTGATCACCTGCCCCTCCCTTATAAAGTTGGGATTGCTGATACCGTTTAATTTTGCAATCTGAGGGTATTTTGAACCGTCTCCCAAATACTTTTTGCATATGCCCCAGAGGGTATCCCCTCTTTTAACGGTGTAGGTCAAAGGACGTAAATCCTTATTGTTTACAGGTTTATCCTCCTCAGCGAGCTGGGCTGGGCGTTTGTCCCTGTCCGGGCCGGGTTTCAGGCCATAGGGGGCATATTGCTTAAGTCTCACAGGTACTAAGATATCAAGGCCGTTTGAGGCATCCTCTATGACGCTGTATTCCTCCAGGGTTACATCCATATCAGCTTTTGTTTCATAAAGCTTGTCTCCATCGGGAGTATACCTTTCTATTTTGAAAGGAAATGGAGTTGTGCGTTTTTTCAGACTCTCAAACAGTCCAAGGTATTCCCGGGCTTCAATAAACCTTTTCAACCTGTTTGAACCGGAAGCCGCCATAAGCTCCCATTCACTGCTGCCATACACGGCGAAGGGATAGCTGACCTGGGGAATGAGCAGCTCAAAGCTGAATTCCGTCAGGCCGGGAGGCTTTATTATGTTTATCTCTCTCCCGTTCATAAGATTCAGGGTGCTGTTCTGATTTTTTACTTTCATCTCTATTTTTGAAGGAACCACCGGCATCAGTATTTCATTCATATACAATAAATACGCCATTAGCCCTGCACCCCCTCTGCGGCAACCGACATGGTTTCATAAATCCTTTGCTCCATATATGAAACAACTCCGTCCAAATCCAGCGCGGAGTTTACGTTATTGGTAATGCCCCCCATTTCAACACTGATTTCAGCAGTAGTAAACCTGTTGATAGCATCCCGTTCAGCTATATCACGCATATATACCAGGTTCTCCTCGGATATGGCCATTGAGTCCTTCATTGCCCCGGTATTGGCGGCGGTAGACGCCAGATTGGCACTGTCTTTTCCGTCCTCGGGTTTATAAGGGTCTACAGGGGATTTGAGTTTATCGGTTAAGTCAGTGAGCTTTCCGGGATCAAATATACCGGCAACGCTCTTCTGAAGCTTGTCCCCGGTAGAATATCCCGCCTTATAGGCCTCATCAAGATCTTTCATTTCCAAGCGCTTGATGACCTTGTAATCCTCCGGCTTTTCTCCAAGCCAGTCCTGCATGCCGTTCTGGAGCTTTTCTATGCCGCCTGCCATATTTGATCCAAATACCATGTCTATGGCAGAGGCTATGGTTTTCACATAATCAAGTATATTTGTAAAAAGATTAACAAAGAGCCTTTTCACGGAATATACAGGATTTGTAAATACATTTGCAAAGAACTCCACAAAAGCGGCTATATTGTTCCACAATCTGGCAAACATGTTGTAAATGTTCGCTCCCATCATGGCAAAATAACCCATGATAACTCCTGTAGCCGAAATACTGGTACCCGCAAAGTGGTTGATTGCCGCCACCACTGCGTAAAACAGGACTATCAAGGCAATTATTCCAAGTATTATCCAGGTTATTGGGCAGGCAAACAGGGCTCCGTTCAGCGCCATCTGAGCTGCGGTGGCAGTGCCTGTTGCAAGTGCCATTAATAAGGTTGCAGCAGCTTTTATTCCCTCTGCTATTCCCACTGCCACAGTTACAGCCTTTGAAATCAGCATGGCCACTGCAAAGGCGGCAATTGCTCCTACTATTCCCCATATTACAGGGGCAATCAATCCCCAGTTGGCGGAGACAAACGAGGCAATCTGGGTAACAAGATTGAATACATTATTTAAAAAGTTGCCTAGAATGCCTATTCCGTTAATAATACCTGTCACCATGGCCTGTCCGTCTTCGCTGCGCAGGAAGTTGACCACCTTCTCCATAACAGGCGACAGGGCATTCCAGGCTGTGTCGCTTATTCTGCTCCAGATGCTTTGAAAGGTCACGGGCATTTGTCCAAATCTTTCATTTATTTTATCTGCCGCATTAAGCATGGAGTTTTTCAATACGTCGGCAGATACACCCTGTGACATCAAAGCCTCCGGGGACTGTCCGGTATAACCCGACAGGGCCTGTACCAGTCCGGGAGCCTGCTGCATAACGGAAATCAGGTCTTCTCCCTCAAGCCTTCCTGCTGCCATTGCATTTGTAACCGTTTCAATTCCCGCAGCGGCCTTTTCCTGGCTCACTCCTGCAAAGGCCTTATTCATCAGCTCTGTAAAGCTAATTATTTCATCATTTCCCTTAAAATTTGCTTTTGGTGCCGCCGCCAGCTTTGTAAAGGCAGTCAGCGTATTGTCATACCCACCGCCGGAATTCTGTGATGCGGCAAACAGCTTCTGACGGAGCATTTCAGCGTTATCGCCCCCCGGCTGTGCAGCAGAGGTGAGCGCCGCCTTCTGGTATGCAAATTTATCAGACAGCTCCATGCCCGCCTTGACCTTTCCTCCAATCCCCCTGGCAAACTCCATGACCTTATCGCCCACTGCTGCCATCTTTTTAAATTTGTCAATTACAGTCTCCGTTTTTTCGGAAACCTTGTTGAGTTCAACTTGCAGCTGCATTACACTGGTTGTCACAATGTTTATGGATTTGTTCATTGAACTGAACATACTAGCTGAACTGCCTGTTATCTTTAAGGCATTTTCTATTGTAGCCATTATTAATCACCAGCCTTTATATGAAAGGGAGTGGGCTCATCCAGAGCAGCACTCCCCCGCTACTTGCCTTTTACCTTATATTTTTGTTTATTGTTTTTTATCTCTTGCCTTTGGCTTTGCTCCTCTTCATTTCTTTCCTGTCCCCTTCGATTTTCAACTGGATGGCTGCCGTAATAAAAGCCCTTTCTTCTCGGGGAAGGCTCAGAAACCGGCCAGGTAATATATGAAATTTATGAAGGCAATAATATGCTATGTTGGAATCACTATCGCCTTCGTTTATGAGTTTTTTGCTTCATCTACCAGCTCTTCCATAGAAACATCGAAACCATTGATTTCCTGTATTTTGGCAATAAAATCCGCATATTCTCCCGGCTTGAGCATGGCTTTGAGCAGGGAATCCGCACCCATGCAGCCGTAGCTGTTCTGAAGCTCGGCATTGTTCAGGTTGGGATAAACCGTACACTTGGCTGCAAGCCTTCCCAGGTACAGGTTATAATCGGTTTCAGGCGTAAACTGGTTTTTCTTGCCCGGGACCTGCACCTTCCGGGTGCAGGCCTTTCTGATAGCTTCATCCTCTTCCGAGGTAATACTGCTGATCTCCCATTCTACAGGGATTCCTTCCTCATTGCAGAATCTTTTTGAGGCAACGAACCTTATTGTCTCATTTTGAAAAGCATTCTGCTTTAAAAAAGCGCTCAGGTTATTCATATTTGGTCTCCTTAACTTATATTTTCATACCGGGGAGCTGGCTGAAGGACTCTCTGATTTCAAAATCCTCAAAGGTGAAATCCATATCCTCATCCAAATATTCCGCATCCGCATCAAATTTCGTCAGAATACCTCCATCAACATTGCAGTCCTTAAGAAGTACAGTCTGCCTTCCAACTCCCGATCCGGCATCCTCATTGGTGACCAGGATATCAAAATATAAATCCTGTCCTGTTTTTTTGTAGTTTGCCAGCATTTCTCTGAATATGGAGGTATTGTAATGGAAGGTCGCAGAGCCTGTACCCTTCCAGCCTGTGGACTTGTTCCCCTTGCCGGTCCTTCCCAGTATGGGTACTTCGCTCTTTGTCTTTTCAACACTTGCTTCCAGATTTATTGCCTGCATGAAATTGTACCTGTCATCACCGATAAATATATAGCACTCAGCCATGGACGCACTTATAGCGTCTTTTGCATTCATTGTCTGCATAGTTTCTCCACTCCTTTTAATTATTGTATGATAGTGAGCATGTAAAGCTGTTCCATTGCATTGGTTATGGTAACCGCATCCTGGATTACAACGGCTTTCTTGTCTTCTCCCTTGGATATGACAACATCTTCGGGATTAAAGTTTTCAATTGCCCTGATTTTCTCAAGTTCCTGATGCTGCCTGACAATATCATTCCACAGAGATATCCTGCCCGCAGGATCGTTGGGCATGCTTCCGCAGTATTTGGTATTGAAGAGCACCGCAATATCATTTGCAATCTGGTCAAGCACCCTGATAGTCTGGTTGCTGCCAAAATTGCCGTTCTTGTCTTCATTAAAAGAGGTAAAGCTGTTAATGTCGGTCAAGACCCTGATGCTGTCACCAACCCTGTGAAGTATGAATTTTCCGCCCCTAATAGCCTCTTCAAGCTCTGCTTGCCGGTAATCCGCCTTGACCTTGAATTCACCGTCATAAATCCTGTTGGTATTGGATTTGTTTACTGCGCAGCCTGCCGCAGCACCGGTGGTCCAATATACGAGAGAGGCAGGATTGGAATCCCCGGTCACCTCATTCTGAAGATTGATGACACCTTCGAAGTCGGCCTCCGTCCTGTATACTACTGTCTGGAACTTGACTCCGGCTTCTTCCCTCATTCTCCTGGTAAACTGGACGAATAAGTTGTTTATTTCAGTTGAAGTGGAGGGGCAGCCAAGGGTGTTGAAGGAAAACGGCTCGATTTTATCCAAAAACAACTGGTATTCCTCACCCGTCACAGCTTCACCGTTTGTTCCTCCGCTCAAAGGAGTACCGCTTGTAACTGAAATTTCCGCGGCTGCTTTAAAATCCACAAAATCGTTGGCTTTTAAGTCCGCCATGACGGCTACGGTCTGCAGGTCGACTTTTAATGTTCCCACAAGGGTTTGAACATCATACAGGCTGTCGTTATCAACATTTTTGGAAATGACGATTTTTATATCATTACCTCTCACACCTGAATATTTTGCTTCAGCATAGGTGCAAGCAGCCTTTTCACCGCCATTGAGCCTATAGAAATACCCTGCTCGAATGTTCTTGAACAAATCCCTTAAGCCTTTCAGCTTCTCATGTCCATTTCCATAGCCAAAAATTTTAAGTGAGTCCTTGTTAAACTGTTCGGCATCCACCTTGAACACCCTGCCTTCAATTCCCCAGTCGAGCAGCAGAGGCATAGCTGCAAGTCCTCTCTCACTTAAAGTGCCCGCTGCCTTTGCAGCGCTTATAAAATTGATGTAACTTCCCGGCAGAATCTTATTCTGCGTTAAAAATGTTCCTCCTCCAAGTGCCATACTATTTCACCTTTCCTTTCATAAATTTATCAATCATGCTGTCAACCTCTTCAAAGCAGTACGGCTTGTCCTCTGCAAGCAACGCATTGACCAGATCCTTCCGGTGCAGGTACCTGCTGCTTGAGACAAGCTGTTCCTTTGAAAAAGCTGTGGTTTTTACTGCTTCTGCTGCCTTTTTTCCCTTGCCGGTATTCAAATTCAAACCCATATTAACCTCCTAGTGCCGTCTTGTTTCATATTTGCACCGTTTTGTGCCGTCATTCTACCTTCAGCCTGCTGTCAAGCTCCACATCCTCCATGGTTTCCAAAGCATTTGCCGGTTCATAGACATGGTAATTGTAATTCACATAAAAATGTAAAACCTCGCCTATGACCTCACAGCTCATTTTGCTTCCCGTAAACATGTCACCTTCTGCAGCCACATATTCCAGAGCAGTATTCAGCCTGGGGATCATAGCATTGATCTGGGCTTTCTTTCCGCCCGTACCCGGATGATATTCAATAACAAATTGCTGCTCCCTGAAATATCTTTTTCCAATCATTTTTTTCTGTTTGGAAGTATTCAGAAAAATAAAAAAACAAGGCAAATCAAAACCTTGTTCCTGAACTTCCTTATAGATGGTGAACCCTTCGCCAAGCTCCGCATTAATCTTTAATGCAATGGCGTCAATAAATACATTGACCATTTACTTCCCTCCAATGTTTTTTAAAGCTGCTTTTCTCACTTGCTCTATTCCCCCTTTCCCCCAACTGCCTTCATCAACCACTCCTCAGGCATAATTCCTTACACGAGTGGTCTGTAACACCTAAAAGTCACATATTGCCGACGGTTAAATTCTGCGCAGAATTTCGTTGTCGTTCTTGCCGATACATGCAGTATTGCCTTCGTCCTCCGCCTTACCCTGCAGAAATTTTCCACGCCGGCAATATACGTTTTAGATGTTACAGACCACTAGCATCATACATCATATGGACTGGTATTGTTTGGTATACTTTATTTCAGATTATATTTTCCTTTAAAACCCGGATAAACCGGCTTTTATTGCAGGAACTCAAATACACCTTGTGAGAAGAGCTGCCCTGTAGCATATTCGCTTTTATAAAAGCGGCCCGCACGAGCTATTTTAACCCGCCAGTCTTTGGCATCCGACTTGCTTGCCGTGCCAAAACCCTTTTCATGCAGGTCTTTCATAGAATATCCCGTTTCGGGCCGAAGATTTAAACAAATTGCCTTAGTCATGTCATTTGCACAAGCCGCACTTGCATAATCTTTTACAATACTATATTACATCATATATACTGGTATTGTTTGGTATACTTTTCAGAAATCTGTCATGCTTCTTTCTGACTGTTTCCCATGAATAGCTCATACACTCCCCGGTCTGTTCCCAGGTGAGTCCGTCTATATACCTGTATGTAAGTATTTGCCTGACATTGCTGTCCTGTATGCTTTCGATGAACTGAAAAGCCCTGTTCACCTTTGACATAAGCTCCTGGGTCTTTGTCCTGATTTTCATTGCCATTTGGTTTCTTTGCTCCAGGCATTCTTCCGACATTTCTTCACGTCCTACTATGGTGAAGGTTCGCGGCAGATAGGGAAACTGGGCCATACTTCCCTTTACCCTGTCGGACACCACTGTCTCACTGTCACCATAGCTCAGTTCCTGAAGTTTTTGTCTTAAAAGATTTATTTCCTTTTTCAACTGATTTATTTCTGTTAATTCCTGTTTAATCATAAGTTATCTCCTTATCAATGCATCAACGCTTCTCCGTTTGGGAACAAAGAGGGCATCATTACATCCATAATGCCCTTCTGCCCCTTCTCCTGCATTTACAGTAGGAAATCCGAGCCAGCTCCACATATTTTGGCGGGAATTCGGTCTGTTAAACGCACAGCTTTATTTAGTTGTCGCAGTTTGGGAACAATATTATAATAACATTCCATTTGCTGGATGTCAACAAGAATTTCTCCAATCGGAAATTTTTTATTTACATTCGGAGACAATATATATATAATAAACTTGTTACGACTTATACAGGAGGTTTTACATATGGCAGCAACTAACGACCGGATAAAGGAGCTGAGACTCCAATTGGGATATCCCGTTGATGAATTTGCAAGAATGCTTGGTATTCATAGAAGTTCTGTGTACAGGTATGAAGGAGAAAATGAAAAAGAGGCCAGAGATGTCCCCATCAGCATTGCCATTCTCATATCAAAAAAGTTCAATGTGAGCCTGGATTGGCTGGCCGGAGTTTCAAACTCAATGTATCTTGACCAGTCTTCCAATGAATTGACCGAGCTTTACGAAACCTTATCCGAAGAGAATAAAAAAGAACTGTTCAGCTATGCCAGGTATCTGAAAGCCAAACAGTAACAGCATGTGTAAACATATTCGTCTCAACTGGAATAAAGCTTTTATGGAATACCTTAAAAGCTTTATTTTATATATTTTAGCAGGTACCAGGCTGGGTTCTTTATTTTTTGACAGCAGTAAAATCACCAATCTTTTTCCCTGCGTCCTGGGCAGGGAAATTACTTCCTGCAAATATATCTCCGCTTAGAGTTTTATTATCAAGCTTACATTTTAAATCCACCAACAAGCCATTATAAGCATTAATCCACTGATATCCTGTCAGAAGCAATGTTTTATTGGCACTATCATATTCCGTTTTCATTAAACATGCAATGGGTTGCAATGAGGGTATTACGGTATCCCCAATAAAATACAGTTTTGCTTCTGCCGTATCCTTATCCGTTAAGTATATATCTATTTCAATTCCATCAACATCATTAAATCCTGTACAGGTACCTTCGTATTTTCCCACTATGGTGTCCAGTACAGATTTGCTTTCTGCAGGGACAGGACTATTTATTTCTTCTTTGGTAAAAGTGATTTTGATATAATAGTTACCCCCTGATATTTCTTTAAAAATGACTTTATATAGATATCCTTTATTTTCTGTTGTTATTACATCGCCCAGATCAATCCATTTTGTATGACTGCTTTCCTGGGAGGAAGTAAAATTTATATCTACTGAGTTACGATATATATTCTTTACTGCAATAACTATGCCGGAATCCTTATCGGCAAATGTTTCCCCTTCTTTAATAATAACTTCATTGGAATCCGTTGCTTCTTCAGGTTGAGATTTATTTGTTGAGTCGGTGCGATTTTTTATTTGAAGATCCTTTGCATTGGTGGAAGAGAGAGCAGTGCTTCCGTTTATTACAATATTTTGCTGAGAATACTGATCCATATTAAAAAAACCTTTAAATTGCTGCGAAATGAGGTGTGTTGTGAGTTCAACTATTACACCGATCAATACGGGAATTATAATTAATTTGGCAAGCTTCCTCATCAAATGACCCTCTTGACTAAAACATTATATAAAACATCAACATACTACCATATTTTTTAATAATGGTCAATATCTGGTAATCCCGTATATTGTTGCAGCAATCATTCCCTAAAATCTACCTCATTATTAAAATTCTACTGTTGCCTTTATATACTGCCGTCAATAATAAAATCGGATTAAATTATCATAGCGTTGCAATCAGACCACGCAATCACACCACAAAAAAAGACAGATATTTTTATCTGCCTTTTAAAATTTTAATATAATCTTACAAATTAAAAAACCGCCCAGCCTGGCGGTTTTTTGCTTGACAGTCATCAATCTCGCCGTCAAACATATAAGTTGGTGCCGAAGACCGGAATCGAACCGGTACGGGGTGTTAGCCCCGCAGGATTTTAAGTCCTGTGCGTCTGCCAGTTCCGCCACTTCGGCACGGATTATCAACAGCGACTAGATTATTATAATACTATAGGCACACCAGTGTCAACACCTATTTATTGCTATATCACCATTATTTTAATTGTACATTTTCAGTATTGAGCAGATTTTCTATAGCCGCCGCTTCCGCGTTTTGAATCCATACTTTTCTTAAGATCATGAAGCTTTTCATCACTGTCCTTCATAAACTTTGCCAGGCGGTCTTCAAAAGATACATTACCGGAAGAATTTTTAGAACTGCTCCATTCCACTTCTACAGGAATCTTGGATACAACAACGGGAGGCTTCTGATCAAAAGCCTTTTTTATGGAAAGACTGACTTTGCCATTCGGATCAACAGTTAAAACCTTGACTTTTACAATCTGATTTTCTTTAAGATGGGAACCGATATCTTTAACATATTCCTGGGCAACTTCAGAAATATGCACCAGGCCTGTCTTACCTTCCGGCAACTGAACAAATGCCCCAAATGCAGTAATACCGGTAACTTTACCCTCAATAATCTGTCCTACTTCAAGCGGCATAAAATAAGAGATCCTCCTCAATTTCAACCCAAGATGGCCTAGCACTTTAATAGATTAAAACAACTCGATTATATAGTATATGCTTAAAACAGTCAAGCAGTAGTTATTTGTTGGTGTCCACGTATATCTTTTCTCCGTCTTTAACATATCCCAGTTTTTCCCTGGCGATTTTCTCAGCAAATTCGTCAGTATTTATCTGGGACTTCTGCTTGGAAAGCTGCTGTTTTTTTACAGTCTCAGCATGAATATTTTTTTCAAGCTGGGCATGCTGTGCATTTCTCTCTTCAATGCTGGACTGCTGGTTATAAAAAGTATATCCAAAGTAGCAAAATGACACTATAAGTATCAATGTCCAAATATTAAACTTCTTTCGTTTTTTCATAGAAACCCCTCAAATTAACCATCTTTTGTAAATTTCTTATAATACGCAGTCGTTCACTATTATATTCTATGCCTGAGAGAAAAATCCTTCTGCAAGGCGAGTTTTTTTATCAATTTTGCTGAGAAGCCTTGGATTTTTTTACTTTTTGCCTTCTTTTACGGTTTTCGGCTATTTTTTGCAGCCTCTTACGGGCTTTCGCAGTTGTCCGGACTTTTACAGTCAGGACCTTTCCTCCCAGTTTACGGGTCTTCCCCTTCAGGTCGGCCTTTTTAAAAGCCTTTCCCAGGCAGCTCCCCAAAAACCTGAATAATTTTTCTATCAGTCTGAAAATAAAAGCCACGGGAATCGCTATGATTTTGTAGGCCAGCTTAAAAGGGTAGCTTACAGCCATCCATATAAATTTAAAGATTTTGATAATCAGTCTGATTACCATCATTGAGGATTTTATAATCAAATTGCTCAGCAGTGATTCATAAAGCATTACCCCTATAACATTCCCGATGAATATAAATCCTCTCATCTGACCGCTGTTGCTGTTATAAACCGTTATAAAGAGGAATACTGCTACAGTGAGCCAGTATAATATATCCTCAAGCCCTACAAATATGACTCCGGTTTTTACTGCCCTTCTTTTTATCCTCAAAAGGTCATAAAGAAAAGCCGCAATTGCTCCGGCCAAAATTGCATATAGGAATATGTAGACCTGTTCACCAATTGATATCATTTGATATACCTGCCAGCCTTTACATTATGTATTTGCAGCAACACCTTATTTAAACATCTTTCCAAAGAACGACTTCGATTTGGTATTTTCACCATCACTATATTCAAGAGAAAATATGTCGCCTTCAACCACCAGTTCATTACTATCCAGATTAAGCTTATTTATGTGCAGGTTCATCCCTCTGATAATCAATACTCCCAAATCTGTTATTGCGATAATACTCTCTTCATTAAAGCTTTCAACATCTGTAACTCCTGTAACACTCAGCCGCTCCCGGTTATCCAGCAGCAGCGTCTGATTTTTAGGTTTTATCATCTTCTTCTCTTCCATCACTTGACCCTCCCTGTATGCAAAATAGACTAGCCCTTGCTTACTTAATACATATGCTGGAATCGATTAAAAAATGATTTTTACATAAAAAAACCGGTACTGCCTTTTAAGGTAATACCGGTTTTTTATCATTTCAAAATGTACATTTCCTTTGCATCGTCCTTTGCAACATGTTCCGATACTCGGGTTATTTCAATTGTAGTAGTGTTATTACCAAATTGAATTTCGATTATATCTCCCACTTTTACTTCTGAGCCGGGCTTTGCAATCTTATCATTTATTTTTACTCTCCCCTGCTCACATACCTCATTTGCAACAGTTCTTCTTTTTATGACCCTGCTGACCTTCAGATACTTGTCAATTCTCATAATTCCCCCATACGTACACAAAAACATTAAATAAATTCTTTCTTGAAGGCTGCTATTGGTTGAGCATTTCCTTCAGGTCCTTACCTGCCTTGAAAGCCGGCACCCTGCTTTCCGGAATATCAATTTCCTCCATGGTCTGAGGGTTCCTGCCTTTTCTTGCGGCCCTGGTCTTTACCTCAAAGGCTCCGAAGCCCACAAGCTGAACCTTGTCGTTATTCACCAGAGCCTCTTCTACACTTTCAATAAGGGCACTAAGCGCCTTTTCAGAATCTTTTTTTGACAGTCCCGACTTTTCGGCCATACTGTCCACCAACTCAGTTTTATTCATTAGTAATTCCTCCCATATGGTTATTACACTATGATTTTAACCAATTTCACATTGTTTATTCATTTTTGTCCATAAACAATGGAACATATACCGCATTTCCGGAGGATTACTTTGCAGTCTTTCCATTTTGGCTCATTTTCAGCTTTGCTTCTTCCCAGAGCATATCCATTTCCTGGAGACTCATTTCTTCAAGCTTCTTTCCCTGCTCCGCGGCACACTTCTCTACTTGCTCAAACCTTCCTATAAACTTGTTTGTGGATTGTGTAAGAGAAAGCTCAGGGTGAACCTTTAAGAACCTTGAAAGATTGACAACTGAAAAAAGTACATCCCCCAGTTCGTCTTCCATGCCTGAACTGCTATTTTTTTTGAATTCCGCCTCAAGCTCATCTATTTCTTCCCTGATTTTTGCAAATACGTCTTCAGGGTTCGTCCAGTCAAAACCCACCTCGGCGGCCTTCTGCTGAACCTTGAAGCTTCTCATGAGTGCGGGCAGATTGTTTGGTACGTCCTGAAGCACCGAAGTCTGATTTACCGTTCCTTTTTCCCGCTTTTTGATTTCTTCCCATTTCTTAAGCACTTCGCCTGAGGTTTCGGCACTTTCATTGCCAAACACATGGGGATGGCGGTGTATCATCTTGTCACAAACCCCGTTTATAACATCCTCTATGTTAAAATCTCCATTTTCCTCGGCAATGCGGGCGTGAAATACTATCTGCAAAAGAACGTCTCCCAGCTCCTCACACATTCTGCTCTTATCATTAAGATCAACCACTTCAAGATATTCATAGGTTTCTTCAATCAAGTACTTCTTAAGACTTTCATGCGTCTGCTCCCGGTCCCAGGGACAGCCCTCCCTGCTCCTCAAAAGCTTCATTATGTCAATTAATCTTTCAAGCTTTCCGCTGTTCATTTTATCTCCCATCTACGCGTATAGCGCATACATAAATAGTAATGAAAGACACGTAGTGGTTTTCACTGCGTGAAATCCACTATGACCTACCACATGTATCTTTCACGCTATCTCCATTTCTTCATTCCCATCTCAGGTTAAATGAGTTACAGTGTCCTAGTACAACATTCAGTAATCCTGGCACATAATCCGGGTATATTTTTTTGAACTACATCGTTGTCGTCGATTGGAATAAAGCAATTATTCCGCACTCCTCCGCCTTGTATTTCCAAAAAATCTCCTTCAAATTTATGCACCCTATTTGTTGAATGTCGTACTAGCTTTAATTACTATAATAACCAGTTGTTTCTTTGGTTATTATACTACTTCTTTCCACCTTGCAACAAGTACCCATATTAAGTCCTGTCCACAGGAAGCAGGAGGATGGTATAATATTTACTGCACAAAAAAGCAGGCAGAACCATACAGCCCGAAGACGTATGGTTTTGCCCGCTTTTGGCAAATGATGAAATATATTTTTAAACTGCCTCCTGGCCGGAGGCTTCCTCCCCTTGGCCGGAGTCGGGTTCGAGGTTGTCCTCGACATCCAATTCTCTGTATTTTGCATCAGCAAAAAAGACTTTCTCTGCAATAACCTCCGTAACATAGTGTTTACTTTTTTGCTCGTCTTCCCACGTTCTTGTGTGAATACTCCCCTGCAACGCCACCCTGTGGCCCTTTGCAAAGTATTTGCCCGCAAATTCCGCAGTTTTCCCCCAAACTACAATTGGGATGAAATCTGTGGACTTTTCAGCAACTCCTTTCTTGGGGTCCCTGTCCACAGCCAGCACAAACGAACCTACCGCCGTTGTCTTCTTTGCAGTATAGCGCAGCTCAACATCCCTGGTCAATCTTCCTACGAGACTAACATTGTTCATACAAACCTCCTTTGCTCCAGAGGGAGCATAAATATATTCATTACATCCCGGCATGTTCATAAAGTCAGTTTCCTGAAGTACAGACTTAAGACCCAAGCCTTTGAAACCTTCAAGACAAAATGCTTGAAAGCACATATTGCCCTGGAAGGGCAAGACTTCAACCGTAATTGACTTTATGACTGCCGAAAATTTTAAGCTGATGGTCAAGTAACCGCTTAAATAAAAGTATGGCCGGAAACCCCGGTGGTGACGGGCGAAAAATAAAGAAAAACTTAAAATCCACGGGTATGCAAAAATATAAAACCCGAAATAATCATTTTTTTAAAAATACTCTGGAAAACATTATGGCAGAGATGCCATGAAAGAATCATAAAACTTATAATATAATTATACATATTATGTATTTATTGTCAACACAATAAACTGCGGGTGGCATAATAAATGGGAAGACTGTTTTACAATCTTCCCCATTTTTTGAACTTTCATTTCACAACTGAATTTTAAAATAACCTATCGAATAGAATACTTATTGTTCCATCTGTCTTCCTAAAAAGCTTGCAGCGGATTGAGCCAGCTTGGCCTCAACTTCTCCCATCTTTACATTGGAATCTGTAGAAAGCATAATTACAGCTCCAATTGGATCACCCTCGGATATTATCGGAGAAACAACCTGTGAGGCATACTTTCTTTCTCCGTTTTCATCTGCCAATATAGTGATTGCCTTTTCTTCCGGAGACTTTATAAGTAACGTAGTCTTTTCCTCAATTGTTTTTTCTACATCACTGCTCAGTTGTTTCTCTAAAAATTCTTTCTTAGATGCACCTGAAACAGCAATAACAGTGTCTCTATCAGTAATACAGGTAATGTGTCCGCTGGTTTTATGCAGTGATTCCGCATACTGAGTTGCAAAGTCACTTAATTCACCTATTGGAGAGTACTTCTTAAGAATTACCTCCCCCTCCTTGTCGGTAAATATCTCCAGGGGATCACCCTCCCTGATTCTCAGGGTTCTTCTTATTTCCTTCGGTATTACAACTCTACCTAAATCGTCAATACGTCTAACTATTCCAGTTGCTTTCAAATTATATTACCTCCTTAATAGGTTATTTTAGTCATAGTATTGTAAAGTTGATGATTTTTTATACATTATTGGAAAGGCAGGTTAAATAATAAAAAAAGAATCACTTGCGTGATTCTTTTTACTGACCCATATGTGTTAACAATATTGACAAACCTTATATTTTGTAAAGAGTCTTGTCAACCTTGGCGATAACATCATCCTTTGTCTTTATGGCATACTTGTTGTCTTTCTTAAGTTCATCAATCTTCTTGGTAAATTCTTCGCTTTGCTTCTGTGCCAGAAGTGATGACTTTATATTCTCCTTCAAATCATCAAAAGGAGTTGGAACTCTTTTATGGAACTGCATTACATGATAGCCGTAGTCGGATTCCACTATATCTGAATCCCCTGCCTTATGATCCTTAAAGGCCCACTCTTCAAAGGAAGGTACCATTTCCCCTTTTCCAAAGGTATATTCGCCCTTGTTCTGGGTAACACCAGGATCTTCAGAATTTGCCTCGGCTAAAGCCGTGATATCCTCTCCTGCCCTGACCTTGGCAAGGAGCTCATCAGCCCTTTTCTTGGCCTCTGCTTTTTTTCCTGCACTTACAGGAGCCTGAGTGTTACTGTCAAGAGTAGAAATAAGGATATGTGTTACAGTAACCTTGTCAAAATTCGTCTTGTTGTCATCATAATACTTCTTGACATCGTCATCAGAAACTATTACTTTGCTTGTAATGGAATCACGGTACTTTTGTGCAAGTGTCAAATCCTTGTATATGTCCTTCAACTCGGACAAGGTAACACCGTAATCGTTTTTCACTCCGGTTTCAGCAGCATTTCTGCTGCCATAGTTGGTAATCTGCTCGTTAATTGCTGCGTCTATATTTTCCAAATCCTTGGAATCAAGCTTATATCCTGCTTCCTTTGCCTTTATGAGCTGAATCTTGAATTCCTGTATCTGCTCTAAAGTACTTTTCTTTACTGCATCCTTTGCTGTCTCGGTGCCCTTTTTGGTATCCCACTTGTAGGTCTCGGGCGTTGTTGTGGTTGTGAGGTTGTTAGTTGAAATAAACTGGTTCATACCAAATTTAGTAAAAAAAGTATACTCATATTTTGTAACTTTTAAATTATCGACTGTTGCTACATCTACTGACCACGGCTTGAGTACAAAGAGAACCGCTGCGGCTGCTATAATGATTACTGCTGCAGCAATGATACCTATTAATAGGCCTTTTGATTTCTTTTTTACAATTGCATTTTCATTTTCCAAAGGTAATCGCTCCCCGTTTTGTATTAGTAAACAATGCTTGTACAAACTTAACTTTTGCAAAACACTACTGTTACAATTATATTCAATTATTGGTCAGACTGCAATTTAATAATGTCATGTAATAAAATCTTAATATTTGCCAAAATTTCTCTGCCGGCGGTATTATTCAGTCTGAAGCTTATATACGGACTGCTTCCGGCATTGAGCATTATCCTCCTGGGGTATTTGTCCATGAGCTTGCCAAGATACATTGGAAGAGCCACCGCAGATTTATTCAGTTGGAAAATAACCGTTTCCTCCTTCTGCGTAATACTGGAGAAACTGCATTGCCGGGCCAGTACCTTTATATATGCAATATCCATCAGGCTCTCAACTTCCTCCGGAATGTCCCCATAGCGGTCTATCAATTCATCCCTGATATCAATTACATCATTTTCATTCTGTATATTTGCAATCTTTTTATACATGTCAATTTTTAGTTCTTCCGAACTGATATATTCATCATCAATATATGCGCTTACATTGATATCAATGGACATTTCCTCATCAAGGGGCGCTGCCGAATCACCGCTTATCTCGTGCACGGCCTCCTCCAGCAGCTTGCAGTACATCTCGTAACCCACCGTTTCCATATGCCCGTGCTGCTCAGGGCCCAAAAGGTTTCCTGCCCCTCTGATTTCCAGGTCTCTCATGGCTATTCTGAAGCCCGAACCAAATTCGGTGAATTCCTTAATCGCCTGTAGCCGCTTTTCGGCAATTTCAGACAGTGCCTTGTCCTTTCTATAGGTTATATAGGCGTAGGCCAGCCTGTTGGAGCGGCCCACACGTCCACGAATCTGATATAGCTGTGAAAGCCCCATTCTGTCCGCATCCTCAACCACAATCGTATTGACATTGGGCATATCAAGCCCGGACTCAATTATGGTGGTACAAACCAGCACATCAAATTCACCGTTTATAAAGCTGTACATGACATCTTCCAGCTCTTTTTCATTCATCTGTCCATGGGCTGTGGCTATTCTGGCTTCAGGCACAAGCCGCTTCAGCTCCTCAGCCTTTAATTCTATACCCCTGACCCTGTTGTAGAGGTAGAAAACCTGTCCGTTTCTTGCCAGTTCCCTTACAAGGCCGTCTCGTATCAATTCTGCATTATGTTCCATTACATAAGTCTGCACAGGATATCTTTCCTCCGGCGGGTCCTCCAGCACACTTATGTCACGGATACCCACCAGTGACATGTGAAGAGTCCTGGGAATAGGTGTGGCTGTTAAGGTAAGCACATCAACATTGGGCTTTATGGCTTTCAGCTTCTCCTTGTGAGTGACGCCGAAGCGCTGTTCCTCATCCACCACCAGAAGTCCCAGGTCTTTAAACTCTATATCCTTTTGCAGCAGCCTGTGAGTTCCCACCAGAATATCAATATTGCCGGTTTTCACAGACTTAACTATCTTTTTCTGCTCCGCTGCCGTCCTGAAACGGCTCAACACATCCACGGTCATGGGAAAATCCGTCATCCTCTTTTTAAAGTTCTCATATATCTGCTGTGCCAGAATGGTGGTGGGAACCAGATACGCAACCTGTTTTCCGTCCATTACGGCCTTGAAAACCGCTCTTATGGCCACCTCCGTCTTGCCATACCCCACATCTCCGCAAAGCAGCCTATCCATCAGCCTTGCAGATTCCATATCCTTCTTTATCTCATCTATGCATTTCAACTGGTCATCGGTTTCATCAAAGGGAAACAGTTCTTCAAACTGCCTTTGCCAGACAGTATCCATTGCAAAGGCATGCCCTGTTTCCGCCTTGCGCTTTGCGTACAGCTTGATAAGTTCTCCTGCCAGCTCCCGGAGAGATTCCTTAACACGGCTTTTTGTCTTGGCCCATTCAGAGCCCCCAAGCTTGTTTACCTTGGGAGTCTTCCCCTCGGTTCCTATATACTTCTGAATCAGGTCAAGCTGATTTGTGGGAATGTATAGAAAGGCTCCTTCCTGATAGCGTATTTTCAGGTAATCACGTTTTATTTCACCTACTGCAAGCTTCTCTATTCCGATATACTGACCTATTCCATGTGCCTGATGCACTACGAAATCTCCTACATTCAGGTCGGAAAAAGCCTTTATTTTTTTGCCGTCGTGCTTTGACCGGGCCTTTTTAATCCGTTTGTCCTGGCCGAAAACCTCCTTGTCGCTGATGACTACAAAGCCGATGGTCGGATACTCAAAGCCCTTTTGCAGGCTGCCCCGGGTTACAACCACTTCACCTTCCTGTATATCTTTTTGATAAACATCGGAGTAGTTTGACATTATGTCATTTGTAGCCAGCGTTTCCACCAGCCTGTGACCTCTTCCGCTGGGGCCCGACAAAACCACTATCCTGCAGTTTCTGTCCTTCAGGAGCCGTATGTCATTTATAAGCAGTTCCATGTGATTCTGATAGGAGCTCCCCTGCCTGCAGGGTATGGATATTTGGACCGCGGGACGCAGGAGTGAATTATTCGAAGCTATGGCTGCCAGCGTGACCGATCTGAAGGTTCTTATCTTATTCAGTATCTCGTCAAAGCCGTGGGTCCAACTGGCTCCCCCCGGCAGCATCGTACCCTTTTCAAGCAGGCTTTTTGCCAGTTCCTCCTGTTCCAGGGAAACATTCTCGATCCTTTGAGAAATCCTGACGGTTTCGTCAAGAACAATCACCGGTTCCCCGGTGATGTAATCCAGTATGGACTGCGGCTTCTCCAGAATATATGGAAGGTACCTGTCTATTCCTGCAAAGTAATGATCCTCGGCCATATTTTCCAGGTCTTCATTCACTCTGCGCACAATATTGGATACTGCTTCTGAATTTCCTTTTTTATTCAATTTGTTAACATAATCTTTCAATTCCTTCTTTACCCTGGCTGTTATACTGTCAGTTGCTCCCGCCTCATAAACCACGTCCCGGGCAGGTGATACCACACAGGCTTCCACCGAATCGGTGGACCTCTGGGAGGTCTCATCAAAATATCTGATGGAATCCACTTCCGTGTCAAAAAGTTCTATACGAAGAGGGTGCTCATAGTTTACGGCATAAATGTCTATTATACCTCCGCGTATGGCGAACTGAGCCTTGCCCTCTACAATTTCCACCCTCTCATAGCCATTATGAACCAGCCTTGCTGCAACTTCTTCCAGCACAAGCTGCTTTCCCAGCTCAATTTCAATAATTCCTCCGGCAAACAGTTCCAATGGCGCTATCATCTGAATCAGAGCCTCAGCCGGAAGCACAATAACCCTGTAGTCATTTTTAACACAGCGCAGCAGGGTTCTGACTCTTTGATAAATCAGGTCATTGCTCCTGGCCTCTACATTATACAGCATGGTTTCCTTTGGAGGAAAATACAGCACATCCTCCCCCAGGAATAGTTGGAAATCCTCGTAGGCCCTCCTGGCCTGCATTTCATTATAAGTAACATACAGGCCTTTTCTTTGCAAGTGTGTAAGCATGGAGTATACAATATGAACTTTTTGAGAATCGGAAGGCCCGAGTACGGATACAGGCACCCTGTTTTCCCTTATCTCCTCCAACAGTGCCTTGTATTCGTCAAGCCTTAAAAGTGGGTCAGCAAATAAATCCATTTCTTCCTCCATTACTTGTTATAGCTGTTCATGGCTTTTTCAACACCGCTTCGAACTATGGCCATGGCCGCATCAGCCGCCCTTGCCACACTTTCGTTTATAACCTCCCGGTCTTCCCTGGAGAACTTGCTGAGGACATAATCCGCAAGGTCCCACTTTTCAGGTGCACGGCCTATGCCTATACGCACTCTCGGGAAATTGTCCGATTGCAACTGGTAAATTATGGATTTCATACCGTTATGGGTTCCAGAACTCCCCTTGGCTCTCACTCTGATTTTTCCGGGCTCCAAATCAATATCATCATATATGACCACAAGCTTTTCCACAGGCAGCTTGAACCATGAGGAAACATCCCTGATACTTTCGCCGCTGAGATTCATATACGTCTGGGGTTTTAGCAGAATCACCCTGACACCGTCCAGCTCCCCTTCCCCATATACTCCCTTAAAGCCTATTTTGGACAGCTTTATATTAAGTTTTCCCGAAAGGTAGTCAATTGTATCAAAACCTACATTATGTCTGGTATTATCGTACTTTGATCCCGGATTGCCCAGTCCGGCAATTAAAAAAATATCTCCCAAGGCTTCCTCCTGTCCGGCAAGCTGCACTTGTCATGCACACCAGCTATTCATTATATTACCCGTCAAATTCATTATACAAACTATTTATGACAACCAAGTCTAAAAGGGCGGTTCAAAAAACCGAACCGCCCCATAGTATTTCTCAAATGTTATGATATTAATTACTTCATTCAATCTCGGATTCTTTAACAGCTATATTTGAGTGAAAAGCGTGCTTATGGATATGTCTCCGTAAATTCTCTCAATGGCTTCCGCAAAAACTCCTGCTACAGATAAAGCCTTTATTTTGTTTATTTTCTTATCTTCATTAAGTGTGATAGTGTTAAGTACAACCAGCTCTTTTATGGCAGAATCCTGAATCCTCTGGATTGCCGGTCCTGACAGCACTGCGTGGGTACAACAGGCATAAATTTCCTTGGCACCTGCATCCATCAGGGCATTTGCACCATTTACTATTGTTCCTCCGGTATCCATAAGGTCATCCACCAGAATACATTTCTTATTCCTGATATCACCGATAATGTTCATTACTTCTGATACATTTGCCTTGGGACGCCGCTTATCTATAATGGCCAGCGGACAATCAAGCCTCTCGGCCACCTTCCTGGATCTGGTAACGCTTCCCACGTCCGGAGATACCACTACAACATCGTCCTCCCCGGCAAACTTCTCCTTAAAATATTCAGCTATAATGGGTACTCCCAGCAGATGGTCAACCGGAATGTCAAAGAACCCCTGAATTTGAGGAGCATGCAGATCCATGGTCAGAATCCTGTCGGCTCCGGCAATAGTTAAAAGATTTGCAACCAGCTTTGCTGATATTGGATCTCTGGCTCTGGCCTTTCTGTCCTGTCTGGCATAGCCGAAGTAAGGTATTACTGCGGTTATCCTCCCTGCAGACGCTCTTTTTACGGCGTCTATCATTACAAGAAGTTCCATCAGGTTATCATTTACAGGCTGACAGGTTGATTGAATAATAAATACGTCAGAACCTCTTACAACTTCTCCGACGTTTACCGCAGTTTCCCCGTCACTAAAACATCCAACACTCGCAACACCTACAGGAATACCGATTTTTTCAGCAATTTCATTTACCAATTGCCTGTTGGAGTTTCCTGTAAATATCTTTATGTCCTTACCATGCAAATTCATTTCAACTCTCCTTTTTTTATCACACTTATTTATGGTATATTTTTATTAGCGTTTCATATTTTTCTTTATTACCCAGCCTTCCTTTATAACCTGACGCTCTCTTGCAATTGCAAGGGAATTCTCAGGTACTTCGTCGGTAATAGTAGAACCTGCTGCTATATAAGCATCCTTATGAACAACCACCGGTGAAACGAGATTTGTATTGCAGCCTATGAAGGAATTGTCTCCAACGACAGTCCTGTTCTTGTGCTTGCCGTCGTAATTCACAAATACAACGCCGCAGCCGATGTTTACATTTGATCCCACTTCGGCATCACCCACATAGGTAAGGTGTGATATTTTGGTACGGTCACCTATAACGGCCTTTTTAATTTCTACGAAATCGCCTATTTTAACATTACTTCCAATCATACTGCCCGGTCTCAGATATGCAAAAGGTCCCACATGGGTCTGGTCTCCCACGGAACTGTCAATTGCCACTGAATTGACCACCTCTGCATTATTTCCGATTTTACAGTTTGAGAGCCTTGAATTCGGCCCGATTGTGCAGTCCTCGCCAATAGCCGTGTTACCTTCCAGTATGGTATTTGGAAGGATGATAGTGTCCTCTCCTATATAAACATTTGCATCAATATAGGTTGATGCAGGATCCATAATTGTAACGCCTGAAAGCATTATTTCCCCGAGGATTCTGTCTCTAAGCACCGAAACAGCTTCCGCAAGTGCTATCCTGTCAGTCACAGCCAGGAATTCCCTATAATCCTCTGATAAAATTTTATTGGTATCTTTTAATGAAAGAAAAATTTGTTTTAATACTTCCCTAGAAAGGTTCAGAACATCCAATGCATCCAGTTTTGCCGTCAACTCACTGCTATTAAAAATATAGATTGCTGCTTCACTTATGGCTTCTCTCCGGCAACTTCCAAATATGGCCGATGCGCTGTTTCCTTCCGTTTTATGCCTGTCCAGAAGGCCTTGAATGGTTTCGGAAGCTATTAAAGGTTGATCCGCCCAGTTAATAACAACCATATCAGCTTTGCCAACCAGTTGTCTGAATTTCTCCAATTCTTCAAATGTAATGGCCTGTATGTCAGTTGTAATGCCTGTCATGCTTGAGGCTGACCATTGCTGAATACTTTGTCCTAATACATTATGGCTTTCCTTCATGCTTTTTGATTTAAAAGCACTATTATTATTGTCGGATATAACTAATCCCAAAATCTTTATCATTATCAAAGCCCCCACTGTATTTTACAGGTTATATTCTCTCATTTTTATCAAATAATTTCAACCCATTAACATTAACAAAATTTATTATAATATTATTTATTTATCTTATATAAAAATTTTATCAACTTTTTTTCACAAAAAAAAGAATACTCCTTGAAGTATCCTTTTAGTTTTCTTGGATTACTCTTGTAATGAACTCTCAAAACTGGCCAAAATTGCAGTTTGGAGCTTTTCTCTAGCAGTTGCGTTAATTGGATGAGCTATATCTCTGAATTCACCATCCGGTGTCTTTCTGCTGGGCATCGCTATAAACAATCCATTTTGGCTTTCAATTATTTTGATGTCATGAACTACGAATTCATTATCAAAAGTAACTGAAACAACTGCCTTCATTTTTCCCTCGGTATCAATCTTTCTGATCCTTATGTCTGTAATCTCCATAATGACGAACCCTCCAAGAAATATTTTAAGTTAATATAAGTATTCGCCATTTTGGTAAATATTCCTGCTTTTTTGCGTATATTTTTACATTATTTTTGTTTATTTTACAGGTATATTCGACTTTTTCCTTATAACAGCGTGTTACCGGGCTTTAATACTGTTATTTTAAACTGCCTCTTTAGGTCTTCAAACTGAAAAAACCTTAATCATTTGCAAAGCAGGCAAATAATTAAGGTTTAATTAAATAATACTTCCATAGTTTCCATGCAGCTATATATTTGGCTTTATATCAATAGTGGTATTTTCCTGCAAATCGGCATTTAAGGTTACCAGTGAGTAATAGTTTCCCACCAGCTTCTTATTAGGCTGATTTGTTTCAATAAGGACGCCGATGCCCACAACTTCACTGTCAAACTGGTTTGCCATCTCGATAATGCCTTTGGAGGTTCCACCGCCCTTCATGAAGTCATCAATAAACAAAAGTTTGGAATTCCTTTTCAACGACTTCATTGGCAGTACCATCGTCTGAATCTTCTTAGCCGAAGCCGATACATAATTTATGTTTACCGATGCACCGTCTGTTGCTTCATTGTAATGACGCACAATCACCAGCGGTACATCCAGATATTGGGCAGTAGCAAATGCCAGCGGAATTCCTTTTGTTTCAACTGTTATTACGCAGTCCAGCTCAAGCTGCGAAAACCTGCTGGCAAACATCATAGCTATCTTGTTAACCCATTGCGGATTATATATGATGTCCAGCATGTACAGATAGCCTCCCGGCAAAACCCTCTCAGGATTCGAAAGCTCCCTGGACAGTTCTTTCAAAGTTATCTGCATATCCTTTTCACTTATATAAGGCACATATTTCACTCCGCCGGAAGCTCCTGAAATAGTGCAGATATTTCCCAGCTTGTTTTTGTCAAAGGTCTTTTGCAACAGGTCCAGGTCTTCGCTGATTGTAGATTTGGCCGAGCCGAACATTTCAGAGAAATACCCCAGGGTAAAAACCTTATTCGGATGATCGCACAAGGTTTTGATGATTACCGCAAGTCTTTCATTTCTTTGGATTTTATCCATGTTATCTCCCCACAATATTTTTACATTAATAATCATTATACAATAAAACATAGAATAATAAAACTCAAATTGTTATTAATATTCGGAAAAATATAATTATATGGGATATTTAAAAAATATTTTTAAATTACAGGTCATATAATATTACCACCATATATTTTTCCTGCCGGCGCACAATTTTATTCCTTTTACATTTGGAAGAAAATAAGGTATTATTTTTATGTCCGGGAATTCAATTGGCAATAATTTATAGTGCAGTGAACTCTCTTTAATCGAGTTTAATAGTATATATAGTAATATCACAAAGGAGTGTTTTCTTTTGATTAATTGTTTAAACCTTTTAGATTCCGAAAATATTAAATACGTACATTTTATAGGCATAGGCGGCTCAAGCATGAGTGGCCTGGCAGAAATACTGCTGAGCCAGGGTTACAAGGTATCCGGCTCGGATATAAAATCTTCAAAAGCAACTCAGAAGCTTGAAAATAAAGGAGCGCAGATTTTCATAGGCCACAGTTCCGAAAACATTGCAAATCCGGATCTGGTGGTTTTTACGGTAGCTGTAAAGGAGGATAACCCTGAAATGCTCCGTGCCAGGCAATCGGGCATTCCGGTAATTGACAGGGCGGAGCTGCTGGGACTTATTATGAAGCGCCATTCTTTCGGCATAGCAGTTTCAGGAACCCACGGAAAAACCACCACCACCTCTATGATTACAACAATAATGCTTGAAGCCGGAACCGATCCTACGGCACATATAGGAGGGGAGCTGGACTGTATCGGCGGCAATACGCGGATTGGCAACTCACAGTATTTTATAACCGAAGCCTGTGAATATTACGGCAGCTTTCTAAAATTCTTTCCCTTTATGGCTGTTATATTAAACATTGAAGTAGACCATGTGGACTACTTCAGAGATTTACAGCATATAAAGGACACCTTCGGCACATTTATTTCCCTGGTTCCGCCTGACGGCTATGTTATAGCCTGCGCCGATGATGAAAATACTCTTTCGGTCATCAGCGGCAAAAACTGCAACAAGATTACTTACGGTGTAAAGAATCCCCAGGCCACCTGGACAGCCAAAAACATCACATACAATCAGTCGGGCTGCGCATCCTTTGAAGTCTTCAAGGAAGGAAGCCTGCTGGGCGCTGTTTCTCTCTCCGTACCCGGACCGCACAACGCCAGCAACGCACTTGCTGCCATAGCTGCATGCCATACCTGCGGCTGCAGCATGGAGGACATTGCCGCCGGCCTCCTGAAGTTCGGAGGCAGTCATAAGAGATTTGAGCTCAAGGGTCTGGTTGACGACATAAAGGTAGTTGATGACTATGCCCATCATCCCTCGGAAGTAAAAGCAACACTGAATGCTGCGGCCAATACGGTACACAATAAAATCTGGTGTGTTTTTCAACCTCACACCTATACCAGGACAAAAGCCTTTATGGATGAATTTTCCCAGGCCTTTGGAAATGCTGACAACATTATAGTTACAGATATTTACGCCGCCCGGGAGAAGGATCCGGGAGACGTTCACTCCGGAATGCTGGCTGAAAAAATATGCGAGCAGGGCGGTAATGCCTTGTATATGGGAGACTTTCAGGAGATAGCTCAGTTTCTGGACAAAAATGCAGAATCCGGGGATCTCATACTTACAATGGGAGCGGGAGACATAGTGAGATGCGGCGAAATGTTTCTGAATCTGAGGGCAAACAAATAATTCAATTACAATATATTTATTGGTACTCCCGTACAGAATAAAATCTATGGCTGCACACAAAGAACTTACTGAAATTATAAGATTCGCAACAATTTCAGTAAGTTCTTTTAAGCATGCTTCCCATTGATTCTATTTATACTCGAGCACTATCACAACTATAAAATTGAATTAATTATTTTTGGCCTTTACCCATATATTCAGCCCTTGGTCATTGCAAGCTTTATTTCTCCCTCCGCGGCAACCTTATCGCCCACCGCCGCCCTGACCTTGGCCTTGGTTACCCCCAGCTTCGTCAGCAGTATTTCGGCCTCAAGCCTCAGCACATCTCCAGGCTGTACCTGGTACTTGAATTTAAGCCCGTCAATACCGGCAAAAACTCCAAGCTTGCCCTTGTTCTCCTCCAGCACTGCAACCGCTATTCCCGCTGTCTGCGCCAAGGCTTCCACAATAAGCACTCCGGGCATTATGGGAAACTCAGGAAAATGCCCCTGAAAAAATGGCTCATTCACAGTAACATTCTTTATTCCTACAGCTTTTTTTCCAGGCTCCAATTCTATTATCTTATCTACCAGTAAAAACGGGTATCTGTGGGGAAGAATTTCTTTTATCTGTTTAATATCAAGCATAATCCGGCACCTCTCGATTTAATTGTTGAATGCACCGGCTTTTTCCAAATAGCCGGAAGCATAAATTATGACCTGGTAATATATTCTACAGCAACTTTAAAAATCCTTTTTAAAGTTGAAAATAAATTTATTTATGGCCCGTCCTTTATTCTTATTATGAAGGCAGATGCCACAGGGCGCTCCATTCCTCTGTCCGAAGGCCTGTTTTTAAGGGTTCCCTCCACAAGCATCTGAGAGCTTGCTCCCCCATCCAGCATGGCGGCCTCTTCTACACCCAGCTTTATCATATACTCTGCAAGTTCCTTGCCGGTGAGTCCGGTACTGTAGCCCGGCTGTCTTCCGTCGGCTACAATAAGCAACAGGCGGCCGTCGGCCATTATACCTACCGCAGTTCTCGGGTCCCTGTTCAGCAAAGTACCTGCCCACCTGTCATTTTCGGGAACAACCGCCTTGCCTCCTTTGACCAGCATGCTGCCGAAGCTGAAGGCCTGATATGCAGTTCCAAGGTCGGGCAGTATTTTTATACTCAATGGGTCACCGGCTTTTATTCCCAGTTCTCCGGGCAGTGTGGCCTTTTTCCCGAAAAAACTGACAAGCTGGGTGTCCTTTGTCAGTCCCACCTGAACCGCATCATAATATACATCTGTTACAATACCGTTCCGGACCCGTACGGAAGTGTTTTTGACTTCCGCCCTGTTTGTAGAGCCATAATCACTTGTGTACAGTATTATATTTCCATCCTTCCCCGAACGGTTCAGCTTATTTATACTTATACTTTCATTTTTAAATAAAAATGACATTACAGAAGTAATTTTTTCAAACCTCGCCCCTGACTTGTCCATAATAAACACCGGATCATAGCCCGTTGCAGCCATCAGCAGTTTCCCATCCACCGCAGCCATTCCCACCGGATCCCCATATTCATAGCTAAAGCCCCCGTTTATGGCTGCATATGCACCTGTTCTCGCGGAAATTTCAGATAGTTTCTCAAAGCCAAATACATTGTCATAGGATAAAACAGGCTTGAATTCAATCCTGTGGTCCGAGGGATCAAACTCCAGTGTAAATATTTCCTGTCTATACCCGCTGATAACGGTAGAAATATGTTTATACTCCAATGGCAGAGGGTCTGTCCTGCCGGAAGGCAAATCTCCGCTTTCCGTGTCCCCGGCCGTGGTATCCGCTCCTGCCGGCTGCAAGTTTTCCCTGAAAAATAAAAATTGTCCTGCATGAAAGAATATGAAGGACAATGTCAATAACCCAATCAGAACTATAATTATAATCAATTTATGATTACTTTTTTTCATCAACCACTCCTCCGGAAGCTTCTTCCGAACTGTCGGTCTTTAAATACTGCCTTGCCAACTGCTTGTACATATAGTCCCCCAATCCGATGCCCTTCTGTGACATAACTTCCACAAGAGTTTCATCCATCATGGTATCGTACATTTCGGTACCGTAATCGCTCTGCAAATAATCGGATTTTGGTACTGTAGCCTTCATCTGCTTGTACATCATATTCAGAAAAATACCTTCAAACTCTTTGCAGACCTGCTTTAATTGCGCGTCGTCACCTTTTTGGGCTGCTTCCTTCAATCGTTTCTCAAAGCTGTCAGCTTTTGCTCCGGTTCGATTAACCTGTGCACTGTCAACCAGGCTTTTGGCATTTACATCTATTCCGCCTATTCCCATGAAATTCTCCTGTCCGTGTGCAAAAACAAATATTTCACACCAAGAATGGTATTTTGACTTTATCCTTTATACCTTTATTCTTTATATATGAACTGATTCCTTTAATACTGCTTATCTCTTAAGATTATTTGCTATCTGAAGCATATCGTCAGACTGCTGTATGGCTTTTGAACTGACCTCATACGCTCTCTGGGCTACTATAAGCTTTACCATTTCATCCACCACCGATACATTTGAGGCTTCAAGATAGTACTGTGAGATAGTGCTTTTACCGGTTGTATCCTGACTTGCCTGAACAGGCTCTCCGGTTGCTGAATTCCTCTCAAACAGATTCTTTCCCACCGCCTCCAGGGCATACTTGTTTGGGAAGTGGACCAGTCCCATATTCTGTCCCATGGCAACTGTCTCACCTTCCGCATTCTTATAGCTGATCTGCCCCTGTGAATCCACTATCAGGCTTGTTATGTCCACATCTGAATCAAAAACAATTTCCTGTTCGGTATCATCCAGTACTGAATATCCGTCGGAGGTTGTCAGCTTTCTCATTCCATCCTCTGTAACACTTATTTTAAAGGAACCGTCTCTGGTATATCTTATGACACTGTCAGAACCTAGTATGGTGAAGAAGCCTTCTCCCTCTATGGCAAAATCCAACGGTGAATCGGTTTTGTCAACATTGCCCGACTCAAAATTTCTAACGGTAGCATTTACAGCAGTTCCATGTCCAACCTGTAAGTTCACAGGCTTTCCGCTGCTGTCCAGCACATATGCCCTGCTCATTGTCTCATACAGGAGATCTTTAAACTCTGCTCTTTCTTTTTTATAGCCGGTTGTATTCACATTGGCCAGGTTATTTGAAATCACATCCACATTAAACTGCTGGGCTTTCATACCTGAACCCGCTGTCCATAAAGCTCTCATCATAGTTTTAATCCTCCTGAAGGAAACATAAGTGTACATTGTTCCAATTAATAGTGTCCATGTACCTGTTGGCAAGCCTCAAATAATTCATAAAAAAATCACAAAGACATTTCTTATCTTACAACTCCCACTTCATTAACAGCCTTTTCAAGCAGGGAATCCTGAGACTGAAGCAGCTTTTGGTTTGCTTCATATGCCCTCATTACAGTAATCATATCTACCATTTCATCTATAACGTTAACATTTGATTCCTCACTGAAGCCCTGCATAACCTTCCCGGTAAAAGCCGAGGTTTCACTTCCGGAATTCTCTATCAGGTTGTCCCGGAATTTGCGAAGCTGTGTGGCATCACTGAACTGAGTTATCCTGAGTGCATCTATTACAACACCGTTTTGAACGATATTTCCGCTGTCATCTACAGCAAATTCACCAGGTTCCAGTGTTACAGGGCCATTCTGCCCCAGAACGAAATTACCGTCCCTGGTAACCAACTGGTTATTTGAATTTAACACAAAGGAGCCGTCCTTTGTATAGTACTCTTTTATATTGTTGTTATCCGAAGGGTCAAGCACACCGATTGCAAAAAAAGCCGGACTTGCTTTCTCACCTCTGTTGTCATCGCTTATGGCAATGTCCATCCTGTTGTTGGTCTGGTTTAACTGGCCTTGAGTAAAATATGTATATATCTCACCCACATCGCTGCTAAGCTCCATAGAACCAATATTGGACGAATTTTTGGAATCATTGATCCTCTTGGTCAAAAGCTCCGGAAAGCTTTCAAAAACCACGGTGTCCTTTTTGTAACCTGCGGTATTCACATTGGCCAGGTTATTTGTAATGACATCCATCTTTTTGCTGTTTGCAATCATACTCCATGCAGAAGTATATAAACCTCTAATCATGAGAAATCTCCTCGTATAAAAGTCATCAATTAATTATCGGTATTATGCCATGTTTACTTAATACAAATTATATAAAAAAGAGCCGGCTTATATTTCCAAAGCCAACTCTTCATATATTCAATTTACCTCCTGTTGCCCCTGCTTTCAGACAAGGCGGTTTCTTCAATTGCTTCTATGTTGTCCAGCGCCTTCCCTGTTCCCAGCGCCACACAGGATATGGAATCATCCGCTATGATGACATTTATACCGGTTTTTTCCTGAAGGAGCTTATCAAGTCCGTATATCAGGCTTCCTCCCCCGGTCATCACTATACCCCTGTCGCTAATGTCGGCGGCTAATTCCGGCGGCGTGCGCTCCAATACCGAGTGAACGGCTTCAACAACACTGGAGATAGGTTCCTCAAGCGCCTCCATCATTTCAGTGGACGATATGGTTATGGTTTTCGGGAGACCGGAAATCAGGTTTCGCCCTCTTATGTCCATAGTCACTTCCTGAACTCTGGGGAAAACTGTGCCAATGTTGATTTTGAGCTCCTCGGCAGTTCTTTCGCCTATCATTATATTGTGCTTTTTGCGCATATACCTTACAATCGCCTCGTCAAATTTGTCTCCGGCAACCTTTATGGAAGTACTCACAACAGTTCCGCCGAGAGATATGACGGCTATATCTGTGGTACCTCCGCCCATATCAACAACCATGCTTCCACAAGCCTTTGCTATGTCAATACCTGCACCAATGGCCGCAGCTATCGGTTCTTCAATCAGGTAGGTTTTTCTGGCCCCGGCCTGCATGGAGGCATCTATGACGGCACGCTTCTCAACCTCGGTAACACCGCTGGGTACACATACCATTATCCTCGGCTTGAAGAATCTCCTGCTTCCAGTGACTTTGTTTATAAAATACTTCAGCATTCGCTCGGTAATGTCATAATCGGATATGACACCCTCCCGCAAAGGCCTTATGGCAACTATATTTCCGGGGGTTCTGCCCAGCATTCTTCTGGCTTCTTCACCTACCGCCAATAATTTATTTGTATTCTTATCTATGGCAACAACGGAAGGCTCTCTCAAAACGATACCCTTACCCTTAATATAAACAAGTACTGTAGCAGTTCCCAAATCTATTCCTATATCCTGTCCAAAACCCAAATATAACAACTCCCCTTAAAACAATTTGATAGCTAACAAGAATGTACATTATTTATATAGATATTAAATACCACATAAAATATTACAATTATTCAAGTTAAATTTATCTATTATTTATATTATCATATTAATTTAATTATGCAATATTTTTGTAAGCTTTTGATAAGTTATAAGGTTTATTTAAGCATTTTGTCATTTATTTCCTGCTACAGCGCCACCTTGTCCAGGATGTTGCTCATCTTTGCAATGGCTATTCCATAATTGCAAACCGGCACATTCTGTTCCTGCGCAACCGCTATACGTGTAAGTACGTATTTTCTGTTGAACATGCAGCAGCCGCACTGAATAACCAGAGAATATTTTGACAGGTCTTTGGGGAAATCTGTACCGCTGACTATATCAATGGTAATGCCCTCTCCAACCTTTTGCCTGAGCAGTCTCGGCAATTGAATACGCCCTATATCTTCACTCAGAGGCGCATGTGTACAGGCTTCGGCAATTAAAACCGCCGAGCCTTCCGTCAGTCTGTCTATGGCTCCTGCTCCCTCAACATAGGCTGCTATATCTCCCTTGTATTCTGCGAACAGCACGGAAAAAGAAGTCAGCAGGCTTTCTTCGGGCTTTAGGGCATATACTTTTCCAAATACCTGCGAGTCGGTTATTATGAGCTTCGGAGGCTGCACCAATGTCTTGAGCGCCTGTTCCAGCTTGTCTGTGGTGACACTCATCACCAGACACTTAATGTCAAGCAGGTCCCGTATAATCTGAACCTGCGGCAATATGAGCCTTCCCTTGGGAGCCTGGATGTCCTGGGGCATGACCAGAAGCACAAGGTCGCCTTCCTCTACCAGATGGGAGGTAATACTCTTTATTTCAAAATCCTCAGGAACGGCCTTTATCAGTTCTTCTCTCACTCTGTCAAGCCCGGTTTTTTCCCTGGCGCTTATTATTATTGGCGAAAGACACAGCGCCTCTTTTACACACTTTTCAATTTCTGCTGCATTTTCTATAACATCTGCCTTATTTATTACCGGGATAACAGGTATCTTCCTCTTTCTCAGTTCTGAAACCCATTCCTTCTCAAGTGAAAGCTGGGTGTCGCAAAAAAATACTATTGCCACATCAGTTTTCAAAACAGCTTTTTTAGTCTTCTCAATTCGCATTTCTCCAAGGGTGCCTTCATCATCAAAGCCGGCAGTATCTATAAACATCACCGGGCCCACGGGGTGCAGCTCCATTGCTTTGTACACCGGGTCGGTTGTAGTTCCTGCCACCTCCGAAACCAAGGCAATATCCTGGCCCGTAATGGCATTTATCAACGAAGATTTACCGCTGTTTCTTCTTCCAAACAAGGCAATGTGAAGCCTGTTTGCACTGGGGGTGTTGGTAAGACTCATGTTAAAAATCATCTCCTATCCGTGCTGTATATGCACTCAATCAAAATATTTATCCCTTAGCTGCCAATTAATCTTTATATAAAATTTAATAAAACCTTGCTGCATAAGATATTGTTAAAATCTGAAATCCCTTTTCCCCTTGTGAAGCTCATTCAAATGTTCTTTCACAATCCTTTTAACATCAGGGTTTCCAAGTGTTTCAACCTCACCTGCTATCATTTTTTCTCCAAGGTTCCTTGTATCCGGAGAGGCATAATCCTCCAAATACTCCTTAAGAGTCATAAGGGCATTGGGTTGACAGACATTTGCAATGGCGCCGCTTTTTACAAGTCTCATGAACCTGTCGCCGGTTCTTCCTTCACGATAGCAGGCGGTACAGAAACTGGGAATGTACCCTAGTCTCATAAGCCAGTTGACTATCTGGTCCAGGGTTCTGGTGTCGTTAACCTCAAATTGAGCCGTATTTTCTGTCTCTTTTTCGGCATACCCCCCCACACTGGTTGAGGAACCTCCGCTGATTTGGGAGACACCAAGCTTAAGACATTCCTCACGGGTCTTTTCCGATTCCCTGGTTGACATGATTATTCCTGTATAGGGCACTGCTATTCTTAAAATTGCAACGATTTTTTCAAATATTTCATCAGGGATGGCATTTGAATACTCGCTGATATCCACATCATCAGCAGGCCTTATTCTTGGAACGCTTATGGTATGCGGGCCAACACCCATTGCATCCTCCAGATGCCGGGCATGCATCAGCAGACCTACAAAATCATACTTATACAGGTTCAGTCCAAACAGGACACCCAGGCCTACATCATCAATCCCCGCCTCCATGGCCCTGTCCATTGCCTCGGTGTGATACGCATAATTGTGCTTGGGCCCCTTTGGATGCAGGTCTTCGTAGGTAGGCCTGTGGTAGGTTTCCTGAAAAAGAATGTAAGTACCTATTCCGGCAGACTTAAGCTTCCTGTAGTTTTCCACGGTTGTCGCGGCTATGTTGACATTTACACGCCGGATTTCACCGTTTTTATGTTTAATGCCGTATATGGTTTTTATGCTTTCAAGTACATATTCTATGGGACAGTTTTCAGGGTCTTCCCCTGTCTCCAGAGCAAGACGTTTATGTCCCATGTCCTGCAGAGCCATTACCTCCCTCACGATATCCTCCTGTGAGAGCTGCCTCCTTGCTATGTGCCTGTTGGACCCATGATAGGGACAGTATCTGCATTCATTTATACAGTAATTTGACAGATAAAGCGGTGCAAACATCACTATACGGTTTCCATAAAACTTCTGCTTTATGTGCTCCGCCAGGGTGAATATCCTGGCTTTTATCCCTTCAAGCTCACATTCCAAAAGAACTGCAGCCTCTTTATATGTCAGACCTTTAAATTGCCCTGCTTTTTCCAGTATTTCCTCAAGCAAAGCAGTATTTTCCCTGTTCTTGCCTGCAAATTCAAGTGTATTCAATATTTCCTCATGGTCAATGAACTCCGTTGCCACCATTGATTTGCTGTTATACATATTGGTTACAACCTCCGTTAATTATACAATTAAACCTTCGAATAGACAGTTTTGATATTGATACCGGGAACCATACCCAGTTTCCCGGAAAGCGAACTTATCACATCGTTGGGTGCGTCTATCACAACGCTTATGATACATACATCCTTTTGACGATAGGGTATCCCCATTCTTCCTATTATATATTTCCCAAAGTCGTGCAGTATGCTGTTCAGCTTGTCTGTGGCTGAAACGTCGTCAACTATGATACCTATCAGTGCAATTCTTGTCTCCATCACTGTACCTCCGTGTCTGATGTTTTAACTCCATGCCCTAATTATTTATCCAAAAAATATATATTCCCCCGGACAATAATTAAACCCTGGGCGCAAAAACGGCACAGGGTTTTTATCTTATCCGAAAAAATATTCCTCCAGAAACACACAGTACCGTCTTTTAATTCGGGACTAACCCTCGTAAGCAGAACGATATAAATATTAACTTTTACGGCACGAGCCTTATAACAGCTTGATTTGCTCATGCCACGCCCCTCACTCTCAGCAGCGGCTTTGAGTTTGGAATGCTTATGTAAATGGCAACATATTCAATGAGAATATATTGATAATATTTTAACACACACCCTGATAAATATCAAGAAAATAAACTTATTGTGAATTTTTCAGAGTTATCTTGAAAATTATTATCCGCAACACTACAATTAAATAAATATGATTTGCAGCGGAAGTCTGATACCTGCGAAAAGAAACTTATTAATTTAACCTGTTGTGCTGATTAACAAAATCTTTAAGAGACAAGCATTTATTTGAAGCTCGTCCGGGAGTGGGCAGCATCCAGGCAGCTTTTGCCTGTTTACCACATTTTTAACTGGCACAACGAGTTAATTTATAATATTAAAAGCTTTTTATGGAGGACAGTTTATGAATTGGTTCAGAAAATTTATGTATGGAAGATATGGTGTTGACCAGTTATCACTGGGGCTGCTGTTTCTTTCATTTTTAATCTCAATAATATTCTATTTGTTTCCCTTGGGATTATTAAACTATTTGGTGTATCTTCCCTTCCTCGTGTTCCTGTTAAGAGCCCTTTCCAAAAATCACTCCGCCCGCCGGAAGGAAAATACCTACTTTTTAAAGCTATGGAATCCCATAGCAGGCTGGTTTTTTAAAAAACGCAGCAGGGTGAGCACTTACAAAACCCACAGGTACTTTAAATGCCCCGGCTGCAAGCAGGAAGTCAGAGTGCCGAAGGGCAAAGGCAAGATACGCATAACCTGCCCGAAATGCAAGCTGGAATTTATCAAAAAGACTTGATTTTAGTGTAATCCGGCACTTTGTGCCGTGCCGGCCAGGGTTTTGATGAAAACACCCTAAACCGGCACAGCAGCATAATTCAGCATTCTCCTGTTCACCAGCAGTACTCAAACCAGTCAAAGTCAGCGTGGTTCACGCTGGCTTTTCCATTGCTGCTGGCAAACATTCCAATATAGGTTCCTACAAAACCTCCCGCCACATCAGCGCTCAGAAACCTTCCGTCAACATTTTCAGCCAGGCTGGTAAGGTTTTCCTCATCAAGGCCATAGTAGAAGCTCAACTCCTGTTCCCGGGCCGCCGCCTTGAGGTATAGCCTCCCGCCTTTGATCTCCCGGACTGCTATTACCGTTTCAGTCCCTGCATGGCAGCGGACAAGCTGCAGGATATTTTTACCCTCATTCAAGGTATACTCAAACCGGATATTGTAATCATCACTTTGTATTAAGGCTATACCTGCCGATTCACCTTCCAGGGCAGGTTGAAATTCCATGGCTGCCGCTGCGGCAAATGCCATATGCTGCTGTCTCCGGCCTATAAAGCTTGGATTCGCCTTCTCGGTAATTTTTTGCGGCCTCAGCCTCAGTCTCAAGTGTCCCCTTCTTTCCGTCAAACTCCAGGAACTGGATCTGGGAGTCCGAAGTGTATTCCAGATAAGTGCAAGCTGGGAGCTGTCAAAATCATCTCTCCGGGAAAAAGCTGCCGCCTCCTCTTGCGGAAGTACCGGCCTTTTGTAATTGAATTCTATCCTGCCTGTACCGGGACTGACTATAGGCCAGCCGTCTTCCCATTTTACAGGAGCCAGGAAAGTCTCCCTTCCAAGATTTCTAAAATAACCTCCATATGGCCTGGATGCCAGTGCCACCATCCACCATTCCCCATTTTGTGTCTCCACCAGATCCGCATGTCCGGTATTTACAATGGGATAATTTCTGCCGAGATGCCTGTGGGTCAGAATAGGATTTCCGGGGTTGCCCTCATAAGGCCCCGTCAGTTGCGGGCTTCGCGCTATGGTTACAGAATGGTGATAATCCGTTCCTCCTTCAGCTATCATCAGGTAATATACCCCGCCTATCTTATACAAGTGAGGCCCTTCAGACCAAACGGCATTTTTCAGTGCACCTCTCCACAGTCCGTACCTGGGGCCTTTTAGGGACATACTGTTCAGGTTCAGTTCCTGAAGATAGATTTCATTGTCACCGTAATATTTGCCTCCTTCGGAAGCTTCACTGGTTCCCACATAATAAGCCCTTCCGTCATCATCAAAGAACAGGGAGGGATCTATTCCAGGGGCATTTTCCAGCCAGTATGGCTCAGACCATGGCCCGGAAGGATTTTCGGCCGTCACGATAAAGTTTCCGCCCCGGGTCACATTGGTGGTTATAACATAGAACCTTCCTTCATTATACCTTATGGTAGGTGCAAAAATCCCCTCCGAGTGTTTACCCTCATCCAGGTCCAACTGTGACGGGCGGTCCAGAACATGCCCTATCTGTCTCCAGTTAACCAGGTCCCTGCTGTGAAAGACAGGTATGCCAGGAAAGTAGGAAAAGGAGGAGGTTACCAGATAGTAGTCTTCTCCAACACGGCAAATGGACGGGTCGGGATAAAATCCCGGCAGAATGGGATTTGTAAAAAAGTTTTCGCGGTCTGTACTGTTATTGGTTCCAACGTCATTAAATGTGCCTGAATTGTTCATAATTTATTTCCCGTTTTCTTAAAATATTATTTTTTGTATCTAAAACTTATATTGAGTCTTGCAGCTTTCCTGGGCTGTCATTTCCCGTCCGGGCAAAACGCTGTTTATATTATGCCAGCTATGCTTATTTTAATCCTAAATCTTTTTGATAACAACAATCCGGTAACATTTTCGACAAAATTTTTTAGATGTGCTTGATGTTTTAAAGTTACACCGGTAATGGAAGCCATTACTCAACTATGTTTGCCAATAATTCATTTATGGTGTGGGCCTCCTGAATGGATATTTCCTCCAATGAACGGATTATCTTCTCAATATGCTCCCTGTTCCTGTTTTTTTCATATTTCATTTGCAGATTTCTCAGCATCAGCACCTTGTTTTCAATTTCAATGCTGGAATTCAAAATCGGCCCATGCCGGGTCAGGTGCTTTGTTTCATGCAAGTAGGCAATCCTTGCGGTCATACACCTTTTGTGCTCCCAGAGTATATGCAGTATTCGTATGTCATAGTAGGTCTTTTCATTAAGAAGGGCTTCAAAATATGTTTTCAGATGTTTATAGATTTCCAGGCCGTATACACAGTCCGAGGTTGGATTATTATACATTATGGACCTTTTTGACGTATTGCAGGAGTTCAGGTAATCACTCAATGTATTTTTGATATTTTCCAGCTCCAGCTTAAATACAGCATTACTATTCGGCTTTAAAATTTTCAGGTGAAGGTTGTCCGGGGCATGATTAAATGAATCTGACAAATCCTGATATCGTGTCTCGGAAAAAGTGTACTTTTGATTTTGATCAAAACCCGACGAATAAAAGCAGCGGGTATCCGGGTCAAACCCGTGCAGCAGGTTTTCATGAATGAAATGCCTTGTATTATAGGCTCTTCTGTTCCGGTCATAGAACTCATCAATATAAAGCCATATATAATAGCCCTGCTCAATATATTTGACGGCTAATTCCACAATATCAATACCATTTATTCTTAAAAACTCATTTTTTACCATCTGCAGGTCAAGCAGCGGACAGTAGTCAAATGCTCCCCCATACAAATCCAGCCTGTGAAAATTGAGCCAATACCTTTGAGGGTAATATTTCATCTGTATATAATTCGTGTTGAACCATTCCTTGAAGTCCGGGTGTTCCCGGGCAACAGACAACAGATATGCATGATGCAGATAGCCTATAACAGGAGGCAAATCAATATTTAGTCTTATCATAGCTGGCACCTCCCCGAATCAGTTTTTTAAATCCCTGGCTCAAATTAACTTTTATAAATCTGCATTTATCCTCACATTTATATGTAAATATTGTAATGTATGTAATATTATACCATTAGGCATTGTGGAGGTCAAACCAATGTCTGCACCAGAACAATAAATCCCCCGCTGTCAGACAGCGGGGGATTTATTGTTGAAGGCTCGAAGCTAACCCTGCTTATATACGATTGACACCTTGTCGCTTCTCAAAAAATCGTATGGGAAAACAGCTTTTCCGCCATTTCCGTCCAGATCCGCTCCGCTCTTTACATAACAATCCCATACATACTGTGAGCAATAATACTTATCTATCTTCGTCTTCTCGAACATATTGGTAAAATAGCTGAAGGGTGTGCCTATTCTTGTATGCCCGTATGCAATGGCATCCGCTATGATTTTTTGATCAACCTTCGGACGTACCACCAGAATTTTTTTATATCTGGTTCTCCAGTCATTTACATGGTTTTCAATGCCATCCTGGAAAAGCTCCAGAACCATTTTGGGGTCGGAATCCACAAACGCGGAATGGGTGGTAAGGGAGCCCATGGATATTGCATTCATATCGGTATTGCCAGGATCAATTGCAGCAATCAGGATATCTCCGGGCTTTCCTACCCAAGCCTCCTTTGAATTATACAAATCCATATCCTTTTCTATGGGCAGGTTATTCCAGTTGCGTTGTATGTATTCCTGAAAGCTCAAAGTATCTTTTATTTCCTTATATATTGCTTGAGCGTCTGCCGGAGTGACTTTTGTCACATCAACATAAGCCGGAATTTCAGGGCTGATTTTCACATCAAGGGCGAAAGCCCCTGAGCCCATAACACTGGCAGATATTAATACTGTGCAAAGCAATGCCGATATTATTCTTTTCTTCATAAGTATACCTCCCAAATTAATTTTTTTGATTTGCCGGTTAATTTTTCCGGCAGACTACCTGAGAATAAGATCTCCGTTTAACTTTCTACTGTTTATAATATTTAAAATCTCATCAACTCCTCTCTTATAGCCTCCTGCTGCTCTCAGCGTTTTCCCTGCCTTCTCGCTGTTTTGCCTGTAACCTCTGTTGGAAAAAATGCTGACTGCCGCCTCTTTTAATCTTTCAGGAGAAACCTTATCCTTTTCAATAACAATCCCGGCCCCAAGTTCGGCAACTCTGTATGCAACTATGGGCTGATCAAAGAAATGAGGTACCGCAATCAACGGCACCGAATAGTACAAGCTTTCATTAGCACTGTTCATACCCCCGTGTGTGATGAATAAATCTGCATGCTTCAATACCTCAAGCTGCGGTACATGGTCCATAATGACAAAGTTTTCAGGAATATCCCTGAAGCTTTCCATATTTATATTCCTTCCAACAGACATGATAATCCTTGCATCCATGTCTCCAAAGGCAGCAAGGCAGCTTTTATAAAACTCCACAGACCTGTTGAATATCGTCCCAAGGGAAATGTAGATGGTTTTGCTCCTGTGATGCTCCAGCAGTGCCGGTTCCATGGGTTCCCTCCTATCCGGAATTGATGGGCCTATGAACTTATAACTTTCATCAAAGCTGTTCCCGCAAATTTGAAAATATTTCGAAGTATAAACAATATTGATATCATTTTTTAAAGAATGCAAGCTGAACAGATCCGGCACCTCTATGCCGTACTTGTCCCATAAATGCCTGACCACGGGAGTAAAGCCCGGATTATTGAGAAGTCTTTTCACAGCAGGGCCGAACCTGGCAAAAAAGTCTGAAAGATAATTGGTCTTATCATTAATTGCAAAAGTGGAGTTGGAACTTATTGCAGGTACTTTTAAAACTTTTGCTATTTCAGCGCCAAGAAAAAACAACAGGTCATATATGATGCAATCAAACCTCTCCTCAATACTGAAAACCGTTTCAATTATTCCAATATAAACCCGGGCAATCTCCATTAATTGAGGTTCCATCTCAGTCAGGCCGATATCCCCGTTATTGAATTCCAGCTCATTAAAATTTTTATAGCCTATAAATACCGCACCCAGGTTTTCTATCCTGCTTCTGAACTCTTCCCCGGCTATATACGTGACCTTTTCTCCCCTTTCAAGCAATTCTTCAACCAGGCCTATGGTGGGATTGATGTGCCCGTGACCAAATACATTGATAAATAATACATGTGACATAAATATCGCCCCCCTTATTAATTTAATTTACATTATTTTACTATTGAGTATTATATTCCCAATAAGTATACTAATAAATAGGCAATTTTTTCTAATTGTCCAAAAAACAACAACAGGGAGTGATATTGGTGGAAAGTCAACGCAAAAAAAGCAAAACCAGAAGTGACATAATCGAAGCATTCCAATATCTGATGACAGCTATGCCATTTGATAAAATAAGGGTGCAAAATATTACCTATCTAGCAGGGGTAAACCGTAATTCATTTTATTATCATTTTACTGATAAGTACGATTTACTGTATAAGGTAGTAACCCAGATGCTTGTAATAGATTATGATACCGCCTCCGGAAAATCCTTGATCCAGCAGTCTATTGAAGAGGTTCCCAGAATCCTGCATTACTTCGAGGAGCACAGAAGGTTCTTTAAAAGTGCCTTCAGAGACGACAAGCAGCATTCCTTTTATAATTTTTTTCAAAAGCTGATTTTCGACTGGTTTACAACCATATTAAACGATACGTATGACATAGCCGAGACTGGGAATAATTCCTTCTATAAAACCCAGACCAGATTCTATGTGGCAGGCTACAGCCAATTGCTGATATACTGGCTATACCATGAACCTGATAAACCGGCGGAAGTGCTTGCAGAAGAAATCCTGCTTATTTTCAATAGTGCATTTAAACGATGAAGGCTTATTGCTATTTATCCTGAGTAACATTAACAGGGGAGAAGTCCAAAACAACCAAAAGCCGGGTTGCTTAACGCACCCGGCTTTTCAAACTTCATCCTCTATGTAAATTATTGCTTTTTCCTTCACACCTTGTCTATGTAAACCTACCTGCTCTGATACTTCGCCTTTGTTGCTTCTCCGCCCCGGATATGCCTTTCTGCCTTATTTTCCTCCAGTATGATTCTGACATCGTTCATAAGTGTAGGATTTATTTTCTCTAGTCTTTCGGTAACATCCTTGTGGACTGTGCTTTTGCTGATCCCGAACTTTTTAGCAGCATATCGTACTGTAGTCTTTTTGTCAATAATATAATTTGCGAGTTCCAAAACCCGTTCCTCTATATATTCCTTCAACCATATACCCCCCTTTAATAAGGCAAAATTACTGCAAAGCAGGCCAAGCCAATTACAAGTATTTTCGTGCGACAAACAACATTTTGCCGTAATTGGCTTATAAAGCTGCACAGGCAATGTCTACAGTGTATATATATGCCCTTGGGGCTATGGTTATGAATATCTTGTTAATTTTTATATTTCAGGAAACTCCGGCCAGAGCAAAAAACCGTTTCACTTTCAAAAGATGCTTTAATCCTGCTTTGATGACTGCACGCAAAAAGGAGCTACAGCATGGGCAGACTTTCCAAAAGCGCCTTATGCTGCAGCTCCCTTAAAAACTTTTATATGAATTTTATTTTATAACCGTCATCCCGCCCATATATGACTGCAGAGCAGCAGGGATATTTACCGAGCCGTCTGCATTGAGATTGTTTTCAAGAAATGCTATGAGCATTCTCGGGGGAGCGACAACCGTATTGTTCAAAGTATGTGCAAAGTACTTGCCGTTTTCACCGTCAACTCGTATTTTCAGACGGCGGGCCTGAGCATCACCCAGATTTGAACAGCTTCCCACCTCAAAATACTTTTTCTGCCTTGGTGACCAGGCTTCAATATCCACCGACTTCACCTTCAGATCCGCAAGGTCTCCCGAACAGCATTCCAGCGTTCTCACTGGTATGTCAAGGGAGCGGAACAGGTCAACGGTGTTCTTCCAGAGCTTCTGGTACCACTCCATGCTGTCCTCCGGCTTGCAGACGACTATCATCTCCTGCTTTTCAAACTGGTGTATGCGGTAGACTCCTCTTTCTTCCAGGCCATGGGCTCCCTTTTCTTTTCTGAAGCAGGGTGAATAACTGGTCAGAGTCTGTGGCAAAGTGCTTTCAGGTATAATAGTGTCAATAAATTTACCTATCATGGAATGTTCGCTGGTTCCAATCAGGTACAAATCCTCACCCTCTATCTTATACATCATTGCATCCATTTCAGCAAAGCTCATAACGCCTGTCACAACTTCACTTCTGATCATGAAAGGAGGAATACAATATGTAAAGCCCCTGTCTATCATGAAATCTCTGGCATAGGATATTACGGCCGAATGCAGCCTTGCAATATTGCCCATCAGGTAATAAAAACCGTTTCCGGCCACTTTTCTTGCACTGTCCAGATCTATCCCGCTCAATTTTTCCATGATTTCAGTGTGGTATGGAACGTCAAAATCTTTTAAGGCAGGTTCTCCAAAACGTTCAACCTCCACATTTTCACTGTCATCCTTACCGATGGGTACACTGGGATCAATAATATTAGGTATAGTCATCATTATGGTTTTAACCTTTGACTGGAGTTCGGCTTCCTTCACTTCCAGCTCAGCCAGACGGGCAGCCTCGTCATTGACTTTCTTTTTAAGCTCTTCTGCTTCTTCCTTTTTTCCCTGGGCCATCAGACCGCCAATCTGCTTTGAAATCTTGTTTCTGTCAGCCCTTAAGGCTTCCGCCTCCTGCTTGGCACCTCTCAACTCAGAGTCAAGGTCAATAACCTCATCCACCAGACCAAGCTTTTTGTCCTGAAACTTGTTTTTTATGTTCTGTTTTACTATTTCAGGATTTTCTCTTACAAATTTTAAATCCAACATAACTACACTCCTAATCTTCATTATTTAATATTTTTCGAAAAGTTTGTATTGAATAAACCTCCGGGCTTAATCCGGCAATGCCTGCTGCTGAAAATAAAAAAACCTTCATCCCGTGTTACTGCTGGGACGAAAGTATTCCGCGTTGCCACCCAAATTGCCGGCACAAGCTGCACCGGCCACTCATAGAGAAGTACGATAAAGGGTACCAAACCTTTCAACTTTTCATTGAACGCTCAAAAAGTGGACCGGCCCACACTTCCACCGGCTCACACCAAACACCGGCTCTCTTATGAAAGCTATAAACCATGGCTTTTATCATCGCTTTTGTATGTCATTATGCTTAATTATATATATTTTTATACGTATTATCAAGGAAATTTTAACAGGCGGCTGCCAAAACAATTTCTTTTCAGCTAAAAAAGCATAATTTTTTGTCAATTCAGCCCCAACAGCCTGCTCAAGGCTTTATCCCTTGTGATTATGGCGCCTTTCGGACAGAGCTCCTGACAGCAAAAGCATCTTATGCAGTTGCTGTAATTCCATTTGGGTATGACCTTTCCATTGTGCCTGATAAAAGAAATTACCCTGGCTTTCTCAGGGCAGGCCTCCTGACACTTCCTGCAGCCGATACACTTTTCTTCCACCAGAACCGGGTCAGGTGCAGTCATTGTGGATACAAGGCTTGTCAGACCGGGAGTAAGAAAATTTATCACTTTCGCATTTCTGGAAAGTTTGAAATCCCTGCACTTCATTTCTTCAATACTCCGCCCCAGAACCTCTATCTCCTCAGGCAGTACAGTTCCCCAATTTGCAGCCTGGGCTGCCTTCAAAACAGGAACAGCCAAAACGTCCTTATAGCCTATGAGCCTGACAGCAGTTGAGTCCACAGCAGTCAGGGACTCACCCATGATTATGGTATTCATCTGCTTGGGGGTTCCGTTCCTTGGCCCGTTTCCCTCCATGGCAATTATGCCGTCAAGTATTGCAAAGTTTGTTTTGACGACGGAATTCAAGTCCAGAAGCATTTTTGCAAAGCTGGCTGAATCAGGCAGCTTTGTGTGCCACTGGGCCTTTTGACTTCCGGGTATACAGCCGAACTGATTTTTAACCGCTCCCGTATAGTACATCATGGCATGGGTTTTAAGCTTGGGAAGCGTTATGACCACGTCCGCCTCATATGGTCCCCTTGCAATATTCCAGTACTTATACATCAGAGGGCTTTCAAGTTTGCAGTGCACTGCTTCGTTAAAATCGCAAAACTGTACGCCGTACCTTTTCGCCACTTCCATAAGGCCCGACTTTTCAGCCGCCACTCTGGTATCCTCCTGTCCCGGAGAATCCCCAAAGGATATGTTTCCGCTGTACTCACCAAGGATTCTGACTACAGCTTCAAAGACCGCAAAATGTGTAATTACAGTTGAGCCCTTCTCAACCACACTAAGTAGATTCGGTTTCAGAAGAACACTGCTGCCCGCAGGTATCAGCCGGCGCAAAAAGCTATCCCCGCCCAGAAGCTCAAACCCCTCACGCAGTGTCTTCTCAATCTGGTCAACCTCATATACGGCACATTCCAACAACGCAACTTTTTCCATATTACCTCACAGGTTCGTGTTAAGTCAATTACTATCGGCTGAAAGACGATAAATTTTGGTTTGAGGCCAAAGCCTCCTGAAGTCAGAACTTGCTGGCTTTTGTAAGGCAAAGGCTTTGAGCCGCAATTGACTTTGGTAATATCTATTGTACCTTTATGCCAGCATAATAGCAATGGCAGCCTCACATTCCCTCATTGCCAGGATGGTCTGCTCTATGAGATAATCCAGCTCCCAGCCCAGCATGGCCGCACCCCGTTCAATAACTTCACGGGAGCAGCCTGCCGCAAAGTTTGATGTCTTGTACTTTTTCTTCACTGATTTAACCTCAAGGTCTGAAACACTTTTGGAGGGGCGCATAAGGGCAACCGCACCAATGAGACCGGTCAACTCGTCTACGGCGTACAACACTTTCTCCATCTGATGTTCGGGCACTATATCTACGGTAAGGGCATAACCGTGGCTGGCAGTTGCATGGATGACTGCCGGCTCGATGCCTCTTTCCGCCATAATTTCCTGCTGCTTTATACAATGCTGTTCAGGATATTGCTCGAAATCCAGGTCATGGAGCAGACCTACGATTCCCCAGAAGTCCTCCTCCTTTTCATAGCCCAGCTTTCCTGCAAAATATCTCATGGTGCCCTCAACAATCAAAGCATGTCTCAGATGAAAGGACTCCTTGTTGTACTCCGTCAATAAAGCCCACGCCTCTTCTCTTGTCAATTTGCTCATTATCATCCCACGTATAATCCGGTTCTCATCTTCCGGCCCGGATTATATTCCTTTCTCCCCAAATTCCACGGGGTTGATTATTTCCTGTATTGTTATATTTTATGTTGTCCGGTTATTTTGGCCGTCAAAGGTATTTACAGCCTTCTGACCGCTTTTTCCAACTGTCCCAGGGCTCTTGTAAGTATTCCCCTGGGGCAGGCTATATTTACCCTTTGGAAGCCCCGCCCCTCCTCACCGAACATCAATCCGTTATCCAACCAGAGCTTTGCCTGGTTTATAACAAGGTCCTCAAGGCTGTCATCGGATAAACCCAAGCCGCTGAAATCCAGCCACAAAAGATAAGTTCCCTGAGGCTCCACCAGCCTTATTTCAGGAAGTCTTTCAGCCAGGAATTCACGTACATACGAAAGATTATCCGTCAGGTAGCTCTTTAGCTGGTTAAGCCACTGTGCACCATGCTCGTATGCCGCCTGGCAGGCCACAAGTCCCATGGTGTTTAACTGGCTGTACCCGCTTTTTACTATTTCCTCCTGAAAGCCTTTCTTTAAGGCAGGATTTTGTATAAATATGTTTGACACTTGGAGGCCTGCCAGATTGAAGGTCTTGCTGGGTGCGGTGCAGGTGATGGTATTGCTCATATATTCCGGCTTGAGACTTGAAAAAATCAGGTGTCTGTGGCCTTCATATATGAAATCTGCGTGGATTTCATCCGCAAGCACTATCACATCATGTTTCAGACATATATCTCCAAGAGTGGTCAGTTCCTCTTTAGTCCACACCCTTCCCACCGGATTGTGGGGATTGCACAGAATAAACAGCCTGACATCTTCCGCAGTGATTTTGGCTTCCAGATCTTCAAAATCCATTTTGTACTCCCCGCCAGTGTAGACAAGCGGATTATTCACCAGCTTGCGCCTGTTGGCCAGAATGGTTTCAGAAAAGGGATAATATACCGGCTGTTGTATCATGACTCCTTCTCCCGCTTCGGTAAAGGCCTTTACAGCCATGGCAACAGCAAAAACGATTCCAGGAGTCTTCACCAGCCATTCCGGACGGATTTCCCAGCCAAAGTTACCGGAAAACCACTTATATAATGTAGCAAAATAGTCCTCCTTAACTTCAGAGTACCCGAAGATTCCATGCCGGCTGACCTTCTCCAGGGCTTCTGTAACCTGGGGGAGAGTCTTGAAATCCATATCGGCAACCCACAGCGGAATAGAGTCCTCCGGTTTTCCCCTATGTTTGGCAAAATCGTATTTAATTGAATTTGTATTTCTCCTGTCGATTATTTCATCAAAATTATATATCATATGCATTCTCCCTGTAGTTACTGAGGTTTATAATCAATTATGGACCCTTCAGACAAAAATCAACCCTATTTAAAAATATTATTATCCATAATATTACTCTGATAGAAAATCAAAGTCAATATCATACTAAACATATATTAATTATATATTTTATTCTAAAACGTATTGACAATTCTATTCTATGGGATTATAATTAATTCATAGTAATTATATATGATATGTATGAAATATAGTTGCTTTCAAACTGCATAAACCACAAACATAAACAAATAATTAATATAAAGGAGAATATGTATATGTCTAAAATTTATAAGAGCCTCACTGATTTAATAGGGAAAACACCCTTGCTGGAATTGGCAAATTATGAAAAGAAGCATGCTTTGAAAGCTAAAGTAATAGCAAAGCTTGAATACTTTAATCCTGCCGGAAGCGTAAAGGACAGAATAGCAAAAGCTATGATTGATGATGCCGAAGCAAAGGGAGTATTGAAGCCCGGTTCTGTAATAATCGAGCCTACCAGCGGAAATACAGGTATTGGTCTGGCCTCTGTTGCTGCTGCCAGAGGCTACAGGATAATTCTCACAATGCCCGAAACAATGAGTATAGAGCGCAGGAATCTCCTGAAGGCCTATGGCGCCGAACTGGTGCTTACAGAAGGTGCAAAGGGAATGAAAGGTGCCATAGCAAAGGCAGACGAACTTGCTCAGGAAACTCCCAATAGCTTTATTCCCGGACAGTTTGTGAATCCTGCAAATCCAGCGGTGCACAAAGCCACTACCGGTCCTGAAATCTGGGAGGATACCGAGGGAAAAGTAGATATATTTGTATCAGGTATCGGAACAGGCGGTACTATCAGCGGAGTAGGAGAGTATTTAAAATCCAAAAATCCCGATGTAAAGATAATCGCTGTGGAGCCTGCAAGCTCACCGGTCCTTTCCAAGGGAACTCCAGGGCCTCACAAAATCCAGGGCATCGGAGCGGGATTTGTTCCTGATACATTAAATACAAAAATTTATGACGAGATAATAACAGTGGAAAATGACGATGCCTTTGCTTCCGGAAGAGAGCTGTCAAAGGTTGAAGGGCTGCTGATCGGCATTTCCTCGGGAGCTGCCGTCTGGGCCGCTACCGAAGTGGCAAAACGCCCTGAAAATGCAGGAAAAACTATTGTTGTGCTTCTGCCTGATACAGGTGAAAGATACCTTTCAACACCTTTATTCTCTGAATAAAAGGCGGAAGGAATAATAAACGGCATATATTTGATATGTATTATTTGTCTCATTGATCCCTCTATAAAATATTTAGCTTTACTTCATCCAAATAAACAAGTGGAAGCAGTACTCAGGTTACTTGCTTCCACTTGTTTTTATGTTAAAATATAAACTAGCAGTTAATATTTATTTTATATATTAACTATCAGTTTATTATATTATACAGGAGTTCGGATTTTGAATATATTGATAACCGCAGGCGGAACCACCGAAAGAATAGACAATGTCAGAACCATAACCAACAGTTCTACCGGGAAGCTGGGTTCGGCAATAGCAGAAGCCTTTGCAGGAGCTGCTCATCTGCCTGTTGAAAAAATCTATTACCTTTGCGGACTAAATGCGGTCACCCCTGCTTCAGAACAGTCTGGTACAACCAGCATAATCAGGATAGGCAGCGTAAATGAGCTTATTGAAAAATTAAGTGAAATATTGGCGACACAAAAAATAAATGTGGTTATACACTCCATGGCTGTCAGCGACTACACTGTGGATAGTCTCACCACCAAAAGCAATATGGCGGCTTCAATGACCAGGTTTATAAAGGACAGCGGGCAAACCGGAGACTTAAGTCCTGAAACCTTTACCTCAGGAATGCTTCAGGCAGCCTTTTCCGGAAACGGGAATTTAAGCTCTGAGAATAAAATCAGCTCGGATATTGAAGATATGGTTATCGTCATGAAAAAGACCCCCAAGGTAATAAGCCTTATAAAAAAGCTTCAGCCCCATACACTCTTAATAGGCTTCAAGCTTTTAAGCAATGTTTCTCTGGAAACCCTGCTGGATACAGCTTATAGCCTTTTACTGAAAAATGGCTGCGACCTGGTGCTGGCAAATGACCTGGCTGAAATAACGCCTCTTAAACACAAGGGATATTTAATAGACCGCCATAAATCCTACGAGGAATTCCATACAAAAGCTCAGATAGCAGAGGGTATAGTCAAACGGGTGGGCAGTATCCTCACCCGGGGAAATGAAGAAAGCTGACCTTTTACCGCCTGCAGGATGCAGATGGAATACCCGGCAAAACAATACCGCTGTAAAGGAAGATGAAATATGAAAAAAAATATTGTTTTAGGTGTTACCGGCAGCATAGCCGCCTATAAAACTGCTGATATTGCCAACACATTAACCAAGAAGGGCTTTAATGTGGAAGTAATCATGACCAGGAGTGCCATGGAATTTGTGACACCCCTTACCTTTCAGTCACTCACCAAAAATAAAGTCTATTATGATATGTTTGAGGAAATAACGCCGAGTGAAATAAAACATATTTCACTTGCAAAAAAAGCCGACCTGTGCCTTATAGCTCCCGCCTCTGCAAATATCCTGGGAAAACTTGCAAACGGAATAGCAGACGACATGCTTTCTACGGTAGTAATGGCCATGTGCAATGTGCCTGTTTATATTTGTCCCGCAATGAATACAAATATGTACAACAACCCCATAGTTCAAAGAAATATTAATACACTGTCCCAATTGGGATATCACTTTATTGAGCCGAAGGAAGCCGTTCTGGCCTGCGGAGATTTGGGCAAGGGGGCTCTTGCCGATGTGGACAGGATAGTCAGTACCGTTGAGGCCCGGTTCCACCCTCTGTAGCACTGGTCCCAGAAATTTACGTGCCATACTCCCAAAGCGTACGGCACGTAAATATGAAGGAGCCGTTACCGTATGGAAATATCATCGTAGGCAGCAGTATTTGCAAAACCTTTTCCCGAATCAAAGGCAATTCTGTCAAACTGGGTGACTGTACCCGTAAAGCTGCAGCCGGCTTTGATTTTGACTCCATCGATATATGCATCAAATTTCTGAGTTGCCGTATCGGCTACAATTCTCAATTGATACCAGGTGTTGCCCGATACAGTCTGAATTATATTTCTGGTGGACGTACCCGTTAACCAGCCCAGACCCTGTTCAAAATTAATAATATCTATACCAATTGAATTCCCGCTGTACAGCCTTATTCTGTCCCATCTCCCCGGATTCTCATATTTAAAGCTTATATCAAAGGTCACGCTTCCGCTCTTTGCCGGAAAATCCTTGACTGCATAACAGTAGTTTGAAGTGGTTGTATCTGATAATTGAAGTGCCTTGTCTCCGTCTATGGAGAGCACCTGTATATTTGTGGCCTCAGGCTGGCTGACGGTCCATTGGTAGGGGTCGGCATTTGTCAGTATCCCTCCGAAGGTATACGTGTGATAGTCGTTGGCTATTGCGCCAAACTCAGCAGCGGCTTTAACCGTATCCGTATAATTCATGGTTACAGAAGAACCATTAATAATCAGAGGAAGCATGAGATATGAAGAATCGCTGACCTTGCCTCCCCATGCACCTGCCCACCTGTCCGCCAGAAAGACAAAGCCGCTGCCCACCGGGAATACACACGCCCCCTGGGAATCATAGCAGGTGGCATCTCCCAGGTTGGTCAAACCCGTCCAGCCTGAGGATATGGCTTTTGAAGTGGCATATTTCTGCTGATTTGGGCTCCACCCGGTGCAGCCGGAGGTTATAAGGTAATAAGTATCTTCTTTTTTAAACATACATGGCGCCTCTCTCTTTTGTCCCGGCCATAGAGTTACAACCTGTGAAGCTATTGATTTATAGTCGGAGGACAGCCTGTACACTATCAGGTCTGCGTTTTCATTGGCAGCAGATATGAAATATCCTGTGCCGTCCGAGTCTACAAAAGTAGTACAATCCCTGGACATATTATTGTTTGGTCTGAAACTGCCGGTATAGGTAAAGGGGCCGGTGGGGCTGGAGCTGTATGCGACGGCAGCCCTTGCAAGTGAATAATCCCTTCCGTTCTCATAATGCATCCACATTACGTATTGGTTTGTAGAAGCATTATACATTACCTTGGGCCTTTCGATATTGCAACTGTTCAATTCAGCCGCAGAGCTTTTTGATAAGGCGGCCCCCCTGTCCGTCCAATTTACAAGATCGGTTGAGGAGTATACCTTTACCGATACAAACAGGTTGCTCGCATCACGGTTTTCACCATACCAGTAATAGGTATCGCCCACTTTGATAATACTTCCCCCATGGGCCTGGACTCCGCCAAAGCTTGTACCGTTATTTATTATTCCGATTGCTGCGAAAGTAACTGCGGGAGTAGCTGCAAAAATGACAAAAACAATCAGAAAAAAAGCGACAGACCTTTTAAGCATATTTTTACCTCCTAAAACTAAACTTTGTTATATTATAACATTTTATATAATATTTAACATAGGACACTGGTAATACCTCCCGTTACAGCATACTTTTTAAACCTGCATTTTTGTGGTATAATATAATCATTATAAATTTAGTAGGAATTAACATTTTAGTTTGAGAGGCTGCAAAAACATGAAACAGTTAATTGATAAATTATATGAAAAGCAACAGTTGGCAAAAGATGAATACATACATATTCTTAATAATATTGACGCTGCTTCAAGTGAATACCTTTTTGAAAAAGCCCGTGAGGTATCCCGGCGCAGCTTTGGAACCTCAATATATACAAGGGGCCTGATTGAGTTTACAAACTATTGCAGGAATAACTGCTATTACTGCGGAATAGGTTCAGGAAATAAAAAAGCCGATCGGTACAGGCTCAGCCGTGAGGACATATTGGACTGCTGCAAGACAGGCTATGAGTTGGGCTTCCGTACCTTTGTCCTCCAGGGAGGGGAAGACAACCACTATTCTGATAAGGATATCGTTGAAATAATTACATCAATAAAGCAAGACTATCCTGATTGTGCCATAACACTTTCAACAGGTGAAAAAAGCAGCTCCTCCTATCAGAAATATTTTGAGGCAGGAGCCGACCGGTACCTGCTGCGGCACGAGACAGCCAACGATGAGCATTACAGCCGCCTTCATCCTGAAAGCTTATCTCTGGCCGACAGGAAACGGTGCCTGTATAGCCTTAAGGAAATAGGCTTCCAGGTTGGGACAGGCTTCATGGTAGGTTCTCCCTATCAGACCACCGCAACCCTGGCAGAAGACCTTTTGTTTATAAAGGAATTCAACCCTCATATGGTAGGAATCGGCCCCTTTATACCACACAGTGAGACCAGGTTTGCCTCCGAAGCTGCAGGCAGTCTTGAGCTTACGCTGGTTTTGATAGCCTTAATCCGTTTAATGCTTCCAAAGTCGCTTATACCCGCTACTACCGCACTTGGGACCATAAATCCCCAGGGTCGTGAAAAAGGTATCCTGGCAGGAGCAAATGTAGTCATGCCAAACCTCTCCCCGGTATCGGTGAGAAAGAAGTACTCCCTGTACGACAACAAGATATGTACCGGCGAAGAAGCGGCAGAATGCAGATTTTGCCTGGCTGGCAGAATGGAGAAAATCGGGTATCAATTGGTGGTGGACAGAGGGGATTACAAGGGCTGACCTGTCCTGGGTTTTCACCCTCGAAAACAATAAGGCACAGCGCGGCTATGACTTGATGATCAAGCCATAGCCGCGCTGTGCCTGTATTAGGCAAAAACCTTCATGAAGGAGCAATTTTACCTGATTATCTTACCACTCTTGCCCCAAGCCCCTTCATTACACCTTCAACTTCCTTCAGACTGGCCATGGAAGTATCTCCGGGAGTAGTCATGGCCAATGCGCCGTGGGCAACTCCATAATTTACTGCCTTCTGTGCATCCCCGGCAGTCATGAGTCCGTAAACCAGACCGGATGCAAAGCTGTCTCCTCCGCCTACCCTGTCATATATTTCAAGTCCAGGGAACTCAATTGATCTGTAAATCTTGCCCTCTGCCCAGCAAATGGCGCTCCAGTCATTTACCGTAGCTGTTTTAACCCCTCTCAGAGTTGTTGCAACAACCTTCATGTTGGGGTACTCTTTAACAACCCTGTCTATCATCTTTTTGTAGCCTTCAATGTCAAGCTCCTTCAGATTTGAATCATTGCCTTCCACCTCAAAACCCAGGCACTGTGTAAAATCTTCTTCATTTCCTATCATAACGTCAATGTACTTGGCTATTTCCTTGTTAACCTCCTGCGCCTTCTTGTTTCCGCCGATGTAATTCCACAGGGAAGGCCTGTAATTAAGGTCATAGGATACTATCGTGTTATATTTTTTTGCAGTCTTGACAGCTTCTATTACTACCTGTGGCGTAGTCTCGGACAAAGCTGCAAAAATGCCTCCGGTGTGGAACCACCTCACACCCAGTTCACCGAATATATACTCCCAGTCCATATCTCCCGCCTTAAGCTGGGATGCTGCGGTATTCGCCCTGTCGGAAACCCCAAGGGCCGCTCTTATTCCAAAGCCTTTTTCGGTGAAGTTCAGTCCGTTTCTTACTGCACGGCCAATCCCATCATATGGAACCCACTTGATCAAAGAGGTGTCTACCCCGCCCTGCAATATAAAGTCCTCAATAAGTCTTCCTATATCATTTTCAGCAAAAGCAGTAACAACGGCACAGTTCATTCCAAAGCACTTGCGAAGCCCTCTGGAAACATTGTATTCCCCTCCGCCCTCCCAGGCCTTGAATTCCCTGGTATTTTTTATTCTGCCGTCTCCGGGATCAAGTCTGAGCATTACCTCTCCCAATGATATGCAATCGTATTTATAACTGCCCTCTGGTTTTAAACTAAGAATAGACATGAAACAACCTCCTGTAATTTATCCTAAACCCTGGCTTCCTTTACCTTTTCAACAAATTGCTTTCCAATGGCAACTATTGATTCATAATCGCCCTTCTTAGCACCGGCGGTAAGATTCCCCCCTACTCCCACAGCAACACTTCCGGCTTTGATCCATTCTCCTACATTGTCAAGGTTCACTCCCCCTGTAGGCATAAGCTTAATATATGGCAGCGGCCCCTTGAAAGCCTTAATGATTGCAGGTCCAAACAGTTCTCCCGGGAAAACCTTTATAATATCGGCACCGGCTTCCATAGCCTCCACAGCTTCTTTAACAGTCATTGCTCCCGGCATGCAGGCAACCTGGTATCTGTTGCACACCTTGACCACTTCCGTATTGAGGCATGGGCTTACGATAAACTGGGCTCCTGCCAGTATGGCAGCTCTTGCAGTTTCAGGGTCGAGAATTGTTCCTGCTCCAATGAGCATCTTACCGTCCTTGTTTGCCTTGGCAAGTTCCTTTATAACATCCAGGGCTCCGTTAACAGTAAAAGTAATTTCGATGGCATTTATTCCTGCCTGAATACAGGAATCTGTTATTTTCATAGCCTGCTCGGCACTTTCTGCCCTTACAACTGCTACCACACCGCAATCACAGATTTTCTGCAAAACTTCATTCTTATCCATGTTATATCTATCTCCTTTTCCCATATAGGTTTATTGTTCTTCTCAAAGTCAATTGCTATGTACCGTCAAAAAACCAAAGACTTTTTTAGGCCAACTGACAATAGAAAAAGTTATTGATAAACTACATCTTATATATTAATATACTAATATACAAGTTCAGTGTCAATAGTTCAAACCGTATCACATTGAGCACAATATTCAGTCGTACATTTGTGTATTTACACAAATGTACGACTACTTATGCTAAAATATTAATTATTGCAAAAAGTACAGCAAAAGAGGTTAGCGTGAAAGATGATACATGTGGTAAGTCAAAGTGAATTTCACGCAGCGAAAGCCACTGCGTATCTTTCATTACTATTTGTGTACGCGCTGTGCGCGTAGATGGAGATATTATGATTAAATATGCCAGGAATATGCTTCCCTTGAAGGAAGTTATCTATTTGGAAGTTAAAAATAAAATATTGAATCTTGAGTACAAACCCGGTCAGATGATCAGCGAGAACGAAATAGCAGAGTCGTTAAACGTCAGCCGGACTCCTGTCAGAGAGGTTTTTATCAGGCTGTCCTATGAAAAGCTGCTTAACATATACCCTCAGAAGGGAACCTTTGTGTCGCTGATAGACCTGCCCTTTGTGGGCGAAAGCGTGTATATGCGGGATCTGCTGGAAAATCAGATCGTTAGCGGAATAATTGAAAACGGCGGTCTTCTCCCCCATGAAATAAGGAAAAACCTTCGCCAGCAAAAGGAACTGGTAGAAGAAGCCGGAACCGTGGAAGAATTTCTTGAATTGGACAATGAATATCACAGAGTCATATTTAAGACTGCCGGGCATGAAACCATATGGGATATAATAAGCACAACCAGAATTCATTATAACAGGTACAGGGTATTGACCATGTACGAACCGGAAATGCTCAGAAAGGTGTACCTGGAGCATCAAAATATTGTGGAACGGATTGAGGCCCGTGATTCAGCCTGCTGCTCTATCTTAAAACAGCATCATTATTCCGGTCTCGATCACTCAAAGGTTCTCAAAGAGAAGTATCCTGATTACTTTTTATAGGCCTTATCCTGGTTACTGCAAACTTTTCAAGCCAGCCCTTCTTAAATCTAAGGGAGATGTAACCCATAACGCTGGTGCCAAGTGCACCGAGAGCATCAACAATCAAGTCCTTCATTGTATCTGCCAGGGCATCCCTCCCTATTCTGAGACTGCCGTTTTCATAGGCAAACTTCTGCATATTCAATCCCAGCAGCTTATCAAAGGAGAACTCATATACCTCCCACAATGCGCCAATGGCAAGTGCAAAGGAAAATGCAAAAACCGCTACGAACAGGGGACTGAGGTTGATGCTTACTTTTTCGGAATCATTCAGCAGCCTGACTATGGAAAACCCCAGGGCTCCTATCATGGCACCGCTGAAGGTATGCAAAACCGTATCCCAGTGGGGTATGTGGTAATAGAAGCTTCGAACCTCCCCCAGATATATGGCCGCATAAAGAAAGATAACGAAAACTATATGCATAAAGCTGGGAACATTTATCTGAAGCTTTCTTTCCAGAATTGACGGAAGAAACATTATGATAATACCCATAATGCACTGAATGAGCATAAGCACGTAATCACTTTTCAGCTTTTGAAACCTGACCTCCGCAACAGCACCTGACGGTGACAAAATTACATGTATAAGTGAGAACGCGGTTGATGCCACAAGAGTTGCAAATACAAACCAAAAGGTTATCTTTTCCCAATTTGCCTTTCTGAATGCGAATCTTTTATTTACCATCCCATACCTTTGTCCTTATAGATATATTGAAAACTGTTTTATATATTATAGCATTTATTTATTGAATCTGAACATAAAAATACGCCACAACAACTTAGGAAATAAATACCGTCCTTAATGAGGCCCCAGCTAAAAATCTCTACAAATGCAAAAGAGCCTCTGCAGGGCAAACCTTCAGTTCGCCTGTAAAAGCCCTTCTGCAATTTATCAGTTATAGAAATTTATGAGTTATTGCAATTTATTTATAAGACTTTTTCAGTATCTCCACCACATTTTCATCACTGAGTTCAGCAGGGTCACAGGCAAAAAGTCCACCCATGGTGTGTCTGGCGTTTCTGGCCAGGGCTTCTATCTCACCGGCCTTTATTCCATAGTCGGACATTTTAAGTCCATAGACACCGCAGGCCTTTTGCAGATCAACCAAAGCAGCTACAAAGTCCATTGGCTCGCTTGCATCCTTCTTTCCAAGTGCTGCCGCCATATCCACAAGCCTTTGGTCACAAGAGCCGGATTTTGCAAAGAAGGTGTAGTAAGCTTCGCTTACCATGATGAGCCCTGCTCCATGGGGAAGCTCCGGATGAAATGCACTGAGGGCATGTTCAAGTGAATGCTCCGAGGTACAGCCGGAGGTAGACTCCACCATTCCGGCAACCGTGTTTGCCAGGGCTACCTTTTCCCGGGCTTCTTCATTTGAGCCCTCATTTACTGCTGTGGGAAGATATTTCCCTAAAAGCTGTATGCTCTTAATCGCATACATATCGCTCATTTCATTTGCAAATCTGTTGACATAGCCTTCCGTGCTGTGGAACAGAGCATCAAAACCCTGATACGCCGTCAGATGCGGCGGCACGGTCATCATCAGATCCGGATCCACAATTGACAGGACGGGGAATGTCTTGTCATACCCAAAACCTATTTTTTCATTGCTTTCATCATTTGTGATAACGGTCCAGGGATCTGCCTCTGTCCCTGTTCCTGCGGTTGTTGTAATTGCCACTACGGGCAACGGATCATTTGGCACCGGCATTGCCTTTCCCGAGCCCCCGCCTATATAGTCCCAGTAGTCCCCGGGATTTGTGGCCATGACCGCTATTGATTTTGATGAATCAATGCTGCTGCCTCCGCCAAGACCGATGACAAAATCACAGCCGTTTCCTGCTGCCAGCGCCGCACCTTCCATTACATGCGGTTTTATGGGGTTCGGTAATATTTTATCGAATATGACATAATCTATATCTGCCTTTTTTAATTGGTCTTCCAGCCTTGCAAGGTAACCATATTTTTTCATGGACATGCCTGCCGAAGTGACTATTAATGCTTTTCTGCCGGGCAGGGCCTGTTTGTGCAACTGCTCAAGCTGTCCCTTGCCAAACAGTACTCTGGTAGGAATGTAATAGTTAAAACTCATAAGCTTTGCCTCCTTCAATCTATAAATCTTTCTTATTTATACCCTGATACCATTTTCATAAATCATTTTATATTAAATTATAAACATTATCCTTTCAATATTTGCTCAAAATCAGTCGAAATCTATGAAAATCTTTTGTCAGCAGCTCTCAGCCATTTAATTTCAATATATTAAACAAAAAAACAACCGCCTGCATATTTCAAGTATCCTGCAGGCGGCCGTTTTTACCAAACATTTATGGAACTGTCAATTGGCAGGAAAGGGGTGAGGAGATCAACAATAAAATGAATAATTATAGAAATATTCCCGCCAATGATATGATTGTTGTTTTACTTTCCGTAATATGCTCTAAGGTACATATCCTTTAATTCACTCATTAATGGATATCTGGGATTTGCGCCTGTGCACTGGTCGTCAAAAGCCTGTTCAACCATTTCGTCCTTTCTGATATCCATAAATCTCATGGCCAGATCCTGGAAGTCCACCTCAGGATGCTCGTATAAAGTCCACATTATCTTGCCGGCATCCATGGCCGAGCCTCCTCCAAGAGCAATTATCACGTCCGGATTGAATTCCCTCATGGCCTCCGCACCCAGCTTTGCACATGCAAGCGTAGGATCGGGAGCCACATCAAAGAAGGTATGATATTTAATATTCATGGTATCCAGCAGGTCCGTAACAGGTTTTGTATACCCGTTATTAAACAGGAAGGAATCTGTGACAATGAAAGCCCTCTTCTTGTTCATCACATCCTTCAGTTCCTTTAAAGCCACTCCCAGACAGCCTTTTTTGAAATATATCTTTTCAGGAGTTCTAAACCAAAGCATATTCTCTCTCCTTTCGGCTACGGTCTTGATGTTAATCAGGTGCTTGACCCCTACGTTTTCAGATACCGAGTTGCCTCCCCAGGAGCCGCAGCCCAGGGTCAGAGAAGGAGCCAGCTTGAAATTGTACAGATCCCCTATACCGCCGTGTGAAGACGGCGTGTTCACAAGAATTCTGCAGGTTTTCATGGCCTGTGTGAATTTATCTATTTTAACTTTTTCATTAACTGCATCAATATAAATAGATGAGGTATGTCCAAAGCCTCCGTCTGCCACAAGCTTTTCGGCTTTTGCTACAGCCTCGTCAAAGGTCTTGGCCCTATACATGGCAAGTACCGGTGAGAGCTTTTCGTGTGCGAAAGCTTCAGTTAATTCAACAGATTCCACCTCCCCAACCAGTATCTTTGTTTCAACAGGTACTTCAAAGCCTGCCAGTTTTGCGATGGTGTATGCAGTCTGACCCACTATCTTGGCGTTCAATGCGCCGTTTACAAGGAGTATCTCCCTCGTTTTCTGAGTCTGTTCCTTATTAAGGAAGTACGCACCTCTGAGTGTGAACTCCTTCTTTACATCGTTGTATATCTTATCCAGTACAATGACCGCCTGCTCTGAAGCACAAATCATACCGTTATCAAAGGTCTTTGAAACAAGTATTGAGCTTACCGCTGTTTTTAAATCGGCAGTGTCATCAATAATTGCGGGAGTATTGCCTGCGCCCACGCCTATGGCAGGTTTTCCTGAAGAATATGCCGCCCTTACCATACCCGGTCCGCCGGTGGCCAGTATTATATTTGCCTCTTTCATTACGCGTTCTGAGAGTTCTATGGTAGGCTCGTCTATCCACCCGATAATCCCCTTGGGAGCACCTGCTGCAACTGCCGCTTCAAGTATGATACCTGCTGCTTCTATTGTAGATTTTTTTGCTCTGGGGTGGGGAGAGAATATTATGCCGTTTCTGGTTTTAAGCGCCAGCAGAGCCTTAAATATAGCTGTTGATGTAGGATTTGTGGTTGGTACGATGGCAGCTATGACACCCAGCGGTTCAGCAATCTTTGTTATTCCAAAAGCGTCGTCTCTTTCCAGAACTCCGCAGGTCCTGGTGTCTTTATAAGCATTGTATATATATTCTGCTGCATAGTGATTCTTTATTACCTTGTCTTCCACAACACCCATACCGGTCTCAGCCTGAGCCATTTTAGCCAGAGGAATTCTTTTCTTGTTGGCTGCCAGAGCTGCTGCAGCAAATATTTTGTCAACCTGCTCCTGGGAATAGGTTGCAAAGACCTCTTGTGCCTGCTTGATTTCAGTGATTTTTTCCAATAATGTCTCAACACTGTTTACAATCAGATTCTTCTTAGCCATAATATTCAACCTCCATTAAGTTATAAAGCAATACAATTATTGTTATTTTTTTAACAAATAATCTTAAAAAATTTAAGCCATTCGTGTTCAGCCATTTATGGCTTAAAAAATAGGATTATTTATGGCAACACTGTTAATAATTTAACAATGTCTCTATAATTATTTTAACCCTTTGTTAATTATTTGTCAATATTATTTTTATAATTATTTTTACATTCTATATTATAAATAAGGCACAAAATGGGATTTTTTCCCTTGTGATTCCTGACATTTTTTATAGTCCCGGCTTCTCTGCTATAATAAAAATTTTTGTAAATAATTTATATACAGAAGGAAAAAAGTTTATACAAATCAGTCGTTTTATATTACAATGTGTATATGTATTGTACAGTTTAGCACGCTAAAGCGTACTAGAAACAGGAGAATATCAAATGAGCATACTGGATGAAATTTCACAAAACCTTCAGATAGGAAAAGCTAAAATTGTAAAAGAGCTGGTTCAAAAGGCCCTGGGCGAGGGCATAAAGCCCCAGGAAATCCTGAATAACGGTCTTCTTCCCGGAATGGCAGTAATAGGTGAAAAATTTAAACGTGACGAAATATATGTTCCCGATGTAATGATTGCCGCAAGGGCAATGACTATGGGAACAGAGCTTCTCAAGCCGCTGCTGGCTTCAAGTGGAGTCAAGGCGGCAGGTAAGGTTATCCTGGGTACAGTGGCAGGTGATCTCCACGATATAGGTAAAAACCTGGTTAAGATGATGATGGAAGGCAGGGGGCTTGAAGTCATTGACCTGGGTGTAGATGTATCAGCTTCAAGATTCGTTGAGACTGCCATAAATGAAAACGCTCATATTATAGCCTGCTCCACTCTGCTGACCACCACTATGGCCGAAATGGACAGTGTGGTAAAAGCTGCGGTAAGCGCAGGAATAAGAGACAAGATTGCCATTATGATAGGCGGCGCTCCTGTAACACAGAGTTTCTGCGAAACAATTTCCGCCGACTACTATACGGCAGATGCAGCCTCAGCGGCCGACGCGGCCTCCGAATACTGTCAGGGCCGCTAGTGGTCTGTAACCTCTGGCTTCATACATTGCCGGCGGTTAAATTTTCCCAGGACGTCGTCAGTTGGAATAAGACGATTATTCCGGCCTCCTCCGCCTGGTCCTGAAAAAATCCCCCCGCCCGGCTATGGCAGAGCCCATGCTGAGCTCTCGCCGTAACTATTTCAGCATTTAAAAAATATGCATATACTGGTCCAGTTCCTTAAATAGCTTGTTTGTGTCTGCATCATCAGGCACAACAAGTGTTAAAGGTTCATCAAGCTTGAGAATGAACATCCCCAGGATGGATTTTGCATCTGCCATTCCGCTTTTTCCATGAATCCAGATGTCGAAGGGGTACTGGCTTACAATCCGGTTGATTGCTTCAATGTCTTTCACATTTTTAATCTTAATAGGCTTCACCATATTGAAAAACTCCTCTCTCCGTATGAAAATACCGTCTCTTAGTGTAAAATGTAATCAGGCTGTTTTATTCATCATTTATTATGTAGTATAAACACTATTATTATTTACCCTTTACATGGAGGATAAAACAAAATGCTCAGACTGAAAATTATCGCCTGCGACGTTTTGAACAGGGAGCTGTCCTATCTGGCAGGCTTATCACAGCACTATACTGATATTACCTTCCTGCATCAGGGTCTCCACGACAAGCCCGACTTTCTCAGAGAGTCTCTGCAGGAAGAAATCAACAGGGCAAATGACGGGTTTCCATATAATTATCTTGGCACCTGTCCAGCCTATGACTACATCATTATTGCATACGGACTGTGCAGCAACGGGACTGCCGGGATTTCAAGCCCCAAGGTCCCTCTTGTTATTCCCAGGGCTCATGATTGTATAACTTTATTGCTGGGTTCCAGGGAGAAATATATGGAGTTTTTTAAAAAACATCCCGGTACATACTGGTTTTCTTCCGGTTGGATTGAACGGGCCTGGCAGCCCAGTGAGCTGAAATTTTCGGTCCTGTATAAAGACTATTCCCAAAGGTATGGAGAAGAAAATGCCCAATACCTTATGGAAATGGAACAGACCTGGATGAAGGAGTATAAAAATGCCGGTTTTATACGCTGGGATTCCCTTAATAATAACGATTATTACAGAAGCTTCACAAGAAATACCGCCGATTTTTTCAAGTGGGACTACATGGAGTTTGAAGGGGGTATGGGCCTGCTATGGAATATTTTAAACGGTGAATTCAAAAGTGACGAGGTTTTAATATTACAGCCCGGCGAAGTGGTATGTGCTTCCTACGACAAGGAAATTATAAAAGCGCAGTTGTCCGGGGAAGAATAATGCTGCCGGCACATTAAAATACTTTTACAGGCGGTGAAAAAATGTTTCAGATCAAAGTTTATTCTGATGATAAAACTGCATTAATTCAAGTACCGGATAATAACAGCCTGCTCTACCACTTAAGGAGCAACGGCTTACAGGTGGACTCCCCCTGTAATGGAAACGGCACTTGCGGAAAATGCCGTGTAAAAATATTATCCCACTCCAGGCCCTTGAAGCAGCCTGGCCCGAGAGAGTCGGAACTGCTGGGCGGCGACGCTCTTTCAGAGGGGTACAGGCTGGCATGCGGCATCCCTGTGTCCTGTGATATGGAAGTGTCCCTGGATGCCCGGAATGACAGCGCAAAAATAGTAACAGAAGGTATTTCAAAGGATATTGATTCTGACCCTCCTGTTTCAAAGGTTTGCCTGAAGCTGGAGGAATCACGTCTGAGCCATCAGCGTGACGATCTGTCCAGACTTATTGACAGCATAAAAAACCCGGACTGCCACACAACACAGCACTACGGCATATGTGCCCAAAAGTCCGGAGAGCTTTATGGTGAAGCAATGCCGGATGACTCTGATTTGAGCCTGCTGCGAAGCCTGCCCTCTGCATTAAGACAGGAGGGTTCCTGTGTAACTCTTGTAACCGGCTGCTCAAAACTATTGTCCGTTGAGGCAGGTGACACCACAGCAGAACTTTACGGTGCTGCTGTGGATATAGGGACCACCACCCTGGCCTGCTACCTGTTGGATCTGAACACCGGCAAAAGGCTGTCTGTCAGTTCATTGCTAAATCCTCAAAAGATATACGGGGCTGACGTTATCTCCAGGATCAAACATGCAATGGATTCGCCTGAGGGCCTGGAACAGCTTCAAGCTCAGGTGGTCAAAGGAGTTAATGCGGGTATCTCGGCTTTGTGTGCCCAGGCTGGAATCAGTACAGCCGGTATATATGCCGTAACTCTGGCAGGCAACACCACCATGCTTCACCTGCTGACAGGAGTGGACCCGCGGAACATTGCCGCTGCTCCGTTTATTCCGGCCTTCACCCGCAGCATTAATGTAAAGGCGGCAGAGCTGGGTATTTCCATCAACCCTTCGGGACTGGCACTAATATTGCCTTCGGTTTCCGCATATATTGGGGCTGATACCGTAGCTGCCGTACTTTCAACAGGCATGTACCGGCAGGAGTCCATAGCATTGCTCATTGACATAGGAACCAACGGAGAAATGGTGCTGGGCAGCAAAGACTTCCTGTATGCCTGCTCTTCGGCTGCCGGCCCCGCCTTTGAGGGGGCAAACATCCGCAACGGAATGGGCAGTATAACAGGTGCCATCAGCAGCGTCAGCCTGACACAGGGTTTTCGCTGCACCACTATCGGCAACTCCCGTCCCATGGGCATATGTGGTACAGGAGTAGTGGACATACTTGCCCAACTGCTGGAAGCGGGAATAGTTGATGAGACCGGGAGACTTGACACTCTTTGGAAGTCAGAAAACCAGGCCCTTGCAGCTCTGTCCCGGCGTATTGTCCAGGTGGACGGAATAAATGCCTTCAGGCTTTATGAACAGGAAGAAACGCTTACAGGACGCGACATTGCCTTAACGCAAAAGGATATACGGGAACTGCAGAATGCCAAAGCCGCCATAGCGGCAGGTATCAATATTCTGGTCAAGGAAGCGGGAATAAGCTTTGATAAGATTGAGACTGTCTATCTGGCCGGAGGTTTCGGAAGCTATATAAATATTGACAGCGCTTTAAAAATCGGCCTTATACCCGGTGCTTTAAAAGGCAGGATAATCACAGTGGGAAATGCGGCGGGACAGGGTGCCGCGGAAAGTCTGCTGAACAGGAACAGCCTGAATGCCGCTTATGAGCTAAGCAGGAAAATCACATATGTGGAGCTTTCGGCCAGAAGTGATTTTAACCAACTGTTCGTGGATTGCATGCTGTTTGAGGAATAAAATACAAGGATTAATTGAAGCATGGCGAATTGATTATTGCAGGATACCGCACGCCGCTATAAGAAATATGCACTGGTTGAGTTCACAGACTGCACCCAGTATATCTCCTGTGGCGCCTCCTGTTTTCCGGCTGAAGAACCGGACAAAAAGCAGGGCTGAAAACGGCGGCAGCAGCAGCACAAACCACAGCCCCAGGTCAAAGGTCAGCAGACTGATTGCAGTATATATGGCCAAACCCCATATAAGTTCTTTCTTACCGCAAAAGTCAATAAATGATTTGCCCAGCCCCTCACCCTGCCTTGCATAGCGGGAAACAGCCGCTCCCACAAGTGATCCTGCCCTTCCCGCCATGGGCATCAATAGGATTGTCCTTAGATAATAGTCCGGATTTATCTGAGTCAGGGCTGCAAAATCCAGCAGGATTACACCTGAGACAGCAAGAACCGCATTGGTTCCCACCCTGCTGTCTCTCATTATCTCCAGTATCCTTTCCTTGGAACGGTTTGAAAATATTCCGTCAAAAGTATCTCCCAGGCCGTCCAGGTGCAATCCGCCTGTTACCAGCATATACAGTACCAGGATAATTGCAGTGACCATAACCCTTGGAAATATATATAGAAGGCCATATGCAGCCATAGTGAGCAAAGCGCCGATAACAAGCCCTACAAAGGGTGCATAAACCAATCCTTTTCCAAAATCCGAACTATTTGAAGAAATACTGATGTTTATTGGTATCCTGGTAAAAAACTGCAGCATCAGCACAAGACGTTTAAGTGCTTTCACAAACTCACCCCTTTATCTTCATCGGTATCCCTGAAACACAAAAATATACTTCATCCGCGGTTCTCGCAATAAGTTGATTCATCCTTCCCGCAATGTCCCTGAAATCCCTGCCCATTGCCGTGGGAGGCACCAGCCCCAGGCCAACTTCGTTTGCCACCAGTATGAAGGGTACGGAGCTCATTTTTGACAGGCTGATAAGCCTTTCAATCTGATGAAGTATTGTATCCTCGATTTCTTCGGCCTTTTCCCTGGAAAAGCTGTCCCAGTCAAAACCCTCATCCAGCATGAGATTTGTAATTAAAATTGTGATGCAGTCCAAAAGCACGGCACTTTTATCCCTTATTATACCTTCAAGCTCTATATCCAGATTTTTGTAGCCCTCGAAGGTTTCCCACCCGGCAGGTCTCCGCAGTATGTGCCGGGCTATTCTCTGCTCCATCTCCCGGTCAATGCGCCTGGCAGTCGCCACGTACAGCACTTTATCTCCCAGCTCCCCTGCCTTTTGTTCCGCAAAGGTACTTTTGCCGCTGCGGGCGCCCCCTGTTATAAAAATCAATTTGCCCATATATCCTCCACCCTCTGCTATTACACATTTATCACCAGACTCCGGCATTGTGCTTTAAAACCGCACCGGCTTCAATTCTCAAATTTTACGGTTTCTATCCTGCTCTTCCAGGCTCACTACAGGACTTCGTGAAGACGGGCCGAAGGTATAACTGCCGCTGCGGTCCTTTTCAGCCTGTTGTACAGCTCCAAAGCCTTGCCCTCTGTATAATCCCTGACCTCAGGCTTCTCATCCTCTATTATGACCAGCTTTTTTGCGTTCAGCGCTGCCTGGAGGTTACCCATATTTTGAAAGCCAAAGGGCATATTGCACAATATTGTAAGCTCTGAATTTTTAATATTATAAACATTTTCCGACTGCAACTCTTCCGATATTTCACAGAAGGGCTTTTCTGCCAGATATTTCACTCCAAACACCTCAGCACTGCCAATATCACTGTCACCATGAAAAAAAACACCAGCCGTCACAGTGTAGCCCTGTTCATACAGTGCACGCAGCACGGCGGTGGCTGAGCCTCCTCCTCCGATTACATGAGCCCGCCCGGATTTTTTGTGCGGGCTGAACCTGTTTATATAAATATCCAGCAATCCCGTAATCCTGTTTCTGTATACAAGTGCATTTACACCGTAAACCCTTGAGATATTTTCGGAAGTGAGCACTTCCTCAGGCTTTCCGTCGGCGGCAATTGCACCGTTGTCCAAAAGCACCAGCCGTGTACAATATCTGGCGGCAATTTTCAGGTCGTGTATGGCAGCTACTACTGTTATTCCCAGGCTGGTCAGTTCAGCAGAATACTTGAATATCTGCTCCTGATAGGTGATGTCCAGGCTTGCGGTGGGCTCATCCAGCAGAACTATCCCCGTCTCCTGGGTCAAGGTCTTGGCAAAAAGCACTCTCTGCCTCTCTCCTCCTGACATCTGGGTAATGGGACTGTTCTCAAGCCCCTGTGTATTGGTGTAGCTCATGTTGCTCCTGGCTATTTTGTGGTCTTCACCGCTTTCTCTTTTAAATCGTCCAAGGTATGGGTATCTTCCCATAAGAACTATGTCCAGTGCTGAAAAGGGAAAGCCTATAGATGTATTTTGGTGCATAAGCGCTACTTCTCTTGCCAGCTCTTTATCACCATAGGTTTTAATATGTCTGCCCTTTATTCTTACAAGCCCCTCAGCGGGATTTATCCCGTTTATACATTTCAAAAGGGTAGTCTTGCCCGCCCCGTTTGGTCCTATCAGGCCCACAAACTCTCCCTGCCGTATACTGAGGTTTATGTCGTGTAATATTTTCCTGGTGTCTATGGTAAAATCCAGCTTCTGTATTTCAATAATATTGTCCATACTATATCACAGCGCCTCCCGCCCTTTTGGATTTCAAAAGAAGATACAGGAAGTACGGGGCTCCAAGCAGTGCGGTTATTATGCCTACTCCCAGTTCATAAGGTACTGCCACCACTCTTGATATAAGGTCACAGCCCACCAGAAATATAGCGCCTCCAATGGCGCTGGCAGGCAGGAGAATCTTATGGTCCGGCCCGATTAAAAGCCTCATTATGTGAGGCACTATAAGCCCTACGAAGCTTATGGACCCGGTGACGCAGACAGCGCTTGCCGTTGCTGCCGAGACAAGAATCAATAAGACAGTTCTTAACCTGCCGGTATTCAGTCCCACAGATTTCGCCTCTTCCTCACCCATGAGCAGTACGTTGAGATCCCTTGAGAATATGCACATCAGCACAACACTTATAAATACAGGAAGGACTATCAGCCTGAAGTGCTCCCAACGCCTTCCCTCCAAGCCTCCGGTAGACCAGAAGAGAAATTCCTTGACCTGATAGTCATAAGAAATTGTCAGAATTATATTTGTTATAGCTCCAAGAAAAGTACTGATGGCTATACCCGAAAGAATCAGCGTCAATACCGGTACTTTTCCCTTTTGATAGGATAACAGGTAGATTGCCATTATGGCTAAAAAAGCCCCCGTAAAAGCAAACAATGGCATATAATACATACTGACTGCTGCCAGCCCCAACTTAATGGCCAATACCGCCCCAAGCCCGGCGCCGCTGGAAATGCCCAGTATACCCGGGTCAGCCATGGGATTTCTGAACATTCCCTGCATAACCGCTCCGGAAGCTCCCAACGCGGTACCTGCCAGCGCAGCTACTGCAACTCTGGGAAACCTCACCAGAAAAATTATAGGCTCCTGTCCCTCTGCAAAGACAGCATTTTTTAACAAACCCAGGTTCTTGAGTATTATCCTGAAGGTATCGAAAAACGGCACATAAACTGCACCCACAGCAGTGCCTGCTATGGTTATAACCAGTAAAACCATTAGCATGACAGGTATTATTCCAATTTTAAAATCAGCCTTTTTCACTATAACCTCCATTAAGTTGCCTTACTGCAAAACAAAACTTTTAAACTCTGCAAGAACTGCTGCCGGACCGGATTACCGCAAGCCCATATTGCTTCTGAAAGTGCTATTTGAACAACTCAGGATAAGCAGCTTTTGCCATATCCTCAACAGCCAGAACCGAATATTGTGAGGTAGTGCTCAAATGGTTGTAGGGAACCGATATGAGCCTGTTGTTTTTCACTGCCTTCACACCAGCCAGAGACTTGTCCTGGGCTATGGATTTTTTAAGGCTTTCCGGCGTTGCCTTGCTTGTATCATAAAACCACGAGGGTACACTGATTATATCCGGATTGTACTGGACTATCATTTCCTTCGAAAGCTGCGGCCAGCCTGTCAGCCCGGCTTGCGCCACAGGGTTTGTAAGCCCGGCCCTTGTAACAACATCGTCAAAATTTGTATCTTTGCCGCTTGTAGATCCCATTTCACTGTAATCAATAATTGTGAGCTTTTGCTGTTCCTTAAGCCCGGCAAGTTTATCCGAAACCGCCTTCAGCTTTTGCTCCATCCAATTGATTACCTCTTCTGCCTTTGCCGTGCTGTCGGTGAGTTCCCCCAGAAGCTTCAGCATTTCCTTCTGCTCATCAACATTCTTCGGCGTATTCACAACAAAAACCTTTATCCCTGAATCTCTGAGCTGCTTTATGATATTCTTGTCCTGCCAGGTATCAACCAGCACCAGGTCCGGCTGTATGGCAATTATCTTTTCCGCATTGAAATCAAGCCTTTTGCCTACTCCTTTGGCAACATCGGCTATATTTGACACAGCCGCATCATCAACATAATTTGTCATGGCAGCTATCTGACTTTTATCCACCAGAGAAAGCAGCATCTCGCATGCTCCAAGGGGAAGGCTTGCAATTTTTGAGGGTTTTGACGCTATTGTAACCTCTGTCCCGTCTGCATCCTTTAAGGTCAAAGGATACTGGACGGCCTTTGAAGCTTGGGAACCTGCCGAAGCTTCTCCGGGGGCAGCTCCCTCTGTTTGGCTTGAAGCGGCGGTATCTGATGCGGCGGACTGCACTGCAGAGACTGAAGCAGTTGATAAACCGGCAGTATTATCGGTGCCGCAGCCTGCAAACATTCCAAGGGCTACTGCGAACACCATGATTAATGACAGTATTTTAATTTTCATTTGTTTCCATCCTCCATTATAATTAACTGTTAAACTCAAAATGCCCCCAAACACAAGTGTCTGAGGGGCATGCTACTATCAATTGCAGTATATTACACTTTATAACACATTAAAAGGATTTCATCTTTTTAAATCAAGCCATACATGTATATACCGGAGTAAACATTCACCACCCCCTATCTCTCGTAGAGCAACAGTGCCAGGAAACAGCCGTGCCGTTTCCTGGATGCGGACAGGTATTCTGACTCAAGCGTCATCATTCTCCAGACCTTCCCGGGTTTAACCAGTGGCATTCCCTGGAGAACTCTTCAATTACAGCGGCGGGACCGTGCAGGCTTTATACCTGCTTCCCATGTCAGCATCCAATATAAAATTTTTCTGGTTTGTACTGATGCATGTTTCCTATGCTATCAGCCATTACATAATTATAATAATACATTAAGTCATATATGGCAAATCAATTCCAGCTTATTTTTTTATGAGGCTGTAAAAACCGTCCCCCGGAAATACCCTCTCTGTTTCAAAAATTTCTGCCAGAGTACTGGCCAGATCAGCAAAGGTTTTCCTGGTTCCAAGATTCACGTCCGCCTTTATATTCCTGCCATACAGCACCACAGGCACATATTCCCTGGAATGGTCGGTGCTTGGCGTTGTCGGATCACAGCCGTGGTCTGCAGTGATTATCAGCAGGTCCTCTTCCCTCATGGCTGAAAGAATTTCCGGAAGCCTTGCATCAAACTCTTCCAGTGCCTGCTTGTACCCCCCGGCGTTATTCCTGTGGCCGTAAACCATGTCAAAATCCACAAGGTTTGTAAATATTATTCCATTATTGTTTTCCTTCATATATTTTAGTGTCACATCCACGCCGTGCATGTTGCTTTTCGTATGTTCAGCCTGCGTGATGCCCTTTCCTGAAAAAATGTCCTCGATTTTCCCTACGGCGATTACTTCCAGGCCCTTTTCTTGTACTTTATCCAGAATAGTATCCGATGTGGGCTGGGCAGAAAAGTCCCGTCTGTTTGCAGTACGTGAAAAATCACCCGGCTGTCCCGTAAAAGGACGTGCAATGACACGGCCCACCATATTTTCTCCTTGAAGCATGTCTCTGGCAATCTGGCAAATCCGGTACAGTTCATCAACAGGAACAATTTCCTCATGTGCGGCTATCTGGAATACACTGTCTGCCGAGGTGTACACTATCAGCTTTCCCGTCTCCATATGCTCCCTGCCGTATTGCTTGATAATCTCCGTTCCTGACGCTACACAGTTTCCTAAAATTCCCCTGCCGGTGAGTTTCTGAAATCTATCCAGGATTTCCTGTGAAAATCCATCAGGATAAGTTGGAAACGGGAACTCCAGTTGAATTCCTGCCATCTCCCAATGGCCGGTAATTGTATCTTTGCCTTTGGATACCTCCGCCATTCTTCCATAGCTCCCACTGACCGCCTGAGGTATGGGCATATAATCAATTCCATCTATTTTCCCCAGGCCTAAACCACTCAAGTGCGGAAGATTAATCCCGCCGCACCCGGCGGCTATATTTCCCAAAGTATTGCTGCCTTCATCTCCGTATTCCCCTGCGTCAGGCAGTTCCCCCACTCCCACACTGTCCAGTACAATAAGTATGACTCTATTTATATCCTGCATGTCTAAACCTCCAAAGCAACTGATTTTTCAATATCTCTAATCATATTATAATACCAATCCTGCACAGTTTTAAACCAGATTATATTAAAAGAAGGGGTTAAATTTTTTCAAGATAAAAAATTTATATTTAGCTTATTACATAATTTGTATACCATATAAATGCAAATTTATGATATAGTCATATTGTTAGTATTATACAAAAATTATTTTTGATGTTCTAGGAAGGTACATATAAAATGAAAACAAAATTCCGTCTTTTTAAGCACACTTTTATTGTGCTGAGTATAATGTGCTGCTTTTTGCTGGGAAGTACTTCGATTATATACGCCCTTAGCGATTTCAGTGTATTTGCTGCCGCCTCCAACCCGCCGGTTTCTTCTCAGAGTCCTTCGGCAGGCAATACTCCGGCTGCTGCCGGCACAGCATCCCCTTCAGCCTCTGAAACTTCTGAAACTACAGAAGGTACTGCCCCTTCAACCGGCGGCACCGATAATCCTGCGGCCCAGACTTCAAGCCAGCCTTCAAATCCCCAGCCAGGCAACACACCCGGTGAACCCTCCGGAAATACCGGCTCTGAAAACCAGCCTGGAAATGATAAGCCCGTCCCTGCTCACACCACAAAAACTGCCGCTATAGCAGTTGTAGGAGATATAATGGCTCATCAGGGCAACCTGAACAACGCCTATTCCCCCAAAACGGGTACATATGATTTTACCGGATTTCTGGAATACGTAAGACCCTACCTTTCCAAGGCCGACCTGACCATAGGCAATTTTGAAACTGTGACTGCCGGACCAAAGACGGGTTATACAAGCTATCCAAGCTTCAATACACCCGATGCCATATTGACAGCTCTCTCAGGAGCAGGTTTTGATATATTGTCAACAGCAAACAATCACTGCCTGGACAGAGGAATAACCGGACTGACCAGAACCATCCAGATGATAAATAAGAACAAGATGATAAATGTAGGCAGTTCCACCAATGGCAAGGACAAATACGTGTTCAAGGAAGTCAATGGTATAAAGCTTGGAATTCTGGCATACTCGGGCATATATAACGGCCTGGACAAAAAGCTGAGCGCCTCTCAAAAAAGCACTTACCTGAGTCCCATCAATGAGCAGCAGATGCAGAAGGATATTAAGGCTGTTAAAGCAGCCGGTTCGGATGCAGTAATCGTCATTGTACATTGGGGCACCGAATACCAGAGAACACCTGATGCCTCCCAGACCTCACTGTCAAAAAAATTATTGAACTGGGGAGCAGACATAATTCTGGGCTCACATCCCCATGTAATTCAAAAGTCCGAAATTGTCAAGGTTAATGGAAAGGATAAATTCATAATATATTCCATGGGCAACTTTATTTCAGGCTACAGAAGAGTGGATAAGGCGGCAAGGCCAAATAAGATATATACCGAAGACGGTATAATAGTAAATCTCCTTCTGGAGAAGGACTCCAAAAATAATACAGTATTGAAGACCGTAGATTATGTGCCCACCTGGGTTGATAAGTACTATGCAAATAACAGGCCTGTGTTTAAAATCATTCCTATTCCCGACAGCAATAATATATCCGGGAAATACGTAACAAGCTACAACAAACCGTTTATCCAGCAATCCTACAAGAACACCATGGGAATTATGGCAAAAATGAAGTAGAATAAATATATATATTTTACAGTAGTGGATATGGAATCCAAATTGACACAGGCAAGATATAAAAGCAGTATCAGTATCAAAAAGAAAGGAATGCCGGCAGATTAAATGTTTAAAAATTTTTTTGTTGAAAGCATTAAAAATGTCAAAACAGCTTTTAAGAGCAAACCTTACAGAAATACTTTTGTGATAATAGCATTCTTTATATTTATCAATGCCCTGAAGTTAAGCTTGTACAACTACTTCCTGATTCCACAGGCCACCAGGGAAATTCTTGTATACAAATTCGGCTTCACACTGTTGTGCTCCACTGTTATTCTTATTCTGGTACTCAGCGTAAGGTCAAGGTATCTTTTTCTGATTTACATGATTGCTCAGGGAATATACTGCTTCACCAACATATCCTATTTCCTGTATTATCACAGCTATCTTCACTTTTTGCAGTGGATATCACTTTTCAAGGAAGCGATGATATCAGCTACGCACCTGGCCAATCCCAAGAGTATGCAGTTGCTGGTGGTATTTATTGATGCACCTTTAGCCCTGTATATTTTTATCAGGTATTTTAAGAAGGAAGCAAATAAAATCAGGCTGCCGTTGATAAAGTATACCCTGGTTATAGTTTCACTTATCATATTGCTGGGAGTTGAAACAAATAACTACTATGAAAACAAATCCATCGCCCAGTATATGGACGACAGGTATACCGGAGAAACAGAAATAGTAGAAAGATATGGTACCCTTGCAAACAGTGTGGTCAATATTATCAAGAACAACAGTGAATCCAAACTGATCCAGCAAATTCATTACGGGCACAAGCAGTCAAACAGCAATACGATAAGTGTCGGAAATGACCCCAAAAACTCCTATCTGAATTCCCAAAGTCCGAATTTTGCCATTATTCAGGTGGAGTCCATGGATGCCAATATAGTCCGCCAGCAATACAAGGATTCATATATAATGCCTTTTTTGAACTCCTTGACCAAAAACAGCATTTATTATCCATATACCTTGAGCTATCATCAGGGTGGGGGCACCTCGGACGCCGAGTTTTCCATTATAAACAGTGTTGAGCCTCTGGAATCCTTCCCTGCCATAAAGCTTACCTCCTATGGGTATCAGAACTCGGTCATCTCAAAGCTGAGCAAGGCCTCTTACGATACTATGGCCTTCCATGGCAATGTGGGAGCCTTTTATAACAGGAATATCGCGCTGTCAAAAATGGGCTTTCAAAGGTTCTATGATATCAGCTCCATGAATTATGAGGATGAGGGCTGGGGAGCCCCCGACGACAAGGTTTTTTCCTTTGCTCTGGATAAAATGAAAGCCTCGGGCAAGCCCTTTGTTTCATACGTAATAACCATGACCAGCCACGGTCCCTTTGAAAGTGCAAGAAATTATTATAACAATCCTGCTTACGACGATATTGATAATGAAATCGTGAAAAATTACTTCAACTCCTTCAGTTATGTGGATGAGTCAATCAGGGATTATGTATCGGCAATCCAGAAAAACTTTCCCAATACCTATGTGATAATATACGGAGACCACACTCCCAATATCAACTCGGAGGATTTTGCACAGGCTTCCTTTATTGACGGAGATAAATATTTTGAATTTGTTCCTATGATTGTTATTACACCGGACAAACAGAAGTACACTGAAAAATCGGCGGTAGCGTCCTTCCTGGATGTTTCACCCACCATACTCGAGGCATCCGGCCTGCCGTATTCGGTTTACTCTGACGGTTCCAGCCTTATCACGCACAAGGCAGGCCCTATGAACATTCCTCTTAAAGGTTCATACTTTGACAGAGCATGGCTGTACGATAAAATCTCAAATTACAAATATGCCGAAGAAGAACCCCTGTGGAAAAAATATCTGCCCTCATTCATATCTTCCAATCTGATTGAGAAGCACAGAAGGTGATTTAAAATAAACAATAAATAAAAAGCATAGAAGCGCCGGGTACAAAAACCATTGCTTCTGTGCTTTTTTATCTGTTGCCTGTATGTTACCTATCTGTTGGTAATTTTACTGACGTTCTTGATGATTATGGAAATTGATCCATCCGGGTTGTTGAAGAACTCTATCATTTCCCTGTCATCATAGTAGCTCAGGGGGAAATTTATCTCAATGCCGGTATCTGTTCTGATTTTATGGGTTTTGAACTTCCTTTCGGCTATTTTCTCGGGTATCTCAATGGGCTCGTCCTTAAGTCCTGCCTTCTGAATTTCCTGTATGTACTCCTCCCTGACAGCCAGATTTGTTTCAAATATTTCTTCAGCTATGGCTTCCACCCTTATTTCCTTGTTTTCTCCTATGCTGTCCGAGACAACCTTCTTGAGTTTTGCCACCTTGTCAAAGTCCTCATCATAATACTTTTTATTAATTTTTTGCGTAACTTTATCTATTATTTTAAGCTTTTGATTATCCGAAAGTGCTGTGGAGCAATTGAATATATACTGGGACAGATAGAATTCCTTTGCGCCGTTTATCTCACAGGCCTTTTCAAGAAGCTTCAGTTGTCCGGTTTCCATGCTGATTAAAACCGCCTCGTCCACCTTCTGTCCATCGGAAGGAAGCAAGGTCTTATGCCGTATTAATGAGTTGCTTGCCCCTCCTTCCATTTGATTTACATAGTGTGTAAAGCCGGTCTTGTAATTCAGCTTCAGAAGTCCCAGGTGCTCTTCATTGTTAACATGAAACAAACAGAAAATAATATCCGCAGGTGTTATATCAACATTTTTAAGCATGAAATCAAAAATAATGCCTCCAAAAGCAGTGCTGGCCTCCATGAAGCAGTTCCCATCCTCCTTTACCGCCGCACATATGTCTCTCGCCGTATTAACCTCACCGATAAACTGCGCTTTTTTGAGATTCACATCATCCAGTATCTTCTGTATATGTTTTTCAAGAAATTCTGAAATTTCTCCGCCCAATTCCAGCTCATTATTGGAAAATATAGGAAAGTTTATGCTTGTATCCAGGATATGCAGAACTGCCTTTTTTAAGTGAATATCATAATCCATTGAGAATTCCGCCTCTCATTATTTTAAAACCCATAAATGCAGTTAATTATTTTGACAATCCCTATTATAGCAAAATACCTGTACAATTGGACACCATTTGATATAATAAAACGAAAAACGTAAAATCAGCGGGATAAGATTACAGCTTAATGCTTTTTGTATAATCCCGCCAGGAGGGAACTATGCTGCTTGCAAAAATAAAATGCAACTATTACAAATTTAAAACCAACAAGGCATATGCCAGAGGCAATGCAGAAGAAACTCTTTTTTGGCTGGAACGTGTTTATAAGACCGGAGTTGCAAAGCCAAATGCGATAACCACCTATGGATATCTGTTGTTAAAGGACGGCAGGCTTGAAGAAGCTATGAAAATATTTCAGGAGCAATTCAATATGCCTAATATTTCAAACACTGACTATTACAATATCAAAGCAAATTATGCCCTGGGTCTGTGGAAGCAGGGAAAACTTGAGGAGGCTGTCGCTTTGCTTGAGAAAATCATTCCCGACTATAAAAATACAAATATTTACGGCAGCCTTGGCTATCTGTACAACCTGCAGGGAGATCTGGAGAAAGCTCTGAAATTTAATCTTGAAGCTTCGGAGTATAACAGTACCGGGGGAGTTATACTTGATAACCTGGGTCAGACCTATTATCTGATGGGAGACCTGGAGAAAGCCCAGGAAACCTTCAAAAAGCTGATGACTCTTAATCCCAAGTTTCCGGAGGCATATTACGACTATGCCCTGGTATTGGAAAAGCTGGGTGACAGGGAAAACGCCGTAGCCATGCTTAAGGATGCACAGCAGCACAAAATAAACTATTTGTCTGCCGTGACAAAGGAGCATATTGAGGCAAAACTGGCACAGTTGGCATAAATGCCGTCCGCCGGTTGCTCTAGAATGCGAAATCCAAAAGGGTTTTCAATATCTTTTTGTGCCCTTTTTCGTTGGGATGGATTCCGTCGGCACAAAAATGAGAGCTGTAGTTGGTACTCAGCAGGAAGCTTTCTCTGACATTTATGAGCCTGCAGCCATTTTGCAAGGCTGCCCACTCAACAGCGTTGTTATAGGCTTCCTGCCATCGGTATATCCTGGATACATCTCCCAGCCATCTGAGTATATTATCTTTATTAAGTCCTCTGGAGAGCCAGTTGAAATACCTTTCCGGCTCAAGGGGGGGCAGGTTCATAAGAATCGGAGTTACCCCCTTCTCCCTGAACACATGTACCATGTTTTGCAGAGAGCCCTTAAATGCTTCAATTGTAGTCTTTGGCTGATGTTCTACCTCCGGGGAGGCTGAAATTTCCGCCCAGTTGAAATCGCAGTCGTTTCCTCCGAACTCAATAATGACAATATCATTTTTATCCATAAACTGCTTTTCCATGGTTTTTGTTATTCTATCAAGTGCCTTTGTAGAGGTCATTCCAAAAAAGGCATTATTCTTCAAGGAGCAGCCTGTTATCTCGGCAAAACTGTTGACGCTGCTATTTTTCAGCACTTTGTATTTGCCGTCCTGTTCATCCAGAACCACTCCTTTTAGTATTGAATCACCCCATATTGTTATTTTCCTGTTATTCAGCTCCATATCCCAATCACCTTCCGTAGCAATTCTATTATAGTTTAAATTGTTTCCTATATACTACAAAAATATAATATTTTCAAAACTTTAACTTAATAATGCCATAAGCACATGCAGCACCAAATATGTATCATCTAGTTATGAATACTATGTTACATACTTTTTATGAAATTGTCAAGGTGTGTGCGAAACTATATTGTAATTGCCCGTTGTTATGATATACTCAATATAAAATACAGGTTGGAGGTTTCAGGTTGAGTAAAGGTAGTTTGAATCATATAAAAGACGAACTTTCGAATTTTTCCAATGCTTTGGGGCAATATGCAACCGAGAGATGGACTCAGTTTCCCGGTATAGACCTTTATATGGATCAGGTTGTCACTTATCTAGAGAAGCTTTTAAAGCTGTTTGATACTGATGCTTCCGGTAAGGTAATAACCTCCAGCATGGTCAACAACTATGTAAAAGAAGGCTATCTGAAGCGTCCGGTAAATAAAAAGTACGACAGGGTGCAGCTTGTGACCCTGTATATAATGTCCATGCTCAAACCAATACTGCCTATCCCGCTTATTGCCGGCTCATTGAGCAATCTGACCCACGAGCAGAAGTACCAGAGTTTTTTTGAAGAACTTACAAAGCTGCAAGATGAAGCCTTTCGCAATATATCGGACAAATTGACTGCCATACTTGAAAATCTGTCGGAAGAGGACTACGAAACCACACTGCGTTTATTTGCGCTACAGTTGACCAGTGAAGCAAATGCACGGAAAATTGTGGCGGAAAAAATCCTCCAGTCACTGAACAGAGAATCTTCAAAAGCCGGAGAAAAGGACAAGGATAAGAAATAAACTTCCGCCTTGCGCTGATAAACCGCTTTTTGAGTCGGACATACACGATCACCTCACCGGATTAATATACTAATCCAGTGAGGTGATATATACGTGGTCAATATTATATCCATATTTTTACTATGTTTAGCACCAAATCTTGACAATATGGTTATCGGTCTTGCCTATGGGGCAAGGAAAATCAATGTCCCTTTCAAATCCAACTTTGCAATTGCACTTTTTTCAGGTGTTGCAACTCTGTTCTCCAGTTTGTTGGGAAGCTTGTTATCCAGCTATATTCCCAGACATACGGGTAATATCATTGGCGGTACTATAGTCATTGCCATAGGCTTATATACCATAAGCAGTTACTTGCATAATAAGAAAAAGTCAAAACCGGTTCATCAGAGCGGAAATCAATATATCGGGGAATTGCGGGCTGTTATGGACGACCCGGGCCTGGCAGACAGGGATTATTCAGGAGATATATCGGTGAAGGAGTCGGTGCTGCTTGGAATAGCACTTGCCGTAAATTGTCTGGGAACTGGCTTTGGTGCGGGAATGGCCGGTGTAAATATTGCAGTTCTTACACTGGCGGTATCTGTGTTCAGCCTGGCAACAATTTCTCTGGGAGCAATGATTGGCAGGCGTTGGGCTGCAAAATTCCTGGGAGATCAGGCAACTATCCTTTCGGGCCTGCTTCTGGTGGCAGTTGGAATATACCAGATGCTGATTTAGCTTTTGCAGTTGACACATATGCAACCTGCACGGCAGCTTAAATTAATTTTAAATTCCAGTTGTAATTGTTAAGCTGTATTTTACTTAGTTCTTGAAGGCAATAACTTTATTAATTTACTTAAATTTCCTTATTGACAAAAATTTATATTGGATGTAATCTATTATTAATTAAATATCTGCCCTTTAAACCGTTGAAGTGGAGATAACGGTGTTGGAATTTTTTAAATAATTCCTGACGTGCACTTACAGAGAGCGGGGGAAGCTGAGAGCCCCGCAGAACGCAGTACATCAAATGGACCACTGAGGGCGCAGTCAAATGAAGGTTTCCCTTCAGAGTATTCTGCGACGTCGCACAAGCGTTATTTGTGGGAAATATGATGGTATTTCTGCAAGCGTGTAGGATTTATTTTATTCTTACAAAACAAGGTGGCACCGCGGGTGAATTATACACTCGTCCTTGACTTATATTTTAGTCATGGGCGGGTGTTTTTATTTTCTGCAGAGAATTTGCCGTGGAGGTTTTTACCTTCAAAGCAGTTCATTTTTGTAAAATATTAATAAATCTTATAAGGAGTGGTTTAATGTACAGATCAAGTCTGGCTGAAGCAAAAAAATTATCCGAATCCATACTCACCCCCCAGGAAAGAACCATACTTGAAAATTTTTCAAGGTCAGGCACATCACAAAATATAACTGACAGGAGGGCTGCAAAATGATTCAGGAAGCTATTTACCAGTTAATAAACAAGCAGGACTTAAGTCTTGAGCATACCAAGACTGTAATGGAAGAAATCATGGAAGGACGTGCAACAAATGCACAGATAGGCTCATTTCTCACTGCCATGCGTATGAAGGGTGAAACCATCGATGAAATCACCGCCTGCGCAACTGTTATGAGAGAAAAATGCACTAAAATACGGCCTGGCAAGGATGTTTTGGACATCGTGGGAACAGGCGGAGACGAATCGAATACCTTTAACATTTCAACCGTTTCCTCATTTATTGTTTCAGCGGGCGGAGTTCCTGTGGCAAAGCACGGCAACCGGTCTGTTTCCAGCAAATGCGGCAGTGCGGACCTGTTGGAAGCCCTGGGTGTAAATATAGCATTAACCGCTGAACAAAGCGCACATATACTGGATGAGCTTAACATATGCTTTATGTTTGCACCTACATATCATTCATCCATGAAATATGCCGCTCCTGTCCGCAAGGAGTTATCCGTCAGAACTATTTTCAATATCCTGGGTCCCCTGGCAAACCCCGCAGGTGCAAACATGCAGCTTTTGGGCGTATATGATGAAAATCTGGTGGAGCCTCTGGCAAGAGTTCTGGCAAACCTCGGAGTAAAACGTGCCATGGTGGTTCATGGGCATGACGGCCTGGACGAGGTAACCTTGTGTGACACCACTACCATATGCGAAGTCAATGATGGAAAAATAAACAGCTTTTTTCTGAGCCCTGAGCAGCTTGGACTAAACAAGTGCCAGTCCCATGAACTGGTGGGCGGAAATCCCAAGGAGAACGCAAAAATCGCCCTGGATATTCTCAATGGAAAAAAGGGACCCAAAAGAGATGTGGTCGTACTTAATTCGGCACTCTGCCTATACATGTCCCATGACCGGATAACACTGAGAGAATGTGTAAAGCTGGCTGAAAACCTTATAGACACCGGTGCTGCAATGACTCAAATGACTAATTTTGCAGCCTTGTCAAATTCCTTGGCTGCCAACTAGTGAAATACCCGGAATTCCGGACGGATGGCTCATGGTCAGCCAGTACATGTTGAAACTCGGAGGATAAAATGATACTTGATAAAATAGTTGGAAAAACAAAAATCAGGGTTGACACCTTGAAGCTTCAAAGGTCTTATCAGTCGGTAAAGCAGGCTGCCCTGGGCAGCCTCTCCGGCTCACGCCCCTTTTCCTTTGAAAATTCCCTGAAAAAAGACGAAATAGCTTTTATTTGTGAGGTAAAGAAGGCCTCTCCCTCCAAAGGTGTCATTTCAGAGCATTTCCCCTATCTGGAGATTGCAGGAGAGTACGAAAGAGCTGGTGCAGGTGCGATCTCGGTACTGACTGAGCCATACTTTTTTCTTGGAAGTGACAGGTTCCTCACGGAAATTAAACAGGAAACGTCCATACCTATACTCCGGAAGGACTTCACCATAGATCCCTACCAGATATATGAGGCAAAAGCCATGGGTGCAGATGCAATCCTGCTCATATGCTCCATACTGGATACCTCTGCAATCAGTGAGTATATGAAAATAGCCGACCAGTTGGGACTTTCCTGTTTAGTAGAGGCACATGACGAAAAAGAAGTGTATGGCGCACTTGAGGCCGGAGCAAGGGTTATAGGCGTTAATAACCGCAACCTCAAAACCTTCGAAGTAGACATCAATACAAGCCTTGCGCTCCGGAGACTGGTACCGGAGGACAGGATATTTGTGTCGGAGAGCGGAATAAAGACATCTGAACATATAGCAGTCTTGAGAAAAAACGGAACTAATGCCGTACTTATTGGCGAAACGCTGATGCGGAGCGGCAACATAACCCAAGACTTAAAAAGCTTAAGAGCAGTGGAGGGCTGATGGCGGAAACAAAGATAAAAATTTGCGGTTTAAGCCGGAGACAGGATATTGAATATGTAAATGAAGCACTGCCGGATTTTGCGGGTTTTGTTTTTGCACCGAGCCGCAGACAGGTCACCCCGGAAGCCGCCGGAATTTTGAAATCCTCCCTGGATGACAGGATTAGGGCCGTAGGCGTTTTTGTAAATCACGATATGGATTTTATAAAAAACCTCTGCTGCGGGGGAATTATTGATTATATCCAGCTTCATGGCGATGAAACAGAAGAATACGTTTTAAGGCTTAAAGAGCGGTTAAGCACTGCAGGCTGCATGAAGCCTGTCATAAAAGCGCTGAGGGTGAAGGACTCCTCCTCTCTGGAAACTGCGTCCAGGTTTGACTCGGATTTTCTTCTTTTGGATACCTATTCACCACAGGAATACGGAGGCAGCGGCAGGGCCTTTGACTGGAAACTTATTGACGCCATAGGTAAGCCCTTTTTTCTTGCAGGCGGAATTAATCTCGAAAATGCCGCTGCTGCGGTAAAGACTGTCCAGCCCTTTGGTCTGGATGTGAGCAGTGGTGTTGAGACCGATGGTATCAAGGACGCTGAAAAGATCAAAAAAATCGTAAATCTTTTAAGGAGTGTGAAATAAATGGTAAAAGGACGTTATGGCAAGCACGGAGGACAATATGTTCCGGAAATACTGATGAATTCTTTAATAGAACTTGAAGAGAGCTATAACTTCTACAAGAATGACTATAATTTCAATCAGGAGTTAAAGTCACTTTTGAAGGAGTATGCCGGAAGACCTTCTCTTCTATATTATGCCAGAAAAATGACAAAACATCTGGGAGGCGCAAAAATCTACCTGAAGCGCGAGGACCTGAATCACACCGGTTCTCATAAAATCAACAATGTGTTGGGTCAGGTGCTGCTGGCTAAAAAAATGGGCAAGAAACGTGTAATAGCAGAGACAGGAGCGGGACAGCATGGAGTGGCAACTGCAACCGCGGCAGCTTTGATGGGCTTGGATTGTGAAATTTTCATGGGTCTTGAGGATACCAGACGCCAGGCACTTAACGTATTCAGAATGGAACTTCTGGGTGCTAAAGTGCATCCTGTTACAAGCGGAACTCAGACTCTTAAGGACGCAGTAAACGAAACCCTGCGAGAATGGGCAAACAGAGTTGATGATACCTATTGTGTCATGGGTTCTGTTATGGGAGCCCACCCCTTCCCCAGAATCGTCAGAGATTTCCAAAGCATCATCGGGAAGGAAGTAAAGGAACAGATACTTGACAAGGAAGGAAGACTCCCTGATGCAGCCATAGCCTGTGTGGGCGGCGGCAGCAATGCAATGGGCCTTTTTTATGAATTTATAAATGACCACTCCGTGCAGCTTATTGGCTGCGAAGCGGCAGGTAAGGGAATTGACACCGACAGCCACGCAGCCACTATTGCCAAGGGACAGCTTGGAATATTCCACGGGATGAAATCATATTTCTGTCAGGACGAAAACGGTCAGATTGCTCCCGTTTACTCTATTTCTGCGGGACTTGACTATCCCGGAATAGGTCCTGAGCACGCCTATCTGCATGATATCAACCGGGCAAAATACGTTCCGGTAACTGATGCGGAAGCTGTTAATGCTTTTGAATACCTGTCAAAAACCGAAGGAATTATTCCGGCAATAGAAAGTGCTCATGCAGTTGCTCATGCCATGAAGCTGGCACCGAAAATGTCCAATGAACAGATAATCGTGATTTGCCTTTCAGGACGCGGAGATAAAGATGTTGCAGCTATTGCCAGATATATGGGGGTGAATATAAATGAGTAAAATAAAGAATGCCTTTGATAACGGAAAAGCCTTTATCGGATTTCTCACGGCAGGTGACCCTTCGCTGGGCAAAACCGGTGAATTTATTCTTTCCATGGCGGATGCGGGCGCTGACCTTATAGAAATCGGAATACCCTTTTCAGATCCTATCGCAGAGGGTGAGGTTATTCAAAAAGCTAACGTGAGAGCACTCTCAAAAGGTACAAATCTGAAAAAGATATTTGAAATGGTTAAAGGGGTAAGGCTGAAAACCAAAATACCCCTGGTGTTCCTGACCTATCTCAATCCGGTTTTTACTTATGGCTACGACCACTTTTTCAAGGACTGCAGTGAGGTTGGGATTGACGGAATAATAATACCTGACATTCCATATGAGGAGAGAAATGAATTACTTCCCTTCGGCGAAAAATACGGCATTGATATTATTTCATTAATCGCTCCCACTTCGGAATCCCGCATAGAACAGATTGCTTCAAGCGCCAAGGGCTTTGTCTACTGTGTTTCCTCCATGGGGGTGACGGGAATACGCTCGGAAATCAAAACAGACCTGCCTTCAATTATTGCCTCAATACGTTCTGCCACTAACATTCCAGTAGCTGTCGGCTTTGGTATATCAACCCCTCAACAGGCTAAAGCCATAGGTGAATTTTCAGACGGCATAATTGTGGGAAGTGCTATCGTTAAGTTGATTGAAGAACATGGTGAGAATTCCGGAAAGCCTCTTTTTGAATATGTAAAAAAAATGAAGCAGGCTATTGTCTAGTCTTACTGAATTTATGACCATACAGGTATTTTGCCGTTACAGTCAGGAAAGCTTCTTGGCTGTGACGGCAGAAACGGCATATCTTTGTATCCCATATGCCCTGATTGGGACAACGCGGCTAGAGCAATTCTATATTACTCCGGTCTTCCAAGTCCCTCATTGCATTCTTTGTATCAAATATAAAAGGCGAATTTTTCTGTACAAATGCATAGTCAACACATTTATGCGGAGTTGTGATGACAACCAGTTCTGATTGTCTTAAAACCTCAACAGTTAGTGTCTTGCTGACATATCTCTTGTTTTTATGTTCCAAATCCGGAATGTAAGGGTCATGATAGGATATCCGGGCACCCTGCTCCTCCAGCAGCTCTATAACCTTCAGTGCCGGGCTTTCCCTATAATCTGCCACATCAGGCTTGTAGGCTATCCCCAATATGAGTACCTCCGAGCCATTTATGGGTTTCCTGAACCTGTTCAGTATTCTGTAAATCCTTTCAACCACATATTGCGGCATATATTCATTTATTTCACCTGAGAGCTCGATCAGTCTGGTATGATAATCGTACTCCCTGGCCTTCCAGGTAAGATAAAAAGGATCGAGAGGTATGCAATGTCCCCCGATTCCCGGACCAGGATAGAAGGCCTGGAAGCCGTATGGCTTTGTCCTGGCGGCATCTATGACTTCCCAAATGTTGATTTTCATTTGCTCACAGATTATGGCCATTTCATTAATCAATGCAATATTTATATTCCTATAGGTATTTTCTAAAATTTTTTCCATTTCAGCCACGATAGGACTTGATACCTGGAATATACCTCCCTCAAGCACATTGCCATATAAGGCTGCTGCAAGTTCGGTGCTGTCTTTTCCCATACCTCCGACTACCTTGGGTGTATTTTTTGTTTTAAATACACCATTTCCGGGATCAACTCTTTCCGGTGAAAAGGCAAGAAAAAAATCCTTCTCGCATTCAAGCCCGGACTGCCTTTCAAGAACCGGTTTCAGCAATTCTTCGGTTGTTCCCGGGTAAGTAGTGCTTTCCAGCACTACAAGGGTATCCCTGCGCAGGTACTTAGCTACCGAATCTATAGCTGATTTGATAAAGCTCATATCCGGCTGTTTGTTCATATCCAGGGGGGTGGGTACGCATATGATTATACAGTCTGCTGTTCTTAATGCCCCGAAATCGCTTGTGGCATGTAGCTGGCCTTTTTTTACCTGAGCACTCAGCTCAGTATCCTCAACATCACCAATATAACTATTCCCTGCGTTTACTTTAGCAATTATCCTGTCATTTACATCTATTCCGATGACCCTGTAGCCCGCTTTGGATATTTCCAGGGCCAATGGCAGTCCCACGTAGCCCAAGCCTACGACACTCACTACTGCACTTCTGCCTTCTATTTTGTTTAGCAGTTCTGACTTCATTACCAATCCCCCAATGTCATGTTGCATTTTTTGGATTTGCCGTAACACCGGCAAGCATATTGCGGATTTTTAAAATCTGCTGATCAAAGGAATAATTTTGCTGTATAAAGCTTCTGTACTCTTCAGATGAGTAATTGCTTTCAGTCACCATGTTTACAGCTTGACCTATGGTATTCCATATATATTTTTCGGGGTAGATGCTCCTTGCTCCTACAAAATTATGTATAACCGGCTTGATACCCTTGGCCATTGCCTGCATAACACTCATATTCTGGGATTCAAGTACGCTGGAGCAAATAATATAATCCTTGTTTTCCAGCCAGCTATCAATGTTGGCCTGCCACCCCTGGAAGAAAAGATTATTCTCCATACCAAATTCCTTGAGCATCTGATTAAAATACAGATAATATCTTGGCTCCTGGTAGCTTCCGGCTATATAAAACCTGTATCTGTTATCGGCATCAAAGATTGCCTTGAAGGTATGTAAAAGCAGCATAGGCCCTTTTTTAAAATTTATATAACCTACATATGCAACATTAAATCCCGGTTTCTTCTGACTGTAGTTTGTCTTTTCCATATCCACTCCATTGGGAATCACAGCAGTAATATCCTTCCGGATTTTGAAATGCTCAATTACATATTTCCTGATATCCTCAGAGACAAATACAAGTTTATCCACTCTATTCCAGTTAACCTTGGAAGGGTAGTTCGAAAAGGCTTCATAGCTATGCAGCCTGCATAGGATTTTTCTTTTCTCTGCCAACTCCAGCTTGCTTCCATAGGCAATAAGTTCATCACACCATTCAAACCAGCATACCTCGGCCCATTCCATCCATTGCTCCATCAGCCTGTACTCTGCTGCCGAAGATATTGTGATTAGCCTTATTTCAAACTGATCGCCCAGTTTCTGTATAATTTCACTAATGAATTTATTATCGCCCTTTGAAAAAAAGACTAACCTGGTCTTTTCCGCTTCCACAGGCTCCCTCTCCTTTTACTCCGTTTTTATGCACCCATAAATCTGTCTTATCTATATATATGATTTCATATTTGATAAGGACACTTTTTTATAACCCTGGTTTACATAAGTTACCAAAGCCCCAATTTATTCATATACTAATACATAGCATGCAGAGGGCTTTTTCTTCATGCTCCCCTATAATTTTCAGGAGGTGAAATATATAATATGTCCACGATTGAACTGATCGTAAACGGCGGTTTTGAGACAGGTTCTTTTCCTCCCTGGCTTGTAGATAATGCAATTGTCACTTCGGCGTACAAACACTCAGGAAGCTTTTCCGCCCAACTGCTAAGTGGTATATCTGTCATATACCAGATTGCAGAAGGTGATTTCAGTTCCGGCACTGAATTCTCTGCTTTTCTGGGAAAAGTCGGAACTTTGCCCAATCCGCTTACGACAATCACTATTGCATATTTTGGCGCAGCCTTTAACTATCTTGGACTTGGACTGGCAATAAGCATTCCCCCAAACAGTCTTCCAAATGCAGCTTTGGGCAGTTGGCAGGAATTCACAGGTATAACTTCTCCTGCCCCCGCAGGAACTACAATGGCAATAATATCCTTCAGCAAGCAAGGTGATGCCGGTACCGCTGATGTTGTTGTAGATGATGTGTCTTTGACTGTTGAAGGGCCTATAGGTCCAACGGGACCCACAGGGCCTACCGGACCGACTGCTCCTACCGGACCCACAGGGCCTCAAGGTGCTACCGGGCCGACTGGGCCAACGGGTCCCACTGGGCCTCAGGGTGCTACTGGGCCGACTGGACCTACCGGCCCCACTGGGCCTCAGGGTGTCACCGGCCCTGCCGGTGCTGGCATAACCGGGCCTGCCGGACCTACCGGACCCACTGGGCCTCAGGGTGTTACCGGCCCCACCGGTGCTGGCATAACCGGGCCTGCTGGTCCAACCGGACCCACTGGGCCTCAGGGTGTTACCGGCCCTGCCGGTGCTGGCATAACCGGGCCTGCTGGTCCAACCGGACCCACTGGGCCTCAGGGTGTTACCGGCCCCACCGGTGCTGGCATAACCGGGCCGACTGGTCCAACCGGACCCACTGGGCCTCAAGGTGTTACCGGCCCCACCGGTGCTGGCATAACCGGGCCTGCTGGTCCAACCGGACCCACTGGGCCTCAGGGTGTTACCGGCCCTGCCGGTGCTGGCATAACCGGGCCTGCTGGTCCAACCGGACCCACTGGGCCTCAGGGTGTTACCGGCCCCACCGGTGCTGGCATAACCGGGCCTGCTGGTCCAACCGGACCCACTGGGCCTCAGGGTGTTACCGGCCCCACCGGTGCTGGCATAACCGGGCCGACTGGTCCAACCGGACCCACTGGGCCTCAGGGTGTTACCGGCCCCACCGGTGCTGGCATAACCGGGCCGACTGGTCCAACCGGACCTCAAGGCGTTACTGGGCCTGCCGGCTCTGGCTCAACAGGTCCCACCGGAGCGTTTATATTAGGAAAACAAACTGCCTGTAAAATTGCGGTCTGTCTAAACCGCATTTGAGTGGGTATTGACCTTGATTTATTCAGCTACGCTGCGGTACTCATTGGCAAATTTCAATCTAACGCTGATATTGCCGTTCTCATGTACCTTGATTTGCTCTACAAGCTCAATCAAAATCTCTCTTGTCAGCTTGTCGATGTTTTCATACTTCCTGAAGGTTGCTAAAAATGGGTTTTCCGTATCAATTCTATTTTCAAGCTCTGCCTTTTCTTCGTTCAGGTTGCTTATAACCTCGTTTATGGCTTCCATTTGTCGCTCGTAATCTTTTTGCATATGGCGGTAATCCTTGTAGGTAATTTCCCCGTCTTTCCAGTCTTGATAAATACTTTGCCTGTAACGCATAATCTTGGAAAGCGCTTTTTCCTTTGCCGCTATTAAGCCGTTCAGCCGAATAGACCGGCTTTTCTGCAAGGGAGCGGCGTTAACGCGGGAAATAATGTGGGAAAACTCTGCCGCAAGAAAAACCATTTTCTGAATGACATGAAATACACCTTGTTCAAGATGATTGTGTCTGATTGTGTGTTTGGTACAAGCTGTTTTGGATTGGTCTTTATAGGTGCGGCAGTAGTAATATACATTCCCGCCGACTTTACTTCGTGTCATTGCCTTGCCGCAATCGGCGCACCGGAGAAAGCCGCTGAACAGATATAGGGTTTTTTGTTCCGGTGCGGTGCGGGTGTCTTTTCTCAAAAGCTCCTGAACTTTGGCAAAGTCCTCACGTCTGATAATGGCTTCGTGCGTATTCGGGACAATAAACCATTCATCTTCCGGGACGGTTTCCTGCACATGGATTTTATAGCTTTTAATACGGTAACGGCCCTGCACCATATCCCCAACATAAATTCGATTTTTCAGAAGGTTGCTGATACTCATGGCGCACCATAGAGGATTGCCGCCCTCGACGTTGGGATTTTTGTATTTCATGCCCTTGCTTTTCTTGTAAGCTGCCGGGCATAGAATACCACTGTCATTGAGTTTTCGTACAATCGCATTTTTGCTCATGCCCTCCAGAAACCAAGCAAAAATACTTTTTACATGTTCGGCCGCTTCCTCGTCTATGACAAGAACATTTTTATCCTCCGGGTCTTTCTGATAGCCATACGCCGCAAAGGAGCCGATATGCAAGCCTTTTTCCCGCTTTTTGTCAAAGGTTCTGCGGACACTTTCAGATGTACCTCTTGCGTGTTCCTCATTCAAAACACCTTGAACGGGTACAGCAATATTTTGAGCGTTTTGCGGAGCTCTGTAAGTATCAATGGGTTGTTGGTAAAGAGAGATAAACCTCACATTGTTTCGTGGAAACCAGTCACCAAGATAATAACTCTGATCGCCGTTGTTGCGGAAGCTCCGGGCAAGGTTCTTGACAATAACACAGTTGATTTTACCCTTTTTTATATCTGCCAATAACCTTTGGAAGTTTTCACGTTCTTCGTCCGTCGTGCCGCTTACGCCATCATCAACATATTCGTCAACATAAACGTATTCGTCACAATCTTCCTGTTGTTCAAGAAAATCTGTCAGGATAAGCCTTTGATTGGTAATGCTTTCGGATTCGTCTTTCCCTCGTTTGTCCTCACGTGATAATCGGATATAGAACGCTACCAACCATACCTTGTTTTTGGGTGCTGCTTTGACAATATCGTGCCTGTTGGCCACTCGTGCCATGTGTCCTCCTTCCTCACATTACACCTATAATTATACCTTATAAGCCGCTTTTCTTGCGTATAAGAAGGTTGGCGAGCACCTCTTGAATCGGCGGCGCATTGTCGTCAAATTCAAGCTTGATTCCCATTTCTCCATAACGGAAGCAAAAGGGGTTCTTCAGCTTTTCTAATACATAATCCATCCGTTTTTCTTTGGGGAGAGAATTATCCAGCTTCAATGTGCTTATGTCAGCCAGCGTTCCCACATCTACCGTATTCATATTTACGCTCATAAAATCATCTATCATTTCCAGCGTAAGCATAATCATGCACCTCCTTATTCTGCATGATTCAATATATGCGTTTCCTTGTTTGTCCTATGAGGAAACACAAAAAGCCACTACTTTTACGGTCAAAGTGATGGCTTTTAATATTTCCCCCACTTCGGGCCGAGTTGGCCCGAAGTGATAAAGTAATCTGTCTTTGGCCGGCTCACATTAAACCGCTATGGTTATTCAGCGGCCCAGCTCGTTGAGGGTAGTTTGCATAGCAAAACATGGCAACATTCCTCCTTAATGCAGCCATGTTCTATGAAAAGAGCAACAAACCAAGCCCTCTATAAAAAGAGAACAGCGGCTTTGATTTTCAGATCCGCTGTTCGGCTATATATTTGTCATTATGGCATAGCATCTGTCAAATGACGGCTTTTTTTATATGCCGTCACAGGCAGAGCATCTATGCTATTTCAATTTAGCGTTTAGTCAATCGATTTTATTTACTTCCGTACTGGTCTGATATACTTAAAAAACCGTTCCGGATTATAATAAAAGTAAATTATTCTGCCTGGGGAAGTATCAAAGCAGTAACCAGTGCCTGCAAAATCAAAAGTTGCCATTGCCTTTTCAATCTTTTCCTCCACACTACGATTTTCCTGCTCATAATCGAATGGCCCATGTTCAAAAACAACATACTCCGCTTCGGGAACATCCACCATAAGCATTTGTGGTGGTACTTCGCCTTTATAATCAAAAGGAAGTCGTGCACCATAACACTCTGTACGTGGAATACCCCAATCGCATAGTCTGCCGTCCGGGTCGTTAATGTACGCCATAATCTGACCACTGCCGCCGTTAGATTCGCTCCCGCCATCGTCATCCAATTTGCCCTTGATACTATCGAGCAAGCCGCAAATTGTTTCGCAGTCCTGTCCCGGAATAAGACTTTGCTTTTGCCAAAAATCCCAATACCCATTACTCTCATAGTTTTTAATGTGCAAAAACTTGTGTGCGGGAATGGTTACAAAATAAATTTTAACATCATCCGCGGATTTCATCATCCCAATCTCTCCCAATCCTAAAAAGTAGCGGTCAAAAGGGTTTATTTTTGTACGAAGAACGACAGGCTTAGGCTTTTTTCGGTATTCACTTGGAGTTACGCCATATGTTCCCTTGAAAGCTCTGGTAAAAGCTTCGTGTGATGAAAAACCATAATCAAAAGCAATATCTAAAAGGCTTTTTTCACTATCCCGAACCTCTTTTAGTGCAAAGGCTAATTTTCTATGCCGCAGATAATCCCTAAATTGCATACCCGATATTTCTTTGAATTTTCTCGTTGTGTAAAATTCGGAATAACCCAGCCTGCAAGAAAGAAAGCGTAGTGTCAAGGCTTCGTCATTATAATTTTTAATACATTTGTCAATTTCATCAACGATTATTTGAATTTGCTTCTGCCAGTCGTACATTCGTCTGTTCACCTCGTTTCAATCACCCTACATTTATTATAAAGAAATAGAGAGGTTACTGCTTGACTTTACTTGCTGTTATTCGTATTATAAACGGAAAATTAGTTTGTGACAACAAATAGAGAAAGTACAGCTTTGTGTATCTTGACGGCTCTATCTCCACGTTCTGCCAACCAGCAAGCAGGACAAGCGTATTGACATTTGCACATTTTTAAGATTTTACCTGTGGCCAAATCCTCAAAATTGCTCGTCTCTTATTTTATTGCCCTTATCCGGGACTGTTTTATAGTTTCCTTTTATAAATGGCTCCACAGGGCCTGCCGGTCCAACCGGACCTCAAGGTGCTACAGGCCCTACCGGTCCTGCCGGTCCCACAGCCAGCGCGCCTGAACTGTTTTTCAGTCAGACAGCAGGTGCTATTACAGCGTACCCCCCATTAAGTACGGAAGTTACTGTAGCAACATTGAGTATCCCTGTTACTGCAGGCATCGAAGTAAAAATAGATTATGCTGTATCAATTGAAGCTATAACCACGGCAAACTGGGCTATGTCATTCGAGGTAAGGCTTTATAGAGATACCACGTTGATTACAACAAGAACATTTATTGATTCGGCTTCTTCTGCGGGAACACACAGATTTTCAATATCAAATACCCAGGTTGATACCTCTGTGGCGACTGAAACCGCCGGCTATCAGCTCCGAATAATATTTACCACCGCAACTAATGTTGCCACTGGTACAGCTTTGAACAGGAATATAAATGCTATAGTATTCCCATAATTTTATAAAAGCAGGCTGCCCGAAATATGATATGCTCACTTCACGAACTGTAAGATTGAGAATCAATGGGCGCCTGCTTTTCTTTTATGCATATCAATACTCAACTATATCAATTTTTCTATTACCATCGCTCATTCACAGCTTGTTATACCTAACAAGTACCAAATTCGGCAGTTCCTCATATAATATTACAGAGCATGTTATAGAAACCTATACAAGCATGTTCCACCCATAACTTTCAGGAGGTGAAATATAAAACTATGGCCACGATTGAATTGATCGTAAATGGCGGTTTTGAAACAGGTTCTTTTCCCCCATGGCTTGTAGACAATGCCGTAATAACATCTGTATATAAACACTCTGGAGTTTATTCTGCTGAATTACTGAGCGGAATTTCCGTTATATATCAGATTGTAGAAGGCGACTTTAGTGAAAGTACTGAATTTTCAGCATTCTTGGGTAAAGTTGGTGCCTTGCCTAATCCACTGACAACGATAACTATTTCGTATTTTGGTGAAACCTTTGGCTATCTTGGGCTTGGATTAGTTATAAGTATTCCTCCTAATAGCCTTCCTGATGCTTCCATCGGGAATTGGCAGGAATTCTCCGGAACAACAAATATCGCTCCCCAAGGAACAGCATTTGCAATAGTATCCTTCAGCAAGCAAGCAGAACCCGGTACAGCAAATGTAGTGGTCGACGATGTTTCTTTATTGGGCTCTGAACAACCAGTTAGCCCAACTGGCCCAACCGGGCCTACTGGCCCGACTGGTGCTCCTGGACCCACTGGTGCTCCTGGACCCACTGGCGCTCCTGGACCCACTGGCGCTCCTGGACCCACTGGCGCTCCTGGACCCACTGGCGCTCCTGGACCTACTGGCGCTCCTGGACCTACTGGCGCTCCTGGACCTACTGGCGCTCCTGGACCTACTGGCGCTCCTGGACCTACTGGCGCTCCTGGACCTACTGGCGCTCCTGGACCCA
>NZ_MZGX01000013.1 GCF_002051585.1 Ruminiclostridium hungatei | reverse complement strand
TAGCATCTGCCAAGAGCGTAATCAAGGCCACGCCGCTTCGCGGTGGCTGGTTTCTGCACCTCTGGCTCCAAAAACCAATTTTGCTATCGTCACAGAGAGCGATTTACAGAAAAAATCTCACAGAGCCGCCTGGAAAACCACCTTTCTGTTAAGAAGTATTCTTCTTTTGCCGTCGTTAAGCTGCCAGTTTTTCAAACAACTGTCTGCCAGTTCGTTTTCGGCAAATATCTCGTCAATTTTCAGTTGCACATTCCGTTTTCCTGTGTCATAATTAGCACGGTATATTTTGTTTTTCATCAACTCAATTATACCCAAAAACAGAGCCGTTGTGCCTGCTTTCGCAGTCACTGCGGCTCTGTTTTTGGGGGTTGTTTTGCTTCAGCCCCATTTAAAAGCACTATTGCCTTATAGATTTACATAAAGTCTGGGAACTATCTCAAAATACAACTTTGCTTCCTGTCAATAAGCTATCTATGTATGGTTAAAAATAAACCTTATCACTTGGCAATACAGGCAGTATAGTATTTTATTCCTCTTTGTTACTATCTATATTGAGTTCCACCCATGGTAAAATACTCACCAGCTTCTGTTATTCCAGTAACAGTTACTATTGCCACATGAATTGCGTAACCACCTGCGGAGTATCTTTCAGTGATGGAACCAAATTTTGATAATCCTCCCAGATATCTTTGGGAATTTACTACCGGTCCGTAAGAATTATTAATAAGTATAACATCTGCTTCAATATTTGAGACATTCAGTATACCCACATTTAATATAGTAAGATTCCATTGATAATCAGAAACAAATGTACCGGTTAAAACCAGTACGCCTGCAGGCACGCTTGCGGTGCTACTTGCAGTGCTTGTATTACCGGCTTTGTCTTGTAAGCTGCTGCCTTGAGAAACTGGTAAGATTGCGATTACATCATTCTCAGATATACCGTATTTCTCAAGTATTGGCTTGTATTCATCCTGGTTGTTGATATCAAATTCCGGAAATTGTGTAATATCAACATTTATTACTTTTACGTCATTGCCGGTGTCGATAGCAGTACTATCAGCAAATACAGAAATATTGGACAGGATTAACAATGAAATAACAAGAAAAATGCTGAACAATTTAGTGATTTTATTTTGCATAAACTTCCTCTTTTCTTTTTATAATTAATAGATTTTATATCGGCTTATCAGCCCAATCTGTGCCTGGTACAAGCTCAAAGCGTGTAGAACCGCTACAGGTATAACCAATCAAGTCATATATGGCATCAGGGTTTTTTTCTCTTATATATTGTACCAATGTTTTAGCCAGTGTCAGTTCGCATAGTTCTTCCTCGGACAAAGGGGTATTCTGATTGACAGCCTTGTTAAATTCCAGATCAATAATGAAATAAAAGATAGAATCAACATAACCCTCACAGTAAAGATTAACTGCTGCTTCCAATAGCTTTTTGGAACTGCCGAACCTTGTTTTAAAGTTTTCCTCAGAGAAAAAACTGCGTAACATTCCTCTATGGTGAATAATTTTATAAATAGAAACCACTGATGATAATAAATCCTTATACGAATCATCTTTTGGTATTACCTGATACATTTGACAGCCTCCCAATAAATTGATATATGTTGCTTTAAATCGTATTACGGATATAGATTGCTTAGCAGGAAATAAAATCATGATTTTACAGATTTAAGTATAAGTATTTTAATTCAGCTTTTCAATACATATTACAAAATTTGTAAATAATTATATAAATTATACAAATATTTACAATAAATTTCGATATATTCTAAGCAAACTTATTGTAACATTAATTGTACAAAATAGTACTAGAGGCAGATAAACCTGAGGATTATTATGAGGACTGTATGGAATATTTGGGTAACGGAATAATTAAAGGGTATTTATTCAGATGCCTGCATTGCGGAAAATACCGCTTATGGATGGACGCTTTGTACGATGCCTATCACTTCTCTAATTCTTTAATTCTATTTTTTAGCTCTTTTAAATTCATAACTTCATCTGTTTCGAAAGACTGGATCTCAGAGGTATCCTCAGAATCAGAGAGATTCACTGAACCGGTATTTTTTTGTCTGATTTTATTAAAGCCTTGGCTATAGCTTACCAGTCTATAAACACCATTTGGATTTTTGCATAAAAACAGTAAAAATTCATCGCCCTTTTCTAGTTTCTTATCTCCGTCGCCAAACATACCAAGTTCAAAATTTTTATTGGATGAACCCTTTAAATCCTCCACAGATTTCATTTTATATATAGTTGCATATCCTTCTGATGTTTCGGCAGTTACCTTTACTTTATTTTTATTTCCGCTGAATTTACACCTGACAATTAAATCAGATTCATTTATTAATTCATCCTGGCTTATTCTTATTTCACTAAGGTGTATTGAAGAAGTTTCTTCATTTACTTCACTAAAGGATATGTTTTCATCGCTGACTTTACTATTTAAACCGGAGTTGAACACATATAAGGTTGACAGAAGAGCTATTAATGCTACTCCACAAATGACCAAAATAATTTTTTTCATAAATTAAACTCCATATTTTATTTTTGCTGCTGCAACAGCTTGTACACCACTGATGATTCCTAATGTTTCCCAATGGTATATTAGATTGTTACCCATAGCATCGTTAACACTATAATGAAATCCTGTACTACGCCGCTTTTAGCAAAAGTTATCCCATTAGAAATACTTTACTGTAAATCTCTATCATTAAGTCTTCAATGCCTTTATAATCTGGTTCCTCCGGAAGAGAAGTATTTGCAGCAGCTTTAAAGTGCTGCTCATACTCATCGACTATTTCAAAAATCTCTCGATAACTATATTTACCACTACGAATATCAAGAAAAAAAGCTCTTTCTTTTTCTCTATAAGTGTTTATACCTTTACCTTCAATGATTTATTTTCTAGATTATAACATATAAAATTTTAATAAAGTTAAAAACAGGAAAGGTTGCAAACTTTTTGTCTCTAACTTTTATTTTGCACACATCAAAATATCAAGATTATGATAGAATTATTGTAAATAAATCGGAAGGGGCAAATATGTTTAACGAATTTATCAAACATTACAACATCATCAGGGACATACTCAGAGATTGCTTTCTTTACGGTTATTATTCCAGGGATGGCCTTGAAAATAAAAGAAATGTCAGCTCCAGAAAAGTCAGTTATGAAATCCGCCGTATCCAGCAATACGTTGAAAACGAATATATAAGGTTTGACAAGGACGGCAGATATAAGCTGATGAGCCTGTCCTATGATTTTTTGAGACACCCCGATAACTTTCTGGTAAGTACATATATGACCAAAAGTTTTACCCGCACTGATTTATTGACATATTTTCTTCTTCTTTTATTTATCAGATCAGAAAACAAACCATGTTCCTTGAAGTATATAGAAGATGGACTTAATGCCGGGGGCTTAGTATCCTTTGATAAAATCAGCAGTAAAACCATCCAAAGAAAGCTGGCAGAAATGTGTGAAAGTATTGGAGTGCTCTCTTGTGAAGCTGTAAAGAGAACCAAGTATTACAGCATATCCGATGACTTACTCAAGACACTTGATACTGACGAACTGAAAGAATTGATGACAGCAGTCGGTCTCTATAAAAATATTGTATTCCCTGTAACTGCAGGCTATTTCTGCCAGCAGACCCTAAAGGATTATCTGCAGTATGAGCGCAAAATGAAGTATGAGGATAAAAATATTTATAATTACAGGCATGTACACTTTCATCCTGTAATTGAAGAACAGGTGCTTTGGGAGATTATCAAGGCTATTCACCTGAGAAGAAAAATACGGATAACATATCATTCGCCGAAAAGCACAAGTAACAGTAATAATAGAAAAATACTCAGCCCGTACAAAATCAGATATGATGTACGACATGGACGTTACTATTTGATTTCTTTCAATACTCATAACAGATGCATTGTTTCAAGACTTGACAGGTTGGAAGCTGTGGAATTGTTGGAGGAATTATTTAATAGGGAAGATTTTGACGAAGAGTACCGGTCCAATATGCTTTATAGTTGGTCCAGTGCATCACTTACCCCAGCTAATAAGCCTGAAACGGTCAAGCTTGAGATTATTATTAATGAACCTGCTGAAAACTATATCCTGGAAAAAATAAAATATGAGGCTACCCTTGGAAAGCTGGAAAAAATAGAAGCAGGACGTTATTACTTCACCCTGCAGGTAAATGACAGCTATGAAATAATACCCTGGATCAGAAGTTATGCCGGATATGTTAAAGTTCTTGAAAGTAAGCAACTTGCAGAAAAACTGCTAAATGACTGGAAGGAGACGCTTTCAAACTATGGAATTGTTTAATGAAGTAAAGAACCGGTATTTCCAGTTGGTTTTCAGGATTATCAATGAATGCGCTGATGGCAGGACAAAAACCGATTTAGTCAAGATTGTGCATGATGGAGAGTTTGAACAGAAATTGATAGGTAAAAATCAGCAATCCTTTGCAGATATGATTTTGAATAAGGGCAATAAAGATGAAAAGCTGAACCTGTTAAGTGAAAAGGAAGGCTTATTCTATCCTTGCATTGATAGTAATGGGGAATCACCCCTTCCGGTAAGGTTCACGAATTTGGAGAAGGCCTGGCTTAAAGCTCTTTTACAGCAGCAGGAAGTAAAATTGCTTCTTAGCAAAAATACACTTGATAAATTGAATAAAGAGCTGGAAGACTTCGATTCACCAATAAAGCAAGAATATTTTGAAATGACAAATTCCGTTAAGTTACCTGAAATCAGCCAATGGGAGAATTATGAAGCAAATTTCAGATTGATACTGAATGCACTTATTAACGAAAAGCCCATAAGATATACCAATGTAGATAGAAATGGAAATATTCATGCAGACAAGCTGGCTCTTCCGGTGAATCTTGAGTATTCCATGAGAGATTCAAGATTCAGGGTTTCGCTGTATTCGATTGATGAAAAAAGGCCCATAATGGCGAATATTTTTAGTCTTTCCAGTGTCATTATAGTGGATGAAGATATTGGAATAGACAGGGAGACAGCAAAAAAGCTGCTTTTTGAGCAGAAATATTCGGAACAGCCTGTAATATTGGAGGTAACTGATAAAAATACTGCCATGGAAAGGTGTTTCATGTGTTTTTCAGGAATGGAAAGAACAGCAAGAGAACTTGGTAACAATAAATATGAGATAAGGTTAAATTATTATCTCTTTGAAGAGGAAAATCTCATTCAAAATATTTTATCTCTTGGACCTTATGTGAAAGTTATATCACCTCAAAGAATTGCAAACGAGGTTATTAAAAGAGTAAAAAAAGCAATTAGTCTGTAACCTGGGAATTGTCTGTTATGAATTTATATTTTGTCAGTAGACGAAGTTTGCAAGCTTAATGTTGCAAACTTTTTGTCTGTTAAATAGAAAATTATCCTTGTATACTAAAATTGTTCTTAATTCCCAAGGCAAAGATTTCTGAATGGTCTGGCGGTGCTTCATACTTTATATCGTTTGAGGTATACCGGGAAGCAAGAACTCAATTTACCTTAGTGTCGGAGGTTCGATTCCTCTATTACTATTAAGTAATTAGCTCAGAGGCAGAGCATAAGGCTATGGAAACGGGGTTCGATTCCCCATCAGACTTTGGATCTGACGCAGGTTGCACTCGACTGTCACTCGAAAAATCACCAGGATCTTTTGAAAGAATCCTCAGCTTTTGGCAGCTTGTTTACCTTAAGACCGGAATTAAGCCTTGAAGTGTGTGGATACCGGATGTGGCAAGCCGAAACTTATACATGGATATATGAGAATAATTCAGGTCCGCCTGAAGTATCAGATATGAAGTGTTTTAACATCGGTAATTAATTGCTTCCAATGGGAAGTGATTCAGTTGCAATATCCTTAAGCAGCACTCCGCCCATATTCCGGGAGGATTCTTGAAAGAGATTTAAAAAATGTATTAAAGAAAGGATGAACAATCATGAAAGTAACAATTAAAAATGATGAAAGAGGCTTGTTATTTAAGGACGGAAACTACGTTAAATGCTTAAAGCCTGGGAAATACAGCCTTAATCCATTTGTTAAGTATACAGTTGCCATAGCAGATGTAAATAAGGTATTTGAAACGGCAGGTAAGAACCTGAATATTTATTTGGAGGATCAGGAGCTTTTAAAGGAGCTTTCAATTGTAGATGTTCAGGATTATGAGCTTGCCATACACTTTGAAGATGGTAAGCTTTCAGAGGTTCTGAAATCCGGTAAATATGCTTTCTGGAAGGTACTTAAAAAGCATGAGTTCTCGACAATTGATACCAGAAATCCTGAAGTCAGGGATATTGATGCTTCAATATACAAAAGCCCAAAACTTTCAGGGGTTGTTGGCTACTTTGAAGTTGAGAGTCATGAAAAGGGGATTCTATACTATGATAATACAGTACAGAAAACACTGGAACCGGGCAGATACTTCTTCTGGAAAAGTCCTGTACATACGGCTGTTAAGAAAATCGACCTTAGACAACAACAGTTGGATATGACCGGTCAGGAAATCATGACTGAGGATAAAATAACCTTAAGGTTAAACTTTGTGTGTCATTACAAAATTACGGAGCCATTAAAGGTTATTGAAATAAAATCCTTCGAGGAGCAGCTATACATAGTCTTGCAATTGATATTGAGAGAGTATGTTGGCGGAATGAAACTTGACGATCTGCTTGCGAAGAAACAGGAGATTGGAAACTATGTTCTTGAGAAACTTAAAGAGAAAAGCAACAGCTATGGTGTTGAGTTCCTGTTTGCCGGTGTAAAGGATGTTGTTTTACCTGGCGAAATAAAAGACATACTAAACACTGTGCTGATTGCTGAGAAAAAGGCGCAGGCCAATGTTATAACAAGAAGAGAAGAAGTTGCCTCAACCAGAAGCCTTTTAAATACCGCTAAGCTTATGGAGGAAAATCAAACTCTATACAGATTAAAGGAGCTTGAATTCCTGGAGAAAATCTGTGAGAAGATAGGAAATGTCTCACTGACAGGCGGCGGTAGTTTACTGGAACAATTGAATACCTTACTTTCAAACAAAGCTGTAGATAAGCAGTGTAAGGTATAATGCAAACAGGTTTTTATTGAGTCTCTCTTGCTAAAAATATATAAGCTTGGGAGACTTTTTATATTTACAGAAATGAGGGGATATAATGATTAAAATCAAAGGGAAATACAATATAGCTAAAGTATTTACAGATAATTTGGAAGATAAGGCAGCAGGGCAAATACTGGAGCTTTGTAATCAGGAGTTTGTTAAACAAAGCATAATCAGAATAATGCCTGATACTCATGCGGGAGCAGGCTGTACTATTGGAACGACAATGACCATAAGGGATAAAATAGTTCCGAACCTGGTGGGAGTTGACATCGGCTGTGGAATGTTTGTCAGCATATTGGGAAAAACAGCGATGAATTTTAAGAGGCTTGATGAAGTAATACGAAGCTGCGTTCCAAGTGGGTTTGACGTACGTGTTAATCCTCATGAATATAATGCATTTGTGGATATCCATGCCTTAAGGTGTAAAGAGCAGGTTGATTTAAAAAGGGCATCACTGAGTATTGGCACACTTGGAGGCGGAAATCACTTCATAGAAATGAATGTTGATGATGGTGGAAATGTATACTTGGTTGTACATTCCGGCAGTCGTCACTTGGGAAAGCAAATAGCTGAGTACTATCAAAGCAGAGCAACCAAAGAAATAGTCAAAAAGAGCAATGATGAGATTATTGCAGTATTAAAATCTCAAGGAAGAGAGCAGTGTATTCAGTCTGAAATAGAAAAAGAAAGGGTTAAAATCAACAGCTCTTTAGCCTATGTCCAGGGTCAGGCTTTTGAAGACTATATTCATGATATGCGCATTGCTCAGGTATTTGCAGAATTCAACAGGAAGGCTATTGCGGAGGTTATTATTCGCAAGATGAATTTCAATGTTATAGATAGCTTTACTACAATTCATAATTATATAGATATGGATGAAATGATTTTGAGAAAAGGCGCCATATCTGCCAAGGAAGGCGAAAGGGTAATAATCCCTGTGAATATGAGGGATGGAAGTATTATCGCTACTGGCAAGGGAAATGCTGATTGGAACCAATCAGCCCCTCATGGCGCAGGCCGGTTAATGAGCCGAAAACAGGCAAGACTTAAATTGTCCCTGGAAGAGTTTAAAAAATCTATGGATGGGATATATACAACCTCAGTGTCGGCGGTTACACTGGATGAAGCTCCGTCAGCATACAAGCCCATCGAAGAGATAATTGACAACATTCAGGATACTGTTGAAATCAACCGAATTATCAAACCGATATATAACTTCAAGGCTTCAGAGGATTAACTGATATAAAGGATTATGGCAAGAAATGAGGAGGGTTTATGGCAGAGTTTTATGATAAAAGGTTAATGTATCAAATATTGGTACAACCAATAAAACGGTTTGGGAAAACTAAAATCCGATAGCAATAGGAGTTTTTTATACTCTTTGGAAGCTGCTAGGGCACCATTACATTGAAATTGCCATAAGTCAGGTGGTTGGATAGTGTGACCATCCCATATTCAGCCGAATAGTTGCATTTTTCAAATGCGTTCTTAAAAACCTCTGTAATCAGTTCAGTTATTTTTTCCATAATACTCCTCCCAGGCAAAGTGCATAATAAAAAACCGCCTCTTATATAAAATAAGAGACGGACAAATCCCGTGGTACCACTCTAGTTGATTGACTTTCCAACCCACTCATAAACTTTAACGTAGTTAACGTCGTCCCCTTGTTAATAAATGATTTCTTGTCTGGGAAACGACAATTTTGTTTCTTCAAGCGGATTTTTAGTCCAAATTAGTCTTATAAAATCAAATTTAACGATAATATAACAAATTTTTATTAACAATTAACAATAAAGTAATGATTTGAAATTAATGGTATGTTATACTATAAATTACAAATATTGGGATATATAGAAAAATAAAAAAATAGGGAGGTAGAATTTTGGAATTATACAGGGATAATATCAAAAAATCTGTGTACGAGATCATATCAAAGGTCACTGGACATGCGCCTGAGGATATAGATAATGATATGTATCTTGAGGCAGATTTGGGGCTTGATTCAATTAAAATGATAACAGTGATGAATGAGATGATGGGGCTGGTTCCGGCTGACCAGATGGAAGAATTTACAGCTGAAAATCCTGTAGCATCAATGATGGCAATGCAAGCGGTGGGAGATATTGTAGAAGTATTTGAAAATTGGTATCTACATAAAATTGATGAACAAATGAATCAAAACGAAAATAATTCCGACAAGTTTCAGAGCAGCAGGAACGAAGAAGTTACGGCAAGAGCAGACAGTAACAAAGAAGTTACGGCTGAAGCAAATATCAGACAAACGATTTATGAACTCATATCCAAGGTTACAGGGCATTCACTTGATTCGATAGACAATGACATGTATCTCGAGGCAGATCTGGGGCTTGATTCAATCAAGATGATAACAGTGATGAATGAGATGATAAATTTAATTCCGGCCGGACAAATGGAGAAATTTACAGCTGAAAATTCCGTAGCTTCAATGATGACACTGCAAACGGTAGGAGAGATTGCTGAAATATTTGAAAACTGGCAGGAAACAAACTCACAAGATCAGACAGGTGAAAAAGCTTCAATGGAGCAACCCGAATATGACATAGAAGGACAGCAAGAATATCTGGAAGTTCTGAATTCACAATATGCCTTTCTGACATGCTACCAGGCAATATCTACACTTACAATTTGCTCAGGAGTAATGGTAAAGGGTGAATTAAATATATTATGTCTTCAGGCTGCATGGAAAGAACTGATTTACCGCCATCCGGCATTGCGGATAGTATTTGAGGTGGCACCAAAGGCAAAGAGCTTTAAGGGCTACATGCAAAAGGTATTGAACCATATCACTTTACCTGATATAAAAGTGGAAGATATACGTTATTTAAATAGTAGTATGCAGGATAAGTATTTAAAAGAGAGTTATGAGGAACATCTAAATAGTAAATTTGATATTTTCAATTGGCCTTTACATAACATTTCTGTACTACAAACAGGTGACAGAAGCTTTTATATAGTCTTGTCAATTATTCATCTTATTACAGATGGGCTTGGCAATCAACAGTTATTAAGAGAGCTTTTGGAAATTTATTCTGCAAAGCTTAATGGTACAAAGGCTAGCTTGCCTCCTGAGATTTCGGTATATGAGTATAACAATTTAGTTAATGAGTTGAATTCTTGGAAAAGTACACAAGAGGATGCTGCACTAAAGAGCTATTTAGTACAGCAGGGTAAGGAAAAATATTTTTTTAATCCATATGGAAAAGATAAAAAGCTTGAATTGCCGGAGCCATTTAAGCCTATAAAAACAAAAATCAAGAAATTTTGGATTGATGAAAACAATACAGAAAAGCTTTTCTCAAATACGAAGATATGGAAGGTTTCATTATTTGTACTTTTTGTCAGCGCATATTTAAAAACCATCAAACAGTTAAAAGAAAGTGAAAACAAAATAATTATTAACCTGCCCACAGGCGGAAAGGTATATCCCAATGCAGATGCCACAGGGGTTTTAAGTTCATTTGCTCAGAACATGGCTTTAAGCTTTGATATGAAAAATACTGATGAAAGCTGGGAAGACTTGATAAAAAAAGTCAAAGCAGAGATAAAGAGTAAATTATCGTCAGGGCTTGACAGGGCACAAACCTTTCAAGCTGCCTTTGCAACAAAAGAGAATGAGATGTTAATAGATGGCAAAATGCCTGAAACTGTTGCTGATATCATCCGTTCTTCTGTAAAATCCAACCTTTATCTTTCTTTTATTGGAAATACAAATATAAAAGCCGGGTATGGCAGTAATTTGGAAGTAGAGGATTATGAGGCATATACCTGCACAAATCCCGGAACTATTGATATCCTTGTGGAATTGTTTCAGGGCAGAATATTGCTCACTTCAAACTACGACAGTTCTTTTTTTGATGAAGCTTATATTGATATACACATGAATAGATTTATATCTAACATTTATGAGCTTGCAAAGATTAGTGCAGCAGTTGAGCAGAGTAAGCAAGTTCCGAGAACGTCAGCAATTTTCAGCAAAGCGGTTGAAGCAGAGCTCTGCCGGATAGCCGGGGAGATATGCCAAAGAGAGTTTACAGCCCGGGATTTGGACAAGGATATTGATTCAGAGCTTGGCATAGATTCTCTTGAACGCATCCGACTGGTTACAAGGCTAAGTAAAACAAATAAAGAGCTGGACAGAAACAGTATGTTTACCTGCGGGACGCTAAGAGAGATGTCATACCTGCTGGATGATAGCAGTATTGCTATTAATGAAAATAGAGAAATCCCGGATATACAAATTCCTTACTTGAAAATTGTTCAACAATGTAAATTAACTCCAAATGCACAAGCGATACTTTTTGAGAATCAGAGCATAACTTATTCAGAACTGGAACGCATTACCAACAGGCTTGCAAATTACCTGAACAGTCAGGGGCTTGGAAGTGGGTCGCTGGTTGGTATTATGACTTTGCCGGGTTCATCGATGCTTTTAGGTATGCTTGGAATTCTCAAAGCAGGGGCTGCTTACGTACCTGTAGATCCATCATATCCAGCCGGAAGGATTCAATATATTATTAACCATTCTGAGATTAAAATACTAATTACAGAAGATTCCTTGCTGGGGCAGTTAAACGCTTTGATAGAAGCCTGCAACGGTATCGAAAAGGTTATTTCCCTTGACAATGTAACTAACAGCAAAGAATTCAAAGCCTCAACGTTGATTGACACAGTCGCCTGGATGGAGTATCCGGCAGTTGAGCCGGAATACAAAAGCAGACCGGAGGATTTAATGGTAGTACTGTATACTTCAGGCTCTACCGGAAATCCAAAAGGAGTAATGCTCAATCATCTTGGTTATATGAACCGCTTAGTATGGCATCAAAAGATATTCAATTTAAAGCTGGGAGAAAGGGTAGCACAAAAAACTTCCTGCTGCTTTGATATATCTGTATGGGAACTCTTCTGGCCATTAATGTACGGTGGTACGGTATGCCCTGTTCGTAAGGAGATAGTCAAAAACCCCTGGGCTCTTGCTCAGTGGCTTGTTGATACAAAAATAAATATAATGCATTTTGTACCTTCACTTTTTGGTGAATTCGTGCATGCTTTGGAACAGGAGGCTTTCAGCTTTAAGGATTTGCGCTGGCTGATTTTTAGCGGAGAGGCTCTGCCTATGTACTATGTCCAGGAATGGATAGACAAGCACGGAATGGCCACTCAGCTGGCAAACTTGTACGGTCCCACAGAAGCTTCTATCGATGTTACATACCATATCATTGAAAAGAGACCGGGTGCTGAGGGAGAAAATCAAATTCCAATCGGAAAGCCTGTAGACAATGTTTACATCTTAAATCTTGATGAAAATATGAGAATCAAGGAAGTAGGAGAAATCGGTGAACTATGGATAGGCGGCATACAGCTTGCAAAGGGTTATCTGAAAAATCCTGAAAAGTCTGCCGAGTCCTTCAGACCCAATCCTTTCAGTGAAATACCGGGAGACTTCTTGTATCGCACTGGGGATTTGACAAGAAAAAGAGAAGATGGAAGCTTTGAGTATCATGGTCGCATTGACAATCAAGTGAAAATACGAGGCTTCAGGATTGAACTGGGTGAAATAGAGACGGTACTCAACAGCCATAGTAATATAAATGAGGCGGCAGTCATTGTAGTTGACGGCAATGAGGGACAAAGTCAGCTTGTGGCTTATTTGTCAGGCAGAAATACTTCGGATTCTGAAATAAAGGACCATATTGGTAATAAGCTGCCCCATTACATGATTCCACACAGAATAGAATGGCTGCAAAGCCTTCCGAAGAATCCAAACGGAAAGCTTGACAGGCGGGCAATGCAGGAGGTATATAGAAACAAATATGGAGCAGTAAAAACAAATGAGATGGCTGTAATCAATCAGGTCAAGGAAGAGAAGCTTCAAGACGTTTATAATCAAGAGCAGGAAGCAATTATTCCACTGGCACCGGCACAGCGCTGGTTAATGAATTTCTTTGATTTCCCATACAATTGGACCGGGTTTACGAGATTTTTATTTAAGCAGCCTCTGGATTACCTTACTTTTAACAAAGCGGTAAATATGCTTGCAAACAGACATGATGCCCTAAGAAGTATATTGTGTCAGAAGGATTCCCAATGGGTGCAAAAAATATTACCACAGGGCAACTATTTAAACGTGGAGTATTTTGATGCCGCTCACATGGATAAAGAGCAAATAGATCAGGCTGTGGATGAACTGATAAATGATGCCATACGAAGTTTTGATGTCGATAAATGGCCTCTATGGAAGGTTATAGCGGTTAAGATCTCAAACAGTATGTACGATATGGCTTTTGTGGGTCATCATCTTATTTCAGATGTAGTAACAAATAATTTGTTGTTTAAAGAGATATGGCAGATTTACTATAATATTTTATCTGAGCAAGATATAAAACTTCAGGCTTCAAGGTCTTACAGAGAATTTGTAGAACATGTAGAGCATGAGAAGGATAAGAAATTACAAGATTATGTAGCATATTGGAAGGAAATGTTCCCACTTAAAGAAGATGTATTCAGAATTCCAGCAGATTTCAATCTGGGAGCTAATGACGAAGGGTCTGCAGCCACAGTTGAATTTGTGCTGGACAGCCATAAGACTTCGATAATCTTAAGTAAAGCAAAGAGGTTCTTTGGAAGTAATGTTTATCCTATTTTGCTTGCTCCTCTTTATAAGCTGCTGGGAGAGCGATACAAGCAATCAAAAGTTATAATAAGCCACAGGGTCCATGGCAGGGAGATTGATGCTAATAATACTTTCTTTCAGACTGCAGGAAATTTCGCAGTTAATTTTCCAATGGGTATTGATTTTATACAGGATGAGGCCTGGGGAAGCTTGGTTGAGAAAGTAAAGAATACATTAGAAACTATTCCTATGAATGGAATAAGCTATGACATGGTTTCGGATTATTTACCGGTGTATATGTATCCTGATACCAAAATGACTCCTGTTAGAGCAAATTACCTCGGCAACAGGGACGTTCCGAAATTTGATAATTTCGAGTTCTCCAAAGCCGGAATGGATAGAAGATATTCTGTTCCTGAACAAAAAAGGATATCCGTTATTGAGTTTTTCTTCTCAGTGGTGGATGGAAAGTTAAATCTTGAAATTGAGTACTCAAAAAATTTATTTAAGATTGAAACAATTAAGCAGTTGGGTGAAAAGTACATAGAGAGTATTACAAAACTTATCAGCTTTGTAGAGGAAGAGACCTCACAAACTTACAGGAACAAACCATTCCAGAACAGGAAAAACGGGGAGGGCTTGCTTTCGGACAAAGTAGTAATTATAACTGGCGGGGGAAGAGGCATCGGCAGAAGTATTGCTCTTACAATGGCGAAAGAGGGGGCCGAGATTGTAATTGTTTCAAGGACCAGGGAGCAATTGGAACAAACGGCGCAGGAAATGCAGCAGCTTGGTGTGAGATCAATGATTATTCCTGCGGATATAAGCAGGCAGGCAGATGTAGATAAGGCTATGGACCTGGTTTTGAGAGAGTATGGAAAAATTGATGTGTTGGTAAACAACGCAGGCATTACAAAGTTTTCAGCTATAAATGATATTGAACCGGAGGAGTGGAAAAAAATAATAGATGTAAATCTCTTTGGGACATATAATTTCTGCAGAGCTGTAATACCACATTTCATAAAGAACAATCAAGGAAAGATTATTAATATGGGGTCAGATTCCTCCTTTATCGGTTATCCGCTTATGAGTGCATATGCCGCATCAAAACATGCAGTGCTCGGTCTGACCAAATCGTTAGCTGAGGAGCTAAAGCCCCACAACATTCAGGTAAACGCCATATGTCCTGCACTGGTAGACACTGATATGGCGCCCAAAGCGTTAAAAAACAGGGCTATTCCTCCTGAAAAAATCTCAGATACTGCTGTATTCCTTGCATCAGCTATGTCAGATTATATTACCGGTGAAGCCATAAAGGTCTATGGCAAACAAGATATGTATTGGTTCGGATCTCAACAGACAGCAATGTTTAAAACTTTATTACAAAGTAAGAAAAGTTCAATTACCACCGGTTAAAGGCCACATGAACCGTAATTGTCTTTGATAACTTGATTTATGAAAGGGTAGCAGCTTGAGAGAACAATTTGATAAACTGATTGGAAACAATAAATGGGCTATGTATTGTATAGCATTAATGGTAGGACTTGCAATGGGGGTGATAAACCCTCTTGCAACTACGCATATGACAAGAAATAATGTTTCAGAGGTATGGGTTGGTGCAATTTCTTCCTCATATTTTCTCTTTATGGCGCTTGGTTCAATATTTATTTATAAAAAGCAAAGAGGAAAAGATATTAGAAAAATACTAATATTAGGGCTCATTTTAGCAGCTATTTGTTCAATAGGCTTTCCCTTATCAGAGAACAGGGCCTTATGGTTTTTACTTATGGGTCTTATGGGGGCAGGTGTCAGCCTTAATTTGGTGGGTATTCAAACAGCCATGCAAAACGCCACTGACAGCGGCAACAAAGCGTTGGTAAGCGGCATATATTCATTTTGTTTTGCTGTAGGGTTTGTTATTAGTTCTTTAGTTGGCCCAATGCTCTATGAATGCGCTGCCTGGATAGCTTTTTTAATGGGCTCCGTCAGTCTTTGCAGTGCTGCTGTTTTTATTAATTTCAAATTAAAAAATTTGCTGACAATACCAACCTATAGTGAGGGAAAGATCTTTTCTAAAATTACTCTGGCTTTATTTGGAGCCTTTGCATATGGTTTTTCAGAGACAACTCTGGTAGCTCTCTATCCTCTCTTTATGCTCCGGCTTAATTTCGGGCTCTCACAGGTAGGATACGCATTAGGGATATTTGTAATCGGGAGCATAATTGGAACCATACCTGTAACTTATTTGGCAGATAAATTTGGACGTAAAAAATGTCTTGGGTTAACTATATTCTTTTCATTGTTTGCTATTATAGGTGTCATGTATTTTAACAGCTTCGGCAGCAAATTAATCTTCTCATTTATTGCTGGTTTTACAATCGGGCCCATATATCCACTATCTCTATCTCTGTCTGTACAGGATCTCATACAGGAAGAATTAATGCCGGGGGTAGCTTTATTTACTTTTGCTTACGGAATCGGTTCAGCAGCCGGTCCGTTTTTATCATCTGGAGCAATGCGATATCTAGGAAATAATTATATATTCAGCATAAGCTTTATAATTTTTATGATTTTAATACTATACATAGCCATTACTAGTAAGTATTCCAAGAGCAACCTTTTTAAAAGAGACGCTTAAAGTGATATTGATGGAAGTGTTTTAGCTTATTATTTGGAGGGATTTAAATGAAAAATATAAAAACAAATAAGGGAATAAGGTTGTCACAGGCAAAAGGAGCCGATGTGACGGGAATATACAGTAGCAAGGCAAATCTTGCATATTTGCTGATTGATTCTGCACAAAATCAAAAAGATAAAGGAATAACTTTCATACAAAATGATGATTCGGAGCAATTCCTTCTGTACGAAGAAATACTTCAAAAAGCTCTGCTGCGTTTAGGAGGAATGCAAAAGGCAGGAATAAAAAAAGGGCAGTATGTTTTATTGGTACTAAACAATAATTTAGATTTTATCATTACCTTCTGGGCATGCATATTGGGGGGGATTATCCCGGCTCCTCTTATTTATCCTACCTCTACCAGAGCATTAAATGCATCCTTGAAGAAGCTGGAGGCAGTATGGAATGTACTGGAAAAACCGCTGATTTTGTCTGATAGTTATCTGAAGGAAAGCAGCGATGAGCTCAATAGAATTATAGGAATCAGCGGAATGGAATTTGAAGATGTTTTAACTTTCGATATAAGCAGTGAAGGTGGAGAAGCTGACCTTGCGGAAAAAGGTTCAACAGCATACATTCAGTTTAGTTCGGGAAGCACCAATACTCCTAAAGGTGTTATCTTAACTCATGGCAACCTATTAACAAATGTAGAGGCAATTATAGCAAGTGCCAATTTTACCAGTGAGGACAGGTGTCTTGGGTGGATGCCGTACCATCATGATATGGGGCTGATAGGTTTCCACCTTAGCATTACAGCTCTTGGAATGGCTCAATTCAATATGACACCGTATAAATTCATAAAGCGGCCTAATCAATGGTTGGAGCTTATTTCCAAATATCGTATTACAATCACAGGTACACCGAATTTTGGGTGCAAGCTGGTATTGAGCAGAATTAAGCCCGAACTGCTTGAAAAATTGGATTTGTCATGCTTGAAATATATATGTAATGGTGCTGAACCAATATCTGTATCTTTGGCGGAAGAGTTTATGGAAAAGTTATCAGTTTGCCGACTGAAGAAAAGTGCCATGTATACAGTTTACGGGATGGCTGAGGCCTGCCTGGCTGTGAGCTTTCCCATACCATTTGAAGAGCCTCTGGTGCACAGCGTAGACAGACAGGTACTTGTGTCGAAGGCAAAAGTGAAATATGTAGATAGAAAACTCAAAAATGCATTGCTTTTAGCTGACGAGGGTTATCCTGTAAATGGCACCGAGGTCCGAATAGTGGATCAAAAGGGTTCTGTAGTACCTGAGGGTACAGTGGGTGAAATACAGATCAGAGGAGATAACGTTACCTCCGGCTATATAAATAATCCTGAGGCCAACAGAGCATCCTTTCAGGAGGGTTGGTTAAAAACAGGTGATACCGGGTTTATGCTGGATGGCCGCCTCACAGTGGTTGGGCGCATAAAGGACATAATATTTGTTAACGGACAAAATTTTTATGCACATGATATAGAGGATGTAATTGAAGAGCTGGAAGGCGTCGAACCGGGAAAGGTTGTAGCTTGCGGATGGCACGATGAAACAGAAGGGAGAGAAAAAGTGGCTTTGTTTTCCACTCTTCACATTAAGGATGAGCGGGCTAAACCCTTTTACTCAAAAATTCTAAAGCATGTCAATGAAATATTTGGAATACCTATTGATTATGTGGTGTCAATACCTTTGATACCAAAAACCACAAGCGGGAAAATACAACGTTTCGCAATGGTGGAAGCCTTCAGAAATAACGAATATGCGGGAAAGGTAATTACCGCTGCCGAACTGAAGCATGAAACCATGGAGGAAACGTCCGAGATAGTGGTAAATAGGCCGGGACTTGCTGAAACCATATGCGGAATCTGGTCCAGGGTTTTGGAAAGACCTGCCAGCACCATTGCTTATGACCAACCTTTTCTTTCTATGGGAGGCACCTCAGTAAAAGCTATTCAGGTATTAGGCCTTATTGAAGATGAACTTGCTTTAAAGCTTACACATGATTTATTAATTAAGTGCAGTACCATCAATGATATGGAACAATATATTCTGAATATCCATAACAATGAAGAATTAAAGGATAAAAACTCGTTTTTGGATAAGACAGCAGGTAATAGAAATTCAGATGAGAATGATGATATAGCTGTCATCTCAATGGCCTGCCGTTTCCCTGACGCTTCAAATCCCGAAGAATTCTGGAATAATATATTAAAGGGCAAATGCAGTATAGGCGACATTCCAAAAGAACGGTGGAATATTGATGATTATTACAGTTCCTCACCCGAATTCGGTAAAACATACTGCCGCTCGGGAGCGTTTATAAAGGATGTATATGACTTTGATGCGGGGCTTTTTAATATACCAGATAAAGAGGCTGAGATAATGGACCCTCAGCAACGGATAATTCTTGAATTGGTTTTCGAACTGCTGGAAAGAGCAGGCTATTCCCGCCAAAAGGTTGAGGGCAGAAAGGTTGCGTTATATATAGGCGCAGGTACAAATTTATATAATGAGTACCATTTGAGAACACTGAATAAAATGGATTTGCAGAATTTCGAGAGCTTTGCATTACTTTCAAAAGAGCAGCAGGATTCAATTATGGAGGAATGGAAAAACAGATTGGGAGTGACCGAAGCGCACACCAACATCCTTGTGGATAATATCTTGAATATGATTGCTGCAAGGGCATCTCAGGAGTTCAATTTTAAAGGACCGTCGTTAGTGCTGGACACAGCCTGCTCATCCTCTCTTGTTACTATTCATCTGGCGTGTGAGGCGCTAAAGAGAGGTGAATGTGAAATGGCCATAGCAGGTGGAATCAATCTTTTACTTACACCTACACCTTACATATATTTCAGCAATGCAGGTGCCCTATCGGTGAGCAGTTCATCAAAAATCTTTGATGCGGATGCAGATGGCTTTGTTCCTGGTGAGGGAGCCGGTCTGATTATGCTCAAGCCTCTTAAAAAGGCTATCGAAGATAGGAATGATATTCTTGCTGTAATAAAAGCGAGCTCAATGAATAACGACGGGCATTCAATTGGAGTTATGGCCCCTAACCCTGACGGACAGAGAGACGTTATAGAATCACTCTACTGCCAAAACGATTTCAGTCCGGCCGGTATTCAATATGTTGAAACACATGGGACAGGAACTAAAATTGGTGACCCAAGTGAGATAAGGGCTCTTGATAATGCTTATAGAAATTGGAATTTAGGCAAAAACATGATTGCAGTCGGATCAGTTAAGGCAAATATCGGACATCTGCTAAGCGCAGCAGGAATAGCAAGCTTTATGAAGGTGGTAATGGCGCTTAGAGATAAAAAGATGCCACCTCAGCCAAATGTTGCAACTCCAAACCCTATGATAAAATTCCCGGAGACACCCTTTTATATTTTGAAGGAAGAAAAAAACTGGAAGGTGGAAGAAGGTGTAGCAAGGCGTGCTGCCATTAATTCCTTTGGCTTCGGAGGTACAAACTGCCATATTGTCCTTGAAGAAAATCCGGTTGAGGCTGATTTGTTATCAGAAGTATGCGACGAAAAGCCAAGGCATATATTGTGCTTATCTGCAAATACAGAAGCAGCTTTAGAACAAAAAATAAACAATCTTTCCAATTTCCTTGAAGAGAGAAAAGACTATTCAATTGCTGATGTCTGCTTCACTGAAAATGTTCTGCGAACTACCTTTAAAAATCGTTACTGTGCTATAGCAGACAGTACTGCAGACCTTGTTGAAAAGCTTAAAAAAGCAAGCTTGGATATTAATAAATCAATAGCTCTTCCAAAGGTAGCTTTAATGTTTACAGGTCAGGGTTCACAATACGTAGGAATGGGGAGGGCATTATATGAGAAGCTTCCCGCTTTCAGAAAATATGTGGATATGTGTTCTGATGCTTTCTATCCATATTTAGATGTTAAAATAACCGACTTGCTTTATGGTGGAAATGCTGATGAAAAATTCCTCGCTCAGACCAATATAACACAGCCGGTGGTATTTACCATGGATTACTCCATAGGCAGCTTGCTGCTTGAACTTGGGGTAAAGCCTTTATATGTGTTGGGACATAGTGTAGGTGAATGGGCTGCAGCGTGTATTGCCGGTGCGGTAAATCTTGAGGATGCTGCAAGACTTGTGGCTGCCAGAGGAAGATTGATGAGTCAGCTTAAGGTTGAAGGAGCGATGGCGGCAGTATTCACTTCGGCTTCCGGCATAGAAGCTCTTCTGAAACCATATGAAGGCTCCTTGTGGGCAGCCGGATACAATGTTACCCACCAGGTAGTATCCGGGAAAGCTGATACTATGGATGAGTTTCTGAAGGAGCTTCAAAAGAAGGGTGTGGGTTCAAAAAGACTTAATGTTTCACAGGCCTTCCACACTCCGTTGATGAAACCCATGTTGGAAGCCTTTAAGAAGGAGCTTGAAGTTACTACCTTTAATACGCCTAAGATTCCCATAGTATCAAACATAACCGCCGAGATTTATACGAAGCTGTATACACCACAATATTGGCTTGATCACATACTCGGAGCTGTGAGATTTGAGCAGAGTGTCAAATATATGTTTGATAAGGGAATAAATATTCTTGTAGAGGCCGGTCCTGACAAAATTCTGACAGGTATGGCAAGCAGTCTGGCAAGTGAAAGCAATCAGATTCTGGCGTCTATGGATCGAAAAAAAGACAACTGGGATATTCTTTTGAATACTCTTGGAAAGTTATTTACACTTGGAGTAAAAATACACTGGGAGGATTTCGAAAAAGATTTCTCACATAAAAAAGTACTGCTTCCGTCATACCCATTTGAAAGAAAAACCTATATGCCGGATTTCGGAAGCGGGGCTTCGGGAAATCTTTCAAGAAGATTTGATAACTGGTTTCATGAATGGAGCTGGAAATCTGAAAAACTGGTGCAGATTAGCAAATTAAATGATGGTGCCGTTATTTTGTTTGCCGAGGACGAAAATACAATAAAGGATTTTGAGCTGAGTTTAGAATCTGATAAGAATAAGCTTTATCATGTTACATATGGCAAGTCATTCAGCTATGACGGAAAACAGAGCTTTTTGATTAATCCTTTAAGGCAGGAAGATTATTTTTCATTGCTTGATAGCATACAGGGAGAAATATCTTCAATAATCCATATGTGGAATTACTTTGAGAAAAGTCTTGAAGCGTCCAGGCTAGTAGAACAGGAGGAGGTTTTATATAAGAGTGCCTATAGTATCTTGCTGCTGGCAAAAGCCCTTTCAAACCGTAAGCTTGAAAATCTTCGCTTGCTTTTAGTTACCAATAAAGCATTCTGCATATCCGGAGAATATGAAATACAAAATCCTCATCAGTCTATAGCAATTGTACTTGGGCAAGCGTTAGATACAGAGGTTAAGGGGTTATTTACAAGTGTACTGGACATAGATAATGAAGATTATATTTCGGGAACTGAAGCAGCAGCTACTATTGTTGATGAGCTTGGGAAAAAACCAAATGCAGAAGCTATTGTTGCTGTGCGAAAAAAGGAACGCTTTGTTCGTGAACTTGAAAAGGCTCCAATATCAAAGCTAATAGAAGATAAGATTTATTTAAACGACAATGAAACCTACCTGATAACCGGAGGAACAGGGCTGATAGGAGGCTCTATTGCCGAGGCCTTCGCTAAGCGTGCCCAGGTGAATCTAGTACTGACGGGAAGAGGAGAATTACCGCCTGGAGAAGAATGGAATGAGAATTCAGCAGAAGCTGCAGCAGCAAAGATTTCTTTGATTCGATCTCTGGAGAGTAAAGGTGCAAAAGTTGCGTATTTCGCAGTGGATGTATCAGACAGTACACAGATGTCTGAAATGGTTAAGCAGGTAAATGAAGAATTTGGTCCGATTCATGGGGTGGTACATGCTGCAGGAATAATGGATAGCTCGGCATACAAGCTTCTGGATAAAGATCTGGAAACCTTTAAAAATGTACTTGCTGCGAAGGTTAACGGAACTATAGTGACCGATTGCGTGACAAATAAGGAGCCCTTAAAATTCTTTGTATTAATGTCTTCGGTATCTGCTTCCAAGAAAAAGTGGAGTGCCGGAATTACTGATTATGCAGCTGCAAACTATTTTCTGGACTGTTACAGCAGCTACAGGTCAAAAAGTAACTCGCCCGGTAAATCCCTTGCCATCAATTATTCATTATGGGAGGCCAAAGGGAAAGGCATTATATCGGGGGAGGCATCTGAACTGGCTGTAAAAGCTCAAGGGTTAAGACCTTTACCTGCCGAGGGAGCGGTAGAAGCCTTCATGCAGGCTCTCAATTATAAGAATCAGAATGTTATACATATAATGGACTTAATGGAAGCGAAGGAAGAAATCAAGCCGTTAAGAAAAGAAACAAAGGCGGCTTATGAAGAAAGCAGAATGAAAGTATCCGGTAAAACAGCAAACGAAATAAGAAGTATTGTATATGGAACTATTGCCGAAGAACTTAATGCAGATGCTGATAATATTGATGAAGGCATGAATTTCCTTGAAATGGGCTTGAGTTCCTTGGATGTAACAAAGATTGTAGCCAGAATCAGTAAAGCACTTGGTGCCGAATTGTACCCCACTTTAATATTTGAATACCAGACACCGGAAGCTTTTACAAATTATATTGAAAAAACATATGCTGTTTCTGAAGGAGAAATAGCGGCGGTGGCTGAAGAAAACCTTTTGTATGCTGCTGATAAAAATAAGGAGGATATTCAGGACATTGCAATCATTGGTATAGGGCTAAGAATACCTGGCGCTGACACACTGGAGGAATACTGGGATATATTAAAAAATGGAAAATGCATTATAAAAGAGGTTCCAAAAGACAGATGGTCAGCAGAGGAAAACTACAGCGACGACAAAAAACTGTTACATACCACGTACACCAATAAGGGAGGATTTATAGATAAACCCTATGATTTTGATCCGCTGTTATTCGGAATGTCTCCAAATGAAGCAGAAGCCACAGACCCTCAACAGAGGATATTTCTTCAAATTGCGTGGGAAGCTCTTCAACAGGCGGGATACGGAGGAAAATACAAGTCAAATAAAATAGGAGTGTTTGTTGGATGTGAACAAAACTCATATATGGAGCACTTTACAGGCTACCGTACATATATGCTGCTCAAAAACAAGCTTGAACAAAGTGAAGCTTATAAAGGCATGAAGCCAAAAGAACGCAGGGAGCTAATGACAAACATTTTACAGGTTCTGAATCCTGGACAGCTGGTAGCTGATGCAGTGGCCGGAAGCGGTTTAAACGAAATCGCTGCACGGGTAAGCCATTGCCTTAACCTTTCAGGTCCAAGCCTCATTGTTAACTCGGCGTGTTCTTCTTCACTTGTAGCTCTTCATATGGCATGCGAAAGTTTGAGAACAGGGCAGGCAGAAATGGCTTTAGCAGGGGGAGTAAACTTAAATATGAGTGCAACTCCTTTTGTGAGCCTCAGCAGAGTTACTGCCCTGTCTCCTAGCGGAAATTGTTATCCCTTTGATAAAAGGGCTGATGGTATGGTTTTGTCTGAAGGGGCAAGTGCAGTACTTCTGAAACCATTAAAGTATGCATTAGAGGACAATGATAATATTTTTGCAGTTATAAAGGGATCAGCCATAAACAATGACGGACACTCTCAGGGAATAACAGCACCCAGGCCACAGGGGCAGGCTGAGGCAATAAGAAATGCATATATCACATCAGGTATAAATCCGGAAACAGTATCATATATTGAGACGCATGGTACAGGTACACCTTTGGGGGACCCCATAGAAATTGAAGGTATGACGCAAGCAATGCGTTCATTTACATCAAAAAAGAATTTCTGCGGGGTAGGATCAGTAAAATCCTCACTTGGTCATATGTTGTCGGCGGCAGGTCTTATAAGCCTTATAAAAGTTGTTTTGGCATTAAATAATAAGACCATCCCGCATACAATAAACTTTGAAGAGCCAAATACCAATATTGACTTTAGCAATTCACCGTTTTATGTAGTTGGCAAGGAGCCGCGAGAATGGAAAGCAGAGGGTTCGCCGCTGAGAGCAGGAGTAAATGCCTTTGGATTTGGTGGAACAAATGCCCATGTAATACTTGAAGAGGCGCCACTGATAACAAATACTGGCACTGAGTCTGAAGAGGAAAGGCAGCACAATGTGATTTTCTTGACGGGCAGGAATGAAAAGATAGTTCAAGCAATTGCCGGAAACCTCATAGCACACATGAAAAAGAAGCCTGAGCTTGATTTATCTTCTATTTGTTTTACCATGAATAATTCCCAGAAGGAATTAACGTTTAAAACTGCGATTGTTACTGATTCAAAAGAGCACCTGCTGGATATGCTTCTTAAGCTTGAAAAGGGTGAGGAAAGCTCAGAGTTGATAAAAGGGCGTTCCAATCCAAATAGAGTAACACCGGTAAGTCTTGTAATGGATTGCAGCTTTGAACTGGATAAAAAAGATTGTGATAAAATAGCTAAACGTTTTTCAGGGTTTGCCGAAGCCTATAATAAATGTATGCAAATATTTGAAAAAGAAGGCTCAGGCGGTCCAGACAGCCAGCTGGCAAAAACTGTTGAAAGCTTCGCATTGCAATATGCGTTTGGCGCGTTGCTATGTGATTTTGGAATTAAGCTGAAAAGTATTATTTGTGAAGATAATGCAATTTTAGCAGGAGGTGCTTTAGCAGGAATTATTACTATTAAGCAGGCAGCAAGATTCCTTATAAACAAGGCTGGTTATAAAAATAATGAGTTGGATGAAAGTACCGGTTATGAATTAAATTGTCCGGTTGTGACCCCTCTTGGTATTGCTGACAAGACTAATATATTTGATCTGGTATCCAGTATAAGAGGAGAGGCAAGAGGAAAATTGTCCTTAGATTCATGCAAGGAAATCATAAATAAAGATGAAGCGATTGTTTACCTTGGAAGTAGCAAGACTAAAGGTAATGAGTTTGAAAAAATGAAATTTAATAACTTGCAATGGATTGAAATGAGTATGAGTCAAAATTGTGCAGCAGCAATACTGGCGGTTATGGCCAAGCTTTACACAACAGGTGTGAGTTATAATCCCTCGAAGCTGAGCTGGCATAAAGCCAGAAGGGTACCATTACCCACATATCCTTTTGAGAATTCAGAATACAAGGTATCTTTTAAAGATGAATCACTAGAAGCTGATAATAATGAGTACTCAGAGGAAAAAACAAACAATTTTGCCAGCACAAATGAATTGGTTGATTTTAAAGAAGCTTCTGCAAGACTGGCTCTGAAAAAGTTAAATACTCAGGAGGCTATAAGTGGGGAGGCAAAGGCGTGCAGCATTGAAGGTTTAAGGAGAGATTTAAGCAAAATATAGAGCAGGTTGGTTAAATTACAAGTGTAAAAATAAATTTGAAATTCTCACACTTGTAATTAGAAATTATATATGAAAATAATGGACAAAATGTATTAATTTTTCATATAATCGAATAAGTTAAGTATGGATTTACTAATTCTATTAAAATATATTTAGGAAAAGAGGAGTAAAATGTATAAGAAAGTTATCCTTGGAGTAGTCTGCATTGCAGTGATTTCAGTCGGAATTTTAGGTGGAAGGTACTTATATCAAACTTGGAAGTATAAAAAGCTTATCTCGGAGATAGTCATTTCAAGCCCAAATATTTCTAAGCTTCCGGATGGTATTTATAAAGGTTCCTATGATGCAATATTGGTCGCTGCTGACGTAAGTGTAACAGTAGAAGGAAATAAGATTAAGGAAATCAAGCTTGACAAGCATAAAAATGAAAGGGGTCTGAAAGGCGAAGCTATTACTGATAAGGTTATTGCTGCACAATCACTTAAGGTTGATACTATCTCAGGAGCTACAAATAGCAGCAAGGTGATACTTAAGGCCATTGACAATGCTTTAAGCGAAGCAACTGATAATGTAAGCCAGTCGGACGAAACTGTGAAACAATCAGACGCTAAATAAACTTATCAGATGGATAAGTTCAACCGTTGCTTTATAACTGAACCTACATAAAGCTGAATGATTTTCAGAGCAGTTTATTTTTAAGTGAATTAATAAAAGGAAGGTTAAATAAAACATGGATTGCTTTGAAACTCAAGACTATTTTATGAATACAATTGTGGAACAGAAAATATACTGTAAAAATCCCATTGATGTATACAAAAAGGTAGTTAATGAAATAAACCGTTTAGAAAATTTGATGAGTTTTTTCAAAGAAGACAGTGATATTTCTAAATTAAACGAAGTGGCTGGAAAAGAAAAGGTAAATCTGAGCTCAGAGGTTATTCATGTTCTAAGTGAGGCATATAAATTTTCTGAGCTCTCAAACGGAGCTTTTGATATAACATTAGCACCGGTAATTGATTACTGGAGACATTGTGGGAGGCTTGACCGGGTGCCTTGTGAAAGTGAAATAAAAGAGCTAATGGAACATGTCGGCTACAAAAGCATGCACATTGATAATGCAACTAATACGGCTTATCTTGAGAAGCAAGGCTCTGCGGTTGATCTTGGAGGCATAGGTAAAGGCTTTGCGGCTGATATATGTGTTGAACTATACAAGTTAATGGGTGTAGAGTCAGCCTTTATAAACTTTGGAGGTAATGTTAAAACATTGGGAAAGAAGCCCGAGGGGGATGACTGGGCTATAGGTATCCAACACCCCTATAAGCAAAGAGGTGTTCATTTCGGAGTAGTTTTAGCTTCAGATAAGTCTGTAGTTACCTCCGGCCCCTACGAAAGGTATTTTGAAGTTGACAGTAAGAGATATCATCATATATTGGATAATAGAACAGGGTGGCCATCACAATCTGATATGGTAAGTGCTACTGTGATTTGTGAGAACTCCATGCAAGCAGATGCATTATCGACGGCCGCCTTTGTAATGGGCTTGGAGGATGGGATTCAATTGATTAAAAAATCCAGTGCTGCTGAAGCAATATTGGTAACAAAAGATAACGAAATATATTTGACAAAAGGCATACAACCATCCTTTTACTTAACCGAACAGAATTGGGGTTTTAGTTGTTATGCTGCAGATTGAATACTTTCTGGAGGCAGAATGTCATTAATTACGGGATTTCTCTCATTGCTTTTTTTTATGGCAGGTATAACTTTTAGTATACTGAAAGCGTCGAAACTATATAGCATAAAGCGTATTGCCAAAAAATCACATTGCTTTATTGGTTTTTTTGCCGTTGCAATTGGTATATTTCATTCACTATTATCAAGCTTAAGTATTAAATTTACATTTGGATATTTGTCATTACTATTACTACTTATAATAACTGTCTTTGGTATATTAACGAAATATTCAAAATCCAGTCTGACAAAAAGAAATATACATATAGTAGTAAGCATTTTAACTTTAGTCGTTATATTATTGCATATTTATAGCAAACTGCTATTTTAGAGTTTTTAACAGGTCAAAGCATCAACATTGTTGATGCTTTTTGTTTTTTCTGAGAGAAACAAGGGGACGGTTCCCTTGTTTCTTTGACTATGGTACAATAAGCCAAAAGGGTCAAAGAGGATAATGATATGCCAAGAAGAGCTAGAGAAAGAAGTAAGGGTATTTATTCAGATGCCTGAATTGTGGTAAATACCGCTTATGGGTGGACGCTGACTAAAGCTTGAAAGAGGTTGTGATATGGAGACTTTAGATAGATTATACCAGGCAGAAAAAGAATTAAATGCTTTAGGACTTTTGCTTGCAAAGGATTTTCCGCATTACTTTTGTACCCCGCTAAATGCGGTTATCTTTGCTCAGCTTGGCACCGACGGAATTCATTATTGCATTATCAAAGGTGAAAAGGAGCTTGAAAACTCACCGGTTTATGTGGTAAGTCCTATGATGCCTGGACATTATGTGGAGTTGGTTGGAAGGAATCTGATAGACTTTTTGAGTCTTGTTATTTCCTGTAAAGATGCATCTGCTTTAGAATATATAAGCTATGCGCCCAAAGACAAATTTGAAGAATTCATTGATGAGATTAGGAAGCAGCAACTTGATGACTGGGATTATAATAAAAGGGTTGAGGCGGCAGTAAATGAATTACAAAATGCGTTTGGACTGCAAAATATTGAGGATGTGTATTGTCATGTCAATGAAACAAAAAGTAATCTCTCCTACCATGCCAATATGGCTTTTTCCAAAGAGTATAGTGACAGCATTGGTTGAAATAACTACTTTGCCTATAATGCTTGAAAGCTTCATATAATATCATATAGCATTCCTTCATAATCACAAAAATTATGGAGGAGTGCTATTTTTATGAGAGGACAGTTTTAAAGGTATCTAGTTATGTATAATGTAAATTTGCTCAAATAAATTCTATATAATGGTAATTTATGATTGATTTAACCTGAATTTTCAAATAGAATGTCTGTATAAAAAATAATCCTGTTGCTGCTGAAAGGTCAAAAGGCCGGTAATTCACTTTATTTGAAGAATATTGCCTGTTATATAATGCTTTTTTCAATTTGAATAAGAATTTCTAAGAGGCACAGGGGTTATATGCGGAGGTAAAAACATACTATGGATGATTATTTCGAATTCAACATAGAGCAAAAGAAACAGCTAAAAGACATAATGGATAGTTATGATGATTTTCTATCGCCATATGCGTGCAGGTCTGCACAAAGTGTTCGTGAGTTTTCCTCAAAGACTGATAATGATTCCATAAGATCGCCTTACGCAGTCGACTGTGACAAAATTATCAACAGTTTGCAGTATAATAGATATACAGATAAAACACAAGTTTTTTCATTTTACAAAAATGATGATATCACCAGGCGTGCCCTGCATGTCCAACTGGTTTCACGTATCGGACGGACTATAGGCCATGCATTAAAGCTAAACCTTGACCTTATTGAGGCAATAGCATTAGGACATGATATGGGCCATACGCCTTTTGGTCACAGGGGAGAAGCTTATTTAAACAACCTATACTTTCAAAATACAGGCAGGCTGTTTAATCATAATGTCCACAGTGTGAGGGTTTTCAGGACAATCTTGAGAACAAATCTGACGTTACAAACATTGGATGGTATCCTATGTCACAATGGAGAAAAAGCGTTTAAAGAATATCACCCAAGTGGACTTAAAACTTTTGAAGAATATATTGATATATTGGAGAACTGCTATAAAGATAGCGAATATATTAAAAAATTGCATCCTGCAACACTGGAAGGCTGTGTTGTCAGAATAAGTGATATGCTCGCATATGTAGGAAAAGACCGGCAAGATGCAAAAAAGGCAAGTTTTGAAGTAAAAGATTTCAAACCAGGCAAATATCTTGATGGTAAAAATGCAGGTATTATTAATGATGTGATAACTGACATTGTAAAGAATAGTTTGGGCAAACCGTTTATTTCAATGGATCAGGAAGTATTTCTTGATATTAAAACCATATACGATGATAATACAAGTAAAATATATAATAGTCCAAAGGTGGTTGAACCTTATGATAATATAGTTAAGCCAATGATGGAGAAAATATATAAAAAGTTTATAGATGACATTTTAAAACGAGATTTCAATTCAATTATTTTCAAGCATTATTTAAATCATCCTATACAGGGAAGCTGTTACCGTGAGGATGACAGTAGAAAAATTATCGCTGACGAGCATGATATTGTAACGGATTTTATTGCCAGTATGACGGATGATTATTTTCTGGATTTATTTAAACATATTTTTCAGGAAGACCGTTTGAATAGCGAAATTCGGTACATAAAATATTTTGATTAGTTTGGCTGAGTGGAACGTAAAAAATATATGCCATTGAACCTATGACATTAAGTGTTGATTATGATTTGAACACCCAGTAATTATTGTGACGATTCTGAAATCAAGTCAGTCTTCCATACTTCACCCTACCTGGGGGGAACGAGAAGATTTAATCCGTCCGGGCTGGAGATAATTCCTGTATTGAGCTATAACCACCATTTACATACGGCGGCTTTTTCTGCAATATCCATCCCGCCGCCTGCTCCTGCAAATCCCGTACAGGAAATGTCGGAAGGACGCAAGCATATCCTGCTACTATATTGATGAAGGGAGGTTGGAATATGGATTCACTGGAAAGACTGAACCATGCATTGCGCTATATAGAAGAAAACCTTGAAAATGAAATCGATATGAAGGCAGTTGCAAGACTGGCTGCCTGCTCTGAATACCATTTTCAGAGGATGTTTTCCTTTCTGTCAGGCATCACGCTGTCTGAGTACATCCGCCGCAGGCGGCTCACCCTTGCAGCTCTTGAACTGAATGACAGCAGTGTCAGAATAATTGATCTGGCGGTAAAATACGGATACGGTTCACCTGATTCTTTTACAAGAGCCTTTCAGGGGCTACATGGGATAACGCCGTCCGAAGCCCGGAAAAATGGTCAGTCCCTGAAGGCCTATCCTCCCATGACCTTCCAATTATCAATAAAAGGGGGAAATAATATGAATTACCGTATAGTGGAGAAAGAAGCATTTAGCATTATAGGCATCAAGAAAAGGGTTCCAATAGTTTTCAATGGGGTTAATCCGGACATCGCAGCCATGTGGGCGAGCCTGACAGGGGAGAGGATAGCAGTGCTGAAAGAGCTGTCGAATGTTGAGCCCCGTGGACTCATAAGTGCATCTGCAAACTTTTCGGAAGGCAGAATGGAAGAGAAGGGAGAGCTTGACCATTACATCGGCGCAGCCACAACGGAGAAATGTCCGTCCGGCATGGAAATGCTTGAGGTGTCCGCCTCAAAGTGGGCTGTTTTTGAAGCGGTGGGGCCGTTCCCGGACACCTTGCAGAAGGTGTGGGGACGCATATATTCCGAATGGTTTCCGTCCTCGGGCTATGAGCAGGCAGAAGGGCCGGAGATACTGTGGAATGAGCATAAGGAGGTTACATCGCCGGTATTTCGAAGTGAGCTATGGATACCGGTTATAAAAAGCTAACCTTGTATTTGAGAGTCAATATAAAGAGTGGGAAATTGTCGCAAAATATCATAAAATGTCTGAAAATACCCTGCTAAGAGGCACTGCCGAAATGTGGAAAATCAATTGACATAAAATATACTAAATAGTAAAATATTACTATGAAAGTATAACTTCGGTACTACTTTCAAATTTCAGCAGAAAAAATTTGAGGAGGTTTTTTCAAATGAAACAAAAAAGAATTGCGGTATTTTTGTCAGTTTTTATGGTGTTTACGTTTTTCCTGTCCACAGTAGGCGTACAGGCAGCGGGCAGTGTCTACCTTACGTTTGACGATGGACCGAATAACGGCACCTCCCAGAACATGGTAAATACTCTGAAAAACAATGGAGTATATCAGGCTACCTTCTTTGTAATAGGACAGAATATCGCCAGCAACCAAACAGGCTGGAATGCTTACAAGTCATCAGGCTTCAGCATCCAGAACCACAGCTACACTCACCAGCACATGACCAGTTGGAGCTACCAGCAGGTATACAATGATCTGAACAAGTGCAATCAGACCATTCAGAGCGCAGGTAAAGCCAAGCCAACCAAGATAAGGCTTCCATATCTGGAGAGTAATTCCACAATCCAGTCTGCATGTTCTGCGTTAGGACTTTCAATCGTCACTCCTACCGTTTACTCAAATGACTGGAACGGAGCAACCGCACAGCAGATCATAACAAACGTAAACAACCTTCAGGCCGGAGGCAACCCATTGTTCCATGATTGGCCTGCAAACACAATTTCAGCTTTACCTACAGTCATCAAAAATCTTAAGAACCGCGGTCTTGGTTTCGCGCAGTATTAATATCAAAAAAATTACAGCCGCCTGTTTAAACGGGCGGCTTTTTCGATTGAAGCAGGTCTGATTTTCAGTGAATTATGGTTAAATATGATATATGTAATGATAGAAATACAAGGATGATTTATACGTGGAGGAGATCATGGAGAAAAGCCTGGAGAAGAACACAAGGAAGCTTAAAGGGCCGCTTGTGCCGGGAGCAATCCTGTCATTTGTGCTTATTCTGCTGCTTGTTTTTGTTTTTTTAATATTACCCCATATGTCTCAATCCGCACAGTGGGTTCAGACAAGCGGGCCCTATGGCGGTTACATACATTGCTTTGCTGCTGACGGAAAAAATATTTTTGCAGGAACCGAAGGCAGGGGCATTTTTCGTTCAGAAGACGGCGGTGAAAGCTGGAGTGAAGTCAATTCCGGACTTACAGTAAAAAATGTATATTCTCTTGCGGTCAGCGGTTCAAAAATTCTTGCCGGAACAGCCAGCGGAGTATTTATATCCGGTGATGGCGGTGAAAGCTGGAAATTGCTTGATACGGCACTTTCAAATATTTTTGTGTACTCCCTTGCAGCGGCGGGGGATAATATTTTTGCGGGAACCAGCTACGGAGTTTTTCTCCTGTCCGGCCATGGCCAGGCTTGGAGTGCGGCTCCTACCGGACTTACGGCTGTCAGCGTGAACGACATAGTATGCAGCGGAAATAAAATCCTTGCGGGGACTGAGGACAGCGGGGTACTTGTGTCGGCAGATGACGGCAGGAGCTGGAAGACGGCTAATTCAGGCATTAAAAGCACCCAGGTGATTTCACTGGAGGCAAGCGGAACAACCATATATGCCGGGACCTACGGAGAGGGTATTTTTATTTCCACAAACGGTGGAGAAAGCTGGAAGGCGGCAAATACCGGCCTTGCAAGCAAAAATGTGCATGCCCTTTGTGAAGGCGGCAAAAATATTTTTGCGGGAACCGAAGAGGGTATCTATATTTCTTCAAATGGGGGAGAAAGCTGGGAGGCGGTTAATTCCGGTCTGACAAGCAGATTTGTATATTCTCTGGAGGTGAACGGCACAAATGTTTTCGCAGGTACCAATGGAGGCGGTGTATATATCTCGGACAATGACGGAAAGAGCTGGCGGACGGCAAATTCCGGCCTGGCAAATACTCACGTGGGTGCTTTTGCCGGCCTGGGGACCGAAGGTATTTATGCCGGCACCAACGGCGCAGGTATTTTCTTTTCAGGGAATGGAGGAGAAAGCTGGAAGGCAGTCAACTCCGGCCTGGATAATCCGTATGTTTTTTCCATTGCCGTGAGCGACACCCGGGTTTTCGCCGGTACCAGCGGAAGCGGAGTTTTTATTTCGGAGAACGGCGGTATTAGCTGGAAAGAAGCCAGTACAGGGCTCACAAACAAATATGTATATTCTCTTGCGGTCAGCGGTTCGGATATTTACGCAGGAACCCTGGGGGGAGGCGTATTTGTATCAAGAGACGGTGGCACAAGCTGGAGCCCTGTCAATTCAGGCATGACAAACTTAAATGCGGGTTCTCTTGCAGTGCTGGGCAAAAACATATATGCGGGAACCTTCGGAGGAGGAGTCTTTCTTTCGGAGAACGGAGGAGAAAGCTGGAGGTCGGTTAACTCCGGACTGACAAATACCCAGATATTTTCCCTTGCCGTCAGCGGAAACCATATATTTGCGGCAACTCCCGGCGACGGAGTCTTTGTCCTGTCAGGGGGCGGCAAAAGCTGGCAGACTGTGAATTCCGGTCTCACAAATAAAAATATCAATGCTCTGGCTGTGAGAGCTGAAACCATTTTTGCGGCAACTGACGGGGGAGGGATATTTTTATCCCGGGACAGTGGGGAAAGCTGGAAAGAGGCTGGTTACGGACTTGAAAATATGGATGTATATGCCTTCGGAATATATGGTGAAAGCATTTATGCCGGCACCAGCGGGGGCGGCGCGTGGAAACGGCAATTGCACCCGGTCCGTTGAGCAAGCAGGAAATCAAGGGTTTTAAAAGCATAAAAGAGGCCGGGAAGCTCCCCGGCCTCAGACTTAATCATTATCATTTCCCGACTTTATTTTCCGACTGTATTTCCCGGTTTAATTTAACGATTCACATTCCTTCTGCCTGTCACGATAGAAACTCACTTTATATTTTTTATAAGCATTTTTATATTCCTGTGCGGCTTTTGCGTATTCTCCGTTTTTGTAAAGCGTGTACGCATTCATGGCAGGGTCCAAAATCTCTATTTTTGCACTGCCCTTCAGCTTATCAAGCCATGGGTCCAATTTATCCGACTGGGAGAACTTCTGAAGCAGCAGCATGTTTTTATATTCGTCCCTGGGATGGATAAATTGAGGAGTATCACTATACTGGCGGGTATATTCCTTATAGCTTTCATCAAATTCCTCATCCGTAAGAGTGATACCGTAAGATTGCGCCAGTGTGGGTATACTTTTGAGCTTCAGCAGGTATACTTCAATGTCCTTTTTCGTATCTGCTTCCGTCTTATAGTCAAGTCCGTCGTTTAAGTCGGATTCCTCAGCAGCACGTGCATCACGGCTTGGTTTTACATACTTGTCGTAATAATCGTCAATTTCCTTTTGGGTAGCCTTTTGCCCGGAACTGTAAAAAAAGTCGTCGGTCAGGACTTTTTCAAGAACTGCCTCCAGCACCATATCATTCAATTCCTCTTCCGTCTTCTGCTGCATGGAAGCGTCTCCCCTGTATCTCAGGAATAAAACATTCTGTTCATCCCGGAACAAATCGGCAGAAACAAGCTGCCCGTTTACCTTGAGCGCATCCTGGCCCAGAACATAGTCGGAGGCCTTGCCCGTGGTTTTCGTAATGACCAGGGCTGCAGCCAGAATGGCCAGGGCAGCCAATACAATCACAATAATGATAATCAACCTTTTCCGTTTCACAGGCGGCTTAACAACACTTTGCATAAAGTATCACACCTTCTTTTCAATTTTCTGGCACATGCCACTTAATTCATAATATTACAGTAATTGCATATTTTTTTCAATATATTTTTGATTCCGGCACTTATGTTACATAATTCGATAAAATATGTTAAAATATGAAAAGCTGGATATGGATGGGTGTGAATCATATGAATGTCAGGAGGCTTTCATGGATAAAAAACAAAAAGAAATATCAAATATAACTTCAATTAAAAACAACATCTTTGCAATGAAGCTGGCCTGGGGTATCAGCAGGAGCAATGTGGCCCACAGGCTTGCCTTATCCATTCTGGAATATTTTGAATGGGTGTTCTACAGCACTATTTTTATGAGGTACATAATAAATGCCTTTGAAAGGAAAATGAGTTTTCAAAGTATTCTGGTTTTTATTTTGCTGTGCGGTGCAACATTTGCACTGGTTGGGCTGTACAGGAGCTATGTGAATAATGTCTGCTTCCCGCTGAACGATACCAGAACCTATGAGGGGCTGTCGCTGAAGCTGTATAATAAGGCCAGGAATGTGGAACTGGGCTGCTTTGAGGATTCGGAGTTTTACAATAGATATACCATGGCCATAGACGGTGCAGGCGACAGGATCACAAGCGTGGTGACCAACGTGTGGGGAATACTGACCGGCTCTGTTGCCACAGTGGCAGTATTCTTTTCAATGTATGACATTGACAGGGTGGCGGTATTGTTCGTTGTTTTCCCCATTATAGGAAACTTCGTCTTTGGCGGCATTATGAATAAACTGTCCTTGAAGAGGTACAAGGAGGGCATTCCCAATGAAAGGGTATTCCAGTACGTAAACAGGGTAATGTATCTGGCGGAATACGCAAAGGAAATGAGGCTTTCAAATGTCTACCGCCTCATAAGGGAGAAATATGACGAGGCAATAAAGAGAACTGTTGCCATTGCAGGCAAATATGCTCCCAAAATAATTCCTGTAGAAGTGCTGAAGGTTGTATTTACCTTTTCCGTAATCTTTGAGGGAGTGCTGCTGTACGGAGCATACAAGGCCATGGTGGTAAAAAGTATATCCCTGGCGGAACTGGCCGTGCTGTCAAGCACCATGGTTTCCGCAACCTGGATTCTCATAGGCCTTTTCAACAATATAATGGAGACCATAAAAAACGGTATGTTTGTAAACAACCTGCGTACCTTCATGGAGTACAAGGAAGCGATTCCGGAGGACTGGGACGGCAGCACGCCGGACAGGGAGATTTCCTCCATTGAATTCCGCAATGTAAGCTTTTCCTATAAAGACGGCAAATATGCCGTAAAAAATCTCAGCTTCACCATACCGGGTAACAGTGTCGTGGCCATGGTAGGCCACAACGGGGCGGGAAAGTCCACAATCATCAAGCTGCTGTTCCGCTTGTACGACCCTACGGAAGGCGAAATCCTCCTGAACGGAAGGAATATAAAGGAATATAATCTTAGGGAATACCGCAGGCTATTTGCGGCAGCCTTTCAGGATTACAGGGTTCTTGCACTTTCCGTAAAGGATAATGTGCTGATGGGACGTAATATTGAAAATGAGGATGAGGCGGTGGCGGAGGCTCTTAAGAAGGCAGGAGTGTACGAAAAGGTACAGACTCTGGAAAATGGAATAAATACAATTCTTACAAGGGAGTTTGATGAAGCGGGCGCGGTGCTCTCAGGAGGGCAGTATCAGAAAATAGTGGTCTCAAGGGCTTTTGTGCAGAATACCCCCGTCAAAGTGTTTGACGAGCCTTCCTCAGCCCTTGACCCCATTGCGGAATACGAGCTGTATAAAAGCATTATGAAGGAAAGCCGGGATAAAACCATGATATTTATCTCCCACCGCCTTTCTTCGGTACGCAATGCCCACAAGGTATTCATGTTTGAGAAGGGTGAGCTTGTGGAACAGGGAACCCACCAGGAATTGATGAAGCTGAAGGGCCCCTATGCAGATATGTATACCAAGCAGGCCATGAATTATCTTGCGGTGAAAAATATTGAAGAGGGGGTGGTGCTATGAAGCCCAAGCAGCCAAAGCAGCCCTTCAGACAGGTGTTGGACAATAATATGTTTATCCTGAAAATCTGCTTTTCAGCGTCCCCTCTGTACATCCTTGCATTTATACTGGATATTCTGAGAAACCAACTGCTCATATTTTTTGAGCATACTTACGGAATAGGTTATGTACTGGAGTCCGTTGAATACGGGCGGCCTTTCCAGAATGTGGCGGTATTTATAATTGCCCTTTTTATCCTCATAGGCCTTGGAATGATATACGGAGCCTTTGTAAACCAGCTCATATCCCTTAAGGCCCTGCCAAAAATGAAGCAGAAGCTGAAGTTCATGCTGTATGAAAAAGCCCGTAAGCTGGATTTGGAATGCTATGACAATCCGGAATATTATAATGAATTTGTGCTTGCGGTTTCAGAGGCGGACAAGCAGGTGGAAAGGCTGCTGGAATTTCTGAACAAGCTCTTTACCGGGCTGACGGTTTTCATTACCACAGGAACCTACTTTCTGATTAAGGATTGGTTTTCGGTGTGCTTTGTAGCAGTCTCCTTCCTACTGTCCTCTCTGCTCATGCAGGTATTTAACAGGCTGAATTATAAAATAAGGCTTCAAAAAAACCCCCAGGAGAGGAAAAGGGCCTATGTCAACAGGGTATTCTACCTGAATGACTATGCCAAGGAGCTCAGACTTAATCCGGATATACCCCATAAACTCCTGGACAAGTTCAAGGCTGCAAATAAAAAGATATATGAGATTGACAGGGAGAATGCAAAAAGGAAGTTTATTTTAAGCTTTCTGCGGGATTATGTTTTCAACGACTTTATAAGCGATGTGCTGTATATCATTTATCTGGTGTATAAGGCTACGGTGCTCAGTCTCATATCCTACAGCAGTGTTGTGATTCTGTTCAATTCTTTCGGCAGGTTTAAGAGGAGTCTGAGGACTATAACCGAGATATACCCATATGCAAGTGAAACCAGCCTGTATGTGGACAAGATACGCAGCTTTCTGGATTACGAGCCCAGGATTGACAGCAAAAAGCGGCTGGCGGTGCCGGGAAAGCCGGGAATATTCAAGCTGGACAATATAGCCTTTGCGTATAATGAGGGGGCCAAAAGTGTTATAAATAACATAAATATGACAATCAAGCCCTATGAAAAGGTTGCGCTTGTGGGCTACAACGGGGCGGGAAAAACCACACTGATAAAGCTGCTCATGAGGCTCTATGATGTGAAGGAGGGAACCATATCCCTAAATGGTGTTGACATCAGGGACTATGATGTGGCCCAGTACCGTGAGCATGTGGGGACGGTTTTCCAGGACTACATGCTGTATGCCGCCACAGTAAAGGAAAACGTGCTGCTGGACATAGGGGAGGCCGTGCCGGAGGAACCGGTAATGGAGGCACTTGAACAGAGCGGCTTTGTTCAGAGACTCAGTGAACTTAAATACGGACTGGCCACTCCTCTGACAGCAGAATTTGAGGAGAACGGGGTAAACCTGTCCGGCGGAGAGGCCCAGAAGCTTGCAATTTCAAGAGCCTTCTACAAAAATTCAAGCCTTATTATCCTGGATGAGCCCTCCTCAGCCCTTGATCCCATAGCTGAATACCAGTTGAATCAGTCCATGCTGGAGGCGGCTGCAAATAAAACAGTGGTTTTCATCTCCCACAGGCTGTCCACCACCCGTCTGGCAGATAAGATATTCATGCTGGAGGACGGAAGGATTATAGAGTCCGGAAGCCATGAGGAACTGCTGAAGCTGGACGGTAAATATGCCGGGATGTGGCGTGTACAGGCAGGGCAGTATATTGCTGAGCAGCACCTGGAATAAAGAACAAAAAAAGTAACATCGGAAGAACAGAGAAGTCTCCAAATGAAGGAAGAGGGCGGAGGTGGAAAAGGACAACGGCACCCCGGGAGGTAAGTCAATCCTTTTACACTGTCATTACCAATGCTGGCAATTTAAATGATGAAATTAATACGTATTATGGGCTGTGAACACCTTGGTTATTTAAGATGCTCATAGCCCATAACCTGTTCTCTTTTAGCTTTAATTTATGTGATTAATCTGTTAAGGACCCTCCTGGTAACTAACTGTAGCAAGTATACATAACTGTCTTGTTTTTATAGATTATACTAAAACAACTATAAATTTACAATAAAATAGTTTAATTGAAGATTTATTTTTTATGATAAAATCAATATGATTGGATAAATGTGTAAAACAGGGAGACTGAAGGCTCCGGAAAGAGGCTGCATATGGATTATGAGGAACAGTACAGACTTATTATACTTAACTACTATGTCATATTCGAGGCGGAAGAATTCCAAGAGGACTACCGGCCCATAGTGCAGGCGGAAAGCAGGCTCAACTCTGACACCGCGCATCTGTGGGACACTGAGCTGAACGGCATAATACCTGCCCTTTGGTACATACTCCACCTGCCCAGGATGGGTTTTGATGTTGTTTCCATGGATATTGACCTTGTATTGAGCGGCCACGACGAGCCCCATAATATAATCCCCTTCCCCTATTGCAGAAACGCAGGGGAAAAGCAAAGCATATATAACGGACTTATCCAGGATGCCACCCTGATTATATGTGAGGACAGGCTGTATGATACTTTGAAAAAGGACCCGGGCATCCCGGAAAGCCTTTTGGGCCTTGTAAAAGTATCCCAGCTTACAAGTGAACTTTTAAAAGAACATTGGAACAGGATATGCAAACACATTACCACATATGTAAAGGAGTTTGAACCCTGCTCCGCCGAAAAGGAAATCCGTCTCACCGAAAGGGTGGAGCGGGGAATCCTGCCGCTTATTCCCCTGGCCAACCAATTTGGATTTCTCGAGAGGGTATTCGGCAAAATACAGGAATTTCAGGATGCTAAAAAATGCAATAACTTCAGCATATTCATGCATAAGCGTATTCTTGACCTGGCCAAAGCTATAGGGAATAAAGAAGAGGAGTATGGCAGGCTGCTTGAAAAGCTCATAAGAGAAAACAGCAATTTTTATGGTATGCCCCTGGTTATAACCATGCCGGGCACTATGTCCCATCAGATAAAGGTTATGGGCAGAAGCAGGGAACTTCCTGAGAATGAGGAGGAAGTTGTAAAAATACTGGGGTATCACAGGGCTCTTGCCAAAAATGCAATGTACATACATCTGGATTTTTTTCCCCGGGAAATGTACCTGGAACTGGCCAAGCTGGAGGAACACTGCAAGCATGCTGCGGAGCACCAGAATATCAGAAGGATAGATAACAGGTTTATATGGCGTACTCTTCGCAGGCTGGGAAAGCTTCTCAACAATAGCCTGAAACCCTTTGACATAAATATCTTAAATCATGTTTCGCAGATAACGGTATTCTCGGATTTTCCTATTGGAGTGGCTGTTCTGCCGGGCTGTTCCGCCCCCTTGTGCTGCGTGAAGCCAATTACTTTAAGGCCACTTACCCCTCTTACAAAAGCTTTTCAGTATGAAATGCACAAGGACAGCCAGATATATCTGGGGAGCAGGTGCAAGGTGCTGGTTGCAGAGTGCGTGGAGAGTACAGACGGTATCAGGCCGTACTGTGACGGGCTGACAGCGGCACTGAGAGACATGATAGGCAAAGCCGGGGATATGGAGCTGCATTTTATGGAGATATCTTCAGTGAAGGGCTTCAAGGAAATGCTGGCTATGCACCCGGATGCCGACATTTTGCTGGTTTCCTCCCATGGCTTTTACGATATTGGAAGCAATATGGCGGGACTGAATATTGGCGGCGAAAGATGGATGGTGGAGGATGATATCCGGGTTCCTCCGGTGGTGCTTTTAAGTGCATGCCATGTGACGCCAAGGGGAAGGGGTGTGGTCTCTGCCGGGGATTTGTTCATCCGGGCGGGGGCAAGGGCCGTACTTGGAACCTTTGTACCCGTGGATGTAAGAAGGAATGCCGTGCTTATTGCAAGACTGTTTGCGGAAATAATAGAGGTGAGAAAGGGGTGGAGCAATATGCGCACCTTGGATGACATATGGAGCCATGTGGTGTCCACAAATGCAGTCCATGAAATAACAGCTTCCCAATCGACACGTCCCTCCCGGCTGGAAATCTGGGCCAACACCAAAAATGCAAGCGGAAGTTTTCCCCTTGCAGAGTTCAAGCAAAAAGTTTCCGCGGGCGGATTAAGAGCCGCACATATATATGAGGACAGCGAAAAAATACTGAGGGAGCTGGCTGACAGAGACGGAATGGGTGAATATTTTGATTCGGTTATGAAGTCCGGAGGCTATTTTCCCGAGTCGGTATTTTACCAGTTCACCGGTTGTCCTGAAAATATCTTTATAAGAAATGATGTGATTAAAGAATACAGCCAAAAGAAAATATTTCTCTAGACTTTCGATAAAATTATAAATCCGGATGTTAAAAGTCCTTTTAAATTTACTTTATTTATGAGCAAATTTTTAAGGGAGTGGAGATATGCAGACAAAGGTGTTGCAAAAGAAAACCGACAGGTCTGTAGGTGAAGGGGTAAAGCAGGGAGAAAACAAGTCTTCTGCCATAACTTCCGAGCCCAAAAACCCTGCCGCAAAGGCCAGGGATTACCGGGAAATAATGCAAATGCTGCTCATTAATCCCGATGCGATTACATATGAGGACTTCATTATACTGCAAAAAGCCATAGGCTACCGTGAGGCTTTGGCTTTAATGGAAGATATGAGGCAGCGTAAAAGAATGAAAAAGGGTGCACTGCCTGAAAATACTCCAGGCACCCTGACCGGAGGCAGATATGGTCAAAGCCGAACTGAAGCAAAGCCCGGGACATACGGAGAACTCAGGCGGGGGGCGATACCGGGGAAAAAGCAGCAAAATGAGCAAAGTGTACAAAGTGGGCAAAATGATCAAAAGGCCATACAGATGAAGCAGGGCGAAAGCAGCGCTCCCGCAAACGGACAGTCGGAAACAGATATGCCTGACCACTTGAGAGCGGGACTTGAAAGGCTTTCGGGAACCGATCTGTCAGATGTCACCGTACACAGGGATTCCCACAAGCCACAGCAGGTAGGTGCTCTTGCATATACTCAGGGCAGTGACATTTATGTTGAACCGGGACAGGAGCAGCACCTTCCGCATGAGGGCTGGCACGCGGTACAGCAAAAGCAGGGACGGGTTAAGCCCACTCTTCAGATGAAAACCGGTGTCTCTGTAAATGAGGATGCCGGCCTGGAAAGAGAAGCCGACATAATGGGCAGCAGGGCGTTGCAGGAAGGTGTTAAAAGCATCAGTCCGGGAAACGGGCCGGTAAGCCGGAGTGAGACACAGAGCACTTTGGGCGTAGGCATACAGGCAGGTGCCGGGCAGAGCTTGGGACAGTCACCCGGAAACACCATCCAGCGCAGGCCGAATAGTCAAATGAACAATTCCAGGGAAGATTTCGACAAAACAGTGAGAACTGGAAGAATGAACCTGGGTGTTGGAAAACAAAGCGACAGTATTACCTTCAAGGATGATGAGATAAAGTGGTATTATATCGGTACGGATGTAATGAAGATGTTGAAAAGCATGCAGACCACTGCCTCTGCAATGAGGAGCAGGGAGGCCGCGGAAGTCATTGAAAGCGCACATAGGCCCTTCCTTGAAAAGTTACAGCATAACAGGAAGCTGAAATTGTCCGCCGACAAGCTGCAACTGCTGTTCCTTTTTGATCCGGAGGGGGTTAAGGACTACCTGTACGGCAAGAGTGAGGCTTTGATAAATGACGTATATAAAAGACTGACAGGAAAGGAACCGGTATACTATGCAAAAACAGTAACCGGTTGGAAGGTGACAGACCGCAGGCCCGGAACCTGGAAGGACATATTCTCGGAGGTAATATCCGACGCCCGTGTACTGCTTACCCGGAATGACGGTATGCCCCATGACCTGATTAGCTTCGTACTGCCTATGGTGCTGACGGGACTTGTATTTATTGGACTTTATGAAATTGGACTTGTGGCCCAGGGCATTGCATATTTCGGACTTGGGAACACCCTTAGAATGTTTGCCTCAGGGACATTGGCAAGAACGCTCGCCCAGCAGAGCAGTATGACCAACGCGGCCCAGATGGCCGACGAGGTTGTGACACTGCCGAAGGACACCTGGCTTAAAGGCTGGCTGGAACGGGGGAATATTATTGATAAGCTCAGAGGCAACGGTTTGGGGCATAACTTTCCTGTCATAGACAAACTGGAAAACAAAGTGGCGGTCAGTATAAAAAGCCTGGATACTGCTGCAGCAACCTATCAGAATAGCTCTGCACTTCTGAGCAAGCTGAATAGCTTTGTATACCAGCTCAGCAGATTCGATGGCGCCACTTATGGGGGAAAAAGTGCCTTCCAGGGGGTAGATTTCAGTTCAAAGGCACTTGAACTGGTTATTCCCGATGTGCAATTGTCCATGGAACAAATTCAGGCTATAATAAAGGCAAAGGAATATGCCAATTCACTGGAAATAGGTTTTAAAATTATCATAGGACAATAGGAGAGTGTTAAGATGATCTATGGAGTTACATTATATAAGGACAGCCGGGGTCAGATGCTGATCCTTCCAAATGCAAAGGATGAGACTGGTGTTTCGGTCCAGATCAATAAGCCTGTGATTTTAAATCAACCCTATGGAGCCTTGGAAATCGGCCAGAAAATCAAGGAGTGCTTTGAGGTTTGTGCCAGTGAGCCTTTTCAAGCTTCCAAGGATTTTGTCAAGGTCTATGAAATTGTAACCGGTATAAAGAGCTTTTCACAGTTTTCAAAGAACAGATTATCGGCCATGATATTCCTGGATACCGAAAAAGGCTATAATATTATGCCTTTGCAGCGGTATCCCGACGGGTCCTACCGCCCCAACAGCGAAAAATATCCCAGGATGAGCCTTGAAATCAATGCCGGCAGCCTGCAAATCGGGGAAGCGGTGCAAAATGCATTTGAAAAGCTTGGTGCAGGATTGCCGTAAAATGATTAAATGCGTAGCCCATCTGATAATATGGATAATATGGAGTTAATACTGATTAATGAAACTCAAGAGCTGGTTTTATTGAATTAAACAGTTCTACTTGTAAAATAATGTAGAAAAAAATCGAAAAAATAAAATATTAAGGTTAATTTGCCAATATTTACAATATACTGTATAATATCTCCTGTAAATAATTTCACAGGAGGATTTTTTAATGAGAAAAATCAGAAGCATTATTGCGGCCATTTTAGTTGGTTCAATGGTGTTGGGATTTTCCCCGGGAGCACAAAGCATTGCAGGTGCTCAGAATCCCACCGGGCAGTCAAGGGCAGTAACAGCAACTTCACACCCGGAACATGAAGGAGTGTGCACACAACCGCACGAAGGTGAGGAGATGCACCGGCAGGAGAATGAGTGCACAAATGGACACCTGCCTGATTGTGCCCATGAACCTGGCCTTCCGCGCGAACATGAACGTGAGTATGAACATGAACACAATCTCGGTACTGAATGTGAAGTTGAAAGTACTTCCGGACATGGAGTGAAAATCGCCATTTTCGACTCCGGCATCAGTGATGTGGATACATCAGGAGGTGTGTCCTTCGCACAAGACAGGGAAATCACAAGCAGTCACGGAAACACTGTTGCTGCAGTTATAAAGGAAATCGTACCTGCTGCCAAACTGTATGATGTAAGAATACTCAACAACAACAATGAGGGTACATACAGCAGTTTTGCACAGGGTGTGGACTGGGCGGTAAAAGAGAATATAGACATTATCTCACTTAGCTGTGTTGGCTTTGAGGCCTCAGCTATCCTGGAAGCTGCCTTGAAAAAAGCGGAAGAAAACAATATCCTGGTGATTGCAGCCGCAGGCAACGGAGCAAGTAATGAACCGGCGTTTCCTGCCGCTTATCCCACCGTTATTTCGGTAGGTGCTCTGGATGAGAAATCCGAAATAGCCGATTATTCAAATTATGGAGAGTTGGTAGATATCTATGCATTTGCCTCACAGGAAGGAACTTCATATTCCACCGGACAAGTGACGGCGGCTGCAGCCAAATACCTGGAAATAAATCCTTTCATATCCTCCAGGGAACTTAGAAGCTTAATGACTGACGGAAAAGAAAAAAAGAGCATTGTCTCGGACCGTGCCGGAAATGGCATATTGCATGCTGCAGCCACCTGCGCGCACACCTTTAATGGCTCATATACAACTACAAAAGATGCTACCTGCACAGCAGCAGGAACAAAGGTAGGTAAATGCACAAAGTGTGGAGCAACTGTCTCCACAGTCAGCATTCCGGCATTAGGGCATTCCTACGGGTCATGGACCACAACCAAGTCGGCCACCTGTACCAGTGACGGAAGTAAAAAGAGAACCTGCTCCAGATGTTCCGGAACTGAAACACAGACTATTTCAGCAACAGGACACACCTTCAGCGGTTCCTACACCACCACCAAGGAACCCACCTGTACAGCAACCGGCACGAAGGTCGGCAAATGCACCAAATGCGGAGGCACTGTTTCCACAGTAACACTGGATGCATTGGGACATTCCTTCGGTTCATGGACTACAACGGTTGCCGCCACTTGCACCACAAATGGAACCCAGAAGAGAACCTGTTCCAGAAGCGGCTGTACTGCCAGTGAATCTAAATCAATAGCGGCAACAGGACATACCTTTAACGGTTCCTACACCACAACAAAGGAGCCAACCTGTACAGCAACCGGTACGAAGGCAGGCAAATGCAGCAAATGCGGCGGCACTGTTTCCACAGTAACACTGGATGCATTGGGACATTCGCTAGGTTCGTGGACTACAACGGTTGCCGCCACCTGCACCACAGACGGAACCCAGAAGAGAACCTGCACCAGAAGCGGCTGTACTGTCAGTGAATCTAAATCAATAGCTGCAACAGGACATACCTTCAACGGGTCGTACACCACAACAAAGGAGCCCACCTGTACGGCAACCGGTACGAAGGCAGGCAAATGCACCAAATGCGGCGGCACTGTTTCCACAGTAACACTGGATGCATTGGGACATTCCTATGGCTCCTGGTCAACCACTGTTTCACCCACCTGTACCAGTGCGGGGACTCAAAGGAGAAGCTGCACCAGAAGCGGCTGCTATTCCAGTGAATCAACAAGTGTTTCAGCAACAGGACATACCTTCAACGGCTCTTATACCACAATAAAGGAACCAACCTGCGCCGAGGCGGGTACGAAGGTGGGCAGATGCACCACCTGTAACGCTGTGGTGTCCACTGTGAGTATTCCTCCCCTGGCCACGGCCCACAGCTTTAACGGCTCCTACACCACCACCAGGGAAGCCACCTGTACCACCACAGGCACCAAGGTGGGTAAATGTATAAATTGCGGAACAACCGTATCAACCGTAACCATTCCGGTGCTGGGACATGCCTATGGCCCATGGACCACAACCAGGGCAGCCGCCTGCACAACTGAGGGCTCACAAAAGAGAAGCTGTACCAGAAGCGGCTGTACTTCGACCGAAACCGGCAGCATAGCTGCAACAGGGCATACCTTCAATGGTTCTTATACTACGACAAAGGAGCCAACCTGCACCGAGGAGGGGACAAAAGTGGGCAGATGCACCACCTGTAACGCCGTGGTGTCCACCGTCAGTATTGCTCCCCTTGCCACGGCTCATACCTTTAATGGCTCATATATTACCACCAAGGAGCCAACCTGCACGCAGACGGGAACGAAGGTGGGCAAGTGCACCAGATGCGGAGAAACAGTATCAACCGTTACTCTTGACAAGCTGGGACACTTTTTCGGGCCATGGGAGACCACCAGGGCGGCAACCTGTATGACGCTGGGCATCCAGGAAAGAAGATGTACCCGGGAGGGCTGTCTGGTACCCGAGTCAAAAATATTGCCTGAGGCTGACCACACCTTCAACGGGAACTATATTGTTACAAAGGATGCCACCTGTACGGAAACAGGCGTGCAGGAGGCACGGTGTGCAATCTGCGAAAAGGTTCTTTCAACAGAAGTTATACCCTCGGGAAGTACGGCAGAAAAGGGACATGACTATGTGTATGTACTGACGGTTGCACCAACGGCAACCCGTAACGGAATTGAGACCGGAAAGTGCAAAGTGTGTCAGAAGGTCCATACCAGACTGGTCAACAAGGTTTCTGAACAGAACTACACCTATGACCTGCTGCCTGCCGACTCACAGTCCCCATACGGCTATGTGAACTTTAACGGGGTAAGGTATCCCATAAGTGTTGATCAGGCTTTCACCGGAATACCTACCATAGATAAGGCAAGGACAGTGATTGCCGAGATAAACAAGGACAAGACCCATTTCAGTTGGACTTCGTTTATCGGAGGCTTCTCACTCACCGACGACTATAATGATTTCCATGAGGCAGGTGCCTATGTATCGGGAGGCTTTGTCCTCTTTACTGATGTGCTTCGCCAGTTGGCCGACAGTCTTGAGACCTCATACTATTCCATAATTATTTCGGAAGCCACTGATGGCACCGACTACGGAGCGAGTATAAGAGTAGGCAGTTCAACCTATAAAGATAAAGTTGAGAGCATGGGTACCGGAAAGGATATATCCCTGTACCAGTTGATTAAGGCTGCCGGCGGAACAACTTATTTCTTTACTAATAATGCCGAAAAGCTGTATGAATATGTGACTGGGGAAGAGGGAGATATTTTAACGCTTTACGATGTGGTCATATCACTTGATCCACACAGGGAAGGCGGAAAATATACCGAAAATCTGTATGTGAATTCCAGTGGTCAGATAGTACGCCATCTCATTCCTTTTACAAACGACAAGATGTACCTGGCTAAAGTAACTGCCCTGGGCTTCTCCTATGAAAAGCTCATGGATGTTTCCTACCTGGTGAATCCTTTGGACAGCAGGTTTGTGGGGCCTTTGATAAAGTGATTTAATTGCCCTGGGTGCTGTTTGCAGGTGACAGACCACTAGTGGTCTGTCACTTCTAGAACTTACAACTAATGGCTCATCAGAGATAATTTATCATAAAACCGGCTATAAAGCAGGCTTTGGCGCGGCAGTGGCAGGAATGCCGATTGACGGCTGTGGTAAATTACCCTTTGATGAGCCGTTTTCGTTTTAATGAATGTTTGGGGCAGCTATTTTCTAAAAGTTTGAGGTATTCCATAAAAATGTTATAATTGGGCTATAATATATTTTTCCACGGGAAATCAGAGAACCATGAAAAATTTCAGGCAGATATGAGAAAGGTGGAACATTAATGGATTTAAGCTCAAAAACTGTAACAACCATAGATGAATATATTTCCCGCTTTGACGAAAATACTCAAAAGCTGCTGCAGGATATAAGGCAATGCATAAGGGAGGCAGCACCCGGAGCAGAGGAGAAAATCAGCTATCAGATGCCTACTTTTGTTCTCAATGGAAATCTGGTACACTTTGCAGCGTATTCCGGACATATAGGCTTTTATCCGGCACCCAGCGGAATTGAGGCTTTTAAGGACAGGCTGTCCGAATACAAGTGGGCCAAGGGCTCCGTACAGTTTCCCATTCATAAGCCCATGCCCTTTGACCTGATAAGTGAAATAGTCAGGTTCAGGGCTGAAGAAAATGAGGTGAAGTCAAAAAACATACCAAAAAGGAAGAAATAAAATCAAAGCCCGGTCATAAATTAGAATAGGATGCTGCACATGTTAAGCATGTGTATATTGGAGGTCTTTTGTGAGAAAAAAATTATTGATTTTAACAGCAATTGCAGCGTTGATGCTGGCTGCGTTAACAGGCTGTGTTCCCGGGGACGGCACGTATACCGCTGCAAAGCCTGCCGGCTTTTTCTGGGGAATATGGCATGGCTGGATTTCACCCGTGTCCCTTGTAATAGGACTGTTCGACAGGAATATAAGGGTATACGAGGTGGCGAATGCCGGCTGGTGGTATGATTTTGGTTTCTATATTTCCATAATCGGAGGTTTTGGAGGTTTGTCACTGTTCAGGAGAAAATCCTCCGGCAGGAAGGACAAATAGAAAAACAAGTGGGCGCAGCAGATATAATACTGATTTACATGTATTTGTCCTGGCGCCCTTTTTTATTGAAAAATCCGTATTTTTTGCCCGCTTACCGAAGCCAATTAGCGGGTTCAAGCCTTCGCCTTTCAAAAGCCAACAAGTGGGCTCTGAGTCATGCTTTTCAGCCGGCAGTGATTGACTTACTCCACAATGGCCCAGATTTCCTTGCTATCCTTTATATAACTGTATTCAATGATATCGTCATCCACTGTCTCTTTTTCACTGTTAAAATAGGCTACAGGTATTGCTACCTCTAAAGAGCCCAATTTATACAGCTTTGCATTGAGTTGGACTTTTTTCATGTTCTCAAAGTTAGGTATGAGTCTTAAACCAAGATTAGTATCACTGTTGTAGGTGGCTCTCCAGAATTCTTCCGGAGTTACATTTTCCTTAAGTCTTACCTTCACATCTATTCCAGCTATGACAATCACCTCTGTTTACATTTTTTGATAGTTTAAACCATTGTATCATATGATATTCCCCCAAGGAACAACACAGCAACAAATTGTGCTCTGGAACAAAGATGTATTGACCACATGAGTCAATGGGAATATAATATGTTTATTGACCGAGCTGGTCAATAAGTGTGAAAGCTGATTCAAAGGAGGGAAGTATAATATATTCAAAATTTTTAAAGCTGGAAGAGGAAAAAAAACAAAGGATTCTTAATGGGGCAATGAAGGAGTTTGCACTTCAGGGTTACAAAAATGCTTCCACAGACAATATGGTAAAGGAGGCAGCCATATCCAAAGGTGCGCTTTTTCACTATTTTAAGAATAAAAAGAGCCTGTTTCTTTTTCTGTATGACTATGCGCTGGGCGTTCTGAAGGAAGAGATACTGCACAAGATAGATTTTGAAGAAAAGGATGTCTTCAAGAGAAGAAGGCAGGCCATACTGCAGAAGATAGAAATTTCCAAGCTACACCCCCCGATTTACGAGTTTGTGGCAACTGCGTTTATAGATGAATCCCCTGAGATAAAAAATGATATCCAGGGAAAAAATGAAAAACTGATGGAGTTGGGCAAGAGCATAATGTATGAGGGAATTGATACGTCAAGGTTCAAGGACGGACTGGAAGCAGGCAGGATACTGGAGATAATAAACTGGGCGGACGAGGGTCTTACTAAAAAGCTTACCTGGCAGTTAAGGCATGTGCCCATGGACAAATGGGACTATGATGAAATGCTGGCGGAACTGGACAATTATATGAAGCTTTTAAAAACTGCGTTTTATAAGGATGGGGGACAGTGAAATGAATGTTATTGAAATAAATAATCTGACAAAAACCTATGGAAAGGCAAGAGGCATATGCGATGTGAGCTTTAATGTGGAAGAGGGGGAAGTCTTCGGCTTTATCGGTCCCAACGGCGCCGGGAAATCCACTACCATACGGACTTTGTTATCGTTGATATATCCTACGGCCGGGAGTGCGGAAATATTTGGAATGGACTGCATAAAAAACGCTCCTGAGATAGCGAGGGAAATAGGATATCTTCCGTCGGAAGTCTTCTATTATGACAAGATGAAGGTAATAGACGTGCTTAATTACTCTGCAAGCTTTTACAAAAAGGACTGCAGCAAAAGAATAAAAGAGCTGGCCGGAATAATGGATCTGGACTTGAAAAAAAGGGTCGATGACCTGTCCTTTGGAAATAAAAAAAAGGTAGGCATTGTTCAGACTCTGCTGCACCAGCCCAGGCTCATAATACTGGATGAACCCACCAGCGGCCTGGACCCTCTTATGCAGCAAAAGTTTTTTGACCTGCTGGAAGAGGAAAACAAGAAGGGTGCCACTATTTTCATGTCTTCACATGTGCTCAGCGAGGTTCAGAGAATGTGCACCAGAGTGGCAATAATCAAGGAGGGTCGGATAATAAAGCTTGAAACCATGAGCAATCTCACTGAAAACAATTATAAGAAATTCCGGCTGGAGTTTGATTCTGATATCCAAAAGGAGCATTTCCAAATAAACGGTGTAAGTAATCTTGAATTGAAGGAGAAGTTCATAAGCTTCCTGTTCAAGGGGAATGTAAATACCATACTCAGAAAAATAAGCCAGGCGGAATTGAAGAATATATGGATTGAAGAACCAAGCCTTGAAGAAATATTCATGCACTATTATGAAAAGGAGGCCTGAGCATATGAATATTTTTCTGCACGAATTGAAGTCCTCCGCAAAGTCCATAATCATATGGTCCTTGTCCATGGCCGCCCTTGCTGTCATGTATATTTTCATCTTTACAGGTCTGGGCAGTGATATTGCAGAATTTCAGGATTTGATGAACAGCCTGCCGGAGATGGCAAAAAAGCTTCTCAGTGTATATGCGGAAAGCCTTTCCACACTTGAGGGTTTTTACTCCTTTGTATTTGTGTATGTTGTGTTGTGCGGGGCTATTCAGGCTATGAATCTCGGTCTGTCCATAATTTCAAAGGAGCTGCGGGAAAAGACCGCCGACTTTCTGCTGACCAAGCCTGTCAGCCGGAGGACCATACTGACCTGGAAGTTGGCTGCAGCCTTTGCGGCAATTGTTATTACCAACATCATATATATGTGTGTGACCTTTACGGCAGCACTTTCTGTAAAAGGGCAATTCAGCATGAAGGCAATTTTTATGATATCCTTGACACTGCTGCTCATCCAGGCGATTTTTATGGTGTTGGGGGTTGTGGTGGCGGCTATGGCAGGCAAGCTCAGATCGGTCATAGCTGTTTCACTGGGTACGGTTTTCGGGTTTTTTATTTTGAACATGTTCGGCTCGGTAATAGGAGAAAAGGCTATAAGATATATTACGCCCTTTAAGTTTTTTGATTACGGGTACATTATAAGAAACAGTGCCTATGAGGCGCCCTATCTTGCAGTGGGAGCAGGTTTTGTAGTTCTGGCCGTGGCGGTCAGCTACCTTGTCTATGTCAAAAAGGACATACATGCAGTGTAGCTATATTTTGAGGAGGTTTATTATGAACATTTTTAAAAGGGAAATGAGGGCCCATGCAAAGTCGATTATCCTGTGGAGCATGGGCATGCTATTCATGATTGCATCGGGCATGGGCAAGTTTACATCCTATACGGGCTCGGAGCAGTCCATGAATGATATCCTGGGAAAGATGCCCAAGTCCTTGAAGGCGGTTTTGGGCTTCGGAGACCTGGATGTCACAACAGCCACCGGTTTTTACGGATTGCTTTTTGTATATCTGCTCATTATGGCTGCAATACATGCTGCAATGCTTGGAGCAAATATCCTTGCAAAGGAGGAGCGTGACAGGACAGCGGAATTTCTCATGGTAAAGCCTGTATCCAGATTTTCGGTTGTCACTGCAAAATTGGCTGCAGCGCTTGTAAATGTACTGGTTCTCAATGGAGTGACACTGGTCTTGTCCATAGCCATAGTAAATCAATATGCAAAGGGAGAGCAGATCAATGGAGACATAGCTGTTCTCATGGCGGCAATGTTCATTGTGCAGCTTTTATTCCTCTTCACGGGGAGCGGAATAGCAGCTATGGGCAAAAATCCCAGGAGCTCGGCTTCCATTGCCACTGCCATACTCCTTTTGACTTATATAATTTCTGTAATGGTTGATATGAACAATAAGCTGGCATTCCTTAAATATATCACTCCCTTTAAGTATTTTGACGTCCGTCAGACATATGAAGGAGGCCTGAAGCCTTTATCAGTGGCTTTGTCACTGGCTGTCATCGCCGTCATGGCAGGGGTGACCTACAGGTTTTACGGGAAGAGGGATCTAAAGGTATAACCGCCGCCAAGTAAGAATTTTTAAAAAGCTGAATATACAAAAGACATTAAACCAATACTATTTCCAAAGCGCATACTGCAATTTCAAGAGGAGTGATAAAGATGGAAATAGCCACAGGGTATTTTATCAGCAGGGCACCTGCCATTGAGGCAGCAAGATATCTGGGCAGACACGGCTTTGCCATAGAGGTGCTGGGACACTCGAATCAGGAGGATTTCCGGGACAGACAGGTGGTAAGTGAATTTGAGGAAAACCTGGATGTGCCGTATTATGGTTTTACAGGAGGAAATATGGGTATTTCTTCCGGCATCAACGGCTATATGATGGCAGGAACCGGTCCTCTGGTGCCGGCCAGACCCATAGTCAGCCTTGTTAACGGAGGAATCGGGGATGATTTCAAGTCAATTATGATAAACTGGGGAGTACCCAGAGGCATTGAACAGGAAATAAAGTCGGTGGTTGAAGCCGGCAGCTCGGTAGTAATGGTTGAATGTGACTCCCGGGACAAGGCGTTTGTCAGGGACAGTCTGGAAAAACTGGGCGCCCAGAATATTCACATTTAAATAGCAAAGCTGCGGATACGCCTGTTCCTATGTTCTTTCATAGATAAACAGCTTGCCTTTTTTTCCCACACGGCCCACGGCATTCACGTAATTCAGAACATTCAGAGCAGTTTGGGCATTTGACAGACTAAGCCCTGCAGCCTTGGAATAATCCCTGCTTGTAAACTGTGCGGGAAGTGTTCCGGGTATCAGCAGGGAGTAGTCTTTTTTATTGCGGATATAAATAATGTTTTGCAAGCCCTTCGGTATCCTGTCGTGCCTCCAGGACCCTTTTTTCTTGTCGGTGCTCCAGCCGTTGAGAAGCCGGTATTCTTCAATGTCCACATAAACTATACACAAATGGAGGTTTTCATCCTCCAGAAAATTTTTTATCCGGTATAATTCGGGGAAAATATCATAGGCAGAGCCTTTTTTGGGAGACAGCCTTCTTTTGCTGATTTCGCCGGTTTCTTCACTGATCCACAGCAGATATTTGGTATATGCCACCGGGTATACCAGTGTTACTTCATTGTCTGGAAGAAAGGCTTTAAGCTTTTGGCGCAGCTTGTTCCACTGCCGGGTTTGTATTTCTGTAATTCCGTTACTGTTGAGAATATCCGCATAAAAAGAGCCCACCCTTTTTTCATGACAGGTCTCATCCGGTTCGAAATAATGTTTTAAAACAGCGTGGAGGGTTTTCTCCCCCAGTGTTCCGATACCCTCCCGGCGGTGCTGGGAGTTCATCACCTTTTCACAGGCTTTTTCAAAATTATGTATATTCATTGCTGCCCCCATCGAGTATGAATTAATGTTAATTTTACATGAATGTTATCTTGCTTTCAACATTACATAAGTTTAAGAATCTTTACATAAAATGCATAATATACTAAATTTCCATGCAAAATTATGCTATTCAGGGTTGTTGCACCATATATATTATGTTATTCTTTATTGTAGGACTATTTTATATTTATACCTATATTCAGGTAATACTTTTTCCTGCTTTACTTAAAATTTTCTTTTTAAATTTTGCTTTACAAGATACGTTATTTAAAATAAACGATTCAGGTGGTAACATGCATAAGACACATCTTGTATTACGGCATTACAACAAGTTCAAGCCGATTAATTGTACTTACATAAGCGGAGACACCAGCAAAATTTTTACGGTGAAGCTCAATGAAAATGAGAATGGTGTTGCAGAAATGCTTAAGGGAGATCCTGTGCTCATCGGAATGCTTGATGAAAGTGAAATACTTCTGGTAAACGGAGGAAGTGTTGTAGGTGCCAACCCGAAAGAGGACAAGTACATAATATGCTCTAACAATGTGGTTAATATAGCAAGAGAACTGGAAAAGAGGCAATATGAAAGATACCCCACTTCCCTTCTGGGGGAGATCAAGCTTGCAGACTCCAGCAGGAGGGAACCTGCGTGCATAAAGGACTTTAGCTATTCCGGAATGTGCATATATTCCACCGGAGATTTTGAAGTGAATGACGCAGTTGAAATAAGTGTTTTCCTGGCCAATAATGTTTCAAAATATGATGGCACCGTAATGAGAAAATCAAAAAACTTTGGAAGAAATGAGTACGGAATACAAATCGTGCATAGGGACAAAAATGCCATGTACTCCACAGAGGCCCAACTGGCCGGCTGGGTGCAGTCGGAGAAGGAATTGATTTACAGGCATTTGTTAAATGCCAATTACAAATTTTAAATATTGTTATAAAATATAAATATAGTCTTTCAGGCTATATTTTTTTATTACGGCGGGCACAGCAACCGCAGGCGGGAAAGGGTGATTAGTTTGAAAGAAACTGAAGGTTTCTGGAAAACTAATGCACAAGTGCCTATTTTTTAGGCACTAAAAAATAAATGGCACGTGCGATAAATTGAATTTAAGCCCATAAAAGATTTCATTGAAATTTTTGTTTCTGTTTTGGGCAAATTCATTTTGCACGAAGCAGAAATGGAGCTTAAAATGAACGGGCTTATTGATACGGAACTGGATGGGTTTAAACTTCGTTTTGCCCAGGAGGGTGATACTGCTCTCATACTGGAATTTATCAAGGAACTGGCCAGATATGAGAAAATGCTGGATATGGTGGTTGCCACCGAAGAGCTGCTGAAGGATTCTCTTTTCGAAAAGAAGGCGGCGGAAGTAATTATTGGTGAATACAATGGTGAACCGGTGGGTTTTGCTTTATTCTTCCATAATTTTTCAACCTTTCTGGGGCAGGCCGGAATCTACCTTGAGGACTTGTTTGTAAAACCCGAGATGAGGGGCAGGGGTATGGGAAAACTCATGCTGTCATTCCTGGCAAGGCTGGCCTTGGAAAGAAACTGCGGACGGCTGGAATGGTGGGTTCTGGATTGGAATGAGCCGTCAATCAATTTTTACAAAAGCATGGGGGCTGTTCCAATGGACGAGTGGACGGTTTACAGGGTTACGGGAAATAATTTGAAAGCCTTGGGAGAGAAGTTCAGATGAATATTCAGATTTTTGGCGTAAAAGGCTTTGATACTCAAAAGGCGGAACGGTATTTCAAGGAACGCAAAATCAGCTACCAGTACGTTGACTTGCATAAATACGGGCTGAGCAAGGGTGAGTTTGAAAGCGTAAAGAATTCAGTGGGCTTAAGAGCCATGATAAACGAGAAAAGCAAGGAATACCAGCGGCTGAATATGAAAAATCTGGGGGTGGGCAAGGCTGCTGAGGAAGTGCTCTTTAAAAACCCCGGACTGTTCAGTGCACCCATAGTGAGAAATGGAAAAAAGGCGACGGTAGGTTACCAGCCGGATATTTGGAAGGACTGGGAATAGCAAACTCCTGCGGATGAAAATTTGTTTAAAATATGACAGATATGTGTCATATTTAGCTCTATATAATATTAGCATAAACAGTTTTATGAAATTCCGGTTTAAAGTCTGACAAGGAGATGATATTATATGGCTGAAAAATTTGATTTCAAGAAGGAGTACAAGGACCTTTACATGCCAAAGGAGACTCCCCGGCTTCTGGAGGTGCCTTCCATGAATTTTGTATGTGTCAATGGCACAGGTGACCCCGACGGTCCCGATTATGAGAAGGCGGTGGGAATACTGTACGGGGTGTCGTTTACCATCAAGATGTCCAAAATGACAGGTGAAATGCCGGAGGGGTATTTTGATTATGTGGTGCCTCCTCTGGAAGGGCTTTGGTGGTATGAAGACGGAGAGTTTGATTTTTACAGGCGGGAAAACTGGCTGTGGACCTCCATGATAAGGCAGCCGGATTTTGTCAGTCCGGAGGTTTTTGAAAGGGCGGTGTCCGCCTTAAAAAAGAAAAAGCCTGAGCTGGATACTTCCAGGGCAAAGCTGATGACCTTCACAGAGGGGCTTTGTGTTCAGATGCTTCATAAAGGGCCTTATGCCACTGAGCCTCAGACTGTAGCGGAAATGAAAAGGTTCCTGGAGCAGAACGGCTTAAGTGATGAAACCGGCCTGGTAAGGAAGCATCATGAGATATATCTGTCAGATCCCAGAAGGACAGCACCTGATAAGCTCAGAACAGTACTAAGGCATCCAGCGAAAAGAAATTCCCCTGGCAAGGACCTGTGACAGGAGCACCAGATTGTTCACACCGTGAAGGCTGGAATATACGGAAACACAAATATCCAGGGCCAGGCAGGCCATTGCGGAATAACAGACTACCTCCTTCAGCCTTGCAGGCATTGCGGAGATGACTCTCCCTAAGACGGGATGGATCATGTATATCAAAAAGAGGGACATTATACCCCATAGGATGGTGTTCCTGAAACAGACGAAACCCATGATATTTCCAAAATCCCCGCTGTAATCCCAAAGACGGATATCAAACCTGCTTAAAAATATTCCTGCCAATAATTCCACCATTGAGGTTAACAGAGCAGCGCATAAAAACAGCAAAAAAGGGTGGGTTTTAAAGTGCCCCAGTATCAAGACAACCAGAAGTGAGCCTATGCCATATACCGCGCAGACCGGACCTATCAGGAAGCCCCTTTTTACAATATGGCCGTGATAAACGGACATATATATGGTTTCAGCCAGCCAGCCTGAAAAGGAATAGGCCAGGAAGCATATAAACAGGTTAACAAGTTTTTCAACAGGCAATAATTTATTTGACAATTGGCTTTTAAGCTTTGCAACCCGATTCATTTATCAAATTACCCCCGGAAATACTACCTTTTATATTTATATTCAGAATTTATTCAAAATGCTAAAAAATTTTCAGCCTGACTGTCGGAGTGCCATACTCCCAGGCTTGACACTGCCGGAGGTTGACTTTGTTTTTTTGCTCTGCTAATATCAAAATATTGGTCTGGCAGCACATGGACAGCCGGACCTGGAGTTTAAGGGTTATTTATCATGAGGGTGAATCAGTGAAAACACAAGGCGGTCAGAATTGCAAAACACGCAGCATCATGCTGGGAGGCACCGAATTAAGCTATGTACTTAAGCGGAGCGGCAGAAAAAGTATCGGAATATCTGTGGACAAGGCAGGAAATATAACTGTGGCTGCGCCACAGCGGACATCTGAGGCATATATAGAGGAAGTGCTCCTGAAAAAAGGCTCCTGGATACTGGACAGATTGGAAAAGCTCAAAGCGGCAAATACAGCCTTGCATAGTCCCCGGCTGTATGCGGAAGGAGAGAGCTTCCCTTATCTGGGCAGGAATTACAGCATGAGAAGGATTGGGGACCCACATCTGACGAAGCCTGCAGTAAGGCTGGGAGAAGGCTGTCTTGAGGTTTATTCCTCCACCTCCGCCGGCCCGCGGGATTTGCGGGCGGCTTTGAAAAAGTGGTATGTGGAACAGTTTTGTACAGTCCTTCAGCAAAGAATCGGGCTATATGCACCGCAGGCAGGAGTGTCGCCCGGAAGGATAACCGTCCGTGAGCAGAAAACCCGCTGGGGAAGCTGCAGTTCAAGGGGAAACCTTAATTTTAACTGGAAGCTTATTATGGCACCCCTTGAAATACTGGATTATGTGGTGATTCATGAGCTTTGCCATATGAAGGAATTAAACCATTCGGCGGACTTCTGGGCCCAGGTGCAAAAGCTGTGTCCCAATTATAAAAACCTGCGGAAATGGCTCAGGGAAAATGGACATACACTTTCACTGGAGTAGTTTTTCCGATTGCTGGTGCTTGATTTGTAAAAGTGGTTAAAATAGTCATAAAAATAGATAAAAATGTACATTGTTATAAAACAGAATAAGCAGTATACTTTAGATTGCATATAGAGAACTTCGTATTTGTTGCAGCTTACTGTTCAATAGTTATTGTATTATTAAAGTATTTGTGGAGGTCAACATGCAATACAAAAAGTATGGTAAAACCGGTAAGGACATATCGGTTATCGGGTTTGGCGGGATGAGGTTTTCCAAGCAGGGTGACGGCTATGATTATGACAAGTGTGCCGAGATAGTTATCAAAGCCAGACAGCTTGGAGTCAATTACTTTGACACTGCACCCAATTATTGCGAGGACAACAGTGAATTGATAATGGGACATGCCTTTAAAAGCATGGAAAAGGGTTTTTATGTCTCAACCAAGAGCAGCCAGAAGGACGGCTCGAAGCTCAGAGCACAGCTTGAACTATCACTTAAGAGAATGAATCTTGAAAAGGTCAATTTTTTTCATATATGGTGTATCCTGAGCATGGATGACTACAGAAGCAGAATGGTGAAGGGCGGCGCATATGAGACTGCGCTCAGGGCAAAGGAAGAAGGTCTTATAGAGCATATAGTCTTTTCCACCCACTGCAATGGAGATGAGATTGAAACCATAGTAAACGAAGCTGACTTTGAAGGTATGACAGTGGGCTATAATATCCTGAACTTTCCATTCAGGCAGAAGGGCTTGCAGGCCGCATACAAAAAGGGGCTGGGAGTTGCCACGATGAATCCTCTGGGAGGCGGTCTGATACCTCAAAAGGCCGATTACTTTGATTTCATCAGAAGCAGCGGTGACAGGACAGTTGTGGACGCCGCCCTGAGATTTAACGCCTCCCATGATGAGATAACCACTGTCCTGGCGGGCATGAGCAGCGTTGAAGAGGTGGTTCAGAACTGCAAAATAGGCGACAATCTCAAAAAGCTTGAAGAGAAGAAGCTTAAGGAAATTGAAGGAATGCTGTTCAATTCAATGGATAAGCTGTGCACCGGCTGCCGTTATTGCGAGCACTGTCCTAAGAAGATACCCGTATCAAAATATATGCTGTCCTATAATAACAAGATACTTAAAAATGAGCAGGAGGTGCTCAATAACCTTAATGGGCACTGGGGCATACCTCCAAGTGGAGTAAAGGAATGCATAGAGTGCGGCATTTGCGAAGGGAAATGCACCCAGCACCTTCCCATAATCAGCAGGCTCAAGGAAATCGGAGTCTGGGAGGACACCTTATAATCAAGTTATAGGGGCGGGGCATTTCATAGATGACATCTGCTGGAACCCGTAAAGAAGAAATAGTATGGCGGGAGGAATTAAAAAGTTCCTCCCGCCTTTTCACTTGATGTTTTGTTTAAAATTCAATGTGCACATAGGATATGCTTAGACCTTGAGGTATTTGTCTCACTCATTCCTGGCCTTAACAGGCATTACATAATCGATGGTTACCTTTTCGCCTCTGTTTAGCGGCTCGCTAAAACGTTCATGGGTATACACTTCGCACCAATAGAAATTTTCATAGTCAATCTCTCCTCCGGTTTTTTCAACAGCTTCGGTAATCAGTAAATATGCCGATGCAAGTATATCCGCAACATTATTTCCTTCAATCTGAACCTGTGCTGTCAAGCCCTGGGGGACATGCCGGGCAAACAGCCCTTCAGGTATTTCCGTGCCGGGCTGTACGAAATCGCCTATGATTATGTGGAAGTTCTGATTATCAACAAAATTGTGCATAAAGCCGATACCATCATTTTCATCAATGTCACCGCAGCATTTGACATTTGACAGCAGGTTGAGTTTTTCAATTACACCGCTTTGAAAAAAATCCCGCCACACACCGCCTGCCTCTGAAAAAGAGGTCTCACGGTGCATGCCCACCATTAAGCGTTCGTCCGCTTTTTTGTAAATAATCCTTTTCATTTCTGCCATTATACGTTTCCCTCCTATAAATCTCATTTCCGAGAAGTTGATAGGGAGATAGTCATTTAGTCTTGCAGCTTCAAGTTTTGCTTCTGACGGAGTAATTCCATGCTGTTCCTTAAAGGCCCGCGTAAACGCAGAATGGGACTGGAATCCGAATTTAACGGCTGCGTCTATAACAGAAATACCGTTGTTTTTAAGCTCATGTCCTGCTAAGGTGAGCCTGCGTTTTCTCACATAATCGTAAATGCTTATTCCCGATACAAAAATGAAAATGCGTTGAAACAAGGCTGACGGGCTCATGGTAATTTTGGATATTTCGCCATAATCAATTTCACTGCCGTCTGATATGATTTTTTCCAGATAAAGTATTACATCGTCAAAAGCCTTGCTGCTGTTCATAATTAACATCTCCTGTAATAAATATTATAAGATTGAAGCGCATATTGCTTTACATTGTGCGTACTGTTTCTGCACAGGCAGACCCAGGCAAGCCAATGGCCAATGTGAACCTTGGGCAGGTTCTGACTTGCGAAACCTTACTTAAGGCTGTCAATAACAGTAAATATTTTATCATCAAATCTGCTTCAAGTATAGAAAAGCTTGAGGCATACTTAAGCAGGAAAATCTTTGAAAGCCGTAATGGCCGGTGTTTCATGGGAGCTTGACACGCAGGCATTCCGGCATATAGAATTATTCGTACGGAGGTGGCCTGATGGAAATAAGGTTGTATAATAAAGCCGAAGATGAAGCTGAATTAATGGAAATGATAGAAAATGAGGAAGGCTGGACCTATTCGGAGGCTCATATGTCCGAAAGATACAGGAGGGCTCTGGAAAACTCCATTACCTACGTTGCATATGAGAACGGTGTCATGTGCGGGTATTCGCGTTCCTTGGAGGATTCCGGTTTTTATGTATATGTCTGTGATTTGCTGGTCAGGCCCGAATATAGAGGCAGGGACATAGGGAGGAAATTAATGGAGTGCATATATGCCGATTATCCGGAGCAGATCGTATATGTTATGTCTGATGTGGATGAGTACTATAAGAAACAGGGATACCAGCGGGCGGGCTCTGTCTTTGAAGTTCCGGACAGGAGTAAGGCGCAGGATGGATAGCATAAAGGGCAAAATATACAATACTTTTCTTATGGGGAATTTGATAATAAAGAGAATTATGGAAAAGCTATAGAATGGTTTTTCCGGGTTTATGAAAAAGAGATACAGAGGTTGTTGATTATGCCTTTTGATATAAACTGCGGAAATTCAGTATATTAAAGTTTTGGAGGCAGCTTTGCTGCTGAGTGCCTGACATAAAACCAGATTGGACAGGTTGTATGATTGAGTCAATTCCAATCCGGCTGTGTCACAGAAGGGAGAAAAGTATGAAAACTATTATACCAAACCTATTTATTGACAACTGCAAAGAGAATCTTGAATACTATAGAAAGATTTTCGGCGGTGAGATAAAAAACATAGTTCCGAGGTTCGATGAAGCAGAAAAGATAATGCATGCCGAACTGCGTATCAATGAAAATTGTGTATTGTATTTTGGTGATAAATTGGAAGAAGCACCACCCAATCCGAATATCCATATATTTTTGAAGCTTGCAACGGAAGATGAGATACAGAAAATATATGATGCCTTGAAGAATGATGGTGATGTGGAAATAGAACTGGGTGAATCCTTTTGGGGGACATTGCATGCAGTAGTAATTGACAAGAACGGAATAACTTGGGATTTGGATAAGTGATGAATTTTTTAAGAATTATGTATTGCTATAAGTATAGCTGACTATGCTGCGCATATCAGACTTGATAGATAAGCCAATAAAAGGAATGTTTGATTTGATGCATTTACAGAGCATTTATAAGTATATATTTCAAGATATTTACGATTGAGCGGGAAAAATTCGCACCGTTGATATTGCAAAAGAAAATATGTTTTGCAAAGTTCAATTTATTGCAGAACAGGCAGAAGATATATTTGCAAAATTGAAGAAAGATAATTATTTAAGAAATCTTGAAGCAGGAAAGTTTTCCAAGAAGCTGGCGTACTACTTTTCGGAAATAAATGCATTACATCCTTTTCGTAAAGGTAATGGACGCAGTCAGCGTGAATTCATAAGGGAATTGGTATAAGTGCTGTTGCAAATGCAGCAGATAGGTATAGAGAAATTCCTGCAGATGTTTCCGCATTAATCCATGAAAATTCAGACGGGAGAGTGAAGAAGTTTGGAATGGAATAGAGAGACCGGATTTTTTATTTTGTTCGTTTATATAGTAGTTCCAACGCTGGCAATTGGAGCGGTTGTTATCGGATTGATTTTATTATTAAGGAGATTGATGAAATCCGGAAAAAGTCGGAGGAGGTAAGAGACACTTGATTTTATCTGTTATCATGCTTATTATCTGCGCTGCCCCTGGAGGCGGCGCATTTCTTTTTATCCGATTTTCAAATCAAAAGACAAAGGAGGCTGCTGCTGTAGGAAGGCAGGCAGAAAGCTAATGAGTTTGTCAATTTCAAGGACATCAAGGGCAAGTATCTCTATACGGGAGACAATCTTGTCCTGGGTTGTCTGAAGATAAACCCTAAGCACGAGACTGGGGCTATATGGAAAGGGTGTGCATACTTTGTAACAATCTATATTTGACGGGGTTTTCCATATTATTCCATATAAAGCCATATAATTACAAAATGAATGAATAAATGCTAAAACAAAAATAAAAGTACTTGAAAATTATGCCGCATAAGGGTTACAGACATTTAAAAAAAAGATAAAAATATCCAAGCAACTGTTGCATTATACAACATTTTCTGCTACTCTATAAAAAGAAATAATTACCAAACAGATGTATCGTTATGGGTAATGGATTAAGCTTCTTAAAAGCACTTATCGTACAATAATCGTAGCGGTGCTCGTTAGCTGGCGTTAAGGATAATACAGTAAAGGCTTTGTAGTTTATTGTATGAAATAAATGAAAGGGCGAAGCTGTATCTTAAGAAGGAGAATTTTTTGAGATGAGCAATTGGTTTGTATTTCATGTGCAAACAGGAGAAGAACATAAAGCCTGTGAATTTTTAAATAAGTTGTTTGATAAAGAAGAGTCAGTGGCATTTGTTCCCCAAGTTGAGATAGTGATCAGGAATTCACAATCTATTCGCAAAGAGCTAAGGCCAATGTTTCCCGGTTATGTTTTCACAGATTCAATTTTAGAAGAAAGAATTTTTATAGACTTTGCATGTAAGTATGCAAGGTTTTCTAAGTGTATTTTCTATTTACTTGGAGATGGAAATAGAAAATATGTGAAGTTAAGTGAAGATGAGAAGAAATTTTTATTGGGCTTTTGTAATGACGAATATATTGTAGAAAATTCGAAGGGATTTATAGTAGGGGATAAGGTGGTGGTTACTTCTGGACCGTTGCAGGGCAGGGAGAGTGTAATAAAAAAGATTAACAGGCATAAAAGGCGTGCCGAAATCGGACTTATATGGTTTGGCGAATTAAGGCGAGTTAGTGTTGCCTTGGAGATTGTATCCAAGAGTAAGTAGGAACTAACAGGTATTTAAAAGTCAGGCATAACAATGAATTAAAGAATTCTGCTTAAATTTTCTTTGTGACGGGGGCATAAGAAACAAGTGGTAAAATCGCTCTTGCACACAATTTAAACAGGTAGGATAACAATACCCAATCTAATAAGAATATTGAAAAGGAGAGTTAGAACCAAAATGAGAAAAGGAATAGTCTTTATTTTTTGTCTGATTACCGCAAGCATTCTATTAACTGGTTGCGGAACCGTAAAACAGGAGAGCATTCTTGATAAGGTGCTTGAAAGAGGGGTTGTTAATATCGGTTCCGGCAACAATACCCCGCCGATGAACTATATAGATGAGAGCGGGAACTGGACCGGGTTCGACCTGGAGCTTTCGGACGCGATTGCCGAACGCCTGGGCGTGAAACTCAAAAGAGTTGTCGTAAATAACAAGACAAGGATCTCAGACCTGGCTAACGGCACTGTTGATATGGTTGCTTCTAATCTGAGTCATACCAGAAGTCGTGATGAACAGATCGATTATGTGGAACCAGCTTATTTATGGACCGGCAAGATCGCCTATGCGAAAAAGGGAAAGTTCAAAAATCTCACTGATTTAGCCGGTAAAAAGATTGCCGTAGATCAAGGTTCAAATGCCTATATCGCTATCCAGCAGGAGATCGAAAAGGTGAATGGCGCAAAACCGGATATTCAGACCTTCCAGTCCAGTGCCGAATGCTTTCTGGCACTCAAACAGGGTAAGGTCGATGCTTTTACCCAGGACAGTGTTATTATTGCAGGTGTAGCCGGCAAAGAAGGTGTTGAATATGAGCCAATCGGAGGCGTCTACAGTCCTGGATTGTACAGCATCGGTGTCCCTCCGAATGACAGTAAATGGAGAGACAAAATCAGTTTTATCCTGCAGGATTTGATGCGTGACGGTACTTATGATAAGATTTACGATAAATGGTTCGGACCGGATGGCAAGTTCCCTTTACAGCCTTCTGCCAAACCTGTTTTACCGAAAGAAGCATTTGGTGAAAATCAGCTTTATGTCTGGCCTGATTAATCCGGACTTATTCAAGATATCCATCCGCATCCTTGACGCGTGAAATTGAAGGACGCACATCCGCAAGTTTTTAAGCGGATGTGCTTTACATGTTTTCAGATAAAATCATTCTTCATAAATAGTAAAACAAAATATATAGTATGGACAGGTTTGAGGTATTACTGGGATGAAAAACTCTGCTGCTAAATACGGAATGATCATAGACCTCGATAAATGTATAGGCTGTTATGCATGTCAGGTGAGCTGCCGGAAGGAACACAATCTTCCGCGTGGGGCAGACCGAATGAAAGTGCATATACAGGATGCCGGCACTTATCCGGCTTTAACGCGACTCTTCCTTCCGGTCTTATGCAGCCATTGCGAAAAACCAACCTGTGAGGAGTATTGCGGCAGCAATGCGCTTTATTCTACGGAACAGGGGATTATCAGATATGATGCCGAAGCGTGTAATCATTGCCTTGCCTGCCTGGAAGTATGCGCTGGATCCATCGGATATAAGAATGAAGCCGGTTTATTATGTAAGTGTGATTTTTGTTTCGAAAGATTGCAACAGGGGTTACAACCCGCATGTGTTCTTGGCTGCATGGCGAAGGCATTGCACTTCGGGGAACTGAATCATGGAGAAAGCGGGATAATACAGGTCCTGCAAGCTTATCAAAATTCTTTGTATGTACAGAAAACACTTGCTTCGAGTTTACCAAAAGTTTTTTTTCTGCAAAGAGGCGGCAACCGATATGCGTCGTTAACCAAGGCGGATCTTTCTTTATACGATTTTCAATTCACTGATTCAGCCGGCTTGCATTTAAAGCAGGGCAAGCAGATTTTCACGCAAAAATGTATTAATACAGTTGATCTTATGTGTCCCGCGGAGTGCAATATAAGCGTATTTGTCGAAGGGGGAGTGGCCCGGAAAATATACGGCAATCCACAATCGCTCAATAACCAGGGAACAATCTGCGCAAAGGGAGCGGCCGGACTCGAACTCGTTTATTCCCCGTTACGTATAAAAACGCCGCTTGTAAGAATAGGGGAACGGGGAAACGAAAAATGGCAGGAGGTTTCCTGGGAATCGGCATTAAAGCAAATTGCCGCGAAGCTTCTCGCCATAAAAACGAAATATGGCGCAGAAGCTGTCATCCTTGATTGTGGAGATCTGACGGATGTCGAACCCTACATGATGTTGTTCCATGCCTTCGGTACTCCGCATACATATACTCATAGTGCCATTTGCGACACGAACCGCCGATGGGGCTCCAAGTTACTTATGGGAGATGAAAGACCTTTACCGGACATTCAGCGCCCGCTTCTGATCAATAACCATGACAATACATTATATTTTAAAACAGAGCATGACATAAAGCTTCTAATTAATGTAGGAGCCAATCCACTTGTAGCTACACGTTTCAATTACATGTCCCGTGGTATTCCGGCAGCACAGTTGACCAATCAAATGTATTATGTGGTCATAGATCCCGCCTTTACCAATTCGGCAGCAAAAGCCAATCTCTGGCTACCCATCGTGCCGGGCACAGATGCGGAATTATTAGCCTGTCTGCTCTGTTATATCCTCACTCATGATGAGCCGGGGAACAAACAGGCATCTTTTATCGATCATCATTTTATAGAAAACTATACAGAAGGCTGGGAAAATTTTAAGCAGGACTTTCTCACTCAGGCCGGACAGCGGGATGAAACAAACGGACTCTTGTATTTCTCGCCGGAGTGGGGATCGGATAAAACAGGGATAGCTCCGGATGAAATCAAACGCCTCGCGCATTTAATGGGAATTACCAAACCGGCAGCTATAGAAATCGGTATGCATGGGGGCGCTCATCATCTGGCAGGCGACCTCACCTCCACCCTGGCGAACGTGTTATGCGCGATTACCGGAAACATAGATGTACCCGGCGGGCTGGTTTTTACCGGGTCGGTTAAGCCTGCGCTCGACCTGATAAGCCGGAAAATAAATGGTGATCGCAAGATAACTCGAGCCGTAGCCGGGGAGGTTCGACAGGGTACTTATCAGCAGTTGCATAAGGATTTATATGGTGATTATCCCTTTGCCTGGAAAGGCGTATTAAGTACTATTCCTCGCAATATTCTTGACGGCGTTGCCTTGAAAAGAGGGCCGTTCAACGGTCACACTTACCCAATAAAAGCGTTTATCAACCGTACAGGCAATCCTGTGTATACCGGGGGAAACACCGAGGAGTGGATAAAGGCTTTGACGACTGCCCAAGATGGGGAGTACCTGCTGGATATCATTGTTCACATCGATACCCATATCAACGAGACAGGTAAATATGCCGACTTTATTTTGCCTGAGTGCAGTTATCTTGAGAAGATGGGATTAAGTGATCAATATACCATCAATCCGGAAATCGCATTGCGAGAGCGTGTAATTGCACCGCAGCATGAGTCCAAGACACCGTTTTGGATTATGCAGAAGCTGGCCGGAGCACTGGCCGCGGCCGGAGATAAAGATATAAATGAAAGCAGTTTTACCTGTTACCGGACGGAAGAGGATTTACTAAACGCACAGCTTCGCGGATGTCCCGGGTTAAGGAATATCGGACGACCGCTCCCTTACCCCCAATATCCGGAAGGCGCCTTAATCGAAGGAACACCAGACAACCCGAATGTTTATTTTAACGGAGAACTTATACGGCAGGGTGAAGCACTGACAGTGGAGTGGCTAAGGAAAAGCGGCGGCCTGGCGGCCTGGCCTGCCAGCTATTACAGATACCGCCGCAACAAAGAGGTAAAACCCTCCGGATATTTGCCTTTGACCGATTCGGGAAAATTTGAATTCGATTTTCATTACATGGCCGGACTAAAGAAAGAAATGGATTGCTGCTATCCGACAGCCTTTTTATGGAAAGAAAACAACAGTCAATTTGCAGAGAGTCTGCAACAAGAATATCCGTTCCATCTTATCACCGGAAGAACACATCAGACCGGCACCATGTCGCAGGTTTGCATCTCTCTCTCCGACCTCGAAACAGAAGCAAATAAAAAGCTGAATGATGCATTTGCTTTTCCCTCGCATACACAAAACACAGATAAGGACGAATTTGAAGTGAATACAATCGCCATCCCGGTTTTTTTAATCAATGAAATGGATGGAAAAAAGCTGGGAATTTATACGGGTGAGATGATTCGCCTTGAAAATGCAAATGGCAAATACCTTAAGGGAAAAGCATTTCTTTCTTCAGGGATAAAATCCGGAGTCATAAAAACAACCTTTGGTTCAGGTGGGAGGAAAGCAACCGGGATCGGTCTTTTTTCGAGGGCAGTCTCATTTACACCCAATATCAATATGCTGTATGACTCAAATTCCATCAACCAGGTCACCGGCATGCCGGCCTTTGGAGATATAATGGTTAAAATTGAGAAAGAGGCGAAGAGAGGAAGAATGAATGATGGATAAAAATAACCCGATTATAAAAATTATGAATGTCAGCAAATGGTACAACGATGTCCAGGTTTTGAAGGATATCAATCTGGAAATACATAACGGAGAAGTATTGGTTATCCTGGGTCCAAGTGGTTCGGGCAAAAGCACCTTGTTAAAGACAATCAACGGGCTGGAGAGCGTTCAGGCCGGCGAGGTGTCCATTAATAATGAAATTTATAACTGCAGAAATTGTAAAGCGCTCAGCAGAAAAAAGCGGGCAGAGGTGGGCATGGTCTTTCAGCAATTCAATCTTTACCCGCATATGACTGCCCTTGAAAATGTGACGCTTGCCTTAAGGAAGGTGAAAAAAAAGACCAGGGAGGAAGCCTTGGAGATAGCCATTCCAATCTTGCACAAAGTCGGTCTCGATCATAAAAGTCATTCTTATCCGGCCCAGTTGTCGGGAGGCGAACAGCAGCGTGTAGCTATCGCCCGCAGCCTGGCTATGCAGCCGAAAGTAATGCTGTTTGACGAACCGACCTCCGCGCTGGACCCGGAATTAATTAATGAAGTACTTGATACTATTGTCCGGCTCTCTGTGGATGGGATGACTATGGTTATCGTTACGCATGAATTGGGATTCGCCCGCCGCGTAGCCAGCCGCGTCGCTTTCCTCGATAAGGGTGAGATTATTGAAATTGATAAACCGCATGATATTATCATCCGTCCTAAAAAGGAACGCACTAAAATGTTTATGAAGAAAATCTTCAGCCAAAAATCGAGCTTACACTCTGTCAAAAAGTCTAACACTATCAATATAGGTATAGTAGATAACGCTCCGCCTATGTGTTTCAGCGAGAATGGGCAAAAGATGATCGGCTTCGATGTCGACCTGGCTTACAGTATCGCGAAACGTTTGAATGTCTCCCTAAATCTTCAGCCGGTAAAAAACAAGGAACGGATTGAGTATATCCTTAGTAATAAAATCGATGCCTGTATAGCCAAATTGAACCATACCAAATCTCGCGATAATCTGATTGACTTCAGCGTCTCTTATCTTCAGGACTGTAAAAAAATCCTCATGCATAAAGAGAATATAGGACCAATAAGCGAACTGGCAGGCAAAGATATTGCTTACACCATCGACACAAGTACGGCAATCGAAATAGAAAATTGCTTTGCAGAACATAATTGGGCCAAACCGAATTTTATTGCGTATTCGTCAGATGCGCAGGCGTATAATGCGATGAAGCAAAGACTTGTTGCCGGATATGCAAGTGATGAGATTATTATAAATCATTTTATAAATAACGAAGCAGAGAAGGCCAATTTTCAATATCATCCGGAAGTCTGTTGTTACTCGTATTTTTGTGTCGGTGTTTCGGAAAATGATTCCGAGTGGTTAAATGAAATAAACAATATCCTGCTTGATATCTACGATTCCGGAGAATATGAAAACATTTTTTACAAATGGTTTAAGGTACAGAACAAGAAATTTTTGAAACCATTCGAAAGATGGTCGAATTGATTATGGGGTCAATTATCAATTACGAATTTGATTGGCAGAAAATTTTAAGCGGGCAATATCTGGAATGGATATTGCAGGGATTTCAGATTTCATTAAGTCTGATGCTCCTCTCCTCTTTGATTGCCGTTGTACTCGGCGTCTTGCTTACCTTTGGACAGTTATCAAAACATAGGGTGATCCGCTTTATTTCTTCACTTTATATAGAGTTGTGCCGGAACATTCCGACTCTGATATGGTTGTTGTTCTTTTACTATGTGTTTCCGGAACTTTTTTCCGAACCCGTAAAAACAATGCTCAACACAAATCCGTCTCTGAATTACTGGGCTTCGATTGCCGGTTTATCTATCAGCAGCAGTGGTTATATTGGTGAAATCATACGGGGAGGAATATCAGGCGTCTCCAGAGAACAGGTCTCTGCTGCGCATACCCTGGGCCATTCACAATGGGAGATATGGAAATATATTATTTGGCCGCAGGCTATACGCATCTGCTTCCCGCCTCTTGTTTCCCGGATTATCCATAATATGAAAAACAGCTCTTTGGCATTGGCTTTATCGGTACACGAAATTGTCTGGGCTACGCAGCAGATTGAATCTATCACATTCCGCGGAATAGAAGCGACAATCATAGCAACGCTCTTCTTTTTAAGTATCAATTATGTCTTTAGCCGTTTAGCATTGTTAGTAGAAAAAAGTTTTTTAACCGATAAAAAATTAATAAATAAAACAGAGAAGGTAAAAGATGTTGCCTGATATTCCCAGTCTTATAAAAATGTTTTTGATAGGTCCTTTTCCGAAGGGCCCTTTAGGTGGTCTTGCCATAAATATTTTCCTTGCTGTCATCACTATGGCCTCAGGGTTTATTTTGGGTCTTTTTTTAGCCTTAGGCCGGATATCTAAAAATATTGTCATCAGCCGGATTGTCACCTGTGTGATTGAAATCACCCGCGCCTTGCCTTTGTTACTGATAGTCTTCTGGTTTTATTTCTTTATCCCTCTTCTTGCAGGCAGACCGTTACCAATCCTTTTGAGTGCTTATCTTTCGCTCACTTTTTATTCTGCTGCAAATCAAGCTGAAATTTTCCGGGGCGGACTTATGAACATCTCTAAAGGACAATGGCAGGTTGCTTCCTCCACAGGCTTATCATATTATCAATGCATGATATATATTATCCTGCCCCAGGTGCTGAGGATGATGCTGCCATCCTTTGTCGGTTTTTTAATATCTCTTTTTAAAGACACTTCGGTTATATATATCATAGGTATTATAGATCTGACTCAGATAGGCATAATGCTCAGTCAGCGGGAGCCGGATAAACTTATATTTTCATATATCCTGGTGGCTATCCTGTATTTCATTTTCTGTTTTATCCTTTCATTTTTTGCCAAGAGATGGGAAGCAAAGCAGTTAAAATGGTTTAAATGATAATGGGAGAATAAAAAAACGTTTTTGAACTGTGCAAGTATGCGTACAGATATTTTTACTCGTCAGAGCTGAGGTATCCATGAAACTGTTGCAATATACAATATTTTCAGGTAACATATAAATAGTTTATTGAGATAGGGGGCATAGAAATGTTTAAAATTTTATTAGTTTCAACTTTTGAAGGTGGTTTTCAACCTTTAACAGTCGCTACTGCTCTTACTGCTCTGGAAAGAGCTAAGTTTGATGTAAGTGTGATAGACACTTATATTGATGGTATGATTGAAACCCTTTTTTTAGAGCCAGATTTGATAGCAATATCTGTTCCTTTATTTGATGCGCTTAGACTTGGAGTTGATGTCGCAAAAAAAGTGCGAAAGATAAATTCAAAGGCTCATATTACCTTTTTCGGGCAATATGCTACACTAAACGCGACTAGACTTGTTGATAAATATGGAGATACCTGTATTGTTGGTGAATGGGAAAGAACATTAACTGAATTGGCATACCATTTATCAGGGAGTAAAAAATCGGACTTAAAGGGTATCGTTAATTCTACTTCAATTTCAAATGGAAACTCAATTGAGCCTTTAATGTGTAATGATCACTTTGACGTGCCATCTCGACATCTACTTCCACCGCTGAGTAAATATCCTCAGGCTCAGATAAATAAGTTACTCGGTAAGGAACAGGTAGTAGGTGGAACTGAGATTGCGCGGGGCTGTCACCATAAGTGTCAATATTGTTCTGTTTATGGGGCGTATAATGGAAAAGTTCTTGTAATTCCAGAAGCAGTTGTTATAGAAGACGTTCGTAACATGGTTGTATCGGGAATGACTCATCTGACTTTTATGGACGCAGACTTTTTCAATACGAAATATCACGGAATTAATATTATTAGAAAGTTGCATTCTGAATTTCCACAATTAACATACGACTTTACAGCAAGAGTAGACCATATTCTTGAAAATAAAGAAACTGTTATGGAAATGGCTCAACTTGGTGTAAAGTTTATTGTTTCATCTCTCGAATTTCATTCCCAGGAAGTATTAGATGCTGTTTCGAAGGAATTAACCGTAGAAGCCATTCAAGAGGTGGTAGAATTTTTACACAAGGTTGGAATCAAATTAAGCCCGACTTTTATTATGTTTAACCCATGGACCAGCCTGGAGGATTTAGTTGAATTTAGTAAGTTTGTTGAAGATAATAATTTGGATGACATTATCGACCCTATTCAATATGAAACCAGACTTCATTTATATAAAGGATCTCCATTATTATCTACCCCTTCGATTAAAGCTCTGGAATTAGTAGAAAATGAATTTAATTATGAATGGAAGCATCCGGATTTCCGGGTTGATGAAGTGTTTTCGCAACTCGCTACTCCACCTGAAGAAGGTGTATTTAAAAGATGCTGCTTAAAGTGTTAATTATTAGTAATGAAAAATTCATTACTGAATGATATTGTTAAGCAGTGGATTTTGTTACACGGACTTTCAATACGTTGTCGCGGGGCAACAGTGATTAAAATTAATAGAGTTTCTATAAAATAGAAAATAAGATTGAGGGGGTTATTTATGGGAGTCACAAATGCTTCTGTACTGAGAAATACTGTGCTAAGAGTAATTGCAAAGTATGGGTCTGAACTTAATCCGGCTAAATTAGAGGAAGATAGCTCAGATTGTACCAAATTATCAGAGGGTCTAAAAGAGGAGGGTGATAAAGGGAACTGTTGCAGCAAATCTTCTTCATCTGATTCTGGATGTTGCTGTCAGTAAGCAGTAAAATTAATTTCTTAGATATGTTTGTGAAAACTCAGTATCATTGCATGATATAGGAGGTTTATTTTTCTACCGTAAATATTTCCTATATTTTTAATGCAATGTTACTGAGTTAAATATAAAAGTTATCCTTTTAATTCCATAAAAATCTTTGAATATAATTCATCAATAATTTTTTCAGAGACATCAAAATTTCCGCCTTTTAATCCATATTCGGTTAATATGTAAGTTTTAGGATGGATATTAATTTTTTCAATAACTCTTGTTGCGCAAGAAAGCTCACATCCGTCTATGCAAATGATCTCATCTGCAGTCTTAGCAGTTTCAATAAGATCTGGAATATCAGCTGCAATTCCAGCCAAGCAACTACAACCGGATAATGCCATACCCTCTTCTCGTAACTTTCGACCTAATAAATCGCTTGTTTTCCCTAAGTCACAACACCCGGAACAAGTATAGACAATTCTTTTCTTTCCCTCTGTTTTCAAACTGCAGCAGCCCATAACCATCCCTCCATATACGTTAGAATTATTTTGATATTTTGAATCCACCATCTACAAATATTGTTTCTCCATTGATATAATTTGACAAATCCGAGAACAAGAACAAGACTACGTTTGCAATATCTTTTGGGTTTGCAATTTTACCAACAGGAATAATGCTTTCAGAAAACTCTTTTTCTTGTGGATTGTCGAAAGATTCTTTGGTCATTCCTGTATATGTAAAACCAGGAGCGACAGAATTTACTTGGATATTGTAGTCCTTTAAATCCAAAGCCATTGCGGAGGTTAAAGCGACCACTCCACCTTTTGATGCACTATAATCAGCCATCTCTGATCTGAATATTCTGGATCTGATACAACTGATATTAACGATTTTTCCATTTTTGTTTTTTATCATTTTCCTTGCTATATACTTAGATAATAAAAATGTGCCTGTTAAATTGGTAGATATTACCTTGTCCCACTCTTCAAAGCTTATTTCAAAGAACGGTTTTGAGCTTGAATATATTCCTGCGCAATTAGCCAGGCCATCAATCTTTTCGAAGGTGTTTTCAATCTCATCAACGATAGTCAATATGTTCTGTTCATTTCTTATATCTATACAATAGTGTTGATATCTCTCATTATTTATAGAACTTTCGGTTGAATCTAAACCAATAACATTGGCATAATTCTCCAATAGCAACTCTGCAGTGCTTTTTCCAATGCCTGAGCTGCTGCCGGAAACAACAATAACTTTATTATCAAGGTTCATTAATCTACTCTCCTCTCATGGGTACGTTCATACCAGTAAATTTTCCTTATATACAACCCTCGTTTCGATTAATTGCATCAAGGAGTATTTGAAACTATGTCCGCTGTCAGTCAGTGAAATATTTACATATCTTCTGCATGGCATTGAGCCATTGTATCATTTGTATATTTCATTGGCGTTTACCTTCTGAAATAATTGTATCATGTAATATTTAGAAATAACAACTATTAATATTGCAAACTTATATATTTGCAAATTATATTGACTATGCAACTATTGTATATTAAAATAGTTTAGAAAGGGAGAGGCTATAATTGTAAATTAAGCTATATATATGGAAGAACGGGATTATAGTAAAGTGCTATATGATTCATATCTTTTGTATTGACAGAATGAATTGTTTCCATGAAACTGTACGTTAGCATGTACATTGAAAGAGTAAGTATGGTCAAGTCATTATATGAGTTACACTAATAAATTCTATGGAGGGGTCATAGTGTTATGTAGCGAAAAGTATGTACTGGTAATAAAATTAATGGATGGTACAGAATTTGACTTAGTAAAGGATTCAGGTTACAAAGTAATAGCAATAAGTCCGGAATTTACTACAAGTGAGGTCATGAGGGTTGATATACCAATTAAAATTGATTTAAACGATGAAGATTGTGTAATATCAAAAATTCATGAACTTTCTAATAAATATAATATAGTGGCAGTGTTTACCTTGAACGAATACAGGGTTCAATTGGGTGCTCGAATTCGGGAAGAATTAGGAATACCTTTTGGTATTTCTTATGAGGCTGCCTCTAACTGCAGAAATAAAAAAAGAACAAGAGAGATACTATCCTGCAAAGGAGTTAATACTGTTAAATATTCGATAATACACTCATCTGATGAAGTAGAAGAAACTTTGCTCAAGATACCTTTACCGGTAGTTGTAAAGCCATCTAATGATGCCGGCAGTAATATGGTTTATTGCTGTCAAACCAAAAAAGAAGTAATAGATGCCATAGAGACAATAAAAAACTGTGAAAATAATTCTGTTGGACAAAAGTTAGACAAAGATATTATCCTGGAAGAGTTTTTGACTGGACCAGAGTTTAGTGTGGAGGCATATACATTTGGTGGTAAAACGGAAGTGTTAGCAATAACTGCAAAGAAGGTTGTGTCTCCTTTTTTTCCCATAGAAGAGGGGCATACTGTACCTTCCAGGATAAAAAATGAGGAAAGTCAAATGATAACTTCTTTAGTAGAAAAGGCAATGCTTGCGTTGGGTATTGATTATACTGTAACTCACACTGAAGTCAAACTTACACCTGGTGGACCTAAAATTATAGAAGTAAATGCCAGACCAGGAGGGGATAAAATTCCCGTGCTTGTAAATATGACTAAGGGATATAATCTTCATAAAATAGCGTTAGATATATCCTTAGGAAAAAATATTGAAGATGCTTGCAGTGAAGTTGAGACTTCCGGCTCTGCTTCAATCAGATTTTTTATTGCTGACAGTGATGGGGTTGTAAAACTAGGAAATACCATAGAAGTATTGCAAAGTAACCCTGATGTTGTATATTTTAACATGAATGTAGAGGAAGAAGATAGGGTTTCTAAAACGACAAGTAACTATAACAGACTTGGATATTTTATCGTAAAGGGTAACAACGAAAAATACTCGGAGGATATTGCAGAAGATATATTAAATAAAATTAATATAACAGTTATCCAAGATTAGTTCATTGTGTTTCTGTCTTTTATACTCCAAAATTGGTTAAGGTATCATCTTAAGAGGCATACGGTATTTATAGCTAAATTTAATAACATTTAAGGGGGATATAGAAATGTCTTGTTGTTCAAAAAATTCAAATTCTAAAGTTGCTGATTTTTTTTCTGAAATCCAATGTAGTACTGTTGTTAGTGAGAGGGAGAAGTGTCTGATCGGATTGGCTATTTCTTTTGCCACTAATAATAGTGAAGCAGTCAAGAAAAGTATTATTCAGGCTAAGCTGAATGAAATTTCAAATGATGAAATTGAGTTTATATGTACATTTACAGCTGCGAGCATTGGTGTAAACATTGAAAGTCTTATTGAAAATAATTCAAAAAGTAACAAGCAAGGGGCTTGTTGTACATAATGGGAGTTGCTGCAATCGCTAAAATGACTGATGAATTAATCGAATGCTAATATCCAGGTGCTTATATCTGATTTGAGGAGGCTATTTATGCAAATAAGGCTAATGAAAGAAATTTCATTACTCCCTAAAAACTTAAAGCTATTTATGCTTGCAATTTTAATGACAAATATAGGTAATGGAATGCACACAATCGCTGTCAGCAAGCTTCTTTATGATAAAACACATAGTGCAATGTCTTTTGGCGGAGTAATATTAATTGAATATGTTGTTTCATTTTTTATTCAATTTGTATCAGGGTCTCTTGTAGATCGTAATAATCCAAAACGCATATCAATAATATGCGATGTTGTGAGAGGAATACAAGTTTTAAGCATAGGTATATTGCTGGGATTTACAGGAACCAGTGTATACTACCTCTTTATTACACTTCTTATTGTTAATATGGTTACACCCTTTTACCGCTCGGCTATCTTTTCATTAATACCTGCTTTGAGTAAAGAATCATCTTCTCTGCTAAGCGTAAACAGCATGATTTATACACTGTTTCAAGCGGGTCAATTGCTTGGTGTGGCTTTGGTCGCTCCTATTGTCTTCCTATTGAATCCATCTATCGCTTTAATAATAGATGGAACAACTTTCTTGTTATCTGCTGCCTTAGTTGCTTTTATAAAAATAACTAAACTGGAAATTAAAACAGATAATACTAAAAACATAAAAAGTTTGATAAGTGACTGGAAGGAAGTTCTTAACGTGATGAAAACGGAAAAGAGCTTTACGGGGCACGTATTGGTGAGTTCAGCAGACTATGTTTGTGTTAGCCTGGTAAATCTCATGCTTGTCCCTATGGTAACCATTTGGTATAGTAATAACAGCTATCTGATTTCAGTATTTGATGGTGGCTTTGCTATAGGTGCCATGCTTTCAGTCTTGTTTACAGTCGCACTATCTAAAAGAATTGGCTCTCTTAACTGTAGCTGGGTAGGGCTGATTTGTCAGGGTATTTTATTTATTTTGATTATGGTAAATAGATTCCCACTGATTACTTTTATACTTATGGTAGGTATAGGTGCTTTTAATGCTTTTTCTATATCTATATTTCAAACGTCACTGCAAGAACGCTGTAATGGGCCGATAAAAGGCAGAGTGTCAGCACTTAGACAATTTATAGTTTCATGTTTTTCGGTAGTACTGATCCCTATCATATCTTATTTCCATGACATATCACTTGCACTTGGTATGACAATCTCAGGTGTTATAGTTATAGTTTTTGGAGTAGCTTCATTTTTATTAGGAAGATCATATATGTTCGGAGAAAACTATTTATCAAAGCCGATTTTTTCCAATAACAATATAACATCCTAGCTTTTTTCATATGATAATTTGCATAAACATTAGATTTACATAGAAAATAGATGGATACTTTAGTTGGTGAAGATAAAACCTGCTTTAACACAGCAGGTTTCTTTTTTAATCAAATTGATTTAAAGTAAACTCTCTGAAGAATAATTGTTTTAAGCTCACTTACAATCTTGTACTGTGGTTTCATACTCTTTTGTAAATTATATTTCATATGAAATTGTTGACAAATGCAATTATTGTAATTAAAATATAAACATATTAATTGCATGTTAAATGATTATGGATTCTTATATGAATCAAGATTATGTTCAAGGTCCGAATTAATTATTTATACAAGTTTTTGAATGATTAAAGTCAATACATACATATGCGAGGTAACTTTTATGAGTTTTGGGTTGTGTTCGATTTGCAACGATGAAATTATATATAAGGAAGATTATTTTAGTGCAAAATGTGTGAATTGTGGAAAGAAAGAAGAGTCTTACATAATATGCTCAAATGGTCATTATCTATGTAAGGAATGTGCTGCTAAGGAAGTTATGGATAAGCTTTATGAGATACTTCCTCTGATAGATTTGAAAAACCCACTGGATGTTGCAGAAAAGATTATTGGCAAATGTGGTATTTCTGGACATACACCTCATCCAATAACAGCAGCAGCATTTTTGTTGGCTATTAAGAATACTACAAATCATATTACAATGGATGATGTCTTGGAAGGTGTATCAAGAAGCTACGAAATACCAGGTGGATGGTGCGGGTACTATGGTGCGTGTGGATCAGCTATTGCGTTAGGTGTATGTTTTAGTGTTTTGCTAAATGCTACACCAACTGCCGACAAGGAGCGTAGTATAGCAAACATTGTTACAGCAAGAGGTTTGTTGGAAGTTGCTGATATGGGTGGGCCTTACTGCTGTGTTGGATCAATAAGAGCAGTATTGGAAAAAGGGATTGAATTAGCAAAAAGTAACTTAGGTGTGGTTTTTCCGGAAAAACAGATTAATCATAAAAAATGTTGGGCGGCCTCGTTCCAGCCAAACTGCAAAAAGGAACGATGTAGGTTCTATGATTTAGAGGCATTACAGAAAGAGGCATAATCCTGATTTGGATAACTTAAAGTAGAAAAGGTGATGTGAATATGAAAAGCATTAAACAAATTGCGATTTATGGTAAAGGTGGAATCGGTAAGTCAACTACATGCTCCAATATATCTGCAGCCCTTGGCTTAATGGGATATAGAGTTTTGCAGATCGGTTGTGATCCGAAAGCTGATTCTACAAAGAATTTGGTTGGGGGTCAAAAATCACAAAACATTTTGGACTACGTAAAGGATAATGCCAAAAACATTACTATTGATAACATTGTCAGAAAGGGATTTGCAAATACATATTGCATAGAGGCCGGCGGACCAGAACCAGGCATAGGTTGTGCTGGTAGAGGAATCATATCAGCGATAGAAATTATTGATCAACTTGATTTGTATAATGAACTTGATATTGAAGTTGTGGTATATGATGTTCTAGGCGATGTTGTATGTGGAGGATTTGCTGTACCCCTAAGAATGGGTTTTGCTAAAGAGGTCTATTTAATTACTTCAGGAGAAGTTATGGCATTATATGCAGCTAATAATATTGCAAAGGCTATTAACCGTTTCGGACAAAGAAGTGATGTGAGATTGGGCGGAATCATTTGTAACCAGCGAAACGCACATTTGGAAAAGGAAATTGTCAATGTGCTTTCTTCTAAATTAGGTACACAGATTATAGGATGGATTCCTAGAGATAATATTGTTCAGGAATGTGAACTTGAGGAAAAAACTGTAATGGAAGGTAGTCCTGAATCAGATCAAGCACAAGTATACACGGAATTAGCTAAAAATCTGCTTGGAAATAGTAATTATGTTATTCCTACGCCATTATCGGATGAGGACTTCGATAGAATGGTGAAAGAACCGCTGATAAGGAGATAAGTACTAGATGATAGATACGGAGATTAAAGGTAAGACCACAAAATTGTCTGCATTGGTAAAGGGGATAAAAAGTGACAGCTTAAATATACGTGATTGTGTAGATATGCACCAATTTTGTGCTTTTTGGGGCGCTTTTGATATTCTTAATTATTTTAATGATGTTGTTATTCTTGTTCATGGGCCATCCGGGTGTTTGGGTAACAGAAGATACCTGCCGGCAATGGGCTATCATAATGAGTGTGATAATAAACCTCATCTTTCTACTTCTTTTACTAATAAAGAGGTAGTGTTTGGCGGTGAGAAGAAGTTGATTGATAGCTTGATGGAAGTGGATAAGCAATACAAATCCAAAATTATAGCAGTCATAACAAATTGCTGTGCAGATATTATCGGAGACGACGTTGAGGGCTGTATAGAAGGGTTGCCTGAAGACTTAAGGAAAAAAGTTATTTATTTAAATACAGGAGGATATTCCGGGAAGTCTTATAGACGCGGAACCGAGATGGCATTTAAGCTTCTTACTAAATCTTTGCCTTCGAAAAAGTATGAGGAAAGCGCGAACTCTGAAAGTAAAATGGTGAATGTTTTCCTTAGGCGCTGGATTGGAGGACAGACAAAACAAGAAGAAATCACAGAGATAAAGCGAATGCTCCAAATAATTGGTGTAGAGGTAAACCAATTATTTGATCAAGGCATGTCAATCGAAGATTTTTATAAAATGCAAAAAGCGCAACTGAATGTAGCGGCATGTCTGTTTTTTGGCATGGGATTATTTGATGAATTAAAAAACAAGTTTAATGTGGCATATTCTGAATCCACCTACCCACTTGGCTTGTTTGCTACAAAAAAATGGCTTAATGAAATAATTACTTCATTAAATTTAAATGTAAATATTGATGAATTGCAGGAAGTTAAGGAATTGGAGAGAAAACGCAAAGAGTTGATATCACAAATTGGAAAAGGGAGGCATTGTATTATTTGGACCCAGACAGGGGAACGCATGATCGCGTTAACTAAGCTTGCGTATGAGCTGGAAATGGATCCAATTGTTGTGGGAGTTGAGCCTGCTATCGTTAAGGATAAATTCCCCATATTTGAAAAAGAAGTACTAGAAGATGGTTTTGATGTAAAGGTTTTTGTTACAAAATATATAGAAGATGTCCAGGACTTAATTGAGTATCTAGGTGATCCGATAATTTTCTGCAATAACAATTATTATCCTGGACGCACTGTATTTAAATATAAGCTTGCACAAAATCCTATTTATGGATTTAATGGTACGAGAAAATTGTATCAAGCAATGCACGATTCCATAAATAATAAAAGTAGTAAATATTCTTTATTTGTAGAAGGTTGAGAGTATGCGAAATACAACACTATGTATTGATTCAATTGAAAAGTGCGGCATTCTTGGTGTCAGTCAAGTAATTGCCCAAATAGAAAATTCATCGATAGTCGTTCATGGACCCAAGGGGTGCGTTTATCCGGCATATGAAGCTTCCATATTATATCCTTTGAACATAAACTATACCGAAATGTGTGAGAAAACAATCGTATTCGGTGGAGAAGTTGAAGTTAGCGAGAAAATTATTGATGAGTTTTATGAGAACCAACCGGATTTAATGGCGGTTGTTACTACTTGTGCATCTGAAATAATCGGTGATGATATTGATGGATTGATAAAGCGTGCAGATTTGCCAATACCCGTGCTTCGTATTGATGGAGGAGGCTTTCTGAATAATCAGACGTCTGGGATGAATATGGCTATGAGAACACTGGTTGAAAAACTATGTAAAGAAGCAGATTTGTCAAATCCTACAGTTAATATACTAAGTCCTGTTAGTATGAATAGCTGCTGGCAAGAGGATATGACATACTTAGTAAGCTTACTTGCGGAGTTTGGAATTATGGCAAGACCTTTATTCTGCAATGCATCGGTAGAACAAATTGGAAAGTATGCACATACATGTCTGAATGTAGTGATTTGCCCACCTATAGGGTTTGAGACTGCTGAATATATGAAGAAAGCATTTAAAATTCCATATATAACTTTATCGTATCCACTGGGAATGGAGAAAACAGAAGCCTTTATTAAAGGTATAGCAGAGACTGTTCAGCTTAATAAAGATATTACGCATCTTCTTGATGAAAAGAGAGCTATGGTCAAAAGTAAATTTCATAATGGAATGGGAAGAGTAAATTCAGTTAGGCTTTTCGAATATATAAAACAGTTGAACAAAATGATTGTAGGACCACCTGAAATTGCGCTGGCATTTACTAATATAATTACTAAGGAGTATGAAGATAGTATCGGAAGGGTCATCGTCAAGGATGTATCCAACGAGCAGGAAGAAGAAATCAAGGCTAAATTTGCTAAAATATCACCTGGCACGGATGTGCTAGTTACAAATGATAATCAGATAATTAAGGAAGAAATACAGAACAATAAACCGCAGGTCCTATTAGGCAGTGATCTTGAGTATTATTTTGCAAAAGAGCTATATGAGCCTGCGTATATTAACATTACTTATCCTGGAGCTCGTGAGTTGAATTTTCATAAACGTCCATTTTTAGGATATGACGGAACACTCAATTTTTTTGAGGTATGGTACAATAAAATAATTAATAGATATTATTGATTAATTAAGAAAAGGAGGTGCCAAAATGACCGGTGATGACTTAAAAGGTATATCAGATGATAAAGAGGATAGCCTGAAGAATACAGACGAGCTTACTGATAAAGAAAGCGAGTGCTGCACAGAAGAATGCAATTGCAGCCTTTTTGACTATAAAAGGCCAACGGCTGAAGATGCAAAAAAATCTAAAAGAAAAACTTGCTGCTAAAGAAATTTCGAGTATTCTCGGTTACCTGGATAATAAGCTTTATCTAAGGAAGTAGCCTTCTGTTTAAAGAAATAGAACCATGTATTTCTACTTAGCGGAAGGCTATTAACTATATAATTCTTTTATTGCATTAATATTTATGTTGAGAGTAGGAAAATAATATGATAAATACTTTACACCCTTGTTTCGATGAGACTCTATCCGGCTGTAGAATCCATTTACCAATTGCCAAACGATGCAATACCAAATGTAATTATTGTAGAATAGGAATATCATCTGATGCTCAAAGACCTGGCGTGACGGAAAGTATTCTCGATGTTAATGATGTAGTTACATATGTAAACAAAAGCTTGGAAATTTACGACGATTGTAAGATTATTGGGATAGCGGGCCCTGGTGACCCTTTGGCTAATCCAGATGAAACTTTTGAAGCCTTTAAGAGAATAAATAAAAATTTCCCCGACTTTAAGAAATGTATGTGTACAAACGGGTTTGGAGTAAAGGAGCATATTAAAAAAATTGAAGAAGCAGGCATAGATTATATCACATTAACAATTAATTCTGTTTGTACCGATAGTATCAATAACATATATAAATTTATATATTATCGTGATAAGTACTATGAAGGAATAGAAGCAGGCAAACTGATTTTGGATTTACAAAAGACTGCATTGGAATTGCTAAGTAGTATTGAAAACCTGAAAATAAAAATAAATGTTGTATTAATACCAGGAGTAAACGATAAAGAGCTTGACAACCTGATGTTATTTCTTAATAATTATCGGATTGATATAATAAATGTAATCCCTTTATTGCCTGTAAATGATACAAAATTTAAAAACATAGAAGCTTTTACGCATGGAGAGTTCTGTGAAATAAAAGAGAAATTGCATAATAAGTTTCCCAACATTAAGTTTAAAGGAAGTTGTCAAAGATGCCGTTCTGATGCCAGAGGGAACGTTCGTTCATGCTGATTAATTTATTTTCATGCATATTACTTTTAATTGCATAAAGAAAAATTAATGATATAATTGAAAATTGGAGGTGGTACTTCAGTGAATAAGTCAGGTAATGAAAGAGAATTAAGAGAACTAATCAGGGTAATGGAAGCAAAATTGGGAATAATAGGCGAGATTGAGGCGGCATGTTGCGGGATATCTTTTACTCAATGTCATGCAGTAACGGAGATTGGGCGCGTACCCAATATATCTTTAAATGAATTAGCTGAAAAACTAAATCTTGATAACAGTACAATGAGCAGGACTGTAAATAATCTTGTCAATGCGAATCTTGTTAACCGGGAGATTGATTCAAACGATAGACGGTATATTACAATATCACTGACCGATAGTGGTATGGAAATGTTTGAGAAAATAGAGGACTCAATGGGTAATTACTTTAAAAAAATATATGATAACATTCCACAGGATAAAAGTAGTCAGGTGTTAGAGTGTCTTAGATTATTAATAGATGCCATCAATAAAAGTAATTGTTAATTGCAATTAAATTGTTTAATAAATTAGGATTATTGATTTAAATAGTAATAAAGTTTATATAAAGTAGTATGACAGAAGACTGTGGGAATACATTTTTGCTTGTAATTTCCCGCCGTCTCTTTTATTATACATAAGAATATCTTTCTGTTTTAAGTTTCCAAAATTTATTCTAACAAAATATTTATGCTCAGTAACGTTGCATTAATTATAGAAAAATATTTACGGTGGAAAAATTAAACTTATTTGGCTGAAATCAGGTTTGTGTCTTGGAGGATACAAGCTCCAAATTAGCAAAGGAGCCAATCATGAGATATTGATACTATATCAGGAATGATCCGGAGGTTTGTATGTTAGGAATTGAACAGGCAAGAGAAGTTGTGTTGGATAGTGTGGTAAAAATAGATTCAGAAGTAGTAGATATAACATCTTCGTTAAATAGAATTCTGGCATGTGATATATATTCAGATATTGACCTGCCTACCTTTAATAATTCAGCTATGGATGGATATGCAGTTATTTCATCCGGACTTAAAGGAGCATCCTTTGATCAGCCCATATGGCTTGAGGTAATCGGGGAAATCCCTGCAGGATATACCTATAGCGGCAAATTAATGAATGGAAAGGCTTTAAAGATAATGACTGGTGCTCCGATTCCTGAAGGAGCCGACACAGTTGTTCCGATTGAGTATACAGAGGCAGAAGGTGCACTGGTAAAAGTGTTTCGCGGTGTAAAAGAGAAAGAAAATATCAGGTACAAAGGTGAAGATGTAGCACGCGGAAAGCTGGTAATTCCAGAAGGTAAAAAAATATCTCCAGTTGATATAGGAATGCTTGCTGCACAGAATCTTCGTACTATTAGTGTTGCCAAGCTACCTAGTGTGAGTATACTGGCCACTGGAGACGAGGTTGTTGATATAGGAGAGGAATTATCACCCGGTAAAATAAGAGATATTAATAGTTATAGTTTATATGCAAATGTCATTAAGTATGGGGGTATACCTATAAGCCTGGGCATTGCCAAGGACAATAAAGCTGCAATATTTAGAAGTATTGAAAACGGCTTAAATTCAGACATACTTTTAATTTCTGGAGGAGTATCTGTCGGAGATTATGATTTTGTGAAAGAAGTACTAATAGAAAAGGGTGTAAGTATAAAATTTTGGAAGGTTGCCATTAAACCTGGAAAGCCGGTACTTTTTGGGGTGAAGGGAAATACATTGGTATTTGGACTGCCTGGAAATCCAATTTCTACATTAGTGACCTTTAGGGAGTTTGTTTTACCTGCTATGTGTAAAATGCAGGGACGAGTGGGCAACCCGGTTAGAGAACAATATGCAGTTTTAGAAAGAGACATATCTATAGCCCCGGGGCGCAGACATTATATCATGGGGCGCATCTGTTACAGGGGAGGATCATATTTTGCAAAACCTGTTGGCATTCAGAGTTCAGGTGCACTTAATTCGATGTTGCAATCCAATTGCTTGATAGTTGTACCTGAAGATACTCCTCAAATTAAAAGCGGTGAACAGGTTTTAGTACAATTATTAGATGAATAAGGAATAATAAGAATGATACCGATAGTTTCAATAGTTGGAAAGAGCAATAGCGGAAAGACTACCTTAATAGAGAATTTAATTCCTAATTTAAAGGAAATGGGTTATAAAGTGGGTACCATAAAGCATGATGCTCATAAATTTGATATAGACCATGAAGGAAAAGATACTTGGAGAATGACTAAATCTGGGGCAAATACAGTTGTTATAGCTTCTATGGAAAAGATGGCCATGATTAAAAATATTGACTGTGAAAAAAACTTGGATGAAATAGCAGAATGGTTGTTTACTGACGTTGATATCATTATAACTGAAGGCTATAAAAGTATGGATAAGCCTAAAATAGAGGTTATACGATTTGATAATCCTATAACCACTACTGATAATAACCTTATTGCATTGGTTAATAATTTTGTTGATGAAAACTCTTTCCAGTCACCCGAAGGTTTTGATAATATTAAATTGTTCCGTTTTAAAGATGTAGAGAAAATTGCTGATTTTATTGTTCAAAGATTTTTATGCAAAGATTCGTAAAAGCGTTGAAGTTAAGAGATATATAATTTTGTTTTGATATAGCACAATAAAATCTTTATTTTACATGCTACTACTCCACAATAGAGAATTGAAATGGCTGGGAGAAACCTTGCTATAAAGTAATATCAGGCTGACAGGTTAGCTTGAGGTATAAGGGGTGATGAAAATTCTAATTGATAAATATGGCCGCAAAATTGATTATCTAAGAATTTCAGTAACGGATAGATGCAATTTAAGTTGTATATACTGTATTCCCAAATGTGGTGTACTTCAAGCTATTGAAGAAGAGATGCTGAGTATAAAGGAAATTGTAAGTTTTGTTAAGGTAGCAGCTTCACATGGTATAAGGAAAATAAAAATAACCGGTGGGGAGCCATTACTAAGAAAAGATATAGCAGCCTTAGTTTCTTGCATTACAGAAATTGATTCAATCATGGACATATCAATGACCACCAATGGGGTTTTAATAAAAAAATTCGCATCCGAATTAAAGAGAGCAGGACTTAAAAGATTAAATATAAGTTTAGACTCATTATGCTCAGATAAGTATAAGGAAATTACAAAATACGGAGAGCTCAAAGATGTTCTGACGGGGATTGAAAGAGCCATGGAACTAGGATTTTCTCAGATTAAGGTAAACACTGTCATTATAAGGGATATTAACCTTGATGAGATATTGGACTTTGTTCACTTCTCTACAGAGACCGGAATTGCTGTTAGATTTATAGAATATATGCCAACAAAAAACAGTCTTGATGGATATGCAAAAAAGTTTGTATCTGCTGATGAAATGAGATTTCTATGTAATGAGGCTTACAGTCTTTTACCGGCAGCAGTGGATGGAAATGGACCGGCAAAATACTATGTAATACCCGGTACAAATGGAACTATCGGGTTTATTAGCCCTTTGAGCTGTAAGTTCTGCTCCGACTGTAACCGAATAAGGCTGACGTCAGACGGGAGACTGGTTTCGTGCCTATATACGCAGGAATGGGTTGATATTAAAAATAGTCTTAGAAAAGGGCCTGATATTGATGAGGTTACTGAACTTTTATTTAGTGCAATTGCAAGCAAACCAGCAAGCCATAGTTTGATTGTTGAGGATAGACAAATGGATTTTTGTTCAATGATGAGGATAGGAGGATGAGATTTGATAGAAGAGTTGAGTCATCTGGATACGGAAGGAAGAGCAAAAATGGTAGATGTTTCAATTAAAGAGCCTACCTGCAGAGAAGCTTCTGCACAGGCTTCCATAGAAATGTCAGAAGAACTTCTTGAGCTGGTTAAATCAAATAAAGTTGCAAAAGGAGATATTTTTAGTGTGTCAAAATGTGCGGGTATTATGGCTGCAAAACAGACAAGCATGTTAATTCCTCTGTGCCATCAGATACCTTTGGATGAAGTAGAATTGGATTTCTATATTGAAAAGGATCGGATTGTTATTAAAACTTTTACCAGGGCATATTCTAAAACCGGAGTTGAAATGGAAGCATTAACCGCGGCATCTGTTGCTGCATTGACAATTTATGATATGTGTAAAGCAGTAGATAAAGGCATAATTATTTCAGAAATTAAGCTGCTTAAAAAGGTTGGCGGTAAAAGCGGTAATTTTTGCAGAGAGAATCGAGTTTGAATTATTTATTTAGCCGGACTGTTAAACTTCAATTTTAAGAAATATATAAATTTTAATAAGAAAGAGAGGCAATTTAAATTGATTGGGAGGGTTTATTCATTGAACATAAGTAAAGAGAAAGGGACTTCAAAGTATCCTGTTACAGAGATAGAAGCAATTGAGAATTATGGGTTTGAAGGTGATGCCCATTCTGGAGATCATATAAGACAGATTAGTCTTCTTTCTATTGAAAATATTATGAAACAGAACAGTAACAACCAAGGCAATAAAACTGATTTAGTTCTAAAACCAGGTGATTATGCAGAAAATATTACCACCCAGGGTATTGATTTAGGAAAACTCAAAATAGGGGATGGCTTATTGATTGGTAAAGATGTAGAACTGAAAGTGTCAAAGATAGGCAAGGAATGCCATTATAAGTGTGAGATATTTAAGAAAGTCAATAGTTGCATAATGCCAAAGCAAGGTTTATTTGCTATCGTAGAAAAATCCGGCAGTATAAAAATTGGTGATGAAATAAGGGTGAAAAAATGATTAAAATAGCAGTAGTAACAATATCCGATAGTGCCTCGAGAGGCCAAAGAGAAAGTACCAGTGACAAAGTAATTGCTGAAATGGTAAAGAATATTGGCTCAGTCGAAAGTCAGATTATAATTCCAGATGAATTAGATACAATAGTGGAATGTTTACAAAAGCTGGCAGATGAGAATTTTATGGATATTATACTGACAACAGGCGGGACTGGCTTAAGCCCCAGAGATGTTACTCCCGAGGCTACATATAAGGTGATTGACAGAGAAATTATTGGTATTCCCGAAAAAATGAGAATAGAAACTTCAAAGTATTCACCAAATGCCATATTATCACGGGCAGTTGCCGGAACCAGGAAAGATACGCTCATCATAAATCTTCCAGGAAGTCCGAAAGCAGTAAAGGAATGCCTGGGAACAATCTTGCCGGTTTTAGTACATACGGTTGATGTTATCAAGGGGAGGGTCGTAAGATGCGGAGGGTAGCTATTAACTAATGGAGTCAGGAACTTTGAAGGTTGCAGTGCAGTAGCGGTTATAGAATACCCGGCTATACCGAGCAGGAGAAATTATTTACACTCCCGACCCAAACAGAGAGGAAGTTAAATCCTCGGGAGTATTAATATTTACAAGTGATCTCATATTACTATCAAATTTTCTTATTTCATCCTCATGGATTTCTTTTACAGTAAAATATGAATAAATGTCAGTTATCCTTAAATTACCTTCCTCCACCTGTCTTTTTGCCAGGTTTGCACACTTTCTTGAATAGCAGGCAAATAGGGGTTCGTAAAGGCCTTCAATTTTAGGAACAACAATATCATATCTTGGAATATCAATAATATATTTCACAAGTGATTTGCTTATATAAGGCATATCACAGGCCACAACAAAGCAGCGTTCATACTTCATATTAACAAGACCTGTATACAAGCCTCCAAGCGAACCCTTATCAGGAATTATATCCGTAACAACTTTTACACCGGTATAAGAAAAATCTTCAGGTGTATTCGAAACAATTATGACTTCTGAAAAAACTTCTTTAAAAATAGCTAATATTCTATTAATAATTGTGTTTCCTTCAACATTTATAAAGGCTTTTTTCCTACCCATCCTACTATTCTTTCCTCCAGCTAATATTATCCCTGTCATCTGTCTAGCTCCTATCTCAATATATATTAAGTTTTTGATATTTGCCCAATTATCCATCAATTTTCAAGTTACCAAATCCATTTTATCAGATAGTATAATATAATGGATAGCGATATATTTTATATAGTCCGGTAAAAAATTAAAGATTTGGGGAAGATGGGTATTGCTTATCCATAAAATTTTTAGCCCTGATCTTAATTTTTTGTATTCCCTGATTATCATATTGATATTTTTCGATTTGATGCATATAATAATCATATCGAAGATATTAGATTTGAGGTGCCGATATGGAAAACCACTTAGAACATTTAAAAGTGTTCAAGGCATTGGGAGACGCTAAAAGAGTCATGATTGTGGATATGTTATCCTGCGGGGAACTTTGCGCCTGTATGATTTTGGAGAAGCTTGAGATATCCCAATCCACCCTGTCTCACCACATGAAACTCCTGTGCGAATGTGGACTTGTAAAAGGAAGGAACGAAGGCAAATGGACGTACTATTCGTTAGACACGGAAACAATCCGCAAAACGAAGAAGTTTTTCTGCAGCATCACATCCTATAAGGATAACTGCATCTGCAAGGAAGATGCGAATTGTTGCAAAGGATGTGATGAAAATGAGTGAGGAGAAATCCATAACGCCGTGTAACAAAAAGGATAAATGGGTAACTGGTGAAATCTATACCCCGCAAGGCAGCGTGCCTGTAGTTTCAACGGACCTTCATTTCAAAGACATGCTTGGAGCGTGGAAAGTGCGCTGGGGTATAGGCAGGATGAATTACAAAATCAATCCGGAGATTTATGCCATAGGCAAGCCAGACCACACTTCCCCCGTACTTGTCAGCGCAAACTACAAACTGACATTTGATACTTTGCGGAAAGAGCTTTCGGAATTGAATTGCTGGGTTCTGATACTCGATACAAAGGGCATCAATGTTTGGTGCGCTGCCGGTAAAGGCACCTTTGGAACCGATGAGCTGGTAAACCGCATATCAAAGACGGGGCTGGCCGATATTGTATCGCACAGGACATTAATTTTACCGCAATTGGGTGCCCCGGGTGTGAGCGCCCATGAAGTGACCAGGCGAACCGGATTTTCAGTGGTTTACGGCCCTGTAAGAGCATGTGATATAAAGGATTTCCTTGTTTCTGGCTTTAAGGCTACAGAGGAAATGCGTACTGTGAAATTTACGATGTGGGATCGTCTGGTTCTCACACCTGTGGAGCTGGTTGCAGCCGTAAAGATATCATTGATGGTCTTCGGAGTATTGTTCCTCATAAATCTTTTCGCAGCAAGAACTTTCGGGCTTGCGGATTTTATCATTTATGTGGGAGCAGTGGTAACCGGAACCGTTTTAACGCCTATGCTCCTTTGCTTTATACCCGGCAGGGCGTTTTCCTGGAAGGGTTGGCTGCTGGGGCTGTGCTGGACAGCAGGGTTTATCGGGTTTAACGGCTGGTTTGTCCCGGAATTTTTACTTCTTGCCATAGGTTATCTGCTGATACTGCCTTCATTGTCGGGGTTTCTGGCGATGAATTTCACAGGCTCATCAACATACACCTCTTTTTCCGGCGTTATTAAGGAAATGAAAATAGCGGTACCGCTCATGGTTCTTTCATCTGCCGCAGGGATTGTGCTGGTGCTGATAAAGAGCCTATGGACTTGATAAGGAGGGCGTTATGAGATATAAGTATTTGAAAAATGTCACAACGCTTTGTCTATCGGCTGAAAAATGTATCTGTTGTGGAAGATGCACAGAGGTTTGCCCTCATGGAGTGTTCGGCATACATGATAAAAAGGCCCGGATAAAAGACAAAGATTGGTGTATGGGGTGTGGTGCTTGCGCGATAAATTGCCCCGTGAAAGCCATTGACGTTGATGTCGGAGTTGGATGCGCCGCCGCCGTGATAATAGGCTGGCTGACCCGAAGCGAACCGAGTTGTGATTTTCAAGCGTCGGAGAATGCTGCTAAAAAATAAAAAGATATGGAAGGTGTTTTTATGGGTAAAGAGAATACGGGTATAGGCTTCTTCGAAAAATATCTGACACTTTGGGTTTTGCTGTGTATGGCGGCGGGTATCCTGATTGGGAAATTTCTGCCGGGCGTTCCCGCATTTTTGGGACGATTTGAGTACGCGTATACCTCCATTCCTATTGCGGTACTAATTTGGATTATGATCTATCCCATGATGCTTAAAGTGGATTTTAAGTCCATCCGAAATGTGCGCAGGCATCCGCAGGGATTGCTCATATCCAGCGGAATAAGCTGGCTGATTAAACCTTTCCTGATGTTCGGGCTTGCGTCTTTTTTCTTCTATATAATATTTACAGCCTTTATCCCCACAGAATTGGCAAGGGATTATGTGGCTGGCGCGGTACTGCTGGGCGCGGCTCCCTGCACCGCAATGGTGTTTGTGTGGAGCCATCTGACAAAGGGTGATCCGGCCCACACGCTTGTGCAGGTGTCCATTAACGACCTGCTGATTATTTTCCTGTTTGCGCCAATTGTATCTTTTCTGCTGGGTGTATCGAATATTCAGGTGCCGTGGGATGTACTGCTTTTCTCAGTGGTAGTGTTTGTGGCAGTCCCTCTGGCGGGTGGTGCGTTTACCCGTGTTTGGATGATCCGGCACAAAGGCGAGGATTATTTCAAGCATCGTTTCATCCCCAGGTTTAACGGCGTTACGACCACAGGTCTGTTAATGACACTCGTCATTATATTCTCATTTCAAGGGGACGCCATACTGAACCACCCTCTTCATGTGCTGATGATCGCCGTGCCACTGGTGCTCCAGAATATCATTACAGCGCTCTTGGCATACCTGTTATGTAAAAAGCTGAAACAGCCGCATAACATCGCAGCTCCCGCCGCGCTCATTGGTGCATCGGACTTCTTTGAGCTGTCGGTAGCCGTCGCCATTACGCTTTTCGGGGCAACGTCCCCTGTGGTGCTGGTCACGACGGTTGGGGTACTCACCGAGGTTCCCGTAATGCTTCTGCTGGTGCGGTTTGTGAATAAGACCCACCACTGGTTTTCAAAGCCAGTATCCGAACAAAATTTAAGAGGTGAATCAATTTGACAAAGGTTGCGTTTATTTGTGTGCATAACTCCTGCCGCTCGCAGATTGCGGAGGCATTGGGCAAACACCTTGCCGGGGATGTTTTTGAAAGCTATTCGGCGGGAACGGAAATCAAACCGCAAATCAATCAGGAGGCGGTACGGCTGATGAAACAGCTATACGGGATAGATATGGAGCAAACACAGCATCCAAAACTCCTTTCAGACATTCCACAGAGTGATGTTATTGTCACGATGGGATGCAATGTCACTTGCCCATATCTCCCTTGCAAACACAGGGAGGATTGGGGATTAGATGATCCAACTGAAAAAAGTGATGAGGAATTTATCGCTGTTATACGTGAGATAGAAAGTAAGATAAAGCAACTTGCTGACAGGATTAAAACCAATTTTTTATAGAGAATTAGGTGTATAAAAATATATTAAGGAAATGTGGTTGCCTATTGTGGCAGAGCGTTCCATGAGTAAAGAAAAGTGACGGGTAATGGATTTATTCTGATTACCCATTATTTCCCCCTTGACGGGCTGGGATTTTAGGAATCATAGCAATAGGATACGCCTTGTCTCCAATTGATTTGATTCCGGATTTCATTCCTCAACGCATTTTTATAATTTGATACTTTACATAAATCATAAAGATTTATTCTATTACCGCATGTTCAGTTTGCCTGAAATGCGGTTTTTTTCTGCCCGTTCCATCCTGCTTACCACGTGTCTGACGGTTGCAAAAGGCCAAATATGGAGAATGCCGTATCTACAATATTTTTTTGCGATTGTACTCCTATATAAACATTGATGATACATAACAACAGGGCTTAAAATGATTTTGATAAAAAAATAACAATGTAAAAACAAAATAAATATGGTTATTTTTCACGTATCAGGAGGCGAAATAAATGAAGGATTCAAGAATTGAAGTTGTTGATGCCGTATTAAATAAATATGATCATAACAAATCATATCTGATTGCAGTCTTGCAGGAAATCCAAAATGAATACAAGTATTTGCCGGAGGATTTGCTGGAACAGGTGGCACGGAAATTGGATATAAATCTTTCCAAAATATTCAGTGTGGCAACCTTTTATGAAAATTTTTCACTGGTTCCAAAAGGCAAGTACATAATAAAGGTCTGTGACGGAACAGCCTGTCACGTAAGAAAATCAATTCCTATCCTGAATGCCATGAGAAAAGAGCTGGGACTGGATGAAAAAAAGCATACCACAGACGACATGCTGTTTACCGTAGAGACGGTATCCTGCCTGGGGGCCTGCGGTCTGGCTCCTGTAATTACCATAAACGACAAGGTGTACGCAAAAATGACGCCGGATATGACTGTAGAAATCTTAAAGACTTTAAGGAGTGAAGGATAATGAAAATAAATAATCTGGAAGAATTAAAAACCTTTTCCGCCAAGTCGACAAAGGCGTTGGAAAATCAGAAAAAAAAGGTTCTGGTATGTGCAGGAACAGGGTGCGTTGCCGGAGGTTCAATAGAAATCTACAACAGGATCAGGGAGCTTATTGAACAGCATGAGCTTCTGGTGGACCTGGAGCTGGAATATGAAAAGGAAGGCATCGGAGTCAAGAAAAGCGGCTGTCACGGCTTCTGTGAAATGGGTCCTCTGGTGAGAATCGAGCCGGAAAATTATTTGTACTTAAAGGTTCAACTGGAAGATTGTGTGGAAATTGTTGAAGATACACTTATAAATAACAGACCTGTGAAGCGTTTGATGTACAGCTCCGAAAACCGCATATATGAAGCACAGGAGGATATTCCCTTCTATCACAAGCAGACAAGGCAGGTTCTGAAGAATTGCGGAAGCATCAATGCCGAATCCTTTACGGAATATGTTGCGAAAGGCGGTTACCAGGCTCTGAGCAAGGTGCTGTTTGAAATGGAGCCCCAGGAGGTTTGTCAATCCATAATTGATTCCAATCTCAGAGGAAGAGGCGGCGGAGGCTATCCTGCAGGAAGAAAGTGGTCGCAGGTGCTGAAGCAGGACAGCAAAGTAAAATACATTGTCTGTAACGGTGACGAAGGTGATCCGGGGGCCTTTATGGACAGAAGCATCATGGAAGGAGACCCTCATGGAGTAATAGAAGGCATGCTCATAGCAGGGTATGCCACAAAAAGCACCGCAGGCTACATATATGTGAGGGCCGAATATCCTCTTGCGGTGGACAGGCTCAGGATTGCAATAGAAGATGCCAGAAAACACGGCTTACTGGGAGAAAACATACTTGCTTCAGGCTTTTCCTTTGATATTAACATAAACAAGGGAGCAGGAGCTTTCGTCTGCGGAGAGGGCAGTGCATTGACCGCCTCAATCGAGGGCGAAAGGGGAATGCCCAGGGTGAAGCCGCCCAGAACTGTTGAAAAGGGGCTGTGGCAGAAGCCTACCGTACTGAACAATGTGGAAACCTTTGCAAACGTGCCGTTGATAATCAGGAACGGAAGTGCATGGTTCAGGGGTATCGGTCCGGAAAACAGCCCCGGAACCAAGGCCTTTGCCATCACTGGAAATGTAAATAACACAGGACTTATAGAGGTTCCCATGGGAACCACCCTGCGGGAAGTAATCTTCGATATAGGCGGCGGAATAAAGGACGGCAAGAAATTCAAGGCCGTCCAGATAGGGGGGCCTTCCGGAGGCTGCCTTACCGAGGAACATCTGGAGCTTCCCCTGGACTTTGATTCACTTAAAAAGGTGGGGGCAATGATAGGCTCAGGAGGTCTTGTTGTAATGGATGAAGACACCTGTATGGTTGAGGTTGCGCGATTCTTCATGAACTTTACCCAGAACGAGTCCTGCGGAAAATGCGTTCCCTGCAGGGAAGGAACAAAGCGGATGCTGGAGATACTGGAAAGGATAGTTGCCGGAAAGGGCAGCCTGGAGGATCTGGAGCTGCTGGAAGAACTGGCGGACACCATAAGCAGCACAGCCCTGTGCGGTCTGGGGAAATCAGCCGCAAGTCCTGTGGTCAGCACCTTGAAATACTTCAGAGCTGAGTATGTTGAACATGTAGTTGATAAAAAATGTGCTACACATACCTGTAAGGCCCTGGGTTCCATAGTGATTGACAGGGAAAAGTGCAGAGGCTGCAGCAAGTGCGCCAGAATATGCCCTGTTCAGGCAATTGACGGGAAAATCAAAGAGCCTTACACAATAAACCAAAGCAAATGTATAAAGTGCGGCGCGTGTATTGAAGCCTGCTCCTTCAAAGCCATAATGGAGGCATAATTGTGCGGTGGCCCGGTACCGACCTTGTTTTTTATTGCAGTATAGCGTGTCTACGCAGATAGGAGAAATTAATATGGGAAACATGATAATAGATGGACAGATAGTTGAATTTGGTGAAGAAAAAAACATACTTGCCGTTATCCGTAAGGCGGGCATAGAGCTTCCAACCTTCTGCTATCATTCTGAACTGAGTGTTTACGGCGCATGCAGAATGTGTATGGTTGAGGACAAGTGGGGAGGCACTCTGACCTCCTGCTCCACTCCTCCCAAGGATGGAATGGAAGTGCGGACAAATACCGAAAAGCTGAAGAAGCACAGAAAAATGATTCTTGAGCTGCTTCTGGCAAACCACGACAGGGATTGCACCACCTGTGAGAAAAGCGGGAGGTGCAGGCTGCAGGAAATAGCTCTGAAGGTTGGAGTAAAGCAGATAAGGTTCGGGCAGGAAAAGAAGGAAATTCCTGTGGATGACCTGGGCCCCTCTATTGTGAGAAATCCCAACAAGTGCATCCTGTGCGGGGACTGCGTAAGAGCCTGTCAGGAAATACAGGGCGTGGGAGTGCTGGATTTCGCATACAGAGGCTCAAACCTTCAGGTCACCACAGCCTTTAACAAGGCACTCCACCAGGTTGACTGCGTTAACTGCGGACAGTGCCGTGTGGTCTGCCCAACCGGCGCATTAATGATAAAGAAGGACATAGACAGGGCATACGAAGCTTTGCAGGACCGGAACAAAAGGGTCATAGCCCAGATAGCGCCGGCGGTGAGGGTTGCAATCGGTGAAGAGTTCGGAATGGAGCCCGGCGCCATAACTACCGGAAAGATTGTAGCAGCACTGAGGAAGCTTGGCTTTGATCAGATATTCGACACAGCCGTGGGCGCCGACCTTACAGTTATAGAAGAGGCGGAAGAGCTCATGGAAAGGATACAGAACAGGGAGCAGCAGGCAAAGAAAGGCAAGCCGCAGGCCCAATTCCCTCTTTTCAGCTCCTGCTGCCCTGCCTGGTTCAAATATGCCGAGCAGAAGCATCCCGATCTGATGGGGCATGTGTCCTCCTGCCGCTCGCCACAGCAGATGTTCGGAGTGGTGATTAAGGAAGAGTTTAAGAAGCTCTATAAAAACGATGACAAGGAAAATGTCGTAATAGCAATAATGCCTTGTACAGCAAAGAAGTTTGAGGCTGCAAGACCTGAGAACAGTAATAATGGCATAAGGGACGTGGATATGGTCATAACCACACAGGAGCTTGCCATAATGATACAGCAGAGCGGTATAGTGTTCGGCGAGCTTGAGGATGAGGCCCTGGATATGCCATTCGGCTTCACCAGCGGCGCCGGGGTTATCTTCGGAGTAAGCGGAGGCGTTTCGGAGGCTGTACTGAGGTACTATTTCAAGGAAAAGAATGCCGCTACTCTTCAGAACATTTCATATTCGGGAGTAAGGGGAATGGAAGGCGTAAAGGAAGCAAGCGTCGAGATAGACGGCAGGAATGTAAGAATAGGTGTGGTACACGGCCTGAAAAATGCTGAAAGCCTTATAAAGAAAATAGAAAAAGGTGAGGAACGGTTTGATTTCGTGGAGGTAATGGCCTGCCCCGGCGGCTGTATCGGCGGAGCGGGACAGCCCATCCCCCAGAACAGCGATGTAAGGAAAAAGAGGGCAAAAGGAATTTACAAGGTGGATAAGGCCTCCCCAATAAAGAGATCTGAGGACAATCCTGCAATCGAAGCCTTGTACAGCGGAATTCTCATAAGCAACAGAGAGATACTTCACAGGCATAAGCACAAAAAATAAAATGCCTTTTCAAAAGGATACATACCGGCATACCGGTTTCCCAAAAGTGCCGGGAAGCCGGTACGGCCTGATTAACTTCCTGTCCGGTATAAAATTTGTCTTCATTTCATAAAGAAAAAAAGAATAAGGAAGTGAGGTGATAATAATGATTTCAAGAGAAAACTGCGCATTGAGGAGCAGCCAGCCGGCTTCAGAGGACCAGGTCTGTATGAAGCTCCAGGTGGTGGAGGATGCAAAGACAGACATGGAATACAACTGCCCTTGCTGCCGGGATAAATAATATTACCCAGACTATCGGCTTTCAGTAGATAGCAATTAACCTTATTATGGAAAATAAGGGAAAATAATAAAGGAATTCAAGCAGATTGACGCAATCGGGAGAAAAGCGGTATTAATACCGAAATGAGGGGTTATAAGACCGGAATAGGGAAATATAACAAGGAATAAAGGTATATATATGGATTGACACAAATTTAACAACGGTTTACAATTATATTGTTATTTGTTTCACAAAGGTGTATGGAGGGGTTAAGTGTAATGCTTGATATTTATGTATGCGTAGGAAGCTCATGTCATCTTAAGGGTTCTTATCAAATAATAAGCTGCTTCCAGAGACTTATAAAAGAAAACCGTTTGGAAGACAAGGCAATTCTGAAGGCGTCCTTTTGCATGGGCAAGTGCACCAATGGTGTATGTGTGAGAGTAGGCGATGTTTTCTATGGTGACGTAGCCATCGTGAATGCTGAAAGTTTCTTTAATGAGCAGGTTATTAAACAAATTGAGGCGGAAGGTTGAACAAATTTTGAAGCAAATAAAAATGTAGCACCGATTCTATGCCGTAACTTTCATGGAGTTTTGTGCGAGGTGGGGGGCATGGAAATATTATGAGTATAATTCAATTTAAGGAAGCAAACTGCAAAAACTGCTACAAATGCATAAGGAGCTGTCCTGTCAATGCCATAGCTTTCAGGAACGAACAGGCTGAGATTATACATGATGAATGCACCCTTTGCGGCAACTGCCTGAAAGTATGTCCCCAGAATGCCAAAAGTGTCAACAGTGAAATAGACAGGGTCAGGAAATTCATCGCAAAGAAGGAAAAGGTCTATGTAAGTCTGGCCCCATCTTTTGTTTCGGCCTTCGACCAGGATGAAAGGTGGCTTTATGCGGCGCTGAAAAGACTGGGATTCACCCATGTTGAAGGAACGGCCAACGGCGCATATCAGGTGTCCCGGCAATATGAAAAGCTCATAAACAAAAAAGAAATGAAAAATATTATAACAAGCTGCTGTTCTTCGGTAATCCTGCTGGTGGAAAAATACTATCCCCAGCTTATAGGCCAGCTTGCTCCCGTGGTGTCTCCCATGATTGCCCATGCAAAAATGCTCAGAGAAACCTACGGACAGAGGATAAGGGTGGTATTCATAGGCCCCTGCATATCCAAAAAAGAGGAGTGCAACGACCTGCAGAACGAAAACCAGGTGGATGCGGTAATAACCTTTGATGAACTGGAAAAATGGTTTGAAGAAGAAGGCCTTTATGAGGAAAAGAACCTGGCTGACGAGATGAAAAATTTTGACAACATTGCAAGAATCTACCCTGTGCCGGGAGGAATACTTAAAACCATTGACAGAAGCATTAAAAAAAGCTACAGGTCAATAAGCGTGGATGGAGTGGAAAGATGCATTGACATTCTGGATTCCATAGCGGAAGGCAATATTGAAAACTATTTTATAGAAATGAGCAGTTGCACGGGCGGCTGTATAGCCGGACCCTGCATGAAACATGTACCCGGAGGGTTTTTAACTTCAAGGGAAAGACTTTTGAACTATGCAAAGAAAGCCGCTCTTTGTCAGAATGAAAATAAAAGCTCATTAATGGCAGCCACCAAGAGTAATTTGTCCAAAACCTTTATAGACAGGTCAAGAAGGCCGGAAATGCCATCTAAGGCTGTGATCCAAGGAATACTCAACAGCATCGGCAAATTCAGCGAGGATAAGGAGCTCAACTGCGGAGCCTGCGGATACCCTACCTGCAAGGAAAAGGCAATTGCGGTTTATCTGGGCAAGGCCCAGGTGCATATGTGCCTTCCATATATGAGGGAAAGAGCGGAATCCATATCAAACATAATAATCAATTACACTCCTTATGGGATTTTTGCACTGGATGAAAACCTGAACATACAGGAAGCAAACAAATCTGCAAAAACCATGTTCAAGTTGAATTCTACAGACGTGGAGGGCATGAATATCTGTGAGTTCCTGAAGTGTGACCTGTTTGAAAAGGTTCTGGAAAGCGGAGAAAATCTTTACGACGAAAAATATTTATATGAAGAATTTGACATGGTAGTCAAACAATCAATTATTAATGTAAGCAAACATAATACACTGATTGTAATAATTAATGACATTACTGATGAGGAAAATCAGCGGCAGAAAGTATTTGAAAGCCGCTCACAAAACATAGAGATTGCTCAGAAGGTCATGGAAAAGCAAATGAGAGTTGCTCAGGAGATTGCCAGCCTGCTTGGGGAAACTACAGCAGAGACAAAGGTAGCCCTGACCAAACTCAAAAAATCAATTATGTCGGAGATGGGTGAAGGTACGTGAGCCTCTACATAGATGTAAATTATGAAAGTTTAAATAAATACAGGGAAGAACTGTGCGGGGATAAGGTTGAAATCATCAGAAGCTCGGATTCTGTGGTGGTTGTGCTTGCAGACGGGCTGGGCAGCGGAGTGAAGGCCAACATTCTTGCAACACTCACCTCCAAAATCATAGGAACCATAATGTCAAACGGACTGGATATAGAGGAGGCTGTCAACACCATAGCCAGTACCCTGCCGGTATGTAAGGAACGGGAGGTTGCCTATTCAACCTTTTCAATCATTCAGATTTTCAACAACGGAGAAGGCTATCTGGTTGAATTTGATAATCCTGCAATAATCCGGCTTAGGAAGGGAAAATTGCAGGAATTTAAAACCGAGAGCCGTGAAATCAGCGGGAAGCTCATAAATGAGGCAAGGTTTACAGTGAGCCCCGATGATTTGTTCATTATGATAAGTGACGGAGTTATTCATGCGGGAATAGGCCAAACCTTGAACCTGGGCTGGCAATGGGAAAATGTGAGCGATTATGTTCAGAAAACCTATAAAAAGGATATGTCCTCAAAGGCGGTAGCAAAGCTGCTGCTGTCTGCCTGCGACAGCCTGTATGCAAACGAGCCCGGTGATGATACCACGGTTGTGGCACTCAAAGCCAAAAAGCCCATAAAGCTGAACCTTATGATAGGTCCTCCGGTGGATATGGGAAATGACGGCGATATAGTAGCAAAATTTATGAACAGGGAAGGCAAAAAGGTTGTATGCGGAGGAACCACTTCCCAGATAGTTGCCCGTTTAACCGGGAAGGAAATAAAGACCTCCATTGAATATTTCAATCCTTCTGTTCCGCCCACTGCGGAAATTGACGGCATAAACCTTACCACCGAGGGAGTACTGACCTTAAGGAGAACCCTTGAGCTTTTGAAAACCTGTGTGTCTCCTGACAGCACCATGAGTGACTTTCTGATGCTCAATAAGAAGGACGGTGCGTCAAAACTGGCAAAAATGCTGCTTGAAGAGAGCACCAGCATATACTTTTTTATAGGTCAGGCCATAAATCCTGCACACCAGAACCCTGAATTCCCACTTAATATGGGGCTTAAATTCAAGCTGGTGGAAGAAATAGCAGGTCTGCTGAGTCAGGCAGGAAAGCATATTACCATTGAATACTGCTAGTAGCTGTAATGGCAGCATAGACGGAGGAAGCTATGGGATTACGGACCATACACCTGAAACTTCATAAGCCTGGTTCCACAAAGAAAAATATAATAAAGGCGGCGTTCGTCAATTACAATAATGCGTATAACTACCTGCTGGACAGGGCGTTTGCCGATATTGAGAATATAGAGAACAACTATAAATCCACAAAGGGTGCATATAGCTCTCTTGGGCTTTCCAAATGGATTGACAGGGATATGTCTGCGGAATTGAACAGATTTGAAGTACAGCCCTTTAAGGATTCTCTGAAGCTTGATTTCGGAATGACTCTTGCCAGCTATTTCGTACAGAAGAAAAACAATCCGGATATAGCTTTTCCCGCCTTCAGGCAGGGGCCTGTAACCGGTGAAGACAGACTGAGGCCCATATACTTTTGCAGATATGATACCAAAAGAAGCTTTTGCCTCATATATGATGCCGCCAACGGAAAATTTTTTGCAAAGCTTTTTTTAATGAATGTAAAAAACGGAAAGGCAAGGCAGAGCTTTGATTTTGAAAGGGATTTCAAGTACATTTCCAGGAAAGCGGAGCAGGTAAAGGCTCAGAAAAATGAAACTTATTTAATTGTGCCCCTTTCCTTTGGAAAATGGCAGTTGAACATGCTGATGCAGGCTGTTGAAAAACCTGAGATACTGCGGGCGGCAAGACTGCTGGTCAAAAATAACGAATATTATTTAAGTCTCAGCATAGATTTGCCTGAGGATGAAAAAATCGCCGCCGGGACTTATCTGGGAGTGAGCAGGGGCATTGAGCATGCCGTAAGCTATTCGGTTGTAAACAAAAAGGGTCAGCTCCTCCGGAACGGGACACTTGACTGCGGCCGCACCGGCAATCCTTCCGAGCAGCGGAGGAACCTGTTTGAACTTGCAAATACCATCGTTGAAATTGCCGTAAAAGACAAGTCAATGGTAGTGCTTCAAAACCTTACCGGAAAGGGCGACAAATTGAGCTGGAATGACGCGGGCACAACCGTTAAGCCTATTTTCGGCTGCAAGCAATATAACGATTTTGCAAGGATACTTGACTACAAATTGCCGCAAAAAGGCTTGCCGCCGCCTGCAAAGGTGAGTTCGGTGGACATTTTCCACAGGTGCAGCATCTGCGGCTGCAATACAAAGAAAAACAGGTTTTCAAAAGGCATGTTCATTTGCACTACCTGCGGCATGAGCAGCAGCCTTGACAGTCTGGGCAGCCTGAACCTGGCGGTGAAGCTGATCAAATACCAGAATACCTCCATCAAGCTCAAGGCCAGAAGGACAATAGAGGGAATGTATCTTCAGAATGATCTGATAGGGCTGGAGCTGTTTGTTCCGCGAAATGAAAATCCCTTTGAAAGGCTCAAGGAAAAAATCAATGAGATTTCCGAGAACATGGAGGATTCCCAGGCAGGCCACAGGCTCAATGCCAGGGATGTGAGAAGTATCATAGAAAAGCTTAAGAGCCATGACTTCACAAATATTGAAATAGTTTAAAGGCCTTTTACAGGTTTAGTTATAAATTTGTTTAATATTCTGCTTGATATTTTATTGTGCCTTTGCTGCCGCACATGGTCCTACATAGTAGGCTCAGGCAATTTTCGCCTGAAAAAGTGCAGCTATCTAGCCTGAAGCCGCATCAGCCTGTCTGATGCGGCTTCATTCAATGTAAAAGGGTTAAATCCTCTCATCAGGAGAATAAAAAAAGAGCTTTATGAGAATATTTATTTTAAAGGTATTTCATTGACTAATTTGAATAATTTTGTTAAACTATGTACAAGTAAAGGGGAGTAGCTTGAAAGCGATAAAGTCAACAACCGGCGGACAGCAGCCTGGCTTTATTCTCCGTAAGTGGAAAGCAAGACCTTGAATGTTATAATGCATTCAGGGTTTTTTTATTGTTTTATGTTTTTAAAGGTTTTAATTTTTCAGGTTTTAAGGTTCAAGCGCAGGGAAAATAAAGGCAAAACCCCATTACCTCTGGTATGGGGATGTTTTGTGAAAATACTGGGAGGCTAAAATGTCAACGAAAAGAGCAATTAGGTTTGTACTATTATGGATTGGACTTGCGGTACTGTTTAATGCAGGGATTTATATTTTTGAAGGACAGCACAAGGCGCTGGAGTTTTTGGGCGGATACATGATTGAACTCAGTCTGAGTGTTGACAACCTGTTTCTGTTTCTTATACTGTTTACAAGTTTCGGTATAAAACCCCAATATCAAAGAAGGGTCCTCAATTACGGCATAATGGGTGCCATTGTGCTCAGGCTGGTTTTCATACTGCTGGGGATAACCATTATAAACAAGATTCACTGGATTTTATATGTATTCGGTATAATTCTCATTATCAGCGGAGCAAAGATGATGTTCAGCAGCGAAGAAGCAGGAGACCACAAGGACAGCAAGGTATTAAAAGTCCTTGGCAAAATTCTTCCGGTTACCGACACCCTGCATGAGGAGAAGTTTTTTGTAAGGCAAAACCATATTCTTCATGCAACACCGCTGTTTGCCATACTGGTGCTGATTGAATTTTCGGATATCCTTTTTGCCATAGATTCAATACCTGCTATTTTTTCCATATCAACCGACCCGTTCATAGTATATACCTCGAACATATTTGCCATATTGGGGCTCAGAAGCCTGTACTTCGTGCTTGCCGCCATGCAGGAGAAATTTAAATATGTCAAGTATGGTGTTGCGCTGATATTGATGTTTACAGGTGTAAAACTGGGAATACTCTTTTTCCATATAGAAATAACCATAATCTATTCACTGGTCACCATATTTACCATTTTGCTGGGAAGTGTAATAGTCTCCGTATTGGTTAACAAGCATCAGGAAAAGAAAAAGGAAGAAATAAAGCTGAAAAAGGTTGATTTGTAATCCTGTTTAAGATGGAAATAAACCCGGGGGCTTAAAAGCCCCCGGGTTTATCTTTTTGATTTAGCAATCATGGCCATCATTTCCGCATAAGCAGAAGAATATTATAATGAGAATTATGATGATCCATATAAAATTATCATCACCACAGCAGCCGCCTCCACCACCAAAGAAACCCTTCTTACCCATAAAAACACTCCCTCCAAATATAAGTCGTTATTATTTAAGTAGTCTTCGATAAAATCCATCTCTCTTATTTCAATCGGAGCATGGATTTTTATCAGGCTAATACCATACTATTCAAAAGGCTTTTTTTTGTTACAAATAAAAAAATATATCATCGCATAAATAAATAAAATTAATATAATGAATTAAGAGTTCTTTTTTTGGGGTGTCACGGATGGGATTGTTTATAAAAAAGCGGGTACATCACAAAAATAAAGCTGAGAAAGCTGCCCCTGAAATAAAGGAAACGGGTGGAGAAATACATGAAATGGGATTTGAGCAGTTCCAGGGGCAGACAGTAACGGTTTTCGTCAGTGGGGGAGGTGAAGTCGGGAAGGGCTTTACCGGAGTATTAATGGAAAGCTGTCCTGCATACATAAAGCTATTAATGCTGCCCGCAACTCCGCCTGACTGTTCCCTGGGAAACAACTGCAGCAGCCGTTCAGGAAATATACTGTTCTGCGCCCTTTGCCCTTACAACAAAAAGGCACGCCCGGGGGCTGTGGCTGTAATTCCTGTGAGCAGCATAGCCGCTTTTGTCCACAATACCCTTGGCGGCGGCACCCGAAGTAAATGAACAGCCTTCGGCAGACCATGACAGCCTGTAAAAAGATAGGTGCATCAATTGCCGACAAATGTGATAAAATTACATGGTAGACAAAAGAAACAGTCTGTAAAGCAGAGGCAGGAAACTATGAAACTTATGGATAAGATCAGCTATCCCGAAGCTGTGGGATATATAATTGAAAAACTCAATGAAAACGGCTTTGAGGCCTTTATTGTGGGAGGATGTGTCAGGGACTCCATACTTGGAAAGCTCCCCTGCGACTGGGACATTGCAACCAGTGCCCTGCCTGTGGACGTCAAAAGGCTTTTTAAAAAAACCTATGACACAGGAATCAAGCATGGGACGGTAAGTGTTTCTGTCGACAACAGCCTGTATGAAGTAACCACCTACAGGATAGACGGGCATTATACAGATTCCCGGAGGCCGGACAATGTGAGCTTTACCTCTGATCTGAAGCAGGATTTGGCCAGGCGGGACTTTACGGTCAATGCCATGGCTTATAATCCCAATACCGGGCTGATAGACTATTTTGACGGCTTAAAGGATATTGAACAAAGGCAGATAAAAGCCGTAGGAGACGCAGGCACAAGGTTTCTGGAGGATGCGCTGAGAATGCTGCGGGCGGTGAGATTCAGCGCTCAACTGGGCTTTTCAATCGAAAAAAATACCTTTGGTGCAATAGCGGAGAATGCAGGCTCCATAAAAAATATCAGCAGGGAAAGAGTCAGGGAGGAATTGAACAAGATTCTGACTTCCCAGGAGCCGTCAAGCTTCAACAAGCTATACCATTCCGGGCTGCTGGCCCATATCATGCCTGAATTTATTCCCTGCTACCATACCGGGCAAAATAATCCCTACCATATATACAATGTGGCAGACCACATTATACGCACTGTGGAAAGCATTCCGGACAGCCTGATCCTCAGATGGACCATGCTCCTGCACGATATTGGGAAGCCTTCAAAAAAGACAACGGATGACAAAGGGATAGATCACTTTTACGGACATCAGGAAGCAAGTGCCGAGCTGGCCGGTGAAATATTAAACCGGCTGCGCTTTGACAAGCTTTCCATAAAAAAGATACTGACTTTGGTCAAATATCATGACATTGACATTTTTGATACGGAAAAATCCGTCAGAAGGGTTACAAGCAGATTGGGGGAGGAATTATTCCCAAGCCTCCTGGAGGTCCAGCGGGCAGATGCCCTGGGACAAAATCCTGTTTATCTGGACAAACGGCTTATAAAGTTGGATAATATTAAGCATATTTATGCTCGGATAAAGGACGGGCAGCATTGTCTCAGCCTGTCCCAGATGGCTGTAAACGGGGATGATCTTATAGCACTTGGCATGAAGCCGGGCAAGGAATTGAAGGAAGTTCTGAGCGGGTTGTTCGAGCAGGTTTTGGAGAAGCCCGAAATAAACAGCAGGGAGAGTCTGACGGAACTGGCCAGGCAGCTTATGGGAAAATATCAGTAGCCCTTAAAGCCGGCTCTTTGTGCCGGTGTGCTTTATACAAAAGCTTTAAGGCTATATATAATGATTTTATGGGGAGTGTTGGTTTTGACGGGAATGGGAACTCTGGTAAACACCGGAGCAGTTATTGCAGGAGGAATTGCCGGGACTCTGCTGAGAAGCGGAATACCTGAAAAATACAAGAAAACGGTTATGCAGGCTATAGGCCTCTCTGTCATGTTCATAGGAATATCCGGAACAATAAAGGAAATGCTCACGATTGTAGCCGGAAACAAGCTGGACAGGCAGTTCATAATGCTTATGATATTCAGTCTCGTATTTGGAGGCTTGATCGGGGAGTTTTTGAAGATAGAAAAAAGGCTTGAAAACATAGGAGTTTGGTTTCAATCCAAAATCCCTGCCAGAGGAGGAGCCTTTGCGGAGGGCTTTGTCACCGCAAGCCTGGTATACTGTGTGGGGGCTATGGCTATTGTGGGCTCGCTGGAGGATGGACTCTCGGGGAATCCTTCAACTCTTTATGCAAAATCCATTCTGGATGGTGTATCAGCGGTTGTCTTTGCGGCCACAATGGGAATAGGCGTAGCCTTTTCGGCCATACCGGTGCTTGTCTACCAGGGAGGCATAACCCTGCTGGCGGGGGTTATAAAGCCCTGGCTCAATGACATGGTCATAAGCCAGATGTCCCTGGTGGGAGGAATACTTATTTTCGCCATAGGCATAAATCTGCTGGAATTGAAAAAAATCAATGTGGGCAACCTTCTTCCTGCCGTATTTATTCCTGTGCTGTACTTTATTCTGCGCGGTCTGCTTGGTCTGTAGCAGAGCGTATTATCTGAAGCTCGCCGGGAGTAGGCAGCATCCAAGCAGTTTTTGCTGTTTACCACATTTTTAACTGGTACAACGAGTTAATTTATTAATGTATATTTTAAAAAAACGATTGACAAAAGCAGCGAACCCCTTTATAATAACTTTTGCATGATAGTGATGCGGGTTTAACTCAGCGGTAGAGTGTCACCTTGCCAAGGTGAAAGTCGAGAGTTCGAATCTCTTAACCCGCTCCATAATCCCGCGGGTGTAGTTCAATGGTAGAACATCAGCCTTCCAAGCTGATTGCGTGGGTCCGATTCCCATCACCCGCTCCAACAAAAGCCGTTTCTTTTGTAATGTATGATACATTATGAAAGAAACGGTTTTTTTGCTAAATCCGGATAAAATCATCAGTCTGGGGCAAATTATGAGATGAATGAAACTATATAGGGGAGTATCCTGTGGAAAGAAATTCATCAAATAGTCCGGAGTCAAGGCGGAAAATTGCATTTTTAAGCATTTTCGGCATTACACAACTGCATTATAGAAATCCTTATGTTGTGGCCTGGTGGTCTGCGGCATTTCCCGGCCTTGGTCACATGCTGCTCTCAAAATATATCAGGGGCTTTCTGCTGTTCATATGGGAAGTTGTAATCAACCTGAAGGCACATCTTAACATGGGGATTTTTTATACCTTCACAGGCAATTTCAAGGCGGCACAGGAGGTGTTGGACATCCGGTGGCTTCTGCTGTATAATGCGGTGTATATTTTTTCCATTTGGGACAGCTACAGGGCTGCAAATGATGTAAATAACAGTTATGAACTTGCCGCAAGAGAAGATGCAGAGATTCAGCCCTTCATCATGAATTCCCTGGAATTGAATTACCTTGACAGGAAAATCCCCTGGGTATCGGCCATGTGGTCCTTCTTAATGCCCGGTACAGGCCAGTTGTATAACCATAGGATTGTAGCCGCCACATTCATGTTTGTCTGGTGGATAGTCATACTATACTATTCTAAGGTCCTGCCGGCAATTCACTTTACTTTTACCGGAGGGTTCGAAATGGCGCGGTCTGTCGTAGACGAGCACTGGGCCATGAATATTTCTTCCGTCTATATGTTCTCCGTATACGATGCGTATATGAATACGGTGGAGAATAACAAGCTTTTCGAGTGGGAGCAGTCCCAATTCCTTAAAAAGCATTATCAAAACAGTAACTTTACAGTTCCAGGCAAAAATATTACTGCTGGAGGTGATCAGATGTATATAATCTCGACTTTCGAGCATTCAATCTTTCTGGAAAAGGCGGTAACCGCAATTCAAATGAGAGGGATTGCAAAAGAGGATATACTTGCTGTTCCCCTGGATAAAAGAGCTGAGCAAAGAAAGCTTTTTGACTCCATACATCAATCGGACGGACTAAGCCTTATGGACCTTGCCTCCATTCTGGGAACCATTTTTATGCTGCTGGGAACCATCTATGGTTTTCTACTGAAATTCGGGCCGGTTTTCTGGGGGATGGCAGGCCTGATTGCAGGATTCTCCCTGGGCCTCGCAATAAAGCTTTTGATTCTTAGGAAGAGCAGCCGCCGGCAAGACAACAAAAAAGTTTCCGAAGTGGTATTGATTATAGACTGCGTGAAGGACAAGGCCGAAATGGTGGCGGATACCCTCTGGAATCATCATGCCCTGGGAGTCAGCAGGCTGGATTTGAACTGACCTTCCATTGATTTTGCCACTGTTCTTTATAAGTAAAATATTGTAAAATCAAATTAACCTGTTGTGCCGGTTAAGGCTATATATGCTTGCAGAGCAGTTTGGAGAATGTTCCCTCCCGGACGAGCTTTAAAGAAATGCTTGTATATAACACTTTTGCTTGAAATAGTACGACTTGCAACATGCTTTTTCAGCAGTCGCAGCAACTCGACCATCCAGGTCTCGAGTGCTGCTTAAATTGACATCCTGTCAATTTAACTGCAAAAGCAGCATGCTGTAAGCCTACAATTTCAGCAAAAGCTTTTAATCATACCGCGCATTTCTCTAAAGTCGTCCTCGCGTGTACAGTCTCCAACAGCTATATTCCTGTTTACCACATTTTGAACCAGCACGACGAGTTAATTTAATATCACAATATAAAGAGCAGACAACAGCCTTAAAAGGCATATCGTCTGAAACGGAGAACAGTATGGGAAAAATAAAAATTTTATCAATTGACGGCGGAGGAATAAGGGGCATACTTCCGTCCATGGTGCTGGCAAAAATAGAAGAGATGACGTCAAAGCCGGTATGCCAGATGTTTGACCTGGTATCCGGAACCTCCACCGGCGCAATTATAGCCCTGGGACTCACCATGCCTTCAAAGGAAGACAAAACCAGACCGGCATACAGCGCTGAGGAGTTGATAAATCTGTATGCCGAGAAGGGCCAGAAAATATTTTCCACAAGTATTTTTCATAAAATTTTATCCCTTGACGGCCTAAGTGATGAGAAGTATAAATCCTCGGGCATTGAATCGGTGCTGAAGGACTATTTTGGAAAGGCCATGCTGTCGGAAGCCCTGGCACCTGTTCTGATTCCTGCCTATGAGATAGGGCTCAGGCTGCCTTTTTTCTTTAAAAGCCGCCATGCCAGGAATCCTCAGAAGGAAAACTACGATTTCCCCATGTGGCAGGTGGCCAGGGCAAGCTCTGCCGCTCCTACATATTTTCAGCCATACAAGCTTGAAATGAATACAGGCAAGGGGCCTGATTACTATACCTTCATTGACGGGGGCGTATTTGCCAATAATCCGGCAATGTGCGCTTTTGCCGAGGCAAAGGTAATGTTCGGGAATGATGACGACATATTGCTCCTGTCGCTGGGGACAGGCGAGCTGAGTAAAACCATACCCTATGATGAGGCAAAGGACTGGGGGCTGGTTAACTGGGCAAAACCAATGCTGGGGATTGTTTTCGACGGCGTAAGCGGGACTGTGGATTACCAGTTGAGGCAACTGCTCACAGAAAGAAGGTATTTCAGGGTGCAGTCAAGTCTTGCTGAATTGGGCAAGGGCATGGATGATGCAAGTGATGAAAACATTCACCAGCTCAGACTGCTGGGGCAAAAAACAGTGGAAGAGTGGTACAATAGCGGAAAACTGGATAAGATATGCAGGCAGCTTGTGTAATTATTTCTGCCAGCCAGCTTTACAAATTATTTTAATAAATCAGAATGTTGTGAATACATTGGCTAATAAAATATACTGTACGACTTTTTAGGGATGGCAGAATGACAGCAATTTCACCCCTTTTGTCTTGCTGTCCCTTTATTATGGTAAAAGGAGGCCGTTTTATGTATTCACGACTTAAAAGGTTGCTGAAGAAAACAACCGAAGTACTATTGACAAGTACTCTGATAACTGCTTTTACTCCCCTTTCAGCCTTTGCCGGAGAGGCAGACCTCAGCACCCCGGAACTGACCCGGGGACAGAACAACTTGTTGTATCTGGGTATGCTTGTATGTTTGCTGGGAATGCTGTTCGGGCTGATTCAATTTATCAGGATCAGGAAAATTAGAGCACATAAGAGTATGCTTGAGGTGGCGGACACCATATATGAAACCTGCAAGACCTACCTGGTGCAGCAGGGAAAGTTTCTGGCCCTTTTACTGGTATTTATAGGCGTTTGTATTGCCTTCTACTTCGGCTTCCTTCAGGATAAGGGGGCAGGAGGGGTAATACTTATCCTGGCCTGGACGGTAGTGGGCATATTGGGGTCGTACGGCGTTGCCTGGTATGGCATCCGGATGAATACACTGGCAAACAGCAGGATGGCCTTTTCGGCACTGGAGAAAAAGCCCTTGAAGCTCCTGTGCATACCGCTGGATTCGGGTATGAGCATTGGTGTCATTCTCATATGCGTTGAGCTTATCATGATGCTGGCCATTCTCCTGTTTGTTCCGCGGGAACTGGCAGGAGCAAGCTTTATCGGCTTTGCCATTGGAGAATCGCTGGGGGCCAGTGCACTTCGCATTGCCGGGGGCATTTTTACCAAAATTGCAGACATTGGTTCTGATTTGATGAAAATAGTTTTCAAGATAAAAGAGGATGATCCCCGGAATCCGGGAGTGATAGCAGATTGCACAGGAGACAACGCGGGAGACAGCGTCGGTCCCACTGCCGACGGTTTTGAGACATACGGCGTTACGGGGGTGGCCCTCATTACCTTTATAGTGCTGGCCGTTGCAGGTGGGCTTCAGAGCCATATGCTGGTGTGGATTTTCACCATGCGTGTGCTGATGATAGTTACATCCATCGGAGCCTTCTATATTAACAAGCTGCTGAGCAAAATCAGATTTGGACGCAAAATACACATGGACTTTGAAAAGCCCCTTACCAGCCTGGTATGGATTACTTCGGCCCTGTCCATAGCCGTCACCTTCCTCATAAGCTTTCTCATGCTAGGGCCTGAAACGGCCATAGGTGACAGGTCGGGCCACCTTTGGGTGCTGCTGGCAGCCATAATAAGCTGCGGTACACTGGGGGCGGCTTTAATTCCTGAGTTCACCAAGATATTTACAAGTCCCAAATCAATACATGTAAAAGAGACTGTGGCGGCTTCAAAGGAGGGAGGAGCCTCGCTGAACATCCTTTCCGGTCTTGTTGCCGGCAATTTCAGCGCCTTTTGGAAGGGTATGGTGTTCATAGTCCTTATGTTTGCCGCGTATTCCGTCAGCAGGTTGGGGCTGGGAGACATTATGGACTATCCCTCCATATTTGCCTTCGGGCTTGTAGCCTTCGGCTTCCTTGGAATGGGGCCTGTCACTATTGCAGTTGACAGCTATGGGCCTGTAACCGACAACGCACAGTCCATATACGAACTATCTCTGATAGAGGAAATTCCCGGCATTGAAAAGGAAATAGAGAGCAGCTTCGGCTTCAAGCCGGATTTTGAAAGTGCAAAATATTACCTGGAGGCTAATGACGGCGCAGGCAACACCTTTAAGGCAACTGCCAAACCGGTTTTGATAGGAACCGCTGTAGTGGGGGCTACCACGATGATTTTTTCCCTCATACTGGTAATCAAGAATGTTCTGGGAGTGCAGCCGGAGGCGGTGCTGAATATATTGAATCCATATACCCTTCTGGGCTTCCTTTGCGGAGGCGCAGTCATTTACTGGTTTACCGGGGCGTCCACCCAGGCGGTTTCCACAGGAGCGTACAGGGCTGTGGAGTACATAAAAAGGAATATCCGGCTGGAGGAGGATTCAAACCGGAGGGCCTCCATAGACAAGTCAAAGGAAGTGGTCAGGATATGCACTCAATATGCCCAGAAGGGAATGCTGAATATATTCATAGCCGTATTTTCCTTTGCACTTGCCTTTGCATTTTTATCCGCTCCAAGAAATGGCACGGATTCTGTTGCATTATTTATAGCCTATCTCATATCAATTGCAGTATTCGGGCTGTACCAGGCCATATTTATGGCAAATGCCGGGGGCTGCTGGGATAATGCGAAAAAGGTGGTGGAGGTGGAGCTCAAGCAGAAAGGTACGGAGCTCCATGATGCAACCGTAGTAGGAGACACTGTGGGAGATCCCTTCAAGGATACCTCTTCGGTGGCGCTTAACCCAATAATAAAGTTTACAACGCTTTTCGGGCTTTTAGCCATGGAGATAGCCATATCAGACTCCTTCAAGGATGCCGCTCCCTTTGCCGGCATTGTTTTCCTGGGCTGTGCACTGGTATTTGTCTGGCGTTCCTTCTACAGGATGAGAATAAACAATAAGACACGCAGATAGTGTTTTCTTTTTCCGGCCGATATTATATAATATTAGGGATTGAATGTACTGACGAAATGGCTTGGGAGGCTAATATATGTTTTCAGTGACGATAAAAGAGATAATGGAAGAGTTTCAGTTGGAGGAGCTTACAGGCTGCAAGGACTATGAAAATATAGAGATTTCATCAGCGGATGTAAACAGGCCCGGCTTACAACTGGCAGGCTATATGGAGTATTTCGGAACTGACAGAATGCAGATTATCGGTAAGGGAGAGACGGCATATCTCATGCAGCTCAGGGAGGAAGACAGGTACAGGAGGCTGGATAACTTTTTTAAATGCGGCTTTCCCTGTATGGTAGTGGCCAGGGGACTTGGCGTTTTTCCCGAGATGATAGATGTGGGGAGAAAGTACAATATACCTGTTCTGAGAACAGATGATGTTACCTCCAGATTTATGAGCGGAGTTATCAGGTATCTGAACCTGCAACTGGCGCCAAGAACCAGCACTCACGGTGTTCTGGTAGAGGTTTACGGTGAGGGAATCCTCATTCTGGGTGAAAGCGGAGTGGGTAAAAGCGAGATAGCCCTGGAGCTGGTTAAAAGAGGACACAGGCTTGTTGCAGATGACAATGTGGAAATCAGGAAGGTTTCGGATAAGACCCTTGTGGGAACCGCTCCCGATATTATAAGGCACTTTATAGAAATAAGAGGCATAGGTATTCTGGATGTCAAGAACCTCTATGGTGTAGGTTCTGTTAAAATGACCGAAAACATAAATCTGGTTATAAAATTTGAGCACTGGAATGACAAGAAGGTCTATGACAGGCTGGGGCTGGAGGAAGAGTTTACAGAGGTGCTGGGAATAACCGTGCCCTGCCTTACCATACCCGTCAGCCCCGGAAGAAACCTGGCGGTCATAGTTGAGGTTGCTGCCATGAACAACCGGCAGAAGAAGATGGGGTATAATGCTGCCAAGGTGCTCAGTGAAAGGGTTTTGGGCAATATCAACAAATCCACCGAATACAAGGATACAGGCTTTAAGGATTAAAAATACAAGAGGCTTCTAAAGAATATCAAGTGAAATAGCTTACGCCAAATATGTCAATAATTACTTGGTGGAAGCTATTTTCATAATAGCTGCTGTTTGCCGCAGCGGTATGGAAGTCTGAAAAGGAGGCAAAATGAATTTACTGGTAGATACACATACACACACTATTTCAAGCGGTCATGCCTACAGTACCATACAGGAAAATGCCAGAGAGGCTTTTGAAAACGGCATCAGCATGATAAATATGTCGGATCACGGTCCGGCCATGAACGGCGCCCCTTTCCGTTACCATTTCGGAAACCTGGGCGTCATACCGCGGGAACTCTACGGGGTACGCATCTTAAAAGGGGTTGAGCTCAATATAATAAGTTATGACGGCGAGGTGGACCTGCCCGTCAATTATTTAAGAGACCTGGATTTGGTGCTGGCAAGCTTTCATGAGATATGCATACCCCCTTCCACGGTGGAAAATCACACCAAAGCGGCAATCAGGATACTTGAGAACCCATATATTGATGTACTGGCTCATCCCGGAAATCCTCAGTTTCAAATTGATATTGAAAGGGTAGTGAAAGCCGCAAAGGAAAACAACAAGCTTTTGGAGATAAACAATCACTCCTTTACTGTCAGGAAGGGGAGTGAGAAAAACTGTCTGGAGATAGCCCGCATGTGCAAAAAGCACGGTGTCAGGGTAACTACCGGAACAGATGCCCATATCAGCTTCAGCATCGGACGCTTCGACAATGTGAAAAGAGTGCTGGAGGAGGCAGACCTGCCGGAGGAGCTGGTTATTACAACCTCTGCTGAAAAAATGGAAAGCTATCTGCTGGAAAAGAAAAAAAGATTAAAGGATATTATGAAATGATAACAGCAAAGCTTATCATCTCATGGGAAGGTTGAGTGCTACGATTTGGATAATATAGAATTGGTTAAAAGGCTTGCTTCAATATCAGGAGAAGAAAGAGTTTTAATTAATGAACCTATGAGCCGTCACACATCTTTCAAAATAGGCGGCCCGGCCGATGTTCTTGTGATTCCGGGGGAAATGGGACAGTTGGGTGAAATGGTAAGGTGTTTTGCCGCAGAAGGGATTCCCTATATGATTATGGGAAATGGCACAAATCTGCTGGTTTCAGACAAGGGCATCAGGGGAGTAGTTGTAAAAATATATGATAATCTGCAGGGCTTTGCCGTACACGGGGATACTCTGGAATTTGAGGCCGGAATGCTCATATCAAAAGCAGCAAAGCTGGCTCTGGCACATTCTCTTTCGGGGATGGAATTTGCAGAAGGAATCCCGGGAACAATAGGCGGTGCGGTTACCATGAACGCAGGAGCCTATGGGGGCGAAATGTCTGTGATTGCAGCCGAGACGGAGTATATGGACCGAAAGGGAGCTATAATTACCGTCAGAGGAGAGCAGCACGGCTTTGACTACAGAACCAGCATAATACAGAAAACCGGAGGGATAGTGCTTAAAACCCGGCTAAAGCTGAGAAAGGCTGATCCTGCAAACATAAAGGCACTTATGGAGGACTTCAATTTCAAGCGCCGCGACAAGCAGCCGCTGGAGTGGCCCAGTGCAGGCAGCGTATTTAAAAGGCCAAAGGGTCATTTTACAGGAAAGCTCATTGATGATTGCGGGCTGAGAGGCTTTGGCATAGGTGGAGCGCAGATTTCCGGCAAGCACAGCGGCTTTATAATAAACACAGGCGGCGCAAGCTGTGAGGATGTGCTTGCATTGATAAGGCACATACAAACTACAGTGAGCCGCGAATTTAACGTACAGTTGGAACCGGAGATAAGGATAATCGGAGACCTTTGAGTTTACACAGAAGATATGGGGGACATATACACATGAGATTTGTAATAGTAACGGGAATGTCGGGTGCCGGGAAAAGCCTTGTAACTAAATATCTGGAAGATATCGGATTTTTCTGTGTTGATAATCTGCCCCCGGCGCTGATTCCTAAATTTGCCGAAATCAGTGCCCAGAGTGAAGGGAAAATGGAGAAAATTGCTCTGGTTATTGATATCAGAGGGGGAGAATTGCTCCATGACCTGCTTCCGGCCTTGAACGAGGTAAAACAGTCGGGCTTTTCCTACGAAATACTTTTTCTGGAGGCCGACGATGCCGTTCTGATAAAAAGATATAAGGAAAGCAGGCGGCAGCATCCCCTGTCCCTGGAGGGCCGTTTGATAAAGGGGATAAAAGAGGAGAGAAAAGCACTTGAGGCAATCAAGTCCAAGGCCAACTATATAATAGATACTTCAACCCTTGCAACCAGGCAGCTTAAGCAGGAAATAAACGGTATATTCCTGGAGGGGAAAACTTTTAAAGGTATAATAATCAATATCGTTTCCTTTGGTTTCAAGTATGGTATCCCAACCGACTGCGACCTGGTCTTCGACGTCAGGTTCATACCAAATCCGTACTATATCGCACCCATGAAGCATAAAACCGGCAAGGATGAGCTGGTCAGAGCTTTTGTGCTGGATGCACAGGAAACCAGGACTTTTCTTGCCAGGTTGGATGATATGCTGGATTTTCTTATTCCCAATTATATCAAGGAGGGAAAATCCCAGTTGGATATCGGCATAGGCTGTACCGGAGGCAGGCACAGGTCGGTTGCCATAGCCGATGAACTTTTCAGAAGGCTGGAAGAAAAGCTGCACAGGGTGATTATTGAACACAGGGATATAGAGAAAGATGGCAGAGGAGTTGTAAAATGAGGGCTTCGGATTTATGGATTCCCGGTATGGGGATCAGAAGGTGGAGCCTGCTGCTGGTTGCGGGCCTTACGTTAATTTGCACGGGCATTGTTTTAACACTTAAGTATTACGGAAATGGTATTTTATTCATTGTTTCAATGCTTTTGCTTGCCTGTCTGGGTGTCATAACGGTGATAGGCTCCTTAAGGGCTTTGATAAATGCGATACTCAAGGATTTTAATTACAGGAATATAAACACTGCTCTGAATTCGGAGGGGCTGAGCAATCTGCTCCATGAAAAAAGAATTCTGGTAAAGGGACCTAAAATTGTTGCCATTGGCGGGGGAACAGGCCTTTCAACAATGCTGAGAGGTTTAAAGCAGTATACCTCCAACCTGACCGCACTTGTAACGGTGGCTGACGACGGAGGCGGTTCCGGAGTGCTCAGAGAGGACCTGGGAATGCTTCCTCCCGGAGACATACGGAACTGCATACTTGCTCTGGCAGATACCGAACCCATAATGCAGAAGCTGCTTCAATACAGATTTCAGGATGGAATGCTGAAGGGACAGAGCTTCGGCAATCTTTTTCTGGCCGCTATGGACGGAATTTCCGAAAGCTTTGAGGAAGCGGTGAAAAAGATGAGCGATGTCCTTGCGGTAACAGGAACAGTTCTCCCCATAACCCTTGAGGACGTCAGGCTCTGTGCCGAGATGGAGGGTGGAGAGACAATACTGGGGGAGCACAATATAGGGCATAGAAACAGGGAAAACAAGACCCGGATAAACAGGGTATTCCTTAACCAGACCAAGGTCAAACCACTGGAGGAGGCAATTGCCGCCATTATGGAGGCGGATATCGTGGTGCTTGGTCCGGGAAGCCTGTATACAAGCATATTGCCCAATTTGCTGGTTGAGGGGGTTTGTGATGCTCTGGCGGGGACAAAGGCGATTATCGTCTATGTCTGCAATGTCATGACCCAACCCTGTGAAACGGAAGGATATACCCTGGGAGATCATATTACTGCCATAGAGAAACACTCCCGCAAGGGAATCATAGATTTTTGCATTGCCAATACCGCTCCCATTCCCGGGGAATTGGAGGAAAGGTACAGGCTGGATGGTGCGGAACTGGTGAGGGTTGACGCCCCTGAGGTTGAAAAGCTTGGAATTGAGATAATTACAGGTGATTTTAAAGCCATAAACAATAATTATGTAAGGCATGATTCCAACAAGCTGGCAAAAAAGATCATGGAGCTTGTTTCGGACCTGGTGCTTTCAAAGGATAAGGAAAGGATTCTGGACTATTACTATTCACGGGACAGGATTAATAAAATGGGCTGATTAAAGGATTTTGGTGATGTTAATGGAGTTTGGGAAAAGCTATTGGAAAGATTACTATAAAGGTTCCGAGAGGGAATGGATATTGACAAACGGTATCGGGGGCTATGCATCGCTGTCCTTGATAGGCTCCAACAACAGAAGATATCATGGCCTGCTGGTCGGCTGCCTCAAGCCCCCCACAAGCAGGTTCCTGCTGCTGTCCAATCTGCTTGAAGACATAGTGTGGGAGGACGGCAGCCATATTTCCCTGGCGTCCTTTCAAACAGGAGGAGCTGAAACCGGAAATTATGTCAATGACGGATACCGGTATCTGACAAGGGTAACCTTTGACTACCTGCCCGAGTTTACTTATAACTGCAGGGACATTATCGTCAAGAAAAAGATAGCCATGAAACATATGGAGAATACCACCGCAGTTCTTTACGAAATCAGAAACGGTTCCCGGGAGGCGGAGTTCAGGCTCACTCCTCTGGTAAATTGCAGGGACCATCATCACAGCAGCCGCCGGAGCCGTTTCAATTTTGTACCGAAATATTCCGACAGTGAGATGACTGTTTCTGCAGAAGGGGAACAGCTTACCCTTCACATGGGGGTAAGCTGCGGAAAAGCAGTTGAGCTTGATAATACCTGCTTTTACAACATGTTTTACGGCAAGGAGCAGGAAAGAGGGCTGGACTGCATGGAGGATCACTACATTCCGGGTTATTTCAGCATACGCCTGAAACCCTGGGAATGCAGAACCGTTTCTTTTGAGGCGTCCTGCCGGAATACCGGCTTGCCTTTTGCGGAAGCTGTCAGGGAAGATTTTTCAGGTGATGCCGCTGTAAACTCCTGCCCCGGTGACGGAAATGGAGCAGAGGATATAATAGACCGGCAGAACGCCAGGCTGGAACTCCTGCTGAAAAAGCCGGGCTATTCCAATGAACTGCTGAAAAGGCTGGTACTGGCTGCCGACAACTTTATAGTTTACAGGAAATCCACAGACGCAAAAACCGTCATTGCAGGGTATCCCTGGTTTACAGACTGGGGCAGGGATACCATGATAGCATATGCCGGACTGACCCTCGCCACCGGAAGATTTGAGGATGCCAGGGAAATCCTGTATACTTTTTCAAAATACGTGGACTACGGACTCATTCCAAATATGTTTCCCGACGACGGGGAAAAACCGGCATATAACAGTGTGGATGCCGCGCTTTGGTACTTTGAGGCTGTAAACAGCTATCTGGAATATACGGGGGACTATGAATTTATAAAGCAGGAAATTTACCCCTGTCTGAAGAATATATGCGCAGGCTTTACAAATGGAACCATTTTTGATATAAAAATGACACGGGAGGGGCTGGTGACTGCCGGCAGCGAGAAAACCCAACTGACCTGGATGGATGCAAAGGTGGGAGACTGGGTAGTCACTCCAAGGCATGGGATGGCTGTTGAAATAAATGCACTGTGGTACAACGGTCTCAGGATAATGTCAAGGCTGGCACAGGAGTTTAAAGATGCGGATATTTACCATGAGTGTGCTTCAAAAGCGAAGGAAGCCTTTGTGAAGGTCTTCTGGAATGAGAGCCGCCAATGCCTCTATGATGTGGTAAATGAAGCAGGCAGCGACGGCAGTCTGAGGCCCAATCAGATACTTGCGGTGGGATTGTCCTATCCGGTACTGGAGGGAAGCAAGGCCAGAAGCGTTGTGGAAACGGTGTGGAGGGAATTGTATACCCCATATGGCTTGAGAACCCTGTCTCAGGACAGCCCTCAATACCGGGGCACCTATTCCGGCGATATCTGGAGCAGGGACGGGGCATACCACCAGGGGACGGTGTGGACCTGGCTGCTGGGAAGATTTATAAAGGCCTATGTCAGAGTCAACGGAAACACTGAAGCAGCAAGAAAAAAAGCATTGGACTTTATACTGCCCTTTTCGGATCATATAAAGGACGCAGGAATAGGCAGTATCTCAGAGATATTTGACGGGAACAATCCCTATGAGCCCAGAGGCTGCTTTGCCCAGGCCTGGAGCGTGGCGGAGATTCTGAGGGCTGCCGTTGAGGACGCAGGACTTAAATGACGGTCTTTTAATGGCGGTCTTTTATTGAAAGGAGTTGATGACTTGTCTTTTTCAACCCTTGTTAAGGACGAGCTTTGCAGAGTAGAATTGCAGCACGATGCCTGCTGCATGAAGGCTGAAGTACTGGGGGTTATTTTGACGGGTAACCTTTTTTCAAACGATAAAAACAGCAGGAATGTAAGGATGGTTACTGAAAATGCCGCTTTCGCCAGAAGGATATATTCCACAATCAGAAAGGTTTACGGCATAAGCCCGGAGGTTGCCATAAGAAGGAGCAGCAAGCTGAAAAAGCATGTTTCCTATTCTGTTATTCTGGCCTCCATGCAGCTTATAAACAAAATACTCTATGATTTTGGAATCAGTGCATTTTCGGAGGAGAGCAGCAATCGATTCACAAAGCACCTGAAAAGGGTCTGCTGCAAAAAAAGCTTTCTCCGTGCAGCATTTTTATCCGGAGGGTCCATAAGTGATCCGGAGAAAACCTATCATCTTGAGATTTCCACCCGGAACAATGTTTGTGCCCAGGTAATAAAGGAGCTGCTTGCGGACTATGGTATCAATGTGAAAATAATTACCCGGAAGGGAATTTTTGTAGCATACATAAAAGAAGGAGAGAATATTGTTGATTTTCTCAATATTATCGGTGCCCACAGTGCCTTGATGGAGCTGGAAAATGTAAGGATTCTGAAGGATATGCGAAACAGCGTAAACCGAATTGTAAACTGTGAAACGGCAAACCTTGAGAAAACGGTCAACGCCTCTGTCAGACAGGTTGACAACATACGGCTTATACAGTCTGTCATGGGTATAGACAAGCTTCCGGAGAACCTGGTGGAAATAGCCAACTTAAGATTGGAATACGGTGAAGCCAGCCTTAAGGAGCTGGGAGACATGCTCCACCCAAGGCTTGGAAAATCAGGAGTGAATCACAGATTGAGGAAGCTGGATGAAATTGCGGATCAATTGAGGGACAATATGAAAAGAATATCTGTAAAATGAAGGTGTATCCGGGGAAATATCGAAAAGTATATCATGTTTCTAATGATAAAAGGGGGCAATATACTTGGATGTTAAACTATCAAAGAAGGGTACGACGCTGGTAATCAAAATCCTGGAGGATATGGACCACCATTCCGCCCAGTATCTGAGGCAGAAGCTTGACAATGAAATCATCAAGGCCACGGTCAAAAACATTATTTTCGATTTTTCCGGTGTGAATTTTATGGACAGCTCCGGAATAGGAGTAGTTGTGGGCAGGTACAACAATATCAAAAAACTCAACGGAAGGGCCGCAATAGTAAATGCCAATCCAAAGATAATGCAGATATTTGAAATGTCGGGAGTACTGAAAATCATACCTGCATATGCCGCTGTGGAGGATGCCTTGTCGTCCATGTGCGGCTAGCCGGGTTTGGTTTTTATCAATATTTTTTAAGCATGTCGATAAATTTGACACGCATGCAGATGGGAGTTGTTATGCAGCTTATAAATGAAATGAAACTGGAATTTATGAGTAAATCAAATAATGAAGCCTTTGGGAGAGTGGTGGCTGCCGCATTTGCATCACAGCTCGATCCAACGGTTGAAGAGCTGGCAGACATAAAGACTGCTGTTTCGGAAGCTGTAACAAATGCAATCATTCACGGGTATGAGAACAACCCCGGTATTGTAAAAATGGTTTGCAGGCTGTATGATACCGGAATTGAAATTGTTATCTCCGATGAGGGAAAAGGGATAGCGGATGTAGAACTGGCACGCCAGCCCCTGTATACCTCCAAGCCCGATATGGAGAGATCCGGAATGGGCTTTACGGTTATGGAAAGCTTTATGGACAGCGTAGATATTGCATCTGAACCTGATAAGGGAACCACTGTTACTATGTTTAAGAATATAAAGTCCTGATTCACATTACTGCCGTAATCTGGTCAGGAAATTTTTATGCATATATATGTAAATAAATTCTATTTATGTATAAAAATTTAATAATTGCCAATAATGATTATAAGTGATGATTGAAATCGGCAATATGTGCTATATGTGACAGAAAGGTTTAGGTAAGCTATGAAGGATATAACTGATGAAGCGGTTCTTACACTTATCATAAATGCTAAAGCCGGAGACAGGCAGGCCCAGGCCACCCTGGTGGAAAAAAATGTGGGTCTGGTCTGGAGTATTGTAAAAAGGTTTCAGAACAGAGGCTATGAGATTGATGATTTGTATCAGATAGGGAGTATCGGGCTTATTAAGGCCATCAACAAGTTTGATGCGTCTTATGATGTGAAATTCTCTACATATGCGGTACCTATGATTATTGGAGAGATTAAGCGATTTATAAGAGACGACGGGATAATCAAGGTGAGCAGGTCGCTGAAGGAGATTGCATCAAAAGCCCGGATTACCAAGGAAATTTTATGCAAGGAACTGGGACGGGAGCCGGGTGTCAATGAAATAGCCGAAAGAATGAATGTTTCGCCGGAAGAACTTGTGCTGGCAATTGAAGCGGGCTGTACTCCGGAATCACTCTACAGCACTGTGGGAGAGGGCGACAATACGCCGATTTTATTGATTGACCGGATAAATGCCGACAATAACAGCAGTGAGGTTGACCTGATAGACAAGATTGCCATCCGGCAGATTCTGGATTCCCTTGACGCCAGAGAAAGGCAGATAATAATCCTGAGATATTTCAAGGAGAAAACCCAGGTGCAGATTGCACGGCTGCTGGGTATTTCACAGGTACAGGTGTCCAGGATAGAAAAGAAAATTCTGAAGGATATAAAGCATAAAATGATTGCAAACGGAAATTGATGCCACTGGCTCGGCGGTTGAAGCAAAAAGAGCTTGCACGAACAGCAAAGTCATAAAGTACTGTTCAGGCGGGCTTTTTTCAGCAGGTTTTAAAAGGACAGGAGATGTTTATATGCAGCGTATAATCCACAGCTTCAAAAAGAGAACTACATTAATAATCATAGGTTTAATCCTGCTTTCAATCATAATTGCCATAATAGCCATTTATACCGCTTCCCGGGAGGACGTCCCAAAGAAGGCGGTTTTTGTTTTTTTCACGGAAGCCTCCCGGATTGAACTGATCTGTTGAACTTGATTCTGTGTCATATGTTTTCAATAAAAGAATTCTCCTAAAGTGTTATTTCTAAAAGGTGCTCCTCCCACATACGGAAATGGATTGCCACGAAGTCCCTGGATGGTCAAGTTGCTGCATCCAGGCAGCTTTCTGACTGCTTTAAACCAGCACAACAAGTTAATTCAATTTTTATAATAATTTCTGAATATCTGCAAAGAATATTAAATGTTTGGATTATCAAAGATTTATGGAGGTATTATGAACAAGAGTTTTACAAAGGAGGAATACTCGCAATATGTTAAAAGTGTTTCTCCCAATTCAAAATTATTTCTGAATATAATAAAGGCATTCCTTGTGGGAGGTATCATTTGTGTCATCGGGCAGGTGATTTTCAACTGGCTCAAAGGCAGAGGCCTGGATTCCGACATGGTATCAGGTCTTACCAGTGCCATAATGATTTTTCTGGGAGCATTTTTTACAGCTCTGAATGTATACGATGAACTTGGCAGGTTTGCCGGAGCAGGCTCAATAGTGCCAATAACCGGCTTTGCAAATTCTGTTGTGTCTCCGGCCATGGAATTTAAGACAGAGGGCTATATAATGGGAACAGGAGCCAAAATGTTTGTGATAGCAGGCCCGGTAATTGTTTTCGGCATATGCGCCTCGATTCTGGTCGGTATAATTCACTACTTTATAATTTAAGCGGTTTTCAGACCGCAGTAATCGACTTTTTTATGTTCAAGGAGACAGTTAAATGGCAGAAAGACATATAGGCAAACAGACGGTCATATTTAAAAATCCGCCGTCCATCAAGGCTACCGCAAGCATTGTAGGCCCCAAGGAGGGAAAGGGTGCTCTCAGACAAAGCTTTGACTATATCATCCCTGATGAACTGTGGGGTGAGGACAGTTGGGAAAAGGCCGAGAGCAAGCTGGTAAGAGAAACCCTGTCAAAGGTGCTTCAGAAGGGGAGCCTTAGCAATGACCAGATAGAATATGTATTGGGAGGAGATTTGCTGAACCAGTGTATCGCCGCAAATTACGGCCTCAGGGAAACCGATATCCCTTTTTTCGGATTGTATGGGGCCTGCTCCACAATGGCGGAATCCATGAGCCTTGGAAGTATGCTCATAGACGGAGGTTATGCGGACAATGTGGTATGCATGACGTCAAGCCATTTTTGCTCTGCAGAAAGGCAATTCAGATATCCTCTGGAATTGGGAAGCCAGCGGGCTCCTACCTCTCAATGGACAGTGACGGGCTCCGGCGCTGCTCTGCTGACCTCGGACCAGACCGGTCCATATATCAGATATGTAACTACAGGAAAAATAAACGATATGGGTATCAGCGACGTGAACAATATGGGAGCGGCCATGGCCCCGGCGGCAGCCGATACCATACTGACCCATTTTGCCGACACCGGACTTACTCCTGATTACTACGATTTGATTGTAACGGGGGATTTGGGCAAGGTGGGAAAAAAGATATGCCTTGACCTGCTTAATATGAACGGGATAGACCTGGAAAACAGATTTAATGACTGCGGAGTCATGATTTTCAACACAAAGGATCAGGACACACATTCGGGGGGGAGCGGCTGCGGCTGCTCAGCCACAGTGTTTGCAGGACACCTGTACAAGGAAATGATGAAGGGCAATCTCAAAAGGGTGCTGTTCGTTGCCACCGGAGCATTAATGAGCCCCATAAGTACTCAGCAGAAAGAGAGTATTCCTGGTATAGCACATGCGGTGAGCATTCACAGGAGTCTGGATTGAAAAGCCGGGTTAAAGTGCGCATTTCACGCGGGGGCTGTAATAATTTATTCTTAAAATATTCCGTAACAGGTGGATTGGAGATTTGCATATGAGCTATATAAACGCTTTTTTAGTTGGAGGAATAATCTGTGCCATAGGTCAGGTGCTTATAGACAAGACAAAACTCACACCGGCCAGGATTCTGGTTGTGTTTGTAGTGGCGGGAGTGCTGCTGACTGCGTTTGGCGTATACCAGAAGCTTGTGGATTTTGCCGGTGCAGGGGCTACCGTACCCCTTACGGGCTTTGGCTACACCCTGGCAAAGGGCGCCTTCAGGGAGGTTGAGCAAACGGGTCTGATGGGAGCCTTGACAGGTGGCTTCAAGGCAGCGGCAGCCGGCCTGGGAGCAGCGATATTTTTTGGTTATATCATGTCTGTGGTATCAAAGCCTAAGGCAAAAAGATAGGTACAAAGCCGGGAATAATATTTTTGTCCTGGCTTTATTCCATTTTTTTGCGGATAAAATATATTTATCCAGCCGTATAAAAATATTTTATAAATAATTTATGAAAGGTACATTGACTAATGCGACAAATTAAACAAAAATATGGATATTAAGAGGAATTTTAAAAAAAATATAGAATTTTGTATAAATATTTTATATAATTAAGTATGGTTTTTTGTTCATACAATTAAATATGAATTTAATCTATGGAAAACAAGGTGGACAAAGATGAATATAGAATACATAAACCCTTTTATCGAAGCAAGTCAGACAGTCTTAAAGCAAGTTGCCAATGTAGATGCAAGACTGGGCAAGGTTTTTTTGAAGTCTTCTCCCTACATGGGAGAGTCGATTCTGATTATTGTAGGTATAACTGGAAAGATAAGAGGTCAGGCCATCTTTACCATGACCAAGTCGGTGGCCTTCAAGATTGCATCAGCTATGATGTTCGGAATGCCGGTGGACGAATTGAATGAGATATCCAAGAGCGCATTATCCGAACTGACTAATATGATTTTAGGAAATACTGCTACCATATTGTATAACAAGGGAATAGGCATAGAGATTACACCTCCGTCTTTACTGCTGGGTGAAAATCTTCAGATTACACCTTCAAAAATGAAAACTATTTGTATCCCGCTTTATCTGAATGATGCAGAAATTCTGGAAATAGATATATCTGTTGAAGATTAGAATTTGATTATATAATTATAAAAATGATAAAATATATTCATAAGCGAAAAGATGGTGTATGCCATCTTTTTCTGTTGAGTGCATTTTAGAAGAGCATTCGGCGTATGAAAGGAGCTTGCTTTATGTCGCTTAATATTGTACTTGTAGAACCTGAGATACCTCAGAATACCGGCAACATTGTGAGAACCTGTGCCGCAACGGGTTCTGTCCTGCATCTGGTGGGACCTCTGGGGTTTTCCATAGAAGACAGATATCTTAAGAGAGCCGGACTGGATTATTGGGATGAAGCCACCATTAAATATCATGAAAGCATAGAGGCTTTTTTTAAGCAGCATGGGGACGGTAAGCTCTATTTCTCCACCACCAAGGCTGTCCATAACTATTGTGACATAGAGTATGGGGAGGATTGCTTCATTCTTTTCGGCAAGGAAACCGCAGGCCTGCCGGAGGAATTGCTGAAGGAAAACCGGGAAACCTGCATACGCATTCCCATGAACGAGGGAATAAGGTCACTGAACCTGTCCAATTCGGTGGCCATAGTCCTGTATGAGGCTCTGAGGCAAAAAAACTTTGAAAACATGAAAATCCAGGGGAAGCTGGTTAAATATGATTGGACTTAAAAACAAACCTGTGATAAATATAAAAAATTGGGTATATTATAATGGGAGTGACTCCCGATTTTATTGTGCTGCAAAAACGCCGGCCGGCAAATAAAAGCTGGGGCCGGATTTAGATAAATATCAGGGATGACCAGAAAATTTAAGGAGTGGGTCGGATTTGGTTAACAGAGACAGAATGGTTAATGAGTTTTTGGAACTTGTAAGAATAGACAGTTTGTCCTTAAAAGAAAGACAGATGTGTGACACGCTTAAGCAGAAGCTTAAGGCACTGGGCTATGAACCTGTTGAGGATAATGCCGGACAAAAGCTGGGAGGCCAGTGCGGCAATGTCATATGCACCGTAAAGGGAAATAAGGCTGTCCCGGCTGTCCTCATAACGGCGCATATGGATACGGTGGTTCCCGGTACGGGAAAAAAGCCGGTGATTGACGGGGATATAATAAAAAGCGACGGTACAACCATACTGGGCGGCGACGATGGGGCGGGTATAGCCATAATACTGGAGACCTTGAAGTTAATCAGAGAACAGAATATTGAACATGGAGATATCCAGGTGGCTTTCACCATAGCGGAGGAAATCGGCCTGCTGGGTGCAAAGCATATGGATTTCAGCAAGATATATGCAAAATACGGCTTTGTACTGGACAGTGACGGCAAAATCGGCTGTGCTGCTGTAAAGGCTCCGTCACAAAACAAGATAAATGCAGTTGTAAAGGGAAAGGCGGCACATGCAGGTATGGAGCCTGAAAACGGCATAAGTGCCTTTTCCATAATGTCAGATGCCATTTCCTCAATGAAGCTGGGCAGGATAGATGAGGAAACTACTGCAAATATCGGAATAATTCAAGGCGGTGTTGCAACAAATATAGTCTGCGACAGAGTTATAATAAATGCGGAAGCAAGGAGCCGCAATGCTGAAAAGCTCCAGGCCCAGACCGAGCATATGCGGGAATGCTTCCAAAAGGCGGCGGAAAAATGGGGAGGACAGGTAGAATTTACATCGGAAAATGAATATCCGGCCTTCAATATAGAAGCTGATGCCCAGATTATTAAAATAATGCAAAAAGCCGCTGACGACAGTGGTTTTACTTTTGAAGCGGTGACCACCGGCGGAGGCAGTGATACCAATATTATAAACTCCAAGGGTATTCAGGCAGTGGACCTAAGTGTGGGTATGACCAAGGTTCACAGCGTTAATGAACAAATATCAATAACCGATATGGAAAATGCCGTAGTGTTTTTGATTTCAATTCTGAAGAATATCAACTGACTTACGACGTACCGTATCCGTTGGGAAAATTAGGGGGACTTGTGTTGCAAACAATCACATTAAAAATCTCAGAAATAACCATAGACGACAAGCAGATATTTGACAGATATTTGAGACTGTCCGATTTAAGAGTATCTGAACTGAACTTCACAAATTTCTTTATGTGGAGAGATTATTATAAAATAAGCTATAGCGTAGTAAACGATTTTTTATGCATAATGTCAGTAATGGAATCGGGCGTACCCTTTTGCTTTTTTCCGATAGGCGATTACAAAAGGATAGATGAATTGAAATGTACTCTTTATATTATGAGGGAGCATTTTGCCGAAATGGGTTGGAATTTTGTCATGAAAAGGGTTTCGACCCAGCAGCTTTCCATTCTGGAAACCCTTGGCTTATGCTTTAAGTCCGGCGAAGACAGGGACAACTTTGACTATTTGTACTCTGTGGGCAGCCTTTCCACACTTGCCGGAAAGAAACTGGACGGAAAGAGAAATCATATAAACAAGTTTAAGAAGCTATATTCCTTTGAATACGAAAAAATTACAGCTTCAAATATTCCCGACTGCAAGGACATACTGGAAAAGTGGTGTATCCAAAGAAACTATACCGAGAGTGACAGCCTTATTGCCGAGAGAAAGGCGAATCTTGACCTGCTTGAAAATTACGAGAGTCTGGAGCTGGAAGGCGCAATCATTAAGGTTGACGGTGTCCCCCAGGCTTTTACCATAGGTGAACAGCTCAGCAGTGACACGGTGGTTATTCATATAGAAAAGGCAAATGCGGAGATACATGGGCTGTATCCTTTGATAAACCAGCAGTTCCTGGCGAACCAGTGGTCGCACATGGAATATGTGAACCGGGAGCAGGATTTGGGGCTGGAAGGGTTGAGGAAAGCCAAACTTTCATATAATCCCGCGAGTTTTGTTGAAAAATATACAGTTGAACTTTGTTAAATAATTATTAATTTAGCTGTTTACACTATTGAAAATGTTTTTGAAATATTATAGAATTAGTTTTGGTTTAGGAAATTGAAACCAATTACTATGTTGATAAGCATTAATTTGCTTGGTTAAGAGACGAATTAACATCGTTTCAAATTAATAAAAAAAACTTAGGAGGTAACAACAATGGCAGTAAAAATTGGTATTAACGGTTTTGGACGTATCGGACGTCTTGTTTTCAGGGCTGCAGTGAACAACCCTAACGTAGAAGTAAAGGGAATCAATGATCCTTTCATCGATCTCGAGTATCTCAAATATATGTTAACTTATGACACAGTTCATGGTAAATTTGACGGCGAAGTAAGCACAGCTAACGGTAAATTAGTTGTTAACGGTAAAGAAATAGCTTTCTTTGCTGAAAAGGATCCTTCAGCTATTGCTTGGGGAGCTTGCGGTGCAGAATACGTTGTTGAATCAACAGGTGTATTCACTACTACTGAAAAGGCTTCAGCTCACTTGAAGGGCGGAGCTAAGAAGGTTGTTATCAGTGCTCCTTCAAATGACGCTCCAATGTTCGTTATGGGCGTTAACAATGACAAATATACTAAGGACATGGTTGTTGTATCAAACGCATCTTGTACTACTAACTGCTTGGCTCCTTTGGCTAAGGTTATCAACGACAACTTCGGTATCGTTGAAGGTCTTATGACTACAGTTCACGCTGCTACAAACACACAGAAGACTGTTGATGCTCCTTCAAACAAAGACTGGAGAGGCGGAAGATCAATCCTCGGAAACATCATTCCTTCATCCACCGGTGCTGCCAAGGCAGTTGGAAAGGTTATTCCAGAATTGAACGGAAAATTGACAGGTATGGCATTCAGAGTTCCTACTGCTGACGTTTCAGTTGTTGACCTGACTGTAAGACTTGAAAAAGCAGCTTCTTACGAAGAAATCAAAGCTGCTGTAAAGACTGCTTCAGAAACCAGCCTCAAGGGTATCCTCGGTTACACTGAAGATGCGGTTGTTTCAACTGACTTCATCCACGATGCACGTACTTCAATATTCGATGCTGAAGCCGGTATCGCATTAAACGGAAACTTCGTTAAGCTGGTATCATGGTATGACAACGAATGGGGTTATTCAAACAAGGTTGTTAGCCTTATCGAGCACATGGCTAAGGTTGACGCTCAGTAATTAAAGCTTTCATAATAATGTTTTTAACAGCACTTTTTTCAGATGAAGCCCATCTGAAAAAAGTGCTGTTTTATTATGTCACTTTCTACAATATGCGAAGAGGTTATCTTTAAATGAAGTCATCCCAAAGCCCTATATTATTATTTTTTAGGAAACTGGGTGACTTGAATTTTTAGAGTTAATACCAAGCAGGATTGTTTTGTCAAGAGAATAACAGTTGCAGAAATATTTTGCTGTTATGATTATCGGAGTGTGGAATATTTACACGTATTATACAGGTTGTATTTTTAAAATAGCCTGTATATATGTTTTTGGCTTACTTCCGAGTCGTGTGAGGGGTATTAACCGAAATTTCCCGGTATTTGAATAAACTTGTATATCGTAATATAATTTGTAAATAGTTTATTAACTCTGGATTCATTTATGATACATTTTGAGGTGCATAATGGCTACAAAAGTAATGAGATATCAAATAATTAAGCCAATAGATTGTAATTGGGATTTGTTTGGTAAAGTATTAAGGGATATTCAATATGATACTCGTCAAATAATGAATAGGACAATTCAATATTGTTGGGAATGGCAAGGGTATTCTTCAGATTACAAAATAGCTAAAGGAGAATATCCCAAAACGAGAGAAACTTTTGGATATTCGGATATGAGAGGTTATGCTTATGATAAACTAAAATCAATCTATCAAAGGCTGAATACTGCAAACTTAACAACATCCATAACAAGAGCAGTTCAAAGGTGGAAAACAGATACAAAGGATGTTATACGAGGAGACAAATCAATAGCTTGTTTTAGAGCAGATGTACCAATTGATTTACATAACAAAAGCATGAATATTGAGAAAAGTGATGATGGCTATATAGTAGCTCTTTCACTTGCCTCAAACATATATAAAAAGGAGTTGGATAGAAATTCTGGTCAGTTTTCAGTGTTAATAAATGAAGGTAATAAAAGTAATAGAGATGTTTTAGATAGGTGTATTGCAGGACAATATAAGATATCTGCATCACAGATACTAAGAGAAAAAAACAAGTGGTTTTTAAACTTATCATATTCTTTCGAGATAAGTAAACCAGATAAAAGCCGTGACAATATATTAGGTATTGACGTTGGAATTGTTCACCCAGTATATATGGCAGTTTATAATTCCCCTGCTCGTAGAAGTATCAGCGGTGGGGAAATCGATAACTTTAGGAAGCAAGTTCAAAAGCGTATAAAGGAACTACAGCTACAAGGAAAGCAATGCGGAGAGGGGAGGATAGGTCACGGGATTAAAACAAGAGTAAAACCTATAGAATTTGCTAAAGATAAAGTTGCAAACTTTCGGAATACTATTAATCATAAATACTCAAAAGCTATAGTAGAGTTTGCAATAAAAAATGGTTGTGGAATTATACAAATGGAAGATTTAAAAGGTATTAACACAGATAATGTGTTTTTAAAGAACTGGACATATTATGATTTGCAACAAAAAGTCAAGTATAAAGCCGAATTGGAAGGGATTGAAGTAAAACTGATTGACCCGCAATACACAAGCCAAAGATGTTGTAAATGTGGATATATACACCGAGATAACAGACCAGAACAAGCAAAATTTAAATGTATTGATTGTGGCTTTGAGGTGAATGCAGATTATAATGCATCATTAAATATAGCAACACCGGACATTGATAAAATAATATTAGAATTTTTAAAGTGCGAAACATAAGTAAACAATTGGGGTGGCTCAACACCCTTAAATCGAGAAGTGGCATAAATCCATACTTGTGTGGTTGCAAAACACTCGATAAGGTAAAAACGGTTAGCACCGTTTGAAATTCCGAGTATAAAAGACCGCTCGGACGTTTTATACATATACAAGAATTGCGATAAAGTATAGACTCGCACATTAAGTAGCTAAAGTGAGCATAACGGAAGTGTTTTAAATATGTGCTATTGCAACTGGTGCATGTGTACAAGATGTGAGAAGTTCTGTCATTTTTAACCTCACACAGTACAAATTATTGCAACTGGTGCATGTGTACAAGATGTGAGTGAAAAGGTTATTTTTTAGTTTTAGGTTATATCCATTGCAACTGGTGCATGTGTACAAGATGTGAGTGGACCACACAATGCATACGGGCCAGGGTCGTGGATTGCAACTGGTGCATGTGTACAAGATGTGAGCAAGGAGGGGCTTCACCTTCGGCGTCAACATCCATTGCAACTGGTGCATGTGTACAAGATGTGAGACAATAAACATAATCCATGAAACAAAATCTATTCTATTGCAACTGGTGCATGTGTACAAGATGTGAGCATTTTTTTAAAACCTCCTTTTTTACATATGTGAATTGGAAGCACTTGTGCATCTATCTGGTATGGTTTCCGTGCTAAAAGGCTGAATTCTATTACAATTCATATTTATAACCAAGTAATAATATCTAGTTTTAATTTATTCCAAAATGTGTTATACTAATCATAAAAGTTTTATATGCAATTGGTTTTGTGAATAATAATAACTATAATAAATAATTTCTTACCAGGAGGTTTATTATGATTGTAACTCCAAAATTCAGAGGTTTTATTTGTACGACCTCTCATCCTGCAGGCTGCGAATATAGCGTAAGGCAGCAGGTTGAATACGTTAAAAAGCAAAAGAGAATATCCGGTGCCAAAAAGGTGCTTGTCATAGGTGCTTCCACAGGGTATGGACTTTCCTCCAGAATAGCAGCGGCTTTTGGCTGCGGTGCAGCTACAATAGGGCTGTTTTTTGAAAGACAGGCTTCGGGAAATAAAACAGCTTCCGCAGGCTGGTATAATTCCGCCGCCTTTGAGAAGTTTGCCCGGGAGGAAGGCCTGTATGCAAAAAGTATAAATGGAGATGCATTTTCAAACGAAATCAAGGAGCAGACTATTGAACTTATAAAAAAGGATCTTGGCAAGGTGGATATGGTCATATACAGCATTGCTTCCCCGAGAAGGATACATCCTGTAACGGGAGAGGTGTTCAATTCGGCGCTGAAACCTATAGGCAGTCCGAGCACGGTTAAAACTGTGGATTTTCACACCCAGCAGGTTTCGGAGTCCACCATTGAGCCTGCTGATGAGGAGGAAATCAGACAGACCGTGGCAGTTATGGGCGGTGAGGACTGGGATATGTGGATGAAGGCCCTGAAAGAGGCCGATGTACTGGAACAGGGAGCTGTTACAATTGCATATTCCTATGTAGGGCCTGAAATGACCCATGCCATTTATAGAAAAGGCACCATAGGCAGGGCCAAGGATGATCTTGAGGCCACAGCCATAAAGCTTACAGAGAACAATAAGGACATGGGCCTCAAGGCATATGTATCCATAAACAAGGCTGTGGTTACCCAGGCCAGTGCTGCGATTCCTGTGATTTCAATCTATATAAGTGTTTTGTTCAAGGTGATGCAGGATATGAATATTCATGAAGGTACTATAGAGCAAATGTACAGAATGCTTAATGACAGGGTTTATTCAGGAGACATGAAACTTGACGAAAAAGGCCGTATATGCATGGACGACTGGGAAATGCGTCCGGAGGTGCAGGCTGAGGTGGCAAGGCTTTGGGCTGAGGCAAACAATGAAAATATAAGGGAGATATCCGATATTGAAGGCTACAGAAAGGAATTCTTCAGGCTCTTCGGCTTTGAATTCGACGAAGTGGACTACAGTGCAGATGTGGATATTGATGTTAAAATTGCAAGCATAGAGTAAACAAAAATCCAGACAAGGTTTACGTAAAAAACAGGCACCGGATTGGTAAATGATATGCTCCCTTTATGAGAGACAGTGAAATAACAAACACTGTTTATCATGAAGGGAGTATTTTTATGCCACAAAAATTTAGAATAGTGGTTACTGAAAAAATTAAAATCACTCGAGAGTATTT